>NZ_QJUI01000015.1 GCF_004327285.1 Phytopseudomonas daroniae
GTCGCACTGGGGGCCGGCGGGCGGGCGTTTCAGCGAGCTGGCTGGCCCTAACGCCAGCCGCGTGCATTTCATCCAGACCTATGTGTTCACCGAGAACAACAGCGCCAAGGGCGACAGCGTGCTGGCCGCCCTCAAGCAACGCTTCCCGGAGATCAAGAGCCTGGCCGACGTGACCCCGGCAGTGGGGATCGCCAATGCCTACGACGCCATGTACCTGGCCGCCGCCGCCATCGAAAAGGCCGGCGATACCCAGGGCAGCAAGGTGCGCGACGGTTTCTACGCGATCGACAGCTACCAGGGCCTGATCAAGGACTACCAGCAGCCCTTCACCCCGAGCAAGCACGACGCCCTGGGCCCGGACGACTACGTCTTCACCCAGTTCGTCGACGGTCGCATCGTTCCACTCGCACCCTGAAGCCGTAAACGGGCGGGCCTGACGGCCCGCCCCGAGGACTATCGTCATGATCACCGCCGCCATCATCACCGGGCTCGGGCTGGGCAGCATGTACGCGCTGCTGGCACTGGGTTTCCACATCACCTACGTGGTCTCGCGTACGGTCAACTTCGCCCAGGGCAGCGCCATGATGGTTGGCGCCGTGCTCGGCTACAGCTTCTACATCACCTGGGGCTGGCCGCTGTGGCTGGCGATCCCGGCGACCCTGACGCTGTGCGCGATCTATGGTCTGGCCATCGAACGCTTCCTGGTGCGGCCCTTCCATTCGCGGGGCTCCGAAGCCTGGCTGATGGCCACGGTGGCGGCGGGCATCCTGGTGGACAACCTGGCGTTGTTCACCTTCGGCAAGGAGCCGCGGCAGTTCACCTCGGCGCTGGCCAACCAGCATCTGGAACTGCTGGGCAACAACGTCGGTGTGCTGCAGTTGCTGATCCCATTGGTGGGCGGCGCCATCGCCCTGGCGCTGTTCCTGGTGCGCCGCTACACCCGCCTGGGCAAGGTACTGGAAGCCTGCGTGCAGAACCCCAGGGCGGCGATGCTGATGGGCATCCGCGTCAACCGCGTGGTCGCCGTGGCCTTTGCCGTGTCGACCGTGTTCGCGGCGATTGCCGGCCTGTTGATCGCCCCGCTGTTCAGCGTGAACGCGGAGATGGGCATGCTGTTCGGCCTCAAGGCCTTCGCCGTGGCGATTCTCGGCGGTATCGCCAGCGCCAGCGGGGTATTCGCCGCCGGCCTGCTGTTCGGCCTGGTCGAGGCCCTGGTGACCATCTACTTCGGCTCGGCCTTTACCCAGCTGTTCACCTTCGCCCTGGTCATCCTGGCCCTGGCGCTGCGCCCCAACGGCCTGTTCGGCAGCAAGACCCTGGTGAAAGTATGACCCTGAAGAATTCGCTGTTCGCCCCCGTTTCCCTCGCCCTGCTGACCCTGGCCTGCGGCGCCATGGCGCTGTTGCTCGACAGCTACTCGCTGCTGGTCTTCACCTTCTGCGCGCTGGCCGTGGTGGTCGGCGTGGGCCTGAATATCCTGATCGGCCTGAGCGGGCAGATCTCCTTCGGCCATATCGCCTTCTACGCCATTGGCGCCTATGTCTCGGCGCTGTTGACCATGGCCGGCCTGCCCCTGGGCCTGGCGATGATCGCCGCCGGCCTGGCCTGCGGCGCCATCGGCGCACTGCTGGCGATTCCGGCGCTGCGTGTCAGCGGCCCGTACCTGGCGATGATCACCATCGCCTTCGCCCTGGTGGTGCACCACGGCCTGATCGAATGGCGCTCGCTGACCGGTGGCGCCAATGGCCTGATGGGCATCCCCATGCCGGAAATCGGCAGCCTCGACCCCAGTGTGAGCATGGCGCTGATCGCCACGGCCCTGATGATCGCGGCCCTGGCCCTGTTCCAGCGCCTGCGCCACAGTGGCTGGGGCATGGCCATGCGCGCGGTGAAGTCGGCGGAAATCGCCGCCCGCTCCCTCGGCTTCAACCCGGTGCAGACCAAGACCCTGGCCTTCGCCCTGTCCGCCCTGCTCACCGGCCTGGCCGGCTCCCTGGTAGCGCCGCTGATGATGTTCATCAACCCGGCGTCCTTCCCCTTCTCGCAGTCGATCCTGTTCGTGCTGGCGGTGATCGTCGGCGGCAGCGGCACCCTGTTCGGCCCGCTGCTCGGCGCCCTGTTGATCGTGCTGCTGCCGGAAATGCTCTCGGATTTCGCCGAGTACCGCCTGCTGATCTTCTCGCTGCTGCTGCTCAGCGTGCTCTGGGCGGCGCCGCGCGGCCTGCTCGGTACCCTGGCCAGCCTGTGGCTGCGCCCCAGGCACCAGGCCGCGCCGCCCGCGTTCGACCCGGCACAGCTGAGCGCGTTCTTCCTGCAGGACACCCCGGCGCGCAGCGGCCTGCAGGTCAAGGACATCGGCATTCGCTTCGGCGGCGTGCAGGCGGCGCAGAACGTCAGCCTGCAGGCGCCACCCGGCAGTATCACCAGCATCATCGGCCCCAACGGCGCGGGCAAGACCACGGTGCTGAACATGATCAGCGGCTTCTACGCACCGGACAGCGGCAGCATCGACCTTGGCCGCCCACTGGCTGGCCTGCCGGCGTGGAAAATCGCCCGCGCCGGCATCGCCCGCACCTACCAGACCACCCAGTTGTTCGGCGAGCTGTCGGTGCTGGAAAACCTGCTGGTGGCCATGCAGCAGGGCCGCCTCGGCCTGCCCTTCACCTGCGCCAGCGACACCCGGCGGCAACTGGCCCTGCAACTGTTGACCCTGGTCGGCTACCAGGGCTCGGTCAACACCCCGGCCGACGACCTGGCGCACGTCGACCGGCGCCTGGTGGAAATCGCCCGCGCCCTGGCCACGCGCCCCGGCGTGCTGTTGCTCGACGAGCCGGCCGCCGGTCTCAGCCGCAGCGATACCGACCGCTTGGCCAGCCTGTTCAAGACCCTCGCCGGGTTCGGTATCGCGGTCATCCTGGTGGAGCACGATATGGGCCTGGTCATGGCGGTGTCCGAACGCCTGCTGGTGCTCGACGCCGGCAAACCCATCGCCTGGGGCGTACCGGACGAGGTGCGCAAGGACGAGCGGGTCATCGCCGCCTACCTCGGCGGCACCCGCTACCAGGCCACCCCGCGCGCCGAAGCCTGGGATGGCTCGCGCGATGCGCGCCTGTACATCAAGGATCTGGTCATCGACTACGGCGCCGCGCCGGTGGTGGACAAGGTCAATATCGTGGTCAACCCGGGCGAGCTGATCGCCATTCTCGGCGCCAATGGCGCGGGCAAGTCGAGCATCCTGCAGTGCCTGGCCGGGCTGCACAAAGCCAGTGGTGGCAGCATCCTGCTCGACGACGAAAACATCGAGCACGCCGACGCCAGCACCATCGCCGCCCGCGGCCTGGCCCTGGTGCCGGAGGGCCGCCAGGTGTTCGGCCAGCTCAGCGTGCGCGACAACCTGCTGCTCGGCGCTTACTCGCGCAAGGAGGCCTTCGACGCCGACGCGGAAATCGAAGCCATCCTGCGCCGCTTCCCGCGCCTGCGCGAGCGCATCGACAGCCCGGCCGGCCTGCTCTCCGGCGGCGAGCAGCAGATGGTCGCGGTCGGCCGTGGGCTGATGGCCAAACCGAAGATCCTCTTGCTCGACGAGCCGTCCCTGGGCCTGTCGCCGGCGATGATCGGCGAGCTGTACGACGCCCTCGCCGCCTTGCGCGACGAAGGCGTGACCCTGCTGCTGGTCGACCAGATGGCCAACCTCGCCCTGCAGGTGGCCGACCGCGCCTACGTGCTGGAAACCGGGCGCATCGTCAAATCCGGCAGCGCCGAAGCGTTGCGTGGCGACCCGGAACTGGAAGCGGCCTACCTGGGCGAAGGAGCGGCCGCATGAATGCCCTGAAAATCATCAACGCACGCCTGGGCGACGACCGCCAAGCGTTGCAGACACTGTACGTAGAGAATGGCCGCTTCGTCGGCGCCCTGAGCACCACTGTCGCGGCCGGTGAAACGCTCGACCTGGGCGGCAAGCTGCTACTGCCCGGCCTGGTGGAAACCCATATCCACCTGGACAAGGCCTGTATCATGCAGCGCTGCCAGCTGGAGGAAGGCACCCTGGCCGAGGCCATCGCCCAGACCCGTGCGGCCAAGGCCGACTTCAGCGAGGCGGACGTCTACCAGCGTGGCGCCCAGGTGCTGGAAAAAGCCATCGCCCAGGGCACCACGCACATGCGCACCCATGTGGAAATCGACCCGCAGATCGGCCTTACCGGCTTCAACGCGGTGCGCCGCCTGCAGGCGGACTATGCCTGGGCCATCAGCCTGGAAATCTGCGTATTCCCTCAGGAAGGCCTGCTCAACAACCCCGGCACCGAAGCCTTGCTGTGCGAGGCCCTGGCCCTGGGCGCCGAAGTGCTCGGCGGTTGTCCCTACACCGACGCCGAGCCCATCGCGCAGATTCGCCGCCTGTTCGAGTTGGCGGTCGAGTTCGACCGCGACCTGGACTTCCACCTGGACTTCGACCTGAACCCGGAAGGCATGACCATCGGCGAAGTGATCCGCTGCACCCACCAGCACGGCTGGGGCGGCCGGGTGGCCATCGGTCATGTCACCAAGCTGTCGGCGCTGCCCCGGGACACCCTGCTGGCAGTCGCCGAGTCGCTGGCCGAAGCCGGCGTGCAGGTCACCTGCCTGCCCAGTACCGACCTGTTTCTGACCGGGCGCGAGCATTTCCACAACAAGCCCCGTGGCCTGGCGCCCTTGCAGCACCTGCACGCCTGCGGGGTGACCTGCTCGCTGTCGAGCAACAATATCGGTAACCCCTTCACGCCTTACGGAGATGCCTCGCTGGTGCGCCAGGCCAACCTGTTCGCCAACGTCAGCCAACTGGCCACCGAAGCCGAACTGCTGCGCTGCCTGGGCTGGGTATCGAGTGAGTCGGCACGCCTGCTGCGCCTGCCCGACTACGGCCTGACGCCTGGTTGCCGGGCGGATTTCATCGTCTTCGACGCCCCCTCGCCGGCTGCGGTGGTGGCCGAGATCAGCCCACCGCTGATGGGCTACAAGGCCGGGCGCAAGACCTTCGAACGGGCACAGGCGCGTCTGCTCAGACCTTGAAGGCCGGGCTCTCGAGCGATTCGGAAAGGGCGGCGCTGCAGGGCAGTATCAAAGGCCGGCCAGGGCCTGGCGCAGATTGATCTCGGGCTCGGCCTGATCGTCCAGATCCAGTTGATCTTCGAGTTCGCCCAGGTGCTCCAGCATCACCGCGGCAGCCCGCTCATGATCGCCCTTCTCCAGGGCGGTGATGATCTCCTGATGCTCGTCCGAAGCGCAGGACGGCACATCGTTGCGCTGGTAAAGGGCGACGATCAGTGAGCTGCGCACCATCAGGTTGGCGAGGATTTCACTGAGCACCGAATTGCCGCTGATCTCGCCGAGCATCAGGTGAAACTCGCTCAGCTCGCGAACGATGGCGCGGCGATCGGTAGCATTGGTGGCCTTGCGCTCATTGCTCATGTGCGTGGCCACCCGCTGACGCTGCTTGTGCATGATCGTCGGCGTGATGCTTTCGACGATCGCCCGCTCGATGGCACGCCGTGCGGCGAAGATCTCGCGCGCCTCCTTGGCACTGGGTTGAGCGACCATGGCGCCACGGTTCGGCTCGATGGTGACGACGCGCTGCAAGGCCAGACGCTGCAGGGCTACCTGTACATGGTTGCGGTTGGCCTGCAGGGTCTCGACGATCTGCGCTTCGATCAGCCGCGTCCCGGGTGGCAAGCGATGCTGGGCGATGGCCTTGAACAGCACATCGACGATGCGCTGTACTTCGACTTGCTTGCTGGTGACGGTCTTCGCAGCCATCTTTTCCTCTGATCCAACGCAGGCGACCCCTGATGGCTCGCCGCAAACGCTACGGCTGGCGCATTATCCGCCAGCCTCGTGGGCCGGGTAAATACGCCGTGGCTACCTGACTGCGCTAGCGCTGTCTATGTCCCTTGCCATCCGCCCCATGGGGAACATGGCCCTGGTGCAGGATTTGGCTGTCAAGGTTCGAAATGCATCTTGCTAGCCATGGATAATCCTCTTGCTAACAGATAGAGCAATATCCGTTCCCGACGAATGCTATCTCTGGAGAAACATTCCTCTGGCCGATCTGTCGGATCAGCAGTACCACTCTGTCCCAGGAGCCGAAGCATGTCCGCGCGCCTCATCGCCTTGCAGGGCGACATCACCACCCTGGATGTGGATGCCATCGTCAATGCGGCCAATTCCTCACTGCTCGGCGGTGGCGGCGTTGACGGGGCGATTCACCGCGCCGCCGGCAGTGAGCTGCTGCATGAATGCCGCCTGCTCGGCGGCTGCAAGACCGGTGAAGCAAAAATGACCAGAGGTCATCGCCTGCCCGCCCGCTTCATCATCCACACAGTCGGGCCGGTATGGCGCTCCGGCACTCAGGGCGAGCCACAACTGCTCGCATCCTGCTACCGCAACGCCTTGCGCCTGGCCACCGAACAGGGGCTGAGCAGCATTGCCTTTCCCAGCATCAGCACCGGTATCTACGGCTATCCGATCGATCAGGCAGCACGGATCGCGATCACCACGGTACAGGCCGAGCTGGCCAATCATCCGGGTATCGTCGAGGTAGTGTTCTGCTGCTTTTCGGCCAATGACCTGGCGGTGTACCAACGGGCATTGGCCGAACCGAACGCCTGAAATCAGGCCGGTAGCGGAGCGTCCTCCGGAACGATGCCTTCCTCGCGCAATGCATGCCAGAACGCGGCCGGGATCGCTGCGTCGAGCTGCTGCACGTACTGCGCAGGCCGCTGCGGATTGGCACTGCCGGGAATCACCGACTGCACCACCGGGTTGGCCAGGCAGAACTGCAGCGCAGCGGCGCGGGTGTCGATACCGAATTGCTCGCTCAAGGCGCGCAGGCGTTCGGTCTTGCGGCGGATATCATCGGGAATCCGGTCGTACTCGTAGTGCTCGCCACCGGCCAGAACGCCGGAATTGAATGGCCCGCCAACGACGATGCCGACGCCGCGCTCGGCGCATTGCGGAAACAGGGTATCGAGCGCCACACGATGGTCGAGCAAGGTGTAGCGACCGGCCAGCAGGAACACATCGGGATCGGACTGTTGCAGCGCCAGGCGACAGGGCTCGACCAGATTGACGCCCAGCCCCCAGCCACGAATCAGCCCTTCCTCGCGCATTTTCGTCAGCGCAACCGCTGCGCCCTGCATCGCTTCGGCGAAGTACTCACGCCATTTCGGGCCGTGCTGATCCTCGGACACGTCGTGGATGAACACCACATCGAGACGATCCACGCCCAGGCGCTGCAGACTGCTCTCTATGGAGCGCCGCGCACCGTCCGCCGAATAGTCGATGACACGCCGGTTGGGCAGCTCATGGGTGAAAGGCTTGGCGTTCTCCGGCTTGTCGGCGGGTTGCAACAGGCGCCCGACCTTGCTGCTGAGCACGAACTCATCGCGTGGTTTGCCCTGCAACAGACGCCCGAAACGCTCCTCGGAAAGACCTGCGCCGTAATGTGGCGAGGTGTCGTAGTAACGAATCCCCGACTTCCACGCGGCGTCCAGGGTCGCCTGGGCGCGGTCTTCGTCGATCGGGTGGAACATGTTGCCGAGCGGTGCACCGCCGAAGCCGAGGGTGGGAAGAGTGATACGCATGCTGCCTCCATGGTTCGAGTGGGATCTAGGGCCTGTTGACGTTTCAGCGCAAGCCGCGTTGCTGCGAGAAATCTCGCAAGGCCGGGCGGCGATCCGCTAGGCGGAGGACGCCGGCAATGGTTGTTCCCTTGCCAAGTCCTCCAACAACGCATGGCGAGATTTCCCGCGCAACCTAGGCGGCCCCACCCGAAGGGCCGGGCCCGTTTTGCCGCGATGCTGCGTTTCTCGCCGGCTCATTTAGCCCACTAAACTTCGCGGCTGTGTGACCCACATGGATGTGGGAAATGCCGCAAGCCCGCCGGGAGCGGGCGCGGCCCTTGCCTCGCGGCAAAACGGGCTCCGGCGCGGTCGTGCTGGAACGTCAACAGGCCCTATCATGGGGACAGGCATCTGCGCCGATTCGTTCGGCTTGTCGGATCGATCGGCATCGTGCGAGGTTCAACGTCCTCGAGTAAAGCCGTGTTCGCCGGCCTTGTACACGATCAGCCATGCCAACAGCGCCAAGCCTGCGCCCCCCCATGGCAATGCAGCGCCCCCCACGCTTTGCAGGAGTATGCCGCCGCACAGCCCTCCTCCGGCGATGCCCAGGTTCCAGGCGGTCACGCACATCGACTGCGCGACATCCGCATCGTCACCTGCCGCCCGGATGGAGGCGGTTTGAAACAGCGTGGCGACGCCACCGAACGCCAGCCCCCAGGCCGCTACGCCGGCATACACCAGCAGGGCAGAAGAACCCGACATGGCCAACATCACGCAGGCCAGCGCCAGTACCGCGGCACTCAGCAGGCTGAGCACACGCAGCCAACGGTCGATCAACATACCGGTCAGCCAGATGCCCACCAGCGCTGACAGACCGAACGCCAGCAGCACCCGATCCACCTCCGCGACCATGCCGAGGGGAGACAGAAACGCGGCGATGTAGGTGTAGAACAGGTTGTGGGCCAGCACATAGATGAGGATGGTGAATAGCACCGGACGCACGCCGGGCAGGCGAAACACCCGACCGACAGGCAGTGGGCCGGTGCTGCGCTGCCCGGCAAAGTCCGGCAAGACGATGCGCCCCCACACCAGCAGAACCAGCGTCAGCACGCTCATCAGCACGAAGGTGTAACGCCAACCCAGCACACCGCCGAGAAAGGTGCCCGCCGGTATGCCGAGAGACAGCGCCAGCGGCGTGCCGACCATCGCCACGGCAATGGCCCGCCCTTGCAGATGAGAAGCCACCATGCGCGCCGCATATCCGGCGACCAGCGCCCACAGCAAGCCGGCGAACACGCCGGCGAAAAACCGCGCGACCAGGGTCAGCGGATAATGGCTGGATAGCGCCGTCACCAGGTTGACCACCGCGAATCCCCCAATGGCGGTCAGCAATAGCGGCCGCCGACGCCAGTTGCGAGTCAGCATCACCAGCGGTATCGCAGCTAGCAGGGAACCCAGCGCATAGAGCGTCACCATCTGCCCGACCATGGCCTGGCTGACGCCAAGATCCGCGCTCAGCTGCGGCAGCAGCCCGGCTGGCAGCGCCTCGGTAAGGATGGTGATGAAGCCGGCTCCCGCCAACACCAGCAAACCGTTCAGTGGCAAACGCTCGCGCCCAGAGGCTACCTGAGCTGCGGCAAGGGAATGTTCATCGGTATACATGGAAAACGCCTGTGGCAGGTCTCGGCGCAGCGGGATGCGGCCAATCGACCAGGTCAGCAGGTTAGGCAGCAGCGCTGTCGAGAAAAACAGGCTAAGGTTCGCAACTTATCGGACATTCTTGTCCTTAATCCAACGCATTGGCGATTTGCGCCCATGATGGAATCCAGGATGGACAACCTCAGCGGCATCGGCGTATTCGTGCAGGTCGCCAATACGCGCAGCTTCACCGAAAGCGGGCGCCAGCTCGGCATTTCCTCCTCAGCGGTGGGTAAGAGCATCGCCCGGCTGGAACAGCGCCTGGGTGTACGCCTGCTGCACCGCAGCACCCGCAGCATGACGCTGACGGCCGAAGGCCAGCGCTTTCTCGAACGCTGCCGGCGTGTATTATGCGAACTGGAAGCGGCGCAGCTGGAACTCACCAGTGCCGCCGAGGGCCCCAGCGGGCGCTTGCGTATCAGCATGCCGCGAGTCGGTGAACTGGTGATGCCGGTGCTGATCGATTTCATGCAGCACTACCCACAAATCGAACTGGACATCGACCTCTCCAATCGCATGGTGGATGTCTTCGAAGAAGGCTTCGATGCGGTGATCCGCACGGGCCCCATGCAGGATTCCCGGCTGACCGCCCGGCAACTCGGCACCTTTGCACAACAGCTGGTGGCCAGCCCCGACTATCTGCATCGCCACGGCATCCCGAAGCAGCCGGCGGATCTGCTCGACCATGCCTGCCTGATGTACCGCTTCCACGCCAGCGGCAAGCTCGAACGCTGGCCGCTGCAGGGCGTGAACGCGGATCTGCAACACGCGCTCAAGCAGCGCGTGATCTGCAATACCCTCGACAGTCTGCTCAGGGTTACCCGCAGCGGGCTCGGCATTGCCTGTCTGCCGGATTTTCTGATCGCTGAAGATATCGCTTCTGGTCGCCTGCAACCGGTGCTGGTGGATCATATGGAACGCAACGGCGCTTTCTGGATGCTCTGGCCTAACAGCAAATATGCGTTACCCAAGCTCAGAGTATTCATCGACCACATGACCAGCACCCTATTCGCCAAGCCCTGAAATCAAAGCGCCATATGGATCAGCGGAAACGGCCGCCCCTCCCCATCGGTGGCGCTACGGCCGATGTCACGAAAACCATAACGGCGATAGAAATCATGGGCCGCCGGGTTCTGCTCGTTAACGTCCACCGTCAGGTCGCCGAGGCGTGCCCGGGCATCATCGAGCAGCCGTGAGCCGATGCCCTGGCCATGCAGCTGCGGATCGACGAAGAGCATTTCCACATGACGTTCGCCCAGGCCGATGAAGCCGGCCACGCTCCCGTCATCGAGTCGATAGACCAAGATGGTTACAGCATCCAGATAAAGGTCGCGCACCTGGCAATACAACGTCTCGACGTCCTCGGCCGAGAGGAAGTCATGGGTCGCCAGCACCGCACGGTGCCAGATTTCGAGCAGTCGTGGATTGTCGGCAGCTTGTCTGGGACGGATGGACACGCACAGCGCTCCTGCGGGCAAGAATGTTCGAGGTGCAGGTTAGTGACTCATCAGCAGTGCCTGCAAGCCGATTCAATCGAACACTGGCCGCCAAGCACTTGTCCACTTCAGCACATGCCACTGTCATCACAGGAGCAGAGTCGATGAAACGCTATCGCAAGACAGACCACCCGCTGGACGACGTGCGCCGCTACCTGGAACCCGGCCCCATCGTGCTGGTGAGTTCCAGCTGGCAGGGACAGCACAACATCATGACCATGGGTTGGCACATGATGATCGGCTTTCAATCTTTCGCCTGCTACATCTGGGAGGCCAACCACAGCTTCGAGATGATCAGAAACAGCGAAGCCTGCGTGATCAATCTGCCGACCCTGGACATCGTCGATACGCTGGTCGATATCGGTAACTGCAGCGGCGCCGAGGTCGACAAATTCGCGCGCTTCGGTCTCACCGCAAAACCGGCTGAACGGGTCGACGCACCCTTGATCGACGAGTGCTACGCCAACTTCGAATGCCGCCTGGCCGATGCCAGCCAGATCGACCGCCACGGCCTGTTCATCTGGGACATCGTCAAGGCCCACGTTGCCGTTTCGCCAAAGCGGCCCAAGACCGTGCATTACCGCGGCGATGGCGAGTTCATGGTGGCTGGCGACTGGATCAGCCGACGCGGGCGCTTCAAGCCGGAGATGCTGTAAGAGCCTGTTCATAATCTTTAGTTGGGATCCCGTATCCCTATGGATCGGCGGCAATAGCGGCCCCTCTATGACCCGCGTCGAACCATGGACAGGCCTTCGGCCCCGGATTACGCCTGCGGCTAATCCAGGCTACGTTCGGGGCACGACGAACCGTAGGTTGGATCGGGGCGCGCAGCCTAGCGAAGCGTAATCCGATATTTGGCCGGCGTATTCGACACAACATTCCGGGTGGCCGTTTACGCCATTTGCTGTCATTGCACATGGAATTTCGTCGAAAGATCGTGAACAGGTTCTAAGGCCTAGGCTAGAGCGAGACGCATACGTTGCGGCAGATCGGCCTGGCCACCCGGCAGATGGCACGGCGACAGATCTTCCAGCCAGACGAAACCGTACTTGAGATACAGGGCTATCGCCGGCTGATTGGATTCGAGCACCGTCAACTCGATGCAGCGCATGCCCTGCTCCCGGCAATGCCTGATCACGCGTTCCAGCAGGCGCTTGCCCAGCCCCTGACGCCGCCAGTTGGCATGCACCTGCATACCGAGAATGCCCACCGCCGCATCACCCTCGGGCCGGCAGTAGTTATCCGGATAGGCTTCGGCGGTAGCGATGATCCGCCCTTCATGTTCGATTACATAAACCGCCCAGCCACCCTCGTCTGCCCGCTCCAGGGCACGGGCTATCACGGCCTTCGGCGGCGCACTTGGGCGAGTCGAGTACAGCCCCTCCGCCGCCACCAGGCTGAACAGTTCATGAAAGGCGTCGAGGTCACTCATACGAATCTTGCGCGGCAGCATGCTCAGCCCATCCGGTAAAAACGGCGCCCATGCTAGACGAAACCATGCGAGCCTCACAGCACGATGTAAAGCATGCTTGACTCACAGACAGGTCACCCCTTAATGTAAAGCACACTTTCCATACAAGGGATGCGCCATGAGCCATAACCGTTTCCTCGTGCACTTCGCCCTGGCGATGGCCGCCTACATCAGCGCAGTGGTGATCAGCACCCTGTTGCTCGCCAATCTTGCGCAAGGCTCGCTGCGCACCATCTCTGCCCTGCTGCCGATATTACCCATGATCGCCGTGGCCATGGTGGTGATCCGCCAGGTTCGCCAGCTCGACGAACTGGCGCGGATGATCCACCTGGAGGGGCTGGCAGTCGCCTTCGTCGGCACCGCGCTGATCACTTTCAGCTACGGTTTTCTGGAGGTTGCCGGTTTCCCGCGCCTGTCGATGTTCATGGTGTGGAGCCTGATGGGCCCTCTGTGGGCACTGGGCACCCTTGTCGCCTGGAGGCGCTACCGGTGATCAACCAGGTGCGCGAGCGGCGCAACGAACGCAGCTGGTCGCAGGCCGACCTGGCAGCAAAGCTGGGCGTGTCGCGGCAGACCATCAATGCCATCGAAACCGGCCGCTACGCCCCCAGTCTGCCGCTGGCCTTCAAGATCGCCCGGCTGTTCGAGTCGAGTATCGAAGCCCTGTTCCAGGCCCCCGAGGAGTGAGCATGCCGACACGCGACGGCTCGCCTCTGCAGCAATACCAGCACGCCATCGAGCATCAGGGTTTCGTCGCCGATGACGCCCAGCTACGCGCTGCGCACTTGCTACAGACCTGCCACGACGCACTGCACGCATCACCGGCGCAAACGCCGCAAGGGGTTTATCTGTGGGGCCCGGTCGGGCGCGGCAAAACCTGGTTGATGGACAGCTTTTACAGATCGCTGCAGGTGCCGGCACGGCGCCAACATTTCCACCATTTCATGCGCTGGGTGCACCGTCGCCTGTTCGAGCTGAGCGGCACCGCCGAGCCCTTGACCGTGTTGGCCCGTGAGCTTGGCAGAGAGATCCGTGTGCTGTGTTTCGACGAGCTGTTCGTCAGCGATATCGGCGATGCGATCCTCCTTGGCCGACTGTTCCGCTCACTGTTCGATGAAGGTGTGGTGTTGGTGGCGACTTCCAACCAGCCGCCGGATCAGTTGTACGCCGGTGGCCACAATCGCGAGCGCTTTCTGCCGGCGATAGCAGCGTTGCAGCAGCACATGCAGGTGGTCGCCGTGGACGGCAGCCAGGATCATCGTCAGCATCCCGGCCAGCAGTGCCAGCGCTACTGGGTTCGCGAGCCGGGCCAGCCGAGCGCCCTGCCCGCACTATTCGACTCGCTGAATGCCGGCGAAACCATCAGCCACGCGGCATTGACCATCAACCACCGGCAGATTGGCCTGCGACGGCACAGCGACAGCGTGTTGCATTGCAACTTCGATCAGCTCTGCGTGCAACCGCTCTCTGCCCAGGACTTCATCCTGCTGTGCGACCGCTTCAAGGCCATTCTGCTTGACGAGGTACCTGCCCTGAGCGCGCGGCAACGACCCGCCAAGATCGCTCGCGGCACCGAAGATGCCGCCGAGCGAGTGGTGGCCGGTGACCGTCATTTGCCAGCATTGTCGATCCACGACAATGCCGTGCGCCGCTTTATCGCCCTGGTGGACGAGTGCTACGACCGTCGCGTGCCGCTGTATCTGGAGGCAGAGGTGCCCCTGGAGGCGCTGTACACCGAAGGCTACCTGTCCTTCGCCTTCCGCCGCACCCTGAGTCGATTGCAGGAAATGCAGATGCAACGCTTCGGGTAACAGAGAGCCTGCCCATACAACTGACCCGGCGCTTAGATCTCTTGTGTGTTCGTGAACTTCGGAGTGAACGACATGTGTGGGCTGCTACAAGGCAAAAGCAGCCGGTCGATGATCCGCGTTGAACGAAGGATCAGGCCTTCGGCCCCGGATTACGCCTGCGGCTAATCCAGGCTACGTTCTACGGTCTTGAAGGCGCAAACGGCCATTCGTAGGGTGGACGACGCTTTATCCGTCCACCACTCTGCAATCGCAATGGTGGATGAAAAGAGCGTCATCCACCCTACGTCCGCTTGCGCCACTTTGCTGCCTGAATACCAGAAACCTGTCTTGAAAGATCATGAGCAGGTTGCTTAGAGCAAACCGATCTGCGTCTGCGCGGCCGCCGGCTCAATACCGAGAAAAGCACATAGTTCGGCCTTCTTGGCCATGGCGTCCTGGTAGCCCAGTTCAATCAGCTCGCTGCAGTAGCCAGGCTCGAACAGCAGATAACTCAACACCCCGCCACCGCTGTCGCGGGTTGCGCCGGGGCCACGCAGGAACAGGCGCAGCGCTGCGGGCATTTCCCGTCGGTGACGGGCGGCGATCACGTCCAGTGGTTGGCTGGGCGAGATCACCAGCACCTCGACCGGCGTCAATCCGTAGCTGCGGCTGCGTTTCTCGGCGGGTACCAGTCGCCCCAGTTGATTGAGGCGTGCCAACAGTTCGATATCGCTCTCGACGTTATCGATGAAGGTGCTATTGAGCATATGCCCGGCGATCTGCGCCAGGCTCGGCATGCCTCCGGCAGGCCATGGGGTCGATGCACCTGAGTTGCTCTGATCGCCCACCGGATTGTCGCTTACGCCCACCACCAACACACGCGTGGCGCCAAGATGCAGCGCCGGGCTGATCGGCGCCATCTGCCGTACCGCACCGTCACCGAAATACTCGCGGTTGATTTTCACCGGTTCGAAGATCAATGGGATGGCGGAACTGGCCAGCAGGTGTGGCAGCGCCAGACGGGTCGGCACACCGACGCGGCGATGGCGGAACCAGGGATCGATGACGGCCCGCCCCTGGTAGAAAGTCACCGCCTGGGCCGACTCATAACCGAACGCCGTCACGGCTACCGCGCGCAATTGGCGGTGACGTATCGCCGCGGCGATACCGGAGAAGTCCAGCTCACGTTCGAGCAGCCCGGCCAGCGGAGAACTATCGAGCAACGCCACCGGCACCTGCTTGCCGAGACCGAGCATGTTGTGGCCGACGAAACGACTGGCCTGGCGCAGCACACCCGGCCAGTCGCTGCGGTACACCTGATCCGTGTGAAAACTGCGCCATACGGCACTCAGCCGGCGCACCGCCTCGCAGAAATGCAGGGCACCGCATGCGAGGCTGACGGCATTGATCGCCCCGGCCGAGGTACCGACGATCACCGGAAACGGGTTGCGCGATGAATCGGGCAGCAGATCGGCAATCGCCGACAGCACACCCACCTGGTAGGCCGCTCGTGCACCACCACCGGAGAGGATGAGTCCGGTGGTGGCCGGGTTGCTAACGGCATCCTGCGTCATCGCGTCGATTCCAGTTCGAGATTGTCAGTAGAGCTTGGGCTCGCCAGGTGGGCGGGTCTTGAAGCGGCGGTGGGCCCACAGGTATTGCGTTGGGCAGGTGGCGATGGCCTGCTCGACCCAGCCGTTGATGCGCAAGCAGTCGGCTTCCTCGGTCTCGCCCGGGAAATCCGCGAGCGGCGGGTGAATGGTCAGGCGATAACCCTGGCCGCCCGGCAGGCGCTGCTGGGTGAACGGCAGGACGATGGCGCGGCCCAGGCGGGCGAACTTGGTGGTCGCCGTGACCGTGGCTGCCTGCACGCCGAACAACGGCGCGAACAGGCTCTGTTTGGGGCCGTAGTCCTGATCCGGCGCGTACCAGATCGCCCGGCCACCACGCAGCACCTTGATCATGGCGCGCACGTCTTCACGCTCGATGGCGGTAGCATCCAGGTTGTGGCGCTCACGCCCGCGCCGCTGGACGAAATCGAACACCGGGTTACGGTGCTCGCGGTACATGCCGTCGATGGTATGCACCTGGCCGAGCAATGCAGCACCGATCTCCAGGGTGGTGAAATGTATCGCCATGAGAATCACGCCCTGCCCTTGGGCCTGGGCCTGCTGCAGGTGCTCGATGCCTTCGATATGTGCCAGGCGCGCGAGCTTTTCCCGTGGCCACCACCAGCTCATGGCCATCTCGAAAAAGGCGATGCCGGTAGAGGCGAAGTTTTCCTTCAGCAACTGCTCGCGCTCGGCAGCTGGCATCTGCGGGAAGCACAGTTCCAGATTGCGTGTGGCGATCTTGCGGCGCGAACCCGCCACCCGATACATCAACCAGCCCAGCGCGCGACCGAGGCCCAACAAGGCGCCGTAGGGCAATTGCACGATCAGCCACAGCAAGCCCAGCCCCAGCCACAATGGCCAGAAACGCGGGTGAAGAAAATAGCGACGAAAGACTGGACGATCCATTGACGATCCCGGACAAACGATCAAAGCGCCGCATTCTAGCAGCGGCCACCCTTTCATAGGTAATGGCTGGAATGCGGCGCAAGCGGCCTGTCGTAGGATGGGTGAAACCCATCGGAAATTGATGGGTTTCACCCATCCTACGGGCTGTAGAACGTAGCCTGGATTAGCCGCAGGCGTAATCCGGGGCCGAAGGCCGTGATCCATGGTTCAACGCGGGTCACCGACAGGCCGCTTGCGCCTTTTACCAGCCTATTCATGCCGCTTTCAGTCAATACTTTGCGACTGCAGGAAAGGTCGTGAACAGCCCCTAAACACCAACCCCGGCGCGCAGAATGCTCTCCGCCAGCCCCTTGGCCGCCACCGACAACTCATGCTGCGGCACAGACAGCAGCCCCACGGGCTTTTCCACGGTAGGTGCACTAATCGGCAGGCAGCGTGCGCCGGATGCCTGCATCTGGGCGACGCACAAAGCTGGCACCACACTCACGCCCAGGCCCTCGGCGACCATGCGGCCAACGGTGACCAGTTGATGGCACTCGAAGGCTACGGAAAAATGGCAGGCCTCCTCCAGCATCAGGCGCACCGTGGACGGTCGCTGCAAGGTGATGAAGGGCGATTGCAGCAACTGCGCCCAGGTCAGCGATGCTTCCTTGGCGAGTGGCGAGTCGGTCGGCACCACGGCGACGAAACGGTCGACGTACAGCGGCGTGAACTCCAGCCCCAGGGACTGCGGTGGCTCGAAGCCGATGCCGAGTTCGACCCGGCGGGTTCGAACCATGTCCCAGACCTGTTCGTTGATCACGTCATGCACGGCCACATCCACTCCCGGATAGTGCGCCTTGAACACCTTGAGCAGGCCAGGCAGCAGGTTGCCGGCGAACGATGGCATGGCCGCCACGGAAACCCGCCCGCGTTGCAGACTGAAGTGCTGGCGGAGGATCTCCTCGGCGTCGTCCCATTCGGCAAGTAGCCGCCGGGCGATGGGCAGCAGCGTTTCGCCCTCGGGCGTCAACGCTACGCTGCGCGTGGTGCGTGCCAGCAGGCGGCCGCCAAGGCTTTCCTCCAGGCTCTTGATCGCCAGGCTCAGGGCCGGCTGCGACAGATGCAGGCGCTCGCAGGCCTGAGCGAAGCTCAGACTGTGAGCCACAGCAAGAAAGGCACGAAGCTGGCGCACAGTCATTTATTTGTTTTCCAAATCAAAACCAATAAAAAACAAACTTAACAAATAAGACCAACCACTAGAAGCTCTGGGCTGTTCCCCTAACAAAACGACAGGTGCATTGACCATGCGCGGATTGGACAAACGTGTAGACAGCTACGAGGCCGCCCTCGCCGGTTTGACTGACGGTATGACCGTACTGGCCGGAGGCTTCGGCCTCTGCGGTATTCCCGAGAACCTGATCGCCGAGATCCGCCGCCGCGGCGTGCGTGACCTGACCGTGGTATCGAACAACTGTGGCATCGATGGTTTCGGCCTCGGCGTGCTGCTGGAGGATCGGCAGATTCGCAAGATGGTCGCCTCCTACGTCGGTGAGAACGCTCTGTTCGAACAACAGTTGCTCAATGGCGAGCTGGAGGTTGAACTGACGCCCCAGGGCAGCCTGGCGGAGAAGATCCGCGCGGGCGGCGCCGGCATTCCCGCCTTCTTCACCGCCACTGGCTACGGCACACCGGTCGCCGAGGGCAAGGAAGCGCGCGAGATCGACGGTCGCCACTACATCCTCGAACCCGCGATCACCGGCGACTTCGCCATCGTCAAGGGCTGGAAAGCCGATCACTTCGGCAATGTGGTGTACCGCCATACCGCGCAGAACTTCAATCCGGTGGTGGCCACCGCCGGGCGCATCACCGTGGTCGAAGTCGAGGAAATCGTCGAGCCCGGCGAACTCGATCCGGCGCATATCCACACGCCCGGCATCTACGTGGATCGCATCATCCAGGGCAGTTTCGAGAAACGCATCGAAAAACGCACCCTGCGCGCATGAGACCTGACGATCCGGCGGTATTGCAATCGCTTTCGCCTTGCCGGCTCCCAGCTCGCTCAGTCCTCGCAACCAATCGAATATAAAAAAGAGAACCCGCCATGGCACTCACCCGCGAACAGATGGCCCAGCGCGTAGCCCGCGAATTGAAAGATGGTTATTACGTCAACCTGGGCATCGGCATTCCTACCCTGGTGGCCAATTACGTGCCTGAGGGCATCGACGTCATGCTGCAGTCCGAGAACGGCCTGCTCGGCATGGGCGCATTCCCCACCGAGGAGGAGCTGGACGCCGACATGATCAACGCCGGCAAGCAGACCGTCACCGCCCGCCGCGGCGCGTCGATCTTTTCCTCGTCGGAGTCCTTCGCCATGATTCGTGGCGGCCATGTCGACCTCACCGTACTCGGTGCCTTCGAAGTCGATGTGCGTGGCAATATCGCCTCGTGGATGATCCCCGGCAAGCTGGTCAAGGGCATGGGCGGCGCCATGGATCTGGTAGCCGGCGCCGACAACATCATCGTCACCATGACCCATGCGTCCAAGGATGGCGAGTCCAAGCTGCTCAAGCACTGCAGCCTGCCGCTCACCGGCTGCGGTTGTATCCGCAAGGTGCTTACCGACCTGGGCTACCTGACCATCGAGAACGGCAGCTTTGTCTTGCATGAGTACGCGCCCGGCGTCAGCATCGAGGAAATCGTCGCCAAGACCGCCGGCAAGCTGGTGATCTCACCCGACGTTAGGGAAATGACTTTCTGAGTTCCGTGCAGTGCAGATCGGGCCACCACGCATGGCCCGCCTGCGCTGCGCGAACATGACAAGAACAACAGAGCCGGTACCATTACGGCCAGGAGAAGCCTCATGCAAGATGTCGTCATCGTCGCCGCCACCCGTACCGCTATCGGCAGTTTCCAGGGTTCGCTGGCGGATATTCCGGCCCCCGAACTGGGCGCGGCAGTGATCCGTCGCCTGCTCGAGCAGACCGGCCTGGATGGCAATCAGGTCGACGAGGTGATTCTCGGCCATGTGCTCACCGCCGGCGCCGGCCAGAACACCGCCCGCCAGGCAGCTATCGGCGCCGGTCTGCCCCATGCCGTGCCAGCGCTGACCCTCAACAAGGTCTGCGGCTCCGGGCTCAAGGCCCTGCACCTCGGTGCCCAGGCGATTCGCTGTGGCGACGCCGAAGTGATCATCGCCGGCGGCATGGAAAACATGAGCCTGGCACCCTACGTGCTGCCCAAGGCGCGCACCGGGCTGCGCATGGGCCACGGGCAACTGATCGACAGCATGATCAGCGACGGTCTGTGGGATGCCTTCAACGACTACCACATGGGTATCACCGCCGAGAACCTGGTGGACAAGTACGCCATCAGTCGTGAAGCCCAGGATGCCTTCGCGGCAGCCTCCCAGCAGAAAGCCGTGGCCGCCATCGAGTCCGGGCGCTTCGCTGACGAGATCACCCCGATCCTGATTCCCCAGCGCAAGGGCGATCCCATCGCCTTCGCCACCGACGAGCAACCCCGCGCCGGTACCACCGCCGACACGCTGGCCAAGCTCAAACCCGCCTTCAGGAAAGACGGCAGCGTCACCGCCGGCAACGCCTCGAGCCTCAACGACGGCGCCGCCGCGGTGCTGCTGATGAGCGCCAGCAAGGCCGAAGCGCTGGGCCTGCCGGTGCTGGCCAGGATCAAGGCGTACACCAACGCCGGTGTCGACCCGGCGATCATGGGCATCGGCCCGGTATCGGCCACCCGCCGCAGCCTGGAAAAGGCCGGCTGGTCGCTCGATCAACTCGACCTGATCGAAGCCAACGAAGCCTTCGCCGCCCAGGCCCTGGCGGTCGGCCAGGAGCTGGGTTGGGATGCCTCCAGGGTGAACGTCAACGGCGGCGCCATCGCCCTCGGCCACCCCATCGGCGCGTCCGGTTGCCGGGTGCTGGTCACCTTGCTGCACGAAATGCTCAAGCGTGACGCCAGGAAAGGTCTGGCCACCCTGTGCATCGGCGGCGGTCAGGGGGTTGCGCTGCTGCTCGAGCGGGATTGAAAGCGGCAAGGCACTTCAGGGGCCGTTTGCGATACGATCAGGCTCCCCCCATCGAGCACAGCAATGAACGATCTCCCGAGCCTCAACTATCTGTTCGCCGAATGCCACAAAACCTGCCCGCAGCGCCCAGAAGTCACGGCCATCGTGCTCTTCGCGCTGCTCTGCGAGGATGACGACGTGGTGTATCTGGAAATCAGATACACCGACTATGCCAACGGCCAGTTCGAAGGTGATCACCTCTGGCTGTCGCTGGAGGAGGCAATGCACTCCGCTTTGGAGGATCACGGCATTGCCGAGGATGACTGGCGAGCGCTGTCGGCGCGGGAGATCGCCCGTATAGACCGCACTATCGAATAAGACCAATACAGGTTCTGGCTTCTTGCTGGTACGGATCATAGACGCTGCTGGCGCCTCTCCCAGAGGCAGATCGCAGCGGCCTCTCTATCCGCGGCAGCCGTCCCACAGTTTCATGATCTGACCGACCGCAGCATCCAGCGCCGCATGCTCAATGCCGTCGCGGGCCAGGGTGGACAACCCCAGCAGGAAACTGTCGAACGCCGACGTCAGTGCCTGTACATCGGTATCGGCTGCCAGCTCACCTTCGGCGATTGCCCGCTCGATACAGGCACGTATTCCCTTGCGAGTACGGTTGCGGACTTCGCTCAGCACCGTCGTCCCCTGCTCCGGCGTGCATACGCCAATCACCCCGAGGGCCACCATGCAGCCTCGCGGATGCCCCGTCTCGCATTGCATGCTGGCCGAGCGGCGCAGCGCCAGTTCGACGGCATCGCGTGCCGACAGATCGCTGTCGAAGAGACTCTCGGTAACCCGCCCGTGAGTGCTCATGTAGTGCTCCACTACCTCATCAAACAGCGCCTCCTTGGAACCGAAGGCTGCATAGAAACTGGGGGCGGAAATGCCGCCACCGATCCCAGCCTTGAGCTGGCTCAGGGATGTGGCCTGGTAGCCATGCTCCCAGAACAGGTGCATCGCCTGAACGATTGCCGCATCGCGGTCGAATGTGCGTGGGCGCCCCATCTGTGCCATATCCATCCTCCTGCCTGACGATATAAATACTAGTCGATACAAAAGTCATTGACCACGATCTATCCAGCACCTTACATTTATACCGATCGATACATATATTGAGAAACAGACCATGACCGACTCCCGACAAAACGATTCCCTTCCCGTTTCAGCGCTACTGGCCCTGGCGATGACGGGCTTCATCTGCATCCTTACCGAGACCCTGCCAGCAGGCCTGCTACCTGAAATCAGCGCTGGTCTCGACGTTTCTCCCGCACTGGCCGGTCAGCTGGTCACCCTCTACGCGCTCGGTTCGCTGCTGGCCGCCATTCCGCTGACCATCGCCACCCAGGGCTGGCGGCGACGCAATGTACTGCTGCTGTCGATCATCGGCTTTCTGCTGTTCAACTCGATCACCGCCTGGTCGTCGAACTATGTGCTGACCCTGGTTGCGCGCTTCTTCGCCGGTATGGCGGCGGGACTGGCCTGGAGCCTGATCGCCGGTTACGCCCGGCGCATGGTCGCCCCGCACCAGCAGGGTCGAGCCCTGGCGCTGGCCATGGTGGGCACACCTATCGCCCTGTCTCTGGGCGTGCCACTGGGCACCTGGCTCGGCGGCATGCTGGGCTGGCGTACCGCGTTCGGCCTGATGTCCCTGCTCAGCATTGCACTGATCGTATGGGTACTGGCCAAGGTGCCGGATTATCCCGGGCAGGCCCACACCCAGCGTCTTCCCCTGCGTTCGGTATTCCTGACGCCGGGCGTGCGCCCCGTTCTCGCCGTGGTGCTGACCTGGATGCTCGCCCACAACATCCTCTATACCTACATCGCGCCCTTTATCGCACCCGCAGGCCTGACCGGCGAGGTCGATATGGTCTTGCTGGCATTCGGTATCGCCGCACTGGCAGGCATCTGGATAACCGGCCGCCTGGTCGATCGTCATCTCCGCCAGGCAGTGCTCACCAGCCTTGCCACCTTTGCCCTGGTCGCCCTGCTGTTCGGCCTGTATGCCGAGTCGGTTGCCGTGCTGTACATCGGCGTCTTCGTCTGGGGGCTGACCTTCGGTGGCGCCGCCACATTGCTGCAAACGGCGCTGGCCGATGCTGCCGGCCCAGGCGCGGACGTGGCGATGTCGATGAACGTGGTCATCTGGAACAGTGCCATCGCTGGCGCAGGCCTGCTCGGCGGCGTACTGCTCGGCCAATTCGGCGTCGCCTCGTTTCCCTGGGTGATGCTGGCCTTGCTGCTGATCGGCCTGTGGATCGCCTCAGCCGCCAGCCGCCATGGGTTCCCGTCCGGGCAACGACGTAGCGATGTCGTGGTCGCCGGGCATTGAATCGCTTCCCTTCCCTCACCATCCATGCAGGAGATAACGACCATGTCCGATTCGAACGGTAAATCGATTCTGGTACTCGGCGGCAGTCGCGGTATCGGTGCCGCCATCGTGCGACGCTTCGCCAGCGATGGCGCTCACGTGACCTTCACCTACGCCAGCTCGGCTGCGCCAGCGACGCGACTGGCAGACGAAACCGGTAGCAGCGCCGTGCAACTGGACAGTGCCGATCGCACTGCGCTGATCGCCCAGATCGACAGCCTCGGGCCCATCGACGTACTGGTGGTCAACGCGGGCGTACTGGTCGCGGGCGATCCACTGGAGCTGGATGCCGACGCCATCGACCAGTTGTTCAACATCAACATCCACGCGCCCTACCACGCCGCCATCGCCGCAGCGCGGCAGATGCCGGAAGGCGGCCGCATCATCTTCATCGGCTCGACCAATGCCGACCGCGTGCCGATGCAAGGCCTTGCCGCATACAGTGCCAGCAAGGCTGCACTGAGTGGCATGGTCAAGGGGCTGGCGCGGGATTTCGGCGCGTGTGGCATCACCGTCAACGTCGTGCAGCCTGGCCCGACCGACACCGACATGAACCCTGCCGACGGCCCTCTGAACGAGCTGATGCACAGTTTCATGGCGATCAAGCGACATGCCCGCAGCGATGAAATCGCCGGCATGGTGGCCTGGCTGGCGGGTGCCGAGGCCGGGCTGGTCACCGGTGCGGCACTGACCATCGACGGCGGTTTCGCCGCCTGATCAGCAAGGCCTGGCAGCAACGTTATGCCAGACCTGGCGGCCCGAGGTCGCTCAACTCACCCGTTCGGCCACCGGCAGCTTGGCGATGGCTTCGCGGGTTTCGCGATCCTGGGCGTCGCGCCAGGTACGGAATGCATCCAGCTCGCTGCCCCAGGTACGCATTACCCAGGCGAGCACGGCCAGGTCGTCCACCAGGCCAAGGCCGGGAATGAAGTCGGGAATGGCATCCAGCGGCGACACGAAATACAGCAGCCCGGCAACCACGGCGATCAGCGCCTGCGGATTGATCGCCCGATAGCTGCCCCGCCACCAGGCCACGCAGAGCTCCTGCAGCAAGCTCAGTTCGCCTCTCAGCGAGGACAGGCTGCGGCCGCCTCCACTGCTTTTGCGGGTCACCGCCAACAGTAATGCCGGCAAGCGACCGCGCTTCAGGAAACGCTGCGCCAACGGCAGGTAACGGGCGAAATTCCACGGTGCTTTCATGACCACTCCTCGTCAGCCCGCATCGCTGCTGGGCTGTCTGTGGTTATCCACCATAGCTGTGGATAACCTTGTGAACAGTTATGGGATTAGCTTACCAAACGCCCTTGCCATGCGGCCTTGCCACAGATCGGACATTTTTTATCCAGCGAATAAATTCCTGTTAAATCAACTAGTTGAAAAAATCAAAAGATTTCGTAAAAAATCTGACCGAGTAAAAGAAGCCTTGTTGCAATGTGCATAACCGTAACGCCGGGATTACATTCGACACCCAGGCAAAAGCCCCCCAGAAACGACAACGCCCCGTAGAACGGGGCGTTGTTTCGAACCAGCTGAACTTACTGAGCTGGAGCGGCCTCAGGAGCCTCTTCCTGTTCCTGAGCAGCCTGATCCTTGATAGCGATCAGTTCCAGGTCGAATACCAGTACCGAGTTGGCCGGAATCGCCGGGCTCGGGCTCTGGGCGCCGTAGGCCAGTTCGCTAGGGATGTACAGTTTGTACTTCTCGCCAACGTGCATCAGTTGCAGGCCTTCGACCCAACCCGGGATCACGCCGCCAACCGGCAGGTCGATCGGGGTGCCACGCTCGACGGAGCTGTCGAACACGGTGCCATCGGTGAGCTTGCCTTCGTAGTGAACGGTAACCACGTCGTCAGCACTGGGCTGAGGGCCATCGGCCTTCTTGACCACTTCGTACTGCAGACCGGATTCGGTGGTGGTGACGCCGTCACGCTTGCCGTTCTCTTCCAGGAACTTCTTGCCGGCCTGAGCCGCTTCCTCGTTCATGGCGGTCATGCGTTCTTCGGCACGCTTTTGCAGGAAAGCGAAGGCTTCGATCAGCTCTTCGTCTTTCAGGCGCTGCTCTTTCTTGCCGATGGCATCCTCGATACCTTGGGCGACAGCATTCGGATCCAGATCGTCCATGCCTTCCTGAGCCAGGCTTTTGCCCATGTTCAGGCCAATACCGTAGGAAGCCTTCTGAGCCGGGCTTTCCAGTTTCACTTCGCTGGTTTGCGAATCACAACCGGCGAGGACCAGGCCCACCAGGGCGATCGCTGCTGCCAAACGATGCTGTTTCATGCTGATTCCTTGTTCGCTGCGCCCTAGGGCAATCGAGTGAAGG
Organism: Phytopseudomonas daroniae; assembly: GCF_004327285.1. Lineage (GTDB taxonomy): Bacteria > Pseudomonadota > Gammaproteobacteria > Pseudomonadales > Pseudomonadaceae > Aquipseudomonas > Aquipseudomonas daroniae. Next base: position 25,314 of record NZ_QJUI01000015.1, read on the forward strand.
CGCGAGCTTAGGGGGTGTGGGTGTCTCAACGCAAGCCGCGTTGCTGTGAATTGTCCAGGCAGATCACGCATGCCTTGCGGGAAGTGGCGAGATGAAGCAGGAAGCTGACCGGATCGTTCAGTTCGTCGTGCCGGTTGCCAAAGCAGCGGCGTAACTGACTAGCCGGTATGAGTTTTTTTGCCGAGAGAAGTTCACTGGCAGGCAAGGCAAATTGGCATCACTGGGTGTTCGCTCGCGCCCTCGCTACCCGTGAAGCGGACTCCCGCCCCAGCACATGACTGATGCGCTGCCCCGCGTCGATCAACCGCGACAGATCGACGCCGGTTTCGATGCCGAGCCCCTGCAACAGGTAGAGCACGTCTTCGCTCGCCACGTTGCCGGTAGCGCCCTTGGCGTAGGGGCAGCCGCCCAGCCCGGCGACCGAACTGTCGAAAACCATGACGCCTTCCAGCAGGCTGGCGTAGATATTGGCCAGCGCCTGGCCGTAGGTATCGTGAAAGTGCCCGGCCAATCGTTCGCGTGAGACATCACGCCCTACCACCTCGAGCAAATGCCGCACGCCACCTGGCGTGCCAACGCCGATGGTGTCGCCCAGGGAGATTTCATAACAGCCCATGGCCTGCAACTCGCAGGCGACAGCGGCGACCTGATGGGCCGAGATGGCGCCGTCGTAGGGACAGCCCAACACGCACGACACGTAGCCGCGCACGCGGATGCCGTGCTGCTGCGCCATGTCCATGACCGGCTGAAAGCGCAACAGGCTCTCGGCGATCGAGCAATTGATGTTGCGCTGCGAGAAGGACTCGGAGGCCGCCGCGAACACAGCGACTTCCTTCACGCCGGCCTCGAGGGCAGCCTCCAGCCCTTTCAGGTTGGGCGTCAACGCCGCGTAGGTGACACCGGGTCGCTGACCGATGGCGGCAAACACCTCGCCACTGCCGGCCATTTGCGGCACCCATTTGGGCGAGACGAAACTGCCGACTTCTATATAGCCGAGCCCCGCTGCGCTCAGGTCGTCCACCAGGCGCACCTTGTCAGCCACGCTGATTGGCTGTTTCTCGTTCTGCAGACCGTCCCGCGGGCCGACTTCCACCAGGCGTACGTGGCTGGGCAGGCTCATGGCTGCGCCTCCAGCTCGACCAGTACCCTTCCTTCGCCGATCAGCTCGCCCTCGGTGCAATGGATCGCCTTGACCGTCCCCGCCTGCGGCGCACGAATGCTGTGCTCCATCTTCATGGCTTCCAGCACCACCAGCGCAGCTCCGGCCTCGACGCTCTGACCAGGCTCGACCAGGACACGAACGATGCTACCGTTCATGGGCGCGGTGAGCCCGCCCTGATGAGCATTGCCTGCCTCGACAGCGGCGATGGGGTCGAAACGGCGCACGACCAGCCACTCGACGCCGCGGCGCAGATAAAGCGTGTCGCCCTGACGCACTACATCTGCCTTGCGTACCGCGCCGCCTGACTGAAACACCACGCGCTGGCTGACATCGCCGCACACCAGGGTCATGTGCGCCTGTGCCGGCAAACCGCTGCGCCAGGTATTGCGGGCCGCCCAGGGCGAGTGTGGATCGTCTGCCCGCTGCCGCTCGGCATCGGTGGCCAAAAACGCCGCAGCAGCCTGTTGCCAGAAAGCCTCCGGGAGTTCGCTGGTCGGCGGTAGCAACTGCGCCTGGTGACGCTCGATGAAGCCGGTATCCAGCTCCGCTGCAGCGAACGCAGGATTGGCAAGGATGCGCTGCAGGAACGCCAGATTGGTCTTGAAGCCGCCGATCACGGTTTCACCCAGCATGGCCAGGAGCCGCTGACGGGCTTCTTCGCGGTTCTCTCCCCAGGCGATCAGCTTGGCCAGCATCGGATCGTAGAACGGCGACACCTCGTCGCCCTGCTCCACGCCGCTGTCGACCCGCCGCCCCGGCCCGGCCGCAGGCTCACGGTACAGGTCGAGATGGCCGCTGGCGGGCAGGAAGCCGCCCTCCGGGTCTTCGGCATACAGGCGCACCTCAATGGCGTGGCCGTCGAGCGGCACCTGCTCCTGGCTGATCGGCAGCGGTTCACCGCGCGCCACACGAATCTGCCAGGCCACCAGGTCGAGACCGGTGATCGCCTCGGTCACCGGATGTTCGACCTGCAGGCGTGTGTTCATCTCCATGAAGAAGAACTCGCCGCGCGCATCGAGGAGAAACTCCACGGTGCCGGCGCCCACATAGCCGATGGCCTGCGCGGCGCGCACGGCGGATTCGCCCATGGCCCGACGCAGTTCAGGCGACAGGCCTGGCGCGGGCGCCTCTTCGACCACCTTCTGATGGCGTCGCTGAATCGAGCAGTCGCGCTCAAAGAGGTACAGGCAGTTGCCCTGCTGGTCGGCGAATACCTGAATCTCCACGTGACGCGGTTTGAGCAGGTATTTTTCCACCAGCATGCGCCCATCACCGAACGCCGACTGTGCTTCACGCTGCGCCGAGGCCAGGGCGTCGGCCAGATCGCTCTCGCGCTCGACCACTTTCATACCTTTGCCACCGCCACCGGCAGTCGCCTTGAGCAACACGGGGTAGCCGATGCGCGCGGCTGCCGTGCGGAACGTTTGCAGATCCTGCGCCTCGCCGTGGTAACCCGGCACCAGCGGTACGCCGGCCTCCTCCATCAATGCCTTGGCAGCGGACTTGCTGCCCATGGCGTCGATGGCACTGGCCGGTGGGCCGAGGAAGATCAGCCCGGCCGCCTCGAGCTTGCGCGCGAAGGTGGCATTCTCGGAGAGGAAGCCATAGCCGGGGTGGATGGCTTGCGCGCCGCTGGCCAGGGCGGCTTCGATGATCCTGTCCATCAGCAGGTAGCTTTCGCTGGGCTTGGCGCCGCCCAGGCCGATGGCCATATCCGCTTCGCGCACGTGTCGGGCGGTGCGGTCGATATCGCTGTGCACCGCAACCGTGGTCAGCCCCAGGGCTTTGGCGGTACGCATCACCCGACAGGCGATTTCGCCGCGATTGGCGATCAGAAGCGTGGTGATCGTGGTGGTTTTCATGGTCGTCACTGCCAGGCCGGTTTGCGTTTCTGCAGGAAGGCGTTGAGGCCCTCCTGCCCTTCTTCACTGACGCGGATGCCGGCGATCACGCTCTCGGTGCGCTGGCGCAACGCGTCTCCGAGCACGCCACTGCCGACATCCTGGAGCAGCGCCTTGGCGGCACGCATGGCCTGCGGGCTGTTCTGCAACAGATTGGCGACCCACTGCTCGACCTCCGCCTCCAGCTCGCCAGCGGGATAGCATTCGGCGAGCAGCCCCAGCTCCCGAGCGCGCTCGCCGCTGAAGCGTTCGGCACTGAGCGCATAGCGCCGAGCGGCACGCTCACCGATGGCCTGCACCACGTAGGGGCTGATCACAGCGGGAACCAGGCCGATGCGCACCTCGGAAAGGCTGAACGACGCATCAAGGGCACCGATGGCGATGTCGCAGCAGGCCGTCAGCCCGACCGCACCGCCGAACGCGGCACCTTGCACCACCGCCAGCGTCGGGCATGGCAAATGGTAGAGCAGGCTCATCAACTCGCCGAGCTCGTGGGCGTCGCGCAGGTTGGCGGCGTAGTCGAGCTGCGCCGAAGCCTGCATCCAGCCCAGATCGGCGCCGGCGCAAAAGTGCCTGCCCTGCCCGCGCAGGACGAGAAACCGCAGGCTGTCGTCAGCCGCCACCTGGCGCAGTGCCTGGATCAGCTCGGCGATCATTTCGGCGTTGAAGGCGTTGTGCTTGTCCGGGCGGTTCAGCCACAAGGTGGCGACGCCGCGTGGATCCGTGTGCAATTCGATGGTGCTGAAATCGGTCATAGGAACTCCCTTGAGCTACAAGCTACAAGCTACAAGCCGCAAGCGGTTCTGCGTTTTCTTGCCGCTTGCCGCTTGCAGCTTGAGGCTTGCAGCTTTACATACGAAACACGCCGAACCGGGTCGGCTCGACAGGCGCATTCAGGCTGGCGGAAATCGCCAGGGCCAGTACTTCGCGGGTCTGCGCAGGGTCGATCACGCCGTCATCCCATAGCCGGGCACTGGAGTAATACGCATGGGCCTGGCGCTCGTACTGCTCGACGATCGGCTGCTTGAGGCGCTGCTCGTCCTCGGCGGAAAACACCTGGCCGGCGCGTTGCGCCTGTTCGTGCTTGACCTGCACCAGCACCCCGGCGGCCTGCTGCGCGCCCATCACGCCGATTCGCGCGTTGGGCCACATCCACAGAAAACGCGGATCATAGGCACGGCCACACATGCCGTAGTTACCGGCGCCGAAGCTGCCGCCGATGATCACCGTGAACTTTGGCACGCGGGCGCAGGCCACCGCCGTGACCAGCTTGGCGCCATGTTTGGCGATACCGCCCTCTTCGTATTTCTTGCCGACCATAAAGCCGGTGATGTTCTGCAGGAACAGCAACGGGATGCCGCGCTGACAGGCCAGCTCGATGAAGTGCGCACCTTTCTGCGCAGCCTCGGCGAAGAGGATGCCGTTGTTGGCCAGAATGGCGACCGGGTAGCCGCTGATGTGCGCGAAGCCACAGACCAGGGTGGTGCCGAACAGCGCCTTGAATTCATCGAGCTGCGAGTCATCGACGATCCGTGCGATCACTTCCCGTACATCGAAAGGTTGCTTGGGGTCGGCGGGAATGACGCCGTACAGCTCATCCGCGGCGTAACGCGGCGCGATGGGCTGCCGCGTCTGCAACTCGCCAAGCTTGCGCCAGTTGAGGTTGGCAATGCAGCGGCGCGCCAGGGCCAGGGCATGTTCGTCGTTCTCCGCATAGTGATCGGCCACGCCACTGGTCTTGCAGTGTACGTCGGCGCCACCGAGCTCCTCGGCGCTGACCACTTCACCGGTGGCGGCTTTCACCAGCGGCGGGCCGGCGAGAAAGATGGTCGCCTGCTCGCGCACCATGATGGTCTCGTCGCTCATTGCCGGCACATAGGCGCCGCCGGCGGTGCACGAGCCCATCACCACGGCGATCTGCGCGATGCCCTGGGCGCTCATGTTGGCCTGGTTGAAGAAGATGCGACCGAAGTGCTCGCGATCCGGGAACACCTCGTCCTGACGCGGCAGGTTGGCACCGCCGGAGTCCACCAGATAGATGCACGGCAGCCGGTTCTGACTGGCGATGGCCTGGGCGCGCAGATGCTTCTTCACGGTCAAGGGGTAGTAGCTGCCGCCCTTCACCGTGGCGTCGTTGGCGATGACCATGCATTCGACGCCTTCGACGCGGCCAATCCCGGCGATCACCCCAGCGGCCGCGACGTCTTCGTCATACACCTGGTAGGCGGCCAACTGGCCTATTTCCAGAAACGGCGACCCCGGATCGAGCAGCCGGTCGATGCGCTCGCGAGGCAGCAGTTTGCCGCGCGATGTGTGCCGCTCCTGCGCCTTGGCACCGCCGCCTTCGCGGGTGCGGGCAAGCAAGCTGCGCAGCTCATCGACCTGGGCCAACATCGCCTCGCGGTTGGCGGCGTACTCAGAGGAACGGGTATTCAGTTGCGTGAGGACAATGGCCATTCGTACCTACTCCGTAGGGGCTTCAAGCTGCAAGCCACAAGCTGTAAGTAAAGTGCGCCCGGAGGCTATGCTTGCCGCTTGAAGCTTGTCGCTTGCAGCTCTATTTCGTTTCGTTGAACAGCTCTCGGCCGATCAGCATGCGGCGAATTTCGCTGGTACCGGCGCCGATCTCGTAGAGTTTGGCGTCGCGCCACAGGCGCCCGACCGGAAACTCGTTGATGTAGCCGTTACCGCCAAGGATCTGGATCGCCTCGCCGGCCAGCCAGGTGGCTTTTTCCGCAGCGTAGAGGATGACCCCGGCGCAGTCCTTGCGCACCTGGCGCACATGGCCGCTACCCAGAGAGTCGAGCTGCTTGCCCACGGCGTACAGGTACGCGCGGCAAGCCTGCTGGGTGGTGTACATGTCGGCGAGCTTGCCCTGGATCAGCTGGAACTCGCCGATGCTCTGGCCGAACTGCTTGCGGTCGTGGATGTACGGCACCACCACATCCATCGCCGCCTGCATCAGCCCGAGCGGCCCGCCGGAGAGCACGGCACGTTCATAGTCCAGGCCGCTCATCAGCACCCTGGCGCCTTCGCCGACGCCACCCAGTACGTTTTCCTCTGGCACCTCGACGTCCTGGAACACCAACTCGCCGGTGTGCGAGCCACGCATGCCGAGCTTGTCGAGCTTCTGCGCCACGCTGAAACCTTTCGCGCCCTTCTCCACGATGAACGCCGTCATACCCTTGGCGCCGGCGGTCAGGTCGGTCTTCGCGTAGACCACCAGCACATCGCAATCCGGGCCGTTGGTGATCCACATCTTGCTGCCGTTGAGCACATAGCGATCACCCTTCCTGTCCGCCCGCAGCCTCATCGAGACCACGTCGGAGCCGGCGTTGGGCTCGCTCATGGCCAGCGCACCGATGTGTTCACCGCTGATCAGCTTCGGCAGGAAACGGCGCTTCTGCGCCTCGCTGCCGTTGCGGTTGATCTGGTTCACACAGAGATTGGAATGGGCGCCGTAGGACAGGCCAATGCCGCCGGCAGCACGGGATATTTCCTCCATGGCGACCATATGCGCCAGATAGCCCATGCCAGCGCCACCGTATTCTTCGCTGACAGTCAGGCCAAGCAGGCCCATGTCGCCGAACTTGCGCCACAAATCCATAGGGAACTGGTCGCTGCGGTCGGCCTGCGCGGCACGCGGGGCGATTTCTTTGGCGGCGAAACCGGCGACGGCGTCGCGCAGCATGTCGATTTCCTCGCCGAGGAAGAAATTCAAACCTGGCAGGGTGATGCTCATGTAACGGCTCTCCATTGTTGTAGTTGTCGGATGCGTTAAACGATCGGTAAGACGGGTCTCAGGAGGCGGCGGATATCTCCTGCATGGCGCTCAGACAGCGCTGCTCGGCGGTATCCAGTTCGCGTTGCATCTGCTGAATGTCGAGCATCTGCCGAGCAAGGTGCTCGCGGCGCTCGGCGATCTTTTCCAGGAAGTGGTCGAGCTGTTTGCGGTTACCGCCAACGGGGTCGTACAGATCGATCAGCTGTTTGCACTCGGCCAGGGAAAAACCGATGCGTTTGCCACGCAGGATCAGCATCAGCGTCACCCGGTCGCGACCGCTGTAGATGCGCTCCTGCCCTCTACGCTCGGGCGCGAGCATGCCCTGCTCTTCGTAAAAACGAATGGTACGGGTGGTGACACCTAGTTCGTGGGCCAGATCGGAAATGCTGTAGGAGTGGCTCATGGTACGGGCTGCTCGCCTGGATGACCTTTACGTAAACGTAAACCTGCAATCGCAACGCTGTCAAATCGGCAAGAATTTCGGGCTGGAAGGAACAGAAGGCATGGCCGCAACGGCCATGCCTTGCGCGAATATCATCAGGACTGCGGTTTACCGTCCCAGGGCTCGCCATCGAGCGGGCGCTTTCTGGCGAGCTCGGCTTCGTCCAGCCCGGAACCGCCACCGATTTCCTCTTCACCGACGATGCTCAGGTCGCGGTCAGCGGGCTCGTCGTCCCCGCGCTCTTGAGGCGAGCGTGCGCCGGTATCGTCGATCAGGGTTTCCGGGCTCAAGTCATCGAGGCTAACGCCATCTTCGTGCTGGCCTTCTTTCAGGGTTTCGCCGCCGCTCTGCCCGGCCTCGCGAACGCGCTCATCCGGATACTCCTGTTGCACTTCGTCCAACGGCCGGCGATCACCGACGCGCCCTTCGCGGTCGTCCTTGCGTTCGCTGAAATCCAGTTGCTCGATCGAGCCCATGCGATCCTCGATATCGTCGATTTCCCGAGGCGTGGCTGGCTGCTTGGGTGTGCTCATGATGTTCTCCAGTATGGGTCTGTTCGGTGGACTCGACCCATGCCGGGAAATTCAGGGAAAACGACGGATGCAATGAAGCGATGGCGCCGCCAATCAACCTTCGCCTACCAATTGCTCCAAGGCTTCCTCCAGCGGACTGACGCTGGTCGGGCGAACCAGGCGGGTAACTTCGACACCGTCGCGCAGAAACACCAGCGTCGGCCACAGTTTGACCTTGAAGGAACGCCCCAGTGGTCGGCCGCTGCCGTCCTCGATCTTCAGGTGCGTGACTTCCGGATAATCCGGCAACACCTTGGCCAGCAAAGGCTGCGCGGCCTGGCAATAGCCGCACCAATCCGTACCGAACTCGATGATGGTCATACCAGGCATCGCCTGCACCTCGGCGGGCGTCGGCGCCGTACTGCTGTACTCGTTGCTCATGCTGTCTCCTCTGCTTGCCAGCGAAACGCGACCACCCTGCTAGCGCAGGGCGGCCTGGATTCCCAGAACCTGTTCACGATCTCGCGAGCTAGAGCCATGCAAGGAAAAAACAGGCGAGGAAGCGGAGTTTACTGGTGTAAATGAGCATTCCGAGCCTGTTTTTAACGCGGCAGGGCCGACGCGCAGCAGATCGTTAATAGGTTCTCAGCGTATCAGACGCTGTCGCGAACATGCCTGGCGACGGGCTTTACCCGCTCGGCGATTTCGCCTTCGAGACGGGTGACGGTTTCCGCGATGCGATCCACCTCCGGGCGCATGGAACGAGCGTCTTCCATGATGCCCTTGAGCCGGCACTTTCCGCTCAGGCCACGGGCCAGCAGCATGCCACCGAACGCAGCGCGAACCAGCCCGAGCACACCACCGCGCCTCAGACCGCCGCGGGCCATGGCGATACCGCTGCCGATGGAAAGCGCACGCTCCCAGCCCTGTACGTTGCTGCCGCCTTGCTTATCGAATGTGGACATATCGCTAGCTCCAGTCTGTCTGTGATTCACAACGGACTGGGCAGAAGCGGTCGATGTTCGACCGCTCCGACAGGCGGATGATGGGAAAAGGTTATCCAAACTTTGCCGATGGCTCAGAGATAGCGCAGCCAGGTCAGATCGCGACGACGAACCTTGAGTGCCGCGAACCAGCGCACTGGCGGGAACAGCGCCACGGCGAGCAGAATCGAGCACAGCCACACCGAAACGATCGAGTCGAAACCGAAGTAATCACCCTGATTGCTGCCCCAGATGGCCACCGCCGCCAGGTACATCAGCTTGAGCACATACAGGTGCAGCAGGTAGAAGAACATCGGCGCGCCGCCATACACGGTCAGCGCCCTGAGCCAGCGGTTGTCCCGGCCACGCTCGAAAGCCAGCAACAGAAGCAGACCGAGCCCCAGGGTCAGCGCCAGGAAGGCCAGCGACGGCGGATACTTGGTGATATTGAGGATGCCCATCAGGGTTTCCAGCCAGGTGCTGCCCACGGCCCAGCTTTTCTCGCCATAACCATTGCCTGCACGCACCACGACGAACACCAGCAACGAGCCGAGCCCCCAGCCAAGCAGCATCCGCTGCCGCCCTGCTGCATCGGCGGTGCGGGCGAACCAGGAGCCGGCGGCGTAACCCAGAGCGATTACGCCAATCCACGGCAACAACGGATACGAGGTGCGCAGACGCAGATCTTCGGACACCTGCAGCCAGCCGCGATCATGCAGGATGGCCCACGGCACGTGCATCGCCGAATCAGCGGCGAAGTGCAGGTTATCCAGCAGGTTGTGACCGCATACCAGCACCAGGCCGAGTGCGATCAGCAGCCCACGCGGCAGCCACACCAGCAGCGACAGCGCCAGCATGCTCAGGCCGATGGCCCAGATCACCTGCAGGTAGATCACCGTCGGCGGCACCTGGAACGTCCAGGCGAAGTTCACCAGGGTGAACTCCAGCACGACCAGAAACAGCCCGCGCTTGAACAGAAAGGCACTGACCGCAGCCCGGCCGCTGGCCTTCTCGCCATACAGAAATGCCGACAGGCCGGTAAGGAAGATGAACACCGGCGCGCACAGATGAGCCAGGGTGCGACTGAAGAACAGCGCCGGTTCGGTGCTGCTCACGTCCATGGGATCGAGCACCTGACGATGCAGGAAAAAGGTCTCGCGCACGTGGTCGAGCAGCATGAACAGGATGACGAGGCCGCGCAGGGCGTCGATGGAGGTCAAGCGTGAGGTAGCGGGATTGGTGATGGCGGCAGTGGTCATAGCATATCCAGGACAAAAAGCCGGACAGACAGAGGGTCTACCCGGCACAACGAATAGTTATGATATAACAAACCGCAATGACAGCCTACTTTGAGCGCTGATGACAGAGTCACCTCTCTGGGCAGCTCGATCACCCTGAGCGTATGGGCGCTGGTGGCTTTGATGATAGCCTTGCCCATCTGGCGTATCTGGCGGGCTCGGCGCAGGGCAGCGGCCCAGAGCGTCGGCCGATCCCTCACCGAATCAGGCTCCGCGCGGAGCCTGAACCGCCCTGGAGCCTGCCATGCATATCGTCATTCCCGATGACTACCAGAACGTCATCCGCACCCTCGATTGTTTCGCCACCCTGGGCGACCACCAGGTCAGCCTCTATCACGATGCAGTGGATGACGTTGAACTGCTGGTCGAGCGTTTCGCCGATGCCGACGCACTGGTGCTGACCCGTGAACGCACACGCATCGACGAAGCACTGCTCGCGCGCCTGCCGAAACTCAAACTGATCAGCCAGACCGGCAAGGTATCCAACCACCTCGATGTCGCTGCCTGCACTCGCCATGGCGTCGCCGTCATGGAAGGCCGTGGCTCGCCCATCGCGCCAGCGGAGCTGACCTGGGCGCTGATCATCAATGCCAGGCGCCAACTGTTCCCCGCCATGCAGGGACTGTATGCCGGTCAGTGGCAGGTCAACCTCGGCCAACGCCTCGCCGGGCAGACGCTGGGCATCTGGGGATACGGCAAGATTGGTCAGCGTCTGGCGCGTTATGCCCAGGCCTTCGAGATGCCCGTGCTGGTCTGGGGCAGCGAAACGTCCCGCCAGGCCGCCATTGCCGACGGGCACCGCGCAGCCGAATCGCGCCTGGCGTTCTTCGCCGAATCCGACGTACTCAGCCTGCACCTGCGCCTGGCGGAGAGCACACGCCACCTGGTAGGCGCCAAAGATTTGGCAGCCATGAAACCGAGCGCCTTGCTGGTCAATACCAGCCGTGCCGAACTGATCGCGCCGGGCGCCCTGCTCGAAGCATTGAATCTCGGCAGACCGGGCTCTGCAGCGCTCGACGTGTTCGAGCAGGAACCCATTCTCGACCCGAACCATCCGCTGCTTCGCCATCCCGCCGTGCTCTGTACACCGCACCTCGGTTATGTGGAACGAGAGGGTTATGAGCTGTATTTCGGTGACGCCTTCGCCAACGTACAGGCATTTTTCGCTGAAAGCTGTACGTTGGCCAATCCCGACGTTCGTCCGGTAAGGCAATGAGGGGGAAATTCCAACTTTGTGAAGCATCCCACAAACCCTGTTCCAGAGCGGTTTACCCGAGAAATTCCGGGCCTTTCGGGGCACCGGATTACTCTGCGCGAAGTATCACAAATAGCAATCTCTCTCAAAAGCCACGATAACAATACAAACAAATCATTTAATAACAATGACTTATAACCACCAAAACCACTCATCAGATAAACAAGTATTTTTCTGACGCAGGAATACTATCTGCCGAACGATGGATGCCACCCAACCCTGGGCGGTCATTGCAAAGGAAGGCATGATGAGAATTCTCGTTCTGGGAAACATGGGCTACGTTGGCCCCGCAGTGATTCGCGAACTGACGACCCGTCACCCCTCAGCCATCGTGCATGGCTATGACAACGCCTATTTCGCCCACTGCCTTACCCACGCTCACACCCTGCCCGAGCGGAGGCTGGCTCAGCAGTTCTTTGGCGACGTGCGCGAGCTTTCACCGCAAATGCTGGAAGGCTACGATGCCGTCGTGCAATTGGCGGCCGTGTCCAACGATCCCATGGGTGACCGCTTCGCCGGCGTGACCGAGGCGATCAACCAGAATGCCACCGTTGCCATCGCCAAAGCCGCCGCCCGTGCGGGTGTACGCAACTTCGTCTTCGCTTCCAGCTGCAGTGTGTACGGCGTGGCCCAGGGTGGCCCGCGTACGGAAAGCGACCCCGTCTCCCCCATGACGGCTTATGCCCGCTCCAAGATCGGCAGCGAAGATGCGCTCGACGATATCGATGGCGACATGGTGATCACCAGCCTGCGCTTCGCCACGGCCTGCGGCATGTCCGATCGTTTGCGCCTGGATCTGGTGCTCAATGATTTCGTCGCCGGCGCACTCAGCGAAGGCCGTATCACCGTACTCAGCGACGGCTCGCCATGGCGCCCGCTGATCGATGTCGCCGACATGGCCCGGGCCATCGACTGGGCGATCCAGCGCAGCGCCGACAACGGCGGTCGCATCCTGCGGGTGAACACCGGCAGCAACGCGCGCAATCACCAGGTTCGCGACCTCGCTGCCGCGGTGGCCGATGCCCTGCCCGGCACCGAGGTCAGCATCAACACCGAGGCTCCCGTCGACAGCCGCTCCTACCAGGTCGACTTCAGCCTGTTCGCCAGACTCGCCCCCCGGCACCAGCCGCAGATGACGCTATCGAGGTCGATCAGCCAATTGATCGAGGGCCTCCAGGGGATGAACTTCAGCGACAGCCAGTTCCGTATCTCGCCGCTCGTGCGCCTGCGAGTGCTGCAAGGCCACATCGACAGTGGCCGCCTGGACGAAGACCTGCGCTGGCAATCCCGCTAGGGATTGCGGCCGCATTGCCGGGCTATCAGGCCCATTGATACAGCGTCCATTCACCATGGGGGAGCATCATCATGAAGGTTGCAATCTTTGCGGGTGGCTTCGGCACCCGCCTGAGCGAAGAGACGGCGATTCGTCCCAAGCCAATGGTCGAGATCGGTGGCCGGCCGATCATCTGGCACATCATGAAGATGTACGCGCACCACGGTTTCAACGATTTCGTGGTGCTCGGTGGCTACAAGGTCGACTACATCCGCGACTACTTCCTCAACTACCGCGCCCAGCGCACCGACTACACCATCGATCTGAAGACCGGCAACATCGACTGGCTGGAGAGCGTCAGCGAAGACTGGCGCGTCACCGTGCTCGACACCGGCGCCGATTCGATGACGGGGGGTCGCCTGAAGCGTGCCATGCACCTGCTGTCTGACGAACCCTTTTGCCTGACCTACGGCGACGGTGTCAGCGATGTGAACATTCGTGAACTGGTCACGGTGCATAAAGCCTCGAGACGCTGGTGCACCCTCACTGCCGTCACCCAACCCGGGCGCTATGGCGCGCTGCGCTTGAACGAGGATCTCAACCGCGTGGAAGCCTTCCGCGAGAAAGGCGCCGCCGATGGTGGCTTGATCAACGGCGGCTTCTTCGTCTGCCAGCCGGAAGTCTTCGAGCTGATCGACGACGACCAGACCACCTGGGAAAACGAGCCCATGGATCGTCTGGTCGAGCGCGACATGCTCGGCAGCTACCACCACAAAGGCTACTGGCAAAGCATGGATTCTCTACGCGACAAGATCACCCTGGAAACCGCCTGGGCCAGTGGCGCGCCCTGGAAACAGTGGAACGACTGAAGGAGCAAGCATCGATGATCATCGTTGACACCGCACTGGCCAAATGCGAAGCAGAAGGCCGCCCCATTCGCGTGGGCATGATCGGCGCGGGTTTCCAGGGCAGCGGCATCGGCCTGCAGATTCTCACCGCGACCACCGGCATGCGCCTGTGCGCCGTCGCCAACCGCACTATCGGCAGCGCCGTTGGCGTGTATGACCAGGCCGGCATCGAGCCGCTGCGCTGCGATACCCAGGCCGAGCTGGAGCGCGCCATCGCGGCTGGCACGCCAGCGGTCACCGAGGACGCCCTGGCACTGGCTCGCGCCGAGGGGCTGGACGCCATCATCGAAGTCACCGGCTCCATCGAATACGCCGCCGGTGCCGTACTCGCTGCGCTGGAAGCCGGCAAGCACGTGGTGCAGATGAACGCAGAACTGGATGGCACCATCGGCCCGATCCTCAAGCACAAGGCCGATCAGGCCGGGGTCATCTACACCTTCTCCGATGGCGACCAGCCGGGCGTGCAGATGAACCTCTACCGCTTCGTCGCCGGCCTCGGTATCACGCCCGTACTGTGCGGCAATATCAAAGGCCTGCACGATCCGTATCGCAATCCGACCACCCAGCAGGAGTTCGCACGTCGCTGGGGGCAGAAAGCGGCGATGGTCGCCTCCTTCGCCGACGGCACCAAGATATCCTTCGAGCAGGCCATCGTCGCCAATGCCACCGGCATGCGCGTCGCGCGCCGCGGCATGCTCGGCCCGGACTTTTCCGGCGGCAACCCCGGCGCGCCGCTGGTGCCTATCGAGGACACCCTTTGCGCCTTCGAAGCACACCTGAGCGCAGACGAACCAGGCCTGGTCGATTACGTGGTCGGTGCCCGCCCAGGCCCTGGCGTATTCGTTATCGGTACCCTGGAAAACCCACGCCAGCGCCATTACCTGGAACTCTACAAGCTCGGCAAGGGCCCCTACTACAGCTTCTACACGCCCTACCACCTGTGCCACTTCGAAGTACCCAACTCGGTCGCCCGCGCCGTGTTGTTCGGCGACCCGGTACTGACCCCGAGCGGCGGCCCCAGCGTGGGCGTGATTGCCGTGGCCAAGAAGGACTTGAGGCCCGGCGATAGCATCGATGATTTCGGCGGGTACGAGACCTATGGCGTGGCCGAGAACATCGCCGCCATTCGCGATGAAAACCTGCTGCCGATAGGCCTGGCGCTCGGCTGCACGCTCAAACGTGCAGTGGCCAAGGACACCCCGCTGACCTTCGACGACGTGCAATTTCCCAGAGGCCGAATCGTCGATCGCCTGTACGCCGAACAGGAATGCCTGTTCGCACCGCACGCGGCCGGCACACAACGCTTTGGTGATTTTCTCAGCCAGGAGTCAGCATGATCTTTCACACCACCACACTCAACGATGCCTGGCTGATCGACCTGGAACTGCGTGGTGATGAACGCGGTTATTTCGCGCGAACCTTCTGTGCCGAAGAATTCGAACGCCATGGATTGATCAGCCACTTCGTGCAGCAGAACGCCTCGCGCTCGGCACGCCGCGGCACCCTGCGCGGCCTGCACTACCAGATGCAGCCCTACGGCGAGGCCAAGCTGGTGCGCTGCACCCGTGGCGCGATCATCGACGTGATCGTCGATCTGCGCGAGGAGTCCTCGACCTACCTGCAGCACGAGGCCTTCGAGCTGACTGCCGACAACCATCGCCAGTTGTACGTGCCGCCAGGCTTTGCACACTCGTTCCAGACCCTGAGCGATGATGTGGAGGTCAGCTACCTGGTGTCGACGGCCTACACGCCGAGTGCCGAGCGCGGCCTGCGTTACAACGATGAGCGTTTGAGTATCGACTGGCCACTGACCGTGACCACCCTTTCAGAAAAGGATGCGGCCTGGCCTCTGATCGCCGACCGCACCGAACGCCTCTACTGAGCCGCCATCATTTCCGGCTGCAGGAAACTGGCAGCGGGTTCGATATCCACCGACATCGCTGGCGCTGACAATTCGAAAGCCGGTAGAACGGCCCGACGAACCTGCACCCGGAGGCTTTCCAGCGGTGCATCGGCAGGTTCGACCCGCGGCGAGAACACCAGCGCCTCCAGCAACCCTTGCAACACGATGCGGGCCTTGTAGAACTCGCCGCCACGCAGCAGCCTGAGCATTCCCCAAAGCCGATGACTCAGGGTCGTCAACAGCCGACGACGGTTGGCGTACTTGCGGGTAATGAACAGCTCGTTGCGCACGAAGTGACGGTGATAGCGAATCCGCGCCGGGCTCTTCTCAGTACGGATATTGATCGCCCCACCGCCCTCCTGACGCAGATGCAACACCTTGCTCGCGCCCACCAGATAACCCGGTGTATTACGGGTGACGCGCAAGGTGAACTCAGTGTCCTCCCCCCAGATGAACATCGAGGAAATCGGCACACCGTGTTCGGTCAGTGTGGCTCGCGGCACCAGAATGGATACGAAGGTGGCACGGGAAACCGGCACCACGCCAAGCTCCACGGTGGCCGGCCAGCATTCGTAATCGATACGGTTGCGCCGCTGATCCAGCGATGGCGCATTGTTGACCAGACCATCCTGCGTATAGGCAGTCGACAACAGAAAGGTGCGCTTGATATCCCGCGCCGCGAGCAACTCGTCCGCTTCGACCAGCCGCTGCAGGGCGTCAGCGCTGGGTATCACGTCGTCGTCCATCATCCAGATGAAGTCGGCGCCGCGCTGGTAAGCCATGCGGAACCCGGCATTGAAACCACCAGATGCTCCGACATTACCCGACAGCACATACAGTTCAAGATTGGGCAACACCAGATCCAGCACCATTTGCTCGGTGCCATCGGTACTGGCGTTATCGATCACGATAATGCCGTCACAGGGTCTTGTTTGCGCGTATACCGCCTCCAGGCAACGCTTGAGCAAATCCTTACGGTTATAAGTAAGAACCACTGCGTATATGTGCGACATGATTCATCATCCTTAATCAGAGTTGATATCTCTTGGCCACCACAGCTCCAATCCTCACTCGAATTACCCGCTATACAGACGCGTCACCACTCGCTCGACGCGAGGGATACAACGGCGCGTAACAGGCAAGACAAAACAACAAAAAACAGGCGCCATAAAAATGCTTACAATACAGTTTTGAACTTTTCCGAATACCGGAACAAGCGTCGTACTATGCATGTTTCCAGCCAATAAGAACCCGAATTACCGCGCAATTCCGATAGCCATCTGTCGGATTTTTCGGATTGAAAATTAACCCGCCGCTCGTCGTCGAAATGCACTGACCGAACCCAGGAAGCACTATTATCAACGGCCTGCCACAACACTCATTGATGGCATTTCGCAAGCATGGAAAGCAGGGCTTTATGAATATCGACATGAAGCTTTCGGAAATCGCCTGGTACCTGATCCAGTGCAAGCCCCGACACGACGACAAGGCATGGGAGAACCTGAGCAGACAGGGCTTCGAGTGTTTCTGCCCACGCACACGGACGCAGACGATCAGGGCGGGGAAAGTCAAATACAGCTATCAGCCGCTATTTCCCGGCTACCTCTTCCTGCATATGAAAGCGCAGGATAATTGGGCAAAACTGCGTTCGACCCGAGGCGTTAGCAGGGTCGTAGGATTTTGCGGAGTTCCCTGCCGTATAAATGACGCCATTATTGAGCAATTGAAAAAACGCAGCCTCCAGACCGAACAAGCACCCATGCTGAACCCTGGGGACAACGTACATATAAAGGCCGGCCCGCTTGCTGACATGAATGCGATATTTCTGACCATGGATGGCGAGCAAAGAGTGATGCTGCTGCTTCGCTTGCTCAATCGGGAACAGCAGATAAAAGTGCCGCTCTCTCACCTCTCGGCTTTACAGGCATGAATATTGCTCAACCGCTATTAACATCCCTGTAATGCATCGCCGCTAGCATCCGAACGGAACTTATAGCCGCCGCCGTCCGAACGCCCACTTATATAGTTTCAATGCCCTGAAGAACGATGGCCTTGGGGCGGTAGCGTGCTTTCTGACACCTGAGCATGCTGCCCCTGATTGCAGCACCGACAATGGGCATGAACCATTAGAGCGCATTGAAAAGTTCCCTGTTTTTTTATCAAACCGCCTGTGACGAGTTTCACTGCCTTCGGGGAACTTCTGCTCTGAGCCGACAACCAATGACTCATGAAAAATGGCCGCAAGTCAACGCGAGAGATGACTGGATATCAGGCTGGCGGGATCTCCCCCACAGCCTTGTCACTCGGCCACCCCAATCAAGCGATCAACCCCGGGAAGGGATTTGGCATCATGAAACTCACCAAGATACTGACGGCTTCGCTAGCAGGTACGCTGTCTACGGCCAGCTGGGCAACCGACCCGGCGAGCATCGACCTGGCTGGTTTCGAGTTCACGCCGACCCTCGACGTCACCGAGAGCTATGACGACAACTACCGTGGCCTGCGTGACGGCGCTGGCTCATCCTGGGTTACCAGTATCAATCCCAGCTTTCTGCTGAGTGCCGAGACCCGCAACAGCGGTTATCAGCTCGAATACGAGTTCGATGACCAGACCTACCATTCCGACGATCGCGCCAGCCATACCAATCACCACCTCAGGTTTCGCAGCATCCTGGAGTTCAACTCGCGCAATCGCCTGCGCTGGAATCTGGGTTACCACCGTATCGAGGAAACCACCGATCTGGCCGATCCGGACAACGAAGAAAACGACAAGTACAGCCGCGCCGTTGCAGGCGCGACGTACAGCTTCGGTACGCTGAGCGGTCTCAACCAACTGGATTTCGGCGCCAACGTCGAGTCGATCCGCTACCACAACAGCGGCGACCTCAATGCCGACGAAGAGCGTGACAGCACGACCCTCAACGGCGTGTGGTATCACCGCCTCGGTGGCAGCACCCGCTCCCTGGTCGAACTGCGCCATACCGACCACGACTACGTTCGTAGCGGCAGCAACCGCGACAGCACCAACGATGCCCTGCTGTTCGGTGCAACCTGGGACGCTACCGCCAAGACCTCCGGCACCCTGCGTCTCGGTGCCGAACGCAAGAACTTCGACAGCAGCACGCGTGAGGATTACACCAGCCCGATGTGGGAAGTGGGTGTGGCCTGGGAACCGCGAACCTACTCTGTCGTCAAACTCAACACCCGCCGAGCTTTCGACGAAGGCGACGACGGTGCGAGCACGGTTCAGGACACCACCACCCGCCTGAGCTGGGAACATGAATGGTCGGCCTTTATCCGTACGGATCTCGACTATCGCTTCTCTGATCGCGATTACAAGGCGATCGAGCGCAAGGATGAGCGCACCAGTTACGGCCTGGGGGTGACCTACTCCCCGGATCGCTGGGTCGATGTATCGCTGGGTTACCGCCACACCGAAAACGATTCGAGCGTGCGGGAGAAATCCTATGACCGGAACATCTATCAGCTGTCGTTGAGCTTGAGCCTCTAGCACCGGGGCTTCTCAACAGGGTGACGACCAACGTCACCACCCCAATCAACCTTTCCCGTTCGCCTTCACTGTCGAGCGGTGGCGCCCTTTTTCCTGCGCCTGAGACGAATCAACCACAAGGAGCAAGCGGATGTCAGTCCACCATCTGTTCAAAGCCTTTTCGCTACTGCTGATGCTCGCATTCGCAGCAGCTGCCCAGGCCAATCCACAGTATCGGCTGAGCTCTGGCGACGTGATCAAGATCAGTGTCTTCGGCGAGCCGGATCTGTCGTTCGAGGAAATTCGCCTCAACGACGCAGGCACCTTCTCCTATCCCTTCCTGGGGTCGATCGAAGCCAGCGACAAGACCGCCGGCGACATCGAACGCATTCTGACCGACAAGCTCAAGGCCGATGGCTACCTGGTCGATCCCCGCGTCTCCGTCAGCGTCACCACCTACCGCGAGTTCTATATCAGCGGCGAAGTGAAGTCGCCCGGCGGCTATCCCTATCAACCCGGCCTGACCCTGGATCGCGCCATCGCACTGGCTGGTGGTCTGACCGAACGTGCGTCGACCAAACGCATCACCATCGCGCGCGGTTCAGGCGAAGCCCGAGCTTCGGAAAAGGCCACGCTCGACACCCTGGTCAAGCCGGGTGACACCATCACCATCGATCAAGGGTTCTTCTGACTATGAACAGTCCTGCACGCACGATCCGACAGTGGCAGCCATCGCCGTCGGAAGCAGATAGCGATTACATCGACCTGCGGCGTATCTGGAACGCCATCTGGATGCGCAAGTGGGCCATCGCCCTGTTCGTGGTGGTGATCACCCTGGTCACCGCTTTCGCCGTGTCCCGCATGACACCGGTCTACAGAGCCGTATCGACGGTGATGATCGAGACCAAAGGCACCCAGCTGGTGTCCTTCCAGCAGGTCTACGACACCACCGGCGCGGTGAACGAATACCTGCAGACCCAGCTTGGCCTGATCAAGAGCCGCGGCGTCGCCGAGAAGGTGGTACGCGAGCTCAACCTCACCGAACACCCCGATTTCGACCCACGCCAGCAGCCCAAGCCGCTGATCAACATCGGCGGATTCGTGCGCAGCCTGCAAGGCATGCTGTCGGTCACCGGGCTGGTCGATGCGCCCGAGCCGGCCACGCCGATGACCGAAGCCGAGCTGCTGGATGCCGTCACCCAGATGCTGATGGATCGCACCAGTATCTGGGTCGAAGGCAAGAGCCAGCTGGTCAGCATTTCCGTCGAACTGCCGGATCGCCTGACCGCAGCCCAGATCGCCAACTCCCTGGCCAGCAACTACATCGACAGCCAGCTCGAAGCGCAGATGGAAATGTCGCTGTCCGCTACCACCTGGATGAACACTCGCCTGACCGAGCTGCGCAGCTCGCTGCAGGAAGCCGAGAATCGTCTGCAGGCCTATCGCGAAGCCGAAGGCCTGGTGGACGTAAACGGCGTCGCCACCATCAGCAGCAACGAACTGTCGTTGACCGGCGACCGCATGATCGACGCCCGCCGCCAGCGTGCCGAAGCGGAAAGCCAGTACCGGCAAGTCCAGTCCATGGGGTCGACCGACTGGCGCCGCCTGTCCAGCGTCCCTGCGGTACTGGGCAACCCGCTGATCCAGCAGTTCAAGGCTGAAGAAGCGCGTACCCGTGCCAAGGTCGAAGAGCTGTCACGCCGTTACGGTGAGCGCCACCCGGCCATGGCAGCAGCCAAGTCGGATCTCAGCGCTGCGTCAGCGAGCCTGCGTGCTCAGGTCGAGCAAGTGGTGGCGAGCATCGAGCGCAACTACCAGTTGGCAGTTGCCAACGAGAACTCCCTGAATGCCTCGTTCAACAAGAACAAGGAGCAGATCCAGGACATCTCGCGCAAGGAATTCAAGGTTCGCGAGCTGACCCGCGACGTGGAAAGCAATCGCTCGCTCTACGAAACCTTCATGACTCGCCTGCGCGAAACCGCAGCCACCCAGGACGTCAATTCGAGCAACGCGCGGATCATCGATCAGGCCATCGCTCCGGTTCAGGCCAGTGCGCCGAACAAGAAGCTGCTGATCGTGCTCGCCGCCGGCCTGGCGCTGGTGTTCGGCATCGCCCTGGCAGTGGTTCGCGACATCCTCAACAACACTTTCAAGAGCGCCGATGACGTCGAGAGCAAGCTGAACCTGCCGGTTCTCGGCATCGTGCCGCTGATTTCCAACAACACCAAGTACACCGCCGCGCACCTCTTCGAGCATGGCGAGGATGCGCGCTTCTGCGAAGCGATTCGCACCATTCGTACCAGCCTGATGCTGGCCGATACCAACCGCTCGAAGAAGGTACTGGTGGTCACTTCCTCCTCGCCTGGCGAAGGCAAGAGCACCCTGGTGGCCAACATGGCGTTCGCCCTCAGCCAGCTACAGCGTGTGCTGCTGATCGATGCCGACCTGCGCCGCCCGACCCTGGCCAAGAGCTTCGATTTCCCGGTCGGTACGCCTGGCCTGGCCAACCTGATCACCGGCAGCGCCAAGATCGAGGACTGCATCCACACCATGGGCAACAACCTGGACATGCTGCCGGCCGGCGCGGTGCCACCGAACCCGCTGGAACTGCTGGCGTCGCCACGTTTCGCCAAGTTCCTGGAGATGATCAAGGAGCACTACGACCACATCATCATCGATTCGCCGCCCAGCCAGGCGGTCAGCGACGCCTCGCTCCTGTCGACCTTCGCCGACTCGGTCATCTATGTGATCAAGTCCGAGAGCACTTCGATCCCGCTGGCGCAGCGTGGCGTGGGCCACCTGCTGCAGAGCGGTGCATCGATGATGGGCGTGGTGCTCAACCAGGTAGACGTGGAAAAGGCCGCCCGCTCCGGCGATTACAGCGGCTACTACGACCACTACGGCTACAGCGACAGCAAGGCCTGATCTCAACCATGACCAACCAGCGCATGACAGCGGGAGGTATCTGATGATCGATCTGCATAACCACCTGCTGCCGGGCATCGATGACGGCCCGGCAGACCTGCCGACCGCGCTGGAAATGGCCCGCATGGCCGTGGCCAACGGCATCAGCCATAGCGTCTGCACGCCGCATATCCATGCTGGCCGCTACGAGAACGACAGCGACAGCATTCGCAGCGCCTGCAGCAATTTCAACAAGGCGCTGCAGGAAGCCGGCATCGACCTGAAGGTCGGCGCGGCCGCAGAGGTTCGTTTCTCAGGCGAACTGATGACCCGCGTATTGGACGGCAGCATTCCTTTCCTCGGCCAGTGGGAAGGCAAGAAGGCGCTGCTGCTCGAATTTCCCCATGGAGAGATGCCGTTCGGCGCCGAACGCATGACTCAGTGGCTGCTGGAGAACGGTGTGGTGCCCATCATCGCGCACCCGGAGCGCAACAAGGCGTTGATGCATACGCCGAGCAAGCTCAAGCCCTTCATCGAGCAGGGCTGCCTGCTGCAGGTGACGGCCGCTTCTGCCGCTGGTCGTTTTGGTGAACGTGCAATGCACCTGGCACACGAACTGCTGAAGCATCGCGTGGTCAGCATTATGGCGACTGATGCTCACAACCTGGAGCACCGCCCTCCCCAATTACAAGAAGGTCTCCTGCAAGCCGCCCGGATCCTGGGCGAGAGAGAGGCCGAACGTCTGGTCATCGACACGCCCTGGCGTATCGCACACCAGCATTTCGCTTAGTTGACTGCCTGATAACACGTGCCTGTCGGTTCAGGCCGCAGGATTCGTATTTGTTGGAGGTTGGAAAACCATGCGTCAAGAGCTCGGCAAAAGGACGCACTACAGCTACCGACTGGCGCGAAAGCGCGGTGCAGCGTCGGGCTCGCCCAGCGTATCGCCATACGTATCGCATAGGGACAGGTCGCCTCTCGTGTGTTTTCCGAGGGCATCTCACTTCATCGAAGATTTGCATGAGGATCGCCGCAAATGATTTCCAAACGGATCAATCCTGCCGAGAATCGCAGGGGGCTGACGTTCTGGGGTCAATGGACCTGTGCCATTACTCTGGTCAGCATGCTGCTCTGCTACCTGGTCATTCAGCGCTACGGCGACGTGCCCACCGAGTACCGTCTGTTGATCGTGCTCACGGTACTCGGCTCGGTGCCGGCTTACGGGCTGCTGCGCGTGTACCACAAGCGCTTCAGCTACCTGACCGGTCTGTTGCACTTGCTGGCGGGCTGGCTCACCCTGCTCGCCGGCCTGCTGTTCATCGCCTATTTCAGCCAGAGCCTGGAGCGGTTTTCGTTCGAGATCATGCGCGAATGGGCGCTACTCGGCTTCCTGGCACAGGCAATCACCTTCATCCCGCTGCGCTACTTCGCCAGCCTTCACTCGGAAAAACTGCGCAACGAGCGCGCCTCGCTGATCATCGGCTCCGGACAGAAGGCTCACGAACTGGCCGAACGCCTGACGGCCTCCAACCGCGTGCCGCTGATCGGCCTGCTGGCGTCGAACGCCGACGAGCACACCCAGGATGGCCGCTTCCCGATCCTCGGCGCCCTGCACCAACTGCGTGAAGTGACCGAGCAGCATGGCGTACGCCGTGTGTACATCGCCCTGACCCTGGACGAGATCTCGCATATCGAGAAGCTCTACATCGACCTGCTCGACATGAGCGTCGACGTGGTCTGGGTACCGGACTTCGGCAGCATGCCGCTGCTCAACCAGTCGATCTCGCAGATCGAACAGTTGCCGGCCATCTACCTCAACGAAAGCCCGATCAGCTCGCACCCTGCCGCGGTATTCAGCAAGGAGCTGATGGATCGCACCCTGGCCTTCCTCGCCCTGGTGGCCCTGAGTCCGCTGTTCATCGCCGCGGCCATCGCCGTGAAGTTGTCCTCGCCTGGCCCGGTGTTCTTCCTGCAACCGCGCCATGGCTGGAACGGTGGCGTGATTCTGGTGTGGAAATTCCGCTCCATGCGCATGCACGACGACCAGAAGGTCAAGCAGGCGACCCGCGAAGATCCGCGAATCACGCCGGTCGGCCGCTTCCTGCGCCGCACCTCGATCGACGAATTGCCGCAATTGCTCAACGTGCTGCGCGGCGAGATGTCCCTGGTCGGCCCGCGCCCACACGCCGTGGCGCACAACAACTATTACAGCGACAAGATCCTCGCCTACATGGCCCGCCATCGCCTCAAGCCAGGCATCACTGGCCTGGCTCAGGTGACCGGTCATCGCGGTGAAACCGAAACCCTGGAAAAAATGCAGCAGCGCGTGGCACAGGATCTGGCCTACATCAACAACTGGTCGTTGTGGCTGGACATCAAGATCCTGGTGAAGACGCCCTTCACCCTGTTCTCGCGCGACATTTATTGAACGACGCCCCTGGCGCCACGTAACGATTAACGCTCACTCAAGGAATTTTTTATCCATGAATATCACTGTCGTTGGAACCGGCTACGTCGGCCTCGTCACCGGCGCCTGCATCGCCGAGATGGGCAACACGGTCGTCTGCGTGGATGTCGATCCGAAGAAGATCGAAAACCTCAAGCGCGGTGTCCTGCCGATCTACGAACCGGGTCTAGAAACCGTGGTGGAAGAGAACTTCGAAGCGGGCCGTCTGCTGTTCACCACCTCCCTGTCCGAAGCCATGGAGCAGTCGGACATTCTGTTCATCGCCGTTGGCACGCCGCCCGGTGAAGACGGCTCCGCCGACCTGCGCTACGTGCTGGAGGTGGCCCGCCAGATCGGCAGCCTGATGACCCGCCACACCACCGTGATCAACAAATCCACGGTACCGGTGGGCACCGCCGATCTGGTTCGCGCCGAGATTCTCGAGCAACTGGAACTGCGTGGTAAGGACATCGGTTTCGATGTGGTCTCCAACCCGGAATTCCTCAAGGAAGGCGCGGCGGTCGATGACTTCATGCACCCGGATCGGATCATCATCGGCACCGACAGCGAGCGCGCTCGCCAGGCCATGAGCGAGCTGTACGCGCCCTTCATCCGCAACAACCCACGCATCAAGTTCATGGGCGTACGTGATGCGGAAATGACCAAGTACGCGGCCAACGCCATGCTGGCGACCAAGATCTCCTTCATGAACGAGATCGCCGGCCTCTGCGACCGCCTCGACGTGGACATCGAGAACGTGCGCCTGGGCATCGGCTCCGACCAGCGCATCGGCTATCACTTCATCTACGCCGGCTGCGGCTATGGCGGCTCGTGCTTCCCGAAAGACGTCAAGGCACTGATCAGCATCGCCCACCAGAACGACTTCGAACCCAAAGTGCTGCAAGCCGTCGAGGCGCGTAACGAGCAGCAGAAACAATCTCTGTTCAACAAGCTTGCCGCGCACTTCGAGGGCGACCTCAAGGGCCGTACCTTCGCCGTCTGGGGCCTGGCGTTCAAGCCGGGTACCGACGACATGCGTGAAGCGCCCAGCGTGGTACTGATCAACAGCCTGATCAACGCCGGCGCCAAGGTAAAAGCCTTCGACCCGATCGCCAGGGAAACCGCAATCCCCGAATTCCCTGAGCACTGGTTCAGCGAAGGTCGCCTGCAGATCGTCGACGGTCAGTACGAAGCCGCCATCGATGCCGACGCGCTGGTGCTGGTCACCGAGTGGAAGCCATTCCGTCGCCCGGACTTCAAGGCGCTGAAAAAGCTGCTCAAGCAGCCGCTGATCATCGACGGCCGCAACCAGTACGACCTCGCCCAGGTGGATCGCGAGGGCTTCGACTACTACGGCATCGGCCGTAAACAAGTGAACGGCTGAGACCCTTCCGACAATGGACGTCATGGAACCCAAAGTCATGGCCCCCGCCACCCTCTGGACGCGTCTCGGCGCGTCCGGCAGGGCCGCATTGCGCAGCCCCGTGCTGCGCAATATCGCCACCGTCGCGTGCGGCACCGCCGGCGCGCAGGTCATCACCCTGGCCTTGATGCCGGTCATAACCCGCCTCTACGGGCCAGAGGCCTATGGGGTGCTCGGGGTATTCATGAGCCTGGCGTTCATGCTCATCCCGATTGCCGCCCTCACCTATCCAGTCGCCATCGTGCTACCCAAGCACGATGGCGATGCCCGCGGTCTGATTCGTCTCTCCCTGCTTATCGCCAGCGGCTTCGCGCTGCTCGCCGCCGTGTTCATCGCCCTATTCGGCGAAACATTGGCCAGCCAGGCAGGCGTCCCCCAGATCGGCCCCTTTCTGATGCTGCTGCCCCTGGTGCTGCTGGCCGGCGCAGCGCTCGAAGTCACCCAGCAATGGCTGATTCGCAAACAGCGTTATCGCCTCACCGCTGGTGTGGCCGTGCAACAAGCCATCGCCCATAACGGCCTGCGCATCGCTGTCGGGCTGCTGCACGCGAGCCCCGCCACCCTGCTGCTGAGCACCATCGTCGGGCCGCTGCTGCATACCCTGATGCTCAACTGGGGCCTGCGCCGCAGCGCAAGTGCACAGGCTCAGGAGCCAGCCATCGAGCCGCAGCCGCTGAGCACCCGCGAACTCGCCTTGCAATACAACGACTTTCCGCTGTACCGCGCGCCGCAGATGCTCATCAACGCCGTGTCGCAAAACCTGCCTACGCTGGTGCTGGCGGTATTCTTCGGCCCCGTGGCGGCGGGTTTCTTCGCGCTGTGCAGACAGGCGCTGAACGTGCCGACCCAATTGATCGGCAAATCCGTGGCCGATGTCTATTACCCGCGTATCAGCGCTGCGGTACACAACCACGAACCGATCACCGCCATGCTGGCCAAGGCCACTGCAGCGCTGGCATTGGTCGGCCTGCTGCCTTTCGCGCTGGTGTTCTGCTTCGGCCCGCAGCTGTTCGCCCTGGTGTTCGGCGAGCAATGGGCGGTGGCCGGTGAATACGCGCGCTGGCTGGCCCTGGCCGAATACATGATCTTCGTCAGCCGCCCCTGCACGGTCGCCGTTCCGGCCCTCGCGCTACAGGGTCGCTTCCTGGTTTTCGAGGTGCTCAGCACCGTACTGCGCATCGCCGCCCTGATGGCCGGCGCCCTGTTCCTGGAACAGGCCGAGCAGACCGTCATGGCCTTCACCACGGCCAGCATCCTGATCTACCTGAGCCTGATCGCCAGCGTGCTGCTCGCCGCACGCAACTGGCACGGCAAGGCCGATCGGCAGACCCGCCGTGATCGCCCCTAAACACTTTCATCAGAGACTGGCTTCGATCCTATGACCGCACAATTGCCCACTATCGTCGTCATCGGCTACAACCGCCCGAAGAGCCTCAGTCGCCTGCTCGGCTCGCTGATCAAGGCTCGCTATCCCGAAGGCGATGTTCGCCTGGTGATCAGCCTGGACAACTCCGGCAACCCGCAGCCACGCCAGGTCGCCGAAGCCTTCGACTGGCCGCACGGCGAGAAGCGCATCATCGCCCACCCCGAACGCCTGGGGCTGCGCCAGCACGTGCTGAGCTGCGGTGATCTGACCGAGCAATACGGCGATGTGATCATCCTCGAAGACGATCTGTTCGTCTCACCGTTCTTCTACGAGTACACGTCACGGGCGCTGCAGGCCTATGCCGACGATGCCGGCGTGGCCGGTATCAGCCTCTACAGCGTGCAGTTCAACCAGACGGCCAACCTGCCCTTCACGCCGATCGACGATGGCGATTCGGACGTGCACTTCATCCAGATGGCCGCCTCCTGGGGCCAGGCCTGGTCGCGTCGCCACTGGCAGGGCTTCCGCCAGTGGCTGGAAAACCATGGCACCGACATCAGCCATATCGACGGCATCCCGGCGGATATCCGCGGCTGGCCGGAGTCCTCGTGGCTCAAGCTGTTCACCGCCTACATCATTTCCCGGGATCTGTACTTCGTGTACCCGTTCCGCTCGCTGAGCACCAACTTCGGCGATCCGGGTCAGCATTTCAACATCGCCTCGTCACGCTTCCAGGTGCCGATCCAGCAGCAGCCAATCGACTACCAGTTCGCCAAACGAGAAGACAGCGTGTCGGTCTACGACGCCTTCTGCGAGCTGCTGCCAGCCTGCGTCAAACGCCAGAACCCGCTGCTCGAACCCTACGATTTCACGGTCAACCTGTATGGCTGCAAGACCTGCCGCAGCGGGCTGCAACTGACCCGCACGGACGCCCGCGGGCTGCACAATTTCAGCCTTTCCATGAAGCCCATGGAACTGAGCATCCTGCACAACATCGAAGGTGAGGGCCTAGCCCTGATCGACTCGGCCGACATAGACGGCGCCAGCCTGTCGCGGCCCAGAACGGAATACGACATCTACCGTTTCTTTTACAAGTTTCCGTCGGTACGGATCATTCTTTTCGGCGTCATGGAACGCCTGCAATTGCTGCTCAAGCGCGCATGACCCCACTGACCGCGCGCAGCGATTAGATACAGCCCCTCTATCAATTGGACATCGCAGGTATTGCAATGGAACAGAAAAAAGCGCTCATCACCGGTATCACAGGCCAGGACGGTTCCTATCTCGCCGAATTCCTGCTGGAGAAAGGTTACCAGGTGCATGGCATCAAACGCCGCGCGTCGTCCTTCAACACCCAGCGCGTGGATCACATCTACCAGGATCCACACGTCGACAACCAGAACTTCATCCTGCACTACGGTGATCTGAACGACTCGTCCAACCTGACGCGCATCATCCAGGAAGTGCAACCTGACGAGGTCTACAACCTCGGTGCTCAATCCCACGTGGCGGTGAGCTTCGAAGCCCCGGAATACACCGCCGACGTCGATGCCATGGGCACCCTGCGCATCCTCGAGGCCATCCGCCTGCTGGGCCTGGAAAAGAAAACCCGTTTCTACCAGGCCTCCACTTCCGAACTCTACGGCCTGGTGCAGGAAACCCCGCAGAAGGAAACCACGCCCTTCTACCCCCGCTCGCCGTACGCGGTCGCCAAGCTGTACGCCTACTGGATCACCGTCAACTACCGCGAAGCCTATGGCATGTACGCGTGCAACGGCATCCTCTTCAACCATGAATCACCGCGTCGTGGCGAAACCTTCGTGACCCGCAAGATCACCCGCGGCATGGCCAACATCGCCCAGGGCCTGGAACCTTGCCTGTACATGGGCAACATCGATTCGCTGCGTGACTGGGGCCATGCCAAGGACTACGTACGCATGCAGTGGATGATGCTGCAACAGGACAAGCCGGACGACTTCGTGATCGCCACCGGCGTGCAGTATTCGGTACGCGAATTCATCACTTGGTCCGCTGCGGAACTGGGCGTGCACCTGCGCTTCGAAGGCACTGGCGTGAGCGAGCAGGGCATCGTCGAGCGCATCGAAGGCGACAAGGCTCCGGCCCTGAAAGTCGGTGACGTGGTGATACGTATCGACCCGCGCTACTTCCGCCCTGCCGAAGTGGAAACCCTGTTGGGCGATCCGAGCAAGGCCAAGAATATCCTCGGCTGGACACCGGAAATCACCGTGCAGCAAATGTGCGCCGAGATGGTTCGCGAAGACCTCAAGGTCGCCCGTCGCCATGCCCTGCTCCGTGAGCACGGTCACGAGCTTCCGGTATCCGTGGAGAACTGAGCATGACGGCCAACTCCCTCGATCAGCGCATCTTCGTCGCCGGCCATCGCGGTATGGTCGGCTCGGCGATCGTGCGTCACCTGCAGAGCCTGGGGTACCAAAGCATCGTCACGGCGCCCCGTGAAAGCGTGGATCTGGTCGACGCCGCCAGCGTGCAGCGCTTCTTCGCCGAACAGCGCATCGACCAGGTTTACCTGGCCGCTGCCAAGGTCGGCGGTATCCACGCCAACAACCAGTACCCGGCCGACTTCATCTATCAGAACCTGATGATCGAAGCCAACGTCATCAACGCTGCGCACAATGCCGGCGTGAACAAGCTGCTGTCGCTGGGCAGCTCGTGCATCTATCCCAAGCATGCCGAGCAGCCGATGCGTGAAGAGGCGCTGCTGACCGGTGTGCTGGAGCCGACCAACGAGCCCTACGCGATCGCCAAGATCGCCGGGATCAAGCTGTGCGAAAGCTACAACCGCCAGTTTGGCCGCGACTACCGCAGCGTGATGCCGACCAACCTGTACGGCCCGCACGACAACTACCACCCGGAAAACAGCCACGTCATCCCCGCCCTGCTGCGTCGCTTCCATGAAGCGACCCTGCGGGGCGACGACGAAGTGGTGATCTGGGGCAGCGGCACGCCGATGCGCGAGTTCCTCCACGTCGACGATATGGCGGCCGCCAGCGTGCATGTGATGAACCTGGATGACGCCACCTACCAGGCGCACACCCAGCCGATGCTCTCGCACATCAACGTCGGCACCGGGCAGGACTGCACCATCGCCGAACTGGCGCAGACCATCGCCAAGGTCACCGAATTCCAGGGTCGCCTGACGTTCGACAGCAGCAAGCCCGACGGTACGCCGCGCAAGCTGATGGATGTATCGCGCCTGGCCAAGCTTGGCTGGACGGCGAGCATCGACCTGGAAACCGGGCTGCGCGATGCCTATCGCTGGTTCGTCGATAACATCGACGATGTGCGGGGCTGACATGTTTCTGCCGACCGAGACCTTCAAGAGCGTGGTCGCCAGCACACCGCTGGTGTCCATCGATCTGCTGGTTCGCAACGCAGAGGGCGAGTTGCTGCTGGGTGAGCGTCTCAATCGCCCCGCCCAGGGCAGCTGGTTCGCTCCAGGCGGGCGCATCCTCAAGAATGAAACCCTGGATGCCGCTTTCGAACGCCTGACCCGGGAAGAACTGGGCCAGGTATTCCGGCGCGACCAGGGCCGGTTGCTCGGCGTCTACGAGCACTTTTATGACGACAGCGTGTTTGGCGAAGCACCGGACACCCACTACGTGGTGATCGCCTACGCGCTGGAGCCTGGCACTGCGCAAAGCCTGCAACCGCCATGCGTGCAGCATGGTCGCTACCGCTGGTGGCCGATCGAGCAGATGCGCGATGAACCGCGCATACACCGCAATACGCGGGACTATCTGCAGGCACTGTACTAGAGCCCTCGCAAGCCACTCAACGCGGCGCCGGCTTGCGAGCCACGACAATTTCGATATGGGAACGCGAGCTTGTTCAAGCAACTCCTGGCATACCGCAACCTGCTGCTGATCTTGTTCGTTCTGAACTCGGCCTGTTTCTTCCTGACCGACGACAAGAAAGCCGGCATCCCCTATCTGCGCGAGCTGTATCTGCTCGGCGTGGTAGGCAGCGCTGCGGCCCTGTTCCTGGTCTGGAAGCGCGTGTACCAGTCCAAGACCAGCCTGTGGATCATCTTCATGGGCCTGGTGCTGCCGATCACCTCGGCGATCATGGCGGAACTCAATTTCGACCAGCCGTTCATCTATGGCCTGCTCGAAGAGCGCCGCAGTTTTGCCTATCTGGTGTTCTTCCCGACACTGTTCCTGCTGATCAAGACCGCCCCCACGCAAAAGCACCTGGAAACCTTCTTTCTCTACTCGGGCCTGGCCTGCACCTTCGTCGGCTACTGCTACTACTTCGGCATCATCCCGGAAAACTCCGGCGTGTCGTTCACCGTGGATGCCAAGGACGCCGGCGAAGTGCTGCTGCGCCCGAACCGTTTCCGTATCGGCTCCAGCTACGTGACCATCTGCGCCTTCATGCTCATGTACAGCATGAAAGAACGCATCTCGTTGTTCAAAGTGGTCACCCTGCTGTTCTTCGCCTCTTACCTGTGGCTGGTGCTGCAGACCCGCCAGACCATGATCATCTGGTGCCTGGCGGGCCTGTGGATCTTCCGTGACCGTATCGACTCGCTGATCAAACTCGGCCTGCTCGCCACCACCATCCTGGTCGCCTCCTACTTCATCTTTCCAGAGTTCTATTACGAGCAGTTCGCCAAGTTCGAAGCGCTCCTCGACGAAGCCACCGCTGGCCCCGGCGTGCGTGACACCACCACGGCGATCATCATCGGCGCCGTTGCCGACAACTGGTACATCGGCATGGGCTCGCTGTCGCTGCAATGGAAAGGCGGCTTCTCGACGCTCTACAACCCGCACTTCTATCTGTCGGACGTGGGCATCTTCGGCGTCTATTACCGCTACGGATTCCTTACTCCGCTGATCGCTTTCATCTTCTACGCCGGCTACCTGCGCATCATGAAACGCTGCCCGCAGAAGGGCCCGCTGCTCAATGCCTTCCAGTTGGTGTTCTGGTTCCAGATGCTCAACATGTTCCTGTCCAACTCGCTGATGTACGGCGGCGATGTACTCGGCATCGGCGCCGCCTGCTTCCTTTACTTCTCCCGCGCCTACGCAACGGAAAAATCCCCGACTCGAGAGATCAGAGGCACACGCCATGACAACCTTCAGTATCGTGACCATCAACTGGAATAATCTGGAAGGCCTCAAGCAGACCTACCAGAGTGTGGCTGCCCAGACCTACCGCAACTTCCGCTGGATCGTCGTCGACGGTGCCTCCAACGATGGTGGGGCCGAGTGGCTGGCAACCATCGATGACACCAACGCCGAGATCACCTCGGAGCGCGACAAGGGCCTTTATGACGCCATGAACAAGGGCCTGATCAAGGGCTCGGCGACCGAGGGCTACACCCTGTTCCTCAACAGCGGCGACTCGTTCTACGACGAAAACGTGTTGCAGAAGGTTGCCGATGCGATCGAGCAGGCGCCGAGCAAGCCGCGTTACGTCTATGGCGACTACTACCTGCAGAACGCTGCCGGGCGCCTGACGCCGGCCAGCGCCAAGAAGATCGAGCATTTGGTGCTGGGCATGCCGTCCAGCCACCAGGCGATGTATTTCGAGAACGAAAGGCTGCGCAACGTGCGCTTTCGCGACGATTACAAGCTCTCGGCGGACTACTGCATGATCGTCGAGTTTCTCCAGGGCCAGGATCACAAGCGCGACGTGCTGAAGATCGCCTCGCCGCTGTGCATTTTCGACACCACGGGTGTTTCCACCAGCCGGCGCTTCGATGCGCTGAAGGAAGATATGCGCATCCGTCGGGAGGTCATGAAACTATCGCCGCTGCACAGCATCTCTTTGTATGTCCTGCACTACGTGCATACCCATAGCAAATTATTGAAAGCGGCACTGGGCAAATGAATCACCAGCAACAGCAGCCGTTGCCCATCCGTAACCCGCGCCAATGGCGCAAAGAGGTGTTGATGAAAGCCTTTGACATCGAGTTCTACGCTGGCTCCAAGGATCGCCTGGTCGAGGACTTGGTCGAGCACAGCACCGACAGATACAGCTATATCGTGACACCCAATGTGAATCACGTGGTGCAGCTGGAAACCGACCACGACCTCAAGCGCGCCTACGCAGTGGCCCGCCATCGCATCTGTGACAGCCGCGTGCTGTTGCCCCTGCTGCGCATGCTCAAGGTGCCCGTGGAAGACGCCATTCCCGGTAGCACGCTCACCGAAGAGCTGATCGACATCGCCGAACAGCGCGCCTGGAACGTCACCGTGATCGGCTGCGAGGATGAAGACATCCAGCATCTGCGCGCGCGCTACCCGCACATCACCTTTCACCATCACAACCCGCCGATGGGCTTCATCGACAGCGAAGAAGCGATCCAGGCGTGCCTGCTCTTCGTCATCGATCATCCGTCCAATCTGGTCGTGCTGTCGGTGGGTTGCCCGCGTCAGGAAATCCTGGCTCGGAAGATCCTCGAAACCGATCAGGCCGTCGGCATCGGCCTGTGCGTGGGTGCCTCGATCAACTTCCTGTCCGGGAAGATCCAGCGCGCCCCGCTGTGGATGCAGCGTTATTCCCTGGAATGGCTGCACCGCGCCTTCACCGAGCCTCGCCGACTGGTAGGACGTTACGCGCGTGATGCGTTCCTGATCCTGCCGATCCTGCTCAGGGAATTCAAACTACGGCAATCACTCTTCATGGGAGGAGCTCCACGATGATTCCTGTCATTCTTTCCGGCGGTAACGGTTCGCGTCTCTGGCCGCTTTCGCGCCAACTCAACCCCAAGCAGTTCCTGCCCATCGCCGACGATTCGCTGTCCATGCTGCAGGCCACCATCCGCCGTCTCGACGGCCTGCAAGTCAGCCAGCCATGCCTGATCTGCAACGAGGAGCACCGTTTCCTCGCCGCTGAACAGTTGCGCACGCTGGGCATCGAAAACGCCAGCATCCTGCTCGAGCCGGTCGGACGCAACACCGCTCCGGCAGTGGCCCTGGCGGCCATCAAGGCCCTGGAGAAGGAGCACGACCCGGTGCTGCTGGTACTGGCTGCCGACCACCTGATCAAGGATGTGGACGCCTTCCACCGCGCGGTGGAAACCGCCCTGCCCTTCGCCCAGGCCGGCAAACTGGTGACCTTCGGCATCGTGCCGACTCACGCAGAAACCGGTTACGGTTATGTGCACAAAGGTGCATCGGCCGGCGACGGTGGCTTCTCCGTACAACAGTTCGTGGAGAAGCCGGACAGCGAAACCGCCGAGCGCTACCTCGCGTCTGGCGAGCACTTCTGGAACAGCGGCATGTTCATGTTCCGCGCCAGCCGCTATCTGGAAGAACTGCAACGCTGGCAGCCGGAGATCCTCGATGCCTGCCGTCGCGCCGCTGCCCAGAGCGAGCAGGACATGCACTTCGTGCGCATCGGCAAGGAGGCGTTCGCCGCTTGTCCGGAAGATTCCATCGACTACGCAGTGATGGAAAAGACCGAAGACGCGGTGATGGTACCTCTGGATGCCGGCTGGAGCGATATCGGCTCCTGGTCCGCACTGTGGGATGTCAGCGACAAGGACGAACAGGGCAACGTGCACAAGGGCGATGTGCTCAGCCACGACAGCCACAACAACTACGTGCATGCCGACTACCGTCTGGTCACCACAGTGGGCGTCGAAAACCTGATCATCGTCGAGACCAAAGACACGATCATGGTCGCCCACAAGGACAAGGCCCAGGAAGTCAAACGCATCGTCGAGCAGCTCAAGCATGAAGAGCGCTGCGAGTACCTCAACAACCGCGAGGTGTATCGCCCGTGGGGCATGTACGACTCGATCGATCATGGTTCGCGCTACCAGGTCAAACGCATCACCGTGAAGCCGGGCGCCAAGCTTTCCGTGCAGATGCACCACCATCGCGCCGAGCACTGGATCGTGGTCAGCGGCACCGCTCAGGTGACCAATGGTGACGAGACCTACATGGTCACCGAGAACCAGTCGACCTACATCCCCATCGGCCAGATCCACGCCCTGGAAAACCCGGGCATGATTCCGCTGGAGTTGATCGAGGTGCAGTCCGGTACCTACCTCGGCGAGGACGACATCATCCGTTTCTCCGACAACTACGGCCGGGTAAAGGAACTCAAGGTTTCTGCCGCCTGATGTGCAGCCACGCCGCATTGATTCATAAGCGGCGCTGGCCGTCAGATTATCGGGCCCGAGTCGAGCCCGGCAGCCGGGTGATTCGCCATGTATGGCATCACCAGTTCACGATTCATGGGGGCGACGGAATACCCCTTCATTTCGCTGCAAAATGGACATTTACAAGAACAAGCAAAGCGCGAAGCCAAGTGAACAGACACCGGATAATTCAATTACTTTCCGATAACGAGGCTCGCCTGTGAAAACTTCTCAGCTCAAACTGCACGATCCTTTGATCCATAAATTAAAGTTGCTGGAAGAAGATGACGTGACTCCGCTGCTCGACGAACTGAGCACACCGAAGAAGCCGACCATCCTCGGTTTCCTCAATCAGCACGGCTACAACATCGTTCAGAATGACACGACTGCACGCCGTCACTTCCTGAAGGTCAACTATCTGCTGCGCGACGGTATCGGCGTCAAACTGGCCTGTTCCCTCAACGGCCTGTCGCCGGGAGCCAACCTCAACGGCACCGACTTCATTCCCAGCCTGATCCAGCACCTGCTCGAAAGTGAACACAGCGACAGCTACCAGCTGTTCGCCATGGGCACCAGCGAACCCTGGGTCAACCTGGGCGCCAGTGCGCTGTTTGGCGACCGTAAGTTTCACGCCATCGACGGCTTCCAGCCGACCGAGTGCTACCTCGAATTCGTCCAGCAGCACCTGCAACCGGGCAAGATCCCATTGATCGTGATGGGCATGGGCATGCCTCGCCAGGAAGAGGTGGCCGTGAACCTGCAGCGTCAGCTCGGTCGCCCGGCCCTGATGATCTGCGGTGGCGCAATCCTGGACTTCGCCGCACAACGCTTCAACCGTGCTCCTCCGGCGGTTCGCAAGGTCGGCCTGGAGTGGTTGTACCGCCTGTTGATGGAACCACGTCGCCTGTTCAGTCGCTACATCATCGGCATCCCGCAGTTCTTCTACTACATCATGCGCAACGGCATGGGCAGTTCGGTCACGGTTGGCGAACAGAGCGCCTACGACCGTAAGTCCTGACGCCACCGCTGTAACGAAAAGCGCCCCGGATGAGTGATCATCCGGGGCGTTTTTCATTGGTAGCTAAACGCTATTTCGCAGGGAGGGCGCCGCCTCATAGCAGAAGCGGTGTGCGACTGCTGGTGGCGCCGTAACCCTCCACGGGCGCCCCGCCGGCTAACGCCCCGCGGCCACCGCCAGCGGCTTCTCGCTGCGTACACCCTGACTCTGCTCGATCAACGCGAACACTTCGTCCCACATCGCCTGGGTACGCGCCTTCAGCTCGGCGGAATGCGCTTGCAAGCGGGTCGAGAGTGCTTGCATCTGCGCCGGCTCGGTCAGGTAGTCGAGGGCGCTGGAAAGCTCGTCGTCAGTCAGATTGATGTTCAACACGCCTTCGGAAAAACCGTAGTCGGCGAACAGCATCTGGTATTTGTGGCTCCAGCCCGTAGCCAACGACGGCACACCTTGCGACAGTGCACTGACCAGGCCATGGAAGCGGCTACCCAGGGTGCCACGGCAGGCGCCGAGAATGCCCTTGATCGCCAGCGGATCGGTCTCGCGCAGAATCGGCAGGCCACCCACCGCTTGCGATACCTGCTCGGCCACCCGTGCATCGCCCTCGCCTTCGTGGATCAACAGGAACGGTTTGGCGCCACGCTCTACCAGCATCTTGGTGGCGCGCTGCAGGAACGGCACATAGCCCTTGGCGACGCTGTCACCGGTCTTGTCCAGCATGCGGCAGTTGGGAACCACACAGACCTGATGAATTTCAGGATCGAAATAGGCCGGCAAGGTGCCGCTGATCAGGTTGGTGAAATCGGGTGCCAGCTTGATGTTGTCGCGCTCGCCGACGATCTCGGTGAGATAGTCGTAGGACACTTGTTCACGGGCGAAAATCAGGTCGCAGTTGTCGACGAAGGCCTTTACCGCGTCCTTGCTCTTCTGATCGCGGAACGGGCCGAATGCCTGGGGCAGCAGAATCACCTTGCTGCCGTTCTTCTTCCAGCGCTTGCTGGAGCGCGCCAGCTCTTCGGACAGATCCGGGCCCCACTGATCGCTGTAGGCGAAGCCGGCAGCATCCAGCACCACGTCCACTTCCTTGTCCAGCACCACACCGTATTGCTCGCGAATACCAGCCGGCACCACGGCTGCCAGGTCGCCGAACGGGATGCCGGCGCGCCACAACCAGGCTTTCTGATACAGCCCCAGGGACGCACGGTTGACATAGGGATAGGGGCTCTTGGCCCGACCAGGTTCCATCACCACCTTGGCGGCAGGCAGATTCTGCTGTACCTGCTGCAGGGCGGCATGCAGCATCAGCGCAGCGCCCTTGTTGACGAAACCGGCCTTGCGAATCTCGACGTACATATCAAGCTCTCCTGAATTCACGAATCAACTGGGGCACGCTGATGAAGGCATGCAGAAAAATGCTCTTGGTCATCATGACGAACAGTGGCCGTGTCCTGCGTGACAGCAGCAGGCTCACGTAACCGGCGATGGAATAGGAAATCAGCGTCGCCCAGGCGGAACCGACGACGCCGTGGCTGCGGATGAGGAAGTAATTGAGCACGATGTTGCTCACGGCGCCGAGGCCCTGGGTGACCAGGGAAAAGATGAAGGCCTCTTCGATGATGATCCACTTGCTGAACAGCGCGCGCATGAATACGAAGGTCGCCGCGAAGATATGGATCGCCAGTACCGGCCCGGCGTCCGCGTACTGAGCGCCGTACAGCACCCGCACGATCCAGTCGGAGAGGAAGAACACCACCACCGCCAGGCCGAAGGCCATGAAGAACAGCACATCCAGCGCCACCTGCATGAAGCGGTTGTAGCCCGCCGTATCGGTCTTGCTCAGGTCGATCATCTTCGGGAAGACCGAGGCCATGAGAATGGTCGGGATCAGGTACCAGGCTTCCGACAGCCGCGAGGCCGCCGAATACACACCCACGGAGTATTCGCCGAGCATGTACTGCAGCATGATCTGATCGACCTTCAGGTAGATCACCGCCGACAGCGAACCGAGGAAGATCAGCAGGCTTTTCTTGAGCAGGGTCTTGCCCAGCGTCCAGGAAAAGTCGAAGCGGAACTCGCGCTTGAGCATCACCGCATAGCAGACCAGGATCGCCGAGGTGACCATCACCACCACCACGTGGGCCAGGGCGATGTACACCAGCCCCGCCCCGGCGATGGCCAGAATCATCTTCAGGCCGTTGCCACCGAGCTGCCCGACGAACCCGGCCACGGCGGCGTACTTGGCCTGTACCCGCGCCTGGAACCAGTCGATGAGCATCTCGAATGGGGTGAAGAACAGCGCCAGGGCGGTGAACAGCAACACCAGGAAATTCTGGTCGTTGCCGATCAGGTAGGTGCCCATCATGATCGCGAAGGCGATCACCGAGCAGCCCACCTTGATCATGAATACCGTCGAGAGAATCTGGTCTTCGTTTTCCGGGTGGCTGCGCAGTTCCTTGACCACCAGGCCGGTCAGCCCCAGGTGCACCACGATGCTGAGCAGGCCCAGCAGCGCCAGCGCGTAGTTGAGGTAACCGAAGTCCTCGGGGCCCAGGTAGCGAGCCAGTACCACGGTGGTCGCCAGGCCGATGGCCAGCATCAGAAACTTCTCGGCCAGCATCCAGCCCGAGTTGAGGAGGTATTTCATGCCCTCCTGGACACGCGTGGCACTCATCGGCTGGACGTCTCCAGGTGCCCGTAGCTGCGGGCTTCATCCAGCGACAGCTTCTGCGAATACGGCACCAGGCCGGTGTCCGCGGCGTAGCCCAGGGAGATGAACATGACGATGCGCTCGTCCGGGTCGAGCTTGAGCAGCTTGGCAGCCGCCTGTTCACGCTCGGGAATGTCCGGCCAGTTGATCGAGCAGGACGACACGCCCTGGGTCTCCAGCGCGAACATGAAGGACATGGCGGACAACGCACCGTCGATGTAGATCACGTGGCGGTCACGCACATGGGGGTAGGCACGCAGGCGGCCGACCACGGCGACGATCGCCGGGAAGTTGTGATCGAAACCGGCAACGCCCATGGGCAGGCGCGAAGCCTGGGCCACCGACGCGGCATCATCGAAGATCAGGAAGCGATAGGGCTGGCGGTTACAGGCACTCGGCGACTGCACGGCGACTTCCACGGCCTTGTCGATCACCTCGCGCGGCACGGGACGATCCTGGTACCAGCGCACCGAGCGGCGCTTCATCGACAGCTGGCGCATGGCGGTGTAATCCACGCTCGGCGTGCTCACGTCAGCGGCGAAAGGCACGCGCTCGGTGTCAGGATTACGCAGGCTGCCGGGCGAACTGGCCGGGCGTTCGAAACGGGCGAATTTCTCGCGGGCTCGATTGATCACCGGGTGCTCGCCAGTCACGGAAAAATACTCGGCGAGTACATCGTGGGCCCAGCTGACTTCGTCTCGATCCACATTGCCGTTGAGCGAGGCGATGTAGCTGTCGACCGTATCGCCGATATAGTCCAGGGCGAACACCTCGCGCCTGGGCTGCATGATCAGGCCCTTCTCGATGCGGTGCACGGCACGGCGCAGGAAGTAGTTCACCGGCTCGGCACCGGACAGGTTCTCCTCGTGCTGCAGGTGACCGACCACCACGGCATAGGCTTCACGATCGAACGCCGAAGAGAAGAACGAATAGTGGAAGCGGCGCAATGTGGCCGACCGCGACAGCGCCCGAATCCAGCCCATGGCGAGTTTTTTCTGCAACCCTTTCAGGTTATCGATACTGTCCCGGGGCAATACCTTCTTGAGGGATTCCTTCAACATTTTCATAGGCTGTGCTTACCGTTCAATGGTTAATATCTCCCCCACAATCGCCGTAGCGGTACGGCGACATCGAATTGATGGACGCAGGCAGTCAACAGCCGAACCGCAAGCGCCTGTACGCCGCCAGAAGCCGTCATGGCTGGCGCATACAGCAGCATCCCTTCCCTACCGCAATCACCAGATCCCGTCTGCCTGCTCAACGCGAGCACGCAGGGGAAAGCGGCATTGATACTGCAAACGGATCGACATCCAACCCAGCACTTCGAGAGGCTGGAGGTGGCGGTATGGGCTACCGCTTTTTCGTTGTCAGGGTTTAGGACTACGGAGCAACGCTTTGATTCCGCACCGGGATACTTTCCAGGGAAAAAGTTGCCGAGAGGTCGCCAACCCCAGCGCCAGTGCGGCTACGACGGCCTTGGCAGCCGAGAACATGCTCGCGCCAGCAGCTTGGTTAACCTGAACACGACGCCAGGTGAGGTGCAGGGAGACGCCTTCGGAACCTCACGGAAGGCAGATCGCCGAGGGTTTCGTTCAGCTCGCAGATGGAGAAGGATTTGCCGAGGGTCTTGAGACTCTGTGCCGAGGCAAGCGGCGCGGTACCGGCCTCAGCGACTATCAGCAGCACTGGCAAGCCGGGGCCTGTGCTCGTCGCGACCTCGGCCCGCTTCGAGCCTGTAATGCCCGACAAGCTGATGGGACGCATCAGTGGCGCCCACCCATCGGCCATCAACAGGTGCCCGCACTACAGCCTTCGACAGCGTCCGGCATTCACGCTGGAGAGCGTGTTTCAGGAATAGAAGGGAAAGAAGCAAACCAGCGAAGCGCAGTGGACGCTGAAGCCACAGTGAAGATGATCAGCTCGGGCCGATCAGCTCTTTCACCTTGTCGATGACCTGGTTGATATTGAAAGGCTTGTCGAACACCGCAGCGAACAGTTCGGGACTGGCGCGGCCGACACTACCCTGCGCACCGCTCATCAGAATGATCGGTAGATCGCCAGACGCCGGTCTCGCCCGAATGGCTCGGGCGAACTCGAGACCATCCATGACCGGCATCATGAAATCCGTGATGACGAGCTCGGGACGTTCGCGGTCGAGCACTTCCAACCCTTTGCGACCGTTGCTCGCCTTCACCACCATGTAGCCTTCGTCTTCCATGGCATAGCCGAGAATATCCGCAATCAGGTATTCATCATCGACTATCAGAATGGTTGTCATAGTCAGTAGGCTCGGTCAGGCACGCATGGCTCAGGCGTCTTGCGCCTGCACGGCATTCCCTGACAAGGCTCCTGCTGCGGTTTTGAATGCCTTGCTGAGTTCAATACCATGATCGCTGATGACCACTTCCAGGAGGGAGGAGTCGTAATAGCTGTCCCTCATCTTAAGGATGGACAGCAGGCGCGTTAGTTCACCCTCCTTTTCCACGAAACGCATGAGAACCAGGTTGTCGACGATGCTCGATAGCTCCGGAGCTGGTGCATTGATCTCCGATGCAAACAGATCACGCATCTCCCAGGTGGCGAACACCGTAACGCCCATGGATCGCAGTTGGCTCATCAGAGCGCTGAAGAACTCGACCAGCCGCGCGCCGTTACTGGCCACACGCGCCATGCCGCCCAGGCTGTCGATATGCAGGCGCTTGATGCCTTTCTCTCTGACGGCCTTTATCACCCGTGCGCCGAGGCCGTCGAGCAATCCCTCGGTGGTGGGTTGCCACATGATGTGCAGCGCACCAGCCTCTTCCATCGAACGCAGGTCGAAGCCAAGGGCTTCGGCTTTGAGGCGCAGGCGCTGCGGCGTCTCGTAGAAGCCAAAGTGCAGACCTGGCGCCTCCGCGGTGGACTGGGCGAGGAAACTCAGCCCCAGCGTAGTCTTGCCGACCCCGGCCGGCCCCATGATCAAGGTGACCGACGACTCCGAAAGACCACCGCCGATCAGGCTATCCAGGCTTGGAATACCGCTGGCGATACGCGCCAGCGTGGCGCTGTCGTCCTGGGTCGGCTTGCTGTACAGGCTTTCCAGGCGTGGGTGGATCACCAAGCCATCGTCGGTGATTTCGCACTCGTGCAACCCGGACAGCGCACCGCTGCCACGGGTCTTGCGCAGATGAATACGGCGTACCGAGCGCGCACCAAACAGCTCCTCACCGAGTTCGATCACGCCATCGACCATGGTGTGCTCGGGGCTGCCATCGTCCAGGCGGGAGCTGGTCAGGAACAGCACTGTACAACCGGCGAAAGCGGCGTGCCCCTGCAGCTCGGAAATGAATTTCTTGGTATCGAGCTGATTTTCCGCTTTGGAGCGGGCATTCAGCAGGCCGTCGACGATCAGCAGCGTGGCTTTCTGGCGGCTGATCTCGCGACGCAACAACTTGACGACCTCGTCCAGGCCTTCGCTCTCCAGCGTATCGAAAGCACTGACGAACTGGATCTCCGCACCGACTTTCACCGGGTCGAAGAAGGTCATCGTGGAGAGGAATTGAAATAGCCTTTCATGGGATTCGGCCAGCAAGGTGGCCACCAACACACGACCGCCATCGCGCACATGATTGAACGCGATCTGATTGGCGAGAATGGTCTTGCCCGAGCCGGGGCGCCCTTGAACGATATAGGATGCGCCAGCTACCAGACCGCCCTTGAGCAGCGCGTCCAGTCCATCGATCCCACTTTGAAGGCGTTGTAGCTGTTCCAAGTTCTGGCCTGCCTCAATCGAAATTACGCAAAAATAGCCGGGGCTCGAATGTCCTTTTCCCAGGCATTAACCCACTGATAGAAAAGGCGATTGGTGATACTAGGGTCTGTTGCTGTTGCAGCGCAAGCCGCGTTGCCGTGTCAACAGACCCTGACATGCTCATGCGTGAACATCTGCTGATTTCCCGATGGATGCCGGCAAACAAAGGATCATGGTTGCACCCTGCCCGGCCACGCTCTCGACATGCAGGCCACCTCCCGCCTGACGGGTAAAACCATAGACCTGGCTGAGCCCCAGTCCAGTTCCCTTGCCTACGTCTTTGGTGGTGAAAAAAGGCTCGAACAGCCGCGAGTGGATTGCCGGATCGATACCGACGCCCTGGTCGATGACCGAGATCAGCACGAACTCTCCGTGCAGATCCTCCAACTCCCCTGAAAGTACGCGGTTCTCCGCGCGCAGCCTTACCACGCCAACTCCGTGCATGGCATCCCGTGCATTGAGGATCAGGTTGAGCAGCGCCATTTCCAGCTGGCTCGGGTCGAGCTCGACGCGATGCAACCCAGGGGCGAGCTGCGCTTCCAGGCTCATCGTCTTGGGCAACGCCTGGCCAATGAAGGCATGCGCGGCGTCGAGCAACTCGTTGAGGTCGACGAGACGGCTCGGCATCTGCTCGCGACGGGCGAAGGTCAGCAGGTTGCGAGTCATCTGCGCGCCGCGCTCGCCGGCATCCTGGATGCTCGCGAGCAGGCTCGCCAGGCGCTCCGGGTTGCTGGTGCGGCTGGCCAGCTTGGTGGCGCTGAGGATGATGGTCAACAGGTTGTTGAAATCATGGGCCATGCCACCGCTCAACTGGCCCAGGGCTTCGAGTTTCTGCGCCTGGAACAGTTGGGCGCGCAAGGCGTCATAACGCAAATCCGCCTCGTGGCGGTCAGTGATGTCGCGAGTGATCTTGGCTAGGCCGATGATCGTGCCCTGCTCGTCGCGAATCACCTCGATGGCCACCAGCGCCCAGAAACGCGTGCCATCCTTGCGCAC
The DNA here is from genome assembly GCF_004327285.1 of Phytopseudomonas daroniae. GTDB lineage: Bacteria > Pseudomonadota > Gammaproteobacteria > Pseudomonadales > Pseudomonadaceae > Aquipseudomonas > Aquipseudomonas daroniae. The sequence continues at coordinate 69,009 of NZ_QJUI01000015.1, forward strand.
GCGCCAGCCTTCGTCCTGGGATCGCCCATCGCGCAGCGCCCGCTCGATGAGCTGCCAGGGCTTGCCATTACGCCGATCATCATCGGTGTAGAAAAGCGACAGGTGCTGACCGATCACCTCTGCCGCGTCATAACCCTTGATGCGTGCAGCACCGGCATTCCAGGAAACGATGCAGCCATCCGGATTGAGCATGAAGATCGCGTAATCGACCACAGCCTGAACCAGCATCTCGTAATGACGCTCGGTCAACGTACCCGGAGAGAGTGGGGGTAAATGGCTGTTCATGATGGCCCGTTCAAACGGCGATGGAGGTGCAGTGTAGTCCGCTATCGTCGCCAAGCAACAGCGCGACGTACGGACCGTCCATCTCCTGCTCGTTGCCAGATGACGGGCGGCCTGATATCTGTATATAAAAACAGTACTCAGCATTATTTCATGTCATTTTCCAGCGATCCGCGCTTCTACTACCTGCATAACTTCCACAAGGCTCTGGCGTGGATTGGCGAGCGCCACGCCGATCTGCTGGGCACCCGTGAGCATGAGTTTCTGCAGACATTCAGTGCGCTCGAAGGCACGGTACAGGCCCTGCTGGTACGCATGATCATGCGCAAGGGCGTGCATTTTCGCGCCAGCAAGCTGAATTACGAAGAGATTGGCTGCTGTCGCCAGGCCGCGGTGACGCTGATCGCCAACGGCTGGGTACTCGACGATGCCAGCCTGCGCCTGGATGAACTGCTGGCGCTGCTGCGCAAGGACGAGATCATCGACTGCTTCGCCGAACGGCTCAGCGACCGGCGCGCCCGCAAAGGCGAACTCCTGGAGCAACTCACGCCGCACTTCGGTGACTCGAATGCATTCGCTACCTGGTGCCCGACGCTCGACGATACGCTCTACAGCCTGACCATCGACGACCTGAGCGAACGCCTGCGCCTGATGTTCTTCGGCAACCTGCACCAGGAGTGGTCGGAATTCGTGCTCGCCGACCTGGGTATCTTCCGTTACGAAAGCGTCGATTTCCCGCCTGACTCCCGGGCACTGCGTTGCCGCGAGGATGTCGACGACTACCTGCACCTGCAGCGCTGCCGCGAGGCGTTCGAAGCCGGAGATGCCACTGCCGAACTGCTCGAACGGATCGATACGCGTCGCTACGACAATCCCTATATCGCCGAGCGCCGCGCCAAGCTGCTGTTTCGTATCGGTCAGCATCTGGAACGCTGCCTGGAGTTCGAGCGGGCTCTACAGGTCTATGCCAGCAGCGGCTATGGCGCAGCGCGGCAACGACAGATCCGCGTTCTGGAGCGCACCACCCGGTACCAGGAAGCGTTCGAGCTGGCCAGCCAGGCCATCGCGACGCCGGGCAGCGATGGCGAACTGCAGTTGGCAGAACGGGCGCTGACGCGCCTGAGCCGGCAGCTGGGCCTGCCCACAGCGAAACGCACCAAGGCACCCACACCTGCACGCCTCGATCTGCAATTGCCGAAGCTGCCGTGGCTGGCGGTGGAGCAACGGGTGCAATTGCACCTGCACAGTACCGAGGCGCCGGTGCATTACGTCGAGAACACACTGATCTGCAGCCTGTTCGGCCTGCTCTGCTGGCCGGCGATCTTCGCTGCGGTGCCTGGCGCGTTCTTCCATCCATTCCAGCATGGCCCGGCAGACTTGCTGACTGCGGACTTCCACCCGCGTCGCCGGGCGCTGTTCGCGGCCTGCCTGGCGCAACTGGACGACGACAGCTATCGCCACAGCATCCGCCAGACCTACCACGACAAGTTCGGCATCCAGTCACCGTTCGTGCACTGGGGCGTGCTCAGCGAAGCGCTGCTGGAACAGGCGCTCGACTGCCTGCCGGCGGCACACCTGCTCGCCTGGTTTCGCCGTCTGCTCGGCGATATCCAGGCCAATCGCGCCGGCATGCCCGACCTGATCCAGTTCTGGCCTGAGGAAAAACGCTACCGCATGATCGAGGTAAAAGGCCCAGGCGACCGACTGCAGGACAACCAGCGCCGCTGGCTGGCGTTTTGCGCCGAACACGGCATGCCCGTGGACGTCTGCTACGTGCAGTGGAGCGAGGCGTGAGTTACCGCGTGGCGGTGCGCGCGCTCTGCGAGTTCACCGCCAAATGTGGCGACCTCGACCTGCGTTTCACGCCTTCGCCCACCGCCCAGGAAGGCATGGCCGGGCACGCCACGGTCGTCAGCCGCCGCGGCGAGCATTACGAGGCGGAAGTATCACTGGCGGGTGAGTTCCGCTCGCTGCAAGTACGCGGCCGTGCGGACGGCTTCGACCCGCACAGCAATCTGCTCGAAGAAATAAAGACCCATCGGGGCGACATCAGCCGCATTCCCGACAACCATCGACAACTGCACTGGGCCCAGGCGCGGGTTTATGGATGGCTGCTATGCCAGAGCCGCGACCTGGCAGAACTCGACCTGGCGGTGGTGTACTTCAACGTGCTGACCCAGAAGGAAAGCGTGTTTCGCGAAACCCGCACGGCTGCCGAACTGCAAGACTTCTTCGAGGCACTATGCAGCCGCTTCATCACCTGGGCGGAACAGGAGCAGGCGCACCGTCAGCTTCGTGACACAGCCCTGAGTGAACTGCGCTTTCCCCACGCCGAGTTTCGTCTAGGCCAGCGACAACTGGCCGAGGCCGTATACCGCGCCGCCCGCGACGGCCACTGCCTGATGGCGCAGGCCACTACCGGTATAGGCAAAACCCTCGGCACCCTGTTTCCGCAATTGAAGGCATTTCCCGAGCAAGGCCTGGATCGGCTGTTCTTCCTCACCGCCAAGACGCCGGGACGCCAGTTGGCCCTGCACGCCCTGCAAACGCTGCGTGGCGAAGGCCTGCCGCTGCGTGTGCTGGAGCACGTCGCCCGAGACAAGGCCTGCGAACACCCGGACAAAGCCTGCCATGGCGAATCCTGCCCACTGGCCCGCGGTTTCTACGACCGCCTGCCCGCCGCCCGCCAGGCCGCGGTCGAGTGCATCTGGCTGGATCAGGCCGCGGTACGTGAAATCGCCCGCCAGCACCACGTCTGCCCTTATTACCTGAGCCAGGAACTCACCCGCTGGGCTGACGTGGTGGTGTGTGACTACAACTATTACTTCGATCTCAGCGCCCTGCTCTACAGCCTGACGCTGATCAACGAGTGGCGGGTGACCCTGCTGGTGGACGAAGCCCACAACCTGATCGAACGCGCCCGGCGCATGTACAGCGCCGAACTCGACCAGGCGCGCTTCGAGGCCATGCGCAGCAATGCGCCCAAAGGCTTGAACAGCGTGTTGACACGCATCAGCCGACACTGGAAGCAACTGCACAAGGAACAACGCGAGGACTACCAGACCTATCCGCAACCGCCGGACTTGCTGCTCCTGTCCCTGCAGAAAGCGGTCAGCGCCATCACCGATCACCTGACCGATCAGCCCACCGGCAATGATGGCGAACTGCTGCAATTCTATCTCGACGCCATGGCGTTCTGCCGCCTGGCGGAAGCCTTCGGCCCGCACTCGCTGTTCGACATCAGTCGCCAGCCACCACTGCGTGGACGCAGCCATTCGACCCTGTGCCTGCGCAATATCGTACCCGCGCCCTTCCTCGCCCCGCGCTTCGAGAACAGCCACAGCACCACGCTGTTTTCCGCCACTCTGAGCCCGGCCGATTACTATGCCGACCTGCTCGGCCTGCCGGAGGCAACGCCCTGGCTGAACGTCGAATCGCCCTTCCAGGCCGCGCAGTTGCAGGTGCATGCCGTGAGCAATCTGTCGACCCGCTATCAGCACCGCGAGCGTTCGCTGCTGCCCATCGTTGCCCTGATGGCGCGGCAGTTCGCCGAGCGCCCAGGCAATTACCTGGCTTTCTTCAGCAGCTATGCCTACCTGCAACAGGTGCTGGAGCTGTTCGAGCATGAGCATCCCGGCATTGAACACTGGGTTCAGGCGCGCCAGATGGATGAAGGTGAGCGCCTGCAGTTCCTGGAGCGCTTCCAGCCCGACGGACGCGGCATTGGTTTCGCCGTGCTCGGCGGCGCCTTCGGCGAAGGCATCGACTTACCTGGCGATCGTCTGATCGGCGCGTTCATCGCCACCCTCGGCCTACCGCAGATCAATCCGGTCAACGAGCAGATCAAGCAGCGCATGAGTGAGATGTTCGGCAGCGGTTACGACTACACCTACCTGTTCCCTGGGCTGCAGAAGGTGGTACAGGCCGCTGGCAGGGTGATCCGTACGCCGCAGGACAGCGGCGTGGTGCACCTGATGGATGATCGCTTCACCCTGCCCGAAGTGCGTGCCCTGTTGCCAGGCTGGTGGCAGGTACAACGTAGCCGCGTGCCCTACGTGCAAGCATCGCGCCCTCCCCGCCAACCGCTACCCGCGACTGTCATGCCGATGCGTCCTGCGGCACCAACACCCCAGCAAGGCTTGTTCGATCCGCCTGCCTGATCAGGCGGCCAGCCCTTGCCATGGGGCGGCAAGGAGTTGCCTTCGTCGCCTGAACGAGACAATAAAATCCTTTTAAATCAATCCGCTGAAAACATAGAAAGGACTGGCACAGGCTTTGCTGCAGTGGAGACTCTCATGTCAAGGAGGCCCACCATGAGCATCATCGGTTCGCTTACCCACTACGGAATGCCCAGTCCCCTGCAGCGCACCCGCGCCGAAGCGCTGGATCTCAGACAAAGCAGCGAGGCTGCGCGGCTCGCCGAGCAAGAGAAGACACGGGACACGAGCAGCGTGTCGACAGGCTTCAAAAGCGAACAGGCGGACTACTCCAGTCAGCAGGCCCACGACGAAGCCTTCGCCAGGATGCTGGTCAATCTCAACAGCATTGGCAGTCAGCCCGTTCAGGATTCGCTGCAGGCGTCAGACAGCGCCCTCGACGGCAGTTCCGAGCAAAAGCCGGCCGCCGATAGCGCCCTTGCGCAGTTCATGGCCTACATGGAGATGACGCCCGCCGAGAAGATCCGCGACAAGATTCTCAAGGAAGTCGGCATGACCGAGGAAGAGCTCGAGAGTCTGCCACCTGAGCAGCGCGCTGCGGTCGAGAAGGAAATCGCCGAAAAGATGCAGACCCTGCAGCAATTGCAGGCCGCGCAGGATGAGCAAGGCAGCCTGCACGAGCATGCCTGATCAGCGCAGCCGGTCGACCATCTCCGCCACCACGCCGAGCATATCGCCGGCCAGCTTCATCGAGCGCTCGCCGCTCCAGCCGGTTTGCGGATTCGGAGCGTCGTCGTGATCCTTGAAGGGCATTTCCAGGGTGAACGACAGGCAATCGAACTCCAGCCCCACTGAATTGCAGGCCAGCGCCGTATTGGCCTGCCCCGGCGCGCTGCGCGGGTAGCCGAAGCGAGTCTGAAACTCGGCGCCGCGCTCGACCAGGCGGGTACGGAACTCATTTTCAAGTGCCTCCAGCCGTGCGGAGAATCCGGGATTGCCCTCGCACCCGGCGGTGAACACATGGGGAATCTCCTCATCGCCGTGGATGTCGAGAAACAGATCCACGCCCACCTCGCGCATCGCCTGCTGCACGAAGAACACTTCCGGGCTGCGCTCGATGCTGGCCGACTGCCAGGCGCGATTGAGATCCTGCCCCGCCGCATTGGTACGCAGGTGGCCGCGGAAGGCGCCGTCCGGATTCATGTTCGGCACCAGGTAGAGGTCGGCTTGTTGCAGCAGCGCATCCAGCTCGGCGTCGCCGCTATCCTGCAAGCGGCGGATCACGCCTTCCATGAACCATTCGGCCATATGCTCGCCCGGATGCTGCTGGGCGATGATCCACACCTTGCGGTTCGCCTGCGCGTGGCGATGCACACGCAGCAGCTCGATGTCTCGCCCCTCGATGCTGCGCCCACACCCATGCAGCTCGACACCCGGCAATGCCAGCGCCTGGGCGATCAACGCACTGTGTCGCTCGCGGCTGTAGGGCTCGAAGTAGGCGAACCAGACTTGCGCCTGCCGCGGCTCCAGGCCGAAATGCAGGGCGCCATCCTCGAAACGGCTCGGCACTCGAAACCAGTTGCGCTGATCGTACGAGGCAACGGCGTTGTAGCCCGTCCAGGCGTGGCTATAGGCCGACTGCCCGGCGTTGGTGATGCTGAAGTCGTGGCGCGCGCCAGGCGTCAGGCCCTCGACGTGGAAATGAAACCACTGGAAATGGTGGCTGTTGAGATCCTTGCGCATGGCCAGCAGTACCTTGTGCGGGTCGCTGGCATCCTGCACGAGGATATTGCCGCTATCGAAATCCGAGCTGATCTTCATGATTGTTCCCAACGCTGCTTCACGGTCGCACCAGCATCGCAGTTTCCACGCCAGGGGGAAATGCATGCGCAAGGTGATTGCAGGTCATCGTGGCGCAGCTCAAACTGCCGACCTCTACTCTGCTGATGCCCGGAGCCAACGTGTCCCTAGCCGATGATCAACAACGCCAGCGCGTGCTGGATGCCGCCGAGTCGCAGGACTGCACGGTCTACCGCCCGGATGAAGACGATGCCGACGCTGAAGAGCAGGATATGGGCGACGCCAGGGTGCTGTTCACCGGCGCCTTCGAGCCGCCCCAGGAATGGGACGCTGCCGAGCGCGACGACTATTTCGATGGCAGCGATCCGGCACTGTTCGTCACCGCGCTGATTGCCTGCGAAGCCAAGCCGGGCTCCAAGGCCTTCTTCAAGCCACAAGCCGGCGATTATCTGGCGATCATATCCAAAGATGGCAAGGTGGAGATGTACTTCGTCTGTGAACGTCTGGACGATGAACAGGGTTCAAGCTTCGTACTGATCCGCGATGAACAAACCGACTGAGTGATTCAACCCCGCGGCAGGGGAATGTCGCCCTGCCGAATCGCCCGCAAGGCTAGGCGCCCCCGCGGCTACACATGTAGCGTCTGCCATCGTTGTGCGGCTGCCACCCTGTAGGAGCCGGCTTGCCGGCGATGCGATAGTGGTTCTCCATCGTGATCGGCAGCGAAACCACCAATCGCCCGCAAGCGGGCTCCTACAAATGCAGCGCTTGGCAATTATGAAAAAGGCGGGCCACAAGGGCCCGCCTTTTGTACTTCTGGCTCAGCGCATCAGCTGCGGATCAGGTGATCGAAGGCACTCAGTGACGCTTTCGAGCCCTCGCCCATGGCGATGACGATCTGCTTGTACGGCACGGTAGTCACATCGCCAGCCGCGAAGATGCCGGGCAGCGAGGTTTCGCCACGGGCGTCGACGATGATTTCGCCGCGATCCGACAGTTCGACCGAGCCTTTCAGCCATTCGGAGTTCGGCAGCAGGCCGATCTGTACGAAGATGCCTTCCAGCTCTACCGGGACGAACTCGTCGGAGTTGCGATCCTTGTAGACCAGGCCGGTGACCTTCTGGCCATCGCCCTTCACTTCGCTGGTCAGGGCGCTGGTGATTACCTTGACGTTGGGCAGGCTGTAGAGTTTCTTCTGCAGTACTGCGTCAGCACGCAGCTTGCTGTCGAACTCCAGCAGGGTGACCTGGGCGACGATACCGGCCAGGTCGATGGCCGCTTCCACACCGGAGTTGCCGCCGCCGACTACCGCCACGCGCTTGCCCTTGAACAGCGGGCCGTCGCAGTGCGGGCAGTAAGCCACGCCCTTGTTGCGGTATTCCTTCTCGCCCGGCACGTTCATCTCTCTCCAGCGTGCGCCGGTGGACAGAATCACGGTCTTGGCCTTGAGGCTGGCGCCGCTCTCGAACTTCACTTCATGCAGGCCGCCTTCGCTGCTGGCCGGAACCAGGGCGCTGGCACGCTGCAGGTTCATGATGTCGACGTCGTACTGCCTGACGTGCTCTTCCAGGGCGCGGGCCAGTTTCGGGCCTTCGGTTTCCTGTACCGAGATGAAGTTCTCGATGGCCATGGTGTCCAGCACCTGACCACCGAAGCGCTCGGCCGCGACACCGGTGCGGATGCCTTTACGGGCGGCGTAGATGGCTGCCGCAGCACCTGCTGGGCCACCACCAATGACCAGCACATCGAAGGCGTCCTTGTCGTTCAGCTTGGCAGCATCGCGAGCAGCGGCACCGGTGTCGATCTTGGCGAGGATCTGCTCGGCGTCCATACGGCCCTGGCCGAACAGTTCGCCGTTCAGGTAGATGCTCGGCACCGACATGATCTGACGGGACTCGACTTCATCCTGGAACAGTGCGCCGTCGATGGCGACGTGACGGATGTTCGGGTTGAGCACGGCCATCAGGTTCAGCGCCTGCACCACGTCCGGGCAGTTCTGGCAGGACAGCGAGAAGTAGGTCTCGAAGTTGAATTCGCCTTCGAGGCTGCTGATCTGCTCGATCACTTCAGCAGCCAGCTTCGACGGGTGGCCACCCACTTGCAGCAGGGCCAGCACCAGCGAGGTGAACTCGTGGCCCATCGGCAAGCCGGCGAAACGCAGGCTGATGTTGCCGTTCGGGCGGTTCAGGGCGAACGACGGCACACGGGCGTCGGTGCCATTGGTCTTCAGGGTGATCTTGTCGGTCAGGCTGACGATGTCGTCGAGCAGGCCTTTGAGCTCCTGGGATTTGTCGCTGTCATCGAGGGACGCGACGATCTCGAACGGCTGGCTGACCTTTTCCAGGTAAGCCTTCAACTGGGTTTTAAGATTGGCGTCCAACATATATATGTCCTCAATGACGAAATTCGGGCAATAAAACGCCCGGACGGGTTACGCCCGGGCGTCGAAGCAGTGGAGATGGGTTACACCCCCGCTGCTGACCTTCAGGAAGCGAGGCTTCCGGGTCGGATTTAGATCTTGCCGACCAGATCCAGGGAAGGAGCCAGGGTCTTCTCACCTTCTTTCCACTTGGCCGGGCAGACTTCGCCCGGGTGAGCGGCGGTGTACTGGGCAGCTTTCAGCTTGCGCAGGGTCTCGGAAACGTCGCGAGCGATCTCGTTGGAGTGGATCTCGACGGTCTTGATCACACCTTCCGGGTTGATCAGGAAGGTGCCGCGCAGGGCCAGGCCTTCTTCAGCGATGTGTACGCCGAAAGCGTTGGTCAGTTGGTGAGTCGGGTCGCCGACCAGCGGGAACTGGGCCTTGCCGACTGCCGGGGAAGTCTCGTGCCATACCTTGTGCGAGAAGTGGGTATCGGTGGTGACGATGTACACCTCGGTACCGGCCTTCTGGAAGGCTTCGTAGTTGTTGGCGGCGTCTTCGATTTCGGTCGGGCAGTTGAAGGTAAAGGCAGCCGGCATGAAGATCAGTACCGACCACTTGCCCTTCAGGCTTTCTTCGGTGACTTCGATGAACTCGCCGTTGTGGAATGCGTTGGCTTTGAAAGGCTGAACTTGAGTGTTAATCAAAGACATCAGTGAACTCCTTGGGAGGGTTGAAAAATTTACAGAAGGGATAGTAGCCCGATATGGATCAAAGAGCCCATTGATTGAAACCATCAATCCAATAAGCTGAGTCAATCGACCCATATAAAAAGCCTTTTAAAACAATAATCTGAAATTTTCGCGCCCCGCAACCCGCTGAGAGGGTATTTATCGCCCGCAGCAGCGGTGAATCGACTCCAGACAACCCGCTCTTTCGGACACACCCAGTCTTGCTTGGTTCGCACCGTACGAATCAGGCGTAACTGAGCGAAGCCGCGACATAAAGCGGTTCTCTCAGCCCGACATTGCGTGAATAATGCTCCGCCGGATTCACCGCACGTTATCGAGGTAGACACATGAGTGGCCCAGCCCACGACACCCCGCGTCTGAGCGCCGGGGCGATCCTGCTGATCGAACTGGCTCTGGCGCTTGGCGGTTTCGCCATCGGCACCAGTGAATTTTCGATCATGGGGTTGATGCCCAACGTGGCTCAGGATCTGGGCGTCAGCGAGCCGCAGGTCGGCCATGTGATCAGCAGCTACGCCCTTGGCGTGGTGGTGGGAGCGCCCATTCTGGCCCTGCTCGGCTCACGCCTGCTGCGCAAGAACCTGCTGCTGTTGCTGATGGGCGTCTTCGCCGTTGGCAACCTCGCCAGCGCCCTGGCGCCCGATTACTCCTCGCTGCTGGTGTTCCGCTTCTTCGCCGGGCTGCCGCATGGGGCCTACTTCGGTGTCGCCATGCTGGTCGCCGCCTCCATGGCGCCGCCCCACAAGCGCGCCAAGGCGGTAAGCCGCGTGCTGATGGGGCTGAGCGTGGCCATTCTGATCGGCAACCCGCTGGCCACCTGGCTGGGCCAGAGTATCAGCTGGCGTTATGCATTCGCTCTGGTCAGCGTGATCGCCCTGCTGACCGTGGCGATGGTCGCCATCTTCCTGCCGATTGATCGTAATGAAGTTCGCAGCAGCCCGATCAACGAGCTGCGCGCCTTCAACCGCGCCCCCATCTGGCTGGCACTCGGTATCGGCTCCATCGGTTTCGCGGGGATGTTCTGCGTGTTCAGCTACATGGCGCCGACCCTGCTGGAAGTTACCCAGGTCAGTCCGGGCATGATTCCGGTCACCATGGCCGTATTCGGCGTCGGCTGCATTCTCGGCAATATGGTGGGCGGCTGGCTGTTCGACCGCCTGCAATTCAAGTCGGTCGCCTGGATTCTGCTGTGGAGCGCACTGGTGCTGCTGGCACTGCCCGCCGCCACGCATTCGATCTGGACGATGCTGCCAGCGATCCTCGCCCTGGGTACCATCGCCGCCCTGTCGCCTGCCCTGCAGACACACCTGATGGATGTGGCCGCCGGCGCCCAGACCCTGGCGGCAGCCTCCAACCACGCCGCATTCAATATCGCCAACGCCCTGGGCCCGTGGCTCGGCGGCCTGGCGATCAGCGCCGGATTCGGCTGGACATCGACGGGGTATATCGGCGCGGCAACCGCAGTTATCGGCCTGCTGATCTTCTTCTGGGCCTGGAAGATCCAGCCAACGGTAAACATAAACACCGCGTCACCCGCCCATCGCGAAACCCGTCACTAAGATTCGTCATCGCGCCGCCAGGCATGCAGCGAGGAATCGCTGCTTCGCCCGAACAGCCAGCCGGTACGCCCGCCAACCAGGGTAGTGACGGCATGGCTGCGGCCCATGGGCAGATGCCGGGCGAGGAACAGTGCGCTGTCACGCAGCACAGCCAGGGCGGTACTGTCGGACTGGAACAGCGGCGTCAGCAGGCGACTGGCCTGGCGGTAGTAACGCAGGTGCTGGTGGCGAGTAGCGGCGTAGCCGGCGAACACCGCCGACCAGTCAGGTGGTGCATCGCTGGCCAGAGTCGGTTTCAGCGCCGTGGCCAGGGCTGCCGCATCCACCAGGGCCATATTCGCGCCCTGCCCCAGTTGCGGGCTCATGGCATGGGCGCAATCGCCAATGGCCAATACCCGGCCATCATGCCAGCTCTGCATGCGCACATCGGCATAAGTGGCCAGGGCCAGTTGTTCGGGGGCTTCGATAGGCGCCAGGAAAGCTTCGACCTGAGGCCCGGCAAGTCGCTCGACACTGGCCTTCCAGGTGGGTAATCCGGCATCGCGCCAGGCCGGATAAGCCGCTGTCGGCAGGCTCCAGAACAGGCTGCTCAACAAGAATTGTCGTGCCTGATGAGTGCGCCCGGTCGGCATGATGCCGAACATCTGCGAGCACCCGCGGTACCATTGGCGCAGATCGGTGGAGTCAGCTGCTTCGGGGGTGGGCACGATGCTCCACAGCGCTCCCCAGGGGTAGGGTTTGATCCATTGGCGTACCTGCATCTGCCCGCGCAATTGCGAACGAGTGCCATCGGCCAGGATCAGCGCTGCGTAATCGCCGTACGGCTGTTCGCCGCCCTGAGCATCTTCGCCGATCAGGGCAACGCCTTGTGGCGATTGCTGGAAACGCCGAATGGAAACACCGGTACGGATCGTCACGCCCGCCCCTCTGGCGGCCTCGAGCAAGGCCGTCATCAGCACGCCACGGTGGATACCCAAACCATGGCTACCGGGTTGCCAGTGTTGATAACGGGTATCGAGAATTACCCGCTCGGCACAGGCCGAGGTGCCGAACAGGCGAGCGACGGGGGCGCCCAACCCGGTGCACTCATCGAGCAGTTCGAGCTCGCGCAGCACCGCCAGGCCGGAGGGCTGCAACAAGATACCGGCACCCACCGGCTGTAGCTGCGGCACACGCTCGAGCACCTCGACCGACCAACCCTGGCGCGCCAGCAAGGTGGCAGTCGCCAACCCGGCAGTACCCGCCCCAACGATTGCAATGGGTGAATCCTTCACTCGGCTGTCCCTTACCTGACAAATCAAGCCCCGGATTCTACCTATTCAGACCTCGGACGGACTGACGAACAGTGCTTATTTGGGCTGGACAGGCCTGATATCGAAACCACCTCGATTCTGGCTGACGATACGCAGATCCGTGCTGCCACCGGCCTCGACCTTTACCGCCACCTCACGATTCAGGCGCCCCTTGCCACACAGGGTGTCGTCCTGGGTATCGGCGGTGATACCGAGAATGCGGTTACCGGCGGGCACCTGAAAGCGTGCCTCCTCGCCCACCGCGATGCGCGCCGCGATCTTGCGATCGACCAGCACGGCAACGTAGCAGCCGCCGCCCATCAAGCCCAGATCACGGTTGACCACCACCTCACCGCCACCACTGACCGGTGCCTGATAGGCCAGCAGACGCTCGGCAGGTACAGCCGTGACCTTATCGGGATCGGCCTGATACGAAGAGCAGCCGGCCAAAGCCAGCAAGGGCAACACGGCGAAGATCGAACGCATGGGTTCCCTCCATGGGAATCACAGTGAAGTGTCGGGTATGACCAGCACAATGCCATGACAGTGCCATAAATCCTGGCGACGCTCACCGGGATATTTGCTGCCGGCCTGCTACTGCTGCCGCGGCAGGTTGCCCTTGCGGTATTCATCGGGCGACACCCCCATCAGGCGGCGGAACATGCCGATGAACGCCGACGCGCTGCTGTAGCCCAGATCCAGGGCGATGGCCTCCACCGTACGCCCGCGCTCCAGTTGCGCCAGCGCTGCCACGACCCTGAGGCGCTGACGCCATTGCGCGAAGGACATGCCCAGGTCGCGCTGGCATCGGCGCATCAGGGTGCGCTCGGTGGTATTGGACAGGCTGGCCAGTTGCGCCAGCGAACGGGGGTCGGCGGGGTTAGCGGTCAGCTGTCGCAGCACCGGCTCCAGCAGCGGGTCGCTGGAGCTGGGCAGGTAGCTGCCGACCTTGGGCGCCCGCGCCAGCTTGTCGAGCAGCAGTTGCAACTGTCGCTCGTTCTCGGCCTGGCGCGTGGCATCGGGCGGCGACTCGCGCAGGTCGTCGAGCAAGGCACGCACCAGCGGGCTCAGACTCAGAGCACAGGGCTCAGCAGGCAATTCGACGCAGTGCTCGGGGGCGACGTATACGGAGCAATGGCAGGCCTCCTGCCGATTGAAACCGATGTGTTCAAGATCCGGTGGCAACCAGATGCCGTATTGTGGCGGCGCCAGGTAGTGACGCCCGGCGACCTCGATTTCCATGACGCCACTGAAGGCATAGACGAACTCTCCCCAGGCGTGGCGATGGCGCGGGTAGGTGGCGTGTGCCGGCACACTGGCCGTGCGAAAGAACAGCGGCGTCGGTAGCGCATCGTTGAACGGAGGGATCTGCAGCAGAGGAGAGTCGGTCTTCATCGCTTACTGGCGGATAACCGCTATGCACTGTCGGTTTCGAACTATATCAGTAGAAATCGCCAGCACCATAATGGTGACCCATTCCACTGCCAGGCTTCCCCATGGACACGCGCAAGAACATCGACGGACTGGCCGGTGCAATGATGGTCATCCTGTGCATGATCTGGGGCATGCAGCAGGTGGTGCTCAAGGCGGCAGCCGATGACGTTTCACCGACGCTGATGCTCGCCCTGCGCTCGGGCGTTGCCGCCGTACTGGTGGCGCTGCTGATGTTGTGGCGGCGCGACGGCCTGTCACTGCGCGAAGGCAACTGGCGCCCAGGCCTGATGGTCGGTTTTCTGTTCGCCCTGGAGTTCATGCTGGTCGGCGAAGGCCTGCGCCATACCAGCGCTTCGCATATGGTGATCTTCCTCTACACAGCGCCGATCTTCGCCGCGCTCGGGTTGCATTGGCGACTGCCTGCCGAGCGCCTGAAACCCTTGCAGTGGCTAGGTATCACCGTGGCCTTTGTCGGCATCGTGGTGTCCTTCGCCGGGCGCGCACCCGACCTCGAGACGCGAGACACCAGCCAGCAGATGTTCGGCGACATCCTCGGCCTGCTCGGCGCCATGGCCTGGGGCGCCACTACGGTGGTGGTGCGCTGCTCGCGGCTGTCCACCGCGCCGGTCACGCAAACGCTGCTGTACCAGTTGCTTGGCGGTTTTCTGCTGCTGATGCTGGTCTGCACCCTGACCGATCAACTGCACTTCAACCCCACGCCGGTGGCGCTGGGTGGTCTGGCATTCCAGGCACTGTTGGTATCCTTTGCGAGCTTCCTGGCCTGGTTCTGGCTGCTGCGCAACTACCTGGCCTCGCGGCTCGGCGTGCTGTCGTTCATGACGCCCATGTTCGGCATCGTCTTCGGCGTGTGGCTGCTCGACGAACCACTGGAAGCCAACTTCATCGCCGGCGCCCTGCTGGTGCTCAGCGGTATCCTGATGGTCAGCGGCTACGAATGGTTGAGCCAGTGGCTGAAACGACGGCGGCTGAAGCCGTGAAGTGGCCGCTTTTTTAGGATGGCGTCGAGCGCAATGGTGGACAAGAAGAGCGTTGTCCACCCTACAGTCTTACAGAGCATTGGCGGGCCGGGCGGCGATCCGCTGTAGTGCATCGCCGCCCATACCATCAAGCGCTCTGGAAACGTTTCACCAGTCTGGCCTGTAGCTTCTCCAGCTCGGCAGGATCGGCCTTGCCGCTGGCGTGCTGCTGCAAACCCTGTTCGGTAAAGCGCGGAATCACGTGCACATGGATGTGATACACCGTCTGCCCTGCCGGTGCGCCGTTGAACTGGGCGATCTGCACGCCGTCGGGCTTGAGCTCGTCAGCCAGCACGCGGGCGACCTTCTGTACGGCCAGGGTCAGCTTGACCAGGTTATCGGCGTCGACTTCCAGGATATTGCGGGCTTCGGCGCGTTTGGGGATCACCAGCGTGTGCCCGAAAGACTGCGGGAACAGGTCGAGGAACACCAACACGTCTTCGTCTTCATACAGCTTGTAGCAGGGCATCTCGCCACGAATGATCTTGGCGAAGATGTTCTGCGAATCGTAATCGCCGTAAAGGCTCATGGGCTTCTCCGTAGCATTTTGATCGTGTGCGCACCATACCGGCTCAGCCGGGTGGAACGGAATAGTCGTCTCATCGACCCGTGCGCAGCAAGCTCAACCCGACGGCGATTCCCACCCCGCACAGCGCAATCAGGTAGTAAGCCGGGGCCAGCGGGCTCCACTTCACCAGCAGCGAGACGGTTACCGGCGTCAGGCCGCCGAACACCGCGTAAGACATGTTGTAGGAGAACGACAGCCCGCTGAAGCGCACCCGCGGTGGAAAGGAATTGACCATCACGAAAGGTACCGCGCCGATGGTGCCGACGAACAGGCCGACCAGCGCGTACAGCGGGAACAGCCAATGCGGGTTGGCGTGCAGGCCGCTGTAGAACAGCCAGACGACGACCGCCAGCGCGCTACAGCCAACCACCAATACGCGGCCGGCACCGACGCGGTCGCACAGCGCGCCGCTGACGATGCAACCGATGCTCAGCATGACGATGGCCAGGCTGTTGGCCTGGAGCGCCGTGACGGCATCGAATCCATAGAAGGTCTGCAGGAAAGTCGGCGTCATCAGGATCGCCACCACGATACCGGCCGACAGCAGCCAGGTCAGCAACATCGACACCACTACGCCGCGGCGATGATCACGCACCACGGTTTTCAGCGGCAGCTCCTCGGACAATGCCTTGCGTTGCTGCAGCTCGGTGAACACCGGCGTTTCGTGCAGCCACTGGCGCAGGTACACCGCGAACAGGCCGAACACGCCGCCGAGCAGGAACGGCAGACGCCAGGCCCAGTCGAGCACTTCCTGCTCGGTGTAGACGCTGTTGATCAGCGTGGCCATCAGCGAGCCAAGCAGAATGCCGACGGTCAGGCCGCAGGTCAGCGTGCCGCAGGCGTAACCGATGTAGCGCGCCGGTACGTGCTCGGAGACGAACACCCAGGCGCCCGGCACTTCACCACCGATCGCGGCGCCCTGGATCATGCGCATCAGCAGCAACAGCAGCGGCGCAAGAATGCCAATCTGCGCGTAGGTCGGCAGCAGGCCCATGATCAGCGTCGGCACCGCCATCATCAGGATGCTCAGGGTGAACATCCGCTTGCGCCCGATCAGGTCGCCGAAATGCGCCATGACGATGCCGCCCAGCGGACGCGCCAGATAGCCCGCGGCGAAGATGCCGAAGGTCTGCAGCATGCGCAGCCAGTCGGGCATGTCCGGCGGGAAGAACAGCTTGCCGACTATGGTGGCGAAGAACACGTAGATGATGAAATCGTAGAACTCCAGCGCGCCGCCCAGGGCAGACAGGGACAGAGTCTTGTAATCGCTACGGGTCAAGGGCCGGCCAGAGGCCGACGATACTGCGGATTGCATGCGGAGGAATCTCGAGAGTCTGCAGAAGGCATCGACCGAGGGCACCCGGCCATGGGGCGCACACGATAGCAAATCCCAGGGCCAGCGACAGCGTCACACGCCGCCCAGGGAACTGGTCTGGAGACGACTGGCATGTCTAGAATGCAGGCAATTTTCAAGGAATTGACCTGCGGCGCGGAGAGAAACAGCTCTCGCCGGGTCATACCCGCAGTCCGCGCTCGCTCACTCCCTCATAAGGAAACCCATGGACTGGCTCCATCTGCTCATCCTGTCGCTCATCCAGGGCGTCACCGAATTCCTCCCTGTGTCCTCCTCCGCTCACCTGATCCTGCCCTCGCAATTGCTGGGCTGGGAAGATCAGGGCCAGGCCTTCGACGTCGCCGTACACGTGGGCACGCTGATGGCGGTGATCCTCGCCTTTCGCCAACAGATCGTTGCCATCGTGCAGGGCTGGCTGGGCCATGTGCTGCACAGCCGGGTCACCCCGGAAAGCCGCATGGGCTGGATGATCATCCTGGCGACCGTTCCAGCAGCGCTGGCCGGTTTGCTCTTCGAATCGGTGATCGAGCAGTACACCCGCTCGATGCTGGTGATCGGCACCACCACCATCGTCTTCGGCCTGGTGCTGTGGTGGGCCGATGCCAAAGGCAGCCGTGATGCCGACATGAGCCGCATGACCTGGCGTCAGGCGCTGCTGATCGGCTTGGCGCAGATGCTCGCACTGATTCCCGGCACCTCGCGCTCGGGCATCACCATGACCGCCGCACTGATGCTGGGCTTCGACCGCCAGAGCGCCGCGCGCTTTTCCTTCCTGCTGTCGATTCCGCTGATTCTCGCCGCCGGCGGGCTCAAGGCCGCTCACCTGGTGCAGGAAGGCAATGGCGCGCATTGGGGCGATATCGCCTGGGGCACCGGCCTGTCGTTCGTCTCGGCGTTCCTGTGCATCAAACTGTTCCTGGCCGCCCTGGATCGCATCGGCATGCTGCCGTTCGTGATCTATCGCCTGATACTCGGGGCATTCCTGCTTTTCGTGGCGCTTTGACGATCCTTCAACGGCGAAGCGACTTGCCGAAAACTGTCTTGGCATAATCCAGGCCGAGCGCAGCAACACCCGGGAGACGGACGTTTGATCCCCACCTGACGCTTGCGAAGCCGAGGGCACGTTACCTTCTCCCACATCCGCCAAGCGTGGTATCGCCCGACACTCCCGGACTCAAGGGGCGAGCCTTGCCGACGCACAAGGCACGCTTATTGCCTCACTCTCAGGTCTGTCCCGAGAAGGCGTGCCCCCATGCTGCACTCCCACCTGACCACCTTGCATGCCGTCGTCCTGGCTCTCGATACCCTCTGCCAGAACGGCGACTGTGCTGCAGATGACTTGCTGAACGGCAGTGGCATCGACACCGCAGACCTGCAACGCCCCGAGATGCGCATCAGCATCGCCCAGGAGCGCCAGGTGTTCCGCAACGCCACCGGCAAGCGCCAGGATCTCGGTCTGTTGCTCGGCCGGCGCATGCATGTGTCGTCCTATGGCTTGCTGGGGTTCAGTCTGCTCTCGGCCTCGACCCTGGGCGATGCGCTGGAAGTAGCCTTCAGCTTTCCCGCACTGCTCGGCACCCTTTTCGATCTGCGCCTGCGGCGCGACGGTATGCATGCCTGGATCGAGGCCAGCCATTACCGCGATACGCCCGAGCTGGCGACCTTCAACACCGAGTTCTGCCTGGCCTCGCTGAAGCTGATCTGCGACGACCTGCTCGGTCGCACCCTGCCGCTCGAAGCGGCCCGCTTCACCCATCGCGCGCCGCGCTACCAACGCCAGTACACGCGGGACTTCGCCTGCCCGGTGCGTTTCAATGCCGCCGATAACGCCATCGTTTTCGACAGCCAGTGGCTGGATCGACGCTTGCCGCTGGCTGACCCGGTGACTCACCGCGACACCCTGGAGCGCTGCCGCCAACTGAACCGCGAATTCATTTCCCACCTGGCGCTGATTTCCCGCGTACGCCAGTTGCTCGCCAGCCAGTTGCCAATGGCGCCGGGCCTGGACGGGTTGGCCCGCCAGCTACGCTGCTCGTCGCGCACCCTGCGCCGGCAGTTGCAGGAAGTCGGCACCAGCTACCAGACCCTGCTCGATGAGCTGCGCTTCGAACAGGCGCGACGCTTGTTGGGGCAGGAGCGGCTGCCCATCGCCCGTATCGCCGAGGAGCTCGGCTACAGCGAAACCGCCAGTTTCCGCCACGCCTTCCAGCGCTGGAGCGGTACCTCGCCAAGCCGCTATCGGCGCCCTGCCGGCGTCTAGAACCTGCACCGATACGGATCGGCCACGCGCCATTTCGTGGCCACATCTATCCCCTTTTGGCCATTGCGCTCATTTCACCGATGCCAGACTCCGGCCAAGAATGCAGGTGCCCAAGTCGGAGAGTCAGCCATGCGTACGATCTACAGCGATGACCATCACCTGCATCACGGTCGCTGCGAAATCATCGACGGGGAGCTCAAGCCCTGTTTCGAAATGCCCTCGCGGGCCGACCATGTGCTGGCCCGGGTGCGCCAGCAGAAACTCGGTGACGTCATCGAGCCGAGCGACTTCGGTCGAGCACCGATCGAACGCATCCACGACCGCGGCTACCTGGATTTTTTCCAAGGCGCCTGGGCACGCTGGGCGGCCATGGGCCGCGACGGCGACCTGATGCCCTTCACCTGGCCCGCCCGTACCCTGCGCAGCGTGGTGCCGGACAACCTGCATGGCCAGCTGGGTTATTACAGTTTCGACGGCGGCGCACCGATCACCGCCGGCACCTGGCAAGCCGCCTGGAGTGCCGCTCAGGTCGCCCTTACCGGGCAGAAGCTGATCAGTGATGGTGCCAACAGTGCCTTCGCCCTGTGCCGTCCGCCCGGTCACCATGCCGCCGCGGATCTGATGGGCGGCTACTGCTACCTGAACAATGCCGCTATCGCCGCCCAGGCCTTTCTGGATCAGGGTTGCAAGCGGGTCGCCATCCTCGACGTGGACTATCACCACGGCAACGGCACCCAGTCGATCTTCTACGACCGCAGCGACGTGCTGTTCGTCTCCATCCACGGCCACCCGGCCTTCGAATTCCCGTTCTTCCTCGGCTACCGCGACGAGCTTGGCGAAGGTGCCGGCGAAGGCTTCAACCTCAACCTGCCGCTGGCTTCCGGCAGTGCCTGGGAGCAATGGAGCGCAGCACTGGAAAGCGCCTGCGCGCGTATCGACGATTACGCGGCGGACGTGATCGTGGTGTCCCTGGGCGTGGACACCTTCAAGGAAGACCCGATTTCCCAGTTCAAACTCGACAGCCCCGACTACCTGCGCATGGGCGAACGCATCGCCCGCCTCGGCAAACCCACCCTGTTCGTGATGGAAGGGGGCTATGCCGTCGAGGAAATCGGCGTCAACGCGGTGAACGTACTGGAAGGTTTCGAGGGCGCCTGAGCCTACTGCCGACAACTACGCATGCAACGGAGCACATAACGATGAAAAACCTCCACAGTCTGTTCGGCACCGCCCTCTGCGGGGCGGCCCTGCTATTCGGCAGTGCCATGGTCGAAGCGCGGGAACTGCGGGTCTACAACTGGGCCGACTACATCCTGCCGCAGACCCTCAAGGACTTTCAGCAGAAAAGCGGTATCAAGCTGATCTGGGACACCTTCGAAACCAACGAGGCGCTGGAAGCCAAGCTGCTCACCGGCAACTCGGGTTACGATCTGGTGGTGCCGTCCAACATGTTCCTCGACACGCAGATCAAGGCCGGCGTGTTCCAGAAGCTCGACAAGAGCAAGCTGCCCAACTGGAAGCACCTCGACCCGGCACTGCTCAAACTGCTGGAGACCAATGACCCCGGCAACCAGTACGGCGTGCCCTACATGTATGGCACCGTGCTGATCGGCTTCAACCCGGACAAGGTCAAGGCGGCACTGGGGGCCGACGCGCCCGTGGACAGCTGGGATCTGGTGTTCAAGCCCGAGAACATGGAAAAGCTCAAGCGCTGCGGCGTCGCCATGCTCGATGCGCCCAACGAGATCCTGCCCCTGGCCCTGCACTACCTGGGCCTGCCGCCCAACAGCACCAATCCGGCGGACTACGACAAGGCCACCGAACTGATGATGAGCATCCGCCCGTACGTCACCTACTTCCACTCGGCCAAGTACATGACCGATATCGCCAACGGCGACATCTGCGTGGCCATCGGCTATTCGGGCAGCTTCTATCAGTTCGCCAACCGCGCCAAGGAAGCCGGCAATGGCGTGGTGGTCGAATGGCGCCTACCGAAAGAAGGCGCACCGATCTGGTTCGACACCTTCGCCATTCCGGTCAGCGCCAAGAACGTCGAGGAAGCCCATGAGTTCCTCGACAACCTGCTCGACCCCAAGGTGATCGCACCGATCAGCGACTTTCTCGGCTACCCGAATCCGAACAAGGACTCCATGCTGCTGGTCGACAAGGCGATCAGCGAAAACGCGGATCTGACCCCAACCGCCGAAGCGCAGAAAACCCTCTACGGCGTCGAGCCCCTGCCGCAGAAAGTCGAACGGGTACGCACCCGCGCCTGGACGAAGATCAAGAGCGGCAGCTGACCTCCCTCAAAACCCCGCGCAAGTCGCGGGGTTTTACATTCCCACCTCACCCCCTCGCAGCAAATGACCCACTTGGCGGAACCTGCCGACCACCCGACCGCTCACATGCATACGCCCCAACAGCTATGCTGAACGCATCCGCCTCGCACAGCATCAGACGGAAAGCATCGAAAACAAATCTCTAATGCCAATAGTTTTCATTAACGGCATTTTGTCGCTAGAGTGGCAGCCCTGTCCGGGGGGAACGACCATCCCGGTGATTTGATCGGTCAAACCATACGAGGATGAAGATGCTCAATCGGATCCGCTCGCGCACCTGCGCTCCCCTGCTCGCCGCCCTTCTCCTGATCCTGCTGCCGCAACTGGCCACCGCCGAAGGCAAGTTCAAGGTCGTCACCACCTTCACCGTTCTCGCCGACATGGCCCGCCAGGTGGCCGGCGATGCAGCGGTGGTCGAATCGATCACCAAGCCCGGCGCGGAGATCCACAATTACCAGCCGACGCCAGGCGACATCCTCAAGGCCCGCGACGCCCAGTTGATCCTGCGCAACGGCATGAGCCTGGAACTGTGGTTCGAGCGTTTCCTGCAGCGCCTGCAAGGCGTGCCCGCGGTGACCCTCAGCGAGGGCATCGAACCGATCGGCATCGCCGAAGGCCCGTACAGCGGCAAACCCAACCCGCATGCCTGGATGTCGCCGGACTCGGCGATGATCTACATCGACAACATCCGCGATGCCCTGGTCGAGCACGATGCCGCCAATGCCGAGACCTACAAGGCCAACGCCGAGACCTACAAGGCGCGCATCCAGGCCACGATAACGCCGATTCGCGAGCGCCTGCAGACGATTCCGGAAAACCGTCGCTGGCTGGTTTCCAGCGAAGGCGCATTCAGCTACCTGGCGCGGGACTTCGGCCTCAAGGAGCTGTACCTGTGGCCGATCAACGCGGATCAGCAGGGCACGCCGCAGCAGGTTCGCAAGGTGATCGATGCGGTCAGGGCCAACCAGATTCCCGCGGTATTCAGTGAAAGCACCATTTCCGCCTCGCCGGCCCAGCAGGTGGCTCGTGAAACCGGCGCCAAATACGGCGGCGTGCTGTATGTCGATTCCCTCAGCGAGCCGGACGGCCCGGTACCGACCTACCTCGACCTGCTGCGCGTCACCTCGCAGACCATTGCTGACGGGCTGGCCGAGTGATGCAAGACAGTCTGCAGAATCAGGACAGCCTCGACGGCATCCGCGTCGAACGCATCAGCGTCACTTACCGCAATGGTCATACCGCCCTGCGTGATGCCAGCTTCAGCAGCCCCGGCGGCAGCATCACCGCCCTGGTGGGCGTCAACGGCAGCGGCAAGTCGACGCTGTTCAAGGCCATCATGGGTTTCGTGCGCCTGGCGCAGGGCAGCATCAGCGTACTCGGCATGCCGGTGCACGACGCCCTCAAACGCAACCTGATCGCCTACGTGCCGCAAAGCGAAGACGTCGACTGGAATTTTCCGGTGCTGGTCGAAGACGTGGTGATGATGGGCCGCTATGGCCACATGGGCATGCTGCGGCGGCCGCGCGCCGCCGATCGTGAGGCCGTGGACGCTGCCCTGGCACGGGTCGGCATGAGCGAGCTACGCAAGCGGCAGATCGGCGAGCTGTCCGGCGGCCAGAAAAAGCGCGTGTTCCTCGCTCGCGCTCTGGCCCAGGATTCGCGGGTGATCCTCCTCGACGAACCCTTCACCGGGGTCGACGTGAAAACCGAGGACGCCATCGTGCGGCTGCTCGGCGAACTGCGCGACGAAGGCCGGGTGATGCTGGTCTCCACCCACAACCTGGGCAGCGTGCCGGAGTTCTGCGACCGTACCGTGCTGCTGGCGAGCACCGTGCTCGCCTACGGCCCGACCCAATCGGTGTTCACCCGGGAAAACCTGGAGCGCACCTTTGGCGGCGTGCTGCGCCACTTCGAACTGCCCGGTGAAGGGCACGATCGCAAATCGCCATTGATCGGCATCATCACCGACGACGAACGCCCGCTGGTGCTCTACGACGGCAAGTCGACCATCCGCGGTCGCGTCGACGAAAAGGATCAATAGTGCACATCCTGCTCGAACCCTTTTCCTACGGCTACATGGTCAATGCCATGTGGGTCTCGACCCTGGTCGGTATGGTCTGCGCGCTGTTGTCGGTGTATTTGATGCTCAAGGGCTGGTCGCTGATCGGCGACGCCCTGGCTCATTCCATCGTGCCCGGCGTCGCCGGGGCCTACATGCTCGGTCTGCCCTTCGCCCTCGGCGCCTTCGGCGCCGGTACTCTGGCGGCGGGTGCCATGCTGTTCCTCAATCAGCGCAGCAAGCTCAAGGAAGACGTGATCATCGGCCTGATCTTCTCGTCGTTCTTCGGCCTCGGGCTGTTCATGGTGTCGCTGTCACCGACCTCGGTGAACATCCAGACCATCGTGCTCGGCAACATACTCGCCATCACACCCGGTGACACGCTGCAGTTACTGCTCATCGCCGGCATCACCATGGCCGTGCTGGCAGTGCGCTGGAAAGATCTGATGGTGGTGTTCTTCGACGAAAACCACGCCCGCTCCATCGGCCTCAGCCCGACGCGCCTCAAGGCGATCTTCTTCATCCTGCTGTCGGCCTGCACGGTGGCGGCGATGCAGACCGTCGGTGCCTTTCTGGTCATCGCCATAGTCGTCACTCCAGGCGCCACCGCCTACCTGCTCAGCGACCGGTTCGAGCGGCTGCTGCTGATCGCGGCCTGCATTGGTGGCCTGAGCAGTTTCATCGGTGCTTACGCCAGCTACTTTCTCGATGGCGCTACCGGGGCGATCATCATCGTGCTGCAGACCGGCGTGTTCCTGCTGGCCTTCTGTTTCGCACCCAAGCATGGCCTGCTCGCCGCCCGCCGCCGCGCCGCCCAGGCGCGACTGGAGATGTGACCATGGAGATGCTGCTGCAGCCGCTGCAAATCGACTTCATGCAATACGCCCTGCTGATCGCCGTGCTGGTGGCCATTCCCGCCGCGCTGCTGTCGTGCTTTCTGGTGCTCAAGGGCTGGGCGCTGATGGGTGACGCCACCGCCCACGCGGTGTTTCCCGGCGTGGTCATCGCCTATATCGTCGGCCTGCCCTACTCGCTCGGCGCCTTCGTGGCCGGCATGTTGTGCGCCATCGCCACGGGCTATCTCAAGGAAAACAGCCGGATCAAGCAGGACACCCTGATGGGCGTGGTGTTCTCCGGCATGTTCGGCCTCGGCCTGCTGCTGTACACGCAGATTCACAGCGACGTGCATCTGGATCACATCCTGTTTGGCGACATGCTCGGCATCGGCTGGGCGGATCTGCTGGAAAGCGGGCTGATCGCCCTGGCGGTCACCGCCTTCATCGGCCTGAAGTGGCGCGACCTGCTGCTGCATGCCTTCGACCCGGTGCAGGCACGCACCGTCGGCCTGCCGGTGCGCCTGCTGCACTATGGCTTGCTGGCGGTGATGTCGCTGACCATCGTCGGCGCGCTCAAGGCCATCGGCATCGTGCTCACCGTGGCGCTGCTGATCGCCCCCGGCGCCATCGCCTTCCTGCTCACCCGCACCATGGGCGCCATGCTGTTCACCGCCGTAGGCATCGCTGTCGGCGCCGCACTCGGCGGCGTGTACCTGAGCTTTTTCATCGACAGCGCACCTGGCCCGACCATCGTGCTACTGCTCAGCGCACTGTTCGTGGTGGTGTTCATCCATGCCGGCAGACGCGAGCGCAGGAGCACCGCGCAATCGTAGTAATTCCCTATGGTTCTTCACTTGCAGGCATGGGATGTCATGCCCAAGCAGTCCCTGACGCGGCTGTCAGCCTTTTCCAACACTCACGCTGATCAGGCGTCTGTCATACCTGCACACAATGAGGCGGCCCTCAGCTTATCGCTTGATTACTTACCCTAAAGCCACCAGTTCAGCGAACAAGCCCTGATATTCCTGCAACCTGTCGCTTTCTACATGGCACCGAACCTGCCAGCTCCTGAAGAAGCGGTCGGCATAGCAAATACCCTTCAAGTTTATCTGCCCTCCGCCGATTCGATATTTACAGGCCGGCACAGGCCCTGAAGGTTTTTCTTCTACTGCCTCCCGCTGCAAAAACAACTTCTCTCGCTCGAGCAGGAACAGCCGTGAACATCAAACAGAAACTCACCTGGGCCTTCGCGGCCATCGCCTGTGTGCCCGTCGTGCTGGTCGCCGTCGTGGTGGTGGTCAATCTGCGTGCCCAGGCGCAGGACAACTTCCTCGACAGCAGCAGCCGGGAGATCCGCCAGATCGAGAACGCCATGAATCAGTTCTTCGACGCCATCGCGCAGAACGTCGAGTACCTGGCCAAGAGCCCCCTGGTGGTCGAGGCCGATGCCCTGAAGAACTACAGCGGCGTCGATGCCGCACAGACCCCGCTGCCGCCAGCCAACCAGGCGCTGCTGCAGATGTTCACCCAGTTCGCCGCCAGCCATCCGACCACCGCCTATCTCTCGGTCGGCCAGCCGGACGGCGGTTACGCGATCTGGCCGGACGATCCGGGCCTGAGCAACTACGACCCGCGCGTACGCCCCTGGTACCAGGCGGCCATGGCCGCGCCAGGCAGGACGGTGCGCACCTCGGCCTACTACTGGGCGCCGGATGACGTCGTGCTGATGGGCACCGTGCGCACCATCGCCAATGCCCAGGGCCAGCCGGCCGGCGTGCTCGGCCTGGACGTGTCGCTCAAGCAGCTCACCGACCTGGTCAAACAGATCAAGCTCGGCGAGAGCGGCTATCTGATGCTGCTGGAAAACAACGGCAACGTACTCGTCGACCCGCGCGATGCCTCGCACAACTTCAAGCTGCTCAGTGAACTGGGCGGCGGCTACGCCGAGCTGGCCAAGGTCGAACAAGGCCTGGTCGAAGTGGAGCTGGAGGGCGTGCCGTACATGGCCAACGTCTGGTCATCGCAGACCCTCGGCTGGCGTTTCGTTGGTCTGATCGAACGCAGCGAAGTGATGGCCAAGGCCACCAGCCTGACCTGGCAGATCGCGATCATCGCCGCCGTGCTGGCTGTGCTGTTCGCCATCGTCGGTGCCAGTTTCGCCGGCCTTATCGTGCGGCCGATCCGCAGCGTGGCCGGCGGCCTGGAAGGCATCGCCCAGGGCGAAGGTGACCTGACCCGTAACCTGGATGTACGCGGCAACGACGAAACCGCCCTGCTGGCACGCTGGTTCAACCAGTTCCTCGGCGCCATCCGCACCCTGGTGCAACGCATCGGCAGCGCCTCGGCGGATCTGCAGACCGCCTCCGACGCCAGTACCCGCGTCGCCCGCGACATGAACGACGCCGCCGGCCGTCAGCGCGAAGCCGTGGAGCTGGTTTCCACCGCCTTCAACGAGATGGTCGCCACCGCCAACGAAGTGGCCCGCTCCTGCAGCCAGGCAGCCTCCTCGGCCGACTCCGGCCAGCGTCAGGTGCATGACGGTCAGTTGCAGATCGACGAAGCCACCGGCAGCGTCTCGCGCCTGAGCGAAAACTTGCAGAAGTCGGCCCAGGCCATGCAGGTGCTGGAGCAGGACAGCAAGAACATCAACGCCATCCTCGACACCATCCGCTCCATCGCCGAGCAGACCAACCTGCTGGCCCTCAACGCCGCCATCGAGGCCGCACGTGCAGGTGAACAGGGTCGTGGTTTCGCCGTGGTCGCCGACGAAGTGCGCGCCCTGGCCAAGCGCACTGCCGACTCCACCGGTGAGATCGACAGCCTGCTCGGCGGGCTGGCCAAGCGCACCCAGGACGTGACCAAGCAGATGCAGAGCAGCCTGAGCATGTCGCAGCAGAGCGTCGAGCGTATTCAGCAGGCCCGCGACAGCTTCGAGCAGATCCGTACCTCGGTGGACGAGATCCGCGATCAGAACAGCCAGATCGCCACCGCAGCCGAAGAGCAGCACCAGGTCGCCGAGGACATCAACCGGCACATCGCGCAGATCCACACCGATGCGCAACTGGTCGAAGAACTGGCGCACTCGGCGCGCAGTGACTCACAACGTCTGGAGTCGCTGTCCGGTGAGTTGAATGGCCTGGTAGGGCGTTTCAGAACCTGATCGGATCGCAGGCCAGCGGGCACCCATTGGTGGGAGGCGCTTCAGCGGCGATCGGCCATCGCGGCTAAAGCCCCTCCCACGCCAGGCTGCGGCGCTGCTCAGGGACGCAGCAGGCAGGATGGCCGGCACCCCTTCAATCGCCGCTGAGTTGTCACCTACGCGGCCCAGCGTGATTCAGCAACAAGCGCGCAGAATGGCCACATGTGCGTAGGAACCGCGCCCCCGCGGCGAATCGTGGCCATACCGCGATTTTTGCAGCATGGCCGCCATCGCATCGCGCCGGGGTCGACGCTCCACTGGTCAACCCTGACTCCGGCGATGCAGAGTAGCGCGCTGCTCAGGGGTGCAGGGCGGCCTCGGCCTCTTGCAGTTCGCCGCGGGCCTCTTCCAGCTTGGCCTGGCGCTTGGCGATCTTGTCGGCGTCGCCGTCCAGTTCGGCTTCACGCAGATCCGCCTCGCGCTCGCGCACCTCGGCACGGGCTTCGTTCACCTTGTCTTGCAGTTCGCGCTGCAGCCCGGCATCGGTGCAGTGGCTGCGCGCCTGCTGCAGCGCGGTATTCAAGCCCCTGACCCGGCCACTCTGACCAGCCTCCTCGGCGATACGGATCTGCTGCTCGATATCCGCCTCCTTCGCCGCGCAACGCGGATTGGACGTGTCGTCGGCGAATGCCGGCACGACGGCGGCAAGCAGCAGGCTGGAAAACAGGGCTTTCATCGGGAACACTCCATGGGCCAATGGCGATTGATCGAGGGCGCCGCGCATGGCGACGCGAATACAGACCACGGATCAGCGCGATGATTTCCGCCAATGCCCGACAAAGGTTCCGGGGCCTCAGACCAGGGTCGACACGGAGAAACGCTCGCCATCGAACGGCGACGCATTGCTGCTGATCACTCGGTTGTGGCCCTGGTGCTTGGCCAGGTACAGCGCCTTGTCCGCCGCGCGGATGCAGTCTTCCACCGACTGCATCTGCGGATGATAGGCGGCGATGCCGATGCTCAGTTCGATATCGCCCCGCTCGGACTCCGATGCCTGCTGCCGCAGACGCTCCAGCACCGCATGGGCATCCTCCAGGCCGGTCATGGGCAGCAGCACGCAGAACGCGTCGCCGCCGTAGCAACCGGCGGCATCGATCTGCCGTAGGCAGCCATGGATCATCTGGCCCAGACGGGTCAGTAGCGCATCGCCGGCCACATGGCCCTGCGGCTCTGGCCCAGGCTCAGCGCCAGACGATACAGGGTCACCACCATCATCGGATGCAACAGCAGCATGGGCATGCAGGCATACAGGTGCAGCGGCGTGACGGGGGCGTGAAAGGTGGCGCCGAACAACAGCATCCCGACCAGTACGCCGGCCAGTTGTGCGAGCAGCGCCCGGGCCACGAAACGAATACCGCCGGCGGCCACGTTGTTGGCCGTGAGCATGGCGACGAACACCGCGGCGGCAAGCGGGCTGAAACCGGCGGCGGCCAGGGCGAACATGGCGGCGAAGGAGTCGAAGAGGATATGCCAGCGCTCCATGCGCGCCGGCTCGCGGTAGATACGGCTGAGGCCGAAGGCCAGCCAGGGCCAGACAAAAGCGAACAGCAGCAGGGCCAGCCACACCCACGCGGGGCGCTGCAACTCCCATAGCGGCACGCTGACGCAGATGGCGCCAACGGGCAGCCCGAGTACCCTGGGCAGCAGCCCGCGGCGAGCGAAATTGCTACGCGATTGGCCGTTATCGGTACGCATGGGCCGCCCTCGTGTAATCCCTGCCATATCCTCGCATCCTGGCGTGCCGTCGCGTTCGTCCCAACTTCAACCACGGCCTTAGATATACAGCATATCCCTGTAGCGGAGCCATCCATCATGGCATCGCGTCTGTGGCGACTCGCGAGGCCTGATCCGGCGTGATGGACGCAATGGAGAAGAGTCGACGGTCACTAATGAACTGTGGGCGCAAGCCTAATAGCAGCTTGCAGTTCGTCCATCTGGCCATTTTTGGCGCTGTTCAAGGGAGGGTGAACAGACTCCAGGTCGCCGAAAGAAGTCAGTTAATCGTTTTGGCTCCGGTTTCACGAGCAGACGGTATCGCGCCCGTTTTCCTTGGCCCGATAAAGTGCTGCGTCGGCCTGCTCAATCAATGTCCTCGGCGTGATTTCATTGGCGATGACTGTGCTTGCGACGCCAATGCTGACTGTCACTATACCGTGGGGGCTCGACTCGTGCTGGATGGCAAGATTCCTTATCTTCGAATTGACCTCTTCCGCCATTGTATGAGCCTGGTGAAGATCACAGTCAGGCAGGAGAATGGCAAACTCCTCACCGCCATAACGGGCCACAAGATCATTCGTTCGTCGCTGAACCGACTGTAGCGCATGGGCAATCTGACGAAGGCAGTCATCTCCACCCGCATGGCCGTATCGGTCATTGAACTGCTTGAAATGATCGACGTCGATCAGCAACAGACTCAACGATATGGGAAATGAAGAGCTCTCCGTTAGCCTGGCAGCGAGATGACTGTCGAATATCCGTCGGTTCGCAATACCCGTGAGGCCGTCAACTTCCGATTCTCTACGGAAGTGAATCTCCCTGCGCTGGGTTGCTACAAGTTGGCGATCCAGCCAAATGGCGGCAGCGATAAGCAAGGATATGCAGACCACTGTCCCGACGACGCCAGACAGGGTTACCAACCACCAACCGGAAAGTACCTCACGCCGATCCACTCCAGCGAAGACGAAAAGGGGAAACTCAGGGACAGATGAGAATGCGGCAATTCTGACGGTTTGCTCACTATCGTCACGATGGATGAAATTACCTCTTCCAAGGTGCTTGATTGCGTCGAAAGCTTCCCGGTTGGGAACCGCCATTTCATCTGAACCATCATGGCCGTGAACGCCGGCGAGGATGATGCCGTCTTCTCGGATAAGATCAATCTTCCCGTTGTCCTCAACATCCAATGTTCTGTAGAAATTCCTGAAGTAGTCGGACTTGATGCTGGCAAGTACGACGCCGCCGAACTTTCCATCCGGTTGGTTATAACGATGGCTGATCGTTATGATGTCGCTATCGTCTGAGCGGGAGCGCACCGGTCTTCCGATGAACGGCAGAGTCGTAGTGTTTTCTTTATGATGTATGAAATACTCACGATCAGCATTATTATGCGAGCCAGTCTGCTGCGCCAATGACGAATTAACCCAGTTCCCCTCCGCGTCATATACAAAAATTCCATGAACTCGATCGGAGCGGGCAACCTGACTGACGAGTATTTCATGCAGGCTTTGCTGATTGGGCTGAACAGGTCTGGCCATCGCTTCCGCGAGTGGTCCAAGCGTCGCGTCGGCGATCTTCAGGCTGTCGGAAGCATGTTGTGCTAGAGACACGGACAAGTTCAGCACGTTGACTTCCGCTTGATGCAGGCGTGCCTGACGCTGCGCGCAGATAGAGAGAACTTCAACCCCGATCAGAATAAGGCAGGCAGAGATAATTACAGTATGCAAGATCGCCCTGTGAATGCGATGAGTAAAGACTATGTTGCTCATTGCTCCTGTTCAGCCCCCTCATCAAATGGCTTGGCCTGTTTAGTTCCGCCCGCCTTGTGCGCACCTTCCTTA
The DNA here is from genome assembly GCF_004327285.1 of Phytopseudomonas daroniae. Taxonomy (GTDB): domain Bacteria; phylum Pseudomonadota; class Gammaproteobacteria; order Pseudomonadales; family Pseudomonadaceae; genus Aquipseudomonas; species Aquipseudomonas daroniae. Next base: position 99,853 of record NZ_QJUI01000015.1, read on the forward strand.
CTGATAAGGATCGTTTCCGAGAACTAACCATTGCACAAAACTGCGAATTTTCGCAGAGCAATGTCTGGAATACAACGACAGCTCTGATGACCAGCCCGTCATGCTGACCTAGCGGTGTTCATGCACGCGGGGTCGCCAGCACAGACATCCGATGGATCAGGCCGCGACAAGCTGCCGGGCCAAAGCGACTTCGATGGAGTCGCCATCCTGGTGGAGCACATTGAGCCCCGATTCCGGGACATCACCCGATGTGCTCTGAGACACGAGGATCTTTTTCGCCATCAGGGCCAAGCACGTCATCTGCGACGTGGCCGAGTAGCCCAGGTAGATCACCCGCACGGGCTGCTTCTGCCCGATGCGCCAGGAACGGCGCGCGGCCTGCTGCAGCGTGTAGATGTTCCAGCCGCATTGCATGAAAACAATCGTGGGGAACTCCAGCAAATCCAGGCCGGTTTTCACCAGTTTCGGATTCGTGATGAGGATGTCGATCCCGCAATCGGGCTGCTCGGCCATCCAGTCTTCACGGCGGCTGGCATCCACGCTTGCGCGCAGTACCGCCACCGGGAAACCTTCCTGCTCCAGCAGCATCTTCAGCCGGCTGATGATGTCCCGCGTGCCGCTGTAGACGGAATAGACCAAGACCTTGCGGCAAATGTTGATCAGCTCCCGCTCCCTGGGCATTGCCCGGCGCGTGCCGACCGGCGTTTTTACTGAACTTCAACGGCCGACGCCTGCCGACTCCATAGGAGCCGAGCACAGGGCTCGGTAATGCACAGGAGATCTGAAATGCCCGATGCACAAGGCAAGATTCGTTACGCAGTGGTAGCCGGCGGCTGGATTTCCCAAGGGGCGTTCATGCCCGGCGTCGGTCAGACCGACAACTCGGTGATCACCGCGCTGGTGACTGGCGATCCGATCAAGGCCGACGAACTGGCTGCGCTGTATGACATCAAGAGCTACAGCTACGAGGAATTTCCCACGCTGCTCGCCTCGGGCGAGATCGACGCCATCTATCTGGCCACGCCGAACTTCCGCCACCGCGAGTTCGCCGAGCCCGCCCTGGCAGCGGGCATTCACGTGCTGCTGGAAAAGCCCATGGCCACCAGCGAAGAAGACTGCAAGGCCATCACCGCCGCCGCCCAGAGCTCCGGCGCCAAGCTGATGATCGCCTACCGCCTGCACTTCGAGCCTGGCACGGTGGAGATGATCCACCGTATTCGCGCGGGCGATATCGGCGACCCGCGCCTGTTCACCGCGACGTTCACGCAGACCGTCGACCCGGCCAACCACCGCATGCAGAGCGGCTACTGGGCCGGCCCGGTGACCGACATGGGCCCCTACCCGATCAATGCGGTACGCAACCTGTTCGACGATGAGCCCCTGGAAGTCCGGGCCGCGGCGATTCAGACACCCGGCTGCGAGATCAACACCCCGGATACCGTGACCGTCACCCTGCGCTTCGCCGACGAGCGCCTGGCCGTCTTCACCGTCAGCTACAGCCTGCCCGGCAGCCAACGCCTGCAGGTGATCGGCAGCAAGGGTGAGTTCGAAGCCTCGCCCTGCTTCGGTTTCGGCAAGGGCGTGGCGATCGGTTACCGAGCAATCATCGGTGACGAGACCAAGGAGCACACACATCCGGTGGTCGATCAGTTCGGCGGCCAGACCCAGTACTTCTCCGACTGCATCCTGCAGAACCGCGAGCCGGAGCCGGACGGTGATGAAGGCTGGCGCGACGTACGCATCCTCGCAGCCATCGAGCGCGCCCTGGAAAGTGGCCAGCCTCAACGCCTGGAATCGCTACCCAAGCGCCCGGGAATCAGCGTCGAACAAGCTCGCCGCCTACCATTGGCGCAGGTGCCTCGTTACGTGAATACCGACGAACCGGTGGGTTGAGCGGAAGTAGCCATAGGCGTCAAACGGCAAGGTCTGTAATTTTGTTTCTGCCTTGCAGTCTGGGCTTGGAATACGAAAACAAAAGGGACGCCTAAGCGTCCCCTTGTTGGCATCGGCTGGTAGCCTTCTGCTTACAGCTGAACCACATCGAACTCGACGTCGGTGGCCACGTCAGCGTCGTAGTCCACATCGCTGCGCTCGAAGCCGAACAGCTTGAGGAACTCGTGCTTGTAACCGGCGTAGTCGGTCAGTTCGAACAGGTTCTCGGTGGTCACTTGCGGCCACAAGGCCTTGCAGGCGTCCTGCACTTCGTCACGCAGCTCCCAATCGTCCAGACGCAGACGGCCTTCGCTGTCCACTTCGGCCACCTGGCCATCGGCACGATACAGGCGATCGCGGAAGGTACGGTTCAGTTGTTCGATGGTGCCTTCGTGCAGGCCCTTTTCCTTCATGATCCTGAAGACCATCGACAGGTACAGCGGCATCACCGGAATGGCCGCGCTGGCCTGGGTCACGACCGATTTCAGCACCGCCACGTTGGCACCGCCGCCGTTGGCCTGCAGGCGCTTGTCGAGGCGAACGGCTGTCTCGTCCAGATCCTGCTTGGCCTTGCCCAGCGCGCCGTGCCAGTAGATCGGCCAGGTGATTTCGGTGCCGATGTAGCTGAACGCTGCGGTACGCGCCTGGGGCGCCAGCACGTCGGCCTGCTCCAGGGCATTGATCCACAGCTCCCAGTCCTGGCCGCCCATGACGGTGACGGTGTCGGCGATTTCCTGCTCGCTGGCCGGCTCGATGGCCGCCTCGATGATGGTGTCCTTGTTGGTGTCGATGGCGGTCGACTTGTACGGCTGGCCGATGGGCTTGAGCGCCGAGCGGATCACTTCACCGCTCTGTGGCAGCTTGCGCACCGGCGAGGCCAGGGAGTAGATCACCAGGTCGATCTTGCCACCCATTTCGTTCTTGATCAGCTCGATGACCTTGGCGCGCGCTTCGTCGGAGAAAGCGTCGCCATTGATCGACTTGCTGTACAGGCCTTCGGCCTTGGCGAACTTGTCGAACGCAGCCGAGTTGTACCAGCCAGCGGTGCCGGCCTTGGTTTCGGTGCCCGGCTTCTCGAAGAACACGCCCAGGGTGTCGGCGCCAAAGCCGAAAGCGGCCGTGATACGCGCGGCCAGGCCGTAGCCGCTGGAGGCGCCGATAACCAGCACCTTCTTCGGACCGTCGTTACGCACGCCCAGTTTGCGCGTGGCCTCGATCTGCTCGGCCACGTTGCGCTCGCAACCCAGCGGGTGGGTGGTGGTACAGATGAAACCACGAACTTTAGGGTGAATAATCAACGCGTTTACCTCGTCATCGTTTTTTGGGCAGGCGACAGTGTAATGTCGATTGGTCGCCGGAGAAAAATGAGATTAGACCTATTGGTCGCTCCAAATGCCAGCCAGGCCACATTTGCACGGTGGGTTATGTCGTCGTAGGGGGTGGAACGGCCTCAGTGGCGCGGCCTGAAGGCGCAATCCGGCCGGCCTTCGAGCCCCGCTGAGCAGATTTCCGGCACTGGCCTTCGCCCCGCTGATTCCTTACCATCGACAGCCTTCCAATTCCAAGGCCGCACAGGCCGTGCCACGCCCCCTCACTCGCAGGGGCGTTCGTCTTGCTTGATCAGGTAACCCATGAAAATCGCTCGTTTGCGCGCCGATGTCCTGGCCGGTCTCACATCATCGTTCGCGCTGGTGCCGGAGTGCATCGCCTTCGCCCTGGTGGCCCAGGTCAATCCGCTAATGGGTCTGTATGGGGCCTTCTTCATCTGTTTGATCACTGCCCTGTTCGGTGGACGTCCCGGGATGATTTCCGGGGCTGCGGGCTCCATGGCCGTGGTCATCGTCGCTCTGGTGGTACAACACGGCGTCCAATACCTGCTCGCCACGGTGCTGCTCGGCGGCCTGATCATGCTGGCCTTCGGCGTCCTGCGCCTGGGCAAGCTGGTGCGCATGGTGCCGCATCCGGTGATGCTCGGTTTCGTCAACGGCCTGGCCATCGTCATCGCCATGGCGCAACTCGAGCACTTCCAGCATGACGGCCACTGGATCGCCGGCAACGAGCTGTACCTGATGCTCGGCCTGGTGGCGCTGACCATGACCATCGTCTACATCCTGCCGCGCCTGACCCGCACCATCCCACCGGCCCTGGCGGCGATTCTCAGCGTCGGCCTGCTCACCTGGTTCCTGCAGTTACCGACCCACACTCTCGGCGACATGGCGCAGATCGCCGGCGGCCTGCCCGTGCCGGCGCTGCCACAGATTGCCTGGAGCCTGGAAACCCTGTGGATCATCCTGCCCTACGCGGTGCTGATGGCCATGGTCGGCCTGCTGGAAACCCTGCTGACCCTCAACCTCACCGACGAAATCACCGAAAGCCGCGGCCACCCGGATCGCGAATGCGTGGCCCTGGGCGCGGCCAATATAGCCTCCGGTCTGTGTGGCGGCATGGGCGGTTGCGCGATGATCGGCCAGACCATGATCAACCTCAGCTCCGGCGGCCGCGGTCGGCTCTCCGGCGTGGTCGCCGGGGTGATGATCCTGCTCTACGTACTGTTTCTCTCGCCGCTGATCGAGCTGATTCCGCTGGCCGCGCTGGTCGGTGTGATGTTCGTGGTCGCCCAACAGACCTTCGCCTGGGCTTCGTTGCGGGTGCTGGGCAAGGTGCCGATGAACGACGTGCTGGTGATCATCGCGGTAACCGTCATCACCGTGCTCACCGACCTGGCCACCGCCGTGCTGTGCGGTATCGTCATCGCTGCCCTGAACTTCGCCTGGCACCACGCCCGCGAGCTCTACGCCGACAGCCATATCGAGGCAGACAGCAGCAAACTCTACCTGCCCCACGGCACGCTGTTCTTCGCCTCCACCGCGCCTTTCCTCAACCTGTTCGACGCCGCCAACGACCCCGCCGAGGTGACCCTCGACTGCCGTCACCTGAGCTTCGTCGACTACTCGGCCATCGCCGCCCTGATGACCCTGCGCGAGCGCTACAGCAAGGCCGGCAAACATCTGCGCGTGGTGCACCTATCCGAACGCTGCAAGCAGTTACTAAAGCGCGCGGGGATGCAGCCGGCCTGATGGCTGCTGACCTACGAGTCGGACACAGAACGCCCGTCGCCGGGCTACCACGCAGGACTCGTAGGAGCGTCGTCCTCGGCGCGAAGCGATAGCGGCCATGCCGCGCTATCGACGTTGCCTGCAAGATTCGCCCCGGGTCGGGGCTCCTACAAAATGGACGGCCCCATCGAGATCAGCGTCTGCGTGACGTCTGCCTGGGCTGCAACGCATCCAGTGCCGATGCATTCTGCCGAGCCCAGTCGTAGATCAGTTCGATGGGTTCGACCAGGCGCTCGCCCAGCTCGGTGAGCGAGTAATCGACGGACGGCGGCACGCTGTCGTACACCTGCCGGTTCACCAGCCCGCTGGCTTCCAGCTCGCGCAACGTCTGCACCAGCATTTTCTTCGAGATGCCCGGCAGGCTGCGGTGCAGCACACCCGCGCGGGCTCTGCCGCCGTGGCGGGCGTGCAAGCTGTGCAGGATCATGCTCGTCCACTTGGTGGAGAACAGCTCCAGCACACGGCGCGGCGCACAATCCTCGCGCCATTGTTCCTCGGGTGATCCGGTCTGCATCGGGGTGGTTACCTTTTGGTGCCGTCTTGGTTTGAGTTCGCAGCATCGTTATGGTGCCAATGCCCTATCTCCGAAGGAATATCCAATGACACATCACGCACTGGTCGTTGGCGCGAGCGGCATCGTCGGCAGCGCCACCTCTCGTCTGTTGGCCGATCAGGGCTGGCAGGTCACGGGCCTGGCCCGTCACCCCAAGGCCGCCGAAAACATCACCCCACTGGCCGCCGACCTGCTCGACCCAGGCTCATTGGCAAGCGCGCTCGAAGGGCTGAAACCCAGCCACGTCTACCTGACCACCTGGGCACGCCAGGCCACCGAGGCGGAGAACATCCGCGTCAACTCGGCGATGATCCGCAATCTGCTCGACGCCCTGCGCGCAGCCGGCAGCGTCAAGCACGTCGCCCTGGTCACCGGGCTCAAACACTACCTCGGCCCATTCGAGGCCTACGGCAGAGGCAGCCTGCCACAGACGCCCTTCCGCGAGGAACAGGGCCGCCTGGACGTGGAAAACTTCTACTACGCCCAGGAAGACGAAGTGTTCGCCGCCGCCAGGCGCGATGGTTTCACCTGGAGCGTGCACCGCCCGCACACCATCACCGGCGTGGCAGTCGGCAATGCCATGAACATGGCGACCACTCTTGCCGTCTACGCCTCGGTATGCCGCGAAACCGGACGCCCATTCCGCTTCCCCGGCTCGGCCGTGCAGTGGAACAGCCTCACCGACATGACCGACGCCCGTCAGTTGGCCAAACAACTGCACTGGGCCTCGACCACACCGGCTGCCGCCAACCAGGCGTTCAATGTGGTCAACGGCGACGTGTTCCGCTGGAGCTGGATGTGGCAACGCATCGCCGAATGGTTCGGCATCGAAGCCGCCGCCTTCGACGGCCAGCCCGCGCCGCTGGAACAGCAGATGGCCGATGACGCCGGAGTCTGGCTCAAGCTCGCCATAGAGGAGGGACTTGCCGAAGCCGACATCGAGCGCCTGATTTCCCCGTGGCACACCGACGCCGACCTTGGACGCCCCATCGAAGTGGTCACCGACATGTCAAAAAGCCGCAAACTGGGCTTCCTCGACTACCAGGCCAGCGACGAAGCGTTCTTCGCCGTGTTCGAACAACTGCGCGATGCCAAGCTGATTCCTTAAGGCGCTTACCGCCACCGCAGGAGCCCGCTTGCGGGCAATTGATGGAGGCCCTCTCGCTCACCGTATTTGAGTCGATACGAAAGCGCCGACCTGGAGGTCGGCGCTTTGCTATGGACTTTCCGGACGACACGCTGCAATGGCGGATATCGGATATCAGTCGACATTAACCCGCCATGGCCCTGGTTTAAACTCGCGCCCATCTCAACAGGGATGTTCATGAGGTTTCTATGAGGCTTTGCAGCGTGCTGTACAGCTGCGTTCTGCTAATGGCGTCGTGGTGCACCGTAGGATCGGCGCAACCTCTGCTGGGGGGTGGCGCACACTGGCATCCCTATAGTTTTCAGGATGCCAGCGGACAGGCCAAAGGCATCGCCGTCGACATCGCCCGCAAGGTCATGGAACAGAACGGCCAGCAGATGGACTTCGTGTTCTACCCGGCCAACCGCCTCAACCTGCTGCTCGACGAGGGCCGCCTGGATCTCAACTACGCGGACTCACCGCTGTGGAACCCGGCGAATGCTGGCGAACGCTTCGTGTATTCACAGCCGTATCTGCACGTTCGCGAGTATCTGTACTTTCTAAGCGACCACCCCGCGCGCCGACTACCGCTCGACAAGCTGCAAGGGCTGCGAATCGGCATCGTGCGTGGCTATACCTACCAAAGCCTGGATGCCGCTCTGCAGGATGATCGGCTGATGAAGGTGGAAACCTCGCGAGAGCCTGCATTGTTGGACTTGCTGATACTTGGCCGGGTGGACGCCATCGCGATGGTAGACGACGTGTTCGCCGACCTGCTCACCGCTCGCCACCTCGAACCTGGACGCTTCGCCCGCGGGGCGAAACTCAGCGACGCACCGCTGGTGATGAAGCTGCAGCGCCAGCATGCGGATCAACTGCCTAAATTGAACGCTGCTCTGCAAACCCTGATCCGCAGCGGCGAGGTCGAACGCATCCGCCGCAGCTACCTGCTCAACCAGACCGGGAAGCCAGGCAAGGCGACTGCTGATCGATAACGCAGCAATGCCTAACCAGCCCGTCCCGCACTCGAAAGCGGCTGTGCGGCCCGTCCCTGCAGAGCCTTGTTTCAGTTGACGGTGCAACTGGTCGATTGCCTTGTGCACCGTTTGGGATCGGTTTCTCCAGGGTTGCTGCCCATGGGCTTCGCTCGCGCCTTGGCTTCACGCGTGCCGACTGGAACAACTCGCCATTACCGGGGAGAACCGGCAACTCGTCGACATTGCGAAAATCTGCTGGAACGCAACCACGGCTTTACACCTCATAAAGGCAAGACCTGACTCGTCTCGCCCCCCTCAATTACAGTGCTCGCCTTGATGATATGGATCAGTTGACCAAGACCGCTCCTGATGAAAGCGCCACTCCGCGCTTCGACTTCCTCGCCGGCGGCGGTGAAATCGGCGAACTGTTGCGAAACGGCAACAGCGCCAACTCGCCACTTGGTTCCCCCAGTGAGTGGTCGCCCAGCCTGAAGACCCTCATGGCCACCGTGCTTCCGGTAAAGGCGCAAATAGTACTGTTCTGGGGCCCGCAGTACGTCGCCTTGTACAACGATGCCTATGCACCGAGCATCGGCGACAAACATCCACAGGCCCTGGGCCGACCGGCAATAGAAAACTGGGCAGAGCTGTGGGACGACCTCGAACCGCTGTTACGCGGCGTGCGTGAAACAGGGGAAACATTCGCCGCCAAGGATCGCCCCTTCTACATCAAGCGCCATGGCCGCGGCGAAGCCGTCTATTTCGATGTGTCCTATTCGGCGGTACGCGAGATGGACGGCTCGGTCGGCGGCGTGCTCTGCGTCGTCAACGAGACAACTCAGAAGGTGCAGTTCGAGCGCAGACAAGCGTTCCTGGTCGAACTGGGACAGGCACTGCCGTCAATCACCGACCCCGACAAGGTGGAAGCCCTCGTGCTGCGCAAGCTGGCCGCAGAGCTGAACGCCTCTCGAGTGTTCTTCGCGGAAAACCTCGGTGACGGCAAGGCGTTCAGCGCACACCGGAGTTACCCGCCGGAGCCAGCCGGCAACGCGGCCTCGCATCGTTATACGAGTACGCAAGCCGACGTGCTGCTTTCCGGACAGCCGCTCCTGCACCAGGCTTATCCGGACAAGCCCGCAACGCTGCATGTGCCAGTGCTGTGTCACGGCACGCTCGACGCCGTGCTGGTGATCGAGCATGAACCCACCCATGTGTTTTCCAACTGCGAAGCGAACCTGGCAGAAGAAACCGCCAAGCTGGCCTGGGAGTGGATCAACCATGCGCGGGCTGAAGAGGCATTACGGGTCAGTTCGGCACAACTGTCGGCCATGTTCGATCAGGCCAGCGCCGGCATCGCGGTGTGCGACGACTGGACACTCACCCAGGTCAACGACCGCTATTGCGAAATCGTCGGGCGCAGCCGTGAAGAGTTGCTTGGCCAGAGCCTGTATGACGTTGGCCAGTTGGGTGAAACCTCAAAGGTCGCTTCTGCATGCGAGCGCCGCCTGCGCCGCGGGCAGCAGTTCGAAGGCACCAGCCGTTACCGCCAGCCCGATGGCACGACCGTCTGGGTACAGAACCATGTGACACCGCTATTGGATGGGCAGCGCAACATCAGCGGAACGATCTGCGTCTGTGTGGACATCAGCGAACGCATGCGGGCCGAGGCCGAGCTGCGCGCGTTGAACGAGAGCCTGGAAGACCGCGTAGCCAGCATGGTCGCGCAGCGTGAAGCGGCTGTGGCGCAGCTTCATGAAGTACACAAGATGGAGTTGGTCAGCCAGCTCACCGGCGGTTTCGCCCATGACTTCAACAATTTGCTGACTCCCATCATGGCGTCCCTCGAACTGATTCGCCGCCGGCTGCCGGACGAGCGTTCCACCAAACTGGTGGATGGCGCCCTGCAGGCGGCGGATCGCGCACGCATTCTGGTTGCGCGGTTGCTCACCTTTGCCAGACGGCAGAAGCTCAAACCTCAGGCGGTAGCGCTTGGCACACTGATTTCCGACATGCGCGATCTCATCCAGCGCTCTCTTGGACCAATGATCGAGTTGGTCATCGATATTTCCGATGATATGCCGACCGTGCTCATCGACCCGCATCAGCTGGAACTGGCCATTCTCAACCTGGCGGTCAATGCCCGCGACGCCATGGTCGATGGCGGCCGGCTGAAAATCGTCGCGCAGCCGAATGAGCAGGAAGACGGCGCTGTAAACAGCCTGGGCGGCGGTCAGTGCGTACACCTGATGGTGGTGGATAGCGGCAGCGGGATGGACGAGGAAACACTGCACCGTTGCGTTGAACCCTTCTATTCCACCAAGGGCGTCGGCAAGGGCACTGGCCTCGGATTACCCATGGTGCAGGGGCTGCTCGTTCAGTCGGGTGGCGGCTTCGATATCGCCTCGGAAATGGGACACGGCACGCGGGTAAGTTTGTGGTTGCCGACCACCGATGCACCGGCGGCCAGCGACAACAACGACATCGAAGAGGCTGTGCCACGGGCGCCGCGGCCCGCTCACATTCTGCTGGTCGATGATGAAAACCTGGCGCGCGAGACCACCAGCCTGCAACTGCATGACCTCGGCTATGAGGTGACCGAAGCGAATTCGGCAGCGGCTGCGTTGAATCTGATCGACGCCGGCCTGAAGCCCGATGTACTGGTCACCGACCACATCATGGCGAACAAGCCCGGCGTACAGCTCGCCCAGGAATTGCGGCATAGAATGCCTGATCTGCACGTGCTGATCATCACGGGTGACACCAACCTAACCCCGATGCAGATCGGCAATTTCGAGGTGCTGGCAAAGCCCTTCCGCCGTCGCGATATCGCCGCCCACCTCGCTCAGTTGGTCAGCCCTTGAGGCGCTAGGCCCCCTGAGTGAAGCCCGCCATGCTGACAACTCAGGCGCCCTCCAAACCCTCTTTGAAACTCAGCGCCGCTAACCTCACGGTGGTGCCGCCGAGCTTTTCTACGAGCGATGGCGGTGCTTCATCGGAAATCTCGACGATATGCCCCGACACCGAGCCGTCGGCATCGGTATCCGGGTAATCCTCGATCACCCATTGATCGACCTCTTCCCGACTGATGCCAAGCGCTTCGGCCAGAATACCGCTGCGTTGCTCGGCCCAAAGTGTTTCCATCTGATCGCTGCTCATGCCTTCACCTCGCGTGACGGGTTTGAATTACCGCAGTTGTGCCGTGAGCAGCTCTCCTAAGCGAGGCTACCGCTTTTACGCGTGGGCTTCTCCACGCCTTGGCTCTGGGTTTCCAGCCGATGTCTCAGACGTAGCACCAGCTGCGAAATACTTCGCGAACTGGAAAGCTCCGAGCGATCAATACCTGTAACGCTCAGCAGCGCCCGACCACCCTCGGCAGCACGGATCTGGATGACCACGGTGTCGCCAGCCTCGATGGTGCAACGGCAGTCGAGGGGCAGAAAGGCAGACTCAACGATCTGCCGCTGTTCCAAAATGGACATCATCACAGCTCACCTCTGGATGTAAGTGGCTTTGGTTACGCGCGAATAAATCGGCGCTATTTTTTGCGTTCGCAGGCAGGTTCGGATTTACCTCACCGTCGATCGACAGTGAAAGAAAACCCATGCATCAGCGATGCCAGAAACTTCCTCAATAAAAACAAGGCAGCGTGAAAAATCGATCATGCACAATGCAAGAACAGCGCTATTGGCTCTGGCATTTTGCACGCCACCCTACAAGCGTTTTAATTACCGCGCGCCATGATCTTGTTTCGCCATCACCTTTACCGTCCGTCCTTTTATAAAGCATTAAACTCGAACGAATGCAGTGGAAGCTGCTTCGTACTCCATGAGGCCCGGCCTCATACGCTAATTAATCGGGAGCACAATATGACCAATAGCAATCCTGGTAACTTCGCTAATGATCGTGCAAAAGCATCGGAAGCCGGCCGTAAAGGCGGCCAGCAAAGTGGCGGCAATTTTTCCAATGATCGCGCAAAGGCGGCAGAGGCAGGCCGCAAGGGTGGGCAGAACAGCCACGGCGGTGGCGCTAAGCGCTCATCCTAGATGATGGCGGCAAGGCCTACCACATGCGGGCCTTGTCTTGGTTCTTATTCGATCAAGTTATACGCCTTTCTAAACTTAATCGTTGCAAAAAACCCGTTTCAAATACCGTACCCGAGTAACCAACTCGCCAATCCGATAACACTGGAGCCGTTTCTTATTACCGTCCCCTTTATTATGCAAGCACAGGCCACCTAGAAATATCAAACCTCATACGACCTATCGAATAGTCATTAAAATATTCAGTGCCTATTCTAATCAACTGTTTCAAACAAGCTCAACGTGGTGCCTCTTTTGACTGGAGGTTTGCCATGCGTCTGCCAACCGGCCCACGATCGCAGCGACTGGGCATGGAGCTGTATTCGATTGGCAATAAGCGTGACGTACTCGACGCGCGCTCGCCGACGTTTCTGAAATGATCGGCGCAGGCGTCTACCATGCGGTTATCGCGGGTACAACAATGATGAACTGCACAGGTCAAACAGAGCGAACTTTTTACCGTTTCAACACCCTGTATCAACACTGCACATGAAGTCTGGAACACCCATGATCAAATCCGCCAAACACCGCGCCACCGTTATCTGCCATCAGCACGGCAAAGTTCTGCTGGTGCGCAAGGCCGAAGCGAAATGGACACTACCGGGCGGCAAGATCGAAGCGAATGAAGGGCCGGCGGAAGCGGCGCTGCGCGAACTTTTCGAAGAAACCGGACTGGACAGCGAAGTGCTGGAATTCCTCGCGTTGCACCAATTCGATAGCCGTCCCCACCACGTTTTCCGCGTGAGCGTGCCGGAGTCGCTGGACGCCAGGCCCCAGAACGAAATCGCCGACTGCCGCTGGTTCTCCTTCGTAGATCTGGACAAGGCCGTCAAGAAACCCTCGCGCAAACTGCTCGAACTGTATTTCGCCGAAGGTCGCCAGGAGCAGGCATGATCGTTTACCGTCGGGGAACACTGCGGCCGGCCTGAGCGCCGCCCCGGCAAGCCAGAACGTGGCGCCAACTCGACTTCACCGATCATCACTTCGCGCACCAGGAACCCCCATGCAATCCGATTCTTTCGACCCCACTGCCAGCGCCACGCTGTTGCTGAAAACCTGGCGCGCAGAAACGCTGCTCGATAGCCTGCCCGCCGAGCTGCGTCCCCATACGCTGCAGCAGGGTTACGACGCCCAGGATTGCCTGTTCAAGGCAGCGGGCGGTACTCAAGCCGGCTGGAAACTGGGAGTCGGCAGCCCCGCCGCCATGCGCGCCGCACAGCTGGCGCGACCGTTGGTGGGTCAACTGGAAACGGCACGCTGCCACGCCAGCGGTGCTGATCTGCAACTACCGACGCGTGCACCACTGACCATCGAATGCGAGATCGCTTTCGTGCTGGCTCGCGATATCGAGCCGCTTCCGAACCGCAGCGTACAGCCCGATGATATTCGCCATACCTGCCTGACCTTCGAGGTAGTGCGCTCACGCTTCATCGACCGCAAGCGTGTCGGCTGGCCGAGTTTCACAGCCGATAATGTCGGCTTCGAAGCCCTGATCATCGGCGCCCCCGCCTGCGATGGCCTGGATCTGCAGGTACTGCGCAGCCTGGCGGAAACGACCGTCGTGCACCTTGATGGCGAGCCGAAAGCCGGTGTGCTGAGCGGAGATGCCGCCACCGATCCGCTGAACTCGCTCGCGGCGCTCTACGCCCACGCCGCTGAACGCGGCGAAACGCTGCGCGCCGGTGACATCGTCTCCACCGGCGCCCTGTGCGAACCCTTCGACATCACCGGCAGCGGCCACAGGCTGTCGGTACGCTACCTGGACGAGGAACTGGCATTCTCGTGCTGACCAGTTACCGCGGCGCCACCATCGTCTCGATTCCCAGCTTGAGGGACGGCCTGGCCGCCTCGTCCTGCCGGCGAGCCTCGCCAAGCCGGTAGCGACGCTAGCAATGCGGCCGCTCGGCTTGCTGGAGCCCCCTTGCTCGATCCCGCTGCCAGCCCTGATGCGGCCCGCCGAACGGTGCAGGCGACATGGCAGCATGAAATCATCGGCGTCCGTATACTGGCGCCACTTCACTGACATGGAACCACACCCATGCGCCTCGACACCCTGACACTCAAGACCCGCCTGATCATCGCGGTGGCCATCCCCTGCATCGCCCTGATTCTGGTTGCCGTGACCAGCCTCAACAGCATGTCCAATATGCAGAAGGAGGCCAGTGCGCTCTACCTCAATACCTCTGCCCCCATGCGTGCCATGGCCGAAGCCGCCTCGCGAATTCCGCGTATGCGCGTGGGCATCGACATGATGCTGCTGCAGGATACCGCCCTGCGGGATGAGCGTGGGGTCAAGACCCGCGTACAGGAGGCCCTCAACGAGGACATCCCCGGCATGCGCGAGGCCATGCGCGACGCGGTCGAGGCGCAGGTCAATCCGGAGCGGCGGGCGCAGGCGCAGCGGCTGCTCGATCAGTTCGAGACGATGGTCGGCGACGAACTCACGCCGATGTTGCAGGCGCTCGATGGCGGCGACATGGCCAGGGCGCAGCAGATCTATCGCGACCAGTACGCGAAGAGTTACGGCGTGATGCGCCTGGGTGCCAACGAACTGCTCGACACCTTGCTGCAGCAAGCCGAACAGCAGAACCAGCGCAGCACCGACAACTACGAGCAAGGCCGTACCCATCAGCTGACGATCATCGTGCTCGGCCTGCTGGTGTCGTTCATCGCCTCCTGGCTGATCGTCACCAACCTGCGGCGTCGCGTATCCATCCTGCAGAGCAGCCTGGGCAACGCCGCCGACAACCTGGCGCTGAACGCCCGCATCGAGCTTAGCGGTAGCGACGAGTTGAGCGACATCGCCCACAGCTTCAACCGCTTCCTGGAAAAGATCCACGGCATCATGCAGCAACTGGCCGGCAACTCGCGGCAGCTCTCCGACATGGCCCGCGAGGTGGCCGAACGCGCGCAACTGACGCAAAGCAACTGCACCGCCCAGAGCGACCGCACGGTACAGGTCGCTACCGCCATCCACGAACTGGGTTCGACGGTCAACGAGATCGCCGGCAACGCCGAAAATGCGGCCCAGGTGGCACGCGAGGCCACCGAGCACGCCAACGGCGGGCGCGAAGTGGTGGATCAGGCCAACCAGCAGATCGATGCACTCAGCGGTGAGCTGGAGCAGGCAGCCAATGTAGTCGGCGCGCTGGCGGGGCAGATCGACGCGATCAGCGCCACTCTGGGCACCATTCGCAGCATTTCCGAGCAGACCAACCTGCTGGCCCTCAACGCCGCCATCGAGGCTGCCCGAGCGGGCGAGCAAGGCCGCGGCTTCGCCGTGGTGGCCGATGAGGTTCGTACCCTGGCCAGTCGCTCAGGGGCCTCGACCGAAGAAATCCAGAAGGTCATCGACCGCCTGCAGGCCGAATCACGTTCGGCCGTCGAGGCGATGGCCAAAGGACGCCAGCAAAGCGAACGCGTGGTCGAGTACGCCGCCAAGGCTTCTGAAGCCCTGGCGCAGATCAACGGCCATATCAGCCAGATCAGCGACCAGAACATCCAGGTCGCCACCGCCACCGAGGAGCAGTCCTGCGTGGTCGAAGAGATCAACCGCAACGTCGAGCAGATCAACCAGTTCACCCAGGAAACCACGCTGATCGCCGATCAGTTGAACGATGCCAGCAGCAACCTGCAGAGCCTCTCCAGGCAGCTGGATGATCTGGTGGGCAACTTCAAGCTGTAATCCCACCTTATTCCTACAGATCGACGGCAATAAGGCGTAAGCCCGTAGGATGGGTGAAACCCATCGGCAAATTGATGGGTTTCACCCATCCTACGGGCTGCCTCGTCTAGGTTTTTCAACGGCCTGCTAAGCCCTGCTCTCGCCCATCGTCGACAACAAGCGTGCGCCCAGCGCCACCGCCCCGCCCAGATAAACCACACCACTCCAGGCGGCCATCAGAATGCCGCCAAAGCGCTGATCGTCCAGTTGCTCGAAACCGAATGCCCCCAGGCACAGCTCTGCGGGGTAGATCAGCTTGGGCGCCATTATCAGCATCACACCGAGCATGGTCATGTGCACGAAGGTCAGAAAGAAGCCGAACATCGCAGCCGCCACCCCGCGCCTCGACTGACTGGCGAAACCCAGTAGCCAGACCGCAAGGCCAACGGCCAGAAAACTGGCCTGCTGCGCGACGAATGCCCAGGTATTGATGGCCGCTGCTGCATGCAGCAGCGGTGCATGCCAGCCCCACACCACCAGCATTTCGGCCGCGAACACCAGGAACGTCCAGGCGCCGATATGGCGCAGCTTGTCCACCCGCAGCCCGGAGCGCGCCAGCCCGATGGCTATAAGTGGCGCAGCGAGCGCCACCACGCCGAGGTGCAGCAGCATATGGGCGGAAAACGCCGTGCGGCTCATGGCCGGCAGCGGCCCGAGCCAGCAGGCGGCCAACACCAGGAAACCGAGGATCAGCGGCCAGTTGCGCTGGCGCGTCGCCAGCCCATTCGCTTTCTCATGCATGCCGGTTGCCATTCAGGGTTGTCCGATGGAGCTGGAAATTGCCTGCACCATCGCCTCGGCGGTCATTCGCTGGGAGAAAAGCTCGGCCAACTCACCCTTCGGCCCCATCAGGTAGATGGAGCCCGTGTGATCCAGCATGTAGGTGTCGCCCATCGGCACTTTCTGGAAATACACGCTGTACGCGTCGGCGACCTGGCGAATCTGTTCGACGCTACCGGTCAGGCCGAGGATGCGCTCATCGAAGAACGACGTGTAGGCCGCCAGCACATCCGGTGTGTCGCGTTCGGGATCCAGGCTGATGAACAACGGCTGAACCTGCCTGGCTTGCTCGCCCAGACCATCGAGTACCTTGGCCATATGCATCAGCGTGGCCGGGCAAATATCGGCGCAACGGGTAAAGCCGAAGAACACCAGCAGCCATTGCCCACTGAAGGTCTGCTCGTTGACGGCTCGACCGTGCTGATCCTGCAGCTCGAACGGCCCGCCAACCTGAGCGCCGTTGCTGAGCGCGGCAGTAACCGGGGTGCGCGCTGGCCATAGCTGATAGGACAGAGGCAACGCCGCGAGCAGCAGCCCAATGGCGATAGCGCTGGCGATCCAGGTGCGATTCACTGTCCTGCGCCCTCTTCCGGGTTTCAGCGATAGGACTGTCCGATCGCTTTCCTTGAGCTACTGACCACGAGCGAGCGAGGGGGTGCAGGCAAATGAATGTTACGGCGAGCTGCGAACCGTCAGAACCTGGCCGTGGATGAAAGCTGCAGCCACAATGAGAACAGGCCCAAGACCATCCAGAAGATGATGAACAACCACGGTGAGCGCAGCGAGAATCTCAAGGATTTGTAGTAGCGCTCGTCGCTGGACTCATGCTCGCTAAACAGCGGCGACTGATCGTAGGTGTGGCCGAACTTCGGCTCGCTACGCAGTAAGTGCTGCTGCTTGAAATGCCAATGGCTGATGATGGCCGAGGAGGCTCTGATGCCGGGCCAGGCATGCAGCGAGTTGACGATCCCGAGCAGCGCCAGCATCGTAGGTACCACCAGGGTAAACAGATCACCCCAGGTAGGATTCGAGTTCGCCATGGAGGAGGCGTAGGCGATGACCAGAAAAGACTGTGCTGCCAGATAGGCGTTGGTGCGATCCGCCAGCAGATGGGTCTCGTACTGGATTTCCCGCCGGTAGAAATCCAGCCGCTCCTTCGGTGTACCGAACATTAACGAATCCGACATCTCGTTGTCAGCGGAAGGATTCGAGTCTGTAGAAGCAATGATTCTGGACACGTAGAGCTACCACACAGGATTGATGAAAGGGGCGACAAGTCCGAGCCTCTAGAAGTGAGCGGACTTACTGCCAAACCTGAGCAGGCTGCCCGGCAGCGAATTGGCCGCCGTGAATGCAATCAAGAATATTGCAGCCTCATGGTCATGGGTAACGGCACGCTGAAGTTCTTAAGCCTCTGGCACGCCAATACCATCGCCACTTCCTGCGGCAAATGTCGACTAGGGCCGCAGGATAACCTTGCGGCATTCGTCGTCCTGTTTGTCGAACATTCGGTAGCCTTCGGCAGCATCGGACAGATTCATACGGTGGCTGATGATGATTTCCGGCTGCAGCACGCCGCTCTGGATACGCTCCAGCAAATCCGGTAGCAGGCCATGAACATGGGTCTGCCCCATCTTGAAGGTCAGCCCCTTGTCGAACGCATCGCCAAACAGGAAGCCATGGATGAAGCCGGCATAGACACCGGGCACGCTCACCGTGCCGCCGCGTCGCACGGCTGCTATGCACTGGCGCAACGCTTTGCCGCTGCTGCCTTCCAGCTTGAGCTGGGTCAGCAGGGTTTCGGTAGCGCTGCCCTTGGCTTCGAAGCCCACCGCATCGATTGCCGCATCAACGCCACGGTAACCCTCGGTCTGTTCGATGATCGCCTCGGCGGGATCATCGATCTCGTCGAAGTTGATCGGAATCACCCCGTAGGTCGCCTGTGCGTAGGCCAGCCGGTAGGGTTGCTGATCGACCATGAAGATTTGCCGTGCGCCCAGCATGCGCGCGCACGCCGCCGCCATCAGACCGACCGGGCCGGCGCCATAGATCGCGACGCTGCTGTCTTCACGTACACCGCCATTGATTACCGCCTGGTAACCGGTCGGCAGGATGTCGGTCAGAAACAGCACACGCTCGTCATCGAGCTCATCGGGAATCTTGAATGGCCCGGCATTGGCCTTCGGCACGCGAACCAGCTCGGCCTGGCCGCCCGGCATGCCGCCATACAGATGGCTGTAACCGAACAATGCGGCGCCTGACGGAATCTGCTTCTTGTTGATGATCGCGCCGCGACCGGTGTTGGTGGTTTCGCAGGCGGCGTACAGGTTCATGTCGCAGAAGAAGCAGCTGCCGCAGGCGATCACGAAGGGCACGATCACCCGATCGCCCTTGCTCACCGCCGTCACGGCGCTGCCGACCTCCTCGACGATGCCCATGAACTCGTGCCCAAACACGTCGCCATGCTTCACCTGAGGAATCTTGCCGCGGTACAAGTGCAGATCCGAACCACAGATGGCCGTGGCGGTGACGCGCAGGATGATGTCATCCGGCTCCTGGATGATGGGGTCGTCTACGTTGTCGACGCGAACGTCGTGGCTGCCGTGATAGGTCAATGCGCGCATGCTGATCTCCGGAACGTGGGGTTGCTGGTGCCTGTTCTAGATACCGAGAAATCCCCTCGCGTTAAGTTCAGGCATGAGGATGAGTGGCCAACATCCGCCCCGCGTCCACAGTACCGAGCGATGCTGCTCCGCAGCTATTGGCGCCGCTTGAGCAGAGCGATAAAGAACAGCCCACCGAGCGCCGCCGTGGCGATGCCTATGGGCAGATCTTCCGGCGCGATCAACGTGCGCGCGGCGACATCCACCCAGACCAGAAACAATGCGCCCAGCAAGCCGCTGACGGGGATCAGGCGGCGATGCTCGGCGCCGACCAGCGCACGGGCCATGTGCGGCACCATCAGGCCGACGAAACCGATGGCGCCGGACAGCGACACCAGCACGCCGGTCAACAGCGATGTGCAGACGAATACCTGCAAGCGCAGCCGCTTGCCGCTGAAACCCAGGCTCACGGCGGTCTGCTCGCCACTCATCAACGCATTCAGGCCGCGCGACAAGATCAGCAGTGCCACGAAACCAAGCGTCACGCAGATAGCCGGCAGCCAGATCACTTCCCAGCGCGCGGCCCCCAAACCGCCCAGCATCCAGAACACCACCGATGCCGCAGCGTGGTGGTCGCCGGTGTAGAGCAGCAGGTTGACCAGCGCCATCAGCACGAAAGACACCGCAACGCCGGCCAGCAGCAGCCGGTCGCTGTCCAGGCGACCACTGCGACGGGCAACCGCCAGCACCAGCAGCATGCTGCCTGCCGCCCCGACGAAGGCAGCCAGCGGCAGGCTGAACACACCGAGGAATTCCCCCAGGTAAAGCACCACCAGCACCGCACCGAGCGCCGCGCCCGAGCTGACGCCAAGCAGATGGGGGTCGGCCAGTGGGTTGCGTGTTACCGCCTGCAGCGCGGTACCGACCAGGGCCAGGCCAGCGCCGACCAGCGCGCCGAGCAGCACCCGCGGTGCACGGATCAGCCAGACGATATGCTCCTGGCTGCGGCTCCATTCAGCCCCCAGCTCCAGGCCCAGTTGCCTGCCGATGATCCCCCAGACATTGCCCAGCGGCACCGACGCCGGGCCGAACCCCAGAGCGATCACGCAGGAGATCGACAAGGCGACCAACAGGCCGATGATCAGCAATCTATAGGCCGCTGCGCTGCGTACCGGCATCAGTGCTGCCCACTCTGGAACGACTGCGGATGCAGGCCGGCGGCGATCTTCTCGATGGCCTTGGCGTTGTCCACCGACGGCGTGACTTCCAGGTAGGACAGCACGACGAAACGCTGCTCGCGGATCGCCGTCATCGCCTGCAAGGCCGGATTGCTCAGCAGGAAGTCACGCTTCTGCTGCCAGGAGCGTGGGCCGTAGTCGACGATCACGATCACCTCGGGGTCGCGTTCCACCACGCTTTCCCAGTTCACTTGCGTCCAGCTGGCCGTGACATCGTCCATCACGTTGTGTCCGCCCGCCGTTTCGATCAGTGCCTGAGGCATGCCCATGCGCCCGGACGTGGTCGGCCGATCTTCACCGCTGTCGTAGAGGAAAACCCGCGGCGTACTGCCGGCCTGCTTCACGGCGGCATGAACCGCCTCGATACGCTCGCGCAACTCGCCGACCAGCGTCTCGGCCCGGTTCTCCACGGAGAAGATGCGCCCGAGGTTGAGCAGGTCACGGTACAGGTCATCCAGGCTGGCGCCCTGCTGCTCCATCACCCAGGAGCAGGATTCGCTGAGTTCGTAGACGGGTATGCCGAAAGGCTGCAAAGTCGCAGGAGTGACCGCGCCACCGACGCGCATGCCGTAATTCCAGCCGGCGAAGTACAGATCCGCGTCGACGTTCAGCAAGGTCTCCATGGAGGGATAACGGCTGGCCAGTTCGGGCACATCGCCGAGCGCATCCTTGAAGGCTGGATCCAGGGTTTTCCAGCCGCTGATGCCGGTGTAGCCGGCCATACGGTCGCGCAGGCCGAGGGTGATCAGCATGCTCGTCATGTTGATGTCGTGGCTGACCACGCGTTGGGGTGCCTGATCGAAGGTCACATCGCGGTCACAGCTGCGTACCGTGAGTGGATAGTCGCTGGCGGCAGCCGGTAGCGCGAGCAGAGCCAGCAACAGGCCAGAGAGGTGTCTGAAGGTCGTCATTGAGTAATCCAGGTGATACGTGGATAGGCATGCAGCGGATGTCTGTCGACCAATGCCTGCACGCCGAATACGCGCTGCAACAGCTCGGCGCTCAGCACCTCGACGGGTGTGCCACTGGCGACCAGGCGACCGTCGGCCATTACGTAGAGGCGGTTGCAGAAGGCCGCCGCCAGGTTCAGGTCGTGAAAGCTGGCCAGTGTGCTCAGGCCCAGACTGCGCAGGTGCTGCAACAATTCCAGTTGGTAACGCGGATCGAGGTGGTTGGTCGGCTCGTCGAGGATCAGCAGGCCAGGTTGCTGCACCAGGGCGCGGGCCAGCAACACGCGCTGCTTTTCACCGCCGGACAGAGTGGCGAAAGTCTGTCTCGCCAGCGCGCTCAAGCCGACCTGCTGCAGCGCCCGAACCACGAGTGCGGCGTCCTCGGCGCTGTCGCCGTCGAACAGCCCCTGGTGCGGTGTGCGCCCCATGGCGACTATATCTCCGACGCTGAGGCCGAACTCCTGGGGAAACTCCTGCAGCACCACGGCGATACGTTGCGCACTCCAGCGCGGTGTCCGCCGCCAGAGATCCTCGCCATCGAGGTGCAGGCTCCCGCTCGCCGGCTCGCTCGACCGGTAGGCGCAGCGCAACAGACTGGTCTTGCCGCTGCCGTTGGGGCCGATAAGGCCGACGAACTCGCCCTCGTCGATGTGCAGATCGATATCCTGCAACAGCCAGCGTGGCCCGCTGCGCCGGATATCGACGGCCCAGGACAGCTTCTCGATGCTTAGCGTCGACATGCCAAACTCCTGCTCATGAGCGCACCGGCGAGTTGACCGGTGCGCCGGCGTTTAGAAGCTGTAGTCAGCCGTGACGAAGAACGAGCGCGGCTCGCCCAGGTACCATTGCCGCCCATTGTTGCTGGTGGTAGTGGCGTACTGGCGGTCGAACAGATTGTTCAACTGCAGGCCGAGAGTCAGATCCGGCTGCAGGTGCCAGTCGAAATTGGCATCGACCACGGTGTAGCTCGGCACGCTGACGGTGTTGGCGTTATCCGCATAGCGGCTGTCCACATAACGCGCACCAGCACCGGCACTGAAGCGCTCGGCGAAATCCTTGCTCAGCCACAGGTTGGCGGAACGACGCGGCACGTTGGTTGGGCGATTGCCCTGGAAATCGTTGCTACCGCTGACGAATTCATCGTATTCGGCGCGCACCAGCGCGGCGTTGGCAGACAATTGCACGGCATAGGGCAGGCGCAGCTCGAGGCTCGCCTCGATACCATCCGAGGATTGCTGGCCGACCTGCTGCTGGACGGTCGGGTTGCCTGGGTCAGTGCTGAGCAGCTTCTTCTTGACGATGTGATAGGCCGCCAGCGTCCATTCGCCACGGTTATCGAAGAACTGCTGCTTGATCCCTACTTCGGTCTGCTTCGCCGTGCTCAAGTCCCACTGTTGCTGGCCTGCGTTGAGGGTCAGCAGGTTGCTGACACCTTCGGTGCTGGTCGCGTACTGGCCGTACACAGACAGATCCTCCGTCACCGCGAACACCAGGCCGGCGCGCCAGTTATTGCCGGTCAGGCTGCGGTCGCTGCGGGTGCCCGCGAGCAGGTCATCGCGGTTCAGATGCACCTGATCACGGCGCACACCGGTAATCAGAGAGAGCTGTTCGGTAAGTTGTGTACGATTTTCCGCGAACAGCGAGAATTGACGAGCCTGATTGGCCTCACGGGAGCGGTACGGATCGGTGCTGACATATTCACCACCACCCGGCCGCCCAAGCGGGACGATGTCTCTGTAGGTATTACCGAAATCATGCTTGCGCACGAAACGAATGGAGTTGTAGTCGGCCCCGAGCACGGTCTGGCTATCGAGTCCGAACAGCGAGTGCTTCAAGGTGAACGTCTGGCGATCACCAATCTGCTCCTGTGTCTGCTTGATGCTGATGAAGTCGCTACGCTCGACCAGATCACCAGGCTGCCAGGTATAGGTTTCCGCATTGCGCCAGCGGCGCTGGGTCTTGAGGAAATACAGCTGGTTGCTGGCACTCAGGCTGTCGCTGATAGTCCAGTCGGTAACCAGCCGAGTCGACTGATCGTTGTACTGCACCGTGGCGTTATCGACGTTGTAATTACGCTCGCGCAGGCTCTCGCGGTAGTGGCCGTCCACCAGCGGTGTACCGAAATACTGCTGCGGTTCCAGGTCGCCGTAATCGTGGCTGAGGGTGAAGCTCAGGTCGTCCGTCGCCTCCCAGCGCAGCGCGGCGCTGATGGCCAGGCTCCGCGAATCGCCACGATCGACCCAGCCATTGCTGGCCTGCTGGTTGAGGTTGAAGCGGTAGCTCAGGCTGTCGCTCAAAGAGCCGCCGCTGTCGAACGCCGCCTGCCGACGATCATCGGAGCCGTAGCCCAGGCGCACGCGATTGCGGATCTCGCCTTCGAAAGGTTTCTTCGGCACCACGTTGACCACCGCGCCAGTCGCACCCTCGCCGTACAGCACCGAGGCCGGGCCGCGCAGGATGTCGATGCGCTCGACCGACCAGGTATCGACCGGAAAGGTCACGGTGCCGGCACCGACGTAAAGACGCGTGCCGTCATACAGCTGCATGGTCGAACTGTGCCCAGTGAAACCCCGCGCGGACAGCGCGGTACCGCCATTGCCTGGCGTGCCGATGAAGGTGATGCCGGGCGAACGGGTGACCGCCTCCTGGACGGTGGCGTTGTTGCGTTTCTGAATCTGCTCGGCACCGATACTTGTCACGCTCGCCGGCGTTTCCAGTGGTGTCAGGTTCAGGCGCGAACCGGTCGTGGCAGGCGTATGCAAGTCGGGCGACGCCGACTCGTCCGCAGTGCCGGTAATCGCCGTTGAAGGCAAGGCCAGGGCCTCGTCCGGCTCGGCGGCCTGAATAGGCAGGGCGAGAAACACGCAGGGCACCAGGCCCACACGCAGGGATTTGCCCGACAGGGCATCGAACAGGGAATATCGGGACATGTCGTTCCACTCGAAACAGGAATGAATGAATCCCGGAGGGAACAACGCATAGGGAATCGCAGGCGCAGAAAGCCCACGGAAACCGGCCTGCGCCCGCCCACCGCGGGTTTGCCAAACTGAAGTTTCGGGCCGGTCTCCGGGCTCGCGAGGGTCATGAAGCATTCACCTTCCCATGCCGTGGCACAGTGGTCTTTCGAATGCTTCGCTCGCATACCGTTGCGGGGGCAGCGCCGGACTGATCAATTGCATGACGAACCGGCTTCCCGTTTCACCCCATGCACGACGACATGGGACACCTGAAACTGGCGCGCATCTGACCATCGAAGCGTCGAGCCGTCAATCGTTGCCATGCGGCTCGCTCGATCCATGCGCCACGGGATCGCATGCTGAGATAACATCGCCGGGCCCGGATTGGCAGGAAACACGCAATGAGCAAACACGATGATCGACCGACCACCCAGCGCCCCTCTGCCATCCCAGGCAAAGCGCCTACGCTGGCGGACGTGGCCAAGGTCGCCGGGGTTTCGCCGATCACCGTGTCGCGCACCCTCAATCAGCCGGAGATCGTCCGCCCGGAGCTGCGCGAAAAGGTCTTTCGTGCCGTGCACAAGACCGGCTACGTGCCGGCCATGCTCACGGGCGTGGCCGAACAGCGCAGTCGGCTGATTTCCCTGCTGGTGCCGACCATCGCCAATTCGATCTTCTCGGACACGGTGCAGGCGCTGATCGACACCCTGACCGAAGCCGGCCACGAAACCCTGATCGGCCTGACCAACTACTCCGCCGAGCGCGAGGAACAATTGCTCGATGCCATTCTGCGGCGGCGGCCCGATGGCATCGTGCTGACCGGCACCCTGCACACCAAGGCCAGCCGCACGCGCCTGTCACGCTCGGGCATTCCCATCGTCGAGTCCTGGGATCTCGCGCCCAGGCCGCTGGACATGCTGGTGGGCTTTTCCCACGAGGCGGTCGGTGTGGCCATCGCGCGTTACCTGACGGGCAAGGGCTATCGCCGCTTCGCCGTGGTGACCCTGGATGACCCGCGCGGCCACCGGCGCTGCGACAGCCTGATCAGCGAACTCGCCAGCCAAGGTATTGCCGGCGTGCCCCGCGTGGTACTGCCGCCACCGGCGACGGTAAACCTCGGGCGCAAGGGCCTGCAGCGTCTGCTCGCATCCGGCGAACGTCCCGATGTGGTGGTGTGCAGTTCCGACACCCTGGCCCACGGCATTCTGGAAGAAGCCACCGAACTGGGCATTCGCGTGCCGCAAGACCTGGCTGTGATGGGCTTTGGCGATCTGAGCACCGCCGCGCACTTGCACCCGGCGCTCTCCACCGTGTGCATCAACGGCGCGGACATTGGTATCCAGGCAGCCCGTGCGCTGGTGCAGCGCCTCGATCATCCGCATGAAGAGCCGGTGAAAGTACGCATCGACACCGGCTTCAGGATCATCGAGCGGCATAGTGCCTAGCGTGTTCTGTGCTTAACGATGCCAGCCCCAAGCACGCCTCAACGCCAGGGTGCAAACCAACCCAAACCGTCTTCAGTGAGGCCTCGTGGGTTGTATTCGCAACCGATCCATCCGTCATAGCCGAGGTCGTCAAGCATGGCGAATAACTGAGGATAGTTCACCTCACCGGTGTCCGGCTCATAGCGATCCGGCACGCCGGCAATCTGTATATGCCCGACCCCGGCCTGAAAGCGCTTGAAGCAGGCGGTGAGATCGCCCTCCATGATTTGCGCATGGAAGAAGTCCATCTGCACCTTCAGGTTTGGCTCCCCCAACTCGGCGAGAATGGCATGGCCTTCGGACTGAAGGTTGATGAAATAGCCAGGTATCGAACGGGTATTGATCGGTTCAATGAGGAGTGTCAGTTGATGCTCGGCCAGGCGTCGGGCGGCATAGCGAAGGTTCTCCAGATACACCTCGCGCATCCGCGGACGCAGACCCTCCACACTCACTAGCCCGGCCATCGCGTGCAACCGCGGACAGCTCAACGCGTGCGCGTATTCGATGCCCCGATCAACACCTTCACGGAACTCCGCCTCGCGCCCTGGCAAGGCAGCAATGCCCCGCTCCCCAGCCGCGAAGTCGCCCGGCGGCAGATTGAACAGCACCTGACGCAGGTCATGCTCGGCCAGACGTTCGGCCAGCTCGGCCGGCGTGAAGTCGTAGGGAAACAGGTATTCCACCGCCTTGAACCCGGCGGCCGCGGCACGGCCGAATCGCTCCAGGAAGGGCACGTCGTTGAACATCATGCTGAGATTGGCAGCAAATCTAGGCATTGCACTCACCATTGGGCGCCGAAGGTCTGGCGCAGTTCGTCAATTTGTTCATCGTCGAGCGCGCGTACCGGCTGCTGGCGAAGCAGCAGGTAAAGCTTGGCGGTTTCTTCGAGCTCTTCGATGGCGTAGGTGGCCGCCTCCAGGCTCTTGCCCGAGACGACGGGCCCGTGGTTGGCGAGCAACACCGAGCTGTGCTGCCCCACCAGGCCGCGAATCGCCTCACCCAGCCGTGGATCACCGGGACGGTGATAGGGAATGAGTGGCAAGCGGCCGACGCGCATGACGAAATAAGGGGTCAGCGGCGGCAGGCAAGAGGTTGCATCAAGACAGTCCAGACAGGAGACCGCCGCCGAATGCGTACAGTGCAGATGCACGATGGCGCCGGAATCATCGCGCCCCTCGTACACCGCGCGGTGCAGAAAGGCTTCCTTTGATGCCGGCTTGCCGGCAAGGTGATTGCCCTGCCAGTCCAGCTTGGCGATATCGGCGGGATCCAGCCGGCCCAGGCAGGCGTTGGTCGGGGTCAACAGCCAACCATCGTCAAGGCGAACGCTGATGTTGCCCGATGAGCCAGGGCTCAGCCCGCGCAGGTACAACGAGCGGCCGATCTCGACGATCTCTTCGCGCAATGCGCTTTCCTTGCTCATGCCAGCCTCTCCCACGCCTTGATCATGAAATCGACACTGCCGAAGTTGCCGGACTTGAGCGCCAACGCCAGCGGCTTGCCGGGTTGCCCGAGGGTCTGGGTCCATGGCACCCCAGGGTCGATGCTCGGCCCGATGCGCAGGCCTTCGATGCGCAGTGCGCCGACCACCGCACCGGACGTTTCACCGCCGGCCACCAACAACTGACCGATGCCCAACTGCTCGACCAGCCCTCGCGCAACCGCCGCAAGAGCTGCCTCGATACGCTCGCCCACTTGCTGAGTACCGAACTGCTGCTGAACACGACGCACCGCCTCGGGCGGGCTGCTGGCGTAAATCAGAACCGGCCCCTGGTGCTCCGCGGCCCAGGCCAGCACCTCGGCAACCAAGGCGTCGCCACGCGCCATCAGCTCGCCGGCCTCCAGGCGAAACGCCGGGTACAGCGCTGCTGCCTGCTCGATCTGGGCGAGTGTTGCCCTCGAGCAGCTGCCACTGAGGATCGCCTGGCGCCCCCAGCCCGGTTCCAGCCGGCTCGCTTCGCCACCAGCCTGGAGCAGCCCCCTGGCCTGCCAATCCTGCGCCATGCCCAACGCCAGGCCGGAGCCCGCCGTGACCAGAGGCAGGTCGGCACAAGCGGCGCCCAACACACTCAGGTCATGGTTATCGGTGGCATCGCTGATGGCGATGCCTATGCCCTCGGCGCGCAATGCGGCGATCCGCTGGCGGGTCGCGTCAACACCGGCACGAAGGGTACGGTAGTCGATCAAGCCAACCTGGTGAGCAGTCTGCGGCTGCAGCACACGTATCAGGTTGGCGTCCTGCATGGGCGTGAGCGGATGGTCTTGCATGCCGCTTTCGTTGAGCAGCACGTCATTGGCGAACAAGTAACCGTTGAATACGCTACGCCGGTTTTCCGGGAAGGCCGGACAGGCGATGGTGAAATCGCTGCCCAGTGCCTGCAGCAGCGCGTCGCTGACGGGGCCGATGTTGCCTTCGGCGGTAGAGTCGAACGTCGAGCAATATTTGAAGTAGAACTGTCGGCAACCTTGCTCGCGCAACCAGTCAAGCGCCTGTAGCGATTGGCTGACGGCCTCATCTGGCGCCAGGTTGCGCGACTTGAGCGCCACGACCAGGGCGTCGGCATTGCCCAACTCCAGCGGCCGAGCCGGTATGCCGATGGTCTGCACGGTACGGGCACCGCCACGCACAAGCATGCTGGCGAGGTCGGTCGCCCCCGTGAAGTCATCGGCGATGCATCCGATCAAGGGCATGGTCAAACCTCCTCATTGGCGGCAGCGGGCAGCTGGATGCCGGGAAATATCTTCGCCACGGCAATATCGTCTTCTCGCCCCAATCCGGCGGCCGAGGCCTGCTTGAACATCTGGTGCGCGCTGGCCGTCAGTGGCAGTGGGAATACCGCCTCTTGAGCACTGTCGAGAACCAGGCCGAGATCCTTGACGAAGATGTCCACCGCCGAGCGAGGCTGGTAATCGCCGGCCAGTAGATGCGGCACGCGATTTTCGAACATCCAGGAGTTGCCCGCGCTGTGGCTGATCACCTCATACAGCGCCTGCGGGTCGCAGCCCTGGCGTATGCCGTACGCCATGGCCTCGGCCGCAGCGGCGATATGCACCCCCGCCAGAAGCTGATTGACCAGTTTGATCTGCGAGCCCTGCCCTGCTTCGTCGCCCAGTCGGTAGACCTTGGCCGCGACAGCCGCCAGCGCCGCCTCGCACCGTTCGAAGGCGGCGACGGGCCCGGAGGCCATGATGGTCAGCTCGCCAGCAGCGGCCCGTACCGATCCGCCTGAGATGGGCGCATCGAGCATCGCGACCTGCTGTTCGGCCAAGCGTCTGGAGATGCGTCGTGCCGCTGCCGCGGAAATCGTCGCACAGGCGATTACCACCGTGCCCGGACGTAGTCGCGAAGCGACCCCATGCTCGCCGAACAGCAACTCTTCGGTTTGCGTTGCATTGACCACCACGATGAACAGCAGGTCACTGGTCGAGGCGCTGTCGCCCAATGTGGCAACCGGCATACCACCTTGTGCCAGGAAGGCCTGGCGTACCTCTTCGCGAATGTCGTAACCCCATACCGGCAGGCCGGCGCGCAACAGGGAGTGCGCCATACCAAGCCCCATGGAGCCTAGCCCGACCACGCCAATGCTGGATATCGCTGTCATCTGGTGAGTCCTCTTGTAGTTGTTATTGAGAAGGCGTCTGCGCCTCCCGCAGGCGAATTTCGGCATTGCGCAGATGCATGGAGGCCGCATGCCGCGCCGCCTCGCTATCGCCCGTAGCAATCGCCTCCAACAGCGCATGGTGCTCATGGTCGACCTGACGCATGTACTGCGCATTGCTCGCCTCATTGCGACGGGTCACGCTGATTGCCTGCTGGAGCAGTTGGTGAAGAAAATCGACAGTCTCGAGAAAATGCTGGTTGCCCGTGGCGGCGACCACGGATCGGTGGAAGGCGAGGTCTTCTCTAACCCCGTCCTCGCCACGCTCGACCGCTTCGTCGAGCTCGGCCAGCGCGTTACGCATGGCCCGTAACTGAGCGCTGCTGCGACGCGATGCGGCCAGCTCGGCGGCCTTGATTTCCAGCGCGCTACGCAGCTCGAGGATTTCCACCACCGCCGCGAAATTACCTTGCGGTTGCGGCAGACGTAGCGCAACCGACGGGTTGGCCACGACGAACGTCCCGCTACCCTGGCGAGAGATGAGCATGCCCTCGCGCTTGAGCATCGAAATGGCCTCACGCACGACGGTGCGGCTGACGCCGTACTGGTCGCACAAGGCCTGTTCGGTAGGTAGCCGCGTACCGGCACCCAGCTGACCTTCGTGAACCGCCGTACTCAGACGTTTGGCCAGCCGCTCGGCGAGTTTTGGGGTGGCTTCGTTCAACATTTCCACAGGTATCTCCTGGCAATCGTCGCGCCTGTTTGCCCCCAGTGGCGGCAAATAAGAACAACGCGAGCGGTTGCACCAACGTTAAATTCATCATACAACATGACAACTACCTGTCACCTGATTCATCAATAACAAGAATACGGGGCACGCGTATCACCCCGAATATTCTCCTGAACGGAGTGTGTCGCATGAAGATATTGGTAACTGGTGGCGCCGGATTTCTCGGTGCCCGTTTAATCGAGGCGCTGCTCGCCCCCGGTGCACGCGATCTCCTGCGAGCCGATGACAGTATCGTCTCGGCCGACCTGGCGCCCTGTCCAGTGAAGGATCCGCGCGTCACCTCGCACATCGGCGATATTTGCGACCCCGCCTTCATCGCCTCGCTGGTCGGCCCTGATACTGGCGTGGTCTATCATCTGGCCGCCGTCGTCAGCGGTCAGGCCGAAGCGGACTTCGATCTGGGGCTGCGCATCAACTTCGATGCAACCCGGGCGTTGCTCGAAGCCTGCCGTCAGCAGGGGCAGGCGCCACGCTTCGTGTTCGCCAGTTCACTCGCGGTATTCGGCGGGCCGATCCCCGAGCAGGTTCCCGAATCGCTTGCGCCACTGCCACAGTCATCCTATGGGGCACAGAAGGCAATGGCAGAGCTGCTGATCGCTGACTACTCGCGCAAGGGATTCGTCGATGGCCGCGTGTGCCGGCTCCCAACGATTTCCGTGCGCCCCGGCAAGCCCAACGCCGCCGCCTCATCGTTCGCCAGCGGCATCCTGCGCGAGCCGCTGGCCGGCATGGCAAGCAACTGCCCGGTTCCGCTCGATACCCGCCTGTGGCTGTCTTCGCCGCAGACCGTGATCGGCAACCTGCTTCACGCTGCACGGCTCGATGGAGAGGTGCTCGGCCTGCGCCGCACGCTCAACCTGCCAGGTATCAGCGTGCGGGTCAGCGAGATGCTCGACAGCCTCGCCCGGGTCGGCGGCGACGCGGCACGTGAGCGGGTCAGCTTCGAAGCGGACGAGCGCGTGCAGCGCATCGTATGCAGTTGGCCTGGCGACTTCGACATCGAGCGGCCGCTGCAACTGGGCTTCACCGTCGACGCGGACTTCGACAGCGTAGTGAAGGCTCATCAGCACGACATGAATCGCTAACCCAAACGGCGCCTCTCCAGCGCCGTCGTTCCATCTAATAACAACAAGAGGGATTAACAATGGAAGCAACATCAGTGGCCGGCGCACAACTGATGGTCGGCCTGGTTCTGGCCATCATCGTACTGATCGTGCTCGTCTTGAAGACCCGTATCCACGCACTGTTGGCGCTGGTCATCGCCGCATCCATCTCCGGACTGGTCGGCGGCATGGCTCCCGATGCATTGGTCAAATCCATCACCACCGGTTTTGGTACCACGCTGTCCACTATCGGCCTGGTCATCGGTTTCGGCGTGATGATGGGCCGCCTGCTGGAGGCCTCCGGTGCCGCCGAGCGTATGGCCTACAGCTTCGTCCGCTGGCTGGGCAACAAGCGCGAAGAATGGGCCATGATGGTCACTGGCTACATCGTCTCGGTGCCGATCTTCTGCGACTCGGCGTTCGTCATCCTCAATCCGTTGGTGCGAGCGCTGTCGCGCAACACCGGCAAGTCGATGCTGACCCTGGGTATCGCGTTGGCGGGCGGCTTGATGCTGACGCACCACGCGGTGCCGCCGACTCCAGGTCCATTGGGAATCGCCGGGATCTTCAATATCGATGTCGGGTTGATGATGTTCTGGGGTGTCGTGTTCACCCTCCCCGCGACGTTCGTGCTGGTCGCCTACGCCCGTTTCATGGGGCCGCGTATCGAAGCGATGATCGCCCAGAGCGGACAGGCCCCGATCGAGCCGGCCGTTGCCTACCGCGAAGTACTCGAGCGCGCCGAAGCCCGTGAAGCCGAGCTGCCGCCACTGTGGCTGTCGATGATGCCGATCCTGTTGCCGATCCTGCTGATCTTCGCCAATACGCTGGTCGGCGTGATTGCCAAACTCGACGATGGCAGCACTCTTCCCCAGAGCCTGTTCGGCCAGACCATAGCGTTCCTGGGCAATCCGGTCATTGCAGTCGGTCTTGGAGTGATCGTCGCGCTGTATGGCCTGGTGCCGCGTCGCCCGCGCGAAGAAGTCATCGCGGAGATGGAAAAAGGCGTGGAAAGTGCCGGGATCATCCTGCTGGTGACCGGGGCCGGCGGTGCGCTTGGCGCGGTACTACGCGACAGCGGCGCAGGTCAGTACATGGGCGAGTGGGTGGCAACGCTGCCGCTGCCCGCCGTACTGATTCCCTTCGTGATTGCTTCGCTGGTGCGACTCATCCAGGGCAGCGGCACTGTCGCGATGATCACCGCAGCCTCCATTTCAGCACCGATACTGGCCACCATTCCTGACGTCAACATGGTGTTCGCGGCACAGGCCGCCGCCATCGGCTCTATGGTCTTTGGCTACTTCAACGACAGCTATTTCTGGGTGGTCAACCGGATGCTCGGGGTAAAGAACGCCAAGCATCAACTGCTGACCTGGTCGGTTCCGACTACGCTCGGCTGGCTTAGCTCTCTGCTCACCCTGTTGCTGTTCAACGCCATTCTCGGCTGAATGCAGTCGGCACCTGCGTACTGCTAACGGCTCACTGCCCGAATGCATGCGGTATGCAGTCCAGCCGGCCCTTTTCACTGGCATGCCGTGTTCGTCCCTGAGCTTGTGGGCACGGATGCCTGAGTGGAGAAACGTTTTTCACGCGCTTGAATGATTACCTAATCAGCTTAACGTCCCGAATCACGGCAGGTCGCTTCGAGCACCTGCCGATTCGAACAAGAACGTCAAGCGAGGTAATCAGTGTGAGCGACCAACCCCTTTCCCAAGGCTGTGCAGACCAGGATCAGATCGCCTGGATTCGCATCGCTTCGGTCTTCCTGCCCCTGGCCAACCCGATCAGCGATGCCAAGGTACTGACCGGCCGGCAGAAGCCAATGACCGAGATCGCCATGTTGTTCGTGGAGATCGAAAGCAAGGACGGCCATCGCGGACTGGGTTTCAGTTATTCGAAACGCGCGGGTGGCCCTGGCCAGTTCGCCCATGCCAGGGAAATCGCCCCGGCCCTGATCGGCGAGAACCCCAGCGATATCCAGAAACTCTGGACGAAGCTCTGCTGGGCCGGCGCATCGGTCGGCCGCAGCGGCCTGTCGACCCAGGCCATCGGCGCCTTCGATGTTGCCCTGTGGGACATGAAAGCCAAGCGTGCGGGCCTGTCCCTGGCACGCCTGCTGGGTGCCCAGCGTGATTCGGTGCGCTGCTACAACACCTCCGGCGGTTTTCTGCACACGCCGCTCGATCAGTTGATGAAGAACACCGACCTGTCTCGCGAAAAAGGTATCGGCGGCATCAAGCTCAAGGTGGGTCAGCCTGATTCTGCCATCGACCTGCAGCGGGTCAGCACCGTGCGCCGCCATCTGGGTGACGACTTCCCGCTGATGGTCGACGCCAATCAGCAATGGGATCGCCCCACTGCCCAGCGCATGTGCCGCAAGTTCGAAGAATTCAACCTGGTGTGGATCGAGGAGCCGCTGGACTGCTACGACGCCGAAGGTCACGCAGCGCTGTCGGCGGCGTTCGACACGCCCATCGCCACCGGGGAAATGCTCACCAGCGTGGCCGAGCACGCCGAGTTCATCAAACAGCGCGGCGCCGACTACCTGATGCCCGATGCACCACGGGTCGGCGGCATCACCCCGTACCTGAAGGTCGCGGCCATGGCCGAACAGGCGGGCCTGATGATCGCCCCGCATTTCGCCATGGAACTGCACGTGCACCTGGCCGCTACCTACCCGACCGAGCCCTGGGTCGAGCATTTCGAGTGGCTGGAGCCACTGTTCAACGAACGCCTGGAAACCCGCGACGGCCGCATGCTGGTGCCGACCCGTCCAGGTCTGGGCCTTTCGCTCAGCGAACGAGTGGCCGGCTGGACGGCGCAGGAAGTCGAGATCGGCCAACGCGGCTGAAAACACCAGGATAAAATGCGCTTCACGACGATACCGGCTCAAGGGCCGGTAGCGTCGTGAAGCGCGCTATTTTCCTGCTATCAGCTGCTTTATCCCTGTCTGGCAACGCTCTACACTGCGCGCCCTCAGCGCGAACAACCACCCTGGATATGGCGCAGAACGTCGTCGAAAGCGGCGCGGCCATTAAAGCTTCTGCAGCGCCGGTCGAACTACATAGAACCCTCAGGATATTCTTTTGCCAGGAGCTGCGGCATGCAGTCGTTAAAGTCGTTGTACGATTCTATCGAGATGCACTTTTTCGATACCTTGACCAAGAAATTATCCAGCCTGTTTCTGCTGGTCGTGGTCAGCGGTTTACTGTTCTGGGTCGCAATCGACCTGCGTGCCGACATCCTTCAGCAGTTGCATGCGGCCCAGATAGACGCTGCCCTGCTGAGCCAGATCGAGGCCAAGCTCGACACCCTGGGCACCGCCCTGCTGCTCAGTGCGCTGTTCACTTTGGCAATGGTCAGCTTCATGGTCTGGTACTTCCGCCACCTCATCGTGCGTCCGGTCGACAACATGACCCGCGCCCTGGAAGAAATCGCCAACGGCGAAGGCGACCTGTCCCGCGATCTGCCGCTGCTGACCCACGATGAAATTCGCACCCTGGCCAGCACCTGCAACCGCTTTCTGGCCAAACAGCGCGAGATCATCAGCAATGTGCAGGCGCTTACCGTGCAGATCGCCGTGGAGTCGGCCCGCTCGCTGAAGAACATCAGCGACTCCAGCGAAAGCGCCACCCACCAGGCACGCTTTGCCAATGAAGTGATGAGCGAGAGCAACAGCGCCGTCGGCCGCATCGAAGAGGTGTCGCAACAGACCCAGGCGATCTCCGGCACCACCGCGCAGAACCTGAGCATGGCCCGCGATTCCTATGCCGAGCTGCTGGAGGTGACGGGTAACATCGGTGCCATTTCCCACAGCCTCAGCGAATTCGGCACCCTGGTTTCCGCGCTGAACCAGCGCTCATCGAACATCAAGTCCATCGTCGGTTTGATCCAGCAGATCTCCTCACAGACCAACCTGCTGGCTCTCAACGCGGCCATCGAAGCGGCCCGCGCCGGCGAGAGCGGTCGCGGGTTCGCAGTGGTCGCCGACGAAGTGCGCACCCTGGCGCAGAACGTCAGCCGCGCGACCGACGACATCTCGCAGAACATCGACGCCATGCTCAAGGAAGTGGGCTCGACCCACGAGCAGACCGCACTGATCAGCACCAGTGCGCGGGAAACCCAAGTGGTGGTCGAACGCGCCACTGGCCATTTCGAAAGCATGATCGTCGACTTCGAATCCACCAATGGCAAGCTCGCGGAAATCGCCGAGCACATCCAGCAGGTCGCCGATGCCAACACCGGCATCAACGAGCGGGTCACACAGATTCATGCCGACAGCCAGGCCATCGATCAGCGCATGCAACGCTCCGCGACGGCCACCCGCGATCTGTCAGGCGTGGCCGAACGAGTGCAGACACTATTGGGCCGTTTCGTGCTCGGCCAGGGTGAACTGGATGCCGCGATCACCCGTGCCAGCCAGTGCCGCGACATTCTGCAGAGCCGCCTGGCCGCGCTGCAGCGTGAAGGTGTGAACCTGTTCGATCAGAACTACCGACTGATCGCCAACACCGACCCCAAGCAGTACATGACCGGCTACACCGAGCGCTTCGCGCAGATCTGCCAGGAAGAAATCGACAAGCTGACCAAGGGCACGCCAGGCGGCATCGTCACCTTCATCGTCGACAACAAGGGCTATTGCCCGGTGAACAACAGCTGGGTATCGAAAGCGCCTACCGGCAACCGCGCCGTCGACCTGCCGGTATGCCGTAACAAGCGCATGTTTTCCGACCCGGTCGGGCTGCGCGCAGCGACCAACACCCAACGCTTCCTGCTGCAGACTTACCTGCGCGACACTGGCGAGATCATGACGGAGATCGACGTACCGTTCATTTTCGACGGCCGCCATTGGGGCAACATGCGCATGGGCTTCGATGCCTCACGGCTGTTGGCCAAATCCTGAAGCCTTCAGCAGCTGTTTGATCTCTACCCACGCGCTGACTTAGAAAGCCCCGATTGAACGGGGCTGAGCGAACCAGGCTATCAGGCAGTGGGGCGTAGGGGATTGTCCAGATTGCGGCGCGCCCACATCATCTTCGCGGCAGTGGGATTTACCGGCGCCCCGGTAAAGGTCGGCAGCTTCCTGGAGACCCAGTGAGCACCGGTGCCCTTCCAGTTCACTTCACCACTGACCAGTTTGCGTTCACGAAGAATTTCGTGCTGCAGCGCCTGCATACCCGCCTCGCTGGTGACCGCTTGCTTGTCTACCGCCTTGACGAAAATGTCCATTCCGTCCTTGCTGATCGTCAACAGGTACATGCCATCCGGGCGTGGCTTGATGGAAATCTGATGGTCAGGAAGAGCGGTAACCAACTGATTGAGGGCAGCGGTGGTCATCGGAGAAGTCCTTATTGGAAGGGTGAAATTTATTTATTCTTTGCCAGCAGACTTGTGCATCACACATGCCAACTTTCATAAATAAATAAACGCCCACATTTCGGGGCTCTCCCGCCTGCCGCTGAAAATTATCCCGTGCAGAATGCATGACAGTACAGTTAACGAGCAGGCATCGTGCATGCGTTGCCAACACCCTGTGATATCAGAATGAAGGCATAGTTTGATCAACCTGACCGCTTATCCCGCTGCCCTTCTATTCAGCTGAACTTAATGTGATGGACTATTTCGTAAAGCTATATGCCCCGCATTACTTTTATGGAAGCGGAAACCAGGTTTAACGTAACGCCGGACGCTTCGCCGATAGCTACAAAACCAGGCAAGAAAGCGAAACGAGCGGCTGCAGTGAGAATCAGTAAAGAACCGCTCCCATGACCTTCAAGATCCCTGCTATACGGGGCTCTTGCCACCGAAACAGGAGAACCGACCATGAGCACTCCTTCTTTGTTTTTCTGGCTGGGCGCGATCGCCGTCATCGCATTCATGGATCTCGTGGCGATCATGAATCTATGGCGCAGCGAAAAGAGTTTCAACACTCGTCTGATGTGGGCACTTGCCATAATAGTACTGCCCGTGATTGGACTAATTGCATGGGGATATGCCGGGCCACGCGGTATGCCGAAACCGCCCTCTTCGCCCGAACATAGCAAATAGCCAGCTATTTAACAGTATGACAAGCGTGTTTTATTTGGCACTATAACGCCACTAAAGGAGCAACGCCGGAAGCAATAGTGTGACAACAATGAGATTTCTGGACGCCATGGCGCTGCTGTACAACTATTTCACCCCAATAGTTGTACGCGTGTCGCTGGATACGCCATCCAGCATGAGCGTCACTCTTGATGAGCCGGACTACTCCATGGTCATCCATGTCAATGACATTCCTTGTAAAACGTCACTGACACCGATGGAAGTATTCGAAATCATTCAATTGATAGAAGACCGAGTGCGTAGCGAAGCACCGGAGGTTTTCGACCGCCACCGCGTGCACAAGATGCTGCGCCAGTAACCACCCGCCTTATGCATCCGAGACGGCGCTGCGGTGTTGATGAATCGCCTCCAGCAGTACCACCAGCTCCGCTGCCGATGGAATCGTCCGGCCACCGAGTTCATCCTGCACCGTTCCCTCCACACTGTCCGTCAGCAAACCGAAGCGATTCAGTGCCTCGGTAAGCGCCTGGTCATCCAGGCCCTGCTGTTTGAGCAAACGCAACAGGCTGTCCCACACATCACGCAGATCAGCCTGGTGATCACGGCCATCCGGCCAGGCATGGCCAACGCGTGGTTCCGGATGCATTTCTGCAACCGTCACCTCCCCCTCGTACGCCCGCACGAAACCGCCGGCCTTGGCGACACTGCCATTTCGCGAGGCACGGTGCCAGGCCGCCTGCGCCAGGATTGGCAACGTGGTTTTGCACTGCAGTTCATCGTCGAGATAAATCCTGAATTCGCCCATGTGTTCCTCCAGCCAGCATCGTGGTTATCGAGCATCAGATAATTTGATCCGGGCAAGCGCGAGAGATTCCGATTTTCTGTGGCTCACAGGGCACCAAATCGCCTTCTGGAAGCATCCTGAAACAGACAGCAATTACCCGAACTCAAGCTTCTGTTCGGCCTCCTAACCTTAGAGCCTGTTCACGATCTTTGTGCACTTGGCAAACAGGAACCCGTATCCCTATAGATCGGCGGCAATGTGGCGATAGCGGCCGCTCACCCCGTAGGGTGGATGACGCTCTTTTCATCCACCATTGCGATCGCTAGGTTGGTGGACGGATCGGGCCGCGCAGGTGAAGCGTCGTCCACGTCATGAAGCCCACCAAATCGAATGTCCGCTATCGCCTTTCTGCTGTCATTGCTCGAAAGATCGTGAACAGGTTCTTAGAGCCCGTTAAAGCCTAAAAGGAGAACAACATGAGCAAGACACCGATAGATCAGACCCCACCGAACAGCCCGGCCAAGGATGTGGAAGGCGACAACGTCAATGTGGTGAAGAAGAGAATCAACGATCCGGGGAAAAGACCGAGACCATCGACCGCGTCATCACCCCGACCTCGATCAAGACTAAAGAGCAGGAAGCGGAGAAGATCAGACAGGCCTCTGAAGAGGCGAAACGCAAGATCGATCAGCAGAACTGAGATCGCAATACACGGATCGATTGTACTGACGGTCGATCTGTAAAAACTCACTCGGCTGATGTAGGGACGCACAGCCTTGGTGAGATGTTGCGCTTAGACGGCGCAGTACATCCGGTGCTGTCGATGCAGGATCAATCGGCACGGTGAAATGAGCATGTGGGCCCCGGTCTGAAAGCCGGCCCACAGCGGGCGTGCTGCGGGCCGCTTCGTTCAAGGCAGCGGATTACCGCCAGTTACCCCGAAGGTTTCCCCGGTGATGTAGCTCGACTCCTGAGACGCCAGCAGCACGTAGAGCGATGCGCACTCCGCCGGCTGGCCAGGGCGCTTCATCGGCACTTGCGAGCCAAAGGTCGGGATCTTTTCCTGCGGTTGACCATCGGTGGGCTGCAGTACAGTCCAGATCGGGCCCGGCGCGACAGCGTTGACGCGAATACCCTGCTCGATGACCTGGCTCGACAGCGCCTTGGTGAAGGCCACGATCGCTGCCTTGGTGGATGCGTAGTCGAGCAGCGTCTTGGATGGATCGTAGGACTGGATCGACGCCGTGTTGATGATGGTGGCACCGGGCGGCATGTGCGGTACCGCCGCCTTGCACAGCCAGAACAGCGCGTAGACGTTGGTTTTGAACGTATGGTCGAACTGCTCGGTACTCAGCTCGGAAATGTGCTGCTGAGCGATCTGCTTGCCAGCCACGTTGACGAGAATATCCAGGCCACCCAATGCCTCGACGGCGTCCTTGACCAGGGAAACGCAAAACGCTTCGTCCTTCAGATCACCCGGTATGGCGATGGCACGACGGCCTTCGGCAGCGATCAGCGCCACGACTTCCCGAGCGTCAGGCTCCTCTTCGGGCAAGTAGTTGAGCACGATGTCCGCGCCTTCTCGGGCGTAGGCAATGGCAGCCGCACGGCCGATACCGGAGTCGGCACCGGTGATCAGCGCCTTGCGCCCGGCCAGGCGACCGAAACCCACATAGCTCTCTTCACCGTGATCCGGCTTGGGGGTCATCTCGCGATCCAGGCCGGGTTCGGGTTGGTGCTGAGCGGGGAATTCGGGCTGCGGGTATTGGGTCAGCGGATTCTGCATGGCGTATTGATTGGTGGTATTGCGGGTCATCGGATTCTCCTGCGGTTGCTGGTGGGTTCACGGTTGCCGCCAGGGATGAAAAAGCGCAATCGCTGCAGCTTGGAAACGGCTGCGTCTGAATTAGGAAGAGAGCCGCCGGTTTGAAGTTCAAACCTTCCGAGCAGTGGCTAGGGTCTGTTGACGTTTCAGCGCAAGCCGCGTTACCGCGTCAACAGCCCCTAACGCTGCGAGGCGATGACCGCTGAACCCTGTGGCAGGGTGTCACCTGGAGCAAGCGCATCGCTGAGACGCAGCGTTACCGGGATCGACTTGGCCGCCGGCACCTTGCTGCGCTCGGCGTGATGCCAGAGCGGCACCAACGGATTGCACTCCGGGTAGTAGGCGGCACAGCAGCCCTGGGGAACGTCGTAGGCAAGGATCTGTAGCGGCCCGACCCGGCGTTCGATTTCCGGTTCTACCGCCGTGGTCACGTCCACCCAATCGCCCGCCGCTAGTCCAAGGCGGACGATGTCATCGGTATTCATGAAGATCACCGAACGGGTGCCGTATACGCCTCGGAAGCGGTCGTTGTAGCCATAGATGGTGGTGTTGAACTGGTCGTTGCTGCGGATCGTCATCAATTGCAGTACATCGCGCCGCACATAGGGTGCTTGCACGTCATCGTCGGCAATCAGGTGTTCGGGCGTCACGAACTGCGCCTTGCCACTTTCGGTGGCCCACTCGCGCCTGGCCGCGCCCAGCGGACGGTGAAAGCCACCTGGTTCCCACATGCGCTGATTGAAGTCGTGGAAGGTCTCCGGATAGATCGTGGCAATCGCCTGGCGAATCAGGGAGTAGTCCCGTCGCCAGGCATCCCAGTCGATAGCGACTTGCGGTGACAACGTGCTGCGCGCCAGCCCGGCGATTATTGCCGGCTCTGAACGCAGGTGTTCGCTGGCCGGCTCGCTGCTGCCGTGCCAGCCATGGATGCAGCCCGTGCTGTCTTCGGTGCTGTGGCTTTGCTCCACGCCCTCCTGGCGATCAGCCTCGATCCGCCCCAGGCAGGGCAACAGCCAGGCCTGCTCGCCCGGCAGCAGATGGGAATGGTTGAGCTTGGTCGCCACCTGCACATTGAGTTTCAAACGCTGCCAGGCCGGCTCGATCTGCGTGGTATCCGGCACCGCACGAATGAAGTTGCCGCCCAGGCTGACGAAGCCCCGCACACGCCCGTCGAGCATGGCGCTACAGGCGTCGACGGTGCACAGCCCCATCTGCTTCGGCACGGTGAATTTGAAATGCTGCTCGATAAGCTCGACCGGCACCTTGGCCGGATCTTCGGCGATACCGACGGTGCGCTGGCCCTGTACGTTGGAATGCCCGCGCACCGGGCAGATACCGGCGCCCGGTTTGCCGATGTTGCCACGCAGCATCAGCAGGTTCACCAGCATCTGCACGTTCTGCACGCCCTGGCGATGCTGGGTCAGGCCCATGCCGTAGATGATCATGACCCGCTGTGCCTGGGCGTAGGTCATTGCCGTCGCTTCCATCGCGCCGCGGTTGAGCCCGGTGATGGACTCCAGCTCGGCCCAGTCCTGCTCGCGCACATAGCGTATGAAGTCTTCGGCCCCTTCGGTATGGGTAGCGATGAAATCCTCGTCCAGCACAGCAGGTGCATCGCGCTGCAGGGCGGCGTCGTGCATATCCAGCAGCGCCTTGGCGACACCGGTGATCGCAGCGGTGTCGCCACCAATGGCCACCTGGTGGTATTGGGTGCTGATCTGCGTCGAGTTGGGGCCAAGCATCTCACTTGGCGACTGAGGATTGACGAAGCGCTGCAGGCCCCGTTCCTTGAGTGGATTGAAGGTGATGATCGGTACGTCGCGCTGCCGGGCTTCCTGCAACTGATGGAGCATACGCGGGCTGTTGCTGCCCACGTTCTGGCCGAAGAACAGCATGCAGTCGGTATGCTCGAAATCGTCGAGAGTCACGGTACCGACCGGCACACCGATGCTTTCCTGCAGCCCCACCGAGGTGCTCTCGTGGCACATGTTGGAACTGTCCGGCAGGTTATTGGTGCCATAGGCGCGGGCGAATAGCTGGTACATGAACGAGGCTTCCAGCGAGGCGCGCCCCGAAGCGTAGAACACCACTTCATCGGGTTTCATTGCCCGCAGGCTGGCGCCGATTTCCTCATATGCCGTTTCCCAGGTGGTTTCCTCGTAGCGATCGTTGCTGGCGTTGTAGCGCAGCGGATGCGTCAGGCGGCCGTGCTGTTCCAGCGCATGGGCTGACCAACTTCTCAACTCGGACACACTGTGCTCAGCGAAGAATGCCGGGGCGGTAC
Source organism: Phytopseudomonas daroniae (assembly GCF_004327285.1). Taxonomy (GTDB): domain Bacteria; phylum Pseudomonadota; class Gammaproteobacteria; order Pseudomonadales; family Pseudomonadaceae; genus Aquipseudomonas; species Aquipseudomonas daroniae. The sequence goes on from NZ_QJUI01000015.1 coordinate 141,802, forward strand.
GTTTCGCGGTCAGTTCCCATGCCGTGGCCTTGGCGCCGTTCTCGCAAAACTCCATGGGATGGGTGTCGCCAGGCTTGGCCCAGGCGCAACTCACACAGGCGAACCCCGAGGGTTTGTTCTGTTTGAACAACGCCGCTCCGATCTTCAGCACCGCCTGTTCACGCAGCACAACGTTCGCCACGGACTTGGCCGAACCCCAGCCACCGGCTGCTCCGGTATAGGGTCGATAGCGGGTTTTCGGATCAGTCAGCATTACCCTCTCCTGCACGTGGCTCGTATGAGTACGACGAAGCCGTTTTGCGAAAGGTTCGGGTTAATAGCCCTATGGTCTGGCGGGTCGTTTATGACCGTTTGTGTCCTGGCTGATCAAGCGAAGCGGCGCTTTGCCGGGGGCAATGGCAGGCACCAGCCAACACAAGCGCCCAGCCGCCGAGGTAGAACCGTAGGGTGGACAACGCTTTTTTTGTCCACCATCCCAGCACCACCATGGTGGATGGATAAAACGACATCCACCCTACGAAGCGGCACTTTGTCCGGGGCAATGGCAGGCACCAGCCAACACAATCGCCCAGCCGCCGAGGTAGAACCGTAGGGTGGACAACGCTTTTTTTGTCCACCATCCCAACACCGCCATGGTGGATGGATAAAGCGACATCCACCCTACGCAGCTGATCAAGCGAAGCGGCGTGTCATTCGTTGGGAATGATGGAGATCTTGCCGTTCTTCTCGATGATGGCGAACTTGATCTGCTCCACGCGCTCCAGACCCTGTTTCTCACGTGCCGATTCAAGAATGTCTTCGACCCTCATATGAGCCGCCCTCAGCCGCCCCTCCAGAGGCCGGCCATGCTCAACGACAATCACGGGCGAGCCCTCGAGCCAAAGATCCAGGCGCGGCCATCGCCACTTGATGCGCGACAGCGCGACGTCAATGGTCAGCAGGGTCACAATCACCAGCAGCGCATTGGTCACTGAAAAATCGTCGCCAAGCAGTGCCTGCTGAGTCGCTTCGCCGATGATCAGCAACAGCACGAAATCGAATAGCGTCAACTCGCTAAGCGAGCGCCTGCCGGAGAATTTGAACAGGATCATCAGGGCGAAGTAGATCGCCGCCGCTCGCAATACCGCGTCCATCGTGTTGACCTCAGGGGTAGATGAATTGGCGAAGCGAAACCGTCTCACCGGCAATGCCGACTCTGGAGCGGAACATCCCGACGCCCTCGGCGCGCAATGACAAATAGAGACGCGCATGGCCTGTCGCGTCCGGCTGCACGGTGAATGACAGGCCATCGTGCAGGGATTCGCTGGTCAACGGCTGCGGGTAGAGACTTTCCAGAGTCGTGTTGTCGAACTGCTCCCCGGTGAGGGTGATCTGCACCGGCGCGTCACCGGCATGGTGGGCTTCGATCACCATCGAGGTGGTGGCGCCGTTGCGCAAGAAACGCTCGTAATGCACCTGCAGATCGTTGCCTGGACTTGCGCCCACGGTGTCGCTGAGCAGCCCGTTGGAAAATACGCCAAGCAGGGTCAGCAGCACGATCGCTGGCAACAGCAGGCAACCCAGCTGTTCGATGAACCAGAAACGTTGCTGAACCCGTATGTTCTCTTCTACGGGAACACGACGGCTTTGTGCCTCATCCGGATCGAGCTGCGAGCGGCTCATGCCAATGACCTCCTCGGGCCTGTACTTGAGTGACCGCCCCGCCAAGCGCTCGGTTCGAACAATCGGACACCCGAGCGAAAACAGGCACCTCACGGGAAGTACCTGTTTGCATGACGCGATATTTACTTGTTAGCGATCAGTAGCAGGTCATCAGGTTGCGGTAATCCGGGGTGTGGCGTTAGCGGACGTAAGGTGGATCGGGGCGCGTAGCTGACGCTCTTTTCATCCACCATTGCGATTGCAGAGCGGTGGACGGATCGGGCCGCGTAGGCAAGCGTCGTCCACCCGAACTGATCAAGCGAAGCGGCGCTTTGCCCGGGGGCAATGGCGGGCACCAGCCAACACAATCGTCCAACCGCCGAGGTAGAACCGTAGGGTGGACAACGCTTTTTTTGTCCACCATCCCAGCACCACCATGGTGGATGGATAAAGCGACATCCACCCTACGCACTGATCAAGCGAAGCGGCACTTTGTCCGGGGAAATGGCAGGCACCAGCCAACACAATCGCCCAGCCGCCGAGGTAGAACCGTAGGGTGGACAACGCTTTTTTTGTCCACCATCCCAGCACCGCCATGGTGGATGGATAAAGCGACATCCACCCTACGAAACGGCACTTTGTCCGGGGCAATGGCGGGCACCAGCCAACACAATCGCCCAGCCGCCGAGGTAGAACCGTAGGGTGGACAACGCTTTTTTTGTCCACCATCCCAGCACCACCATGCTGGATGGATAAAGCGACATCCACCCTACGCACCCCGATCCACCCTACGCCTATGTCAGCGAAAAGCGCCGAGCAACTGAGCGATCACTTCAGTTTCCACGTCGGCATCCCTGGCATCTTTCTGAAACACCGCGCAACTCGCCGTACCACTGCTCGTGGCGCAACGGTAAACCGCAATCACACTGCCCGGCCCAACGCCGGTGTGACCGCTGAGAACGATGCCGCCCTCGATATCGCCCTGCATCAAACCCAGGGCATAACCTGGAACTGTCCATGGCCGCCCTGGAATCGGGCCACCCAGCACGCGTCGCGCTTGCATATCCTCCAACAGCGCTGCGGGCAGCAGGCTTCCACCCAGCAGTCGATCGAGCAGCAAGGCCGCGTCCGACAATCTGCCAACCAGCAGGCCGTGGTAGACCCAACCGGGATGGTAAGTTGCAGCACTGCCCATATCGACATCACGCAGGTCTGCGGGTGTCTTCACCAATCGAGCGAGCGGCACCCCAAGCGGCTGCAGCACGCGCTGCCGTATGGCGTTTTCGAGGTCGGTGCCACTGAGTTGCTCTATCAGCCGAGTGACGTACAGGTAGCCAACATTGGAATAACCCCAGCCAACGCCCGGCTGGTAACGCAACCTCGCCGCATCGAGGCGCTCCAGCATGTCGTCGGCCGGCCAGGGCTTATCGCCACGGGCAACGGCGGCATGGTAGTCGGCAAGTTCGGAATAATCCGCCAGGCCACTTTCATGCCTCAGCAGTTGGCGCAGGGTGAAAGGGCCGCCAAGCACGACATCGTCAAGCGACACCAGCCCATCACGCACCAGGGTCAGAGCAGTCGCAGCCAACACGGTCTTGGTGAAACTCCACCAGGGTACGAGTGGTTCCTGACGGTCAGCAGCCGAGAGCTGGCCATTCACCACGAACGAGCGTGCAAATGTCGACATCCGAGTCACCTCTGATAAATCCAAAGTACGCAAAAGAGTCAGGCAGGCACCCGCATCAACCCTCGACCTGACTCCACTGCTTGCTCAGGCGCTTGTCCGAAACCGCCATCTTCGTTCCCAACTGCTGGGCGAACAGGGAGACGCGATATTCCTCGAGCATCCAGCGGTAGAGCATCAGGTTGGCGTCACGCTTGCCTTCCTGCAGGTGTTTGCCGAGGCGCGCCTGATACTGCTCCCAGTAACCGGCCAGCTCGCCACTCCACACGCGGTCACGCTGCAGTTGTGCGGCGATCTTGTCGAAGCGTTGTTCGATGGCCTTGAGGTAGCGCGGGACTTCCTTGAGCCATTCGGCGGGCGTTTCGCGAACGAAGCCGGGATAGACCAGGTTGCCCAGCTGCGCCTTGATGTCGTTGAGGGCCACCGCCTGGGCCAGGTCGATCTTGCCCTTGAAGCGCTTCTGCAGGCCGTGCCACAGCTTGAGAATTTCCAGGGTCAAGCGGGCCAGCCGTTCGGCGTGATCGGCCCAGGCACCGCGTTTTTTCTCGGCCAGGGCGGCCAGCGCAGCGCCATCGCGAGGCAGCGGTTGTTCGCCTTCGAGAATGCAGCTGTCGAGGCTGGCCAGGAGGATGTCCTCGACCAGCGCATCGACCCGCCCCAGATCGCGGTGCAGCAGGCCCAGTTCGGTCAGGCCCGGCAATTTGCCACGCAGGAACTTGGCTGGCTCGGCCAGCTGTTGCAGCAACAAGCGCTGCAGGGCACGACGGTGCTGGAACTCGGCTTCGGCCTGGGTCGGGAAGCGCCCTTCCTTGACCACGCCAGCCTCTTCCACCAGAGCCGGGAACACGGTCATGGAAAGTCCGGCAACCTTCTGCTGAGTCTTCTCGGCGACCTGGGCGAAGCCCTTGGCCTCCACCGGTTTCTGCACCTTGTCGGCCTGCGGGATGGCCAGTGCGGCCTGGCTGGCCTCACTGAAGCGCGCCATCAGCTCGGCCAGATCACGGCCTTCGCCCAGGAATTTGCCGTGGGTATCGACCACCTCGATGTTCATCTTCAGGTGATGTTCGAGCTGCCGGGTCGCTTCGATCCACGCTTCGTCATTGATACGCACGCCGGTCATGCGCTGCAACTCGCGGCCCAGGCTTTCCGGCAGGCTGCCCTGGCCGAAGATGAGTTTGCTCAGGGCCGCGCCGACGAAGTCCGGCACCGGCACGAAGTTCTTGCGTAGCGCCTTGGGCAGACCGCGCACCAGATCGATGGCCTTGGCCTCGATCAGCCCCGGCACCAGCCATTCCAGGCGCTCGCCCGGTAGTTGCGGCAACAGCGGCGCCGGCACGCGCAGGGTCACGCCGTCTCGCGGGTGATTGGGCTCGAAGTGATAGCTCAGCGGCAGCTGCAATTCGCCGACGTGCAGGGTATCGGGATACTGGGCGGCGGTGACTTCCAGCGCCTCGCGGGCCAGCACGTCTTCCTCGCGCATCATCAGCAGCTGCGGCTCGATGGCGCTCTCGCGCTTGTACCAGCTCTCGAAGGTCGCGGTCTGATAGATGTCCTGGGGAATGCGCGCCTCGTAATAGGCGAACAGGGTTTCCTCGTCGGCGAGGATGTCGCGGCGACGCGCCTTGGCTTCCAGTTCGTCGAGCTTTTCCAGCAGCAGACGGTTGGCATTCAGGCACTTGGTACGGCTGTTGATTTCGCCGCGCACCAACCCTTCGCGGATAAACAGCTCACGCGACGCCTGCGGGTCGATGGGCCCGTAATGCACGGGGCGGCGACCGACCACGATCAGGCCGTACAGGGTGACCTGCTCAAAAGCCACCACCTGGCCGCGCTTCTTCTCCCAGTGCGGCTCGAAGTGGTTCTTCTTGATCAGGTGACCGGCCAGCGGTTCGATCCAGTCCGGCTCGATCTTGGCCACCTGGCGGGCGAACAGCTTGGTGGTCTCGACCAGTTCCGCGGCCATGATCCAGTTGGGTTTCTTGCGGCCGATCACCGACGACGGATGCACCCAGAAACGTCGCTGGCGGGCACCGAGAAAGTCGCCCTCCTCGGCCTTCTGGCCGATCTGGCTGAGCAGGCCGCTGAGGATCGCCTTGTGCACCGCCGCATAACCCTTGGCGCGCTGCGCCGCTTCGTTGGCCTCGGCCTGCTCGCGGAGGATCACGTTGACCTTGGTGTCGGTGGTGGGCTGCAGCTCGCTCTTGTAGGAGCCCGCTTGCGGGCGATCAACAAGCCGGGAGTCAGGATCGCCCGCAAGCGGGCTCCTACGGGAAGCGTTATCGCCCAGTTGCAGATCCCTGGCCAGCAGCACCAGTTGCCGATGAGAATCACGCCACTCGCGCAGGCGCATGTAGTTGAGGAAGTTCTTCTTGCACCAGCTGCGCAGCGGGTTGGAGCCAAGCTCCTGGCGTTTTTCCTCGAAGCCGCGCCAGAGGTTGATCAACGCGGCGAAGTCCGAATCGACATCCTTCCACTGCGCATGGGCCTGGTCGGCGGCCTGCTGGCGATCCATGGGTCGCTCGCGCGGATCCTGCACCGACAGCGCACTGGCGACGATCAGCAGTTCCTGCAGGCTACCGAGCTTGGCGGCCTCCAGCACCATGCGGCCGAGGCGCGGGTCGATGGGCAGGCGCGCCAGTTGACGCCCCAGCGGAGTCAGTTGCCCTTCGCGGTTGACCGCCGAGAGCTCCTGCAAGAGGTTGAAACCATCGCTGATGGCCTTGCCATCCGGCGGCTCGATAAAGGGAAAATCCTCGATGCTGCCCAGGCGCAGGTGCAGCATCTGCAGGATCACCGCCGCCAGGTTGGTGCGCAGAATTTCCGGATCGGTGAACTCGGGCCGACCGAGGAAATCTTCCTCGCTGTACAGCCGCACGCAGATACCCGGCTCGACCCGGCCGCAACGGCCCTTGCGCTGGTTGGCGCTGGCCTGGGAAACGGCCTCGATGGGCAGGCGCTGCACCTTGGCGCGGTAGCTGTAGCGACTGATCCGCGCCGTGCCGCTGTCGATCACGTAGCGAATACCCGGCACCGTCAGCGAGGTTTCGGCGACGTTGGTGGCGAGCACGATCTTGCGCCCGGCCATGGGCGCGAAGATCTTCTGCTGCTCGGCAGGCGTCAGCCGCGCGTACAGCGGCAGCACCTCGGTAAAGCGCAGGTTGGCCTTGCGCAGCACTTCCGCGGCATCGCGAATCTCGCGTTCGCCAGGCAGGAAAATCAGCACGTCGCCCGGGCGCTTGCCCTCGGCATTCTCATGGGCGGCAATTTCGTCCAGCGCGGCGAGAATGCCCTGATCGACGGTGAGGTCGTCGAGCAGACGCTCGCCCTCCTCGTCCACCTCGGCGGCCAGCGGCCGGTACCAGGTTTCCACCGGATAGGTGCGGCCGGAGACTTCGACGATGGGCGCGTCCGGAAGGCCGGCCCCGCCAAAGTGCTTGCTGAAGCGCTCCAGATCGATGGTCGCCGAGGTGATGATCACCTTGAGGTCAGGCCGACGCGGCAGCAGGGTCTTCAGATAACCGAGCAGAAAGTCGATGTTGAGGCTGCGTTCGTGGGCCTCGTCGACGATCAGGGTGTCGTACTTTTCCAGGTAGCGATCATGCTGGGTTTCGGCGAGCAGGATGCCGTCGGTCATCAGCTTGATCAGCGAACTGTCCTTGCTCTGATCCTCGAAGCGCACCTGATAACCGACCAGCTCGCCCAACGGCGTGCCGATCTCCTCGGCCACCCGCGTCGCCACACTGCGCGCCGCCAGCCGGCGTGGCTGGGTGTGGCCGATCAGGCCGTGCTGGCCACGACCGATCTCCAGGCAGATCTTCGGCAACTGGGTGGTCTTGCCCGAACCGGTCTCGCCGGCGATCACCAGCACCTGATGCTTGGCCAGCGCGGCCTTGATCTCGTCGCGCTTGGCAGCGATCGGCAGCGCATCGTCGTAACGCATCACCGGCACGCTCAAGCGCCGCGCCTCGACCTTCGCGCAGGACGCCTGGAAGCGCTCCAGCCATTGCGCCTGCTTGGCTTCGTCGGGCTTCTTCTGCAACTCGTGCAACTGCCGACGCAGACGATGGCGGTCGGCGATCATGGCGTGGTCGAGGTTGTTCTGCAGGGCAGCGAAATCGAAGGGGACGTCGGTCATCAGGCTCGAGGGGTCGCGGAAAAAGGTGGGATTGTCGCAGATTCCACACCAAGGCGTGCAGGGTGGGGCCGTCGATAGACGGCGTCTGGCGACCCCACAGGCAGCAACCCTCGGATTGCATGCCGACGGGCGGTTGACTCCCTCATTGACATATCGGTAAATCTCGATATTATCAGGCTCATGGAATTGATCGAAATATTCAAAGCCCTCTCAAACCGTACGCGCCTTGAAATCCTCAAGGGGTTGAAGGATCCGGTGAAGAACTTCCCTCCACAGGATGAAGGGGACGTTCATACGGTGGGCGTCTGCGTCAGTAGCATTCAAGAAGGCGTCGGCCTGTCGCAGTCGACAGTGTCCGATTACCTTGCGACGCTGCAACGAGTGGGCCTGGTCGAAGTCCGGCGCATCGGGCAGTGGACCTACTACAAGCGCAATGAAGCAAACATCAGTGCTCTTGCCGAGATCATAGGTAAGGAGCTGTAATTTTTTACCCTTAAATATCGACAAATCCCGATATCCCATTTTGTCGAAGCGAGGACTCACAATGAACTGAGATCATAGGAAAAACCCGTAAATTTTTTGCCTTTTTATATCGAAAAATACCGATATCCCTTTTTACCGAAACGAGGATCTACTAATGAAAGCGATGATACTTAAATCATTTGGCGGGCCGGAATCGTTCGAGTTGCGCGACGTGCCCAAGCCAGTGCCGGGTACGGGACAAGTCCTGGTGCGGGTACACGCAACCTCCATCAACCCCTTGGATTATCAGGTTCGACGTGGCGACTATGCCGACCTGGTACCACTGCCGGCCATTACCGGACACGACGTATCGGGCGTTGTCGAAGAAGTTGGGCCAGGTGTGACGACCTTCGCTCCGGGAGACGAAGTCTGGTACACCCCGCAAATATTCGACGGGCCAGGAAGTTATGCCGAGTACCACGTTGCGGCCGAAAGCATTATCGGGAAGAAGCCGCCATCACTGAGCCATCTTGAGGCGGCAAGTCTGACCCTGGTTGGCGGGACGGTGTGGGAAGCACTGACCGTGCGAGCGGCGCTCAGAGTGGGGGAAAGCATTCTGATCCACGGCGGCGCGGGAGGCGTCGGTCATGTCGCGATCCAGGTGGCAAAAGCCATTGGAGCGCGGGTCTTCACGACCGTGCGCGAAGCCAACTTTGAGTTCGCACGCAGCATGGGTGCCGATGTGCTCATCGACTACGAGAAGGAGGATTACGTCGACGCCATCCTGCGGGAAACCGGTGGCCACGGCGTCGATGTGGTGTTCGATACCATCGGCGGCAACACATTGTCGCGTAGCGCCGACGCGCTCGCACAACTTGGCCGCGTGGTCTCGATTGTGGACATTACCCAGCCGCAAAACCTCGTACAGGCCTGGGGTAAGAACGCCAGTTATCACTTCGTTTTCACCAGGCAGAACCGCGGCAAGCTCGATGAGCTGAGCGCATTGGTAGAGCGCGGTCAGCTGCGCCCACACGTTGGCGCGGTCTATTCGCTTGCCGACCTTGCGCTCGCCCATGCCCGGTTGGAGAGCCCCAACAACGGCCTCCAGGGAAAAATCGCGATTGCAGTCGAGCCATCGCCCATCTCGTAAGTGCGTACTTTTAACGGTTCAAGTCATTTTGGAGAAACACCATGATTTATGAGATCGCTCTGCTCCCCGTTCACAAAGAACGCATTGAAGCCTTCAGACGTGCATTCGCCGAAGTTGCGCCTTTGCTCACCCGCGCAAAGGGTTACGGCGGCCACATGCTAGCGCAAGGGATTGAAACCCCCGAGCAGTTCAACCTGATAGTGCGATGGCAATCACTCGAGGATCACACGCCGGGCTTCGAAGCGAGTGAAGACCATCGGATATTCATGCTGGGCCTGGAGGAACATTTTTCGGAAGAACCGAAGGTTTACCACATCGAGGAGGCGGCTTTTACTACTGGAGATCATAAAGATCAGAACAGCGCCTTTGACATGGTAATGCCAGTGCCTTAGGAAGTTGTGGGCTTTAAATAATTGGCCGTTAGACAATAATCGGGAACAGACCACGATTTATCTGGAGAAATTAATCGTGGCCTGCCCCCTATTATTAATAGTAGGTCGAAATGCGCACAGTTTGACACTCTCAGTCTGCTCGGCGTATCCACGACGACCATGCATCAAACCAGTCTTCGCGAGGGGCAGCTATTGGCCGTATCGCTGCCGACCGTGGGGGCTGCTTTCGGCCAGAAGCGAGCAGTCAGATGTGTCTAGAAATCGGGGGCAATTCAGATTAATCATTTGTAATCCGGATGTCTGAGCTGGTTGATGGTGTCGCATTTGATTACGCCGCCCCTTATCGATGGAAGTCGAGTGATCGGCGCAATGGCATGGCGATTAACCCTAGACCGGAGTTACAGGGCATCTTTGCTAAGATCATCTAAGGCCTCGTGGATCCTGTCTCTGATTTCTTGGGCAAGACGACTAATCTGGCTCAAGGAATGCTGAACTTCTTTCGCTTCTAGAGGAATTGTCTCATCGTCAATCGTTTTTCCGTTGCGATGAACGATGTCGTGGCGCGTCTCACATATCGATGAGAATGGCCCCAAATCGAGCCCCTCTGCGCGCTTTCCTATCATCGCGTGCAATACGTTGCGAATGGTTGCTGGGTTGTGGAACGTAAGATTGCTAAGCACGCTCAGAATGACTCCGCTAACCCCTTTCGGGTGTTGGGCTATTTGTTTCAGGGTGTATTTCTGTTTTCCATTAAGCTCATCAACGTTGGCAACCATACTGGCCATAAATTGGGGGGTGCTGACAACGAGCGTCCGGACAGTCGTGCCAATGAAGGTTTCTAGCAGAGTCACCGCATGGACGTAGACCATCTTGTTGACGGTGTAGGCGTGTACTTGGCCCTGCCCGAGCTGCAGCAGGCTTGTGGCAATGGCAATCTCATGTACGAAATCGCTGTAGAGACGATTGTACGAATGGCGCTCAAGCCAACGGTACTCTGCTTCCTCATCCAGCCAAGCCAACATGTCAGCGTATTCGGCCTCAAGCTCTTCCCAGCCTGGCGTGTATTCATCCGCATCAGGGTTGCCGAGCCTTCCACGGATCCACTCAGCTCGCCTCTCGGACTCTAGCTCGAAAAGATGCTCCTTCATGCTGCCCATGTTGGCACTCCTTAATAGCGCGACTCGCGCCTTTCATTGGGCATTCGATGAATACGATACTCATCACACAAAGCATTTATGATCAGCTAGCGAATTGTCAGGTCATCATGCTGCCCGCTCTTGGTACTGCTTCATCCAAGCCGCTAACGAGCGCATATCAGCCTCAAGATCAGCAAGCTCGAGCGGCACACTCGGTAAGTCATCGGCTTGTGAGTGCTCATACACCGAGTACCGGCTCATCAGGTCATCAATCAGGTCACAATCCTCTTGAGTGATGTGCACAAGCTTTCTTAGCAGGCCCTTAGTCATGATATCTCTGCGAAATCGGAGTACCACACCATTGATCAATACAATCTCCACAGCGCGCTCGACAATGATCCTGAAATCACTGCAAACGCTTTTGGCCATGAGGTCGTAGCTCTCGGCATCACCTTCGGCCTGATGCTTTTTGAGCCTCGGCAGGGACTCATCCAAAAGCTTGTTGATGGCATTTTTTGGCTTCGAATCGCGGGCACTCTGGCCAGCCAGAATCCCTGAAATTTTGTCTAAACGGCGTAGTGTCTGCACATGATGGACGATGTCGGGGATGCTCGGGTTGTCCGCAACTTTCTTGATCGCCGCATCAAGCAATGCTACCAACGAAAGCCTATGAGTAAATATGATCACCTGACGCGTTTGTGCCAGCTCAACCAATCTCGCAACTACACGTTCCTCGAAGTCTTGATCCAGGGATGAGATCGGGTCGTCAAAGATAAAAGGCGCCACCTGGTTCGAACCTGTGATGTCGGCCAGGAACGCGGCCAGGGCAACAATCCGCGTCTCACCTTCGCTCAGAATCTGTTCCGGAGGACGATTCCCCTTGGCGCCTACGAGAGCCAGTCCAAATGTAGTCCGGCCTTTACCCAAGGTTTTGCTCAGTGGCGCCACCGGCAACCTTGAACCTCCTAGTCGCTTGAGCTCGGCGGCAAATCGGGTTTGATAGCCAGCGTCGAGTTCGGATTTTGCCAGCTCATTATTCTTGGACGTCAGGGCATTGGTTGCGGCAAGTCGAGCTGCTTTTCCATACTGATCAACCGCCACTAACCGTTCGCGCTCTGCCAAAATCGAATCTTTATTCTGCGAGAGCCATTGCATGCCTTTGAGCTTGCGAACCCGATCCTCCATCTCTTGCCGTTTGCCGTCTTGAAGAAGCTCTTTTAGCGCTTTTTCTTCCGTCTCCAACCCCGCCGACCGGCCACTTAACGCCTGGTCTATATGCGACCAATTAAAGGAGCCGACTAGCTCAGCTTCGCTTGCAGTCTCCATATCAGATCGTCGTTTCACGAGCGCTTTGTGCCACTCGAGCGCGGCCTGCTGGTCGACCTTCAGCACCGACATATGAGCCAGCCAATCTTGCTCGTTAGGCGCCTGAGGAAGGGCTTTGATGAGATTTTTGAGTGTCTCTTCAGCACTCTTGGCTGCGCGCTCCAGGCCATCCGTGACGAACTGCTCGAAATGACTCAGACGGCTGGCGGCGTTATCGCTGAGCTCCTGCTGACACAGCACGCACTTGGCCTCATCAGAGACAACAGGAAACGGCTGTTCTGGATACGCATGCGACTGTGAATAGACTCGCGCCTGCTTCCATAACTCTTGCCAAATCGGCTCCCCTACGCCTTCAAGAGGGGCATCTGCAAAAAGTTTCTGGGCAGACTCCTGAGCGGCTTCGCGCTTCAGTTTGGCTTGAGCCTGTGCATCGACGAGCTGTAATAAGACTACATCCGAGAGCTTGTCCTTAAGGGTGCCCATCGTACTCAGCACGTTGGCCAGCGCCCGCTTCTCTTTTTCGATTTCGCCGATTCGAGTCGCGACATCTTTCTGAGCCAAGACACCTTCATGCGCAATCCGCTCGGCATCCAGCTCAGGGGTGTACTGGCAAGCTTTTTCAATGGCCGCAACTGTCATGGTTGGCTTCAGCGCATCAATCCATCGCTTTTCTTCAGTGATGCCGATATCTGAAGGAAACTGGGGGAGCGCGCTGATCAGGGCGGTTTTTGAAGCCGTCAGGTGCTGACTGACCCTGTCCGAAATCGCGATCAACGCTGCCACGAACTTCATCTGGCTTGGTTCGTAACTTGCCTCGGTTTTGCCCATGTAAAGAGTTGCGGTTTTGGAGTCAAAAATCTGTGCATGTCGCAGCTTTGGATGAGCACCATCGCCAATGTTCCAGTCTACGATTCCAGACTTGCCCCCAACCGAAAGGTGAAATCTCGCCCGGCAGGCAACGGTCTCCTCCAGAAAGACGTTCGGATGAATCTCGTCCTTGGATCTTGAGCCACAGGCTTGCTTCAGAAGCCGCGCGAAGCCGCTTTTGCCTGAGCCATTCTGACCATAAAAAACCGAGATGTTTGCGGCACTAAAGGGTAGCTCAGCCCCTTGTTTGACTGCGTTCAGCCCATAGACATCTGAGATATGGTCGATACAAATTGGGGGGCGATTGGCGGCAATCGCTAATGAACCTGGTGCCACCGTCCCGAAGCCGGGATCGGTTCCTTTGCTCAACTCGATGATGCAAAGCCGGGCCAGCTCGGAAATGTCGTCATCCGTCGGCGGCCTTTTGGTGTCGATCAGATTCTTCGCTGCAGTTTGAAGCCAGCGATTTCGCTCACCAAGCCAAGACTCAAAATCGTCGACCAAGGGAGCGTCTTGACTACCTAACTCCTGAAGACCTGACATCAGTATCCCTCCTTAGAATCTTTCCGAACATGAAGCATAGCGTGGTGCAGGCAAATTGCCTTGCTTGATATTTGATCGATAGGTAGAGGTGCATTGGATGAGGAAGAACTGCTACGTCGGGTGTTGTCCTCCTGCACTCTAGGTCAACAGAGTCACTGGAAAAAAACACCGTTAAAATCTCGTATTGATCAGCTTTTCTTCGGGAGGCCAAAAGGCCGCGCCGCTAGCAGCCCCTCGGTAACACCCCAACCCCTCAAACCTTGCC
>NZ_QJUI01000016.1 GCF_004327285.1 Phytopseudomonas daroniae
TCGAGCTGCTCGCCTGAAAAGTCCGGTGGTGACCTTCTGAATCGCACAAAAGAAAACGCCCCGAACGATGTCAGGGCGTTTGCCGGGTGCCAATACCTACATCAGCGGGTTTTCACACGCTCTGTTCTGGCGCCGTTTTTCGGCTGGCTGATCAACGCCAGTTGTACAGTTCCTGCTCGGTCACCGCGCTCATCGGCGTGACTTCGTCCTGGAAGGTCTTCATCGAACGCCAGATGCGGCCGTTCAGGTCGTTCTGGCCCGCCAGTTCTTCGAGTACCACTTGAGATTCGCGCTTCATGGCATCCAGCACTTCGTCGGGGAAGCGCTTGATCGGCACGCCCTGTTCCTTCAGCTGAGCCAGGGACTTGGCGTTGTGGAAAACGTAGTCGTCCATCATGTCCAGGGTCGCGGCGCGGGCAGCTTCGACGACGATGGCCTGCAGGTCGGCAGGCAGGCTGTCGAAGGCCTTCTGGTTGACCATGGACTCGACCACTGCCTGTGGTTCCTGCCAGCCCGGGAAGTAGTAGTACTTGGCGGCTTTGTGCAGGCCGAAGGCCAGGTCGTTGTACGGGCTGACCCAGTCGGTGGCGTCGATCACGTGGGTTTGCAGGGCGGTGAAGATCTCGCCGCCAGGCAGGTTGACGGTGATGGCGCCAAGCTTGCTCCAGACTTCACCACCCAGGCCAGGCATGCGGATCTTCAGGCCTTTGATGTCGGCCAGCGAGTTGATTTCCTTGTTGTACCAGCCGCCCATCTGCATGGTGGTGTTACCCGCCGACAGCGGTTTCACACCGTGCGGCGCGTAGGTCTCGTCCCACAGGGCCTGACCGCCGCCCTTGCTCAGCCAGGCGTTCATTTCCAGGGTCGACAGGCCGAACGGCACCGAAGAGAAGAACTGTGCGGCCGGTACCTTGCCTTTCCAGTAGTAAGGCGTGCCGTGGCCCATTTCGGCAGTGCCGCGGGACACCGCATCGAACACTTCCAGAGCCGGAACCAACTCACCGGCGGCATAGACCCTGACGGTCAGGCGCCCGGCGCTCATGGCGTTGATGCGTTCGGCCAGGCGCTCGGCGGCGGTGCCCAGGCCCGGGTAGTTCTTCGGCCAGGAGGTGACCATCTTCCAGTGGAAGGTTTCAGCGTTTGCGGCGGTGGCGCCTTGCTGGGCAGCAGGTGTGTCTTCCTTGCAGCCGGCCAGGCCGATGGCAGCGAGCAGCGCCACAGCGGCGCCGAACAGGTTACGGCGGTTCATGGTGATCTCCCTTGGGGATGTTGAGCAGCGTGCCCAGGTTGCTTTTATTATCGGGCGCCGGCCGTCACGGCCAGCATTCCTTGTTTTACTGCACAGCCGGCTTGGCGCCGGCCCTTACAACGCTTCCAGCTTGGCATAGGCCAGCATCAACCACTTGCTGCCTTCGTTCTCGAAGTTCACCTGCACCCGTGCCTGCGGCCCGGAGCCCTCGAAATTGAGGATGGTGCCTTCGCCGAACAGTGAATGCTGCACGCGCTGGCCAAGGTTGAACGGGGTGTCCGGTACGGCGCTGCCGGCGAACAGGCTGCTGCCGCTCATGCTGCGATTACCGCTGCCGTATGGGCGACTGACGCTGTTCGACAGGCGCACTTCCTGAAGCAGTTGCGGGGGTACTTCGCGCACGAAACGCGACACCTTGTTGTAGGTCTCGTTGCCGTACAGGCGGCGGGTTTCCGCGTAACTGATCACCAGGTTGTGCATGGCCCGGGTAATGCCGACGTAAGCCAGACGGCGTTCCTCTTCCAGGCGGCCGGGCTCTTCCAGGCTCATCTTGTGGGGGAACAGGCCTTCTTCCATGCCGACCAGGAACACCCGCGGGAACTCCAGGCCCTTGGCGCTGTGCAGGGTCATCAACTGGATGCTGTCTTCGTTCTCGGCGGCCTGGGTGTCGCCGGCTTCCAGCGAGGCGTGGCCGAGGAAGGCGGCCAGCGGCGTCTGCTCTTCATCGCCGTCCTCACCCTCGTAGGAGTCGAAGGCACGTGCGGCGGAGACCAGCTCCTCGAGGTTTTCCACGCGGGCCTGGGCCTTCTCGCCCTTTTCGTCGCGGTGGTAGGCAAGCAGGCCGGACTGTTCGATGACCAGTTGCGCCATGCTGTGCAACTGCATGCCTTCGACCTTCAAGGCCAGGGTATCGACCAGTTCGACGAAGGCATTCAGGGCACTGGCGGCGCGCCCACTGACGACCTTGGTACCCACCGCCTCGTGAAGCGCGGCCCACATCGACAGCTCGTTGGCGCGGGCGAACTGGCGCAGGGTTTCCACCGTCTTCTCGCCAATGCCGCGGGCCGGTACGTTGATGACCCGCTCCAGGGCCGCATCGTTGCCGCGCTGGTGGATCAGACGCAGGTAGGCCATGGCGTTCTTGATTTCGGCGCGTTCGAAGAAGCGCTGGCCGCCGTAGATGCGGTAGGGAATCTTCTCGCGCAGCAGCGCTTCTTCCAGTACCCGCGACTGGGCGTTGGAGCGGTAGAGGATGGCGATCTCGCTGCGCTTGAGGCCGTCCTTGCGTAGGGCGTCCTCGATGGTTTCGACCACGTAGCGGGCTTCGTCGTGTTCGTTGAAGGCGGCGTACAGGCTGATCAGCTCGCCGTCGCCGACATCGGTACGCAATTCCTTGCCCAGGCGCCCCTGGTTATTGGCGATCAGGGCGTTGGCGGCATTGAGGATGTTCGCCGTGGAGCGGTAGTTCTGCTCCAGGCGGATGATCTCGGCCCCGGCGAAATCGCTGTCGAACTGCTGGATGTTCTCGATCTTCGCGCCACGCCAGCCATAGATCGACTGGTCGTCGTCGCCCACCACCATGAGGCTTTCGCCGCCCATGGCGAGAATGCGCAGCCAGGCGTACTGCACGGCGTTGGTGTCCTGGAATTCGTCCACCAGAATATGCCGGAAGCGGCGCTGGTAATGTTCCAGCAGACCCGCGTTGTTGCGCCACAGATCGAGGGCGCGCAACAGCAGCTCGGCGAAATCGATGACCCCGGCGCGGGCACAGGCCGCCTCGTAGGCTTCGTAGATGCCACGCATGGTCGCCAGGAACAGATCACCGCTGGCCTGAATCCCCTGCGGGCGAATGCCCTCATCCTTCTGGCCATTGATGAACCACTGCGCCTGCTTGGCCGGCCAGCGCTGCTCATCCAGGCCCAGCTCGCGAATCACCCGTTTGACCAGGCGCTGCTGGTCGTCGGAGTCGAGAATCTGGAAGTTCTCCGCCAGGCCGGCTTCGCGCCAGTGCGCACGCAGCAGGCGGTGCGCCAGGCCGTGGAAGGTACCCACCCACATGCCTGCCGGGCTCTGCCCAAGCACTTCTTCGATGCGATGGCGCATCTCGGCGGCGGCCTTGTTGGTGAAGGTCACCGACAGAATGCTGTGTGGCGAGACGCCCAGCCGCTGGATCAGGAACGCGATGCGGTGCACCAGCACGCGAGTCTTGCCGGAACCGGCACCGGCCAGCACCAACTGATGCCCAGGCGGTGTGGTGACCGCATGGTGCTGGGCTGGATTGAGGGATGTGAGACGCTGATCGAGGTCATTTTGCATCGCGGCATTCTAGGGGGCCGGCGCGGGTAGGGCAAACGGCAAGAGACCCTGGTCGATCAGTGTTCCGGCAGGTTGGCGAAAATGCTCGCCAGCACCTGGTTGAGCTTGCGCAGCTGGGCTTCGCTCAGCCCCTGGAAGCTCTTGTGGAACAATTCGTCGGTGAGTTCGTGCATGTCGAAGAACGCCTGGCGCCCGGCCTCGGTGAGGCTGACCTGGGTGACGCGGCCGTCCTGGGCGCTCTGGCTGGTATCGACCAGGCCGTCGTCCTTCATTCGGTAGACGATCTTGGTGATGGTGGAAAGCTTGGCCACGGCGTGTTCGGAAATCTCCGAGATGCTCGAGTTGTCGTTCTCGAAGAGGATGTTCAGCACCCGCCAGCGCGGGATGTCCAGGTCGATCCGCTTGAGCAGCTTCTCCATGGCCATGGAGTAGCGCCCGTGCACGCGCGCCAACCAGTAGAAGGGGAACTCTTCCTTGTGAAAATCTTCGCTGGCGGGGTTGTAGCGGCTGCGGCGTTTCTTGGGGATGGACATGGAGGGGCTGCTTTGTGAAAGTCGACGGGCAATCATAGACATTTCTACTAATTCCAGCACCCGCCAAGAAGCTCGGCGGCGCCGGCATGCTGACGCGCGGCTGGCGCGCGTACCTGCCCGCGCACTTGCTCAACCTTTTATTTCCAGTGCCTGGTCGAAGCGAGCCGTAAGTCCCGTTGCATCCAGCAGGCGAAAGAATTCCCGCATGCGCTGCGCCTTGTAGGCACCGATGTCCTGGCCGGCATAGTCGTAGAAACCCTGGCCATCGCGCAGGCCGTTACGGCCGTTGGCCATGTTTTCATGCACGATATCGGCACACTCGAAGCGTTCGCCAAGCTGGCCGGACAGGTACTTCGAGGCATAGAACAGGATGTCGCCGCCGCCCCAGTCGATGAATTCCAACAGGCCGAGCACGGCGAAGCGCAGGCCGAAGCCGACGCGGATGGCCTTGTCGATATCCTCGGCGCTGGCCACGCCTTCCTCGACCATGCGCGCGGCCTCGTTCATCGCCTGCGCCTGGATGCGCGGAATGATGTAGCCGGGTGAGGCGGAGCAGACCACGGGCACCTTGCCGATACTCTCCAGCAACTCGACCATGTCGTTGACCACGGCTTGATCGGTGATCTCGCTGCGGCTGACTTCCACCAGCGGTATGAGATCCGCCGGGTTCAGCCAGTGGGCATTGATGAAGCGCTGGGGTTCGCTGATGAAGGTTGCCAGCTCACTGACCAGGAAGGTCGAGGTGGTGGAGGCCACTCGCGCATCGGCCGGGATGCAGCCGCCGAGCCAGGCGAACAGCTCGCGTTTCATGTCGAGCACTTCCGGTACGCCCTCGAACAGGTAGCGCGCCTCGGTCAGCGAGGCTTCGCAGCCCTCGCGTGGCAACACACTGAGGCGTGCCAGGGCGATCTGCATCTGCGTGTCGGTGAGGCGACCGAGCTCGACCTTGGCCTGCAGTTCGCGGCTGACCGCTTCGCGTACCTGGCTGGCATAGGCGATGCCGTCTTCCGAGCTGCGCTGCTTCACGTCGATCAGCACCACTGGCAGACCGCCCTGGATGAAGGCCAGCGCCATACCCTGGCCCATGCGTCCGGCACCAATGATATGTACCGTTTTCATGGCAACACTCCTTCACGCAGCAGGTGCTGCATCTGCTCGCGGGACAGTTGCGACAGGCCGAGATTTTCCAGGGTACGGCCTTCGGCGTAGAGGTCGCGTTCGGCTACGGCGGAGGCGATGGCCAGCAGCCCGGCGGCGATCGGCGTCGGCACGCCGGCCCAGCGACCCACGGAAACCAGCAGCGACAGGCCCAGGCGAGTGTCTTCCAGCATGTAGCGGTGGCGCTGCAGGTCGATGTCTTCGCGCCAGTCGCCGCTGTCGGTGAGTTTGCCGTGGGCGCCACGCCCGTACATCCATTCGTCGCCGTCGCTGGTGTAATGATCGGCCAGTGGGAAGTGTGGCGCGCCGTAGCCCAGGGCTTCGCGTACGGCCATGCGCTCGGCATCCAGGCCGTTGGTGACCCGGCGAATCGACGGTTGCGTGCCTTCGTTGTGGATGTCCCAGCGCTCGAAGTGTTCCAGGGGGCCGGCGTTCATCATGATCAGCGGCGGGTGGATGATCGGCCCGGCATTCATCAGTGCGCCGGACAGGCCGTCTTCGATCGGCTCGACGCTCGGGTAGGCGGCGCACAGTACGGTGAAGGCCTGTTCGCTCAGGCGCGCCGGGAATACCCCGGTGGGCAGGCGGGTGGCATAGCAGCTGATCACCAGCTCCGCGGGGCCGTGCTTGCGGGCCAGGTAGGGCAGGGTGCCGGTTTCGGCGAAGGCCACCTCGGCGGAATTGCCGGCGTCGGCCATGGCTTTGGCGAACAGGTAGCTGCCGAAGGTACCTGGTGGCAGGAACACCACCTGGCCATCCTGCAGCAGTGGCGCCAGTTCCCGGGCCAGATCGGCGTGGGTGGTCGACGGCAGCGGGATGACGATCAGTTCGGCGCCATCCACGGTGGCGCCCAGGTCGTCGACCAGTTGCAGGCCGCTGTCGCCATCGCCCAGCGGCAGCAGGCGGGTGCCACGGAAATCCCGCACCTGGATGCCGCCCTGGGCGCGGATCGCCGCGAAGGCCGCGCTGTCGCGCCGCCAGAAATTCACCTGATGCCCGGCTTCGCTCAGTTCGACGGCGGCTGCGTAGCAGCCATGCCCTCCACCCAGCACACTGATTTTCATATTGCGACTCCTGTTTGCCGGCAGCCGTCGCCCGTCCGCTGCGCAGGCGGCGGAAGCGGGTGGCGGCCTGTTGCCGTTGACGGTTGGCGATGGCGCTTCAGGGCTGGCCCCGAAGCAGGTACTTGCGTGTGTATTGCAGCGTGACGTTGAGCAGCAGCCCGATCAGCGAGATCAGTACCAGCGGCACGAACATGTCGACCATCTGGAACGAGCGGGCGGCCAGGCTGAGCAGATGGCCGAGGCCGTCGGTGGACGAGATCATCTCGGCCAGGAATACCGTCACGCAGGCGATCAGCAGGCTGATCCGGCAGCCGGTGAGGATCGCCGGCAGGGTCGCCGGCAGCACCACCCGGTACAGGCTGGCGGTGCGGCCGGTGCCTGCCGCCCGGGCCGACCACAGCAGCTTGGGTTCCACCGCGCGGGCGCCGTGGAAGGTCGCCAGCAGAATGGGGAAGATCGCATCCGCCACCACCAGGGCGATCTTCGAGGCGTGGTCGTAGCCGAAGATCAGTACGAAGGCCGGGTAGAAGGCGATCTTGGGGATCGGCGCGAGCACGCGGATCACAGTTTCCAGCAGGCCGCCGGCCACCCGGCTGGCCAGCAGGCCGATGCCCACGCCGAACAGCAGGGCGATGGCGAAGCCGCCGAGCAGGCGGATCAGGGTCTGCTGCAGGTGGAAGAGGAATTCCGCCTGCGGCAGCAACTGCGCCAGGCGCAGCAGCACGGCGCTGGGCGCGGGCAGCAGGTTGGCCGCCACCCAGCCGAGGCGGGTGCTCGCTTCCCAGACCAGCGCCAACAGCAGCAGGGGAAACAGGGGCAGTAACGAATTGGCGAGGCGTCTCATGAGGCGGCTCCACTGTGGCTGTCCTGGCGGCTTTCGGCCCAGTGGGTCAGGCGTCGGCGCAGGCGCTCGAACAGCCAGTCGAGGAGGAAACCCAGGGTGGCGAGGATCAGGATCATGGCGTACACGTCGGGGTACAGCGCCATGTCCATGGCGTTGAACAGCAGGTCGCCGGCGCCGGACTGGCGGGCGATCATTTCCGAACTGATCATCACGATCAGCGCCATGGACAGACCGACGCGGCAACCCAGCAGGACATCGGGCAGGGCTGCCGGCAGCACCACCTTGAACAGCCGCGTCGGGGCGCCCATGCCCATGGCCGCTGCCGACCAGAGCAGTTTCTCGTCCATGCCGCGGGCACCGTGGTAGCTGTGGAACAGCAGCGGCAGGCTGACGCCGAGGAAGATCACCAGGATCTTCGACAGGTCGCCGATGCCGAACCAGAGCATCACCATCGGCATCAGCGCCGCCTTGGGAATCGGGTAGATCACGCTGAGCAAGGGATTGAGCAGGCGCGCCAGGGTTTCGCTGCGGCCCATGCACAGGCCCACGGGCACGGCGAACGCCAAGGCCAGGGCGATGCCGCAGGCCATGCGCCGCAACGAGTCGCCGATACCGCTCAGGGCCTGGCCGTCAGTGAGGATCACCGGTAACTGGCGCAAGGCTTCTCCTGCGGTGGGAAAACCGTCGAGCTGCATCCAGCGCGCCGTCATTTCCCACATCAGCAGCAATGTCAGCACCACCAGCAGCGGGCCGAGCTTGCCGAACAGCTGGTAATGACCGGCCCTCATACGCTGCGGGCCTCCAGGTGAACGTCTTCGATCAACTGCTCGAGATAGACGATGTAGTCCTGGTAGCGACGGTTGACCAACAGTTCGCTGCGCACCCGTGGCCGCGGCAGATCGATGTCGACGATTTCCTTGATGCGTCCGGGGGAACGGGTCATCACCACTACGCGATCCGAGAGGAACACCGCTTCATCGACGCCGTGGGTAACGAACATCACCGTCTTGCGGTCGCGCTCCCAGATATCCAGCAACTCGTTCTGCAGCACCGTACGGGTGTGTGCATCCAGTGCACCGAAGGGTTCGTCCATCAGCAGGATCGCCGGGTCGTAGGCCAGGGTGCGGGCGATGGCCACGCGCTGGCGCATGCCACCGGAAAGCTCCTTGGGATAGAAGTCGGCGTAATCCGCCAGGTTGACCTTGATCAGCAGGGCCATCGCCCGCTCGCGGGCTTCACGCCGACCGACACCCTGTTCGCGCAAGCCATACATGACGTTGCCGATCACGGTTTTCCAGGGAAACAGGGCGAATTCCTGGAACACCGGGCCACGATCCGGCCCCGGCCCGCTGATGGTTCTGCCCTGCGCTACCAGCTTGCCGGAGCTCTGTGCGACGAAGCCGCCGAGCATGTACAGCAGGGTCGACTTGCCGCAGCCGGAGGGGCCGAGTATGGAGACGAACTCGCCTTCACGGATCTCCAGGTTGATATCGTCGAGCGCCATATGGGTGTGGCGGTCGGCGGTGTAGAAGGATTTGCACAGCTTGCTGATGCTGATCATGCTCTGGCCGGTCATGCCTTCACTCTCTCTTCAGGGCTGCAGCAGTACGGTGGGACGAAACTGTTCAGCCTGCAGTGGCGCTTTCAGCAGACCGATTTCCAGGTATTGGTCGAACATCTTCTGCATGCCGGCAAAATCCGGTTGCGCCTGCGGATCGCGAGCGAAGTCGTTCTCCTTGAGCAGGTACTGATCGAGCAGGTCGGTGGGCGCGCGGGTCACTTCGGACACCACCGCCAGGGTTTGCGGTCGGTCGGCCTGCAGCAGGCTCATGGCTTTCTGCAGATCCGTCATGTAGTGCTTGGCCAGTTCGGGATTGGCATCGACGAAGTCCTTGCGGCACACCTCGAGCAGATGCACGGTGTTGGGCATCAGATCCGCAAGGGCGAACAGCTTGCGTACGCCGCCCTTGGCTTCGGCCCTCACCGCGAAGGGCTGATTCATCACCGCGGCATCGATACGGCCGGCACGCAGGGCGGCTTCGGAGCCGGGGAAGCCGGTTTCCACCAGTTTGATGTCCTTGGCCGGATCCAGCCCGTTGTGCTTGAGCAGCATGGCCATCTGGCCGTAGGAGCCGGATCCATAAACGTTGACGCCGACCGTCTTGCCCTTGAGATCGGCGATGCTGTTGATCGGAGAGTCTTCCTGCACGGCCCAGTACAGCGAAAACGAACCCGGCGCCTCGGCCACGTGCTGAGCAATCGCATAGGCCTGCAGGCCACTGGACAATGCACCCTGGCCGAGCGAAAGCGGGGCCTGGGATGAACAGTCGAGTGCGCCGGCGAGCATCGCCTGCACCATCGGCGCGGTGCCCTGGAATTGCGTCCATTCGATACGGTACGACTTGCCCAGCTCGGGAAAGGCATCGGTGCGACGCATCATCCAATACTTCATTTCTTCGGCGGGAATCGACCAGCCGACACGGATGGTCGGCAAATCCTTGGCGCTTGCCGGGTTGCCAAAACCCAGCACGGCCGCGCAGGCGAGTAACTGTAGAGAGCGAGTGAACGTCTTCATGCTGTCATCTCCGGTGCCATCGATCAGGACGGTGGGGCGTCAGGCCGCTACGATCATGCGTAGCCGGCGTATGTGTTTGGCCCGATTCTAGGTAGAGGGTCTGGCTGGTGCTGATCGAAACACGCAACGGGGATTCGCCAGGCGCAACTCAATGGCGGGGAAGCGAGGCTGTCACCCCTGGTGACGCATTGCGGTACTTATAGGTCGAGGTGCTGCCTGTTTTGGTGCGCTCAAGTGAGGCAGGCGAGTTGGCAGTCAGGCCATGCGAGCCCTGGCCCCAAGGCTAATGGTGGTCACCGAGTCGACTGCTGGAAGGCCATCTGCGGTATGGATATTGCTTTCTGATTCACGTGAATTGTTGATCGTAAGCCGATGCTCTGGCTGCGGTCGGTCATCGAATCTGCTTACGTGGGTGTACGAAACATGTTCGATCACTTGCGACATCACAAACTCATGAGTTCCGGCGGCTTCAAGGAGGTCAAGGACGCGGTCAGCCGCTGTCTGTGGCCGCACCACATGAACATGCCCGCAGGGGAGTCGCTGAACTCAGAGTTGTACGGCGTGTTCTTTGGCGATGCGGCGTTGTTCGACCTGCATTACGGCGCCAGCGTCGAGATCGATGCCGGTGACATCGAGCGCTTCTACCTCGTGCGTATCACCCTGGAAGGGGGTGGTCTGATCCGCCTCGGCCAGCACAGCGCCGTGCTGCAGCGTGGCAGCCTGACTGTCTCTTCCCCGTCACAGCACAGCTACATCCGCACCGACCGTGATTGCCGCAGCCTGATCCTGCGGGTGGCCCGCGAAGCCATGGAGCGGCAGTTGCAACATCTGCTGGATCGACCGATGAGTCGGCCGCTGGTGTTCGATATCAGTGTCGAGCCCGACCACCCGGGGTTGTTGGTGATCAGTCAGACCCTCGACTACATCTGTGGTCTTTGCCAGCACGGCGAGCCCGATACGCAGCCGGCGGTATTCGGCACCGCGTTGTCGGATTACCTGGTCTCGGTGCTGCTGACGCAACTGCCGCACAACTACCATGCCGAGCTGCACGATGAGCGTCGCAGGCCATTGCCATCCCACGTGCGGCGTGTCCGCGACTACATCGAAGCGCATCTGGAACAGCCCCTGCCGCTGGTGCAACTGGCCGAAGTCGGTGGTGTCTCGGTGCGCACCCTGCAGAACGGCTTCGCCCAGTTTCTCGGCCAGAGCCCTAGCGACTACCTGAGGAACCGGCGTCTGGCGCGGGTACATGCGGCGCTGCAGCAGGCTGGCAGCTGTGACAGCGTCACCGATATCCTGCTGCGCCATGGTATCGGCAGCTTTGGTCACTTCGCCGTGTTGTACCGCAAGCGCTACGGTTGTCTGCCCTCGCAGACCCTGCGCCGGGGCGCAGCCTGACTGTGCTCATTCACCCAGGCGTA
Source organism: Phytopseudomonas daroniae (assembly GCF_004327285.1). Lineage (GTDB taxonomy): Bacteria > Pseudomonadota > Gammaproteobacteria > Pseudomonadales > Pseudomonadaceae > Aquipseudomonas > Aquipseudomonas daroniae. The sequence continues at coordinate 11,161 of NZ_QJUI01000016.1, forward strand.
CCAGCCGATAGAGCGTTTCCAGAATCGGCGTGCGCAACTGGTGGCGGCGTGCGTGCCGCAGTAATGCGCCATTGATGGATTCGATTTCGCTGGGCCTGCCGGCCTGGCGATCCTGCAGCATCGAAGGGCGGTGTGCAGCCTGCTCGACATACACCTGGCGCATGCGTGCCCGTACCCGCTCGCTGTCGAAGGCGATGCCCTCGGCCATGGCGATGTGCTGGCTTTCGTCTATCACCTGTTCGGCCAGCCAGCGGCCGTCCGCGCTGGCCCCGATGACACCGACCGGCTGCCCGACCAGTACGCACAAGGCGTTGAGGGCGGCGTTGAAGGCCACCTTCTCCCAGATCGCCGACTGCACCGCGGGATCCGTTGCACAGTCGAAACCGGCCCGGCTCAGCAGTTGGTTGACGGCCGACAGCTCGGCGCAGTCGTCCCCGTGGTAGCGCCACAAGCGCACTTTGCCGGTATCGACAGCGTGCACTACGCCTGGTGCAGTGAGATCTGCCGGCACATCGGTCATGCCGATCAGCACGCGCTCCGCCGCTACCGTCTCGATGATGCGCTCGGCATTGCCCAGGCCATTCTGCAGGGTCAGCACCCAACTGTTCGGGCCGATCAGATGACGCACCGAGGTGATCGCCGTACGGGTATGCATGCCCTTGGTGAAGACCATCAGCAGGTCGAACGGCCCCTGTGTATGTTCGGCCAGCGCAATGGGCAGCCTGATCTGGTGCTGCCGTTCCCCGAGATGCAGATGCAGGCCGTGCTCAGTGATCGCCGTGATGCTGACCGCATCGACCTCCACCAGATTGACCCGAGCGCCGCCAAGTACCAGGCGCGCGGCGAACAGGCAGCCCATGGCGCCGGCGCCGATGATGGCGATGTTCATGGAAGATCCTTACCGCTGGCCGTCAGCCGTTTTCTGGCTCTGCGCGCGGTAGTCCTTGGGCGGCATGCCGAAGTGGCGTTTGAATACCCGGGAGAAGTGCGCCGAATCGGTAAAGCCCCACTTGTAGGCGATAGTGGTGATCGGCAGGGCTTTATCGCCGGCCTGGGTGAGATCGCGGGCGCTGCAGTGCAGGCGTTGGCGCTGGATATAGCGGCCGATACTGTCGCCGTCGAGTTCGAACTGGCGATATAGCTGGCGAACAGAAACGTTCAGTTGTGTGGCCAGTTCGGCTGGCGTCGGCGGCGCTTGCAGTGCCTCATTGATCAGGCGCTCGGCGAGGCGGCGCAATGGGCGACCGGTATCCGGAATGTCGTCGATATGCAAAGAGGGTTGCAGCAGGCTGATCAGGGCGTCCTGCAGGGCGGCACCATGGGACTGGCCGGCACCCAGGTTCATCTCTCCCTCGCTGATCTGCTGCAACATACCGTGCAGCAGGCGCCCGCTCAGGCCGGTCTGTTCGAGCTTGCCGAAACGGCAAGCGTGCGCGGGTAGCAGGCGATCCACTGCGTCGCGACAAAGGTGGATCGATAGTTGTGCGATCAGACCTTGCGGCTGCATCTCGAACGCCTCGGCCGAGTCGAGCAGCGCCATGTCGCCAGGGTGCAGAGTGAATGTTCGAGCGCTGCGGTTGATCGCCATGCTGCCTTCACGCTGCAGGACGAGAAAATAGAAGCCGTCATCACCACGGCTTGCGCTGCCGCGTTCACGGCGAATCGACGGAGCGTTGACCTGGATATCCGCCAGGTTCAGGTCACCCAGTCGATGGTGCTGGATATCGCCTATGAAACTGTTCGCATGATTGCCGCGCTGAGTGATGAAGCGGCCACACACGGCATGTACTGCATGATTCCAGTGGTCGAAATCGTGGAGGTTTTGTACGCTCACGAGGCACCTCGAAGGGCTTTCTAGTAGTTTTGGTGCGCAAGTGGGCGGATTTTGCACACATGACTAATCACGGGAAACTTCAAGCATTTCTCGCGCCAGAAACCGAACCGGGAGTGGTGAGTTTTCGAACAGGGCCGGCAAGCCGACCCGAAAGGCGATTCAGTAACGGATCATCACCGATTTGAGTTCGGTGTAGTCGTCGATGAAGGCACTGCCGAATTCCCGGCCGCTGCCCGAGGCCTTGATACCGCCGAAGGGCACCGACGGGTCGAGGAAGGTGTGCATGTTGACGTATACCGTGCCGGCCTCGATCTGTGGAATCAGGCGCAGCGCCCTGGACAGGTCGTTGGTCCATATGCTGGCGCTGAGGCCGAAGGGCGAGTCGTTGATCAGGCCCGGCAATTGCTCGACCTCGTCGTAGGGCAGCACGCACAGCAGCGGACCGAAGGTCTCCTCATGGAGCAGGCGATCCTGGGCGCTGTTGGCGAGCACCAGGGTCGGTTCGACGAAGTAGCCGGGGCGGGCCAGGACGTTGCCGCCGCAGACGATGCGGCTTTCACGGCGGGCCAGCTCGAAGAACTGCACGACCTTGTCGAACTGCGGCCGGTTGGCCAGCGGGCCGAACTGCACGCTTTCGTCGAGTGGCGAACCGATGCTCATGCCTTGCAGCGCGGCGCTGAATTTCTCCAGGGTTTCGTCGAGGCGCGAGCGCGGCACGTAGAGCCGTTCCGGCGCGGCGCAGACCTGGCCCTGGTGCACGTAGCCGGTCTGAATCAGCCCGGCGATGGCGGCGTCGAGGTCGACGTCCGGTAGCAGCGCCGCCGCATTCTTGCCGCCCAGCTCCAGGGTTACCCGGGTCAGGTTGGCGGCCATAGCTGCCTGGCCGACTTTCAGGCCGGTCGGCACCGAGCCGGTGAACGACACCTTGGCCACCTGGGGGTGGTCGATCAGTTGCGCGCCGACCTCGCCGCTGCCGTTGAGCACGTTGAACACGCCCGCCGGCACCCCGGCCTCGACCGCCAGCTCGGCCAGGCGCAGCAGGGTCAGCGGGGTGAATTCGCTGGGTTTGAGCACCAGGGTGCAGCCGGTGACCAGCGCCGCGGCGATCTTCCATACGCCGATCATCACCGAGAAATTCCACGGCACGATACCGGCCACCACGCCGACCGGCTCGCGGCAGGTGAAGGCGGTGTACTGTTCGCCGGCCAGCGAGGGGAAGGACGGGCTCATGGTTTCGCCGTTGATCTTGGTCGCCCAGCCGGCGTAGTAGCGCAGGAACACCGCGCTCTGGCCGACTTCGAACAGCCGCGACAGGTGGATCGATTTGCCCGAGCACAGGGTTTCCAGCTGGGCCAGTTCCTCGCCGTTGGCTTCGATGAGGTCGGCCAGGCGGTTGAGGATCACCCCGCGCTGGTAGGGCGAGGTCGCCGCCCAGCTTCCCGTGAAGGCCTGGCGCGCCGCGCTGACGGCAGCCTCGACGTCGGCGGCATCCGCCGTCGCGACCTGGGCGATGGCCTCACCAGTGGCCGGATTGACGACCGGGATGCGCCCGGCGCAAGCGCTGGCGCGGTAAGCGCCGTCGATGAAGTGGCCGTGCTCGCGCTGCAGGAACGCCTGCACTTGGGGCAGCAGTTGAATGTCGCTCATTGGGAAGACTCCTTGGCAGTTGAAAAACGAATCAGAGAGGAATGGCGACGTTGAGCCAGAACTTGCCGCCTTCCGGGCGGTTGCGCACGTCGAACTCGTGCTGGTAGCGGCCCTGGACGTTCAGGCCGCTGGCCGTGGTGTAGGTGAACTGCGGGCCCAGCGCCGTGGCGCGGCCCTTGAAGTCGCCGAGCACCGCGCCGGCGCCGCTGTCGCCGCTGAGCTGCCTGTAGCTGTAGCCGCCGATGCCCACGCCCCAGTTGCCGAAGTGCTTGGCGGCGACGAAGTCGGCGTGCAGTTCGTTGCCGGAGCGGTAACGGGTGTCGGTGTTCTCGTAGTTGTGGTCGAACATGGTCTTCATCGAGAACTCGTAGCCTTGCGGGTTGCGGTAGGTGAAGGCGAACAGCGGTTCGAGGGTGACGTAGTTGCGGCCGATGTTGGCCAGTGCGTCCTTGTCGTAGCGGCCGGTGGGCAGGTACACGTCGACGGCTGCGAGCCAGTGCCAGTTGCCGGCGTGCCAGCCGACGGCCAGCGGACTGAAGATGAAGTCGCCGATGCCGGCGCGGTGCTGACGCCCACCGGCGCCCAGGTCGACGTCCACGTCGGCGGCGACCAGGAAGGCGTGCATCGCCCAGTTGCCGCCGAGAATCCGTTTATCGGTGACATGGATGGCGCGCAGGATGGTGGCGGCGGTGCTGACCTTGAAGTCGTCGAACGCCGGGTTCGAGCTGGCGAACCGGTCGGCGCTGTAATAGGTGTTGTAGCTGACCAGGTAGCTGCCCGGTGGCGGCAGGGCGCCGGTCATGAAGCCTTCGCTGCCGTTGGCGTAGGCGCCACCGCCGCCTTCGGTGGCCAGGGCGCTCTGTCCGAGAGCGAGCAGGACAAGGGTGGTTACGCCGATCAAATAACGCTGTTGGGAGAAACGCATGGGTGATCCTCGAGCCGAATTCTGGGTGTGCGGATCCATGACGCGATGGATCCGCCATGGGCCTTGAAGGTCAGTCAGGAGCGGTCGGGTGCGGCGAGCGATGCCTGGGGCGTGCCGATCAGAGCATCGAGATTCAACATCTTTTCGTGTGGGGCGTTCAGCGCCAGCGGTACGTTGCCAAGGATGAAATCGGCACCTCGTTCGCCCAGCATGATCGCCGGCGCGTTGGTGTTGCCGCTGGCGATCTGCGGGCACACCGATAGGTCGATGACCCGCAGGTTGGGTACGCCATGCACACGCAGTTGCAGGTCGGTCACCGAGGTCGCCGGATCGCTGCCGAGGCGGCAGGTGCCGCCAGGGTGGTAGACGGTCTTGATCGCCTTGCGCACGAAGGTCTCGATGCCGGCGGTGTCTTGCCAGTCGATGTCTTCCGGGGCGGTGATCTTCTTGATCAGGTTCTTCAGGGCCGGTTGCTGCATGAGCTTGAGGCCGGTCTGCACGGCGCGGATCTGACCTTCGAGGTCTTCCGGGTCGCCCAGGTAGTTGGGGTCGATCAGCAGCATGTCGGCCGGATCGCTGCTGCGCAGACGCACCTCGCCGCGAGCCTTGGGCCGCAGGTGGCCGACTTTTACCGTGAGGCCATGCTCGGCGGCGGGCGGCACTTCGCCGGGGGTATTGTCGAAATTGTCCATCACGGGCAGAAACATGAACTGGATGTCCGGCCGGCCGACGTCCTGGCTGTCGACGAAACCGCCACCTTCGAGAATGTTGCTGGTCAGCAGGCCGCTGCGGAAGGCCAGCCACTGGGCCATGTGCTTGATGCTGCGCAGACCCTTGTCTTCGCCGAGGATGCTGTTCTGTTCGTGGGTGGTGGCGTTGAGCGACAGGTGCAGATGATCGTGGAAGTTCTTCCCCACCGGCAGGTCGACCAGGGTCTCGATGCCGAGGTCAGAGAGGTGTTCCTTAGGGCCGATGCCGGAGAGCATGAGAATCTTCGGGCTGCCGAAGGCGCCAGCGCTGAGGATCACTTCCTTGCGTGCGCGGGCGGTGATCGGTGCGCCATCCTTCTCACTGAATTTCACCCCGATGGCGCGGCCGTTCTCGACGATTACCTTGTGCGCCAGGGCGTCGGTGACCACGGTCAGCTTGCTATTGTCGCGCACCGATTTCAGGTAGGTGCGCGACGTGCTGGCGCGGGCGCCGTTGCGTGTGGTGGTCTGGTAGAAACCAACGCCCTCCTGGGAGGCACCGTTGAAGTCGTTGACGTAGGGCAGGCCCATCTCCTGGCCAGCACGGACGAAGGCCATGGTCATCGGGTGGCGATAGCGGTTCTCGCTGACCGGCAGCGGGCCCTCCTGGCCGTGGTATTCGCCACTCAGGCTCTCGTTGGCTTCGGCCTTCCTGAAGTAGGGCAACACATCACGATAGCCCCAGCCGGGGCAGTTCCAATCTCTCACCCAATCGTCATAATCCTCGTGCTGGCCACGGATGTAGATCATCCCGTTCACCGAACTGCCGCCACCGAGCACCTTGCCCTGGGCGATGATCATCTCGCGGTCGTTGCAGTGCTTCTGCGGCACGGTCATGTATGGCCAGGACTTCTGCTGGAAAACCTGCACAACTGTTGCGGGCATGGTGTGGAAGGGACTGCTGTCCTTGCTGCCTGCTTCGAGCAGTAGCACGCTGCCGGCGTTCTGCTGGATCAGCCGGGCGGCGACTACGCAGCCTGCCGAGCCTGCACCGATCACGATATAGTCATATTCCTGGGTGGGCATTGGAGCGACCTCGCTGATGTCCCGAAGGGATCGTTGTGAGGCCCCATTCAAGCCTCTATCGGCGGCAGGAAATTGATCGTGGTGGACAGGTTGTTGTATGTGGTTGCCAGGTTTTCGGATCCGCCCAGGTTGGGGGCTATCCACTATCTTCTGGCCAGACCCTATCCCTTGAGAAAGCGCTGGGCCAGACCCAGTTGCGACTCGGCGAGTTGGTGCAGCGCCTGGCTGATCTCGGTGGTGCGTCCGGCCTGCTGGCTGGTGCGCTCGGTGAAGCCGGCGATCTCGGTGATCTGCTGGTTGATCTGCTCGGCGACCTGGCCCTGTTGCTCGATGGCGGCGGCCATCTGCAGGCTCATCCCGCTGATCTGGCCGACTTCTTCGCAGATGCGTGACAGTGCCTGACGCGCCTGCTGCACATCGGCGCTGGCGCGTAGCGCGGCCTGTTCGCCCCGTTGCGCTGTCGCCAGGGCGTTGCTGCTGCCATTGCGCAGGCTTTCGATGGAACGCTGGATTTCATGGGTCGATTCGCGGGTGCGTGAGGCGAGGCTGCGTACTTCGTCGGCGACCACCGCGAAGCCACGTCCCGACTCGCCGGCGCGGGCCGCTTCGATGGCGGCGTTGAGTGCCAGCAGGTTGGTCTGTTCGGCGATGCTCTGGATCACGCTGGCAATGCCGCCGATGGATTCGATGGCCTCGGCCAGGCTACCGACGGCGCTACCGATTTCTTCTACCGAGGTGCGCATGGTCTGGGTGGAACCCTGGCTGTCGTCGGACAGACGCTCGCCGTCGCGGGCCAGTTGGTCGGCGTTCTGCGCAGCCTGGGCGGTGCTCTGCAGGTTGCGTGAAAGCTCCTGGATGGTGGCGCTCATCTGATTGATCGCCGCAGCGGTCTGTTCGGTCTCGCGAACCTGCCTGTCCAGTTGTTCGGCGGCGTTCTCCACTACTTCGGCCGAGGTATGTGCCTGCTGGCGCAGAACCTCGCTGTTGATGCAGATGCGTGACATCACCGTGGTCATCCGCGCGCGCTGGCTGTTCAGGGCCATGACCAGCAGGGCGCTGCTGTCGGCGTGGCGGCTGTGCAGCGGCGCCAGTAGCGGCTCGCTGTAGATTTCCCGGTACAGGCCAAGGATATTGCGGGTCAGCCGGCGCTGGCGAAGAGCCGGTTGCAGCCCGGCCAGCAGCAGGGCGAGCAGGGTCAGCAGCCCCGCCGTTAGTGGCAGGCGTGTGGTGAGAGTGGCGCCGAGCACCAGCAGGCTGAGGCCCAGCTGCAGGCCATGAGTGGCCAGCAGCGAGACGATGCGCTGGCCTGGTGTCCAGGGCGACTGGCCACGGCCGAGGCGAGCGTAGAGCGCTTCGGCCGCCTGTATTTCCTCAACGCTGATCGGCTGGTAGACGGTGCCCAGGGCGGACAGTTTGCCGTCATCGAACAGCGGTACCACGTAAAGCTTGTGCCAGTAACGCTCGCCCTGCCGGTGCCGGCCCATCACTGGCCCAGTCCAGGGCACCCCGGCGCGCAGCGCCCGCCACATGCTGTCGAGGACGATGGCAGGCATGCGCGGATCGTTGATCTGCTCATGCGGTTTGCCGACCAGTTCGTCCTCGCGCAGGCCGCACATACGCAGGTAGGCCGCATTGCAGCTGAGCAGCATGCCCTGCGGGTCGAGCCGCGAAATCGGCGGTTCGTCGAAGGTCTTGGCGGCGGGACGGATGGCGGCATTCATGGCACGACTCCTTGTGGTTACCAGGGCAGTACGCGCTCGGCGCGCATCTTGCGCACCATGGCGTCGTAGAACTTGGTGGCGAAGCCACTCTCGCGGATCAGCATGGCGGTGAGGTTGGCGCACTTCTCGGCGACGCCCTCTTCGAGCGGGTTGTCTTCGCCGCCCAGGGCGCCGGCGGCACACTGGTTCTCGGCAGCACGCTGCACCGTCCAGAGCAGGAAGAAGGCTTTCTCGATGCTGCTCTCGCCAACGGCGATGCCATGGTTGCGCAGCACCAGGATGTGCTTGTCGCCGAGGCTGGCGATCATCCGTGTCTTCTCGTCATCGAACAGGGTGATGCCCTCGAAGGTGTGGTAACCGATGCGGCCGTAAAGCTGCGCACCGTAGAAATCGTCATGGGTGAAGCCGCGCTTTTTCTGCACCACGGCCGAGACCGGTACCGTGTGGGTGTGGAGGATGCACTGGATATCGTCGCGTGCGCCGTGTACCGCGCTGTGCAGGGCGAAACCGGCGGGGTTGCCGTCGTAGGGTGACTCGTCGAGTTTGTTGCCGTGCAGGTCGACCTTGAGCAGGTTGGCCGGAGTGACTTCGGTGTAGTTCAGGCCGAACGGGTTGACCAGATAATGGTGAGCCGCCCCGGGCAGGCGTGCGGAAATGTGGTTGAAGATGGTCTCGGTCCAGCCGAAGTAATCGACCAGGTGGTAGCAGTGGGCGAGCTTGATGCGCAGTGCCCACTCTTCGTCGCTGCAGTGAGTGGGCTTGCTGAGGTCGGTCATGGCATTCATGGCAATGTCTCGTTCAGTGTGCATGGATCTGGGCGCCGCGAAAGCGCGCCAGGGTGAGGATGTCCTGGGTGGTGGGCATGGCAAGCCCCTGGTAGCCGGCCAGTTCGATCACCGCATCGCCAATGGCGGCCAGCTCCAGTGGCCGACCCTGTTCGAAATCCTGCAGCATGGAGGTGCGCACCGGGCCCATGCCGGCGCCCAGTTCCATGAAGGTCTGCGGGTCGAAGTTGATGCGTGCGCCATAGGCCGCAGCGGTGAGCAGGGTTTCCTGGAGGATCTTGGCGACCACGTTTTTCAGTTCGGTCTTGCCGTACAGCTCTTCCAGCGTCGCGCCGGTGACCACCGACAGCGGGTTGGAGCTGAGGTTGGCGATGATCTTGGTCCACAGCTGGTCGCGAATACGCTCGGTGGCTCGGGCTTCGATACCGCTGCGGGCGATCAGTGCACGTACCCGTTCCAGGCGTTCGCTCATCTGCTCGTTCGGTTCGCCGAGAATCATCAGGTGCGGGTTGTTCGAACGTGCCACGCCGGGCGATTCGGTTTCTGCGGTGATGAAGACCACGCAACCCAGTACCCGATCCAGATCAAGCGCGCGGCTCAGCACGCCGCCGGGATCGACTGCCTGCACCTGGCGCTCGGCGAAGCGCCCCTCGACGCCGTGGAAGTACCACCAGGGCACGCCATTGACCACCGGTACCACGACGGTGTCGGGGCCGATCAATGGCGCGAGGCTGGGCAGCAGGCCGACGAGTGCCGGGGCCTTGGTGCAGACGAATAGCAGATCCTGCTCGCCGAGTGCCTCGCAATCGTCGCTGGCGTTTACCGGGGCATGATGTTCGCCATCCAGATCGGTCAGGCGTACGCCGTTGTCGCGCAGCGCGACAAGTGTCTGGCCGCGCGCGAGCAGGCTGACCGGCTGGCCGCTGGCTGCCAGGCGTGCCGCCAGGGTGCAACCAATGGCGCCGGCACCGACGATGCACAGGCGTGGAGGGTTCGAGCGGGTCATGGCTTTCTTCCTCAGGTCGCGAGCATTTCCTGGTGTTTGCTGGCCAGGCCGAGGTAGGCCTCGATCACCCGTGGGTCGTCGGCCAGTTCCGCCGCCGGGCCCTGCATGGCGATCTGCCCGGTTTCCAGCACGTAGGCGTAGTCGGCAACCCGCAACGCTGCCCTTGCGTTCTGCTCCACCAGCAAGATGGACACACCCTGGCGCCGCAGGTCGGCGATGATGCGGAAGATTTCTCGGGTGATCAGCGGCGCCAGGCCCAGGCTCGGTTCGTCGAGCATCAGCAGCTTGGGCTTGGCCATCAGCGCGCGACCCACGGCGAGCATCTGCCGCTCGCCGCCGGAGAGGGTCGCCGCCAGTTGCTGGCGCCGCTCGTGCAGACGCGGGAACAGGCTGTACACCTCGGCCAGGGTTCTGCGCCAGTCGCGTTCGCCCTGGCGTACGCGCTGGAAGGCGCCGAGCTGCAGGTTGTCTTCCACGCTCATGCTGTTGAACAGCTCGCGCTTTTCCGGCACCAGGCCGAGGCCGCGGCCGACCAGTACTTCGACCTCCGGCACGGTTTCCAGGGTACCGTCGAAACGTACCTGGCCCTTGGAGCCGAGCACGCCCATGATCGCCGAGAGCAGGGTGGTCTTGCCGGCGCCGTTGGGGCCGATCACGGTGACGATCTGCCCTGCGCCGACACTCAGGCTGGCGTTGCTCAGGGCCTCGACCTTGCCGTAGGCCACGCACAGGTCTTTCACTTCGAGCAGGGTGTTTGCGGGTTTATTGCTCATATTCATCACTCCGCTCCGCCCAGGTAGGCTTCGAGTACCGCAGGATTCTTCTGCACGTCGTCCGGCAGGCCTTCGGCGATCTTCTGACCGAATTCCATCACCACCACGCGATCGACCAGGCCCATGACGAAGTCCATGTCGTGCTCCACCAGCAGGATCGCCATGCCTTCGCCGCGCAGCTTGCGCAGCAGGTCGCAGAGGGCCTGTTTTTCCTTGTGGCGCAGCCCGGCGGCCGGCTCGTCGAGCAGCAGCAGGCAGGGGTCGGCGCACAGGGCGCGGGCGATCTCGAGGATGCGCTGCTGGCCGAGGGCCAGGCTGCCGGCTTCTTCGTAGAGGTAATCGCCGAGACCGACGCGCTCCAGCTGACGCCGGGCCTCGCGCAGCAGATCCGCTTCCTCGGCGCGCTCGGTGTGCAACAGCGACGGCACGATGCCCTTGTCGCCGCGCAGGTGGGCACCGATGGCGACGTTCTCCAGCACGCTCATGCTCTGCAGCAGTTTCACGTGCTGGAAGGTGCGGCTCATGCCCAGGCGAGCGATGCGCCGTGACGGGATGCCGTTGATGCGTTGGCCCATGAACAGCACATCGCCTTCGGTAGGAATGTCGACCCCGGAAATCTGATTGAACAGGGTGCTCTTGCCGGCGCCGTTGGGGCCGATCAGGGCGAGGATCTCGCCGGCGTGCACCGTCAGGTTCATGCGGTCGTTGGCCACCAGACCACCGAAGCGTTTGCTGACGTCGCGGGCTTCGAGGATCGCTTCGCCCGCTTGTGGCAGGTCACGACGCGGCAGCGTAGACGCCTGCTCGTCGGCTCTCGGCGCGCCGTTGCCGTGACGCCAGCGGGCCGGCATCAGGCGTGTCAGCAGCGGCCACAGGCCGCCCGGCGCGCGCTGCATCAGCAATATGATGAGCAGGCCGAAGACGATGGTTTCATAGTTGCCCTGGCTGCCCAGCAGCATTGGCAGCCAGTCCTGCAGCCACTGCTTGAGCAGGGTCAGGATACCGGCGCCGAGCAGCGCGCCCCAGACGCTACCGACACCGCCGATGAGCGCCATGAACAGGTATTCGATACCCATGTGCAGGCCGAACGGCGTCGGGTTCACGAAGCGCTGGTTGTGTGCGTAGAGCCAGCCGGAAAGGGCGGCCAGCAGCGCCGAGATGACGAAGATCACCATCTTCGCGCGGAAGGTGTTGACGCCCATCGACTCGGCCATCACCTGGCCGCCCTTGAGCGCGCGGATCGCCCGGCCCTCGCGGGAGTTGAGCAGGTTCTGCACCAGCAGCATGGCCAGCAGCAGGATCACCCAGATCAGGTAGAACATCTTCCAGCCCTTATCCAGCACCAGGCCGAACAGCGACACCGGTGGCAGGCCGCTCATGCCGGTGTGCCCGCCGAGGCCGTCGAGGGTACCGAACAGGTAGTACAGCGAGATGCCCCAGGCGATGGTGCCCAGTGGTAGGTAATGCCCGGACAGCTTCAGCGTCAGCGCGCCGAGCAGCAGCGCCACCGTGGCGGTGAGGGCGATACCGATGAGCAGGGCCAACCAGGGTGAGCCCCCGGCCCAGGCGAGCCAGGCGGGCAATTGCTCGGTGGCGGTCAGGTAGGCGCTGGTGTAGGCGCCGAGGCCGACGAAGGCGGCCTGGCCGAAGCTGGTCATGCCACCGACGCCGGTGAGCAGCACCAGGCCCAGCACCACCAGGGTGTACAGGCCGATGTAGTTGAGCAGGGTGACCTGGAAGGTCGGCAACGCCAGGGGCGCGATACCGAGCAGCAGGACGAAGGCGATCAGCAGGGCGCGCAGCTTCATTCCTCCTCCTCCACGTGACGGCTGGTGAGCGAGCGCCAGAGCAGGAAGGGGATGATCAGGGTGAACACGATGATCTCTTTATAAGTGCTGGCCCAGAACATCGAGAACGCCTCGATCAGGCCGACCACCAGGGCGCCGAGGGCGGCCACCGGATAGCTGACCAGACCGCCGATGATGGCGCCGACGAAGCCCTTGAGGCTGATGACGAAACCCGAGTCGAAGTACAGGGTGGTGATGGGCGCGATGAGGATGCCCGACAGCGCGCCGATGAAGGTCGCCATGGCGAAGGTGGCCTTGCCCGCCAGGGTCGGCGAGATGCCCATCAGTCGCGCGCCCATGCGATTCACCGCGGTGGCGCGCAGCGCCTTGCCGTAGATGCTTCGCTCGAAGAACAGGAACAGGCTGGTGATCAGGATCAGCGATACCACGATGACCCACAGCGTCTGGCTGTTCAGGGTGACCGGGCCGAGCTCCAGGCCGGCCTCGGAGAACGGTTGGGTGCGCGCACCCTCCGGGCCGAACAGCAGCAGGCCGACGCCGACCATCGCTACGTGCACGGCGATGGAGACGATCAGCAGCACCAGCGGATGGGCGTCGGCCACGGGCTGGAAAAACAGTCGGTAGATCTGTGGCCCAAGGGGGACGACGAGGGCCAGGGTCAGCATGGCCTGAATCGCCATGGGCAGCTCGGCCAGCGACAGGTTCTGAATCAGCAGTACCATCGCCACGGCATAGGCCAGTTTCACCGGCACCCAGCGGGGGAGACGAAAGCCATGGCTGGCACGCGCCGCACCAATCAGGTCGAGGGTGCAATCGATCAGTGTCAGGCCGAGCAGCAGCCAGACCAGCGAGGTCGGCTGGCCGGCCTGCAGGGCGGCCATGGTCAGGGCGCCGTAAGTGACGTATTCACCCTGCGGAATCAGCAGGATTCGCGTCACGGTAAACACCAGCAGAATGGAAAGGGCCAGCAGGGCGTAGATCGCACCGTTGGTCACGCCATCCTGGCCGAGCAGCATGGCTATCTGGAAATTCATGGGGGCTACATCCTTCGAATACAGGATTCGTAACGCGCGCAGCAGATCCCGGAACGAGAGATCCGGGGCCGGCTGGCGTCTAGCGTGCGGCCGGTGCCTGGCACCGGCTGGGGAGCGACAGCTGGTTTATTTGAGCAGCACCCATTTACCGTCCTTGACGGTGATCAGCTCGCGGCCGCGTTCATCGAAGCCACTGTGATCTTCGGCGCTCATGTTGTAGACGCCCTGGGTCGCGGCCAGCTCGTGGGTCTGTTCCAGCGCATCACGCAGCGCCGAACGGAACTCGGCGGTACCCGGTTTGCCCTGCTGCAACGCGGTGGGAATAGCCTGCTCCAGCAGCAGGCCGGCGTCATAGACATTGGCGCCGAAGGTCGCCGGTTCGCGGCCATTGAGCTGGGTGTAGTCATCGATGTATTTGCGCGCCACAGCCTTGGACGGATGATCGTCCGGCACTTCGTCGATCACCAGTATCAGGCTGGCGGCGAGGATGGTGCCCTCGACCTTGCGTCCGCCCAGTTGCAGGAACGCCGGCAGGGCGGCGCCATGGGTCTGGTACACCTGGCCCTTGTAGCCCTGGTCGAACAGCGTGGTCTGCGGCATGACTGCGGAGCTGCCCGGTGCCGCCACCAGCACCGCGTCGGGGTGCTGGGCGATGATCTTCAGGCTCTGCCCGGTCATCGAAGTGTCCTGACGCTGGAAGCGCTCGTTGGCAACGATCCTGATGCCGTTGTTCGCGGCCAGCTCGCTCATCACCTTGCCCCAGTTCTCGCCGTAGGGGTCGGCAGTGCCGACCAGGCCGAGGGTCTTCACGCCGTTCTTGACCATATGCTCGGTCAGCGCCTGGGCGATCAACTCATCGTTCTGGGTGGTCTTGAACACCCACTTCTTCTGCTCGTTCATCGGCAGCACCACGGCCGCAGTACCTACCGGCGCGAGCATCGGCGTACCCGACTCGGCGGCGAACTGGATCACGCCCATGGCGTTCGGCGAGCCGCTCGGGCCGATGATGGCGTCGACGTTCTCCTCGTCCAGCAGCTTCTTGAAGGCTTTCACCGAGGCGGTGGGATCACTGGCGTCATCCAGCGAGATGTAGCGGATGGTCTCGCCACCAGCCTGAGTAGGCATGAGCGCAACACTGTTCTTCTGTGGAATCCCGACCAGGGCGATGGGCCCGGTCGAGGAGGTGATCACACCGACCTTTACTTCGGCCTGAGCCGCCATCGACGCGCAAAGCGCACTCAACATCAGGGTGGACACAGCTCTCTTGAACAGCATGTCGTACTCCAGGGTGCAGGGCTAAAAACGGGCTGAACAGCCGTACCGGGAGGTACTGGCATCGCCTTCTCGTAGTGCGCACGGTGGCAAGCACCGGCGAAGCACCACCGCCGAACAGCGGTCGGTGCGCTGCAGGCGAAATTGCAGGTTGCATGCCAGAACCTGGCCTGCACCAGGAGCGCGCCCGCTTCGCCCGCTCGCTTTTGCGGCGGAAAAAACGCGATCTCAGTGCGGCGATGACATTCGCCATCGCCAGCAAAAACAATACGTTAAGGTGATTTTTTTGGTGTTTTTAATTGCTAAAACGAACATAAAAAATCACCGTTTTTCATGCTGAAAAATCTATTTTTCAATGATGTTATTCAACAAATAAATCCGATCTTCAATCTGTCTCCATGCCTTCGGTAACACTCGGATTGTCTCTGTTTAAGCATATTTTTAACGTTTAATATATTGATTTAAAAGGATTTAAATAGAGTTCATGAGGACTTTACGAGTTTTTCCAGGTCGTTACCAATCTGCACAATGCTGGTGCTTTTTGCGTGAAAAGTGCACCAATTTGAACGTTGATATTTTTCGGATAATTCAATTGACAATTCACGTAATTATGGCGATTTTAGATTTAGCGAATCGGCGGCCTTGTGCTCGCCACGCCAGCAACGTTCGAGAAGGTAGATGGCATGACGATGGTGATCGAACAGATGAAGGTAGGAGGCACCGGTCTGACGGTGATGGTGAAGGACACCATCGATATCGCCGGCTACCCGACCCGCGCCTCCAGTCGGGCGCTGCAGGATGCCGAGCCAGCTCGACAGCACGCCATGGTGGTCGATGCGCTGCTGGCCGGCGACTGCCAGATCATCGGCAAGACCGTTCTGCACGAGCTGGCCTACGGCACCACGGGTATTAACCATTACGCAGGCACTGCCGAGAACTCGCGTTATCCCGGACGCATTCCCGGCGGCTCCTCCAGTGGCTCGGCGGCGGCTGTGGCCGCCGGACTCTGTGATTTTTCCCTGGGCACCGATACCGGCGGCTCCGTGCGTATTCCGGCCTGCTGCTGTGGCGTGTTCGGCTTCAAGCCTACGTTCGGCCGCATCGATCGCCGTGGCGTAATGCCCGCGCAGACCAGCCTGGACTGCGTCGGCCCGTTCGCAGGCAGCCTGTCCATGCTGATCGAGGCGATGCGGATCATCGATCCCACGCTCGAGCCTCTGCCCGATGTCGCTGACATCAGCATCGGCATGGTCTCGGTCGAGGCATCGGCCGAGGTGCAGCGCGCTATCGACGCGGTGCTCGACGCCAGCGGCCTGGCTCTCGGCAAAGTGCACCTGAATAGCATGCAGGCCGCCTATGACGCCGGCATGGTGGTGATCAACCGCGAGACCTGGAATGCCTGCGGGCATCTGCTCGATACCGGCCTGGTCGCTGCGGATGTCGCCGGCCGCCTGCGGGCCGCCGGGCAGACCAGCGATGCGGCGCTGGCCGCCGCCGAACAGGTGCGCGCCAACTTTACCGCCGAGGTGGATGCAGCGCTCAAGCGCTTCCCGGTTCTGGCCTTGCCGACCATGCCCGACTACCCGCTGCGTCTCGAAGAGGCGGCGGACACCCGCGCGGTGCTGGGCATGACGGCCTTCGTGCGGCCGTTCAATCTTTCCGGCCACCCGGCGCTGAGCATTCCCTTCGCAGGGGAATCCGCTCTGCCGGTCGGCCTGCAACTGATCGCCGCCAAGGGCGCCGACGAACTGCTTCTGGCAGTCGCCGGCGAACTGTTGCGGCGTCTCGATTCCAACCTTCTCTGATCGTGGAGCCTGTCATGACTTCGCTCAACCTGGCCGGCAACGGGTCGCCTGCCGCCATCACCGACAACCAGGCCTTTGCCGACCTGCTCGTCGCCATCAAGCAGCGTGCGCGCAGCGGCGAGTTCGACCGCCTCGGCCATATCGCCGAGGACGTGATCGATGCCTTCAAGTCCCTGGGCGTATACCGCGCCCTGGTGCCCCGGCGTTTCGGCGGCGACGAGCGCTCGCCGGGCGAGTTCTGCGCCATGGTCGAGGAGATCTCCAAGGCCGATGGTTCCGCCGGCTGGGTCGCCAGTTTCGGCATGAGCCCGGTGTACCTGGCCTCGCTGCCGCTGGACACCATCAGGCAGGTCTATGCCAATGGCCCCGACGTGGTCTTCGCCGGCGGCATCTTCCCGCCGCAGCCGGCCGAATCAGTGCCCGGTGGCTTCAAGGTCAATGGTCGCTGGAAGTATTCCAGCGGCTGCATGGGTGCCTCGCTGGTGGGGGTCGGCATTGCGCCGAAGAACGGCGACAAACTGGATCTGCCACGCCTGGCCGTTATGCCGCAGAGCAAGGCGCGTATCGAACAGACCTGGGACACCGTCGGCCTGCTCGGCACCGGTAGCCATGATCTGGTGGTCGAGGATGTGGTGGTACCCGAGGAGTGGACTTTCGTGCGCGGTGGTGCAGCCAATCTCGACGAACCGTTCTTCCGTTACCCGTCGCTGTCCTTCGCCACTCAGGTGCTTTCCGTGGTCGGTCTCGGTGTGGCCCGTGCTGCCCTGGACGAACTGCGCGACATGGCGGCCGGGCGCATCTCGGTAACCGGCGCGCCGGCGGTAGCCGAACGGCCACTGGCTCAGGTCGAGATCGCCAAGGCCGAGGCGGCGCTGCGGGCAGCCCGGGCATTCTTCTTCGATTCCATCGACGACGCCTGGCAGTCGGTGCTGGCCGGCAACCCGGTGTCCGCCGAACAGACCAACCTGCTGCGCCTGTCCTCGACGCACGCCACCCGCGTTGCCGCCGATGTGGCACGTACCGCGCAGATGCTCTCGGGCATGACCGGCATCTACAACAGCAGTCCGCTGGCGCGCTGCGTGAACGACGCCCAGGTGGTGACTCAGCACGCCTTCATGGGCGACGTCACCTACCAGAATGCCGGCGCCATCTTCTTCGGCAAGCAGCCCTTGCCGGGCTACCTCTGACCCGTTTCCGGAGCCAATCATGAGCGAGAAAAAACCACTGCGCGTGCTGTTCTGCATGGGCATCAACCAGAACTTCTTCGACGCGCCGCGCGAGGAGCAACTGGAAGTCTGGGGCGCGTTCAGCGCCATGTGGAACGGCATCCACGATCTGCCAGGCGTGAAGGTGTTCGGCAACATGGACGACGACCAGAGCATGGTCGGACCAAGCACGGGCTATCCCTGGACCACCTACCTGCTGGCCGACGTTCCGGATATCGAGACCGTGCACGCCGCCTGCAACCTGTTCCGCACCACGCCGGTGGGTGAAGGCACCTACAAGCTGTGGCGCTACGCCAAGGTCGAGGCCCGTACCGGCCGCGAACTGATCATCCAGCGCGCGTGATCATCATGTCGAACGAAGCCCGAATCGCCAATCTCGAAGCACGCCTCAAGCGCTTCGAGGCCGAGCACGCCATACGCGCCTGCATGAACCGTTACGTGGTGCTGTGCGATGCCCTCGATGCCAGCACGCCGCTGGACGAACTGGCCGGCCTGTTCACCACCGATGCGGTCTGGGAAGGCAAGGGCGCCAAGTACGCCAACAGCTTCGGCGGCTACCGCGGTCGCGAAGCGATCGGTGCGATGTTCGCCACCTACATGAAGACCCCGGCGCACTTCGCTCTCAACGTGCACTTCCTCACCAGCGAGCTGATCGAGCTCGACGCAGGCGGCGCATTGGGCAGTTGGGTGATGTTGCAGACCTCGACCTTCGCCAGCGGCGCCTCGCACCTCAATGCGGCGCGGCTGACCGTGCGTTTCGCCGAGGAGGACGGGCAGTGGCGCATGGCGCATTTCCAGACCGAGAACCTGTTCAGCCGTCCGGTGGATACCTGGAACAGCGAAGCGGCCTTACCCGTTCCAGACCGGCCCGCAGCTGAAAAGCCCGCGCAATGACCCAAGACTTTTGAAGTCGGCCAGACAAGCCGACGAGGAGCCAACCGTGAATAACCTGATCGAAGCCCGTTCCCTCGATAACGACAGTCTCGAATGCGATCCCGCCGAACTGGTGCAGGCCGACCGCGTACATACCTCGCTGTATACCGACGCCAAGCTGTTCGACGCGGAGATGGAAAAGATCTTCTACAGCACCTGGGTATGGGTCGCCCACGAGAGCGAAATCCCCGACGCCGGCAGCTACAAGAGCACCTACATCGGCAAGCAGCCGGTGATCGCCGTACGCGATCGCAAGAAGCAAGTGCACGTGCTGCTCAACCGTTGCCGCCATCGTGGCGCCACCGTCTGCGAGCACAAGAAGGGCAAGACCAACAGTTTCGTCTGCCCCTATCACGGCTGGGGCTATGCGCTGGACGGTTCGCTGCGTGGCATTCCGCACCCGGACAGCTACGGCGATTGCCTGGACAAGAGCGAATTGCCGCTGGTCAGCCTGCGTACGGAAAGCTACGCGGGGATGATCTTCGCCACCTTCAAGGACGACATCGAACCGCTGGTGGACTTCCTCGGCCCGGCGAAGAAGTGGATGGATCTGTTCATGAAACAGGGCGCTGGCTACGGCATCAAGGTGCCCGGCGAGCACCGTTTCCGCTTCCCCGGCAACTGGAAGATCCAGCTGGAAAACACCACCGACGCCTATCACTTCCCGCTGGTGCACAAGTCGTTCCTGCACTCGGTGGATCAGCAGACCATGGACATGCTCGACTTCGTCGACGGCTCCGGCTACGTCGAAGACCTCGGCAACGGCCATAGCGTAATGGTCATGATCCCCGACCTGATCGACCTCGAAGCCAACCTCGACCTGCCGATTCCGGCGCGCTTCGAAACCCTGGCCCAGGAACTGCGCGATGAAGGTATCGAGGAACAGCAGGTGCGGCGCATCGTCCGCGCGGTCGGTGGTTCGGGCTTCAACCTCAATCTGTTCCCCAATGTTGCCTGCTCCATGGCGTTCTTCCGCGTGTTGCAACCGATCTCGGTCAACGAGACGGAAATCCACCACGCGGTGATCACCATGGACGGTGGCCCGGCCGTGGCCAACCGCTACCGCCTGCGCCTGCACGAACACTTCCAGGGCCCGATGGGCTTCGGCACGCCGGACGATTCCGAGGCCTGGGAGCGCGTGCAGAAGGGCGCCAGTGCCGGCGAAGACCTGTGGATCATGCTCAACCGCGGCCTGCCCGGCGAGAAGCCGAGCGAGGACGGGCTGGTCAGCGACGTGTCCGCCGAGACCGGTATGCGCGCTGCCTACCAGCAGTGGAAAAAGATGATGTCGGCCTGACCGACCGGATCGACGGAGAACGCGAAATGAATCTGCAACTGCTTCAAGAAGTCACCGCCTTCATCTGGCAGGAAGGCGACATGCTCGATCACAACGAATACGACGCCTGGCTGGCGCTGTGGGCCGAGAAGGGTACCTACATCATCCCTATCGACCCCACGGAAGAAGATTTCGAGAACAGCCTCAACTACGCCTACGACGACGCCCACATGCGCCAGTTGCGTGTGCAGCGATTGATCGGGGGCGAGTCGATATCCACCAGCCCGCAGCCGCGCACGGTGCGTGCCGCATCCAACTTTCGCATCCTCGGCGAAGAAGGTGACCGGGTGCAGGTTCGTTGCTCGCAGCACCTGCGCGACTTCCGCAAGGACGTGCTCAAGCACTACAGCGCCGATCTCACCTATGACCTGGTGCGCAGCGGTGACAGCTTCACGATCCAGCGCAAGCTGATCCGCCTGATCAATTCCGACGATACCCTCGCGGGCATCGGCTACATCCTCTGAGGGCCCGGCCATGAAGCAGATCGCACTGGTCACCGGCGCCGCTCAGGGGCTGGGTTACGCCATCGCCGGCCGGCTGTTCGCCGCCGGCTATGCGGTGGTCATCACCGACCTCTCACTGGCGCGTGCCCAGGCCGCTGCCGAGGCGCTGGATGCCAGTGGCGAGCGGGTGCTGGCGCTCAAGCTCGACGTCGCCAGCAAGGCCGATTTCGAGGCGGCGCTGGCCGCCACCCTGACGCGCTTCGGCGCCTTGCAGGTGCTGGTCAACAACGCGGCGATGACCATGACCACACCGGTCATGCAGATCAGCCCGGAAGAGTTCGACCGCGTCATGAGCCTCAACACCCGCAGCATCTTCGTCGGCTGCCAGGTATTCGGCACGCACATGGCGGCGGCCGGCTACGGGCGCATCGTCAACATGGCCTCGCTGGCCGGCCAGAACGGCGGTACCGCTACCGGCGCGCACTACGCCGCGTCGAAGGGCGCCATCGTCACCCTGACCAAGATCTTCGCCAAGGAGCTGGCCGCCAATGGCGTGACGGTCAACGCCATCGCGCCAGGGCCGATCGACTCGCCCATGGTGCATGCGGTGGTACCGCCGCAGCGTATGGCGGGAATGCTCGCCAACATTCCGGTGGGGCGCCTGGGCGATGCGGATTTTCTCGGCGACCTGATCGTGCAACTGGCGCGGCCGGAAGCCTATTTCACCACCGGGGCGACCTGGGACGTGAACGGCGGCCTGTTCATGCGCTAGCAGCGCTTTACACATGATGCGACGGCCGAATCAACGGCCGCGTTCTGACCTTGACGTGCAATACGGGTGAGCCCGAGATGAATGAACAACTCTTGAAGGTGCAGGTGCACAAGCGCCAGTTGCAGGGTGACGGTGTCGTCGTCCTCGACCTGATTCCGGTTGGTGGTGCCAGGCTGCCGGTCTTCGAGGCCGGCGCCCATGTGGATATCCATATCGCCCCTGGCCTGGTGCGCCAGTACTCGCTGTGCAGCGACCCGGCGGACAACGCCGTGTACCGCCTTGGCGTGCTCAGGGATCCCGCCTCGCGCGGCGGCTCGACGAGCGTGCACGACACCCTGCTGGAAGGCGCCGAAGTGCAGATCAGCGCGCCGCGCAACCTGTTTCCGCTGGCCAGCGAGGCGCGTCGCTCGATCCTGATCGGTGGCGGCATCGGCATCACCCCGATGATCGCCATGGCCTATGCGCTGCATGCCAGGGGCGAGGATTTCGAGCTGCACTACTGCGGCCGCTCGCGCAGCCGCAGTGCTTTTCTCGACGAGTTGCGCAGCGCCGATTTCGCCGAGCGCGTGCACACCCATTTCGACGATGAAGCGCCCGAGCAGAAACTCGACATGGACAGCGTGCTCGGCCAGGCCGAGGCCGGCGTGCACCTCTACACCTGCGGCCCGTCCGGGTTCATGGACTGGGTGATCGGCGAGGCGCTGAAGCACGGTTATGCCGATGACCATATCCACCGCGAGTATTTCCAGGTGGACGTGGACAGCAGCGGCGAGAGTTTCGAAGTGGTCGCCGCGCGCAGCGGCAAGACGGTGCAGGTCGGCGAAGGGCAGAGCATCCTCGAGGCGCTGGCAGGCGTCGGCATCAAGATCGAGATTTCCTGCGAGCAGGGCATCTGCGGCACCTGCCTGTGCGACGTGCTCGAAGGCGAGCCGGATCATCGCGACGTGTACCTCACCGACGACGAGAAAGCGGCCAACGACCAGATCCTGGTCTGCTGCTCTCGCGCCAAATCGAAAAAGCTGGTTCTGGATATCTGAGGAGGCAGAACAATGGTCGATGTAAGCGGCTTCCGCAACGCCATGGCCCGACTCGGTGGCGCCGTGTCGGTGATCACCACCGACGGCCCGGCAGGACGTTTCGGCTTCACCGCCTCGGCGGTGTGCAGTGTCACCGACTCGCCGCCCACCCTGCTGGTGTGCATGAATCGTTCGTCATTTTCCAATGCCCACTTCAAGGCCAACAGGGTGCTGTGCGTGAATGTACTGGCTGGTACTCACCAGGATGTATCCGGTACGTTCGCGAATAGAAACCTGAGTATGCAAGAGCGCTTCTCCACCACGCCCTGGAGTACCCTGGAAAGTGGTTCTCCGGTCATGGACGAGGCCCTGGTCAACTTCGATTGCCGTATTGACCAGGTTCACGAAGTGGGTTCGCACAGTATCTTCTATTGCGAAGTATTGACGATCAAACAGGGTGCCAGCGAAGAGGGGCTGGTGTACTTCAATCGCGCCTATCACAGGCTCTGCGAGGCCTCCAAGGCCGCCTGCTGACGAATCAAGCGGTTCGATAAGAATAATTAAATGGCCCATCTTCCGCAGTGGAAGAGACGGCCAGGTTTCGACTTTTGTTTATTAAAAGTGGTTGATAACAACAACGACCCAGATTGACTGCCAATGTTCGATGTTTGCGCCATTAATCTGCTCCCACTGCACTTCGGTGCATTAAAACAAAGGAAACATCCCTATGTTCCGCGATAAGTCGATTGTCCGCGTGTTGCAAGTTCCCTGCGTGCTCGGATTGTTCTCGCCCTGGTTGGCCCAGGCCGATCTGGTGGAAGACAGTCACCTGAAACTGGACATGCGCAACTTCTACCTGCACCGCAATTTCACCCATGACGATGCGCCGGTTTCCTCGGTGCACAGCTGGTCGCAGGGCTTCGATCTGCAATTCACCTCGGGTTATACCGACACGCCGCTGGCCTTCGGTGTGGATGCCAACGCGCAGTACGCCGTGCGTCTGGACGGCTCGGGCAATGACGGATCGCTACCCTACAGCGTGGCCGAGCAGAAACTGGCGGATGACTATGGCCGTGCTGGCGCCACCTTCAAGATGCGCTACTCGAAGACCGAACTGAAGGTCGGCGACCACCGTCCGCAATTGCCGATCGCCTACAACGACGCCAGCCGCCAGCTGGATACCATCTACCAGGGCGCGGTGGTCGAATCCAAGGAGCTGGAGGGCCTGACCCTCACCGGCGGACGCTTCTGGTCCGCGGTCACCCGCGAGTCGAGCGACCACGAGAAGCTCTACAAGTGGGGCTCGACCGATGACCTGGACAGCGATGGCCTGGATTTCGGTGGCGCCACCTACGACGTCACCAAGAACCTGCAGGCCAGCTACTTCTACGGCGTGCTGCACGATATCTACCAACAGCACTACTTCGGCCTGGCGCACATGGCCGACCTGGGCGCTGGCTACAAGCTTAAGACCGACCTGCGCTACTTCAACAACAACGAGGATGGCGACGCCCTCGCCGGTGAAGTGGACAACCGTTCCTACGGCGCGCTGTTCACCCTGCTCAAGGGCAACCACATGTTCGGCGCCAGCTACCAGCGCATGCTCGGCGACAGCGTGTTCCCGACCATGAACGGCTACATCCCCAACCCGTACCTGGTGAACTGGTCGTCCCTGGCCTTCGTGCGTCCGGGCGAGCGTTCCTGGTCGGTGCGTTACGGCTACGACTTCGCCGGCTGGGGCGTACCGGGCCTGAAGCTGTATACCCGCTACACCAAGGGCACCCACTGGGATCGCGGCGCCGGCCTGTCCGACAACGAGGAAAGCGAACGCAACATCTACCTCACCTACGTGCTGCAGGACGGCCCGCTCAAGGGGCTCGGCTTCGACCTGCGCAACATCAACACCAAGCAGAAGTACGGCAGCGACTACGACGAGTACCGCTTCGCCACCACCTACACCTGGAACTTCTGGTAAGCCCGGCCAAGGGCGCCTAGGGCGTCCTTTCCGCCTGCCGGCCGCGCGGTTCGCCGCCGGCCATTGGATTGTCCCTCGCGTGAGCGGCCGGCCAGGCCGCCCACCGCGTTCAGGAGCGCAGCATGAACCGTCCCGCACGCACCGCCCAGGCTGGCACGCCCATGCGCCGTATCGTCGTCGCCTCGGTACTCGGCAACGCCCTGGAGTGGTACGACTTCTTTCTCTACGGCACGGCCGCCGCCCTGGTGTTCGGGCCGCTGTTCTTTCCCGCCGGCACCGACCCGGTGATCGGCACCCTGGGCGCCTTCGCCGGTTTCGCCGTGGGCTTCGTCGCGCGCCCGCTGGGCGGCATGGTGTTCGGCCATATCGGCGATCGCCATGGGCGCAAGAACGCCCTGGTGATCACCCTGTCGATGATGGGCGTGGCCACCTTCCTCATGGGCCTGCTGCCGACCTTCGAACAGGTCGGCTACCTGGCGCCGATCAGCCTGGTGATCCTGCGCATCGTCCAGGGCATCGCCTCGGGTGGTGAGTGGGGTGGTGGCGTGCTGATGCTCAGCGAGAACGCCCCGGCCAGGCGCGTCGGCTTCTACGCGGCCTGGAGCCAACTGGGCGTGTCCGGCGGTTTCGTGCTCTCCGCCGCGGCGTTCTACCTGGTGCAGATGTTGCCCGAGGACGACTTCATGAGCTGGGGCTGGCGCCTGCCGTTCCTGCTCAGCATCCTCATCTTCGGCGTCGGCATCTATATCCGCCGGCGCCTGCCGGAGAGCCGCGCGTTCGAGAACAGCGTGGCGCAGGCCGCCCCCGCCGCCCACCCGCCGGCGTTGCAGGTGCTGCGCGAACATCCCCGGGCCGTGCTGCAGGCCATGGGCCTGCGCGTGGCGGAGAACGGTGGCGCCTACATCTTCCTGTCCTTCTCCATGGCCTATGCCAAGTTCACCGGCCTGTCGACCCAGGTGGTGCTGGTCGGGGTCATGCTGGCGATGACCGCGGAGGCCTTCAGCATCCTGTTCTGGGGCTGGCTGTCGGATCGCATCGGCCGGCGCGCGGTATACGCCATCGGCTCGGTGAGCCTGGCGCTGTTCGCCTTCCCGTTCTTCTGGCTGATGGACACGCACCAGCCGTCGCTGGTCTATCTGGCCCTGCTGCTCGGCCTGCCGTTCAGCCACGCGGCGATGATCGGCACCCAGCCGGCGCTGATGGGCGAACTGTTCCCCACCCATGTGCGCTACACCGGTCTGGCCATGGGGCATGAGATCGCTTCGATCTTCGCCGGCGGCCTGGCGCCCCTGGCCGCCACCGCGCTGTTCGCCGTGTACCGCGATGCCTGGCCGGTGGCGCTGATGCTGGTGTTCTTCAGTGCGGTGACCACCCTGACCCTGCTGAGCATCAGCCGCAACCGCCCTTATGCCGCGCAGGAGGCAACCGCCTAGCGCGCTTGTTTATGGAGTTTCCTGCTCCTTCGCCCGGGCCGCTCCCCCGGGCTTTTTCTATTGGGGCGGCACCCCGGGTGTCGCCGAGGATCGAGATATGCGTCGTTACTACCGCGGCAGCGATCTGCGCCGCATCCACAGCATTGCCGAGCTGGCGCAACTGGCGCGTCGGCGTCTGCCCCATTTCGCCTGGGAATACCTGGCCGGTGGCGCCGAGGATGAACTGACCCTGCAGCGCAACCGCCAGGCCTATGCCGAGGTCGGTTTGCAGCAACGCGCGCTGGTGCCTTGCCATGCAGCGAAAACAGACCGTGCGCTGTTCGGCAAGCCTGCCGCGCTGCCACTGCTGATCGGCCCCACCGGCTACAACGGCATGCTGCACCGCGATGCCGATATCCATCTGGCGCGCGCCGCCACCGCCCGTGGCGTGCCGTTCTGCCTGAGCACGGTGGCCAATGCGGCGCTGGAACAGATCGTCCGCCAGGTGCCGGGCGTCGACCTGTGGTTCCAGCTCTACGCCATGCGCGACGCGGCGATCCAGGCCGATCTGCTGGCCCGTGCCCAGCGTGCCGGTGTCAGCACCCTGCTGCTCACCAGCGATGCCATGGTGCTGGGCAATCGCGAGTGGGACAGGCGCAACTTCGTGCGGCCGCGCCAGCTCAGCCTGGCCAACAAACTGGAAGTTCTGCGTCACCCACGCTGGTTGCGCCAGGTGATGTGGCCCCATGGCCTGCCGTCGATGGGCAACCTCGACCCTTACCTGCCCGAGGGCGAGCGTACCGCCCTGGGCTCGATGCAATTCATCGGCGAGCAGATGGACAGCCTGCTCGACTGGGACGCTCTGGCCCGTTTACGTGACCAGTGGACCGGGCAATTTCTGCTCAAGGGCGTGCTGCATCCAGCCGATGCCGAACGAGCCATCGCCCTGGGGCTGGACGGTTTGGTGATCAGCAATCATGGCGGTCGCCAACTCGACGGGGCGGTGAGTAGCCTCGATGCCCTGCGCCTGATCGCGCCGCTGGCGCGCGGTCGCCTGGCGTTGCTGCTCGATGGCGGCATCCGCCGCGGCAGCGACATCGTCAAGGCCCTGGCCCTGGGCGCCGATGCCGTGCTGCTCGGGCGGGCCAGCCTGTATGGCGTGGCGGTGGCCGGCGAAGCCGGGGCCGGGCGGGCCCTCGACCTGCTGGCCGAGGAACTGCGGCGCACGCTCAACCTGATGGGCTGCCCGGACATCGACGAGCTGTCGGCCGAGTGGCTGACCTTCAACATGCGGCCCGCCACTGCGCGGCTGAGCGACTGGAGTAGCACATGCGCTTGTACGAACTGATCACCTTCACCGTGCGCGTGCGCACCCCCGCCGCCGCGCTGGCGCGCATCGAGACGGCCCTGGCCGACAGCCTGGCGGGGGTGCAGCTGATGGGCTGCTGGCTCTCGGAGATCGGCCCGCAGAACCGCATCGCCCTGCTGCGCGGCTTTGCCAGCGAACAGTTGCGTCAGGCCGAGCGTGAGCGCTATCTGCTGGCTGCCGACGCCTTCGGTATCGGCGAATTGCTGCTCGACATGCAGGTCGACGACTACAGCCTGTTCCCCTTCCTCGAACCGCTGGCGCCCGGTGCCCACGGGCCCTTCTACGAGTTGCGCGAGTACCGCCTGATCCCGTCCGGCCTGCAGCCGACCCTGGATGGCTGGAAGAAGGCCGTGGGGCCGCGTACCGGCGCGAACTATTCATCGGTGTACGCGGCCTTCTACGCCACCTCGGGGGCGCTGCCGCGCTACCTGCACATCTGGCCCTACGCCAGCCTGGAACAACGCCTCGACGTGCGCACCCGGGCGGTGGCCGACGGCGTCTGGCCACCGGAAAACTCGGGGCCGCAGCTCAGAACCATGCATTCCACCGCGTACCTGCCGGCGCGCTTTTCGCCGCTGCATTGAGCTGACTGAGAGAGAAAGGGACAGATTTATTTTTCGGCTGCAGGTGCAGTCAAACAATGAATCTGTTTCCCTTTTCCCACCGTTCGAGATCTGGATCGATCAGCCCTTTTCCGTCAGCCCATCCAGGCGTGATGCGGCATCGGCCGGCAGTTTCACGGTCGCCGCCGCCAGGTTCTGCTGCAAGTGCGTAACCTTCGAGGTGCCCGGAATCAGCAGGATGTTCGGCGAGCGTTGCAGCAGCCAGGCGATGGCGACCTGCATGGGCGTGGCGTTCAATGCCGTCGCGACCTCTTCGAGCACGCTCGATTGCAACGGGCTGAAACCGCCTAGCGGGAAGAAGGGCACGTAGGCGATACCCTCGGCTGCGAGGCTGTCGATCAGGGCGTCGTCGTGGCGATGCACGACATTGTAGAAGTTCTGCACGCAGACGATAGGAACGATGCGGCGCGCTTCGGCGATCTGGGCGGCGGTCACGTTGCTCACGCCGATCTGGCGGATCAGTCCTTTCTCGCGGAGTTCGGCCAGCGTGGTGATGGCTTCCTCGATCGAGCCCTCTGCTGGTTCGTGCAGGCCGTGCATGCTGCGCAGGTTCACCACGTCCAGCTGCTCGAGGCCGAGATGGCGCAGATTGTCGTGGACAGCGGCAGTGAGCTCGGCGGGAGAGAGAGCGGGCAGCCATTCCCCGTTCGAACCGCGTCTGGCGCTTACCTTGGTGACGATGGTCAGGTTATCGGGGTAGGGATGCAGCGCTTCGCGGATCAACTGGTTGGTGACATGCGGGCCATAGAAGTCGGACGTGTCGATGTGGTTCACGCCGGCGTCGATGGCGGCGCGCAGGACGGCGAGGGCGCCTTCCCGACTTTGCGGTGGGCCGAATACGCCGGGGCCGGCCAGTTGCATGGCGCCGTAACCGATGCGGTTGACCGGACGATCGCCCAGCATGAAGGTGTCGGGGTTGGTCGTGTTCATGGGGTTTCTCCGTGATGGGAGGGTCACGTTAGGCCCGTAGCCCATGCACGACAATCCGCTATAGTCTGCACGGGCTGTGCGGAGTGGCGGACAATGGATATCGACCTGAATGACTTGCGTGCCTTTCTCGCGGTGGCGAACGCAGGCGGTTTCCGCCATGGTGCCCGGCGAAGTGGCGCGAGTGCGTCTCGTCTGAGCGATGCCGTACGGCGGCTCGAGACGCAATTGGGTGTCAGGCTGTTGCATCGCAATACTCGTAGTGTTGTGCTGACCGATGTGGGGCGACAGTTGCTCGAGCGCGTATCGCCGGCACTGGCTGAGGTGAACGAGGCGTTGGATGTGGTCAACGGCTTTCGCGACCTGCCCGCCGGCACCTTGAAGCTGAACGTGCCGGTCGTGGCCGCGCGTCTCGTCCTGCCGAGACTGCTTCCCGGTTTTCTGCAGGCGTATCCGCACATCCAGGTACAGGTGATCGCCGACGACAGCTTCGTCGATG
This sequence comes from Phytopseudomonas daroniae, assembly GCF_004327285.1. GTDB lineage: Bacteria > Pseudomonadota > Gammaproteobacteria > Pseudomonadales > Pseudomonadaceae > Aquipseudomonas > Aquipseudomonas daroniae. Next base: position 40,077 of record NZ_QJUI01000016.1, read on the forward strand.
TGCTCGCCAGTGGTTGCGACGCGGGTATCCGTTACGAAGAGCGGCTGGAGCAGGACATGATCGCCGTGCCTATCGGCCCGCGCGTGCAGCGTTACGCGGCCGCGGCATCGCCAGCCTATCTCGCCCGAAACGGGAACCCCGCGCATCCGCATGACCTGCTCGAACATGACTGCATACGTGGCCGCTTCAGCAGTGGCGCAGTCGCAACCTGGGAATTCGAGCATCACGGCCAGCAGATACAGATCGACCCGACCGGTTCATTGGAAGTGTCTATCGGCGGTGCGACGGATCTTGCGGTGGACATGGCGATCGCTGGCAGTGGCATCGTGTTTCTATTCGAGGATTGGCTGCAGCCTTACTTCGATGACGGTCGCCTGACTCCCGTGCTGGAGTCCTGGTGGGTGAGTTTCTCCGGCCCCTTCCTGTATTACCCAGGGCGCCGACTGTTGCCCGCGCCGTTGCGGGCATTCGTCGATTACGTGAAGCTCGAGAGTCCTGGCGTGTTTGCTCCCATAGCTTAGATTCTGTACGACAATGCCTGGGTGAAAGATTAAAAGGGGCCGCGACAAGCAGGCACACACCGCAGGCCAGGATCATGTTTCACGCAGGGGAGAATATGCCGCGTCTTGTGATGCCGAGCTCCAGCATGCCATCCAGCGCAATCGACAGGCTAAATCGCGCTACGCTCAGGCCGTGGTGCGAACCCTTTATCCCTGATCTACAGCCTTCGGCGTAAACAGTGTGCGAATCGCCTCTTGGTACTCGCCGTTGATCAGCAGCAGGCGTTTGGGTTAGCTGGCGGTCTGGTAGAGGCTTTCGCCAAAACCGCGGTAGTCGATGGCCAGTACCGAGAAGCCCATGGCATGCAGTTGTTCGATGCGAAACAACTGGACGGTCAGGTTCCAGCGTGAACAAGCCTGGATGCCTGAGTAAGGCTGACAATACCTATCTGTGTAGCACGTTCTACATGCCTGCCTTGTCAGCAGGCTACGACCCGAACGCCAAAGTTTTTCACGAGGCATTGCAAAAACGCGGCAAGAAGAAAGTGCAGGCGCTGTCATGCGCAAATACCTACCGGGTATTTAGGCTTATGTCAGCCTCTGACGCAGCCGGGCCGAGGCCCATTCAGAAAAAATTACGGTGGCGAAGATCAGGATGAAGATGATGCTCACCCGATCCCAGGCGAGGTTATTGATGGCGGCGTCGAGCTGCAGCCCGATGCCGCCCGCGCCCACCAAGCCCAGCACTGTCGACTCCCGGATGTTGATGTCCCAGCGATAGAGCGAGGTGCCTACAAAGGCCGGCATGATCTGCGGGACTACGCCGAATTGCAGCACCTGCAAACGCCCCGCGCCGGTTGCACCAATGGCCTCTACTGGTGAGGTGCTGATTTCCTCGATCGCTTCGTAGAGCAGCTTGCCGACGAACCCGACCGAACGCAGGGCGATGGCGATGATCCCGGCGAGTACGCCGGGGCCGAGCATCGCCACTAACAGCATCGCCCAGATCAGCGAGTTGATCGACCGTGACGAGACGATGATCAGCAACGCGGCGCTGCGGATGATCGGTGAAGGTGTGGTGTTGCGTGCGGCGAGAAAGGCCAGCGGAAAGGCCATCAGTACGCCGAGCGCGGTGCCCAGTGTGGCGATGTTGAGCGTGTCCCAGAGGGGCTGCAGCAGGGCAGGTGTGTAGTCCCAGCGCGGCGGCACCATGCGCGCCAGCAGGGAGGCGCCCTGGCTACCGGCATCCTGGACGAACTCCCACAGGGTGTTTTCGGAGATGAAGCGAGCGCACCAGACAAACAGCAGTGCGCCGGCGAACCAGGCAAGCCAGTAGCTCCACTGTTGAGCGGTGGTGCGACGTCGCCATTGCGGCTGTGCCGTTGCGGCATGGATCACGGGCATGACAAAAAGCCTTACTGGAGCCAGCGACGTACGTGCCCGGAGAAATACTCTGTGGCGAGTACGATGGCGATGATGATCAGCAGCACGGCCGCAGCCGTGTTGTATTCGTAGCGATCCATGGCGGTACCGAGCGTCGCCCCGATACCGCCAGCGCCAACGATGCCGATGATGGCCGACTCGCGGAAGTTGATGTCGAGGCGGTACAGCGAGAGACCGATCAGCCGAGGCATGATCTGTGGCTGCACGGCATGATTCATGACCTGTAACCAGCTGCCGCCCGTTGCACGAATGGCCTCTAATGGGCGCGCATTGATGTCTTCGATCGCTTCAGCCAGTAGTTTGGCGATGAAACCAATGGTGGCGAAGGCGAGCGTGGCGACGCCAGCCAGCGGGCCGAAGCCAAACATCACGACAAACAGGATGGCGATGATCACTTCCTGAAAGGTGCGCGAAACCATGATCAGCCCCCTGCAGAACAGGTAGACCGGCAGCGGCGACAGGTTGCGTGCGGCGCCGAGGCCGACCGGAATAGACAGGGCGATACCCAGCACCGTGGCAACCAATGTCATGGCCAGGCTTTCCAGCAGGCCTTCGAGAATATCGCCGCCACGGCTGGTGAAGTCCGGGTGAGCGAACCCGGACGCAAAGGCCAGCCCGCGCGACCAGCCTTCGGCAATGCGATTCCAGTCCAGGTTGATGCTGGTGCCAGCGAGCACGAGATAAAGCAGCAGGCCACCGACGACCAGGTAGCGCTGGCCCATACCTGGCAACAGCGAGGGTGGCTGCCAATGTCCGGCACGTGCTCGGGCCAGACGGTCGTTTGCAGATACGTCAACGGCCATCAGCTGACGACCTCTGCCCAGCCCGAGCGAGCCTTATGAAGTTCGCGCGTTTCGGCTGCCGGTTCATCTTCCTGAGCCGCTTTTTCAGTATTGGATTCCCAGTCTTCCTCACCGTAGATGCGGGTCAGGGTGGGGGCATCGAGTGCGTCAGGCGAGCCGTCGAAGACGATGCGTCCGGCATGCAGTCCGACGATTCTGTCCGAAAAGCGGCGAGCCAGATCGACATCATGGATATTGATGATCGCCGTTAGGCCACGCTCGTCGCATAGCTCACGGATCAGCCGCATGATCTGCCGTGAGGTCTTCGGGTCGAGGCTGGCGGTGGGCTCGTCGATCAGCATCAAGTCGGGGTTCTGCAGCAGGGCGCGAGCGATGCCGACCCGTTGTCGCTGGCCACCGGATAATGCATCGGCACGTTTGTCGAGCGCCTGGGCCAAGCCGACCCGGTCGAGCAAGCGGAAGGCTTCCTGCACATCGGCCTGGGGATAGCGGCGCCAGACGCTGCGCCAAAAGCCCACATAGCCCAGCCTTCCCGACAGCACGTTCTCCATGACGGTCAGCCGATCGACCAGGGCATGATCCTGGAAAATCATGCCCATCCGCCGACGCGCTTTGCGTAGCGCGCCGGAGCGCAGTTTGGTCAACGACAGACCACTGAGAAGCACCTCGCCTTCGGTCGGTTCCACCAGGCGGTTGATGCAGCGAATCAGCGTGCTCTTGCCCGCGCCGGATGGGCCGATCAGTGCCATGACCTGGCCCTTGGGCAACACCAGACGCACATCCGCGAGCGCCTGGTCGCCACTGGCGTAGCGTTTGCCCAAGCCATTGATCTCGAGAAGGGGCATGCCTGGCACTTCCTTGTTTTCGCCAGCGCTGATCACTTGTCGCACTGGTAACTCACGTCCATGGCTTGGTCGATCTTGCGCACCACTTCCCAGTGCTGTTTAAAGGTGATCGGGATGAACTGCTCACCATCGGAGCTCTTGAATTCCGCCTGCAGATCCGAGCCTTCCCATTCGAACGTCTTGAAACCTTCCTGAATCTTGGCGGCCAGTTCTGGCTTGAGGTTGTAGACGTAGCCATAGCCGGTGGTGGGGAAGGTCTGCGAGGTGTACAGCACCTTGTACTGCTCAGGCTTGACCATGCCACGGGCCTGCATCTGTGCGAGCACCGAGTTGGCGATGGCGGCGGCGTCGTAATCGCGGTTCACCACGCCCATGATCGAGTTGTCGTGCTTGCCGGAGAAGGCCGTTTTGAAGTCCTTGTCCGCCTCGAGATTGAACTCGGATTTGAGCAGCGCCGAAGGCGCCTTGAACCCGGAGTTCGAGGTGGGCGAGGTGAATGCCAGGGTGTGGCCGCGCAAGCCTGGTACGTCATCGATACCGCTGCCGGTATGGGTGATGATTTCCATCTGGTAGCCGTAGTTGCCCTGCTTGTCAGCCATCATGGTGAAGGGCACGAAGCCGGCGCAGTTGACTGCCAGCGGGACTGAGCCGGTGTTGAAGCCGGCAATGTGCAGCCGGCCGGCGCGCATGGCCTCGAGCTGGGCGGCGTTGGATTGAACCGGGAAGAACTTAACCTTCTTGCCTGTCACCTTTTCCATGTGCTGCAAAAAACCGTCCCACACCTTGGCATACACGGCTGGGTCTTCCACGGGTGTGTACGCGAAGATCAGTGTGGCGGGATCAATCCACTTGCCTTCATCCGTCGGCGCATCGGCGACCATATCGCCGTTGGTGTCGGTGTAGCGAGAGGACAGATCGGCAGCATGAGCAGTGCCCAACACCGGTAAGAGCAGAGCGTAGAGCAGGCGGGAGCAGGTAACGGAACGCAGCATGGCTTGTACCCTTACAGGCTGGAAGACGACTCCGGCCACCATAATGCGACTTTGTGACTGTTTTACTTCAGCGCAGCGAAGCCTGGGCTGAGCGGCAAGGAAATCTGGAAGTACGATTACAGCTTGATCAGCGCGCTGCCTGGCGCACCGAACAAGAATGAGTCGACCGTCTTCGAGTGGAGCAAGGTCGGTAAGCTGCTGGATGTTTACAAGATCAATGGCGGTGCTGGTTCGAACGGTAACCCGCTATTGAAAGCGGCCGGTATGTAAGCGACGTCTGTTGCCGAAACAAAAACGCCCGACATTCTGCATGTCGGGCGTTTTTGTATGTGGCGCAAACGGGTAGCGGGCCTCACCAGTTCAGAAACTGGCTACCCGCGGCTCACGGCCTTCGGCGCGAACAGCGTGCGGATCGCCTCTTGGTACTCGCCGCTGCCGGTGCGCATGCTGTTGTTGTGGTTGCCGCCGTTGATCAGCAGCAGGCGCTTGGGCTCACTGGCGGCCTGGTAGAGGCTTTCGCTGAAACGGGCTGGGACATAGCGGTCGCCGGTGCCATGGGCGATCAGCACCGGCACCTTGATATCACCGATCTTGCTCAGTGAATCGAATTTCTGCGACAGCAGCCAGCGCACCGGCAGCGATGTGTATTCGGCGGCCACTTCGGTGGCGGCGTCGGCCAGGTTGGTGAAGGTCGACTCGATGATCAGCCCGGCCAGCGGCGGTGTGTGGCGGTTGCGACCCAGGGATTCGGTCAGGTTGACCGCCACGGCGCCGCCCAGGGAATGGCCGTAGACGAAACGCTTGGCTGGATCCGGTTGCAGTTCGGTGAGGCGCTGCCAGGCGATCTCGGCGTCTTCGTAAATGGTGCGCTCGGAGGGCAGCTCGCCGAGGCTTTCGCCGAAGCCTCGGTAGTCGATGGCCAGTACCGAGAAGCCCATGGCATGCAGTTGTTCGATGCGAAACAACTGGCCGGTCAGGTTCCAGCGCGAGCCGTGCAGGTACAGCAGCGTCGGTGCGTCTGCCTTGCGTGCTGGCCACCACCAGGCGTGGATGTTCTGGGTATCGCCGAACGTTGGTGCGCTGAGGGTCATTTCCTCCACGCCGACGGGCAGGCCGCTGAACCAGCTGGCGGTGCCGGGCTCGATGCGGAACACCAGTTCGCGTTCCTTTTCTTCAAGTTTGGCGCAACCGACCGGCAGGCCGACGGCCAGGCACAGCAGCAGGCTCAGGCTGAACCAGCGGCGGCGCAGGGTGTGGATAAGTGATGTGGCCATGGAACTCCGCACTGCTCGAAAACGCGACGCCACTGTCTGCTTCGCTGAAGGCAGCAGAGGGGCGCGAAAGGGTGATAGGCGAGTAGACCGGAACGGAGCGCTGGCGTTCGTCTAGGTCGCGGGTTTCGGGTATCGAGTTGTTACCGGATCATGACATGCCTGCTGCCGCTTTCAAGCCTGCGCTATGCTGCGCCGTTCATCTCCTGCGGATTCACCCATGTCGTCCACGCCTTCCGATTTGCGCCGCCCTGCGGGTGCCACTCTGGTGCTGCTGGCGTCGCTGTATTGTGCCCAGGGCCTGCCGTCGGGGTTGATCGCCCATGCATTGCCGGTGCTGATGCGTCAGCACGGTGTGGATCTGGCGCTGATCGGCCTGCTCAAGTTGCTGGCGTTGCCCTGGTTGCTCAAGGTGCTGTGGGCGCCCTGGGTGGATCGTTTGTCGTCGCGGCGCCTGGGCCATCACCGTGGCTGGATTCTACCCTTGCAGAGCGGCGTGCTGCTGATTCTCCTGGCGCTGGCGATGCTCTCGCCCGATGCCTTGTTCGGTGCCCATCTACCGCTTCTGCTTGGTCTGCTGGTGTTGGTCAACCTGGCCGCCGCGACTCAGGATATCGCCACCGATGGCCTGACCGTACGCCTGTTGCCGGAGCGCTGGCGCGGGCTTGGCAACAGTCTGCAGGTGGGTGGCTACAAGGTGGGGATGATCGTCAGCGGCAGTGGCCTGCTGCTGGTGATCGACCGCTTTGGCTGGAACCTGTCTTTGCTCTGGCTGACTCTGTTGCTGGCGCTGACGCTGTTGCCGATCTGGCGCTTTGCCGAGACGCGCCACTTGCCACCTCAGGCCGCCTCTACCGAGCCGGTGGGCCCTGGCCTGTTGCTGCGCCATTACCGCGGGCTGCTGGCGCTGCCGGGCATGGGCTTGTGGCTGGCGGTAGTGCTGACGTTCAAGCTGGGTGATGCCCTGGGTTCGCCGATGATCAAACCGATGCTGGTGGATCAGGGCTGGAGCAACGCCGAGCTGGGGCAACTGACGTTGATCAGCAGTCTGGTCGGGATTGGTGGTGCGTTGCTTGGTGGTCTGCTTTATGCGCGCCTGGGTGTGCTGCGCGCGCTGCTGATCTTCGGTGTACTGCAGGCGCTGAGTCTTGCCGCATTGGCGCTGCTGGTGAGCCGCGGCGGTGATGCGTCTCTGGTGTACGCGTTGACGCTGTTCGAGCAGGCGGCGGATGGTCTGTCCACCGTGGCACTGTTCGCCGCGATGATGCGCCAGTGCCGCAGCGGTCACGAGGGCGCGGATTTCACCCTGCAGGCCTCCACGCAGATCCTCCTCGGCGGCTTCGTCGGCGCGGCCAGCGGCGTGCTGGCCAAGGCGTTGGGCTATGGCGGCCTGTTCATCTGCGCAGGCATCCTGGGACTGGCGGCGCTGTTGTTGGTGTGGCGCTATTTTCGCCGCCACGGCTGGCGCTAGAGACGCACGCTTTCCGTAGCCCGGTGTTGAGCGCAGCGATACCCGGGAAATGGTTGGCTCAATCCTCGAACTGCACGGGGCAGGTGGCGGCACCTTCGAGTTTGTGGATTTCGTCGATCACGTGGGGGCGGGCGTGGCGCAGAACCAGTTGGCGGTTCTGGGTGTGCAGGCGACGTGCTTCCTGGTGGAGCATTTCCACGCCGGCGTAATCGATGAAGTTGATGTGCCGGGCATCGACCACCACCCGCTCGCCACGGCTGAGCTGCAACACTTGCTGCACGTAGTGGCAGGCGCCGAAGAAGATCGAGCCTTCCAGGCGCAGCAGTTCGTCGTCGCCGTCGCGGGTGTATTTGAAGCGCGGCTGTGAGGTGCGCTTGAGGTAGAAGAACAGCGAGGCCAGCACGCCGGCGTAGATCGCCGTCTGCAGCTCCAGCAGCAGGGTGGCCAGCAGGGTCAGCAGCATCACCACGAACTCCGCGCGGCTGACCCGCAGCAATGCCCGTACCCCGGCTACATCCACCAGCCCCCAGCAGATCAGCAGGATGGCCGCGGCCATGCTTGGCAGGGCGATATGGGCGATCAGCGCTGCACAGAACAGCGCGAACGCCGCCACCAGTACGGCGGAGAACACACCGGCCAGTGGTGAGGTGGCGCCGCCCTGCAGGTTCAACGCCGAACGGGTGAAGGAGCCGGCCGACAGCGAACCGGAGAACCAGGGGCCGATCAGGTTGGACAGGCCCTGGGCGCGTACCTCCTGGTTGGCGTCCAGCACCTGCTGGGATTTGCTCGCCAGGGAGCGGGCGATGGACAGGCTGGTGACCAGGCCGAGCATGCCGCAGGCGATGGCGGCGGGCAGCAGTTGCAGCAGGCTGTTGACCTCGAAGTGCAGCGTGGTGAGCGGCGGCAGCTTGCCCTCGAAGGCGTTGACCAGGGCGATGCTGGCGAAGAACCCCGGCAGGGCGGCGACCAGCAGGCTGCCAGCGACCACGCCGATGAGCAGCGCCGGCAAGCGCGGCCACAAGCGCCGACACAACAGGCTCACCGTCAGGGTGAACAGCGCCACGAGCAGCGCATGCCAGTCGGCTTGCCCGAGGTGCTCGACGAGGGCGAGCAGGGTCGCGACGGCGGTACGCTGGCTGTCGACCTCCAGGCCCAGCAGGTTGGGCAACTGGCCGAGGGCGATCACCAGAGCGGCGCCCAGGGTGAAGCCGAGCACCACCGAGGGTGAGACGAAGTTGACCAGATTACCGAAGCGCAGCAGCCCCAGCAGCCACTGGAACAGCCCGGCGAGAAAGGTCAGCACCAGCACCAGCGCGACGAACTCGTCGCTACCTGGCCTGGCCATGGGGCTGACGCTGGTGAACAGGACGATGGAGATGGCCGCCGTCGGCCCGGCGATCAGGTGCCACGACGAGCCCCACAGGCAGGCGATGATCACCGGCACGATGGCCGCATACAGCCCGTACTCGGCGGGCAGCCCGGCGATCAGCGCGTAGGCGATCGATTGCGGCAAGGCCAGAATGGCGCCGCTCAGCCCGACCAGCAGATCCGTACCCAGGGTACGCCGGGTGATACTCGGCCACCAGAGCAGGAATGGGAACAGGCTGTAGCGGCTGGGTAAGCGCATGCGGTCGCTCGGGGGCGGATGATTAGGTGGCAAGCAGAGTAACAGAGGCTTTCGTCATGATTTCCCGGAGTGCTCGAGCGCATCGCGTGTATGGCTTTGGAAAGGCGATAGCGGCCATTCGATCTGGTGGGCTAAAGCCCACCCTACAGCCGTAGGATGGGTGAAACCCATCAATTGCCGATGGGTTGCACCCATCCTACGACCTGCGATTGTCCGCTTCCGCCACTTAACTGCCCTACAGCTTGGCCTTCACCGCCGCAACCGCGTCGCCGCCATCGCGGGTAGTGACACCCTGCAGCCAGCCGTCGATCACCTCGGGATTGGCCTTGAGCCAATCCTTCACGGCCTGGTCGTTGCTCGCCTGCTTGCTCAGTACCTTGTCCATGATGGCGTTCTCCATGTCCTGGGTGAACGTCAGGTTGCTCAGCAGTTTGCCAACGTTCGGGCATTGCGCCGCATAGTCCTTGCGGGCCAGGGTGTTGACGCTGCCGCTCTCGCCAAAGTACTTCTCGCCACCCTTGAGGTACTTCATGTCGTACTGCACGTTCATCGGGTGCGGTGTCCAGCCGAGGAAGGCGACGAACTCGTCGCGCCGCACCGCACGGCCGACCTGTACCAGCATGGCCTGCTCACTGGATTCGATCAGCGTCCAATCCTTCAGGCCGAATTCGTTGGCGGCGATGATTTCCTTGATCGACTCGTTGGCCGGCGCGCCGGAAGCGATGCCGTAGATCTTGCGGCCGAACTTGTCGGCGTGTTTTTCCAGGTCGGCGAAGGTCTTCACCCCGGCGTCATAGGCATAGGTCGGCACAGCCAGGGTGTACTCGGTGCCGCTGAGGTTTTCGGCGACCTTGTCCACCTTGCCGTTGGCGACGAACTTGTCGTAGTTGGCCTGCTGCGCGGGCATCCAGTTGCCGAGGAACACATCGACCTGGCCCTTTTGCAGGCCGGCGAAAATGATCGGCACGCCGAGGGTCTGGGTCTGCACCTTGTAGCCCAGGCCTTCGAGTACCAGGCTGGCGATGCCGTTGGTCACGGCAATGTCGCTCCAGCCTGGATCACCGAGTTTCACCGTGGCGCAACTGGCGTCTTCGGCGTGGGCCTGGGAGGCGAGGGTGGCGGCCATGAGCAGGCTGCCGGTGACGGCCGTCTTGAATGTCTTCATGCCTATTTCCTTATGTCGATTTTTAGTTTGGCAGGCTATGCGACGCAGGCGAGCGTGCCGGGTTCCCGCGGTTTTCCGCTGGGTCACCCGGCACGCTGCGTCACGGTTGGGGGAAGCGGGCGCGGCGCTCCAGATCGTCGAGGTCGATGTGGTTGCGCATGTATTGCTCGCTGGCGTCGACCATCGGCTGGTGATCCCAGCTCTTCAGCGCACCTTTGCCGAGGGCTTCGGCGACCAGGCGGCGGCGACGCTGGCTGGCCAGGGTGGCGCGGTGGATCGCGGCAATGTCCCAACGGCCGCGTGCCTGGGCGAGGAAGGACGCGACCTGCTCGCGATGATCCGGCGACTCGGCCAGGTTCTCGCGTTCCTGCGGGTCGCTCGCCACGTTGAACAGCAGCAGCGGATCCTCTTCGGAGTAGATGAATTTCCACTCGCCGCGGCGAATCATCATCAGCGGGCTGGTGGTGCCTTCGGCCATGTACTCGCCGAGCACTTCGTCGTGTCCGCCGCTGCCCTGCAGGTGCGGCAACAGCGAGCGGCCGTCGAGTGCCAGGCCGGTTTCCACCTGGCCGCCGGCCAGCTCCACCAGGGTCGGCAAGAGGTCGACGGTGGACACCGACTGGCTGACCCGGTGCGCCGCGAAACGCGCCGGTGCGTGGATCAGCAGCGGTACCCGGGCGGCCATCTCGAACCAGTGCATCTTGTACCAGAGGCCGCGTTCGCCAAGCATGTCGCCGTGATCGCCGGAGAACACGATGATGGTGTCGTCGGCCAGCTTGCAGTCCTTGAGGGTCTTGAGCAGCTTGCCGATGTTGTCGTCGATGTAGCTGCAGGCGCCGAAGTAGGCGCGGCGCGCGTCGCGGATCTTGTGCTCGGGCAGCGGCTTGTCCCACAGGTCGATGACCTTGAGCAGGCGCTGGGAGTGGGGATCCTGCTCGGCCTGGTCGATCACCTGGCGGGGCAGGGGGATATCGTCATCGCTGTAGCGATCCCAGTATTCCTCGGGAATGGTGTACGGGTCGTGCGGATGGGTCATCGACACGGTCAGGCAGAACGGCTGATCCGGCGTCACGCGCACGTGGTCGTAGAGGTACTGCTGGGCCTTGAACACCACCTCTTCGTCGAAGTCGAGCTGGTTGGTGCGCACGCAAGGGCCGGCCTGCAGCACCGAGGACATGTTGTGGTACCAACTGGCGCGCACCTCGGGCTCGTCCCAGTTCACGGCCCAGCCGTAGTCGGCGGGATAGATGTCGCTGGTCAGACGTTCCTCGTAGCCGTGCAACTGATCCGGGCCGCAGAAATGCATTTTGCCGGACAGCGCCGTGCGGTAACCGAGACGGCGCAGGTAGTGAGCGTAGGTCGGCACGTCGGCGGGGAAGTCGGCGGCATTGTCGTAGGCGCCGATCTGGCTGGGCAACTGGCCGCTGACCAGGGTGAAGCGCGAGGGCGCGCACAGCGGGCTGTTGCAGTAGGCGGAATCGAACAACACGCCCTCGGCGGCCAGGCGCTGCAGGTTCGGCACCTTGATCGGCGAGGCCGGATCGTGCAGTGGCAAAAGCGGCGCGGCCATCTGGTCGGCCATGATGAAAAGGATGTTCGGGCGTTTCATGGCGGTTGTGTGTTCCATATGGTTGTTTTATGCGAGAGTGCTATTTTGATCATCCAGCCTCGCCAGGCCTGGGTAAACCCGGATGAGGTACATGACTAGGATAAGCACAGCTTATGCTTAAGGCGCTCGAAGGAATCTCCCTGGACGTGTTGCGGGTGTTCGAGTCTGCAGCGCGCCACTTGAGCTTTACCGCCGCAGCGGCTGAGCTCGGTAGCAGCCAGCCGGCCATCAGTCAGCAGATCAAGCGCCTGGAAGAACGGTTGGCGACCCGCCTGTTCGACCGCGTTTACCGTGGAATCGTGCTGACCGAAGCCGGCGAAACGCTGCTGGGCCCGGTTCAGGAGGGCCTGGCAGTCCTGGATGCCGGCCTGGAGGCGGTGGTCGGGCGGCAGCAGCACGAGGTGCTGCAGGTCGCCACCGATTTCGCCTTCGCCGCCTATTGGCTGATGCCACGGCTGCAGCGTTTCCATCAGTTGTATCCGGAGGTCGATGTCAGCCTGGTCACCAGCGAGCGTGATATGGCCAGCCTGCCGGCGGAGATCGATGTCGCCATCTCCTTTGGCGACGGGCGCCTGAAGAATGGCCAGGTGCACCTGCTGTTCGAGGAGGAAGCGTTTCCAGTGTGCAGCCCGCATTTGCTCAACGGCCAGAGCGCCTCCGCCAATGAACTACTGGCGCGCCTGCCGTTGTTGCACTTGCGCCCGGAAAACCGCTCGCGCTGGTTCGACTGGAATGGTCTGTTTCGCGCCCTGGGCATCGCCGAAACGCCCATCCCCGGCAGCCTGCGCTTCGACAACTACACTTTGCTTATCCAGGCCGCCATCGCTGGCCAGGGCGTGGCCATCGGCTGGCGCCATCTGGTCGACGAGCTGCTGGCCCAGGGTCTGCTCCGCCGTATCGACGGCCGCACCGCAACCTCCGAATTCGGCTATTACGTGGTGCTGCCCGAACGCAAACGGCGGGTACGGCTGGTGCAGAACTTCGTCGACTGGTTGCGTGACGAACTGTTGCGCGAGACGCTGCCGCCTCTGCAGGGTGCGATCAATCCACGGGGAATCGCCATATGACCGATATCCGCATCCGCGGCTACCACGCCCATGTGTATTTCGATGCCAGCAGCCTGGAGCAGGCGCGCAGGCTGTGCGAATCCGCTGCGGCACGCTTTGCAGTGAAGATGGGGCGCATGCACCAGAAGCCCGTGGGCCCGCACCCGGACTGGAGCTGCCAACTGGCGTTTGGCGTCGAGCTGTTCGGCGAGTTGATCCCCTGGTTGATGCTCAATCGCGGCGAGCTGGTGGTCTTTATCCACCCGATCACCGGCAATGACCTGATCGACCACCGCGACCGCGCCCTGTGGATGGGCGCGGTACGGCCGCTGGATCTATCGGGTCTGTCGGAAGGTGGGCCGCTGACCTTTGAGCTTTGAGCACCTCTGACGCAGGGGTTCTGGCACGGTATGATCCGCGCCTGATTTTTCGAGAGCCCGTGCCATGCCCTACCTGCTCGCTGTTACCGTCCTCTGGGCGTTTTCCTTCAGCCTGATCGGCGAATACCTGGCGGGCCGGGTCGACAGCGATTTTGCCGTGCTGGCGCGGGTGGCTGTGGCGGCACTGGTGTTCCTGCCGTTCACCCTCTGGCGTGGGCTACCGCGGCGTTTACTGGCTGGCTTCTGGTTGGCTGGGGCGCTGCAGTTCGGGGTCACCTACCTGTGTCTGTACCGCAGTTTCCAGGTGTTGACGGTGCCGGAGGTGCTGCTGTTCACCGTGCTCACGCCGATCTACGTAACCCTGCTCGATGACGCCCTGGCGCGCCGCTTCAGCCCCTGGTCGCTGGTCGCCGCACTGGTCGCGGTGGGCGGCGGCGTGGTGATCCGCTTCGAGCGTCTGGAAGGTGAATACCTGATCGGCTTCCTGCTGCTGCAACTGGCCAATCTCACTTTCGCGGCCGGCCAGGTGCTATGCCGCCAGTTGCTGCTGCGCTACCCGACCGAGCAGCCGCTGCATCGCTTTTTCGGCCACTTCTTCCTGGGTGCCATGCTGCTGGTGTTGCCGTCGTTCCTGCTCTTCGGCAACCCGGACAAGCTGCCGCAAACCGCGCTGCAATGGGGCATCCTCTTGTGGATGGGTCTGTTCGCCACGGCGCTGGGGCTGTTCTGGTGGGTCAAGGGCAGCGTCAAGGTGGATGCCGGCACCCTGGCGGTGCTCAACGAGCTACACGTGCCTGCCGGCTTGCTGGTGAACCTGCTGATCTGGAATCGCGACGCCGATATTCCCCGGCTGGCGCTGGGTGGCGCGATCATTCTCGCCTCGCTGTGGCTGAATCGCCTGGGGCGTCGGCGATCTATCGCCGGTTGATCCATTTATCGGAGAATGGGAACCCGCCTTGACGGGTGCTAACATCGCACCTTCAATTGCATACGCAATCAGCTGTTTTCCAAACCCTATTTATTTTGAGTAGGGCCACGGATGACGTTCTTCCACCGGCATGGAGCGCCTTTTCAGCCATCTCTTGCTTAGTGAATGCCATCGTGAATATTCGTCGCCCCTTCGCCAGCGTCGCTCTGGCCTGCCTGTTCATCGTCTCGCCTCTGGCCGCCAAAGCTGCCGCCCCCGCCAAGCAGGAACTCGCCTCCGGTAGTGCTCTGCTGGTCGACCTGAGCACCAACAAGGTGCTGTATTCCAGTAATTCCGACATGGTGGTGCCGATCGCTTCGGTGACCAAGCTGATGACCGCGATGGTCACCCTCGACGCCAAGCTGCCGCTGACCGAGCAACTGCCGGTGATCATCCAGGACGTGCACGACATGCGTGGCGTGTATTCGCGCGTGCGACTGGGCAGCGAGATCAGCCGCCGCGAGATGCTGCTGCTGACCCTGATGTCGTCCGAGAACCGCGCTGCCTCCAGCCTTGCCCATCATTATCCGGGTGGCGTCACTGCTTTCGTCGCGGCGATGAACGCCAAGGCTCGCGCCCTCGGTATGACCCAGACCCGCTATGTCGAACCTACCGGTCTATCCGAGCACAACGTCTCCAGCGCCAACGACCTGGTGAAGCTGCTCAAGGCGACGAGCAAATATCCGCTGATCGGTGAGCTCAGCGCGACGCCGGAAAAGACCGTGGCTTTCCACAAACCCAACTACACCCTGGGTTTCCGCAATACCAACGGCCTGACCCGCAAGGCCGACTGGGATGTGCAGCTGACCAAGACCGGCTTCACCAACCGCGCCGGGCACTGCCTGGTGATGCGCACCACCATGGCCGGCAAGCCCGTGGCCTTCGTGGTGCTCGACGCCTTCGGCAAGTACACCCACATGGCCGACGCCAGCCGCCTGCGCAAGTGGGTGGAAACCGGCAAGGTCACACCGGTCGCGCCCGCCGCTCTCGCCTACAAACAGCAGCGTGCTTCGCAACGCCAGCTGCAGGCCGCCCAGTAGGGGTAAGATTCGAGCACCTGACGGCAGCGCATCGTTGCGCTGCCCGGTGCGCCGCGTCAAATGCAGGCGTTGGTCGGTCGCAGGATCGGGGCGACCCTGCTGGCGAGGTGGCGGACGAGGGCGCCCGCCGCGCCATGGCTCAGTTCAGCACGCCGCTGAGAATGGTGTAGACGATGCCGGTGGTAAGCGCCACCAGCACCATGTCGCTGCCCACGCGCCGCCACTCGTAGCCTTCGTAATGGGGCAGGCCCTGCAGCGCGCGGCTGTCCAGGCGCTTGCCGTAGCCTTTGGGCAGGGGCTGGCCTTTGACGATGCGCACATCGGGCGGCAGCGCCGGCCCACGGCCGATCTGCTCGCGCCGCTCGTGGAACGCCTGGTGCACCGAACTGAAATCCTGCGGCGGCTGGCCACGATTCTGCTGCGCCTGTTGCTTGCCAGGCGTTGACTGGCCGCCGCCTGCCTGACGCTGACCGTTGCCGGCACCACCGGGCGCCTGGATCTGGTTGCCGCCGACGTGCTGCTGCGAATTGCCGCCGGGCTGATCCTGCCTGGCACCCTGCGGCGCCGCCTGCAGCATCCCGGCAGTGAGTGTCGCAAGCAGGCCGAGGGTGATGATCGAGGAGGTTCTGACTGGCATGGTGTGATCCTTGCGGTGCGGATGAAGAGGCCCCGGCCGGTTGGTTCAGGCGGCCGGGTACGCAAGCTTAGGCTGCAACGGCGGGCGAATGCTCCTTTGTAAAGAAACATTTACCTTGGGCGCTGCGGCTTCTCAGCTGGCCATCATCCTGCGCGCGGTACGGCAAGCGGCCAGATCCCAGGCGGCACAGCCTACCGTCTTGAGCAGGATCGGCCGATCCGTTCGTGGCCATGATGGCAACGCGGCGACCAGGGGGCGCACCTCATCCCAGTCGACGCCGGCCTGGATCAAATCTCCCGCTTCATGCCTGGCACCAGCCAGATCGTCGGCGAACAGCTGGCTCTGGCCGATGGTTTTCCCGCCGATCTCGACCAGATCGGGCGTGAAGGCACCGACAGCCACCACCAGGCGCCCGGCCAGCGCCGCCTCGTCATAGACTGGCGTGCGGCTGGTGGTTACGGTTATGACCACGTCGACCGCTTCGGGAATCGCCTGCGCCGGACAAACCGCAAGGTTGGCCTGGGCCCCGCCGTACCGGGCGCAGAATGCCTGCGCCTTGGCTTCGCTCCTGGAGCGGATCCAGATGCTTGCCAAGGGATACAGCGCCTGTAACGCCTGCACGTGATGCACGGCCTGGGTGCCGGTGCCGATGATGAGAATCGACTTCGGCGCCGTCGGCAGCAAGGTCTCGATACCCAGCAGCGAAACCGCGGCGGTGCGCCGGCCCGTCACGACCGGCCCGTCCAGGGTGAACAGGGGGTGCCCGGTCGCGCTGTCGAAGGCAGCGACCTGGCCATGGATGGTGGGCAAGCCCCGCGCCGTGTTGCCAGGTTGCACGTTGACCAGCTTGTGGATGGCGATATCGGCAGCGACTGCCGGCATGCTGAGCATGACGCCGTCTGTGCCGAGGGGGACGACCATGCGCTCGGGGCTGGTGATCAGGCCGTCGGCATACTCGCTCGCGGCCGTTCGCAGGGCGGCGACCAGCGCGTCGAATGGCAGGAGTTCAGCGGTTTGCTGCGCGGTATAGATGTGCATATCCGTAAAGCCTGATGTCGGTGAAAGGATGCGTGAGTTCATGCCCCGTACAGCTCGTCTGTACGGGGCGCGGCCGTCAGGAGCCCGGCATCACGGGGGGAACGTAGGTCAGGGTGCCGGCGAAGACCCAGAGCAGGAACAGCACCAGCGGGGCGTGCACCAGCAGCTGGGTGAAGGTGAAGCCGACGATGTCGCGCGCCTTGAGGCCGAGTACGCCCAGCAGTGGCAGCATCCAGAACGGGTTGATCAGGTTCGGCAGCGCTTCGGCGGCGTTGTAGACCTGCACAGCCCAGCCCAGATGAACCTGCAGATCGTTCGCCGCCTGCATCACGTACGGCGCCTCGATCAGCCATTTGCCGCCCCCGGAGGGGATGAAGAAGCCCAGCACCGCGGAATAGATGCCCATGACCACCGAGAAGCTCTCCTGCGTGGCCACTGCGACGAAACCGGATGCCAGCAGGTGCGAAAGCGTTTCGCCCTGGTCGTTGGCCACCTTGGTCATCATGAAGGCGATGCCGCCATAGAGCGGGAACTGGATCAGCACGCCGCCCACCGAAGGCACGGCCTTGTAGAACGCCTTGATGAAACGGATCGGCCGCCAGCACAAGAGCATGCCGAGGGTGAGGAACAGAAAGTTGTAAGTATTGAGGCTGGAGATGGCCAGCAAGGGATCCTTGCCGGTGAACTCGCCGAACAGCCACACGCCGCTGATGGCCACGATGGCCAGGGTTATCAGTGGCGAATGCTCCAGCCATTCTCCCGGTCGGTTCGGTTTTTCCACCTGGATATCCGAGTCGTGCAGATCCACGCCGAGATCCTCAGCGGTCTTGATGCGCTCACCGGTGGGCGCCGAGTAATAGCAGACCAGGATCGAGATCAGCAGCAAGGCCAGGGTCATGACGATCGACTGCCAGAGAAAGATGGTTTCCGTGAACGGCAGCACGCCGGTGATTTCCAGCAGGCCGCTGGGCAGGCTCGCCGGGTTGGCCATCAGTTGTGCCGGTGCCGAGCTGATGCCCAGCGCCCAGATGGCCCCCATGCCGATGTAGGCCGCGGCGCCCATGGCCCGGTAGTCCACGCGCAGATCCGTGCGACGGGCCACGGCGCGGGCCAGCAGGCCGCTGAAGATCAGGCTGATGGCCCAGTTGAAGAGTGTCGATACCAGGCTCACCGTGGCGATCATGACCACCGCGCCCCGCGCGGTTTTCGGCATCCGCCCCAGGGCGTCGATCAACTTGGACGCTGGCGGCGAGACGGCGACGATATAGCCGGAAATGGCCACCACGGCCATCTGCATGGTGAAGGGAATCAGGCTCCAGAAGCCATCACCGAAACCCTGCGCCACTTGCGCGGCCGGAGCCCCCATGGCCCAGGCCCCGAGAGCCACGACGATCACTGCCAATGCCGCGAATACATAGGCATCGGGAAACCATTTCTCCGACCAGTTGCTGACGCTGACGGCAATCTTTTCCAGGCGCCCGGAATCATCCGCCGCTGGTGCGCTTGTTGTGATATCCACGCTCATGACCTACCCCTCAGTTTTTAGGCGATGCCCATGCGCCATGCAGGGCACGCTTCATTGGTTCTGCAAGCGGTGCGCACCAGGGCGTGCCGGCTACATGAACCTTCTTGTCGATAACGCCGGTGTCAGGTGCTCGGTGACCTCGTGCGAGGCCCCGACCCTCTAGGCATCCAGCGTCAGAGTTGTGGCAGGTATCGCCTGACAGCTCAGGCAGACGCGAGCATCTTCCGGATCCTTGCCGTGCAGGTGGACGACTTCGCCCTCCAGCACGCGAACCACGCAGCTCTCGCATTGGCCGACCCTGCATCCGCTCGGCAACTGGATTCCCAGCCGTTCGGCAAATGTCAGTAATGGTCCGGCCTCGTTATTCCATTCATGGGTTTGCCCACTTCGGGCGAACGTCACGGCAAAACGGCTGTTGCCGCTCGGCAGCACGGCCGGCGAGCGGAACACTTCATTGAATATGTCGAATCTCGGCACACCGGCGGCTTCCAGCTCGCCGATGATGGTGTCCATCATGATCTGCGGGCCGCACAGGTAATGCAGGGCGCGCCTGGCGAAGAACGCATCCGGCACCATGCAGCGGGTGACGTTGCCGAGCACCTGATAGTCGATTCCCGTGCGCTCTGCAGCGAGCGGCGAGCTGTACGCGTCGACCACGCGCAAGCCCGGCAGGCGTTGGGCAAGAGCCTGCAGACGATGCCTGAAAGCATGCCCCGGGCCATTGCGATTGCCGTACAGCAGCAGGATATCGCCACCGAAGCCCAGCTCGGCGGCGCTTTCCAGGGCGCTGATGAAAGGCGTGATACCGATCCCGCCGGCATAGAACACCAGCGGCCGATCCGACTTGGCGGGGATCAGGAAGGTACCGCTGGGTGCCTGCACCTCCACACGATCACCAACGGCCAGTGCCAGATTGATGTGCGACGACACCTTGCCTGACCAGGGCAGGCCATCGGCATGCTGCCCCCGGGCATGGCGTACGGCTATGCGATACAGGCGCCTTTGCGGGTCGACCGCCGGGCCGGTCAGCGAATAGGCGCGGGTTTGCTCGCCGTGGGCTGTGGTGTGAATGCGCAGGGTGATGTGCTGCCCAGGGCGGTAATCCGGTAGCAGGCCGCCGTCGACCGGGCGCAGCAGGACGCTGGTCACGCCCTCGGCCTCGGCGTGCCGCTCGGCGACGACGAAGTCGCGCATGCCGTTCCAGCGTGCCGGCAGCACTTGCGGCGGGGCTTCCCGACGCAGGTTGCACAGCAGGTCGCGCAGCGGCACCGAACCGCTCAGCGGGTCGGCATGCTCGGCCGTGGCCAGGCCGTTGTAATGCGTGTTGCCATCGCCGAGCAGCGGCGTTTCATCGAGCCCCAGCGCCTGGTTGCGCTGCCACCAGCCGAACTCGCCGATCACCACGCGTGGATGCAGGCGGTCGTCGATTCGCGCCTGGAAGCGTGCGCTGCCGCTGGCGGTGGCGACCCGTACCCAGTCATCCTCGGCAATGCCTTTTTCCCGGGCCAGCGCCGTGGCAATCGTCAAGGTCGGCGCGAGGGCCTTGCGGCGCAGGCTGGTCAGGTTGCGATGCTGGCTGTGGCAGAAGTAGCCGTTTTTCGCCGAACTGAGCAGCAAGGGGAAGCGTGGATCTTCAGCCGCTGGCGGCGTCGCCAGCGGCAGCGGTGGGTAGCCATGTTCCAGCAAACGCTCGGAGTAGAGTTCCACCCTCCCGGTTGGCGTGGCGAAGCCGTCCCGGCGGTATTTGAACGACTCGTGCCGCAGCGGCACGCGCAGACCCTCGGGGTTCTCGCGCAGCTGGCCGACGCTGAGCCCCAGCGGCTCGAGCATCGCATTCCAGCCTTGCTCCAGCGTGCCGCCAAAGAAGTCGGCGGCCATGCCCAGACGGTTGGCCAGGGCGAAGACGATATCGTTGTCGGATCGGGCTTCACCCCGCGAGGGCACCATCTGCTGGCGCAACTGCACATGTTCCTGCGCCTCTTCGGAGATTTCGAAACCGATACGCAGACCCTCTCGCTCCCAGGGTGTGTTCACCGGCAGCAGAATGTCTGCGTAGCGGGCAGTGGGATTGATGAACAGATCGCAGTGGGCATAGAACTCCAGTGCCTGCAGCGCCTGGGTGCCCAAGGCCGCGTCGGCCTGGGAGCTCAGCGGGTTGCTGCCGAAGGCCAGCAGCCCTTCGATCCGATAGGGTATGCCCTCGAGGATCGCCCGATACAGGTCGCGCGCCATGATCCAGCCCTGCGCCGGCGGGCCCAGCGGTCGCTGGGCAAGTCCCAGTGCCTTGGCCTGCTGCACCGGGTCGATCAGATCCAGGCCATTGACCACGCGCGCTGCGGCCTTGCCCAACTGGCGATTGCCGCCAGGGGCGTCGAAGCTGCCGGTCAGCGCGTACAGGCAGGCGATGGCCCGTTCCGTCTGGCTGGCGTTACGCTGCTGCCCGACACCTGACCAGGCATGGTAGGCCACGCTACTGGCCTCTGCGATCAGGTCGGCGGCACGCCGCAAGTCGTCTTCGTCGATCCAGGTCAGCTCGGCGGTCAGGCCTGGCGTGAACGCTGCGCAGGCTTCGCGGTACAGGTCGAACGCCGGCCGGCAGGCGACTGCGCCGACCTCGGTCATGACGGTGAAGTGGCCTCGCAGGGCGACGCGAACGCCGGGTGCATCCTCCGTCACCTGAGGCATTGCCCTGGGGCGGCCAGCCGCTTCATCCCAGGCGACCAACGCGTCGTCCGCCGAAGCATCCAGGTCGCAGGCGCGCAGGAAGCGGCCATTGTCTTCACGTACCAGCAAGGCGGCGTTCGACCAGCGCTCGATGAAGCCCAGATCGAAGCGCCCGGATTCGATCAACAGATTCGCCAGGCCCATGGCCAGCGCTGCATCGGCGCCCGGCTTGACCCGCAGCCAGACATCCGCTTCACGGGCCAGGGCCGTTTCACGAGGATCGATCACCAGCAGCCTGGCGCCATTGCCTCGGCCGTCGGCAATCGCCTGAGCCTGGGCGAGCCAGGTATTGGTCGGGTTGTGGCCCCACAGCAGGATCAGGCCGGCGTGTCGATAGTCCGGCGTGGGAATGCCGCAGCCGAAGGTGAAGGCGTGGGCCACATCCTTGTGCCAGTTGCAGATCTCGGTGGCATAGCTGGTGTTGGGGCTGCCATAGCGGCGGATCAGCCGCTCGATCCAGTCGATACTGTCGCTCAGCGGCGTGCCGCTGGGCGTGGTCACGCTGAAGGCGAAGGCCTCGGCACCGCGTCGTGCTTTGATGGTGGCCATGCGCTCGGCGATCTCGTCCAGCGCCTCGTCCCAGGAAATACGTACCCAACCGGGATCGGCATCGCCTTTGGGGCGCGTCCTGCGCATGGGGTGCAGCAAGCGTTCGGCGCTGTCCACCAGCTCGGGCGCCGCCTTGCCCTTGAGGCACATGGACGCCCCGGTGGGGTGCTCGGGATTGGGCTGCACGGCGATCAGCCGATCGTTCTCGACCAGGTTGAGTGTGCCGCAGCGGGAGCGGCAGAGCGTGCAGTAACCCGGTTTGAGCGCCAAGGAAGAAACCCATGCAGTACCAAAGGACATGGAGCTGGAATCTAAGGCACTTGAATGCGATATTCCCAATTCAAATTTTGGAAATAGCATTATCGGGAAAATCGATGCAGCCTACGTTCCGGCAGTTACAGCATTTCGTGGCGCTGGCCGAAACCGGCCAGGTGTCCCGCGCCGCACTGCGCTGTCATGTATCGCAATCGGCCATGACTGCCTCACTGCAGGGGCTGGAAAAGGGGTTGGGCATACCCCTGTTCACCCGCCAGGCGGGTGGGGTGCGCCTGACCACGGAGGGCTTGCGCTTCCTGCGTAATGCGCAGCGCGTCATCCATACGCTCGAAGAGGCCGTGGACGACGTACGCACCGTGCCGCTCGAGGTACAGGGGCGGGTGCTGATCGGCCTGACCGAGACCGTCAGCGCCTACCTGATGCCGCGATTGCTGCCCGCCCTGAGGCGCAAATTCCCGCGCCTGCAAGTGATCTGCGTCGAGCAGGAACGTCAGCAGATAGAAGAAGCGCTGCTGGCGGGGCGCCTGGATTTCGCCCTGGTGCTCGCCAGCAACCTGTCCGGCCACCCCGACCTGCACAGTGAGATCCTGCTGCGTTCCACCCGCCAGTTCTGGGCCAGCCCGGAGCATCCGCTGATCCAGCAGGAGCGCGTATCCCTCGCCGAGGTCGCCACGCAGCAATACCTGCTGCTGGACATGGATGAACACCTGACCACGGTGGAGCGCTACTGGAGCAGCTACGGGCTGAAACCGCAGGTCTGCCTGCAGAGCCGCTCGATCGAGGCGGTACGCAGCCTGGTCGCCGCGGGGCAGGGCATCACCATTCTTTCCGACCTGGTTTACCGCCCCTGGTCACTGGAGGGGCAGCGCATCGCCCGGCGCCCGCTCAGCGATGAAGTGCCCTCCATGGATGTGGGCCTGGTGTGGAGCGCCAGGCATGCTGCGCAGGATACCTGGCAGGCACTGACCGCCTTCCTGCGTGACGCCATTCACTAGGTGTTTCAGCGCCAGCCCGGGCGCCCCTCAGATCCAGCCCAGCCAGCGCCACCAGGTCGCCGCGAACACCAGCATCAGCAGGTAGCCGCCCAGGGTCAGCCAGATGCCGGTGCGCAGAAACTGCTTGGAGGTGAAGGTTTCGGTGGCGATGCACACCATGTTCTGTGGCGCGTTGATAGGCAGCAGGAAGCCGAAGCTCATGACGAAGCCCAGCAGCATGCTGATGCCCAGGGGATTGATGTCGCCGCCGAGCTGCATCAGCAGGGCGATGATGATCGGCAGCATGGCCGAGGTCAGCGCCGTGGCGCTGGCGAAGCCGAGGTGGATGAGGATCAGGAACAGGCCGAGCACGGCGAATACCCAGAACGGCGACATGCCCTCCATGCCCAGGTGGGTGACCATCAGCCTGGCCAGCCAGGTGCCGGCCCCGGTGGCCAGCACCGCGGTGCCGAGGCTGATGCCGACGCCGAAGACGATCACCGTGCCCCAGGGGATGCGCGCCTGGGCTTCCTTCCAGCCCATCACGCCGATGCCCGGCAGCATCAGCAGCGCCAGGCCGACCATGGTGGTGGAGGCGGTGTCGAAACTGTGCAGCTTGCCTTCGCTGGCCCAGAACGCCAGCAGGGTCAGGCTGATGGCCATCAGGCGGCGTTCGCTGCCGCTCATCGGGCCCAGTTCGGCCAGCGCCTTGCGCACCGTCTCCTTGCCGCCTTCGATGCGATCCGTTTCCGGCGGCATGACCTTGAGGATCACCCAGTAGAGGATCGCCGACATCAGCAGGCTCCAGGGCGCGCCGGCGATCAGCCAGTCCGTCCAGCTCACCGATTCGCCGAGCAGGCGCTGCATGAAGCCCACCGTCAGCAGGTTCTGCGCCGCCGAGGTCTGGATGCCGACGTTCCAGATGCTGGTGGCCTGGGCGACCAGGATCATGATGCCGCCGGCAAAGGCCGAACGCTTGTCCACGCCGAAGGCGGCGATCACCCCCATCATGATCGGCACCATGCAGGCCACCCGCGCCGTGGCGCTGGGCACGATGAAACTGAGCAGGATGGTCACCGCGATGGCGCCGAGCAGCACCCGGTGGGTGCTGGCGCCGACCCGGGACAGGGTCAGCAGGGCGATGCGTTTGTCCAGCCCGGTGTGGGTCATGGCCGCGGCGATGAACAGCGCCGAGGCCACCAGCGCCAGGGCCGAATTGGCGAAGCCGGCCAGACCCATGGCCAGGGCGTCCTTGGTGCCGATCAGCTGGTCGGGATCGGCCAGGGTCGGCGCACTGCCGAGCAGGAAGGCCATCAGCGCCATGATCATGATCGCACTGACCTCGTAGCTCACCGATTCGCTGATCCATACGATCACCGCGAAGACCAGGATCGCCAGCATGCGCTGCCCGGCGATCGGCAGGCCGTCCTGGGTGGGCAGGAGGATGACCGCCACGCAGGCGAGCAGTGCCAGCAGCAGGCCCCAGGGCACACGGATGGCGGAGGTGGAGCGGGTCAGGGTGGGCATGACGGCTTCCTGCACAAGGAACGGTGGGGAAACCCTAACGCGTCATGCCGTCGCACATGTTGAGGCAGATCAGCCTATGACCGGTCACACGCTCGTCAGCGTGCCTGCCACAGCGGGTCGGCAGCCAGCCGCTCGGCAAGAAAATCCAGCAGCGTACGCAGGGCCGGCAGCATCTGTCGGCGTGATGCATAGATGGCATGAATGCCCAGTGCCTGGGGTTGCCAGTCCGGCAGCAGGCGTACCAGACGGCCGCTTTCGATCAGCGGCGCGGCGGCATATAGCGGCTGCATGCAGACACCGCCGCCAACCATTGCGGCCTCGAGAAGCACTGCGGTGTCGTTGCTGCTGAGGTTGCCGGCGACCGCCACATCGAGTGTTTCCCCGGCCGCCTGGAACTGCCAGAAGCTGCGCCCGAAGTAGCTGTAGGTCAGGCAGTTGTGCGTATTCAGTTCGTCCGGATGCTGCGGCGTGCCGGCTCGATCCAGGTAGCCTGGCGCCGCGCAGACCACCGAATGGCAGGTTCCCAGATGGCGGGCGACCTGGTTGGGCTCCAGCTGATTGGTGATGCGCAGGGCCAGGTCGATACGCTCTTCGACGAGATTTACCGCCTGGCTGCTGACCAGCACATCCACCGAGGTATTGGGATAGCGCGCCAGGTACTCGACCAGTATCGGACTGAGCCAGGTCTGCGCGAAGGACTGGCTGGTGGTGATGCGCAGGTTGCCGCTTGGCCCGTCGTTGGCCTTGAGTCCCGTACTGCGCATGAGGTCGGCCGTGAGCAGCATTTCCCGGCAATGCGGCAGCAGCTCGCTGCCTACCTGGGTCAGGCTCAGCTTGCGCGTGGTGCGGTGCAGCAGGCGTGCACCGACCCATTCCTCCAGCGCGGCGAGGTAGCGCGAGACCATGGCTCGGGAGATATCCAGGTGTTCGGCGGCAGCGGTCTGGCTGCCGCTATCCACCACTTCGACGAACACGCGGGCTGCGGTGATTCTGTCCATGATTCGCTCGATTCATGCAACTGAGTAGGTCTGATTATGCGGCTTTTCGTTGCTTTTGCTGCGAGTAAGCTGAGCCCTCTTGCCTTACGCGGAGCCTGAACATGACCCGATCCTTTCAACTGTTCGTCGCGACACTGTTGCTGGTCGTTGCCGGATGGGCCTGGGCCGGCAACGAGCCCGCAGGCCAGCCTTCCTCAATCGTCAAAACGGAGAAACCCATGAACATCGTCATTCTTGGTATCAGCGGTCGTGCCGGTTCGCGTCTTGGTCATGAACTGCTGCAGCGTGGCCATCAGGTCACCGGTATCGCTCGTAATGTCAGTGAAGTCCCTGCGCAGGACGGCTTGAGCCTGGCCAGGGCCGATGTGGCCGATGTCGAGCGCCTGGTACCGTTGCTCAAGGGGCATGATGCGGTGATCAGCGCGACGCGTTTCGAGGGCAGTGATGCCGCCAGCCTGGTCGGGGCGGTCAAGGCCGCGGGCGTGCCGCGTCTGCTTGTGGTCGGCGGTGCCGGTAGCCTGGAAGTGGCGCCGGGTGTCGCGCTGATAGATACCCCGCAATTCCCCGCAGCCTACAAGGCCGAGGCGGGCGCCGGGCGTGATTTCCTCAATGTGCTGCGTGAAGAGAAGGCACTGGACTGGACGTTCCTGTCGCCGTCGGCGCTCTTCGAACCAGGCCAGCGCACGGGTAGTTTCCGCATCGGCAAGGACAGCCTGCTGGTCGATGCAGACGGCAACAGCTCGATCTCCATGGAAGACTTCGCCATCGCGCTGGTCGATGAGCTGGAACAGCCACAACACTCGCGTCAGCGCTTCACCGTGGGGTATTAGAGCCATAAAAAACCGCTGCCCTGTTATCAGGTGCAGCGGTTCCTGTGTGGCGAATTGCCGGGGTTTACTGGCGCGCGCTGCGCACGCCTTCGGCCAGTTGGCTGCACAGGTTGAGCACGCCTTCGATGGCCTGCTCGTCGTTGTCGGCCTTGGCGATGTGGTCGATCAGCGCCGAGCCGACCACCACGCCGTCGGCCAGACGGGCGATGGTCGCCGCGTGTTCCGGAGTGCGGATGCCGAAGCCGATGCTGATTGGCAGGTCGGTGTGACGACGCAGGCGGGTGACGGCTTCCTGCACGTGTTCCAGGGTCGCCGAGCCGGCACCGGTGACGCCCGCCACGGACACATAGTAGACGAAACCCGAGCTGCCATTGAGTACGGTGGGCAGGCGTTTGTCGTCGGTGGTCGGGGTGGTCAGGCGGATGAAGTCGATGCCTGCGACCTGGGCCGGGTCGCACAGGTCGGCGTTATGTTCCGGTGGCAGGTCGACCACGATCAGGCCGTCGACGCCCGCCTCCTTGGCGTCGGCGATGAAGCGCTCGACGCCGTACTTGTGGATCGGGTTGAAGTAACCCATCAGCACCAGCGGCGTGGCCTGCTCCTGCTGGCGGAATTCGCGAACCATCTGCAGGGTCTTGGCCAGGTTCTGCCTGGCCGCCAGGGCGCGGATGTTGGCCAGCTGGATGGCCGGGCCGTCGGCCATCGGGTCGGTGAACGGCATGCCCAGCTCGATCACGTCGGCGCCGGCGGCCGGCAGGCCCTTGAGAATCGCCAGGGAAGCGTCGTAGTTCGGGTCGCCGGCGGTGACGAAGGTCACCAGGGCGGCGCGGTTCTGTTGTTTCAGCTCGGCGAAGCGCGTCTGCAGGCGGCTCATAGGTGTTCTTCCTGTTCGTCGTAGTGGTGCATGACGGTCTGCATGTCCTTGTCGCCGCGGCCCGAGAGGTTGACCACCATCAGGTGATCCCTGGGCAGGGTCGGGGCGCGCTTGAATACTTCGGCCAGGGCATGGGCGCTTTCCAGGGCCGGGATGATGCCTTCCAGGCGGCAGCATTGGTGGAAGGCGGCCAGCGCTTCCTTGTCGGTGATCGAGGTGTACTCGACGCGGCCGATGTCGAACAACCAGGCGTGTTCCGGGCCGATGCCGGGGTAGTCGAGGCCGGCGGAAATCGAGTGGGCGTCGATGATCTGGCCGTCGTCGTCCTGCAGCAGGAAGGTGCGGTTGCCGTGCAGCACGCCCGGTACGCCGCCGTTGAGGCTGGCTGCGTGCTGGCCGGTCTCGATGCCGTGGCCGGCGGCTTCGACGCCGATGATCCGTACCGACTCGTCGTCGAGGAACGGGTGGAACAGGCCCATGGCGTTGGAGCCGCCACCGATGCAGGCGACCAGGCTGTCCGGCAGGCGGCCTTCCTGGGCTTGCAGCTGGTCGCGGGTTTCCTTGCCGATGACGGCCTGGAAGTCGCGCACCATCGCCGGATAAGGGTGCGGCCCGGCCACGGTGCCGATGATGTAGAAGGTGCTGTCGACGTTGGTCACCCAGTCGCGCAGGGCTTCGTTCATCGCATCCTTGAGGGTGCCGGTGCCGGCGGTGACCGGGATCACCTCGGCGCCGAGCAGGCGCATGCGGAAGACGTTGGCCTGCTGCCGCTCGATGTCGGTGGTGCCCATGTAGATCACGCACTGCAGGCCGAAGCGCGCGGCGACGGTGGCGGTGGCCACGCCATGCATGCCGGCGCCGGTCTCGGCGATGATGCGTTTCTTGCCCATGCGCTTGGCCAGGAGGATCTGGCCGATGCAGTTGTTGATCTTGTGCGCGCCGGTGTGATTGAGCTCTTCGCGCTTGAGGTAGATCTTCGCGCCGCCGCAATGCTCGGTCAGGCGCTCGGCGAAGTACAGCGGGCTCGGGCGGCCGACGTAGTCGCGCTGGAAATAGGCCAGCTCCTTGGCGAATTCGGGATCTTCTTTAGCCTTTTCGTACTCGGCAGCCAGGTCGTGGATCAGCGGCATCAGCGTCTCGGCGACGTACTGACCGCCGAACGCACCGAACAGGCCGGTGGCGTCTGGGCCATTGCGTAATGAAGTCATGGGGTTCTCCTGTGAGTTCGAGGCCGGCGGCTCACCGCAAGCACATCACGGGCGTGGCCCGTGAATGGTGTGATGGAAGGAAGACTAACCCTCCATGGGCACCGAGAAAAGCGAGTAGTTTGATTTTATACGTGAGAAAAACTCACGTATTGGTGATTCTCGACCTTCTTGTCAATCCGCTTTCGGACGCACTAACTCGGAACGCACGTGCTGCGTTTGCCCGCAAAAGGTGCGCTGAAATCATGGCTCGTTGCCCTGAATGGTTCTGTTCTGGCTCCCAGGATGGCTGGCACACATCATGCTTGTGTAATTTTATTCAAGTTACTTGAATAAATATCCATAGCTTCAAGAAGAGGCCTCGCCATGAACCGTCGTGCCGTGAAAAACCTGTCACTCGCTTTGGCCACAGTGCTTGCCAGTTCCCTGGTTCAGGCCGGTGATCTGCTGCAGCGGATCACCCAGGAAAAACAGATCACCATCGCTACCGAAGCGCGCTTCGCACCGTTCGAGTCCGTGGAGAACGGCAAGATAGTCGGCTATGGCGTGGATCTGATGAATTACGTTCTGGCGGATCTGCCGGGCGTCAAGGTCAAGCAGCTGGATCTGCCTTTCCAGGGCATTCTACCGGGCCTGGATACCGGAAAGTTCGACTTCGTGGTGACCTCGGTCACCGTCAACAAGGCGCGCTTCGAACAATTCGCCTTCACCGTACCGATCGCCGAGTCCACCGTGGCGCTGCTCAAGCGTGGCAATGACGATTCGATCAGTAGCCTGAGCGATCTCAACGGCAAGGTGGTCGGCTCGCAGAGCGGTTCCGGCCAGTTACAGGTCTTGCAGGCTTATGACGAAAAGCTCAAGGCGGACGGTCAGCCCGGACTCAAGGCCATTCGTCAGTACGTCAGCTTCGACGAAGCCTACGCCGACCTCGCCCTGGGGCGTCTGGACGGCGTCGCCCAGTCGCTGTCCAACCTCGGCCCACTGATCAAGTCGCGCCCAGGTGTGTTCACCACCCTTGGCGACATGCTCGGCCCGCAGACCTACTACGGCTGGGTCGGTCGCAAGGATGACGACAGCGCCAGCCTGGTCAAGCTGTTCAGCGACGGTATCGCCCGCGCCAACCGTGACGGCACCATGAAGGCCCTGCAGGAAAAATGGTTCGGCTTCACCATGGATGTGCCGGCCGACGCCATGCCCGAGCCGAGCATCTGAGTCGCTGACCATGGATGACTTCGGTGCTCGCTTCGCACTCTACTGGCCTGCTCTGCTCGACGGCGCGCTCACCACACTGTGGCTGTGCCTGGCCGGCATGCTGCTGGGCTTCGTTCTCGGCGTGCTGATCTATCTGCTGGGCAGCAGCCGCAGCCGAGGTTGCGTGGCGTTCGCCAGGGTCTACGTGAGTTTCTTCCGTGGCACGCCGATGTTGGCGCAGTTGCTGCTGCTCTTCTATTTGCCCGCCGGGTTGGGGATGGACGTGCCGGCGCTGGTCGCCGCCTGTCTGGCATTGGCGCTGAACACCGCGGCCTACCAGTCGCAGATCCTGCGCAGCGGTTTCGCCGCCATCCCGGTCGGGCAACTGGAGGCCGCCACGGTGTTCAGCATTGGCCCTTGGCGTACGTTGCTGCATATCCAGTTGCCGCAAGTGGTGCGTCTGACCCTGCCGGCGCTGATTTCCGAGCTGATCGATGTGATCAAGGTGTCGGCGGTGGTCTCGGTGATCTCCATCACCGACCTGATGCGGGTCAGCCAGCAGCTGGTTTCGCAGACTTACCGTCCGCTCGAGGTCTATCTCGTCGCCGCGCTGTTCTATCTGGCACTGACCAGTCTGCTGGCCCTGCTCGGGCGTCAGCTGGAGCGGCGCTGGCAGGCGCGCAGTTGATGGAGAACTGGATGAACTACCTTGCCGATTTCGGCCAGGCACTGCTGGTCACCCTGGGTATCAGTTTTTCCGGCGCGGCGCTGGGTCTGCTACTGGGCTTCGCCCTCAACGCGCTGCGCCTGGCGGTTCCCGGCATCATTGGCCTGTATCGGTTGTATGTCTGGCTGGTGCGTGGCACACCGTTCCTCGCGCAACTGTTGCTGATCTACTTCGGTCTGCCCGTGCTCGGTCTGACTCTGGATGCCATCGAGGCGAGCATTCTCGCCCTGTGCCTCTACAGCGCAGCCTATTTTGCCGAGTTGCTGCGCTCGGCCTGGGCCAGTGTACCGAACGGCCAGTTGGAGGCCGCGCGGGTGCATGGCCTGAGCGGCATCCAGACCTTCTGGCACATCCAGGCGCCCCAGGCGTTGGCATTCGCCCTGCCGCTCTTGGGTAATCAGGTGATCCTGACCATCAAGGAAAGCGCGGTGGCGTCGATCATCACCGTGCCGGAGCTGACCATGACCGCCGGACAGATCGTGTCCAACACCTTTTCCTATGTCGTGCCCTACGTGCTGCTGGTGCTCTCGTACTGGCTGCTGACGCTGCTGGTCGGTTTCGCCGCCGCCGCGCTCGGCCGTCGCGCAACGCGCTACCTGCGAGGATGACCCGATGAGCAATCTTCCCCTTCTTGAACTGCGCGGCGTGGGCAAGTCCTACGGCGCCAATCGTGTGCTGCAGGGCTTCGACCTCAGTGTGCGAGCCGGCGAGATCGTCTCGCTCATCGGCCCCTCCGGCTCCGGCAAGACCACCGCCCTGCGCTGCATGAACTTCCTCGAAGCCTATGACCAGGGCGAGGTGTGGATCGATGGCCAACTGCTCGGCTACAGCGGCAGCGGACGTCGTCCGAGCGACCAGGACAGCGCCGCCAGCATCGCCGAGGTACGTCGACCGCTGTCCATGGTGTTTCAGCAATTCAACC
Source organism: Phytopseudomonas daroniae (assembly GCF_004327285.1). GTDB lineage: Bacteria > Pseudomonadota > Gammaproteobacteria > Pseudomonadales > Pseudomonadaceae > Aquipseudomonas > Aquipseudomonas daroniae. The sequence goes on from NZ_QJUI01000016.1 coordinate 71,233, forward strand.
TGTGGCCGCACATGACGGTGCTGGAGAACGTCATGGCACCTCTACTGCTGGGCAAGGGCATGAACAAATCCGAGGCGCGTACCTTGGCCGAAAACGCGCTGCAGCGGGTCGGCCTGGCAGCCAAGATGGGCGCCTATCCGGCACGTCTGTCCGGTGGCCAGCAGCAGCGCGTCGGCATCGCCCGGGCGTTGGCGGTGAAGCCACGTCTGATGCTGCTCGACGAGCCGACCTCGGCGCTCGATCCGGAGCTGGTAGAGGAGGTTCTGCAGGTGATTCGCAGCCTGGCCAACGACGGCATGACCATGGTCATGGTGACCCACGAGATGAGTTTCGCCGCACAGATATCCAGCCAGGTGGTGTTCATGGAAGCCGGACAGATCGTCGAGACCGGTGCGCCGGCGGCGATGTTCCAGGCGCCCGCCACCGACCGTCTGCGACAATTCCTCAAACCCTGGTTCAACCGCAGCCTGACGCCACGCCAGGAGGTGTGCCAATGAATGCCGAGAGGGTGATGGCGGCGGTGCGTGCCGAACGACTGCATGGCTTGCTCGATACCCTGGCCGGGTTCGGCGCGCTACAGGCCGGCGGAATGAATCGCCAGGCGCTTTCTGCAGAGGACTTCGATGCACGTGCCTGGCTGATCGGCGAGGCACAGCGCATCGGTTGCCGCGTGTGGACGGATGCTTGCGCCAACCTGTTCATCCGCCGCGACGGCCTGGAGGATCTGCCGCCGGTGATGACCGGCAGCCACATCGATACCCAGCCCAGCGGTGGTCATCTGGATGGCTGTTACGGTGTGATGGCCGGTCTGGAATGCCTGCTGGCGCTGCACGATCAGGGCCTGCGCACGCGCCGGCCGATCGAGCTGGTGGTGTGGACGAACGAGGAGGGCAGTCGTTTCAGCCCCGGCGCCATGGGCTCCAGCGCCTTCGTCGAACCGACCCGCATGGCCGCCTACCGAGACAGCCTGGATGCCGCGGGCATCAGCGTCGGCGAGGCGCTGGACGAGCATGGCCGACGTTTCGTCGGGCTACCGCTGCGCGAGAAGATTACTGCACACGCCTTCGTCGAGTTGCATATCGAACAGGGACCGGTGCTGGAACGCGCGGGTGTGCCGCTTGGCGTGGTGTCCGGCATTCAGGGCGTGCGCTGGTACCAGGTGCGCTGCCGCGGTGCCTCCGCCCATGCCGGCACCACGCCGATGGACATGCGCCAGGATGCCCTGTTGCTGGCCACCGGCTGCCTGCCAGCCATCGATGCCCTGGCCGAGCGCCTGGCCGGTGCCGACAAACGCCTGACCTTTGGGCGCTGGCAGGTGCTGCCCAACTCGATCAATACGGTGGCCGGGGAGGTGACCTTCAGCATCGACTTTCGGCATGCCGACAGTGCCGTGCTGGACGCCTTCGATGCGGCCCTGGCCGACTGCCTGCCCGGGGAGGCCGAGCTGCAGATGCTCTTCAGTCATCCGCCAGTGGCCTTCGATGCAGCTGTCGTCGAGGTGCTGCAGCAGGCTGCCGACGCTACCGGCGAAGCGTCCCTGAGCCTGCGCTCCGGAGCCTTCCACGATGCCATGTACCTGGCGACGCATTGCCCGACCGGCATGCTGTTCGTGCCCAGCCGCGACGGTATCAGCCACAACCCCAACGAATACACCGAACCTTCCCAGCTCGAAGCCGGCGCCCGTGCGCTGGCCTGGAGCCTCGTCCAACTGGCCGAACAAGCCTGACCTGTCCTTGCCCAACTAGGAGCGACCATGAACCATTCGAACCACGCCCACGATTACCCCGCCTGCTGCCAGCCTGACAACGGTGCTTCGCTGGGTATCAATGCCACCCTCCGCGAGCCACTGTCGGCCGACGGCATGCCCGAACTGGGCAAGATCTACACCGTGCCGGCGCGCTGCGGCCGCGCGGTGCGCCTCAAGGCCGGCGAAGTGATCCGCATCACCAACACCCATGGCACCCAGGTCTGCGACACCTGGCTGTTCAATGCCGAAGACCTGAGCGAATTCCTCTCCATGGAACATGCGCGTGCGCATATCGACCGGGTCATCCCCAAGCCGGGTGACGAGCTGTTCAGCAATCGTCGCCGGGCCATCGGCAAGCTGCTCACCGACACCTCGCCAGGTGTGCACGACACCCTGATCGCGGCCTGCGATCTCCATCGCTACAGCAACCTCGGCGTCGAGGGGTACCACGACAGCTGTGCCGACAACATGCGTCTGGCCCTGCAGGCCATCGGGCTGCGTGCCCGGGAAGTCCCCCAGCCGTTCAACCTGTGGATGAACATCCCGGTCAACCCGGACTACAGCATCGAGTGGTTGCCACCCGTATCCAAGGCAGGCGACTACGTGGAGATCCAGGCCGTGATGGATTGCGTGGTGGTGATGTCGGCATGCCCGCAGGACATCGTGCCGATCAACGACTTGAATCCGGTGGAAGTGCACTTCGCGGTTACTGCCTGAAGTATTCGAACGTATACGGGCTAGTTTGGTTGGTGACAGGGATTAATTCCCCGCGCACCTTAGGCGATACTGTGCGGCCAGCGGGGTAACCCGCTGCTGCACGTGGCCACCGAAACGGGTTATCCATTCATCGAGAAGCACATGCTCAAACCTAGCCATACACCGCCGCCCAAGGCCAATCACACCGATGGCTTGCCCAGCCTTGGAGTGCGTCTGCGCCACGCCCGCAAGGTCGCCGGCCTGACTCTCAAGCAGGTGGCCACGGTTGCTGGATGTTCGGAAAGTCTGATTTCCAAGCTGGAGAACGATGCCGCTTCGCCGTCGCTGGCCATGCTCCACCGTCTCGCCGGTGCATTGGGCAGCAACGTTTCCGAGCTAACGTCGGAGGAGTGGGTATCCGACGAACCGGTACTGCGCGCCGGCGAGCGCCCGGTGAAGCGCTTCGTCAAACGCAACAAGGACGGCGACATCGGCCTGGAGCGCATCACCCATTTGCAAAAGGGTGGATTGCTGCAGGGCAATATCCATATCGTGGCGCCGGGTGTGGCCAGTGATGGTCTGATCGAGCACCCTGGTGAAGAAATGGGTTACGTGCTCGCGGGCAGCATCGAACTGACCATCGGTGAGCAGTGCTATAGCCTGAAGACGGGGGATGCCTTTCACTTCCCCAGCAACCTGCCCCATGGCTATCGCAACAGCGGTTCCATCGAGGCACGCATTCTCTGGGTGAATACGCCCGTGACGTTCTGAAGGATCGTGCGGATGTGATTCATTCGGCTGGACTGTACCGTTCGATACCGGATAATCCTCGCCCTTGATGTGACGTTTACGCACAGGCCGGAGGCAGGATGAAAACAGGATGGTTGTGGATATTCCCAGGTATCGGGGCGCTCCTGCTGGTGATTGCGATCGGCATTCAGATCGCTCGCATCAGCGCTGAATCGCAGATGACGCTGACCCAGGGTTCGATCGTGGATCTCGAAGGCGGCTGCCCGACGGTGTCGTTCATGACACTGGACGGCACCCTCGGTGAGTACCACAGCAGCACCTGCAGCAACCCGCCGTCCTTCGATATTGGTGAGCGGGTTGCACTGTATTACGACCCGCAGAGCCCTGGCCGCGCGCGCATCGACAGCTTCGGTCAGAACTGGCTGGGTAGTCTGATCGTCGGTGGCATTGGCTCCGTATTCCTGTTGATCGGCCTGGCTCTCGTGCTGCCGCCGCTGTTCGGCAAGCGTCGCGCCGCCGAGTTGCTGGCCACTGGCACGCCGGTGCAGGCCGAAGTGGTGGATGTCGAACTCAACGAGTCGCTGAACATCAATGGTCGCAACCCCTACCGTATCGTCGCCCAGTGGCTGAACCCGCAGACCAACAAGCTGCATGTGTTTCGCAGCGCCAACCTGTGGTTCGATCCGGGCCCCTACATCACCGATTCTCTGGTTACGGTGATGATCGACCCGGCCAGGCCCAAGCGTTACAGCATGGACACTCGCTTCCTGCCTGAGCTGGCGGACTGATATGGCCCAGGAGCTGCCGTCATTGAATGCCCTGCATGCCTTCGAAGCGGCGGCGCGGCTGGGCAGCGTGAGCCGTGCCGCAGTCGAGCTGCACGTCACTCACGGCGCGGTGAGCCGGCAGATCCGTACCCTGGAAGAGCAGCTTGGCGTGGCACTGTTCGTCAAGGAAGGGCGTGGGCTCAGGCTGACCGAGGCCGGCATGCGCCTGCGCGATGTCAGCGGCGAGACATTCACCCGGCTGCGTCAGGTGTGTGGCGAGATCCGTCAGCGGGAAGTCGACACACCCTTCGTGCTCGGCTGCCCGGGCAGCCTGTTGGCGCGTTGGTTCATCCCGCGGCTGGATCGGCTCAATCAGGCCTTGCCCGAGCTGCAGTTGCAGCTATCCACCAGCCAGGGCGAGCTGGATCCGCGCAGCCCTCAGGTGGATGCCACCTTGTTATACGCAGAGCCGCCCTGGCCAGCGGACATGCAGGTATTCGAGCTGGCGCGTGAATCCATCGGCCCGGTGGTGAGCCCACGGCATGTTCGTTTTGCCGAGTTGAGTGAGGCTGCGCCTGGCGCTTTGCTGCGTGAAGCCCTGCTGCACACAACCTCGCGCCCCCAGGCCTGGCCGCAATGGGCGGCAGCCATGGGGCTGGAGCCGGCAGAGATGCGTTTAGGCCAGGGCTTCGAGCACCTCTATTACCTGCTCGAGGCTGCTTCGGCGGGCCTCGGCGTTGCCATCGCTCCGCTGCAACTGGTGGCCGATGATCTCGCTGCAGGGCGGCTGGCCGCGCCCTGGGGCTTCGTCGAAACCGAGGCGCGCCTGGCGCTCTGGGTGCCGGAGCGGCGTAGCGGCCGGCGCGCCGAGCAGCTTGCCCAGTGGTTGAGAACGGAGTTGCAAGCAGCGAGTTGAGCCGTGTGTCTCGCCGTGGGTTCCGCATCGTCACTGCCCCTCGGTGAAGAGGGACGAGTGACAATACGATCAGCCTGTTCGTGGCTGATCGATGCTTCGCTCAGCGGCTGGCGGCTCAGTCCACTTCGGTGAACTGGATGATTTCCACCCAGTAGCCGTCCGGATCCTTGATAAAGGCGATATTGCTCATGCGTCCGTCGGTCAGGCGTTTCTGGAAAGTCACGCCCAGATCTTCGAAGCGCTGGCAGGCCGCCTTGATATCTGGCACTGCAACGCACAGGTGGCCGAAACCGCGCGGATCGCTGTTGCCGCTGTGGTAGGAAAACTCCGGGTCCTTCTCGGTGCCGTAGTTGTAGGTCAGCTCCAGCACGCCGGGAATGGATTTGCGCCATTGGTGGCGGGCTTGCGGGTCGCTGGGGATCTGCGACTTGTCAGCGATCAGTGCCAGGAAGTACAGGCTGAATTCGGCATCGGGGAAATCCTTCTTCTCGAGCAGGGTGAAGCCGAGTACGCGGGTGTAGAAGTCCAGGGACTTTTCCAGATCCTTCACACGGATCATGGTGTGGTTGTAGACGAAATCCGCCGTGGCGACGTCAGGCTTGCCGGTTACGCCCGGCAGGGTGTTGAGTTCATCGAGGGTCATGGGGTTCTCCATCAGGCGGTGATTGGGCGAGTCGAAAAATAAGTACCTATTTAAATGGCCCCGACACGCGCGTTTTTCAAGGCAGGGCGTCATTGGCATGGCGGATGTAAGGCGTAAGTTGGCGTAGGGTGGATCGGGGCGCGTAGCTAACGCTCTTTTTGTCCACCATTGCGATTTCGGAGGTCGTAGGATGGGTGTAACCCATCGGCAATTGATGGGTTTCACCCATCCTACGGCTGTAGGGTAGGTTTTAGCCCACCGAATCGAATGGCCGCTCTCGCCTTGTATCAGACATCCAGCGTAATCAGCTCGGCCCGCAGCGCGTTGCCGTCGATATGCAGCAGGGCCACGCTGATAGGCAGCTTGAAGCGCCGCGGGCCGGCGCTGCCAGGGTTGAGATAAAGCACGCCGTCGCGCTCCTCATGCAGGGGCTTGTGCGAGTGGCCGGCGATCACCACGTCGATGCCCTGCATCCTGGGCTCAATATCCAGTTGCTTGAGATCGTGGAGTACATACAGGCTGGTCTTGCCGAAACGCAATATCAGCCGCTCGGGAATGGTGTCTGCCCAGGCGTCGTCATCGTTGTTGCCACGCACTACCGACAACGGCGCAATACCTTCGAGTTCGGCCAGGATCTGCGGCCCACCGATATCACCCGCATGGATCAAATGATCGACCCCCTGCAGTGCAGCCAACGCCTCGGGGCGCAGCAGACCGTGAGTGTCGGCGATCAGTCCAATCTTCATGGTTTCCCCTGCGTATGCGTGTAGGAGCCAGCTCGCTGGCGATCCATTCCACTGAAGCAGTGCTTCAGAGTGCAGCAAAGAAAAAGCCCGGCATTGCAGGCCGTGTGAAAACTACTGCGCTCGGTCATGCTGCGTTAAAAACCGGCTCGTGTGCGAGTCCAATCAAAATGCTCATTTACAACGCGTAAACTGCGCTTTTTCGCCAATTTTTGCCTTGCCTGACCTTCGCTCGCTACGTTTTCACACGGCCTGACTGGCCGGGCTTCCATGGTTCAGCCGTCCAGTAGCGCCTTGTTGCGTACTGCGCCCTTGTCGGCGCTGGTGGCGAGCAGGGCATAGGCCTTGAGGGCGGTGGTGACTTTGCGTGGACGCTGTTCCACCGGCTTCCAGCCCTTCTTGTCCTGCTCATGGCGGCGATGGGCGATCTCTTCATCGCTGACCAGCAGGTTGATCGAGCGGTTGGGAATGTCGATCAGCACCTTGTCGCCGTCACGCACCAGGCCGATGGCACCACCGGCGGCGGCTTCCGGCGAGGCGTGGCCGATGGACAGGCCCGAGGTGCCACCGGAGAAGCGGCCGTCGGTGAGCAGCGCGCAGGCTTTGCCCAGGCCCTTGGACTTGAGGTACGAGGTCGGGTAGAGCATTTCCTGCATGCCCGGGCCGCCTTTCGGGCCTTCGTAACGGATGATGACGATATCGCCAGCCTTCACTTCGTCGGCGAGGATACCGCGTACGGCGCTGTCCTGGCTTTCGAAGATCTTGGCGTTACCTTCGAACACGTGGATCGACTCGTCGACGCCCGCGGTTTTCACCACGCAGCCGTCGAGGGCGATGTTGCCGTATAGCACGGCCAGGCCACCCTCTTTCGAGTAGGCGTGTTCGACACTACGGATACAGCCGTTCTCACGGTCGTCGTCCAGGGTTTCCCAGCGGGTCGACTGGCTGAATGCGGTCTGGGTCGGGATGCCTGCCGGCCCGGCCTTGAAGAAGTGGTGCACGGCTTCATCGTCGGTCTGGGTGATGTCCCACTTGGCGATGGCTTCTTCCATGCTGCGGCTGTGCACGGTCGGCAGGTCGGTGTGTAATAGGCCGCCACGTGCCAGCGAACCGAGGATGCTGAAAATGCCACCGGCACGGTGCACGTCTTCCATGTGGTACTTCTGGATGTTCGGCGCGACCTTGCACAGTTGCGGCACGTGACGGGACAGACGGTCGATGTCGCGCAGGTCGAAATCGATCTCGGCTTCCTGGGCAGCGGCCAGCAGGTGCAGGATGGTGTTGGTCGAGCCGCCCATGGCGATGTCCAGCGTCATGGCGTTCTCGAAGGCCTTGAAGTTGGCGATGTTGCGCGGCAGTACCGAGTCGTCGTTCTCGCCATAGTAGCGCTTGCACAGTTCGACGATGGTGCGCCCGGCCTGCAGGAACAGCTGTTCGCGGTCGCTGTGGGTGGCCAGGGTCGAACCGTTGCCCGGCAGTGCCAGACCCAGCGCTTCAACCAGGCAGTTCATCGAGTTGGCGGTGAACATGCCGGAGCAACTGCCGCAGGTCGGGCAGGCGCTGCGCTCGTATTCGGCGACCTTCTCGTCGCTGGCCGAACTGTCGGCGGCGATGACCATGGCGTCGACCAGATCCAGGCCGTGGCTGGCGAGTTTGGTCTTGCCGGCTTCCATCGGCCCGCCGGAAACGAAGATCACCGGAACGTTCAGGCGCAGGGCGGCCATCAGCATGCCGGGGGTGATCTTGTCGCAGTTGGAGATGCAGACGATGGCGTCGGCGCAGTGGGCGTTGACCATGTACTCGACGGAGTCGGCGATGATCTCGCGGCTCGGCAGCGAATAGAGCATGCCGTCGTGGCCCATGGCGATGCCGTCGTCCACGGCGATGGTGTTGAATTCCTTGGCCACGCCGCCGGCTCGCTCGATCTCGCGGGCCACCAGTTGGCCGAGATCCTTCAGGTGCACGTGGCCGGGCACGAACTGGGTGAAGGAGTTGGCGATGGCGATGATCGGCTTCTTGAAGTCTTCGTCCTTCATCCCGGTGGCGCGCCACAGGGCGCGGGCGCCGGCCATGTTGCGGCCGTGGGTGGAGGTTTTCGAACGATAGTCAGGCATGGCGGTTTCCTGCGGCTAATCAGGTATCTGGTTATGTGCGTTGTGTGGGAGCGTCTGGCCGAGGTCGAGTAGCAGATGGCCGTCGATTCGGTGGAGCCGCGCAGGCAACGGGGTTGACGTGCGCGCGGCTGGGGCCCACAAGCCCGCCGAAGGATGGTTGGCGAGGAATGTTCACGATTCTACGCCGCTCGGCGGCGCAGGGGAAAGGGTGATGGTGCGCGGGCGGCTCCGGCGCGGTCGTGCTGAAACGTCAACAGACCCTAGGCACCGCCCGCGTACCGGTTAGGCGAGTATCGGCTGCGCCTGGCGGCGAGCGCGACGGTGCTGCAACCAGGCGACCAAGCCGAGCAGCAATAGCGCCGGGATCCACATCAGCTGCTTGGGCGGCCGCTGCGCCGGAACCTGCAGCTCGAGTATTTCCTGGTCGAATTGCAGGCCAGCGGACGCCGCCGGGCTGTTGAAGGCAACGCTGTCGATCAGCACCTTGTCGTCCTCGTCGTAGAGCACCAGGCCGAGGCTTTCCATGCGCTGTTGCGGCTCGCCCTCGGGCACGCCGAGAATGATGGTCAGGTCGCGTTGGCTACCGTCGATATCCTCGCTGCGCACCAGCAGGCGCAGTTCGGCGCCGGGCTCGGCGTCCTGCACGGCTTCGGCGAAGCGTGCCGGCGGTTCGCTGTGGAACGGCGGCTTGAGGGTGTCGAGCCAGAACTCCGGACGGAACAGGGTGAAGGACACCAGCAGCAGGAGCAGGCCTTCGTACCAGCGGTTCTTCGCCAGGAACCAGCCCTGGGTCGCCGAGGCGAACATCAGCATGGCGATGGCCGCAGTGATGAAGGTGAGGATGCCCTGGCCGAGGGTGACGCCGATCAGCAGCAGGTCGGTGTTGAAGATGAACATGAACGGCCAGACGATACTGCGCGTCTCGTACATGAACGCCTGCACACCGGTCTTGATCGGATCCTCGCGGGCAATCGCCGCGGCGGCGAAGGACGCCAGGCCCACCGGCGGCGTGGCGTCGGCCAGCAGGCCGAAGTAGAAGACGAACATGTGGATGGCGATCAGTGGCACCACCAGACCATTCTGCTGGCCGAGGGCGATAACCACCGGCGCCATCAGCGACGACACCACGATGTAGTTGGCGGTGGTGGGCAGGCCCAGGCCGAGGATCAGGCAGAACAGGCCGGTGAGGATCAGCATCAGCAGCAGGCTGCCCATCGACAGTATTTCCACCAGGTCGGCCAGCACCAGGCCGACCCCGGTCTGGGAAATGGCGCCGACCACGATACCGGCGGTGGCCGTGGCGATACCGATGCCGATCATGCTGCGCGCGCCGCTGATCAGGCCGTGGTAGAGGTCGAGCAGGCCATCCTTGAAGGTGCCGTCGACATGCTCGCTGTCCTTACGCATCCAGCTCAGCAGCGGGCGCTGGCTGACCAGGATGCAGATCAGCGTGACCACGCCCCAGAACGCCGACAACCCCGGAGACAGGCGCTCGATCATCAGGCACCAGACCAGGATCACTACCGGCAGGATGAAGTGCAGGCCCGAGAGCAGCACGGCGCGTGGCGACGGCAGCTCGGTCAGGGCGGCGTCGGGGTCTTCCACCGGCAGCGGGGCGACGCTGGCGGAGATCTTCAGCAGGCCCAGGTAGACCAGCACCGTCATGGCGGCGATGACCCAGACCGCGGCATCGCCGAGCAGCGGTTTCAGCCAGCCCAGGCCGTAGTAGACCGCCAGCGACAGGCCGCTGATCAGCGCGACGCCGAAGCAGAAGCCGATCAGGCGGCGCATGAACGGGCGGGTGTCGCGGCGCGGCAGGCCCTGCATGTTCATCTTCACCGCTTCCAGGTGCACGATCCACAGCAGGGTGATGTAGGAAATGGTCGCCGGCAGGAAGGCGTGCTTGAGCACTTCGACATAGGGAATGCCGACGTACTCGACCATCAGGAAGGCGGCCGCGCCCATCACCGGCGGCATCATCTGGCCGTTGGTCGAGGCGGCGACTTCGATGGCGCCGGCCTTGGTGCCCGGATAGCCGACCTTCTTCATCATCGGGATGGTGAAGGTGCCGGTGGTGACCACGTTGGCGATGGATGAGCCGGAGACCAGGCCGGTGAGCATCGAGCCGACCACCGAGGCCTTGGCCGGGCCGCCGCGCATGTGGCCGAGCATGGAGAAGGCCAACTGAATGAAATAGTGCCCGGCGCCGGCACGTTCGAGCAGGGCGCCGAATAGCACGAAAAGGAAGACGAAGCTGGTGGAGACCCCCAGGGCGATGCCGAACACCCCTTCGGTGCTCAGCCACTGGTGGTTGGCCAGGCCGGTGAGGCTGACGCCGCGGTGCGCCAGCAGGCCGGGAATCCAGGGGCCGGCCAGGGAGTAGCCGATGAACACCAGGGCGATGATCGCCAGCGGCGCGCCCAGGGTTCGGCGCGTCGCCTCCAGCAACAGCGGTATGCCGATCAGGGCGGTGAGCAGATCCAGGCTGGTCGGGTTGCCGGGGCGTGACGACAGTTCGCGGTAGAACACGCACAGGTACAGCACCGAGGCGCAGACCATCAGTGCCAGCAGCATGTCCACGATGGGCACATGGCGGCGCGGCGAGCGCTTGAACGCCGGGTAGGCGAGAAAGGCCAGAGCCAGGGCGAACGCCAGGTGGATGGTGCGGCTTTCCGTGTCGTTGAGGATGCCGAAGCCGAAGATGAACGGCAGGGGCGAGGCGATCCACAGTTGGAACAGCGACCAGGCCAGGGCCAGACCGGCGATCAGGCCGGCCATGGCGCCGGCGGGATTACGTGCGCCGGTTTCCTGGGCTGCCAGTTCCTCGGCAGTCATGGTTGGCGGATTGCTCATGGACTCGATTCCAGGCTGCGTGACGAAAACTGCCGGGCATCAGGCGATGACCGGCAGCGAGTGTGACTCCGAGGCAGGTATGACGGAGCGTAGAACGTGTTCACGATTTAGCGAGCTAGAGCCATGCAAGGGCTAGGCGCCCCCCGAAAAAACAGGCGAGGACAGCTGTAAATGAGCAGTACTCGCTTCGCTCGCCCCTTCGGGGCCGCACTGAAGTGCGTTGGCCGCAAGCGGCCTACCGAGCCTGTTTTTAACGCTGCAGGGCCGACGCGCAGCAGATCGTGAGCAGGTTCTTACAGCCAGCCGCGTTCCTTGTAATAGCGCTCCGCGCCTTCATGCAGCGGTGCCGACATGCCGGTGCTGATCATTTCCTCTTCGGTGAGGTTCTCGAAGGCCGGGTGCAGGCGCTTGAAGCGGTCGAAGTTCTCGAACACCGACTTGACCAGCAGGTACACGGTATCGGCGCTGGTTTTGGTCGAGGTGGTCAGCAGCGCCTTGCCGCCAATCGAGGGGATCGGCTGATCCACGCCCTTGTAGATGCCAGCCGGGATCTCGGTTTTGATGTAGTAGGTCTTCTCTTCGAGGAATTTGTCGATGTCCGGACCATCGACCGCAATCAGTTTGGACGCCACCACGCTCAGGCCTTCCTGGATCGCGCCGCTGGGGTGGCCGACCACGTAGGTCATGGCGTCGAGGTTGTTGTCGGCCAGCGCCGAGGCCATTTCCGCGGGCTTGAGTTCGGCGGCCAGGGCGAAGGAGCTGTTCTTCCAGCCTTTGGCCTGCATGATCTCCTCGAAGGTGTCACGGCTGCCGGAGCCCGGTACGCCGATGTTCACGCGCTTGCCGGCCAGGTCGTCGAAGTTGGCGATCCTGGCGCTGTCGCGGGCGACGATGGTCAGCACTTCGGTCTGCATGGAGAACACCGCGCGCAGGTCTTCCATGGCGCCTTGTTTCTCGAACGGCGGCAGGCCTTTGTAGGCCTTGAACTGGTGGTCGGCCTGGGTGAAGCCGAAGTTGAATTCACCGCTGCGCAGGGCGTTGATGTTGAACACGCTGGCGGCGGTGGAGGGGGCGTTGCACTTGATGCCCTGTTCAGCACCGGTGCGGTTCATGAAGCGACAGATCGACTGGCCCGCCACGTAGTAGACGCCGGTCTGGCCGCCCGTGCCGATGGTGACGAAGCGCTCCTGAGCCTGTACGGAGAGGCTGGCGCAAGACAAGACCGTGGCGGCCGCGAAAGCGCTGAGGGCGCAGGGTAGGGAACGTATCTTCATGGTGCTTTCCTTATTGTACGAGGCCGCTGTTCGGCACCGATGGGGAGCAAGGATCCGAGATCCGCCGGGTAGGGCGGTTACCGGTTATGGCCTTTCCTGTCTGGATCAGCTACGAACTGCGGCGATGACCATTATTTCAACCAGCACATCCGGCGATGCCAGCGGTGCCTGCGTGGTTGCGCGCGCTGGGGCACAATTTTGCGGCAACCAGGCCTCCCATACGGCGTTCATTTTCGTGAAATCCGTTTCAATATCTTTCAACCAGATCTGTGCGCTGAGCAGATGGCTGTTGTCGCTACCGGCCTGCTGCAGCAGTGCATCGATCTTGGCGAGCACCTCGGCGGTCTGCCCGGAGCAGTCCAGGCTGCGATCGGTCGGCACCTGACCGGCAAGGAAAATCAGCCCGCCGTGGACGACGGCGCCGCTCATGCGGGCGTTGCTGGCGATACGTTGAATGCTCATGACAGTAATCCTTCGATCAGGGGGTGAGGGTCAGCCCGGTGAGATCCACGGGGCTGGTGCGGTGTTCGATCAGTTGGGTGAGCACCTGGGCACTGGCGGCGGCCAGAGTCAGGCCGAGGCTGCCGTGGCCGACGTTGAGCCAGAAATTGTCCAGGTGAGTGGCCCCAAGAATAGGTTTGCCATGGGCGGTAGACGGGCGCAGGCCGGCCCATTCGCTGGCATGCTGGTAGTCGCCAGCCTCGGGAAAGGTCTGTTGGCATTGCTGCTTGAGGGCGGCGATGCGAGCCGGGTCGACAGTCGCGTCCGGTGCGCCGATATCGACCATGGCGGCCACGCGCAACTGATCGCCGAGGCGGGCGTAGACGATCTTGCGATCGAAGTCGGTGACGCTGACGTCCGGGCAGCGGCTGCTGTCATTCAGTGCCAGGGTCAGGCTGTATCCCTTGAGTGGATAGAGCTGCAGGTCGATCCCCAGCGGGGCGGCGAGCATGCTGCTGGCATTGCCGGCGGCTAGGACGAAATCGTCCGCTTCCAGTGTTCCGCCACTGGCCAGTTGCAGCGCCTGAATGCGGCCCTGGCCGTGGCGTATGGCGCTCACGCAATCCTCGATACGCTGGTAGTGGCCGCTGGCCCGGGCTGCTTGCTCCATGGCCTGGCAGAACAGCTGGCAGTCGGCGGATTCGTCCGAGGCACTGAAAATGCCGCCGGCCAGTTGTGTGGCGATGGCGCTCAAGGCGGGCTCCAGGGCCACGCATTGCTCTACCGACAAGACCCGCTGCTCGTCACCTTCCCTGACTTTGGCCGCGGCCTGGACGAAACTGTCCGCCTGGCGATAGATCACCAGCTTGCCGTTGCGCCGCCAGGCGAAACCGTCGAGCCCGGCCTTGCGCCATTCTCCCAGCACCTGCTGGCTGTACAGCGCCAGGCGTAGCAGATGAGCGCCGTTTTCCCGGTTCACCGAGCTGCGGCACGCCACCAGGAACGACAGGCACCAGCGCCATTGGCGCGGATCCAGGCGCGGGCGGAATTTCAGAGGCGCATCGGCGCCCTGCAGCATCCAGCGCAACGCCTTGAGCGGCACGCCGGCATCCGGCAGCGGCGAGACGTAGCGATAGCTGAGCTGGCCGCCATTGGCCAGGCTGGTTTCCTGGCCCGGCTGCGAATGCTTGTCCACCAGCACCACCGAATGACCGGCGCGCACCAGAGCGTAAGCGGTACTCATGCCGATCACGCCGGCACCGATCACGGCGATCCGCTTTTTGTCCTGGGATGCCTGGAGGTCACTCTGCGGGCCGTCGTTGTGCGGCGTGAGAGTGCGCTCCCGGAGATTTTCTGACATCGCTACCTCGAACCCTGTGCAAGCCATTAACGTACGGGCCGATGCGCAGCTGGAGCCAATGAATAAATGACCATAGACTATTACCAAAGGTTATGGGCTTTGGCCGTCAGAGGGATGCCATGCGTTTGCGTCATATCGAGATTTTCCAGGCCATCCTGCAGACCGGCTCGATTACCGGCGCCGCCAACCTGCTGAACATTTCCCAGCCAGCGGCGACCAAGGCGCTGCAGCATGCCGAGGCGCAACTGGGCTTTGCCCTGTTCAACCGAGTGCGCGGGCAGTTGCTGGTGACCGCCGAAGCGCGGATTCTCGAGCAGTCGACGGCACGGGTATTCGACGAGCTGCAGCGGGTCAGGCGCCTGGCCGGCAATTTGCGTGCGCATGGCGTCCAGGCGCTGCGCATCGTTGCCACGCCGAGCCTGGCACAAAGCCTATTACCTAAGGTTATTCCAGCCTGGTGCGCGCTCTATCCGCAGTCTCCCTGCGAGCTGGCCACCCATCACACTCCCGAACTGGTGGAAAGCCTGTTGCTGCACGAGGCGGATCTGGCGCTGACGCTGCAGAACCCCAAGCACCCCGGCCTGCGTATGCAGGTACTGGCGCAGGCGCGCATGGTGGTGATCGCGCCACCGGGTTACTGGCCGACAGAGACGCTGCGAGAGCCGCTGCCCATCGAAGCGCTCAGCGGCCAGCCGCTGCTGGCGCTGGATACCCGCGACGCGCTGGGGGGGCTGTTGGAGCAGCACCTGTCCGAGGCCAGCAGTGCGCCGACCATCGTCGCCCGCGCGCAGACCTGGCAACTGGCCCGGGCGCTGGTAGCCGAGGGCATGGGTTTGGCGGTGGTCGACCCGCTGACCGGTTATGGCAGCGGCGCCGGCGTGCAGGTACGGCCGTTGCGGCCGGTGCTGCCGGTCAACCTGTACGCCATGACCCGTCTCGACGAGGGCGGCAGCGACGCCATGCAGCGCCTGCTGCAGATGCTCGGCGAACAGGCGCAGCGGATCATGCTGCCTGGTTGAGGCGCGGACTCAGCTGTTGGGCAGGAGGCGAACCGTCAGGCTCTTGATGTAGCGGGTCTCGGCGATGGCCGGGTGCACCGGGTGATCCGGGCCCTGGGCGCCGCGCTCGAGCAACTGGATGTTGCGATCCAGGTGGCGGGCGCTGGTCAGCAGGATGTTCTGCAGGTTGTCCTCTTCCAGGTGCATGGAGCAGCTGGCGCTGACCAGGATGCCGTCCTTGTTGAGCAGGCGCATGGCGGTTTCGTTGAGGCGGCGGTAGGCGGCTTCGCCGTTCTTGATGTCTTTCTTGCGCTTGATGAAGGCGGGTGGGTCGGCGATCACCACGTCGAAGCGTTCTTCGGCTGATTTGAGTTCGCGCAGGGCGGCGAACACGTCACCTTCCACACAGGTCACCTTCTCGGCGAAGCCGTTGAGCGTGGCGTTGCGCTCGACGCCGTCGAGAGCGAAGGCGGAAGCGTCCACGCAGAACACTTCGCTGGCACCGAATGCCGCCGCCTGCACGCCCCAGCCACCGATGTAACTGAACAGGTCGAGCACGCGCTTGCCCTGCACGTAGGGCGCCAGGCGCGCACGGTTCATACGGTGGTCATAGAACCAGCCGGTCTTCTGGCCGGCGATCACCGGCGCTTCGAACTTCACGCCGTTCTCTTCCAGAGCGACCCATTCCGGCACCACGCCGAACGCGGTATCCACGTAGCGCTCGAGGCCTTCGGCATCGCGCGCGGCGGAATCGTTCTTGAGCAGAATGCCGCTGGGTTTGAGCACCTGGATCAGCGCGGCGAGCACGTCGTCCTTGTGGCGCTCCATGGTCGCGGACGCCAGTTGCACCACCAGAATGTCGAAGAAGCGGTCGACCACCAGGCCCGGCAGCAGGTCGGAGTCGCCATACACCAGGCGGTAGCAGGGTTTGTCGAACAGGCGCTCGCGCAGGCTCAGGGCGACATTGATGCGGTGCACCAGCAGCGATTTGTCCAGCACGTGCTTGACGTCACGGGACAGCAGACGAGCGCAGATCAGGTTGTTCGGGCTCAGGGCGACGATACCCAGCGGCTTGCCGCCGGCAGCTTCGAGTATGGCCTGGTCGCCCGCCTGGAAGGCGTTGAGGGGCGTGGCGGCGACGTCGATCTCGTTGCTGTAGACCCACAAATGGCCGGCGCGCAGGCGTCGGTCGGCGTTGGCTTTCAGGCGCAGGCTGGGCAGGGACATGATGGGCTCCGTCGAGAAAAGACGCGCATTCTAAACGAGCTGCCTGGCACGCGCGCGGCGGTGGGCGAAAAAGCCTTTTGCCGTTTGTCCGTTTGCGGATCCAGGTCTTGCGGTAGCTTCGCTTGCAGGCCAGTCATCGTCGCGGATTTGCCGGGAGTGGGTGCTCGGCCCGGTTTCCTTATGCTTGCGTGGCTTTCACGATCTCGCGAGCCAGAATCAAGGATTGCCCGGCAGGACGCTACAAGGCGAAAGCGGCCGGTCGGTGACCCGCGTTGAACCATGGAACACGGCCTTCGGCTAATCCAGGTTACATTCGTGCTTCATAACGGTGGATGACGCTTCACCTGCGCGGCCCGATCCGTCCACCAACCTTGTGATCGCAATGGTGGATGAAAAGAGCGTCATCCACCCTACGTTTGCTTACGCCACTTTGCCGCTCCGACACATCGGCAGCCTGTAGGATGGGTGCAACCCATCAATTGCCGATGGGGTTCACCTGCGCGGCCCGACCCATCCTACGACCGTTCGCTTCCGCCTTCTTGCGGTCGAACATGATACGTCTGCAGGCGACACGCAGCAGATCGTGAACAGCTTCCAAATGGGTCAGGCTGCCAATGCTTCGATCAGTTTCTTGTTGAAGGCCGGGATATCGTCCGGGTTGCGGCTGCTGATCAGCTTGCCGTCGACCACCACTTCCTTGTCCACCCAGGTGGCTCCGGCGTTCTTCAGGTCGTCGGTCAGCGACGGCCAACTGGTCATGGTCTTGCCCTTGACCAGGTCGGCCGAGGCGAGAATCCAGGCGCCATGGCAGATCACGGCGATGGTTTTATTGGCGCGTGCTGCGTCCTTGACCAGCTCCAGTGCCATCTCGTCGAGCCGGATGGTGTCCGAATTGACCACGCCCCCGGGCAGGACGATGGCGTCGTAGTCTTCCATGTGGGCACTGTCGAAGGTCTTGTCGACCTTGAATTGCTCGCCTGGGGTGGTGTGGTGCCAGCCGGTGACCTTGCCCGCCTTGGCGGAAAGGATCTCGGCGCTGGCGCCAGCCTCTTCCAGGGCCTTTTTCGGCCCGGTCAGTTCGACCTGTTCGAAGCCATCGGTGACCAGCAGGGCAACACGCTTGCCTTTCAGGGACTTGCTCATGGGAAATACCTCAGAGTTGTAGTGACTTAGGGTTTCGGGTCACGTTGCTGATGGAAGTTCAGGCAAATCGATGGCGTGCAGATGTTGGGCAAAATTCATCGGGCTCGGGGTAGACTGTGTGCCCTCTCTTTTTCTACTCGCCGCCTCTCATGGACAAAGAACTTTCCGCCGAGCAGATCCAGACGTTTCTGCAGGGCATCAGCGTGCCGCCGCAGCCGCAGATCATGGTCGACCTGCAGTTCGAGCAGGTCATGCCCAATCCCGACCTGAAGGCCATCGCCCGGCTGATCAGCCAGGATCCGGGGCTTTCCGGGGCGTTGCTGAAAATCGTCAATTCGCCATACTTCGGCCTGGCCAATCGTATCGGCTCGATCCAGCGCGCGGTCAACCTGCTGGGCAGCCGCTCGGTGATCAACATGGTCAACGCCCTGTCGATCCGCGGCGAGATGACTGACGACACCATCGTCACTCTCAACCGCTTCTGGGACACCGCCCAGGACGTCGCCATGACCTGCCTGACCCTGGCCAAACGCATCGGCTACGAGTCCGTGGACGAGGCCTACACGCTGGGGCTGTTCCACAACTGTGGGATTCCGCTGATGCTCAAGCGCTTCCCCGATTACATGACGATGCTCGAAGAGTCCTACGCCAGCGCCAGTGCCGAGCGGCGCATCGTCGATACCGAGAACCGCCTGCTCAACACCAACCACGCGGTGGTCGGCTACTTCACCGCCAAATCGTGGAACCTGCCGCTGCACCTGTGCGAGGCCATTGCCAATCATCACAACGCCCTGGCCATCTTTGCCGATGAAAACGGCCGTGATGCGCAACTGAAGAACCTGCTGGCGATCCTCAAGATGGCCGAGCATATCTGCCGCAGTTATCAGGTACTGGGCAACCAGAGCGAAGATCACGAATGGCAGAGTATCGAGCCGCTGATCCTCGATTATGTGGGCCTCTCCGGGTACGATTTCGAGAACCTGCGCGAGAGCATCCGCGACCTCGGCACCGCCTGATCCGCCCCGTCGTCGACAGTTGACGTCACAACCAGGCAGCGCCTAGGGTGCTGCCTTGCCATTCTGCCGAAGTAGCCGCCATGCCCGAATTGCCAGAAGTCGAAACCACCCGCCGTGGTATCGCGCCCTATCTCGAAGGTCAGCGCGTCAGTCGGGTGATCGTCCGTGAGCGGCGCCTGCGCTGGCCGATCCCTGAGGATCTCGATGTACGCCTGTCCGGCCAGCGTATCGAGAAGGTGGAGCGCCGCGCCAAGTACCTGCTGATCAAGGCCGAGGTCGGCAGTTTGATCAGCCATCTGGGCATGTCCGGTAGCCTGCGCCTGGTCGAGGCCGGCTTGGCAGCGGCCAAGCACGAACATGTGGACATCGAACTGGAGTCAGGGCTGGCGCTGCGCTACACCGATCCGCGGCGCTTTGGCGCGCTGCTGTGGAGCCTTGATCCGCTGGAGCATGAACTGCTGTTGCGCCTGGGGCCGGAGCCGCTGACCGATCTGTTCGATGGCGAGCGGCTGTATCAGCTGTCTCGCGGCAAGGCCGTGGCGGTCAAACCGTTCATCATGGATAACGCCGTGGTGGTCGGTGTGGGCAATATCTATGCGACCGAAGCGCTGTTCGCTGCTGGTATCGATCCGCGGCGCGCCGCCGGGACGGTGTCGCGGGCGAGGTATGTACGTCTCGCCCACGAGATCAAGCGCGTGCTCGCTCACGCCATCGAGCGCGGCGGCACCACCCTGCGCGATTTCGTTGGTGGGGATGGCCAGCCCGGCTACTTCCAGCAGGAATTGTTCGCCTATGGCCGCGGCGGCCAGTTCTGCAAGGTCTGTGGCAGCACGCTGCGCGAGGTGAAGCTGGGTCAACGGGCGAGCGTCTATTGCCCGAAATGCCAGCGTTAGCCATTTAGTCAGATAGAACGACCAGTTGCTCGGCGATTGACGGCCGTCACGCTGACAATCGCCAGTGCGCTGTTATAGTTACCGGCATCGTCCGTATACTTCGAAGGATCGCCCCATGAAACTGTTTCGCTCTTGCGCTGCTGTTCTGGCGCTGACTGCTGCCTCGCTGGCACTGACTGCCAACGCGCAAGAGGCGCAGCAGAATGCCAGTGGAGACCCGCTCTACACCGTTCAGGCTCCAGATGGTTTCTCCATGCTCGGCGACCTGCTGATCGCCCGCCCGCTGCTGATCGGCGCTACCGCCATCGGTGCCGTAGCCTTCGTGGTTGCGCTGCCGTTCTCGGCCATGGGCGGCGGCATCGGTGCCAGCGGTCGTGCGCTGGTAGTCGAGCCTGGCAAGGCGGCTTTCGTCCGTTGCCTGGGTTGCACCGGCGATGGTTACAACAAGCGCCAATAAACGCTGAGTTGCCAGACGGCCCCTGACTCTGCAGAGTCAGGGGCCGTTTTCGTTTGGACGCAGGCAAAAGGAGATGCCGTTGGGCAATAGATCGATGCTGTTCATCCTGCCGTTGGTGGCACTGGGGCTGGGCCTTTCCTTCTGGTTCAGCGCGCCCTGGACGCAGCTCTGCGCCGGCCTGGCGTTGTTCCTGTTCGGCATGCAGTGCCTGGAAGAAGGCCTGCGGCAGCTTGCAGGAAGCAAACTGGAGCAGTTGCTCGGGCGTAGCACTTCAACGCCGGTCAGGAGCCTGCTGTTCGGTGTGGGCGGTACTTTCCTGTTGCAGTCCAGCACCCTGGTGTCGCTGTTGACCATCGCGTTCATCAGCACCGGGCTCATTCAATTGGCCGGTGGCATCGCCATCCTGTTCGGTGCCAACCTGGGTGCCACCAGCGGCATCTGGTTGCTGGCCATGGCCGGGCAGAACCTGAGCCTGTCGCCGCTGGCTCTGCCGTTGCTGGTATTCGGCGTGCTGGCGAGCTTTCTGGGCCCGCGCAGCAAGGCGGCTGGGCGTATCGTGTTGGGTATCGCGTTCATCTTTCTCGGTATCGACCAGATCAAGGACGGTTTCGCCAGTTTCGGCGACGGCCTGGACATGACCGGTTATCAGGTGCAGGGCATCCTCGGCAGCCTGCTGTTCGCGGCCATCGGCCTGTTGGTGACCGTGGTGCTGCAGTCCAGCCACGCGACCCTGATGCTGACGCTGGCAGCGCTCGCTGGCGGCCAACTGGAGCTGGACCAGAGCCTGGCCATCGCCATCGGCTCGAATATCGGCAGCAGCGTCACCACCGCGTTCGTCGGTTCGCTCGGCGGTAACCGCAGTGGTCAGCGCCTGGCACTGGCCCATGTGCTGTTCAATGTACTGACCGGGGTGCTGGCATTCGTGCTGCTCGGCCCGCTGGCTTGGCTGGTGCATGTCATCGCCGGGTTCGTCGGCCTGGGCGATAACCCGCTGATCCAGCTGGCCATGTTCCACACCCTGTTCAATGCCATGGGCGTGTCGCTGTTCTGGCCCTGGCAGAGCCAGTTGGCGCAGCGGCTGACCCATTGGTTGCCGGATCGCCAGGAGCCGAAGGTACTGATCACCGAATTGGATCCCGCCCAGCGGCCGGAGCGCACCACGGCGCGTTATCTGAACGAGCGCGCCCTGGACTCCGCCGATGCGGCGGCCGGCGCCGTGGTTCAGGAACTCGGCCATCTCGGGCGCCTGAGCCTGGAGGTGATCTGCCACGCTCTTTACCTGCCGGTGGATCAGTTGGCCAGGGCTCGCGTCGAGCCGGCGTTGTTGCAGGCACCGCCGGAGCGCTTGCACTTCGATGCCGAGGCGCTGTACCAGCGGCATATCAAGGGCGTCTATGGCGACCTGCTGAGTTTCATGGGCCGCCTGGAGCAGCCGCTGGACGAGCAGCACCAGCAGTTCTGGGTCGCCTGTCAGGTAGCGGCGCTGCAACTTGTGGATGCGGTCAAGGATGCCAAGCACCTGCAGAAGAACCTCGGCCACTACCTCGAGGCTGCACCGTCGCCCGCCCGCGATGCCTATGTGGAGCTGCGTGGGCATCTGCTGGCTGTGTTGCACGAGGTGCATGAACTGGCCCGCTCCACGCTGGACGAGGAGCCCTGGCGCGCCCATCTGGAGGCACTCGATAGCAAGGCGGCGCGTTTCGATGGCGACTTCCGGCTGCGCCTCTTCGCCCAGGTGCGCAGCGGTCGACTGGATGGCCTGCAGACCAGCTCGCTGATGAATGATCTGGGTTACGCCAGCCGCATCATTCAGAGCCTGCGCAACGCCCTGATGATCGGCGCGGAGCAGCCTTTGTTGCGCGAGCTGCGGCGTCTGGGCAGTGATCAGGAGTCGCTGATAGTTACCGGCTGAGGCAGGGCTTTGGGGCGCCTGCGATCAGTGTGACTGCACATCGCTGCTGCCGATGCCACGTGGGTCGCTGGCCGCTTCCACCTGGCCGCTGGCCTTGTTCCAGAGCAGTACCTGCTGATTGCCGTACACCCGCTCCAGGGCCTTCAGGCTATGGCCGCGTGCCTGCAGGTCGGCGATCTGCGCGGCGCTGAAGGTCTCCGGTTCGTGCTCGATGACATCCGGCAGGTATTGGTGGTGATAGCGCGGCACTGCCGGCCATCGAGCGATGGGCTGGCCGTCGAGGTACTCCAGGATCGACAGCAGCACCATGCTCGGAATACGGCTGCCGCCTGGCGTACCGAAGCTGGTGAACTCGCTGGCGCTTTCCAGAAAGGTAGGGCTCATGCTCGACAGCGGCCGCTTGCCGGCGGCGATGGCATTGGCGTGGCTGCCGGTCAGTCCGTAAGCGTTGGCACCGGTCAGGTCGGCGGCGAAGTCGTCCATTTCATCGTTGAGCAACACGCCGGTACCTGGCACGGTGAAGGCGGCGCCGAACGGCAGATTGATCGACAGGGTGGCGCTCACCGCATTGCCATCGGCGTCCAGTACGGTGAAATGGGTGGTGTGATCGCCTTCTTTCCAGGTGCCGGCTGGTGACAGTTCGCTGCTTGGCGTAGCGCGCCGCGGATCGATGCTGTCGCTCAGACGCTGCAGATACGCCGGGGCGAGCAGGGCGGCAGTCGGGTTATCGATGAAATCCGGGTCGCCCAACAGTCCGCGATCGCGATAAACCCGGCGCAGGGTCTCCACCACCAGATGGCTGCGCTGCACCGGCTCGGTTTCACGCCAGGGCAGGTGCTGCAGGACGAGCAGACTCTGGGCCAGCGCCAGGCCGCCGGCGGAGGGCGGCGGTGCGCTGATCAGCTCGCGGCCGTCGGCCAACGGCACACGCAGAGGCTGGCGTCGTACGGCGCGATAGTCGGCCAGATCCTGCAGCGTCCAGATGCCGCCGGCAGCTCGCACGCCCGCGACCAGTCGCTCGGCCAGAGGCCCGGTATAGAACCCGTCACGGCCTCCGCGCGCCAGCATCAGCAGGGTTTCGGCCAGTTCCGGCTGGCGCAGCAGCGTGCCTTCCCTGGGAACCGCGCCGTCGTCCAGAAACAGCCGCGCGGTTTCCGCGTCGTCACGCATGGCCGCCAGGCGCATCTCGGCGCGCTCGCGGTACACGCGGTCTACGGGAAAGCCTTCCCGCGCCAGGCGGATGGCCGGTGCTAGGCTGTCGCGCAAGGGCAGACGGCCGTGCTGTCCGGCCAGCTCGACCAGCGCGGCAGGCAGGCCCGGAATGGCTGCCGCGAGCGCGCCGTCGCGGGACAGCGCCGCCTGCACCTGGCCATCGCGCCGATAGAGATCGGCATGGGCAGCGCCGGGCGCGCGTTCGCGGGCGTCGATAAAGCCGTAGGTGGCGTCGGCGTTGCGCAGCAGGAAGAGACCGCCGCCGCCGAGCCCTGAGCCATAAGGCTCGACCACCGCGAGGGCCGCGCTGATGGCGACGGCGGCGTCGAAGGCGTTACCGCCCAGTGCCAGGGTTTCCCGCCCGGCTACGGTGGCGGCGGGGTGTGCTGTGGCGATGGCACTGCGACCGGGCTGTTCGCTGGCCTGCAGGCTGAGGCTGCACAGCAGGAGCAGCGCGCTGAACAGCGCCGAGATAGCGTTCTGGCCGCGAGGAGAGCGGCGCATCCTCAGGCTTTGCCGGTAAGTATCTGGTACTTGTGCATCAACTGCTCCTTGCTCTCGACGTTGTTTTCGTCGAGGGGAATGCAGTCCACCGGGCAGACCTGCTGGCACTGAGGCTCGTCGTAGTGGCCCACGCATTCGGTACACAGGTTGGGGTCGATCACGTAGATCTCCTCACCCTGGGAGATCGCCGCGTTCGGGCACTCAGGTTCGCAGACGTCGCAGTTGATGCAGTCGTCGGTGATGATCAGGGACATGAAAGGCAAGCTCCTGCCGGGCCACTGGCCGCGACACATTCAAACAGGAATGCGCGATTGTGCCGGATTGTCGCCGTCAGCGCACGCTTGGGCGCCGTACGGAGCGACGCCCGTGCGCGGCATGTGGAAATTGCAGCGCGTGCTGACCAGGGGTCTGTTGACGTTGCAACGCGGCCGTGCGTGAAACGTCAACAGACCCCAGGAATCAGCGAGCCTTGAAACGCTCGGTCAGGGCCTCGGCCACGACGGGGTGGACGAACTTGGTGATATCACCATCGAGGTTGGCGATTTCCCGCACCAGGGTGGAGGAGATGAAGGAGTACTTCTCCGATGGAGTGAGAAACAGACTCTCCACATCCGGCGCCAGTTGACGGTTCATGTTGGCCAGCTGGAACTCGTACTCGAAGTCCGATACCGCACGCAGACCGCGCAGCAGCACGTTGGCACCCTGCTCCTTGGCGAAGGAGGCGAGCAGCGTGGAGAAACCGATCACTTCGACATTGGGCAGGTGCTTGGTGACTTCCCGGGCCAGCTCCACGCGTTGTTCGAGGGAGAACAGCGGGTTCTTCTTCGGGCTGGCAGCGACCGCGATGACGACGCTGTCGAACAGGCGCGAGGCGCGCTCGACCAGATCGCCGTGCCCCTTGGTAATGGGGTCGAAGGTGCCTGGGTATAACACTCGATTCATCGTGACGTCCTGGCGGGAGCGTTGGGGATTCGGATGGTAGCGCAGCACGCCGGGGTGGGCCAAGTCGGTGACCCGCCGGTAGGCGCGGATGTGGGCGTTAATCGCGCTGCTGGCAGGCTCATCCGCGGATGAACAATGTGTGTAGGTCGGCTTCTGCAGCGCCTTGCCGTAGGGCGCTCAGAGTCCGCAGCGTTCGCATCATGGAATCTCTGTGCCTCGCTCGGTGGCCAGTAGCCAACCGGGAATGCGCCGCTCCAGGTAATAGCCGGGCTGGCGCGCCGTGCCGTCAACGAAACCGACGTGACCGCCCCTGGCATGCAGCTCGAAGGTGATGCAGGGCGCCAGTTCATCGGCTTCGGGCAGGCTGTGGGGATACACGAACGGGTCGTCGCTGGACTGGATCAGCAGGGTAGGCGTCTGGATACGGCCCAGGTAATAGCGGCTCGAGGAGCGGCGGTAGTAATCCCCGGCGTCGCTGAAACCGTGCAGCGGTGCGGTGATGCGGCCGTCGAAATCCCAGAAGGTGCGCATGCCGTCCAAGGGGCCGAGTTTTTCCAGGATCGACAGGCGGTCTGCCTGGCCCTGGTGGGCGAACAGGCGCTGCTTGTCTTTCACGTAGGCGACCATGGCACGCATGAAGTGGGCCTGGTAGACCCGCGAAAAGCCGACGCCGAGACGATCCGCGCACTGATCCAGGCGAAACGGTACCGATACCGCGGCGGCGTTCTGCAGCCCGCTTTCGGCGCCGCTTTCGCCGAGGTACTTGAGCAGCACGTTGCCGCCCAGCGAATAGCCCACCGCATGGAGCGGCGCCATGGGCCGTTTGGCGCGCAGGTGGCGGACGGTTTCGGCGAGGTCTTCGCTGGCACCGGAGTGGTAGCCGCGCGGTAGCAGGTTGGGCTCGCCCGAGCAGCCGCGCCAGTTGAGCGCCACGCTGGCCCAGCCCTGGGCGGCGAGCTGTTGCTGCAGGCCGAGCACGTAGTGCGAGCTGGATGAGCCGGTCAGGCCGTGCAGTACCAGCACCACCGGGGCATGTGCCTCATGAGGCCCGTGCCAGTCGAGGTCGAGAAAATCGCCGTCTTCCAGCCACAGGCGCTCGCGCTGTCGCCGCAGGATGGGGGCTCGTCGACCCAGCGAGCCCCACAAGGTTTGCAGATGAGGGCCGGGCAACCACCAGGCCGGTTTGAAGCTCGTGCTCATGTCGCACCACGGTTCGTAGCCTGGATTAGCGAAGCGTAATCCGGGGCAGGGTGGAGGCCGCGAAATCCGGATTACGCCTGCGGCTAATCCAGGCTACACGCTGCGCTGCCAGAGCGCGTAATGAACCTGGCCGGCTTTCTGTTCGCGATGCAGACGCCAGTTGCCGGGCATGCCCAGGCTCGACGGTGCCTGCTCGCTCTCGGTATACACCCAGGCATCGGCAGCCAGCCAGCCACGTTGCTCGAGCAGCTCGCAAGCTGGCAGGAGCAGATCCTGGCTGAAGGGCGGATCGAGGAATACCAGGTCATATGGCATGGCGGACTGGCTCTGCAGGTAGGCGAGGGCATCGCTCTGCAGCACCTGGCCGTTGTCGCAGCGCAGGGTCGCCAGGTGACCGCGCAGGCTGTTCACCGCTGCCGGATTGAGATCCAGCGCCAGGGCGCTGCCGGCACCTCGCGACAGCGCTTCGAGAAACAGGGCACCGCTGCCGGCGAACAGGTCGAGCACCTTGGCCGCTTCGACATGGGGCGCCAGCCAGTTGAACAGAGTTTCCCGCACGCGATTGGGCGTTGGTCGCAGGCCATGGGCCATGGGAAAGCTGAATTGCCGGCTGCGCCACTGGCCGGCGATGATGCGCAGTTGCCCGTCGCCGCCATGGGCGACGGGAGACTTGGCGGGAACGGGTCGTCTGGCCATCAGTGCTCCGGGACGCCAATCGGCAGTTCGGCTGGTTTGTCGGTGGGTGGCGGCAGTTCTTTCTGTTCGACCTTCGGCCCTGCGGTGACGATCACCAGCGCTTCGGGGTCGAGATGCTTGGCCATGGCGGTTTTTACCTGCTCGACGCTGAGCGCCTGTACCTGGGCCAGGAAGTCTTCCAGGTAGGTCATCGGCAGGTCGTAGAAGCCGATGGCGCCGAGCTGGCCGACGATGGCGGCGTTGCTCGCGGTGGACAGCGGGAAGCTGCCGGCCATCTCACGCTTGGCGGCGTCCAGCTCTTCCTGAGTCGGGCCGTTGGCGAGGAAATCGCCCAGCAGATCCTTGACCAGTTGCAGGGTGCCGTCGCTGAGTTCGGCGCGGGTCTGCAGGTTGATCATGAACGGGCCGCGGGCCTGCATGGCACTGAAGCCGGAGTAGACGCCGTAGGTCAGGCCGCGCTTTTCGCGAACCTCGGTCATCAGCCGGGTGCCGAAGCCGCCACCGCCGAACACCTGATTGCCCAGATACAGCGCCGCGTAATCCGGATCACGACGGTCGATGCCGAGCTGGGCGATCAACAGGTGGGTCTGGTTGGATGGAAAGTCGATATGGGTCAGACCGGCTTTCGGCACTTCGGGAGCGATGGTTTTCGCCAGCGCCGGGCCCTTGGGCAGCGCAGCGGAGACCTCGGCGGCCATGGCCTCGGCTTCTTCGCGGGACAGGTCGCCGACCAGGGCGATCACCGCGTTGCCAGCGGCATAGGCCTTAGCGTGGAAGGCCTGCAACTGTTCGCGGCTGATACCGGGAACCGAGCTTGGGGTGCCTTCGCTGGGATGACCGTACGGATGATCGCCGTAAAGGCGCTCGAACAGTTCGAGGCTGGCCAGCTTGCCCGGGTTCTGCTTCTGGAATTCGAAACCGGCGAGTACCTGGTTCTTGATTCGCGCCAGTGAGTCGGCGGGGAAGGTCGGCTGGCCGATCACCTGCTCGAACAGCTTCAGGGCCGGTTCGCGTTGCGTTGCATCGCTGAGGCTGCGCAGGCTGGTCACGGCCATGTCGCGGTAGGCGCCATTACTGAACTCGGCGCCCAGGCTTTCGAAACCGGCTGCGATGGCACCGACGTCCTTGCCGGGTACGCCTTCGTTGAGCATGGCATTGGTCAGCATGGCCAGGCCCTGCACGTCGCCGTCCTGGCTGCTGCCGGCGGCGTAGGTCAGGCGCAGGTCGAACATTGGCAGTTCGCGGGCTTCGACGAACAGCACCTTGGCGCCTTCGGCGGTTTGCCAGCTCTGGATGTCGAGCTTGCGCCGCACGGGCGTCTTGCCATCCAGTTCGGCCAGAGATTGCAGCTGCGTGTCGTCAGTTTTCGGCGCATCGGCGGCGGCCGGTGCGGCGTCAGGGGTGCGCTGCACGGTGAAGCTCAGGGCCACCAACAGGGCGATCAGGAACAGCCCCAGCAGGGCGTAGCGCGGGCCGTTACGCTTACTCATCGCGCTTCTCCTCGGGCAGTACATGGGCGACGCTGAGGCGATCGCGGGTGAAGTAGGTCTTGGCGGCATTCTGGATATCGGCCGGGGTCACGGCTTCCAGTTCGGCCAGTTCCTGGTCGATCAACTGCCAGGAAAGGCCAACGGTTTCCAGCTGGCCGATAGCGGTGGCCTGGCTGGTGATCGAGTCGCGGTCGTAGACCAGTTCGGCGATCAGCTGGGCACGCACGCGAGCCAGTTCTTCGGCCGATGGCGGGTTCTTCTGCAGATCCAGCAACTCGCGCCAGATGCCCGCTTCGGTCTGCTCCAGGGTCTTGCCGGTTTGCACGTTGGGCGTGGCGGACACCATGAACAGGCTGTCGCCGCGGGTGTAGCCGTTGTACCAGGCACCGGCGCCGGAAACCAACTCCTCGCCACGTTCCAGGCGGGTAGCCAGGCGCGCGCTGTAGCCACCGTCGAGCAGAGCGGCGATCAGGCGCAACGCATGCACCTCGCGCGGCGCCTTGGCGGTGGCCAGACCGGGCACGTTGAAGCCCATCATCAGGCTCGGCAGCTGGGTCTTGAGGTGCAGGGTGATGCGTCGCTCGCCGGGCGTCGGCAGCTCCAGCGGGATCTTGGCGGCTGGTACGTCGCGCTTGGGAATCGCGCCGAAGTAACGCTGCGCCAGGGCCTTGACCGCTTCCGGGGTCACATCGCCGACCACCACCAGGGTGGCGTTGTTGGGCACGTACCAGGTCTCGTACCAGTGGCGCAGTTCGTCCACGGTCATGCGATCGAGGTCGGCCATCCAGCCGATGGTCGGGATGCTGTAGCCGCTGGCTGGGTAAGCCATGGCCTTGAAGCGTTCGAAGGCCAGGCCCGACGGCTTGTCGTCGGTGCGCAGACGACGCTCTTCCTTGATCACCTCGATCTCGCGTGCGAACTCGTCGGCCGGCAGGCGCAGGCTGGCCAGTCGATCCGCTTCCAGTTCGAAGGCGACGCCCAGGCGATCACTGGCCAGCACCTGGTAATAGGCGGTGTAGTCGTCGCTGGTGAAGGCGTTCTCTTCGGCACCGAGGTCGCGCAGCACGCGCGAGGCTTCGCCAGGGCCAAGCTTGCGGCTGCCCTTGAACATCATGTGTTCCAGCGCGTGGGACAGGCCGGTCTGGCCGGCGGTCTCGTAGCTCGAGCCGACCTTGTACCAGAGCTGGGAGACCACCACCGGGGCGCGGTGGTCTTCGCGGACGACGACCTTGAGGCCATTGTCGAGAGTGAATTCATGGGTCGGTTGTGGTGCCGCGGCCTGGGCCGCCAGGGGCAAGGCGCAGGCTAGCAGCAGGCCGGCGAGATGGCGGGCAAGTGAACTGGACAAACCTCTCTCCTCGTTGAGCCACGGCGGGCGTGGCGATTGCGGCGTAGGGTGGGCCGCGGTCATGCAGTGTGCTCGCGCAACGCCAGGCGGCCTGCTTGGCTTAGCCGTGACCTGTGCGGAGGTGCTAGGATACGCATCCGTTTTACTGGCGACCACGTCTGTGCAGCGATGGTGTGCGAATCCCCTGCACGCCTGCCGTCAAGCACCGCCCTCAGCCCCACCGTGCAAGGGCCATGGCGTTCGCCCCTCTGAGATAGCCGTCCTCCATGTTTGGTTCAAAAGACGACAACAAGACCCCGGCCCCCGACGCCAGCGTCGAGCAGGGCACAGAGAAAGCCACCGAGAAGCGCGGCCTGTTCGGCTGGCTGCGCAACAAGAAGCCTGTAGAGCCTGCTCCCGCAGTGTCCCAGGCAGAGCCGCAGCCTGAAGCGCTCGAGGAACCTGAGCCGGCTGCGGTCGAGGTGCCGGCGCCTCTCGAGCAGACCGCTACCGCCGAGCCTGAGCCGGTCGCGACCGATCCGCTGCCGACCCGCCATGGCCCCGAGGCGCTGGACGAGCCGGTCGCCGAGCAGCCTGCCGCCGCCCTCGAGCATCCTGTCGAATTGGCCGCGGGCAGTGACGTACACCACGCCGTGCCGGCGACCCCGGCTGCCGTGGTGGCAGCGCCCGTCGAAGTGCCCGCGCCGGTCGTCGAGCAGAACAAACCGTCGGACAACAAGGGCGGCTGGTTTTCCCGCCTGCGCCAGGGCCTGTCGAAGACCAGCGCCAGTCTGGGCGAGGGCATGGCCAGCCTGTTCCTTGGCAAGAAGGTCATCGACGATGATCTGCTCGACGAGATCGAGACCCGCCTGCTCACCGCCGACGTTGGCGTCGAGGCCACCACGGCGATTATCCAGAGCCTGACTCAGAAGGTCGCGCGCAAGCAGTTGACCGACAGCGAAGCGCTGTACAAATCCCTGCAGGAAGAACTCACCGCGCTGCTGCGTCCGGTCGAGCAGCCGCTGCAGATCGATGCCGGCAAGCAGCCCTTCGTGATCCTGGTGGTTGGCGTGAACGGCGCCGGCAAGACCACCACCATCGGCAAACTGGCCAAGAAGCTGCAGGGCGAGGGCAAGAAAGTCATGCTCGCCGCCGGTGATACCTTCCGCGCCGCCGCGGTTGAGCAATTGCAGGTATGGGGTGAGCGCAACAAGATCGCGGTGATCGCCCAGCACACCGGCGCGGATTCCGCCTCGGTGATCTTCGACGCCGTGCAGGCTGCAAAGGCCCGCGGCATGGATGTGCTGATCGCCGACACCGCCGGGCGTCTGCACACCAAAGACAACCTGATGGAAGAGCTGAAGAAGGTGCGCCGGGTGATCGGCAAGCTCGACGACAGCGCGCCCCACGAAGTGCTGCTGGTGCTGGATGCCGGCACCGGGCAGAACGCGATCAACCAGGCCAAACAATTCAACCAGACAGTGAACTTGACCGGTCTGGCCCTGACCAAGCTGGATGGCACGGCCAAGGGTGGGGTGATCTTCGCCCTGGCCAAGCAGTTCGGCCTGCCGATCCGCTACATCGGCGTCGGCGAAGGTATCGACGATCTGCGTACCTTCGAGGCCGAACCCTTCGTTCAGGCGCTTTTCCAGCAACGGGAGCAGTGATGATCCGATTCGAGCAGGTCGGCAAGCGTTATCCCAACGGTCATGTCGGGTTGCATGAGTTGAGTTTCCGCGTGCGCCGCGGCGAGTTCCTCTTCGTCACTGGCCATTCCGGTGCCGGCAAGAGCACGCTATTGCGCTTGCTGCTGGCCATGGAGCGGCCCACGTCGGGCAAGCTGCTGCTGGCTGGCCAGGATCTGTCGCAGATCACCAGCGCGCAGATTCCCTTCCTGCGCCGGCAGATCGGCGTGGTGTTCCAGAATCACCAGCTGCTGTTCGACCGCAGCGTGTTCGACAACGTGGCCCTGCCACTGCAGATTCTCGGGTTGTCCAAGAGCGACATCGGTCGCCGCGTTGGCTCGGCTCTGGAGCGGGTTTCCCTGAGCGACAAGGCCGAGCTGTTCCCTGGCGATCTGTCGACCGGGCAGCAGCAGCGTGTCGGCATCGCCCGCGCCATCGTCCATCGTCCGGCCCTGCTATTGGCCGACGAACCCACCGGTAACCTCGACCCGCGTCTGGCGGCGGAAATCATGGGTGTATTCGAAGACATCAACCAACTCGGCACCAGCGTGCTGATCGCCAGTCACGACCTGGCACTGATCGCGCGCATGCGCCACCGCATGCTTACCCTGCAGCGCGGCCGCCTGATCGGCGACGGGGAGGCGGCAGAATGAGCGCCTCCCGCGTACCACCACCGCAGCCGGCCCAGCGCGTCGGCGCGGCGCCAAAGAACGCCGAGCCCCAGGGCCCGAACAACGAGCCGGATTTCCGTACCCTGACCCACGCCTGGCTGGAAAGCCACCGCGCCAGCCTGGTCGACAGCCTGCGCCGCCTTGGCAAGCAGCCGATCGGCAGCTTCTTCACCTGCCTGGTGATGGCCGTGGCGCTGAGTCTGCCCATGGGATTGTCGCTGCTGCTCGGTAACGTCGAGCGCCTCGGTGGCTCCTGGCAGCGTGCCGCGCAGATCTCGGTATTCCTGACCATCGACGCCAGCGACAGCCAGGGCCAGGCCCTGCGTGAGCAGATCGCCGGCATGGACGACGTGGCCGAAGCCGAATGGATCAGCCGCGAAAAGGCACTGGAAGAATTTCAGCAGCAGTCCGGACTGGGCGAAGCACTCAAGGAGTTGCCGGACAATCCGTTGCCCGGCGCTGTGCTGGTGACGCCCAAGGAGGTCGACAAGGCTACCCTCGAGGCTCTGCGCCTGCGCCTGGCAGAGCTGCCCAGCGTGCAGCAGGCGCAGCTGGATCTGCTCTGGGTCGAGCGCCTGAGCGCGATTCTCAAGCTGGGCGACCGCTTCGTCTTCGGTCTGACCGTACTGCTGATCATGGCCCTGCTGCTGGTGATCGGTAATACCATCCGCCTGCATATCGAGAATCGTCGCACCGAGATCGAAGTGATCAAGCTGGTCGGCGGCACCGACAGCTATGTGCGCCGCCCCTTCCTCTATATGGGCGCGCTGTATGGCCTGGGCGCTGGTGTGCTGTCCTGGCTGGTGCTGGCCTTCGGGCTGAACTGGTTGAACGATGCCGTGGTGCGCCTGTCCGGTTTGTACGGCAGTGATTTCGCGCTGGCCGGTGTGCCGTCGGGAGACGGCTTCTCCCTATTGCTGGGAGCGGTGCTGTTGGGGTATATCGGTGCGTGGCTGGCGGTGGCGCGGCATTTGAGGGAGCTTGCTCCGCGCTGAAGTGCGACTTTGACGCTTCGCCCAACATATTGATTTGGTTGATATTGACTATTGACCGGGGAACCAGGATGGTGGCTTCCGGTCATATTGCGCAGTGTTACACTGCGTACGTTTCGTGAATCGGAGGATTCGAATGTCCACTTCTTTGCAACCTGTTCATGCTCTGGTTCCAGGCGCAAACCTGGAAGCATACGTGCATGCTGTCAACAGCATTCCGCTGCTGACGCCCGAGCAGGAGCGCGAACTGGCCGGTAATCTTTTCTACAGCCAGGATCTCGAGGCCGCCCGCCAGATGGTGCTGGCCCACCTGCGTTTCGTCGTGCATATCGCGCGCAGTTATTCCGGCTACGGCCTGGCCCAGGCTGACCTGATCCAGGAAGGTAACGTTGGCCTGATGAAGGCGGTCAAGCGCTTCAACCCGGAAATGGGTGTGCGCCTGGTTTCTTTCGCCGTGCACTGGATTCGTGCCGAAATTCACGAGTTCATTCTGCGCAACTGGCGCATCGTCAAGGTCGCGACCACCAAGGCACAGCGCAAGCTGTTCTTCAATCTGCGCAGCCAGAAGAAGCGTCTGGCCTGGCTGAACAACGACGAAGTGCATGCCGTTGCCGAGAGCCTGGGCGTCGAGCCGCGTGAAGTGCGCGAAATGGAAAGCCGCCTGACCGGCCATGACATGGCCTTCGATCCGGCCGCCGATGCCGACGACGACAGCGCCTTCCAGTCTCCGGCCCAGTACCTGGAAGACCATCGTTACGATCCTGCCAGGCAGATGGAAGACGAGGACTGGAGCGACACGTCCAGCGCCAACCTGCACGAGGCTCTCGAGGCGCTCGACGAGCGCAGCCGCGATATCCTTCAGCAGCGCTGGCTGGCCGAGGAGAAAGCCACGCTGCACGAGCTGGCGGCCAAGTACAACGTCTCGGCGGAGCGTATCCGCCAGTTGGAGAAGAACGCGATGAACAAGCTCAAGGGCTCCATCGCCGCCTGATTCCAGTCAGCCGCACCCGAAACGCCCCGACTCCGCTCGGGGCGTTTTCGTTTGTGGGGGGCGCAATCGGTTCTGGAGCATCGCTACGCGCAGCTTAGGCTATGCAGCCTGCTGGTGATAATGGCGACGATAAGGCGGAGGCGGCCTTTCGTGGGGTGGACGACGCTTGCCTACGCGGCCCGATCCGTCCACCGCTCTGCGATCGCAATGGTGGATGAAAAGAGCGTCATCCACCCTACGGGGTGAGCGTCCGTTTCCGCCTTTGAGCAGATCGTAGGATGGGTGAAACCCATCAATTGCCGATGGGTTTCACCTGCGCGCCCCGATCCATCCTACGGCCACTACCGCCTTTAAGCAGCCCATTCATGAACGCAAATATCCAGGAACAATTGTTTACCTGGTCCACCAGCCTGGGCGTGGCGCTTGCAGCTGGTTCAGGTAGTGGCTGCCGCCGAGCTGGCGCATCTGCCGGCGGATCCAGTCGGCACGCTGATTGACGTAGCCGCTGGGACGGCCGGCATCGAGTTGTCGCGGGTTGGGCAGCACGGCTGCCAGCAGGCTGGCCTGGCGCGCCGAGAGATAGGGGGCGCCGATATTGAAGTGGTGCCGCGCCGCCGCTTCTGCGCCGAATACACCGTCAGCCCATTCCGCACTGTTGAGGTAAACCTCAAGGATGCGCTGTTTCGGCCAGAGCAGCTCGATCAGCCCGGTGAACCACACCTCGATGCCCTTGCGCAGCCAGCTACGGCCAGACCAGAGGAACAGATTTTTCGCCACCTGCTGACTCAGGGTGCTGGCTCCACGCACCGAGCCGCCCTGCTGGTTGTGCGACACCGCGGCCTTGATCGCGTCGACATCGAAGCCCCAGTGCTGGGCGAACTTCTGATCCTCGCTGGCGATGACCGCGATCTTCAGGTCGTCGGGCAGCTCGTCCCAGGATCGCCAGCTGCGTTGCAGGTCGATAGGTTTGCCGTCGATCCACGACTCGATCTTGCGCTCGACCATCAACGCCGTGCCCGGTGGCGGAACCCAGCGCAAGGCGAGCACCAGCAGGAAGGAGCCGGCGATGAACCAGAGCAGCAGCTTCAGCAGGAGGCGGCGAATGGATCGGAGCATGCGCGGGGAGCCAGGATTGGTTGGCCGAACATTATACGGCTCCCTGCGCCCTTGCGGACAATGCTGCCCGCCGCTGCGGCAATCGGGAGCACGCGTCGGGATAGTTGAGGGCGTAAACTCTGCCTCATCATTCGTGAGATCGGTGAGGAAGCTATGGTTCGTCTGTGGTTGCTGTTGTCGGCCTTCGCCGGCTTTTCCGGTGTTGCCCTGGGTGCCTTCGCCGCCCATGGGCTGAAGCATAAACTGAGCCCCGAGTACTTGACGGTGTTCCAGACCGGCACCCATTACCAGTTGATCCATGCCCTGGCATTGCTTGGCGTGGCCATCCTCGCACTGGTGGCTCCTGGCCGTCTGGTGAACCTGGCGGGTGGCTTCTTCGCCATTGGTATCGTGCTGTTTTCCGGCAGCCTCTATCTGCTGACCCTCAGCGGCGTCAGCAAACTCGGTATCATCACTCCGTTCGGCGGGCTCGCCTTTCTGGCCGGTTGGGCCTGTCTGGGTCTGCTGGCCTGGCGCATGGCCTGAGAACCCATCCACGGGCTGCTGCGTCTCGGCCCTGCGGCGTCAAATGCAGGCTCTAACTCGCTGGATCGCGAACAGCTTCTGAGACGAATGGCCGGCCTGCGCCTTGGTCATCGTCTGTGATCGGGCTAGAATGCCGGCCCTTTCTCCTGTTGTGACGTGTCGCCATGCATATCCAGTTGAACGGTGAACCCCTCGAATTGCCCGAGGGCGCCAGTGTCGCCGACCTGATCGAGCGCCTGGAGCTGGCGGGGCGCCGTGTCGCGGTCGAGCGCAACCTCGATATCGTCCCGCGCAGCCAGTACACCAGCACCGCGTTGGCCGAGGGCGATCGCCTCGAAGTGGTACATGCCATCGGCGGCGGTTGAGCCCTGCGCCGCGCCCATTCAACCCTTCCGTGCAGAGGAATCCCCATGAGCCACGCTGTCAGCGACAAGCCCTTTACCCTGGCCGGCCGTACCTATCAATCGCGCCTGCTGGTCGGTACCGGTAAATACAAGGATCTCGACGAAACCCGTGCAGCCATCGAGGCCTCGGGCGCGGAGATCATTACCGTGGCGGTGCGGCGTACCAACATCGGCCAGAACCCGGGCGAGCCCAACCTGCTCGACGTGATTTCGCCGGATCGCTACACCATCCTGCCGAACACCGCCGGTTGCTACGACGCCGTCGAGGCCGTGCGAACCTGCCGCCTGGCCCGTGAACTGCTGGATGGCCACAAGCTGGTCAAGCTGGAAGTGCTGGCCGATCAGAAAACCCTGTTTCCCAACGTGATCGAAACCCTCAAGGCTGCCGAAGTGCTGGTCAAGGAAGGATTCGACGTGATGGTGTACACCAGCGATGACCCGATCATCGCCCGGCAACTGGCGGAAATGGGCTGCATCGCGGTGATGCCGCTGGCCGGTCTGATCGGTACCGGGCTGGGTATCTGCAACCCTTACAACTTGCGCATCATCCTCGAGGAAGCGACCGTTCCCGTGCTGGTGGATGCCGGCGTGGGCACCGCATCCGATGCCACCATCGCCATGGAGCTCGGTTGCGAGGCAGTGCTGATGAACAGCGCCATCGCCCATGCCCAGCACCCGGTGCTGATGGCCCAGGCCATGAAATACGCCATCGAGGCCGGTCGTTTGGCCTACCTGGCCGGGCGTATGCCGAAGAAGCTCTATGCCAGCGCATCATCCCCGCTCGACGGCCTGATTCGCTGAGGTTCACCTGCAGCGCAGGTGCCGAACGGGGACGAACAGTCCCCGTTCGCGGTTTTCCCTTTCCCTAATTGCGTGCCCCGAGTGCCCCATGAGCGATATCGAACAAACCACCGCCGATGAAACCCCTCGGCATCTGCGCACCATCAAGAGTTTCGTGATGCGCGCCGGCCGCATGACCTTCGGCCAGCAGCGTGGCCTCGACCAGGGTTGGCCGAAGTTCGGTCTGGAACTGGACAGTGGCGCCCAGGATTTCGACGCGGTATTCGGCCGTCAGGCGCCGCGTACCTTTGAAATCGGTTTCGGCATGGGGCACTCCACTCTGGAGATGGCGGCGGCTGCGCCGGAGCAGGATTTCATCGGCGTGGAAGTGCACAAGCCGGGTGTAGGTGCCCTGCTCAATGGGGTGATGACCCAAAACCTTGGCAACGTTCGCGTGTACAGCTGCGATGCTCTGGAAGTGCTACGCCAATGCGTGGCCGATGCCAGCCTCGACCGCGTGCTGCTGTTCTTCCCGGATCCCTGGCACAAGGCGCGTCACCACAAGCGCCGTATCGTCCAGCCGGCGTTTGCCGAGCTGGTACGTCAGAAGCTCAAGGTCGGCGGCGTGCTGCATATGGCCACCGACTGGGAGCCCTATGCCGAGTACATGCTGGAGGTGATGAATGTCGCCCCTGGCTATCGCAACCAGGCGGCCGATGGCCGCTGTGTGGAGCGCCCGGCCGAACGCCCGGTGACCAAGTTCGAGCGCCGTGGCGAGCGTCTGGGACACGGTGTGTGGGATCTGAAATTCGAGCGCATCGATTGATCGAGCGGGTGAGGCGGATCGTTGCCCCAACAGTGCCCCTCTGTCAGGCAGCAGCCCCGCGCAACTGCTGCAGCAGGCGCGCACCGAATACGTTGATGAGCAAGCCGAGCATCACCACTGCTGCACCTATCCACTGCGCAAGGCTCAGGCCTTCATCCAGTAGCAACCAGGCCGAGCTGAGGCCGATTACCGGCACCAGCAGCGAGAAGGGTGCCACCTGGCTGGCCGGATAGCGTGACAGCAGGCGACTCCACAGGCCGTAGCCGAGCAGGGTGGCGATGAACGCCAGGTAGGCGATGGCCAGTAGTGAGTTGAGGGAGATGGTACGCAGCGCTGTTTCGATCTGCGCAGGCCCTTCGAGCATCAGCGACAGTGCCAGGAACGGCAGTGGCGGAATCAGGCTGCCCCACACCACCAGGCTGACCAGGTTCACCTTGCCGATGCGCTTGGTGACGATATTGCCGAGCCCCCACATCGCCGCCGCACATAGGGTCAGAACGAAGCCGGCCAGGGTGAAGCTGCGCCCGCTTTCGCTGCCGATCAGCAAGAGCCCCGCAGCCGCCACGAGAAGCCCGATCAGGCTGCTGCGGCGTACCGTTTCGCCGATGAACAGCGCGGCGAAGCCCAGGGTGAAGAACGCTTGCGCCTGCAGCACCAGCGACGCCAGGCCTGCGGGCATGCCGGCGTACATGGCCGAGAAGAGAAAGGCGAACTGGCCCAGGGAGATGGTCAGACCATAGGCGAGCAGCCAGCGCAGCGGCATATCCGGGCGACGCACGAAGAGAATGGCGGGAAAGGCCGCCAGCATGAAACGCAAGGCGCCGAGCAGCATCGGCGGTACGCCTTCCAGCCCGACCTTGATCACCACGAAGTTCACGCCCCAGGCAACGATCACCACGGCGGCCAGCAGAATGTCCTTGGGTGTCATGGCGCGGCCTTGTGTGGTGGTATGCGGACGCGCAGGCTAGCGCGGATGGCCGGGGCTGACACGCCACAGTTAGCGGCATTTTTTCCCATACAGCACGGTACAAATAAAATCGCCCCGAACAGGTCGGGGCGTTTTCATGTAGGCGACATCTCGATCAGACAGTCAGCGTCCAGTCGTAGTCGACGATCAGCGGCGCATGCTGGGAGAAACGCGGCTGACGCGGCAGGCGCGCGGTGCGTACGCTGCGGCGCATGCCAGGGGTGAGCAACTGATAGTCGAAGCGATAGCCCAGGTTGAGCATCTGGGCCTGTTCGTTGTCCGGCCACCAACTGAACTGGTCAGCCTCGCGGTTGACCTCGCGCACGGCATCCACATAACCCATGGCACCAGTGATCTCGTCCATCCAGGCGCGTTCAGGCGCCATGAAGCCGGGCGATTGCTGGCAGTCACGCCAGTTCTTCACATCCAGTTTCTGGTGGGCGACATAGAGCGAGCCGCAATAGATGTAGTCGCGGCGCTTGCGGCGCTGCTTGTCCAGGTACTTGGAGAAATCGTCCATGAACTTGAATTTCTGATTCAGGTTCTCGTCACCGCCCATGCCCGATGGCAGCAGCAGCGTGGCGATGCTCACTTTGTCGAAATCCGCCTGCAGGTAGCGCCCGTAGCGATCGGCCGTTTCAAAACCGAGTCCGCTGATTACCGCCTTGGGTTGCAACCGCGAGTAGAGCGCCACGCCACCTTGGCTTGGCACTTCTGCATCGCAGGCATAGAGGAAATAGCCATCCAGTTGGAGGGCTTGGTCGTCCAGCTCAAAGGCGGAGGCACGGGTATCCTGCAGGCAGATCACGTCGGCATTCTGTGCTTGCAGCCAACTGAGCAAACCGCGCTCGACTGCAGCATGAATACCATTCACGTTCACACTGATGATCCGCATAAATGGCCCCCAAAAACACGTGCGTGTATGATACCTGAGCTAGACGTCATTTAGTAATTCCAAGCCACATCCAGTGCCGCCTCAGGGTCATTCATGCAAACGTATCAGCGCGATTTCATTCGTTTTGCCATCGAACGAGGCGTTCTGCGCTTCGGCCAGTTCACCCTCAAGTCGGGGCGCGTCAGCCCTTACTTCTTCAACGCTGGCCTGTTCGCCAGCGGTTTGGCGTTGGCTCGCCTCGGGCGCTTCTACGCGGCGGCGGTGGTGGACAGCGGTATCGAGTTCGACGTGCTGTTCGGCCCGGCCTACAAGGGTATTCCGCTGGCTGCCAGCACCGGCGTGGCGCTGGCCGAGCATCATGATCTCGACCTGCCCTGGTGCTTCAACCGCAAGGAAGCCAAGGATCATGGCGAAGGCGGCACTCTGGTCGGCGCACCGCTGAGTGGCCGTGTGCTGATCATCGATGACGTGATCACCGCCGGCACCGCGATCCGCGAAGTGATGCAGATCATTCAGGCGCAGAACGCCCAGGCTGCCGGTGTACTGATCGCTCTGGATCGTCAGGAGCGCGGCCGTGGCGAGCTGTCGGCGATCCAGGAGGTGGAGCGCGACTTCGGTATTCCAGTAGTGAGCATTGTGTCTCTGCAGCAAGTGCTGGAATATCTGGCCG
Organism: Phytopseudomonas daroniae; assembly: GCF_004327285.1. Classification (GTDB taxonomy): domain Bacteria; phylum Pseudomonadota; class Gammaproteobacteria; order Pseudomonadales; family Pseudomonadaceae; genus Aquipseudomonas; species Aquipseudomonas daroniae. The sequence continues at coordinate 111,076 of NZ_QJUI01000016.1, forward strand.
ATGATGCTGAACTGAAGCACTATTTGCCTGCTGTGGAAGCCTATCGGGCCGAGTACGGCATCTGACCCTGGCAAGCCGAGAGAGCGCGTTCCATGTCCAAATCGCCCATCATGCGTCGCACCCTCTGGCTTGGTCTGCTGCTGCCGCTTTGGGCGGGCGCCAGCGAGATGTATCGCTACACCAATGCCCAGGGCATTACGGTGATCAACCGTCAGGGCGTGCCCAGCGAGTTCATCGGCAAGGGCTATGACGTGCTCAACGAGCAGGGCCGCGTCGTGCGCGTGGTGCCGCCGGCTCCGACGCCTGAGGAAATGAAGAAGCTGCTGGCTGACCGGGAGCGGGCGAAGTCCGATGTTCAGTTGCTGCGCCTGTACAGCAGCTCCGAGGACGTCGACCGTGCGCAGGCGCGCAAGCTGGCTGAGCTGGACGGACTGATCGGTGTTGCCACCGGTAACTTGCAGTCGGCGCGACTGCAGCAGGCCAACCTGCAGAAGCAGGCCGCGGATCTGGAGCGCGCGGGGCGTCAGGTGCCCGAGCAACTGCTTGGCCAGATCACCAGCCAGCGTAATGAGCAGGTTCGCCTGCAGAAGGAAATCGAACGTCACCAGGCAGCGCGCAAACAGGCGGAAAGCAATTTTGCAGCGGATCGTTCACGGGTGGGCGAGCTGCTCGGACAAGATCGCTAAAAGCCTGAAACCCATGCGGCGCTGATGGTGGAGAAAGGGCGGCAGCTACGTGCGTCCGTCCACTTTCTCAGCGGCGTGCTGGTACCGAGCGGGTACGGCCACTGCCGTCGATGGCGACGAACACAAAGACTGCCTCGGTGACCTTGCGCCATTCGCTGGACAACGGGTCGTCACTCCACACTTCTACCAACATCTGGATCGAGCTGCGGCCGATCTCCAGTGCCTGGGTATAGAAGGACAACTGCGCGCCAACGGCGACCGGAACCAGGAAGGCCATGCGATCGATGGCCACGGTAGCGACGCGGCCAGCGGCGACCTTGCTCGCCATGGCGGTGCCAGCCAGATCCATCTGCGAGACCAGCCAACCGCCGTAGATGTCGCCGAAACCATTGGTTTCGCGCGGCAGTGCGGTGATCTGCAGTGCCAGATCGCCCTGAGGTATCGGGTCTTCCTGTTCGAAGTCTTTCATCTGTTCACGGCTCGCGGCGCGGTGGTTGGCCCTGTGGAGATGGGCCGGGAAAGTATACCGACTGGGTGGTCGCCCCGCGACCTTAACGCGTTGCGAGCGCCCATGCACCCGGATTCGTCTCCGCCGATGCTCAATTTGCATCGTCATCCAACTGTCACATTGATTACATAGAGTGGTCACATCGGCTGACGATACTGAGCCCCGTTCCAACCAACACGACCCAATCGTGAGAAGGCGGTAGATCGGGCGCTACGACCACGGCACGCCGGCCTTCCAATGATTACCACTCTGCTAGGAGCAAGGCATGAAACTGAAGCGTTTGATGGCGGCCATGACATTTGTTGCAGCTGGCGTCGCCACTGCCAATGCGGTTGCCGCTGTCGATCCGGCTCTGCCGACCTATGAGAAGACTTCGGGCGTATCTGGCAACCTGTCCAGCGTCGGTTCCGATTCCCTGGCCAACCTGATGACCTTGTGGGCTGAAAACTACAAGCAGTCCTACCCGAACGTGAACATCCAGATCCAGGCCGCTGGTTCTTCCACCGCGCCACCTGCACTGACCGAAGGCACCGCCAACCTCGGCCCGATGTCGCGTGCCATGAAGGACAGCGAGATCCAGGCTTTCGAACAGAAGTACGGCTACAAGCCGACCGCCGTTCCGGTCGCCATCGACGCCCTGGCCGTATTCGTGCACAAGGACAACCCGATCAAGCAACTGACCATGCAGCAGGTCGATGCCATCTTCTCCAGTACCCGTCTGTGCGGCGAAGCCAAAGACCTGAAAACCTGGGGCGACATCGGCCTGACCGGCGAGTGGGCTACCAAGCCGGTTCAGCTGTTCGGTCGTAACTCGGTATCCGGCACCTACGGCTACTTCAAGGAAGAAGCCCTGTGCAAAGGTGACTTCAAGTCCAACGTCAACGAGCAGCCGGGTTCGGCCTCCGTGGTGCAGTCGATCTCCAGCACCGTCAACGCCATCGGCTACTCGGGCATTGGCTACCGTACCGCCAGCGTCCGTGCCGTTCCCCTGGTGAACAAGCAAGGCGAAGTCGAGGAAGCCAACGAGGACAACGCGCTGTCCGGCAAGTACCCACTGGCTCGCTTCTTCTACATCTACGTGAACAAGGCGCCCAACAAGCCGCTGAGCCCGCTGGATGCGGAGTTCCTCAAGCTGATCCTGTCCAAGCAGGGCCAGGACGTCGTGGTCAAGGATGGCTACATCCCGCTGCCTGCCAAGGTAGTCGAGAAGACCCGCACGGAACTGGGGCTGTAAGCCGCACGTAGTAAGCAACTCCCGCAGTCCGCCTCTCCCCCGGGAGGTGGGCTTCGCTACGTCACCGTGCTGTAACTTTTTTGTCACACGAACAGGCTAGATTTGGCCTGGCTAGTGAAACGGACGAAAAATACGGCGCGCTCATGGCCGCGCAGAGACGCTCTCCACTATGAATGACTTGGCAAGTGAACCCATGACCGCCTCTCCCAATTCCCTCGGGCTGGACTTCAACACTCCGGCCCTGCAACGCAAGCGCCGCATACGCGCCTTCAAGGATCGCCTGGCACGCTGGTGCGTGTCGGTTGGTGGCTTGGCCGTGCTTGGCGCCATCACCCTGATCTTCTTCTACCTCGCCTATGTCGTGCTGCCGATGTTCCAGGGCGCCGACATCGAGAAGCGCGACGCTGTAGAACCCGCGTGGTTGGCCGATGCCGGCGCACCCCTGCTGCTGGCCCTGGAAGAACAGAACCAGGTCGGTATGCGCTTGGCTCGCGATGGCCAGGTTCAGTTCTTCGATGCTCAGAGCATGGCGGCGCTGACCAGTATCGAGCTACCCCTGCCTGCGGGCAGCGAGGTGGTCTCCGTCGGTGAGGATCAGCCAGGCAGCCACCGCGTCGCGCTCGGTCTGTCCAATGGCCAGGCGCTGGTGTTCGAACACACCTATCGGATCTCCTACCCGAACGACGTGAAGACCATCACGCCGACCATCGTCTACCCGTTCGGCGAAACGCCGTTGACCATCGATCCTCAAGGCCGTCCGCTGGAACATATGGGCATCAGCCTGAACAGCGGTACGTTGCTGGTCGCTGGCTCGGTAGGCAGTGAGCTGCAGGCCCTGAGCCTGAGCCGTACCGAGAACCTGATGACCGGTGAGGTCAGCACCAGCGAGGAGCGCCTGGCGCTGCCGCAGATCGCTGAGCCGATCAAGGAGCTGATCATCGATCCGCGTCAGCATTGGCTGTTCGTGATCAACGGTCGTGCCACTGCCGATGTCTTCGACATACGCAGCAAGGCCCTCAACGGTCGCTACAAGCTGCTCAACGATGGTGCCCGCGAAATCACTTACGCCACCTCGTTGCTGGGCGGTATTTCCCTGCTGATCGGCGATAGTGCCGGCGGCATCCAGCAGTGGTTCATGGTGCGTGACGAGGACGGCAAGTCCTCGCTCAAGCCGGTACGTGAATTCACCATGGCTGGCAGCCCTATCACCCAGATCATCTCGGAAGAGCGTCGCAAGGGTTTTATCGCCCTGGACGCCAAGGGCAACCTGGGTATCTTCCACAGCACTGCGCACCGCACCCTGCTGGTCGAGCCGGTAGCGGAAGGCTACAACATCGCCGCTCTGTCACCGCGCGCCAACCGTGCTCTGGTCGAAGCCAATGGCAAGATCGAGCGCGTGCTGATCGATAACCCGCACCCGGAAATTTCCTGGAGCTCGCTGTGGGGCAAGGTCTGGTACGAGAACTACGACAAGCCGGCTTATGTCTGGCAGTCGACCTCGGCCAGCACCGACGCCGAGCCGAAGCTGAGCCTGGCACCGCTGGCCTTCGGTACGCTCAAGGCTGCCTTCTACGCCATGCTGCTGGCCGCCCCACTGGCCATCGCCGCGGCGATCTACACCGCTTACTTCATGGCCCCGGCCATGCGCGGCAAGGTCAAGCCGGTGATCGAGCTGATGGAAGCGCTGCCGACGGTGATCCTCGGCTTCTTCGCCGGCCTGTTCCTCGCGCCTTATGTGGAGGGACACCTGCCCGGTATCTTCAGCCTGTTGATCTTCACGCCGATCGGCATTCTGCTGGCGGGCTTCCTGTGGAGCCGCCTGCCTGAATCGGTGCGCCTGCGTGTGCCCGATGGCTGGGAAGCGGCGCTGCTGATCCCGGTGATCCTGCTGGTTGGCAGCGTGTCGCTGAGCATGAGCGGCTACCTGGAGAACTGGTTGTTCGACGGCAACATGCGCGCCTGGCTGAGCAATGACCTGGGCATCCCGTTCGACCAGCGCAATGCTCTGGTGGTCGGTCTGGCCATGGGCTTCGCGGTGATCCCGAACATCTACTCGATCGCCGAAGACGCCGTGTTCAGCGTGCCCAAGAGCCTGACCTTCGGCTCCCTGGCCCTGGGTGCCACGCCGTGGCAGACGCTGACGCGCGTGGTGATCCTGACCGCCAGCCCGGGCATCTTCTCGGCGGTGATGATCGGCATGGGTCGCGCCGTCGGCGAGACCATGATCGTGCTGATGGCCACCGGCAACACGCCGATCATGGACATGAACATCTTCGAAGGTCTGCGCACCCTGGCAGCCAACGTGGCGGTGGAAATGCCCGAGTCGGAGGTCGGTGGTACCCATTACCGGGTGCTGTTCCTCTCCGCCCTGGTACTGCTGTCGTTCACTTTCGTCATGAATACGCTGGCCGAGCTGGTGCGTCAGCGCCTGCGCGTCAAGTACGCTTCGCTCTGAGGACTGCAAGACTATGTCCGTGAAACAGCACAACATGAAATCCTGGTTCAAGAGCGGTTCGCCCTGGATCTGGATGAACGCCGGTGCGGTATCCATCGCCATCATCATGACCCTGGGTCTGCTGGCCGTGATCGCCACCCGTGGTCTGGCCCACTTCTGGCCGGCCGACATCATCGAGGCCAGCTACCAGATCCCTGGTGAAGAAGCCAAGATCATGGCCGGCGAAGTGGTGCAGAAGGAAGAGATTCCCCGTGCCCGCCTGGCCTCTGCCGGCTTGCCGGTGAACGTCGAGGGCGGCGAGTTCATGACTCGCGAGCTGCTCAAGGTCGGTAACCGCGATCTGTATGGCGCGGACTTCTCCTGGGTGGTCGGCGAATGGCTCAGTGAGCAGCGCAAGCCCGAGACCCTGACCGCCTTCGAGCGCCGCGAGTGGGGCAACTTCTACGGCTACCTGATCAACGTCAAGGAAGACGGCAAGCTGGTTGCCGAAGGCGATGCCGCCTGGCCGGAACTGCAGAAGCGCATCGAGCGCGTCGACGATCTGCACGGCCAGATCGTGCAGTTGGAGAAACGTGATATCGGCCGCATCAACGCCGGTCTCGAGCGCGTCCGTCTGCAGACCCGCAAGCTGGAACTCAGCGGTGGATTGACCGACGCGGCCCAGGCCGACCTCGACGCCGAGCGTGCCCGCTGGGATGCCGAGTACAAGGTGCTGGAAGCCGAGCTGAATGCCCGTCATCAGCAGTTCAATCGCGACAGCATGACCGTTCGTTCGGCCGATGGCCGCGAGCAGGAAATCAGCCTCGGCAAAGTGGTGCGCGCTTTCCGCCCGAACGCCATGTCGACCCTCGACAAGCTCAGCTTCTACGGCAGCAAGCTGTGGGAGTTCGTCAGCGACGATCCGCGAGAGGCGAATACCGAGGGCGGTATCTTCCCGGCGATCTTCGGCACCATCATGATGACCCTGATCATGGCGGTCATCGTCACCCCGTTTGGCGTGGTTGCGGCGATCTATCTGCGCGAATACGCCAAGCAGGGCCCGCTGACCCGGGTCATCCGCATCGCGGTGAACAACCTGGCCGGTGTCCCGGCGATCGTTTACGGTGTGTTCGGCCTGGGCTTCTTCGTCTACGTGCTGGGTGGTTCGATCGACCGCCTGTTCTTCCCCGAGGCAGCGCCGGCACCGACCTTCGGTACGCCGGGCCTGCTGTGGGCCTCATTGACCCTGGCACTGCTCGCCGTGCCGGTGGTGATCGTCGCCACCGAAGAAGGTCTGGCGCGTATTCCGCGGGCGCTGCGTGAAGGTTCCCTGGCGCTGGGTGCGACCAAGGTCGAAACCCTCTGGCGCGTGGTGCTGCCGATGGCCAGCCCGGCGATGATGACCGGGCTGATCCTTGCCGTGGCCCGTGCCGCGGGTGAAGTGGCGCCGCTGATGCTGGTCGGTGTGGTGAAACTGGCGCCGAGCCTGCCGGTCGATGGTAACTATCCTTACCTGCACCTCGACCAGAAGATCATGCACCTGGGCTTCCATATCTATGACGTCGGCTTCCAAAGCCCCAACGTCGAGGCCGCGCGGCCGCTGGTTTATGCCACCGCGCTGCTGCTGGTAATGGTGATCGCAATTCTCAACCTGACGGCCGTTTACATGCGCAACCGCCTGCGCGAGAAGTACAAGGCCCTGGACCACTAAATCCGAGCCGCAAGCCTCAAGCCGCAAGCTTCAAGCAGAAGCGCGGCGGACGGGCTTGCAGCTTGCAGCTTGCAGCTTGGCGCTGCGAACGGAGTGAGCACTTATGCAACACGAAACCGCTACCCACGGCATCGACATCTCGGCCCTGGGCCGTGACAAGCAGAGCCTCGACCTGGCCAACGAAACCGTGGCCATCGAAGTACCGGGCCTGAACCTGTTCTACGGCGACAAGCAGGCCCTGTACGACGTCAAGATGAACATCCCCAAGCAGCGCGTGACCGCCTTCATCGGCCCGAGCGGCTGCGGCAAGTCGACCCTGCTGCGTACCTTCAACCGGATGAACGATCTGGTCGACGGTTGTCGCGTGGAAGGCGAGATCAACATCGACGGCCGCAACATCTACCGCAAGGGCGAAGACGTCGCCGAACTGCGTCGTCGCGTCGGCATGGTGTTCCAGAAGCCCAACCCGTTTCCCAAGAGCATCTACGAGAACGTGGTCTATGGCCTGCGTATTCAGGGCATCAACCAGAAGCGTGTGCTCGACGAGGCCGTGGAATGGGGCCTGAAGAGCGCCGCGCTGTGGGATGAGGTCAAGGATCGTCTGCATGACTCGGCCCTCGGCCTATCCGGCGGCCAGCAGCAGCGCCTGGTGATCGCCCGCACGGTGGCGGTACAGCCGGAAGTGCTGCTGCTCGACGAGCCTTGCTCGGCCCTCGATCCGATCTCCACGCTGAAGGTCGAAGAGCTGATCTACGAACTGAAATCCAAGTACACCATCGTCATCGTCACCCACAATATGCAGCAGGCTGCCCGGGTGTCCGACTACACGGCGTTCATGTACATGGGCAAGCTGATCGAGTTCGGCGATACCGACGCGCTGTTCACCAACCCCGAGAAGAAACAGACCGAGGACTACATCACCGGGCGTTACGGCTGACAGCAGCTGCAAGCCGCAAGCTTCAAGCGGCAAGCAAGAGCGATTCACGACGACGATTAACTTGCAGCTTGAAGCTTGAAGCTTGAGGCTCGCGGAGCGACCAAGATGATCAACAAAGACAGCCTGACCCATCACATTTCCCAGCAGTTCAACGCCGAGCTGGAGGATATACGCAGTCACCTCCTGGCCATGGGCGGCCTGGTCGAGAAGCAGGTCAACGACGCCGTCACTTCGCTGATCGAGGCCGACTCCGGCCTGGCCCAGCAAGTACGCGAGATCGACGACCAGATCAACCAGATGGAACGCAATATCGACGAGGAATGCGTACGCATTCTCGCCCGTCGCCAGCCAGCGGCCTCGGATCTGCGCCTGATCATCAGCATCTCCAAGTCGGTGATCGACCTGGAGCGCATCGGCGACGAAGCGACCAAGATCGCCAAGCGCGCGATCCTGCTCACCGAAGAAGGCGAGTCGCCACGTGGCTATGTCGAGGTTCGCCACATCGGTGATCAGGTGCGCAAGATGGTGCAGGAGGCGCTGGACGCTTTCGCTCGTTTCGACGCCGACCTGGCGTTGTCGGTCGCGCAGTATGACAAGACCGTCGACCGCGAGTACAAGACGGCGCTGCGCGAGCTGGTCACCTACATGATGGAAGATCCGCGTTCGATCTCCCGCGTGCTCAACGTGATCTGGGCGCTGCGTTCGCTGGAACGTATCGGCGATCACGCGCGCAATATCGCTGAACTGGTGATCTATCTGGTGCGCGGCACCGACGTCAAACACATCGGCCTGACCCGCATGCAGGAAGAAGTGCAGGGCGGCGCCAAAGAGTGATCCTGGCTGCCTGGTAACCTGAGAACGCGTGGATACCCGATGAGGGGAGGCTGTCTCCACGCGCTTCGCAGCGTTACGCTTTAGTATTGGCCTTAGGTCAGTGCCCGCGACTATGCTAATGACCATTCGAGGGAGTGGTCGATGAGCAAAGTCAGTGTATTGGTGGTGGACGATGCCACCTTTATCCGCGATCTGGTGAAGAAGGGGCTACGCGACCATCTTCCCGGTATCCAGATCGAGGAAGCCGTCAATGGGCGCAAGGCCCAGCAGGTGCTCGGCCGTAACCCGATCGACCTGATCCTCTGTGATTGGGAAATGCCGGAGATGTCGGGGCTTGAGCTGCTGCAATGGTGCCGTGAACAGGAAGCGCTGAAAGGTGTGCCGTTCATCATGGTCACCAGCCGTGGCGACAAGGAAAACGTCGTGCAGGCCATTCAGGCCGGTGTCTCGGACTTCATTGGCAAGCCGTTCTCCAACGAACAACTGATCACCAAGGTCAAGAAGGCCTTGCAGCGCAGTGGCAAACTGGCGCGACTGATGGCGTCTGCTCCGCCGAAGATGCTCAGTACCGGCGCCTTCGCCAATGATTCGCTGGCGGCGCTGACTGCCGGCAAAGCCGAAGTGGTGCGCCCGCCCGGCGCAGCGCAGCAGGCGGCGCCCAGCGTCAGTCCGGCTTCCGCCAAGGCTGTGTCAAGCACGCCGATGGGCCGCAGCCAGGGTCAGATGCGTCTGTCGGGTGGCACGATGGCCTGTGTGATCAAGGCTCTGAGCCTCAAGGAGGCGTTGCTGGTGGTCAAGCGCGGCGAGCTGATTCCTCAAGTGCTGGAAAGCGTGGTGCTCGATCTGGAGCAGGGCGAGGCGTCGGAAGTGGCACGTCTCAACGGCTATCTGCACAGCATCGCTGCCTTCGAGCCAAAGCCCGATAGTGAATGGCTGCAGGTGGTAGTGCGTTTCGTCGACCGTGACCCGCAAAAGCTGGATTACCTGTCACGGCTGATCGCCCGCGGCACCACCCAGAAGCACTTCACGCCAGGTGGCTAAGCCGCATCTGATTCACCACCCTCGACACGCTGCTCATCAACCACTCTCGCAATCGCCGAACAGCCCGTTAAGCCTGTCATGCAACGTCGTTGAGATGCTGCTGCCAGGATTCCGGAATCTGCTCCAGACGCGGATAGTTGATCGCTTCCAGCTGCAGGTGCGGTAGCAGGAACGGTGTGTGGCGCAGATGTTCGGGCAGGCTGCTCAGTTCCGGAATCCACAAGCTCACGTACTCGCCCTGAGGGTCGTACTGGCGGGCTTGCTTGAGTGCGTTGAACATGCGCTTGAGCCGCGGATCGCTGGCGACTCCGGCGAGGTAGGCCCAGTTGCCCCAGTTGCTGGCCGGATCGTAGTCGATCAGGTGCTCCTCGAACCAGGCGGCGCCATGGCGCCAGTCCTGCTGCAGGTCGCTGACCAGGTAACTGGCGGCCACCTGCCTGCCCCGATTGGACATGAAACCGGTGGCGACCAGCTCGCGCATGTTGGCGTCGACCAGCGGCATCCCGGTGCGGCCTTGCGCCCAACGCTCGAAGCGTTCATCGATCTGTTGCGGAGCACGCTCGGTGGCCTTCAGGCCGCCAGCCTCGAACAGTGCCTGGCCATGGCGCTGCAGGGTGCAGCGAAAGAATTCGCGCCACAGCAGCTCCAGCCACAGCCAGTGGGTGGACTCGTTGGCACCGTAGAGTGATTCATGGCGGCGCAACTCGGCGGCGGTACGGCGCGGCGACAGGCTGCCGTTGGCCAGCCAGGGCGAGAACTTCGACGAGTATTCGCTGCCGATCATGCCGTTGCGCGTTTCCTTGTAGCGGCGCACGCCCTGGCTGTCCCACAGGTAATCGCGCAGCCGTGCCTGGGCAGCGATTTCGCCTCCCGAGAAGGGGAATGCGCTCGGCGCGACGCTCAGGGCATCGCCAAGGCCGAACTGGAATCGGGTCGGCAGGCCGAAGGCCTGTGTATCGACGCCCTCCGGTAATGGTGGCAACTGATCCGGTGCGGCCTGGGGCTGGAACACGTACTGGCGTGCATCGATCAGGGCGCGGAACTGGCTGTACACCCGCGGTAATTGTTCCAGAGGGCATGGCAGTTCGGTTTCGCTGAACAAGCCGTTGCTCTGCGCCGTACGCAGGGGAACGGCGCCAAGGTTTTCGCGTACGCGAGCGAGCTGTGCGAGTTCCTGCGGGGCGATTTCGTCGAGGGTCAGAACCTGCTGCAGGTCGAACTGCTCGACCATCTGCACGATCACTTCTTCCGGCTTGCCGTTTATCACCAGGAGTTTCGAGCCGCGCTGGCGCAGGGCGCTGTCGAGGGCGCTCAGGCTCTCCAGCAGAAAACGCGCACGGTGCACGCCGATGCGTCGGCTGCCGAACTCATCGAGCTGCAGCAGCGCCGGGTCGAGCACGTACAGGGGCAGGAGATGGTTGGCGCCAAGGGCAGCCTGCAGTGCGGGATGATCGTCGAGGCGTAGATCCTGTTTGAACCAGAGCAGCGCACGCATGGGATGTTCCCTCATAGTGGTCTGCATATGGATTACCGAGTGGTGCGACAAGTTCAGCGTCGCCTGCTGGCGGTTCGTGGACGGTAATACGACGGTGCATTGCTGACTGACGTCGGCTGCAGTAGCCACTAGACTGTGCGGCTGTTTTCAGGAGCCCCTATGGACATCGTCAGCATCGCCGTTCTGATCTTTCTGGTCACCGACCCGTTCGGCAACATCGCCATCTATATCGCCGCGTTGAAGAACGTCGCGCCCGAGCGTCGCTTCCGCGTGGCCGCCCGTGAGTTGCTATTCGCCCTGGCATTGCTGCTACTGTTCCTTACCTTTGGTGACAAAGTGCTCAGCGCTCTGGGCCTGTCGCGGGAGGCAACGGCGATTGCCGGGGGTATCATCCTGTTCGTCATCGCCATGCGCCTGATTTTCCCCAGCCCGCAGGGCCTGCTGGGCGATGTCCCTGACGGCGAGCCAATGCTGGTTCCGTTGGCCACCCCGGCGGTGGCCGGGCCTTCGGCACTGGCGGTGCTGATGACGCTGCGCAACACCCACGAGGGGCAACTCTGGGAGCTTTATCTGGGTGTGTTGCTGGCCTGGGCCGCGACCGCCTTCATCCTGCTGCAGGCCTCGACGCTGCAGCGTTTCCTCGGCCCTCGCGGGCTGACCGCAGTGGAGCGACTGATGGGCATGCTGTTGATCATGCTCAGCGTCGACATGCTGCTGGACAATCTACAAAGCGTATTGCATATCCAACCATGAAATTCTTCAGTCTTGCCTTGTTCGCCCTCCTGCTCGCCGGTTGCAGCAGCGGGCCACGCATCGATCACAGCTACACATCCAGCGGTCAGAGCAGCCGGGTGCAGTACATCGTGCTGCACTACACCTCGGCCGACCTGCCACGATCCCTGGAGCTGCTGACCAAGGAAGAAGTCAGTGCTCACTATCTGATCAACGCGGTGCCGCCGACCATCTACCAATTGGTGGACGAGAATCGTCGTGCCTGGCACGCCGGGGTCAGCGAGTGGCAGGGCCGCACCTGGCTCAACGGCACTACCATCGGTATCGAACTGATCAATCAGGGGTACTTCGATACGCCCAAAGGGCGTTACTGGCAGCCTTATGCCCAGCCGCAGATCGACGCGCTGATCGTGCTGCTCAAGGACATCATGCAGCGCCACCAGCTGCCGCCTGGCAGCATCATCGGTCACAGCGATATCGCGCCGCAGCGCAAGGTCGATCCGGGCCCGCTGTTTCCCTGGAAGCAACTGGCCGATGCCGGCCTGATGCCCTGGCCGAATGCCGCCGTCGTGGCGCGTGAACAGGCTGCCTTCAGTGTCAGCCTGCCAGACATCGAGTGGTTTCAGCAGCAGTTGGTGGAGCAGGGGTACGTGGTGCCAGACACCGGTGTCCTCGACGAAGCCACGCGCAACGTGATCCGGGCCTTCCAGATGAAGTACCGGCAAGCGCTCTACGATGGCCAGCCGGACGCGGAAACAGCGGCGCTGCTGCTGGTGCTCAACCGCATGGGCAAGGCATAGCGGGGGTGCCGTCAATGTGGCGCCCGTACCGTTGCCTGCTTACAGTGGCAGTGCCATATGGAAGCGCGCGCCCTGGCCAGGCTGGGATTCGGCACCGATGCGCCCGCCATGCAGCCGGACGATTTCCTTGCACAGTGCCAGGCCGAGCCCGGCGCCACCCTTCTTGCGACCGATTTGTACGAAGGGTTCGAACAGCCTGGCCTGCTGGCCGTAGGCGATGCCTTCGCCTTCATCCTTGACGCTGATCAGCAGCCGGTCGTCCTGGCGTTGCGCCTGCAGATTGATGGTTCCGGCCTCGGGGCTGTGACGCAGGGCGTTGTCGATCAGGTGATCGAGTACGCGGTCGATCTGTGCCCGATCCAGATGGATGCGCGGCAGTGCATCGCCCGTCTCCAGCGCCAGACTGACCTGTAGTGCCTGCGCCTTGCCAGCGTGTCGTTTGGCGGCCTGTTCGAGCAGATCGGGAATGTCGCAAGGCGCCAACTCGAGTTTCTGCACGCCGCTCTGGTAGCGCGAGAAATTCAGCAGATCCTCGATCAGGTGCACCAGGCGTTCCATTTCCTCGTCGAGGATGCGCACCAGATCGGCTTCGCGGGACTCTTCGGCGAACTTGCTGCGCTCGCGCAACAGGCCGAACGCCATGTGCATGCCGGTCACCGGTGTGCGCAGCTCGTGGGAGGCGCGCAGCACGAACTCGTTACGGGCTCGCTCGAAGGCACGCTGTTCGGTGACGTCATGCAGCACCATCACGGCGCCGAGGATATGCCCCTGGCTGTGGCTGACCGGCGTCAGGCTGTACTTGAGCAGGCGGGTTTCGCCGTTCGCTTCGACCTGCAGATCCGCCAGCCGCTGTTCCAGGCTGTGGCCCTGCAATACGTGCTGCAGCTGGTCATCCAGTTCGGGGCGCGCCAGGGCCTGGCTGGGGCTTTGACCGAGCGGCTGGTCGTGCCAGCCGAGCTGTCGCTGGGCGACCGGGTTGAAATGTTCCAGCAGGCCATCGCGACCGAAGATCAACAGGCCGTCGTCGATGCTGTCGAGCACCGCCTGCAGGCGGTGCTGTTCGGCCATCAGCGCCTCGACGTTGCTGCTCTTGAGCTGGCGCAGGCTTTCCGCCATGAGGCCGAAGCGGCGGCTCAGCGCAGACAGTTCGGCAACCGGGGTAATCGGCAGCGTTACCTGGAAATCCCCCCGGCCAATCTGATCGGCGGCGCGAGCCAGGGCATCGATGGGTTGGCCGACCCGGCGGGCGATGGTGTGGGCGGTGATGAAACCGATCACCAATACCGCCAGCCCGACCAGCCCCAACAGCCCGGCGATCAGCCAGGCGCGCTCGCGGGCTTTGGCTTCCGAGTGCTGCACGGCAGCCACATAGCTCATTTGCAGGGTGTTGAGGCGGTCGCGAACGGTTTCGATGATCTTGGCGAAATCGTCATTGACGAGCAACTCGTGGCGCACGGCCAGTGGATCTTCGAGCAGGCGGCTGAATTTCTGATAGTCGGTCTGGATCTCGACGATCGCCTGACGGTCACTGTCCGTTGTGTTTGCCTTCAAGCCATCGTCGATCCATTTGCGGATGCGCCGATCGGATTCCTGCAGGCTCTGCACCGTCTGCTGGTCGAAATCCTCACTGAGCATCAGAAAGAGCTGCTTGCCCAGCTCCTGGCGCAGGTCGAGGCTTTCGCTGATGACCTTCAGGTTGTGTGCCAGCGTCTGGTTTTGCGACTGGGTAAGCTGCAGCACGCTGAAGATACTCAGCATCAGGCCCAGCAAGGCGACGGTGAGCAGGGCGCTGGTGCTGAGAAACAGCTTGCTGCGAAGCTTCATAGACCGAGCTGCTTTCGTTTGCGATACAGGGTCGAAGCGTCGATGCCCAGTGTCTTGGCGGCTTGATCGAGGGTATCGCTGTTGGCCAGCACCGCCGAGATATGCGCCTTTTCCAGTTCTTCGAGGCTAAGGTCGGCGCCCACACGCGGCGCGCTGTTGGTGGACGGCGCGCTCATGCCCAGGTGGGCGATATCCACCCATTCGCCGGGGCAGATGATGCTGGCACGCTCGATCACGTTGCGCAGCTCGCGGATATTGCCAGGCCACTGATAGTCGAGCAGTGCCTTCAGTGCCTCTTCGCTGAAACCGCGGGCGGGGCGGGCGTAATCCTTGACGAAACGGGCGAGGAAGCGGTCGGCCAGGGTGAGGATGTCGTCCGCGCGTTCGCGCAGCGGCGGCAGGTTCAGGGTGATGACGTTCAGGCGGTACAGCAGGTCTTCGCGGAAATTCCCCTCCTTGACCATTTCGGCGAGGTCGCGGTTGGTCGCCGCGAGGATGCGCACGTCGGCATGACGGGTCACCGGGTCGCCCACGCGCTCGTATTCCTTGTCCTGAATGAAACGCAGCAGCTTGGGTTGCAGGGTCAGCGGGAAGTCACCGATCTCGTCGAGAAACAGCGTGCCGCCATCCGCCTGGTTGACCCGACCCAGGGTGCTTTCGCTGGCGCCGGTAAAGGCGCCGCGGCTGTGACCGAACAGCTCGCTTTCCATCAGTTCGGCAGTCAGCGATGGGCAGTTGATGGTCACACAGGATTTCTTGGCGCGGCGGCTCCAGCCGTGGATGGCGCGCGCCAGTTCGCCTTTACCGGTGCCCGACTCGCCGAGGATCAGGATATTGGCGTCGGTGGTCGCCACCTGTCGGGCCGTTTCCAGGATCGCCATCATCGCCGGGCTGTGCGAGTCGATACCGTCACTGGGTTTGCGTACTTCGCCTTCCAGGGCTTCCAGGCGTGCTGACAGTTGGCGCACTTCCAGTTGCTTGGCGGCGGCCAGGCGCAGTTGATCCGGGCTGCACGGCTTGACCAGATAGTCGGCGGCACCGGCCTGCATCGCATCCACCGCACTGTCGATGGCCGAATGCGCGGTGACGATCACCACGCGCATCCAGGGCGCGAGGATGCGCATCTGCGCCAGCACGTCGAGGCCGTTTTCATCCCCCAGGCGCAGGTCGAGGAAGCACATGTCGAACACCTGCCGTTGTAGCAGCGACTCGGTTTGCGAGGCGCTGTTGGCGGTGGTGACTTGATAGCCCTCGTCCTCCAGGCAATAGCGGAAGGTACGCAGGATAGCCGCTTCGTCGTCGACCAGCAGGATGCGCCCGCTCTGACCTGTTGCTTCCATTTACGTGCTCCATGGGGTGGATGGCAGAGATTAGTCCGAAAATCTTCGTGCAAGTTGCACGGCCAGTATGACGTGATCTTGCATCGTGCAAGCGGCCAGCTGCCATGCTTTGGATTTAAACGGCTGATTTTAGTTGGTTTTTATTTTTTGGGCGGCTGGCATAGCACTTGCGACATCTCCATGGCTGCTTTGCTGCGGCATTTTTGAACCTAGGAGGAGGCGTTACATGCTGTTGAGACAATCCGCACTGGCCATGGCCATCACCGGTCTTATCACCCTGGCTCCGCTCGCCCATGCGGCTGAGGAGGGTATTAGCCGGCAGTTGAGCGATGCCCGGCAGCAGGGTGCCATCGATACGGCGTTCGCCCTTAACCGACACCTGAACCCCTTCGAGATCGAGGTTTCCGTGGAGGATGGCAGAGCCACGCTCAAGGGCGTGGTGGAAAACACCGCGGAGCGTGAGTTGGCTGCCGAGCTGGCGGGCAACATCGATGGCGTTCGTGATGTGAACAACGATCTCGAGGTCGATCCAGGCCTCGAGGTGCCCATGGTCGACGAGCAGGCACGGATCACTACCGAGAAGACCCTGGCCCAGCGCTTCGATGATGCCACCCTGGCGGCTACGGTGAAATCCAAGCTGCTGTGGAACAGCAACACCGAGGGCTTGGATATACAGGTGCGCGCCGAAAGCGGCGTGGTCAGCCTGAGCGGCAATGCCGGTACGCCGGTGGCCAAGGAACTGGCCGGTGAGCTGGTCACCAATACCGAAGGGGTTCGTGAAGTCCACAACCACCTGAGCATCAGTACGGCAGACAGCACCTCGGCCGAGGCGCAGAACGCAGCCAACGACGCCGCTGCCTCGATCAGCGATTCGTGGATCACCAGCAAGGTTAAGTCCAGTTTCCTCTATAGCCGCAACCTCGACAGCCTGAACATCAAGGTCGAGACCCGCGACGGTTTCGTGAGCCTCAGTGGCACCGTGCTGAGTAACGCCGAGAAGCGCCTGGCTGTGGAAACCGCACGCAATATCCGCGGCGTGCGCGGCGTCGATGCCGACGCCCTGCGCATCGCCAGCTAAAAAGAGCATCAAGAGAGGTGGTCGGTCGCGACCGCCGGTTTATGCAGTGACGCCGACGGCACTGCCTATGAAGAAACAGGAGTACCGCCATGAGCAACAAGACCGATCAACTGAACGAACTGATCGCCATCATCCGTGACGGCCAGCGTTTCTATGAGCATGCCTACGGCGAGGTCAAGGATGTGCGCCTGCAGGCGCTGTTCCGCGACATGTCGCAAACCAAGAACCAGGTTATCCAGGCTCTGTCGGTCAAGGTCGCGGCCAATCAGGAGGAGCCCACCTCCAGTGGCACAGTGGTTGGCAAGCTGCGCCAGGCCTATGCCGATGCTCGCGCAACGTTGTCCAGCGATGAAGAAGCTACCTATGTGGCGCAACTGGAAGAAGCAGAGGATCGCATCCTGCACGCCTTCGAGGACGCGCTGGAAAGCGCCGAGCCGGATGTACGTGCGCTCCTGGCTGTGGAAATGCCCAAGATTCGTGCCTGTCATGACCGCATGCGCGACCTGAAGCACGCCATGTAACCCGATCGGCACAGGGATGTGCCGTCATTGGTGTCGTGCAGAACGCCCGAGCTTTGTAACGTGATCGTGCAGGATGCCAATAATGGCAATTGTTTTTATTTTATAAGCAGTTGATTTATATGTTTTTTATTTTTATTCAGAGCTGGCACGCAGGCTGCAATCCTTAACTCATGAAGAGAACGCCAGGCCGTTCGACAACGATTTTGAGGAGCTTCACATGAACCTTCAACGCGCCCACACCGAGATTCTGATCCTTGCAGTCGCCGCTGTTCTGATCCTGTTGATGAGCGTGTCGTTGAAAGCTCCCGAGCCGAAGGCTGCCACGCCACAAGTTTCCAGCCAGGCCCATGTGCCGGCCATCATTCAACCTGCCACCGTCTCCGCTGCTCCAGCCTCCTTGCAGACTGTAAGCGTGCAGACCACAGGTGATTGGGTGCGTATCGAAGCCGTGGAAGCGCCGGCCAAGCAAACCCGTTGGGTGTTTTGAAACGCCTGCTGATTCCCAAGTGCTACACCCGTAAGACCTCAAAAAACCAAGGAGAAACGCCATGCTGAGTTGGGCTATTACCTTTCTGATCATCGCCATTGTCGCTGCCGTTCTGGGCTTCGGTGGTATCGCGGGCACTGCCACAGGTATCGCGAAAATCCTTTTCGTGGTGTTCCTGGTCATGTTCATCGTTTCGTTCATCATGGGTCGCCGCCCACGGGGCTAGTCGAGGCATGATGATGAATCGATTCACGACGCTCGTTGCCGCCCTGATGCTGGGCGGCAGCGCGGCGGCCTTGGCCGCCAATACGGATGGTGAGTTCCGCCTGAACGAACTGCTCGGCAGTAACCCGGACTATCGTGAAGCCTGGAAGGAACTGATCCAGGATGAGGAGCGCTTACCCGAATGGATAATCAACCTCAGCGGCGTGGCCATGCCCATGAAAACGCTGGAGGAAGACGGCGACCCGTATCTGGTCGGGCAGTTGTGCGAAACATCCAATTGCTTCAACCAGCGCCTTTACGTCGCCTTCACCCCGGACAAGGACGATGCCTACGCGCTCTGGGTGCAGTTGCCCGAAGGTTTACCCGAGGACAAGACACCCAGTGAGCATGCTGATCTGCGTTGGCTCGGTGAGCCGGACGACGGAATCAAGCAACTGCTACAGGAACAGTTGAAGAAAGACCCCAACTGGTACTGATGCTCCTGACGGCGCCTTCTGGCGCCGTTGCATTATCTACTCATCCCGACAAATCCCCACATACGACTAGCCGGTAGCTTCCCACTTACCTGCCGTAGCCGCGTTATCATCAGCCGCTATGTTCAAGGGGGTGACCTATGCTCAACGGCTTGTGGCTGAGCTTTTTCGTGGTAGCGGCGGTAGCGGGGTTCAGCCGTTGGCTGCTGGCCGACGATCCGGCAGTATTCGGTGCGATGGTGGAAAGCCTGTTCGCCATGGCCAAACTGTCGGTCGAAGTGATGGTGCTGCTGTTCGGCACACTGACCCTGTGGCTCGGGCTGCTGCGCATCGCCGAGAAAGCTGGCCTGGTGGATGCCCTGGCACGCGTGCTCGGCCCTCTGTTCGCCCGGCTGATGCCTGAGGTGCCGCGCGGCCATCCGGCCCTTGGTTTGATCACCATGAACTTCGCGGCCAACGGCCTGGGCCTGGACAACGCCGCCACGCCCATCGGCCTCAAGGCCATGCGTGCCTTGCAGGATCTCAATCCGAGCAGCACCACGGCGAGCAATGCGCAGATCCTCTTTCTGGTTCTCAACGCTTCGTCCCTGACCCTGCTGCCGGTCACCATCTTCATGTACCGCGCCCAGCAAGGCGCACCCGACCCGACCCTGGTGTTCCTGCCGATCCTGCTGGCGACCAGTGTCTCGACTCTGGTCGGGTTGTTCTCCGTGGCCATCATGCAGCGCCTGCGCCTGTGGGATCCGGTGGTGTTGGCCTATATGATTCCCGGCGCGCTGCTGCTCGGCAGTTTCATGGCGCTGCTTGCCGGTATGTCTGCCACGGCGCTGGCGGCGTTGTCGTCGCTGCTCGGTAATCTGACGCTGTTCGGGGTGATCGTTGCCTTCGTGGTGATCGGAGCGCTGCGCAAGGTGCAGGTTTACGAGCAGTTCATCGAGGGGGCCAAAGAAGGTTTCGACGTGGCCAAGAGCCTGCTGCCGTATCTGGTGGCGATGCTCTGTGCGGTCGGTGTGCTGCGTGCATCCGGCGCTCTGGAGCTGGCGCTGGACGGTATCCGCTGGATCGTTGCCTGGGGTGGCTGGGACACCCGCTTCGTCGACGCGTTGCCTACGGCGATGGTCAAGCCATTCTCCGGCAGTGCGGCGCGGGCGATGCTGATCGAAACCATGCAGAGCCAGGGCGTCGACAGCTTCCCGGCCCTGGCCGCGGCGGTTATCCAGGGCAGTACGGAAACCACGTTCTACGTGCTGGCCGTGTATTTCGGCGCAGTGGGTATCCAGCGCGCGCGGCATGCCGTGGGTTGTGCACTGCTGGCAGAGTTTTCCGGCGTGGTCGCCGCGATTGCCGTGTGCTATTGGTTCTTCGGCTGAGAGCTGCTGCCGAATAGGCCGCCAACCCAGCTAAGCAGCGGATCGCGGCTCTTGAACTCGCGTATCCGTTGCAGGCGCGGTGCGATGAAATCCTCGAAGTCTTCGGCCTGCTCGAAGTACACCCCGGTGAACAGAATGAACACACTCTTGTTCGCCGCGTGGGTGAAGAACAGGTTGCCAACCGGCTCGCCGTCCTTGCTCAGCAGATCGAGGCTGGAGCCGCTGGCGTAGTCCGGACTCAGGGCTAGGGCGCGCTTCTCCAGGCCGTTGCTCTCCAGCGAATAGCTGGCGCCGACATTGCCCGCATAGCCATTGATCAGCGCATCTCCAGCAGTGGGATGGATGCTCACGGCGCTGTACAGGTAAAAGCCCTGGCCGGGGTTGTGGGTGTAGCTGAGTTCCACGGTGCGGGTCAGGTACTGCACGCTCTTGGTGTAGTGGCCGCCCTTGCCGATACTGAAGTGAGCGAAATCCTTGTCGTTGAGCAGTAGCCCGCGCTCCTCGCCGGAGAGCGCGGCCTGGTTGTCACAGGCGCTGATCGTCAGTGTCAGGATCAGCAGCAGGGGGCTGCTCAGGTAGCGGTTCATTCAATCCTCCTTGATTGCCTGTCTGCGGGGCGGCATCGGGCGTTACCTCGAAACGCAGCACACCGATCATCTGTCCGGCCTCGGTCAGTACCTGAATCTGCCAACTGCCTTCCACGTTCTGCGGGAAGTTCTTCTTGTGCGTCCAGGCCCGATAGCCCTTCTCACGTCCGCCGTGGATATCCAGGGCGATGCGCTCCAGCTCACGACCGTCATGCTTCCAGACGTGATAGATGCGTTCGTCGAGGCCGCGTGGTGCGTTGATAGCCGTGTAGGCGTACAAGCCGGTGCTGCGCAGCTGGCTGGCGCTCAACGCTTCGAGGCCTTCGCCCGGCGAGCGATTCTGATTGTCGAACTCGGTGGTGATCGCCACCTCGGTCAGCCACAGGGTGGCCGGCGGCACCCAGGCCCGCGCCAGCCAGCCGAAGGTACCGATGGCAAGGGTCAGGCCGATCAGCAACAGGCCGCGCCACCATTTACGCACGGTGATGATACTGAACAGGCTGGGGAACGACAGCAGCACGGCCGCCGCCAGCGACAGTTGATAACTCTCGGTGGTATTGAGCTTGAAGATGATCGGCAGCGCCGTGAGCAGCACGGCGAACAATGCCAGCGTGTGATACGCAAGGAAGATCCAGCGCCGTGGTGCCAACCACTTGTAGTACAGCGGATCGACGATCGACACCAGTGCCGCGGCTGCCAGCAGCCCGCTGAACATCGCCTGGCCACTGTTCCAGGTGGTGGTGATGAAGAAGAACGGCAGAACGAAGAACAGACTTTCCTGGTGGATCATCTGGGTGGCGTAGCGCAGCAACGGTCGCGGCAGCTCGAAGCCGAAGCGGGCGGCGATGCGCTCGCGCAGCATGTTCTCCAGGATCAGCCATAACCAGCTGACCAGCATCACCAGAGCCAGTACCTTGGCCAGCCCGGCCTGGCGGTCGACCAGTACGAAGCTCGCCACCCCGGACAGGAAACCGAAAATCGCGACCACGCCGGGGTGGCGCTGTATGAGCGCGATGATCCGCAAGACGAGGTTTTTACTGGAGGCGATAAGAGACAAGGCGGTTCTGGCAGTGACCAAGAGCGATGCGCAGGATACTGCATTTGTCTGTGACTGAGGTTCCCGCCGATCAGCCGTGGCAGATGTTCGCTGCGTTGCGGTCTGGCCGGTTGAACGCGAAAGCGACGTAGGGTGGACCGGGGCGCGTAGCCAACGCTCTTTTTGTCCACCATTACGATCGTAAGCGGTGGACGGGTCGGGCCGCGTAGGTAAAGCATCCGCTACGCGCCCCGATCCACCCTACGAAAGGCCGCGACCGTCTCCTTGCCGCCGTACATCGCTGCTCAGCTCCACTGCCTGATACTGCTGCGCTTCACCCAATAGCCAGTCGCGAAAGGCTTTGAGCGCCGTGGACTCGACCTTGCGTTCCGGCACGGTCAGGTAATAAGCGCGGCCGTTGTCAGGCACCGGGCGGTCGAGGGCGACCACCAGGCTGCCGTCGGCCAGCTCGCGCTGGATCAGAAACGGTGGGATTAGCGCCACGCCCATCTCGTGGCAGGCAGCCTGGGCAAGCATGGAGAACAATTCCAGCCGCGGGCCGGTCATGTCGCGGCCGACATTCAGCCCCTGTGCTGCAAACCACTGACGCCAGGCGTAGGGCCGGGTGCTCTGTTGCAACAGCGGCAGTTCGGCGATCCGCTCGGCGCTGGCGGCCTGGCCATGCAGCAGGGCTGGGCTGCACACCGGTATCAGGTGTTCGTGCATCAGGAAGTGCGTTTCGGTACCTGACCAGTCGCCATCGCCGAAGTAGATCGCCGCGTCGAAACCGGTATCGGCGAAAAGAAACGGCCGGGTGCGGTTGGTCAGGTGCACCGTCACCTCCGGGTGCTGGCGCTGGAAGTTCTTGAGCCTGGGCAGCAGCCATTGCGTACCAAAGGTCGGTACCACCGCCAGTTCGAGGCTCATGGCGCCTTGCGAACCCATCAGCGCCAGCGTGTCGCGCTCTACGGCATCGAGCTGGGCGGCGACCTTGCGGGCGTACGCGGTGCCCGCTTCGGTTAGCAGCACGCCGCGCCGCGAGCGGCGAAACAACTCCACGCCGAGAAACTCTTCCAGCCCGGCGATCTGCCGGCAGACGGCACCCTGGGTCAGTGCCAGCTCGTCCGCAGCGCGGGTGAAGCTCTGATGGCGTGCCGAGGCCTCGAATGCGATCAGGGCTGCTGTACTGGGAATCTTGCGGCGCATGAGTGCAAAAGCCTCACTAATTGGTGCTCTTATCAGGTGCTTAGACTATCTCAGAGTGAGCTTTTCGCACAGCATCATGCGAATTACTCGTTTGCCGAGTGGCGGGTAGCTGCCTAGGCTAAGTCCAATAAGAACTCTATATGCACGAGGATTCTGCGATGGCCGCCAAGGCAAGCTTCAACTGGATCGACCCGCTGCTGCTGGATCAGCAACTCACCGAAGAAGAACGCATGGTGCAGGGCAGTGCCGAGCAGTTCGCCGCCGACAAGCTGGCGCCGCGGGTACTCGAAGCTTTCCGCCATGAGAAGACCGACCCGGCGATCTTCCGCGAGATGGGCGACACCGGTCTGCTCGGCGCAACCATTCCCGAAGCCTACGGCGGCAGTGGCCTCAACTATGTGTGCTACGGGCTGATCGCCCGCGAAGTGGAGCGCATCGATTCCGGCTATCGCTCGATGATGAGCGTGCAGTCGTCGTTGGTGATGGTGCCTATCTTTGAGTTCGGTAACGAAGCCACCAGGCAGAAGTATCTGCCCAAGCTGGCCTCCGGTGAATACATTGGCTGTTTCGGCCTGACCGAACCCAATCATGGCTCCGATCCGGGCTCGATGATCACCCGGGCGAAGAAGGTCGACGGCGGCTATCGCCTGAGCGGCAGCAAGATGTGGATCACCAACAGCCCGATCGCTGACGTCTTCGTGGTCTGGGCCAAGGATGACACCGGCGAGATCCGCGGTTTCGTGCTGGAAAAAGGCTGGGAAGGGCTGGCGGCCCCGGCGATCCACGGCAAGGTCGGCCTGCGCGCCTCGATCACCGGCGAGATCGTCATGGACAACGTGTTCTGCCCCGAAGAGAACGCCTTCCCGGATGTGCGCGGCCTGCGTGGCCCGTTCACCTGTCTCAACTCTGCCCGTTACGGCATCAGCTGGGGAGCGCTGGGTGCCGCCGAGGCCTGCTGGCACACGGCGCGCCAGTACACCCTGGATCGTCAGCAGTTCGGTCGCCCGCTGGCCGCCAACCAGCTGATCCAGAAAAAACTGGCCGATATGCAGACCGAAATCACCCTGGCTCTGCAGGGCTGTCTGCGCCTGGGGCGGATGAAGGACGAGGGCACCGCGGCGGTGGAAATTACCTCGATCATGAAGCGCAACAGCTGCGGCAAGGCGCTGGATATCGCCCGTCTGGCCCGTGACATGCTCGGCGGTAACGGCATCAGCGACGAGTTCGGCGTGGCCCGGCACCTGGTCAACCTCGAAGTGGTGAACACCTACGAAGGCACCCATGACGTGCATGCGCTGATCCTCGGCCGCGCGCAGACCGGTATTCAGGCTTTTTTCTAGCGGCAAGCCACAAGCTCCAAGCCGCAAGGAAGAGCAAAGACAACCACTGGCCTCAATTCGCTTCCACTTGAGGCTTGCAGCTTGAGGTTCTCTATGACCGCTCTGTCGCATCTCCGTGTTCTCGACCTTTCCCGCGTGCTCGCTGGGCCCTGGTGTGGGCAGAACCTGGCAGACCTTGGCGCCGAGGTGATCAAGGTCGAGCGCCCGAAAGTCGGCGACGACACCCGTCACTGGGGGCCGCCCTACCTGCGCGACGATGAGGGACGTGATACCAGCGAGGCGGCCTATTTCCTCTCGGCCAACCGCAACAAGCAATCGTTGACCCTCGACTTTACCCTGGTGGAAGGTCAGCGCCTGGTGCGCGAGCTGGCAGGCAAGTCGGACATCCTTATCGAGAACTTCAAGGTCGGCGGCCTGGCCGCTTACGGGCTGGACTACGCCAGCCTGAAGGCGATCAATCCACGGCTGATCTACTGCTCCATCACCGGCTTTGGCCAGAGCGGTCCCTATGCCAAGCGGGCCGGCTACGACTTCATGATCCAGGGGCTCGGTGGCCTGATGAGCCTGACCGGCCAGCCGGGCGATAGCGAAGGCGGCGGGCCGGTGAAGGTCGGCGTGGCGCTGACCGATATCCTTACCGGCCTCTATGCGACCGTCGCTGTGCTGGCGGCGCTGGCGCACCGCGAGAAGACCGGCGAAGGCCAGCACATCGACATGGCGTTGCTCGACGTGCAGGTCGCCTGCCTGGCCAATCAGGCGATGAATTACCTGACTACCGGCGTCTCACCGAAGCGCCTGGGCAATGCGCACCCGAATATCGTGCCTTATCAGGCGTTCCCTACCGCCGATGGCGACCTGATCCTCACGGTCGGTAACGACAGCCAGTTTCGCAAGTTCTGCGAAGTGGCCGGGCATCCCGAGTGGGGCGTCGATCCCCGTTTCGCCAGCAACGGTCAGCGCGTCGCTCATCGCACCGAGCTGATTCCGCTGATCCGCCAGGCCACGGTGTTCCGCAGCACTGCCGAATGGGTGAGCGTACTGGAAGCGGCTGGCGTGCCGTGCGGACCGGTCAACGATCTGGCTCAGGTGTTCGCCGATCCCCAGGTTATCGCCCGAGGGCTGCGTATCGATCTGCCGCATCCACTGGCGGGCAGCACGCCGCAGGTGGCCAGTCCGCTACGCCTGTCGGCCAGCCCGGTCGAATACCGCCAGGCGCCGCCGCTGCTGGGCGAGCATACCGAGCGCGTGCTGACGGAAGTGCTCGGCCTGGAAGCCGAGCAGATCGCTGTGCTACGCAATTCTGGGGTGATCTGATCCCTCAGTCCTCCAGTTCACTGGCCGGGCCGAAGAATTCGTAGTGGCACTGGGTGGTGGGCACGCCGATGTCCTGCAAGTGCCGCTTCACCTGGGTCATGAATGGCTTGGGCCCGAGGAAGTAGGCGTCGATGTCCGGCTCTTCAGGTAGCCACTCGGCCAACTGCTCGCGGCTGATCAGGCCTTGGGCATGAGACTGGTCGCCGTCGCGCGGGTCGCTGTAGCAGAAGCGGTAGCTGATCTGCGGGTAATCGCGACTCTGCGCTTCGATCCACTTCTTGAAGGCATGTACGCCGCCATGGCGGGCGTAGTGAATGAAGTGGATGGGGCGTCCGCTCTCACGGGCGGCTTCGACCATTGCCAGCGCCGGGGTGATGCCCACACCCGCAGTGATCAGCGCCAGTGGTTTGTCCGATTGGCGCAGCACGAAATCGCCGGCCGGTGGGAACAGTTCCAGGGTGTCACCGACCTGGATGTGGTCGTGCAGATAGTTGGAAACCTTACCGTCGGCCTCGCGCTTGACGCTGATGCGGTATTCACGGCCGTTTCCCTGGGCGGACAGCGAGTAGTTGCGGCGATGCTCCTTGCCGTCGATGACCATGCGCAGGCCGATGTACTGGCCGGGCTGTTGAATCAGCACCTCGCCGCCATCGACGGGCGCCAGGAGGAAGGAGATGATCTCCTCGCTTTCCACTGTCTTGGCTACCACCTTGAAGTCCCGCGAGCCACGCCAGCCGCCGGGCGCCTGCTCATGTTCGCGGTAAGCGCTTTCCTCTGCGCCGATCAGGATGTCTGCCAGTTGCCCATAAGCAGCGGCCCAGGCGGCGATCACCTCATCGGTGGCGATTTCTTCGCCCAGCACTTCGCGGATGGCGCGCAGCAGGCAAGCACCGACGATGGGATAGTGCTCCGGCAGGATTTGCAGTGCCACGTGCTTGTTGACGATACGCCCGACCAGCGGGCCGAGCGCTTCGAGCTGGTCGATATGTCGGGCATACATAAGTACGCCATTGGCCAGCGCGCGCTGCTGGTCGCCACTGGCCTGGTGAGCCTGGTTGAACAGCGGGCGTACCTCGGGATACTCCTCCAGC
This sequence comes from Phytopseudomonas daroniae, assembly GCF_004327285.1. Taxonomy (GTDB): domain Bacteria; phylum Pseudomonadota; class Gammaproteobacteria; order Pseudomonadales; family Pseudomonadaceae; genus Aquipseudomonas; species Aquipseudomonas daroniae. The sequence goes on from NZ_QJUI01000016.1 coordinate 137,380, forward strand.
ATCATGGCGTAGAAATGTCGGGTCAGGGTTTCACCGCCGGTTTCCAGTAATGGGACGGTGGCTTTGATGATGGTGCGTTGTTGGCTGGTCAGCATGGTGATGAATTCCTGTCGCAGGGCATGAGTGTTGTCTGCCTTTGTCATTACAGATCCCGTGCCAACTCGCAAAGCCGCTGGATTACTGGGCTTGCGCGTGCTATGAGTCTTTTTGACTCTTGCTGTGATGTGTCGTTATGACTCTTTCGGTGTCTTTATGACTTCTAATCCTATGCTCGTCGCTCTCCTCCCACTGGTCGATGATCTGTCTCGCGACTTGCCGGAGAGCGAACGCTATCGGCGTTTATTGGCAGTGCTGCGGCAGCTGTTTCCCTGTGATGCCGTGGCATTGCTCAGGCTCGATGGGGATGTCTTGGTACCGCTGTCCGTAGAAGGGCTCAGCGCCGATACCATGGGGCGACGCTTCAAGGTGAGCGAGCATCCACGTCTGCATGAGTTGTTGCAGCACCGTGGGCCGACGCGCTTCGCCGCGGACTGCGAACTGCCCGATCCCTATGACGGATTGCTAGAAGGGCAGCACGGGCATCTGGAAGTACACGACTGTCTGGGCTGCCCGCTCTATATAAAGGAGCGGATCTGGGGGCTGCTGACCTTGGACTCTCTGCAGTCGAGCAGTTTTGGTCGTGTCGATCTGGGCATGCTGGAGGCTTTTGCCAGTCTGGCGGCTGCGACGGTGGCGGCCAGCGAGCGCATCAGCCTTTTGCTGGGGCGCGTGGAAGACGAACAGCGGCGGGCCGAACTCTATAAACAGGCCGCTGGCGGCGTGCGGCCACGGGAGATGATCGGCCAGAGCCCAAGGCACAAGGCGTTGTTGCAGGAGATCGAACTGGTCGGTAGCAGTGACCTGACCGTATTGATCAGCGGTGAAACCGGAGTGGGCAAGGATCTGGTGGCCGAGGCGCTGCATGCCGCTTCCTCCCGCGCTTCGCGGCCAATGGTCAGCATCAACTGTGCGGCGTTGCCGGATACCCTGGTGGAGAGCGAGCTGTTCGGTCACGTTCGCGGGGCGTTCTCGGGCGCTGTCAGTGAGCGGCGTGGCAAGTTCGAAGTGGCCGATGGCGCCACCCTGTTTCTCGACGAGGTCGGTGAATTGCCGCTGGCGGTGCAGTCCAAGCTGCTGAGGGTGTTGCAGAGCGGGCAACTGCAGCGAGTGGGATCGGATCGTGAGCATCGTGTGGATGTGCGGGTGCTGGCGGCGACCAATCGCGACCTTGCGGAGGAGGTACGCGCCGGACGCTTCCGGGCCGACCTCTATCACCGTCTTAGCGTCTATCCCCTGAAAGTCCCTGCGCTGCGTGAGCGGGGCCGTGATGTGCTGCTGCTCGCCGGCTACTTCCTCGAGGACAACCGGGCTCGCTTGGGGCTGCGTAGCTTGCGTCTCGCGCCAGATGCTCAGAAGACGCTGCTGCAACACGATTGGCCAGGAAACGTCCGAGAGCTGGAACACCTGATCGGCCGTGCGGCTATCAAGGCCTTGTCGGCCTGCGTGGAGCGTCCGCAGATCCTCACTATCGATAGCCGTGCGCTGGATCTGCATCCGTCCTCAATGGTGCATATGGAAGACGAGAATCTCCAGGTCGCCGCATCGGAGCTGCAATCGCCTGGTTCGGGATTGCGTGACGCGGTGGATGAGTACCAGCGGCGCCTTATAGAGGCGGCACTTGCTCGCCATGCTGGGCGCTGGGCCGATGTGGCGCGCGAGATGGACGTTGATCGGGCCAACCTGCAGCGCCTGGCCAGGCGTCTGGGGCTCAGGTAGTGGGACTAAGAACGCTGCTTATATATAGATAAGCCGGAAAAGCCGTTTTATTACAGTCTGGTGAAATAAACCGTTGACCTGAGAAATAGGTTGCCTATAATGCGCACCACTTCCGGCGCGGCCTGATCTGAAAATTCCTTGTTAATCAGGTAGTTAGACGAAAATAAAGGTTGCACGGACGACGAATTCGAGTAGAATGCGCCTGCATCGACAG
>NZ_QJUI01000017.1 GCF_004327285.1 Phytopseudomonas daroniae
GAGCTCAAACAATGGTGGCCCGGAGCACCTGATGCTCCCTTGCTGAGGCCTGATACATAGATGCAACCGGGTTTCTCTGTTCAAAGCGGGTTGACAGGTAAAGGCGAGTCCATACATAGGATGGGTGAAACCCATCAATCGCCGATGGGTTTCACCTACGCGGCCCGATCCGTCCACTGCTCTGCGATCGCAATGGTGGATGAAAAGAGCGTCAGCTACGCGCCCCGATCCACCCTACGGCCGCTATCGCCTTGAAATGCTTATGGCGCTGGAGCGCTAACGTGGGTTGCGGGGAATTTCCAGGCCCAGGCTCTCGCGCAACGTGCTGCCTTCGTACTCACGGCGATAAACCCCGCGTTCCTGCAGAATCGGCACGACCTGTTCGGTGAAGCGGCGAAATTGCTCCGGGTGGCCGATGTAGATATTGAAGCCATCCAGCGCCTGGGCCTCGAACCAGCGAATCATTTCGTTGGCCACGGTTTCGGCAGAGCCGACGAAGCCGTTTGGCCTGAGTGTCAGGCCGTTGGCGACCGCCTGGCGTAGCGTCCAGCCCTTGCTCACGGCCATGTCGGTAGCGGCCTTGGCGGCGGTGTAGAAGCTGCTGCGGGCGTATTCCAGAGCCTGCACCGGGAACGGTGCATCGAGGTCGTACTGGCGGAAGTCATGCCAGCCGAAGGAGCGACCGAACTCGGCCAGGGCCTGGTCGAAACTATGGTCGACGTCGTGGTAATGCCGCTCGATCTCGCGGGCCTGCTCGTCGGTATCGCCGATGTAGATCTGCGCGCCCGGCAGGATGATGATCTCATCGGGATTTCGCCCCTGGCGCTGCGCCCGTTCCTTGATATCGCGATAGAACGCCTGGCCCTTCTCCACACTCGGCGTGTGGGTGAACACCACGTCGGCGATGCTCGCGCCCAGGTCGCGACCCTGTCGGGAATCGCCGGCCTGGAAGATCACCGGTTGGCCCTGGGGCGAACGCTGGATGTTCAGCGGGCCCACCACCGAGAAATGCTCGCCCTTGTGGTGCAGCGCATGCAGTTTGCTGCGGTCGAGGAACTGACCGGTTTCGCGGTTGCGTGGCAGGGCATCGTCCTCGTAGGACTGCCACAGCTTCTGCACCACCTGTACATGCTCCAGGGCACGACCATAGCGGGTGTCGTAATCGTAATGCTCGTCGCGTCCATAATTGCCGGCGGTACCGGCATCGCCACTGGTGACCACGTTCCAGCCGGCGCGACCCTTGCTGATCAAGTCCAGCGAGGCCAATCGGCGGGCGACGTTGAATGGCTCGTTGTAGGAGGTGGTCAGGGTGCCGACCAAACCGATATGCCGAGTGCTCACCGCCAGTGCCGAGAGCAGCGTGAGCGGTTCCAGCCGGTTGAGGTAATGCGGTGGCGAATCCGCGGTGATGAACTGGCTGTCGACGATGAAGATCAGGTCGAACAGCGCAGACTCGGCCTGCCGGGCCAGGTCGATGAACCAGTCGATGTTCACGCTGGCGTCCGCGGGAATCGCCGGATCGTGCCAGAGATTATGTCGCCCCGGCCCACCGACGCCCATGGGCACCGCACCAAGCTTTATCTGTCGTTTGCTACTCATATAGCCCATCCCAAAAGCCCTTTCACAGCCCTCATTAAATACTTATTACTGATATTTAAAAACATATTAGATAAGTAAATTACATAATTAGCTTAGAACCAGAAAGACTTTCACAGCAATTCCTTAGAGGGATAAGGTCAACCCCAGACCGACCCCTTTCCTGGTGGAGGCCGTCTTCCACGACCAATACCAGGAGCCTGTTCTGCTATGACCACCCGCCTTCCACTACTGCTGTCTGCCGACGTGCTGGTCATCGGCGGCGGCCTGGCCGGCACCTGGGCAGCGGTGGCAGCAGCTCGTGAGGGCGTACGGGTGGTGCTGGCGGAAAAGGGCTATTGCGGCACCAGCGGCGTGACCGCCACCGCTGGCCCCGGCCACTGGTGGGTACCGCCGGAGCAGCGTCAGGCAGCCATCGACAAGCGCGTGGCGAGTGCAGCCAGGCTGGGTGATGCGGGCTGGATGGCACGTATTCTGGAAACCACCTGGCAAACCCTGCCGAGCCTCGACCGTCTCTACGACTTTCCACGCAACGAGCGTGGTGAAAAACAGTATCGCGCCCTGCGTGGCCCGGAATACATGCGTGCCATGCGCCAACTGGCGGTGGAGCATGGCGTCACCCTGCTCGACCAGAGCCCGGCCCTGGAACTGCTGAAGAACGATCAGGGCGAACTGGCCGGCGCTCGCGGCCTGCAACGCCAGCAACAGCGTGAATGGCAGGTGCAGGCGCCCGCCGTGGTACTCACCACCGGTGGCTGCGCCTTCCATTCACGCCTGCTCGGCAGCCAGAACAACACCGGCGACGGCTACCTGATGGGCGTGGAAGCCGGCGCCGAGCTGTCCGGCATGGAGTTCTCCAGCTACTACTGCATCGCCCCGGCGAACAGCACCATGACCCGCTCGATGGTCTACACCTTCGGCCGCTACTTCGATGCCAGCGGCCGTGAACTGGCGATCGCCCAGGGCCCGGATTTCAACCAGTCACTGGCGCGCGCATTGCTCGAAGGGCCGGTGTACTGCCGGCTCGACCGCATTCCCGAGGACATCCGGGCACGCCTGCCGTATGTGCAGCCGAACCTGATGCTGCCGTTCGACCGCAGCGGCATCGACCCCTACCGCGACAAGTTTCCCGTCACCCTGCACGGCGAAGGCACCATCCGTGGCGTCGGCGGTTTGCGCCTGGTCGACAGCGACTGCCAGACACGCCTGCCCGGCCTGTTCGCTGCCGGCGATGCTGCCAGTCGCGAGGCGGTGACCGGAGCGATATCCGGTGGTGGCGCAGTGAACTCCTCCTGGGCGCTGTCCTCCGGACAATGGGCCGGACGTGGCGCCGCGAACCATGCGCGGCAGCACCCCGGCCATACCTCAAGCATCCACGGCACCGCACGTGTCGGGCTGTTGCCCATCGGCATCGACCGCGACGACAGCACCGAGCTGATCCGCGCGGTGCAGAACGAAATGCACCCCTACGACAAGAACCTGTTTCGCAGCGGCGAGCAGCTGCAGCGCTCGCTGAACGCGCTGGACAATGCCTGGGATCGGCTGCGCGAGCAGAGCCGTGCCAGCGATACCGGCGCCCTGCTGCGCTGGCGAGAAACGGCGGCGATGCTCGCCACCGCCCGCTGGTGCTACGGCAGCGCTCTGGCGCGCAAGGAAAGTCGCGGTATGCACCAGCGCAGCGATGCCCCGGCACAATCCACCCGCTTCGATCTGCACCTGCACAGCGGCGGGCTGGATGCGCCCTGGGTGCGCCGCGTGCCGCTGCCGATGAGCACCGCTCCCCGTGCGGAGATACCGGCATGATCGAACTGATCCTCAGCGACCGTTGCGACGGCTGCAATCAATGTGTCGCCGCCTGCCCCAGCGACGTGCTCGCGGTCGGCGCCGATGGCACGCCCGTCATCGCCCGCCAGGCGGATTGCCAGACCTGCTTCATGTGCGAGCTGTATTGCAGCAGCGACGCCATCTACGTGCACCCCGACAGCGAACACGCCGTCACCCTCGACCCCGAGCAGATCCGCGCCAGCGGCCTGCTTGGCCAGTACCGCCGCGACTCCGGCTGGAACGAATGGGCAAATGACCCGCGTTACGCCAACCAACACTGGCGCATGGAAGAAATCTTCGCCCTTGCCCGTAGCCAAGCCACAGCCAACGAAATTTAAAGGAGACACCACATGTTGATCCGTACCCTTATCGCCAGCGTCCTCGGTAGCAGCCTGCTACTGGGTGGTTACGCCAGCGCCGCCGACCTCGAACCGCTGCGCGTCGCCAACCAGAAGTCCGGCATCAAGTTGCTGCTGCAGGCAGCAGGTGAACTTGATGACGTGCCCTATACCATCGACTTCTCCGAATTCCCCGCCGCCGCACCGCTCGGCGAAGCGCTGAACGCCGGAGCCGTGGATATCGGCGGTCTGGGCGATGCGCCCTATGTGTTCGCTCTTGGTGCCGGGGCTCCGCTGAAGGTGGTGGAGATCATCAAGCGCGATGGTCGCTACACCACGTCGATCCTCGTGCCCAAGGACTCGCCGCTGAAGACCGTGGCGGATCTCAAGGGACAACGCATCGTCACCAACCGTGGTTCCGTCGGCCACTTCCTGGTGATCAAGGCGCTGCGCGAAGCGGGCCTGAAAACCTCGGACGTGACCTTCGTCAACCTGCTGCCCACCGACGCACGCAGTGCTCTGGAAAGCGGCGCAGCGGATGCCTGGTCGACCTGGGATCCCTACACCACCATCGCCATTACCCAGAATGACGCGCGCATTCTGCGCGACAGCAACGACCTGCTCACCAACCATTTCTACCTGGCCGCCACACAGAAAGCCGTCGATGGTAAACGCCCGCAACTGGAAGACTTCGTCAAGCGCGTGGAGCGTGCCTTTCTCTGGGCCAACGACAATCACCAGGCCTATGCCGAAGCCCAGGCTCGGGTAACGGGCCTGCCGGTCGCGGTGCATCTGGAGTCCGTCCAGGAAACCACCCACTCGCGCGCCGAGATCACCGATGAAGTCATCAGCAACCTGCAGCAGGTCTCGGACATCTACCTGGAAGAAGGCGTACTGACCCGCGCCGTGGATGTATCCCAGGGCTTCGACCCGAGCTTCAACGCCGCCCGTGCCGAACAACCGGGCAAAGCGGTTGCCCAGGCGCAACCTCAGTAAACCGACAGGAGAAACTTCCATGAGCAAACGACAGATCAAGCTCGGTGCCATGATTCATGGCGTTGGCCACGGCTGGGGCGAGTGGCGCCATCCGAACGCCCTGGCCGATGCCAGCGTGAACTTCGGCTACTACAAGCAGCAGGCCAAGCTGGCCGAGGGCGCCAAGTTCGACTTCGCCTTCATCGCCGACAGCCTGCATATCCACGCCAAGTCCAGCCCGCACTACCTCAACCGCTTCGAGCCGCTGACCATCCTCTCGGCGCTGGCTGCGGTCACGGAAAACATCGGCCTGGTGGCGACCGTCACGGTCAGCTACACCGAGCCGTTCCAGGTGGCGCGCCAGTTCGCTTCCCTCGACCACATCAGCGGCGGCCGCGCCGGCTGGAACGTGGTCACCTCGTGGCTCTCCGGCACCGCCGACAACTTCGGCAAGGCCGAGCATCCGCCGCATGCCGTGCGTTATCGGATCGCCCGCGAGCACGTGAACGTGGTCAAGGGCCTCTGGGATTCCTGGGAAGACGACGCCTTCACCCGCGACAAGGAAAGCGGCGAATTCTTCGACCCGGACAAGCTGCATACCCTCAATCACCAAGGCGAGTTCTTCAAGGTCAAGGGCCCGCTCAACATCCAGCGCTCACGCCAGGGCCAGCCGCTGATTTTCCAGGCCGGCACCTCCGACGACGGCCGCAACTTCGCCGCGCAGAACGCCGATGCGATCTTCGTCAGCCCCGAATCGTTCAGCGAAGCGCGGGCCTACTACCAGGATCTCAAGCAGCGCGCCGCCAAGGCCGGACGCAACCCGGACGAGCTGTTCATCCTGCCCGGCATCCGCCCGATCATCGGCCGCGATGCCGAGGAAGTGGAAAGCCGCTACCAGCAGGCCGTCGACCTGGTCAGCATCGAAGACGCCATCGTCGCCCTCGGCCGGCCGTTCAACGACTACGACTTCACCGGCCATGACCTGGACGCGCCCTTCCCCGACCTCGGCGACCTGGGCAGCAACAGCCACAAGGGCTCGTCGGATCGCATCAAACAACAGGCCCGCGAAGAGAACCTGACCCTGCGTGAAGTCGCCCTGCGCTTCTCGCGGCCACGACGCGATTTCGTCGGCACCCCGGAGGAAGTGGCCAACGCCCTGCAGGACTGGTTCGAAGATGGCGCCGCCGACGGCTTCATCGTCAACTCGCTGCTGCCCGACGGCCTGCAGTACTTCACCGAATACGTGGCGCCGCTGCTACAAGCGCGGGGCCTGCTGCGCCGCGAATACCAGGGCCAGACCCTGCGTGACAACTTCGGCCTGGCCGTCCCCGCCAACCGCAACACCCTGCGCCGCGTACAAGGAGAAGTGGCATGAGCGAATCCCTCAACCATCTGCTCGCAGAATTGCATGCCGAGCGCGTGCGTACCTGGGTGCCCGAGGCGCTGAAAGTGAATATCGACCAGCGTCAGAAACTGGTCGACGAGGCGCGCCATGAAACCTTCGTCAAAGCCGGCGACAGCGTCGAGCCGTTCGAGCTGCTCAAGGTCGAAGGCGGCACCCTGAGCCTCGAACAACTGGTCGCCAACGGCCCCGCGGTGCTGGTGTTCTTCCGCTTCGCCGGCTGCCCGGCGTGCAACATCGCCATACCCTACTACGAGCGCAACCTGCAGCCGGCGCTGCGCGAACGCGGCGTGCCTCTGCTGGCAGTGAGCCCGCAGGTGCCGGAGCGCCTGGTGGAAATTCGCGACAAGCACCAGTTGACCCTGCAGGTGGCCAGCGACAGGGACAACCAACTGGCCAGACGCTTCGGCGTGCTCTACGAATTCGACCAAGCCTCGCGCCGGGCCTCGCTGAGCAAGGGGGCGGGCATTGGCGAGGTCACCGGCACCGGTACCTGGGAACTGCCGCAGCCAACCGTGGTGGTGATCGGCAGCGACCGCCGCGTGCACTTCGCCGAAGTCAGCCCGGACTGGCTGGTACGCAGCGAGGCACAGCCGATCATCGATGCGGTGGATACCCTGCTCGAGCAACAAAACCTTCTGACCAAAAGCGCCTAGACAGGCACGACAGCAGCTACCAGCCGGGAACGCTGGCGCACCACAGACAGGATTCCAGTCACCCACCACGAGCCTGCGCCAAGCGCCCACAGGCTCGCGGGAGACTTCTTTTACTCAGTGAAGGAAGTTGTAGATGAATGCGTTCCCCCTCGCTCGACCGGGCAGATACTCGCCCACGCTTCTCGGCCTGCTGATCTGCAGCATGGCCAGCCAACTGCAGGCTGCCGAGTCGGACACCGTGCTCGGCACGGTGTCGGTGATCTCTACCGGCAACCGCAGCAACACCCTGACCGTGGCCGATAGCCCCTCGCCCATCGACATCATCAGCGGCGATCAGATCCGCAAGACCGGCAAGGCCAGCCTGCGTGAAGCACTGGGCCGCATCGTGCCGTCGTTCAGCGCCCCAGCCCAGGCCGGCGGCGGCACCTCGTCATCGGTGCGGCCAGTGTCGATCCGCGGCCTCAGCGGCGATCACCTGCTGGTGCTGGTCAACGGCAAGCGCCGGCACAACACCGCCGTCTACAACAACTTCGCCCGCATCGCCAGCGGTAGCGTGCCGGTGGATCTCGACCTGATCCCCACCTCGGCCATCGAGCGCATCGAACTGCTGCGCGATGGTGCCTCCGCGCAATACGGATCGGACGCCATCGCCGGTGTGCTGAATATCATCCTCAAGAGTCAGGACAGCGGCGGCAGCGCCAGCGTGACCGTCGGCCAGCAGGAAGACAAACCCGGCGACCTGACCCAGACCGGTATCAACAGCGGCTTTGCCCTCGGCGACAATGGCGGCTTCTTCAACACCTCACTGGATATACGCCTGCAAGGGCCGTCCTATGCTGCCGGCGATGCCCAGGGAGCCTGGTATTACCCGGTACTCAATGGCGAACCGGTGCCTTTCGGCACGCCAGGTGCACAGCCTGATCCTCGCGAGGAATCGGTCGGCCGTCTGTTATCGAAGGGCTACGGGCGCTCCAACCGCGACGAGGTCTACAACCTCTCGTACAACGCCGAACTGCCCATTCATGACGATCTGACGCTGTACTCCTTCTCGACCTACAGCGACCGTAGCATCGTCGACACTCGCGGCAGCTACCGCGCCACCGCCTTGTCCTCAATCCCGGAAATCTTTCCCGATGGTTTCAATGCCCAGCGGCTGATCGACGAAAAAGACTTTCAGTTTGCATTAGGCGGCAAGGGCGACTTGGCTGGCTGGGGTTATGACCTCTCCACCACCTACGGCAAGGACGATGTGCGCCTTGGCGCGCAGAACACCCTCAACTCATCGCTTGGCCCAAGCAGCAAGACGTCGTTTTACCTGGGCGATCTGAAGTTCGAGCAATGGACGACCAACCTGGACGTCACCCGCCCCTTTGAAATCGGCCTGCCCAAGCCGTTGCAGCTATCGGCAGGCATCGAGCACCGCTGGGAAAAATACCTGCAGACCGCAGGCGAACCGGACTCCTACCGTGACGGCGGCTATGCCTACCCCGTCGGTCACCCGCGTGCCGGGCAACGCCCCCTCGCTGGCTTGCAATCCTTTACCGGTACTTCGCCTGCCGACGCCGGCTCGCTGGATCGCGATAGCTACGCCTTCTACATCGATGCCGGCAGCAACCTGACCGAACGCCTGTACACCAGCGCCGCACTGCGCTTCGAGCATTACGACGACAGCTCCGGCAACACCGCCAGTGGCAAGCTGGCCACCCGTTACGAACTGGCCCCGGGCCTGGCCCTGCGCGGCACCTTCAACACCGGTTTTCGCGCGCCGTCGCTGGCCCAGCAGACCTTCTCGGTCACCCAGAATACCAGCGTGCGCCTGGCCGATGGCACTACCCAGAGCCTGCTCGCACGCTACCTGCCGCCCAGCAGCGTTGCCGCCCAGGCACTGGGCGCCAAGGATCTGGAACCGGAGAAGTCGACCAACTTCAGCCTCGGCATTTCCTGGGAGCCGACGCGCAACGCCCGCATCACCCTCGACGCCTACCGCATCGAAATCAAGGATCGTATCGTCAAGAGCGAGATCATTCGCGACAGCGGCACCTCCACGGTGATCCGCGACACCCTCGCCTCCCTCGGCATCAACGACCTGTACTCGGCGCAGTACAACATGAACGGCGTCGACACCCGTACCGACGGCGTCGATCTGGTCAGCGAACTGCACAGCGATTACGGCCGTTTCGGCCAGGTGCGCTGGTCGGCGCTGTACAGCTACAACCGCACCACCATCCGCGATATCAAGCAGAACGGTACGGTCAGCAACCTGCTCGGTAGCGACTACGTGATCTTCGGCCACCAGGCACAGACCGACCTGACCCAGGGAAGCCCGCGCGACAAACTGGTATTGGGCAGCAACTGGCGCATCGGCGATTTCATCACCGACCTGCAACTGACTCGCTACGGCAAGTACACCGAAGCTGGCGCTACAGCCGCAGCGGATCGGCAGTTCAGCGCCAAGTGGATCACCGACCTCGACGTCACCTATCTGCTTACCGACAACCTGTCCGTTTCCCTTGGTTCCAACAACCTGTTCGGCGTACGCCCTGACAGGCAGACCCCAACCCCAACGGTTACCGGCCTGGGCACAGCCAACCCCACCGAGATCAACAACCCGGACGAATACGGCGCATTCAGCCCGTACGGCCTCAACGGCGCGTTCTATTACGCGCGCCTTTCCTACGACTGGTAACAAAAAGAGGACAGCACCATGCCCGCAGAAAACGTCGTCGCACTCACCGAAACCCTCAAGGTCACCCCGCTGGAGCCGACCGTCGGCGCCGAAATAAGCGGTGTAGACCTGAGCAAGCCACTCTCCCCGCTGCAGCGGGACGAGATTCACGCCCTGCTGCTCAGGCACAAGGTGATTTTCTTCCGCGACCAACACATCAGCAGCGAACAGCAGATCGCCTTCGCCGCTCAGTTCGGCGAGCTGTATGAGCACCCGACCACCCAGAAGCAGGACAGCAACAAGCCCCAGGCGCACCTGATTCTCGCCAGCCAGGCCAAGGAAGCCTACGGCGATGCGCGCAAGGGTCGCTGGCACACCGACACCAGCTGGATGCTCAAGCCCACCTACGGTGCGGTGCTACGTGCCGTATCGCTGCCAGAACTGGGCGGCGACACAGTGTGGGCCGACGCCGGCCTGGTCTACCGCGGCCTGTCCGACGAACTCAAGGCACGTATCGACAACCTCTACATTACCCACAACTTCAAATCCTCGCTGGACAGGGTCGGCTATCACTACCCGATCCTCGCCCACCCGCTGGTACGCACCCATCCGGAAACCGGCGAAGACGCCCTCTTCATCAACTTCTCCATGTCGCCCCAGGTGATCGGCTGGTCGGTCGAGGAAAGCCGTGCCCTGGTCGCCGAGCTGCTCAAGGAATTCAGCAACCCGGAGTACCAGGTGCGTTTCAAATGGACACCGGGCACCATCGCCTTCTGGGACAACCGTGCCCTGCTGCATTACCCGGTCTACAACTACGGCGACTTCGACCGGGTGATGGAACGCGTACTGATCGCCGATGACGACATCCCCCACCGTGTGCGCAAGCAGGCGGCGGTCTGATGGCACGGCAACTGCACCTGGCGCTGTTCGTCAGCCATGCCGGCTCGCATCTGGCGGGCTGGCGTCTGCCCCAGGCCGAAGTCGGCAATGCCCTGGATATCCGTTATTACCAACGCCTCGCCGAACAGGCCGAAGCGGCCAAACTGGACATGCTGTTCGTCGCCGACAAACTGGCCCTGGACGACATCCACGGCGGCTCGTTCGATGCTGCGGTGACCTGGCGCCCCAGCGGTTCGCCGGAACCGCTGGCACTGCTGTCGGCGCTCAGTGTGCTGACCTCGCACATCGGCCTGGGCGCCACGGTGTCCACCAGCTATCACCAGCCGTTCCATGTCGCCCGCCAGTTCGCCACCCTGGATCACTTCAGCGGTGGCCGCGTTGCGTGGAACGCGGTGACTTCGGTGAACGACGGCGAAGCGCGCAACTTCGGCCTCGAGCAGCACCTTAGCCATGCCGAACGCTACACCAAGGCCGCCGAATTCCTCGATGTGGTGCGCACCCTCTGGGACACCTGGGAAGACGATGCTCTGCTGGTCGACAAGGCCAGCGGCCGCTATGCCGATGCCAGCAAGTTGCATTACGCCGATCACCAGGGGGACTGGTTCAAGGTGCGCGGCCCGCTCAACTTGCCGCGCCCACCGCAAGGTCATCCGGTGCTGATCCAGGCCGGCGTGTCGTCGGCGTTTCAATCCCTGGCCGCGCGCAATGCCGAGGTGGTCTTCCCGGTGCAATCGACGCTGGAAAAGGCCAAGGCGTTCTACCGCGAATTCAAGGCGCAGGTGGTCGCCGCCGGGCGCCAGGTCGACGACGTCAAGGTGCTGCCCGGTCTCTACCCGATCATCGCCGACACCGACGAACAGGCGCAGGCACTGGCCAATGAGCTGGACGAACTGATCCTGCCGATCGCCGGCCTGGCCTTCATGTCGGCGAGCATGAACTACGACCTTGCCCAGCATGATCCCAAGGCACCGGTACCGGATATCCGTGCGCACATCCGCGGCAGCAAGGGTCGCTTCGATGGGGTGATCGGCAACGCCATCGAAGCCGGCTGGACGCTGGAACAGCTCGGCCGCTGGTACGCCTCCAGCCTGGCCTTCGCCAAGTTCATCGGCTCGCCACAGACGGTCGCTGACCAGATGCAGCAATGGCTGGAACAAGACGCCGCCGACGGCTTCGTGATCATGCCGCCGTACATGCCCGGTGGCGCCGAACGCTTCCTCGAACAGGTAGTACCGGAGCTGCAACGGCGTGGAATCTTCCGCCGCGAGTATCAGGGCAGCACGCTGCGTGAACACCTGGGCCTGCGCTCACCGAGCTCGTCCCACTCTCCATCCATAAGCAACACCAGGAGCACACCGTGAGCCAATCCCATGGCCAATTGAAACTCGGCCTGCTGTTCAATGCGCCTGGCAATGACCCGGCCAGCACCAGCGCCGATGAGCGGAACCAGGCCCGGCAGACCGGTCTGGCGCACTACATCGAAACCACCCTGGCGATGGAGCGAGCCAGGTTCGACTTCGTCATGGTCGCCGACGTTGCCTTCCAGGAAACCGCCCACCCACAGGTACCGCGCCCCGAGCCGATCACCCTGTTCGCGGCTCTGGCCGGTGTTACCCGGCACATCGGCCTGGTGCCCACGGTATCGACCACCTTCACCGCGCCGTTCAACCTGGCCCGGCAGATGCTATCGCTGGACAACCTCAGCGGCGGCCGGGCGGCCTGGAACGTAGTGACCTCCAGCGCCGGCGAGCGCAACTTCGGCAACCAGCCGCTGCCCCTGCACAGCGAACGTTACCGTCGCGCCCTGGAGCACGTCGAGGTGGTGCGCAAACTCTGGGACTCTTGGCAGGACGATGCGCTGGTCAACGACCACGGCCGGCACATCGCCGTGGACGCCGGGCGCATTCACCGCATCGCTCACCAGGGCGAGTTCTATCAAGTCGAAGGGCCACTGAATCTATCCCGTTCGCCCCAGGGCCATCCGGTGCTGTTCCAGGCTGGCTCGTCCGCCGACGGCAAGGCCTTTGCCGCTCATTTCGCCGAGGCCATCTATACCGCTCAGCACAGCATTGCCGAGGGCAAGCAGTTCTACGACGATCTCAAGAGCCAGGTGCGCCACTTGGGCCGCGATCCGGCGCACATCAATATCCTGCCCGGCCTGAGCACGGTGATCGCCGATTCGGACGAAGCCGCCCGGCGCCTCAACGAGCAGATCCTCGACAACCTCGGCCCGCAAGCCCTCGATGCCCTGGCCAAGCAGCTTGGCGGCATCGACCTCAGCGACCTGGAGCCGCACCACACCATTCCAGCCGAGCGCCTGCCCGCAGTGCTGTCGGTCGAGGGCCGGCAGAGCCGCTACGAGGTGTTCCGCCAGCACGCCGTGGAACAACGCTGGACGCTGCGCCAACTACTGGAACTGCAGGCCGGCTCGGCTGGCCATGGACGCATCGTCGGCAGCCCCGAGCGAGTCGCCGATCACATCGAACGCTGGTTCCTCCAGGGCGCGGCCGACGGTTTCATCGTCATGCCCGGCCAGGGTCTGGAGGGCGCTCTGATTTTCGCCGAACAGGTGGTGCCGATCCTTCAGCGCCGTGGCCTGTTTCGCAACGAGTACCAGACCGACACCCTGCGCGGCCATCTGGGTCTGCCCATTCCTCGCAGCCGCTACAACCGCGATACCGAGCTCGCTGATCAGAAAGCTGGTGTTCCCGCGCAAAGCGCCCAGTGACTCATCGCCCTACCAATACGCCCCATAACCAGAAAGAGCCCTTGCATGCACACCTATACGCAGTCTGCGAGCCTTGCCCGCAAGCACCTGGCCGTGTCGATCAGCGCCGCTCTCATGAGTCTGATCTCCCACGGTTCGGCCAATGCCGCCAGCACCACATCGACAGAAGATGAAAACACCACCCTTGAAACCGTGGTGATCGAGCAGAAAAAACTCACCCCCACTGCAGAGGCCGAGACTCGGCTGCGCAACATTCCCGGCGGCGCCAGTGTGGTCAGTGGCGAGGAGCTGGAGAAAGGTCGCGCCGCGCCCCAGGACATCTTCGCCTATCAACCGGGCGTATTCGTACAGAATGTCGGTGGCAACGACGGCATCCACGTCTCCATCCGTGGTTCGGGCATTCTCTCCAACGTCGGCAACATGCCGCTGGGCATCAAGTACCTGGTCGACGGCCTGCCGTTGACCGGCCCAGGTGGCGCCTCTTACGAACTGTTCGAGCCGCTGGGCCTGGATCACACCGAAGTACTGCGAGGCGCCAACGCCTTCGAATACGGTGCACTTTCTCTCGGCGGTGCGGTGAACTTCGTCAGCCGCAGCGGCTACACCGCGCCCGGCACCCGCCTGCACCTGGAAGGCGGCAGTTTCGGCTATCACAAGTCGCAGATCGCCACCGGCGGCGTGATCGGCGATGCCGACTACTACATCAACATCACCGAATCGCGGCGCGACGGCTTCCAGGAACAGACCTTCAAGAAATCCGAAGGCTTCAGCTCCAACTTCGGCTACCGCTTCAATCCTAACCTGGAGAGCCGCGTGTTCCTGCGCTATCGCGAGGAATACCACGAAGCCTCCGGCGCACTGACCCGCACGCAATTACGCGACGACCGCAAGCAGACCAGCGCCGCCTTTCGCATCGGCCGCAACCTGGTCGACAAGTACGGCTCGCTCCAAGTCGGCAGCCGCACCACCTGGCAGATCGACGATACCTCCAGCCTGGAATTCGGCGTCGGTTACTACAAGATGCCGCAGCGTCTGAATACCTATAGCGCCGCACCCAGTTCTTCGGACTACCGTGACCTGAGCGCCACCGTGCGCTACCAGCGCAACGACGAACTGTTCGGCCTGGACAGCGAAACCACCCTCGGCTGGTTCCAGACCCGGCAGACCACTGGCCGTACCGACACCTACCGCCGCAACACCGACGGAACGCTGACGCGCACCAAGTACAACCGCTACAAGGGCTCGCTGGACAACGTCTTCGCCCTGGGCAATACCCTTAGCCTGACCCCCGATGTGAAGCTGCTCAGCGGCCTGTCGGCGATCCAGGTCAAACGCGACGTGTCCATCGAACAGAGCGCGGCGCCGATCAACACCGGCCAGTCCGGCGATGTGGATTACGACAAATGGAGCCTGGCGCCGCGCCTGGGCGTGACCTGGCAGGCCACCCCCGAACTTCAGTTGTTTGCCAACGTCAGTCGCTCGCTGAACCCGGCCGCTACCTGGCAATACTCTCCTTCGACCTACGCCACCAACCTCAACTACGTCAAACCGCTGGTGGATCAGAAGGCCAATACCGTGGAGTTCGGCCTGCGCGCCACCGGCGAAGGCTACGATGCCAGCCTGGCTATCTACCGCGCCTGGGTGAAGGACGAACTGCTGACCGTCGAACTGGCCCCGGCGACCGGCACCAGCGCCGCCCTGACCAGCGCTTTCAACGGTAGCCCGACCATCCACCAGGGCATCGAGGCAGGGCTGACCAACACCCTTTGGGCCAACGCCGGCGACCAGATTCTGCTGCGCCAGGCCTACACGTTCAACGACTTCCACTTCCGTGACGACAGCGTGTTCGGCAGCAATCAGTTGCCCGGCGTGCCGCGCCACTATTACCAGGCCGAGTTGCGTTACGAGCAGGCCAGTGGTTTCTCCGCCGGGCTCAACCTGACCGCCGCCTCGAGCTACTACGTGGACTTCGCCAATACCTTCAAGGCCAGCGGCTACGCCCTGCTCGGTGCGCGCCTGGGCTATGCGCCGAGCAAGCAATGGTCGTTGCTCCTCGACTTGACCAACCTCACCGACAAGACCTACGCCTCCGGCACCGCCACCGTCTACAACGCCCAGGGCAACGACGTGGCGGTGTTCTACCCCGGCGATGGCCGTGCGGCCGTGGCTGGCGTGAACTACACCTTTTGAGCGTAATGACCATGACCCGACAATTGAAACTCGGCGCTTTCCTCTTCGCTCCCGGCAACCACGCCGGCGGCTGGCGCCATCCCGACGCGCAGCCGCAAACCGACATGGATTTCGCCGCCTACCTGCATCTGACCCAAGTCGCCGAGCGCGGCAAGTTCGACACCGTATTCTTCCAGGACACCAGTGCGGTACCAGGTGACACTCTGGCCGACGGTGGTCGTACCGGCTTCGCCCGGGCGGTGTACCTCGAACCGGTGTCACTGATCGCCGCGCTGGCCAGCGTGACCCGCAACATCGGCCTGATCTCCACGGCGACCACCACCTACAACGAGCCGTATCACATCGCTCGCAAGTTCGCCTCCATCGACCATATCAGTGGCGGGCGCGCCGGCTGGAACCTGGTGACCTCGCAGATCGAGGACGAGGCCGGTAACTTCGGCCGCGACCACCACCTGCTGCACGCCAAGCGCTACGCCCGCGCCGAGGAATTCCACGACGTGGTACGCGGCCTGTGGGACAGCTGGGAGGACGACGCCCTGGAACGTAACAAGGCAGATCGTTATTTCGATCCGCAGAAGGTGCATCGCCTCGACCACCAGGGCGAACACTTCCGTGTACGCGGCCCACTGAACGTGGCGCGCACTCCCCAGGGCCACCCCATCGTGTCCCAGGCCGGAGCCTCGGAAGCCGGCCGCGAACTAGCTGCACGCACCGCCGACCTGGTATTCACCGCCGCCCTCACCCTGGAAGAAGCCCAAGCCTTCTACCGCGACGTGAAAGCCCGTACACGCAGGCATGGCCGCAACCCCGAGCACATCAAGATCATGCCAGGTCTGCTGCCCATCGTTGGCCGTACCGAGGAGGAAGCCAAGGCCAAGTACCAGCAACTCATCGACCTGCTGCCAGCGGATCTGGGCATCAAACCCATCGCCCGCCTGGCCGGCGACCTGGATCTGTCGCAGTACCCACTGGACGGCCCACTGCCCGACCTGCCGGCGAACAATTCTGCCATCGGACGGCAGAAGCTGCTGGTCGACCTGGCGCGCCGGGAGAATCTGACCATCCGCCAACTGGCCCAGCACTTCGCCTGCGCCGGTGGTCACCGGGTGGTCTACGGCACGCCGGTAACCATCGTCGACCAGATGCAGGAATGGCTGGAAAACGAGGGTGCCGATGGCTTCATCATCCAGTTCCCGTTCTTCCCCACACCGCTGGAAGACTTCGTCGAACTGTTGGTTCCCGAACTACAGCGGCGTGGTATTTACCGCCAGGAATACGAGGGCACAACGCTGCGTGAGAACCTCGGTATTCCACGTCCTGTTCACCCCGCGCAACATCGCGCACCCGAAGCATTACGGTGATCGTCATGCAGACACTCATACGAACTTCCATTGCAGCATTGCTCACATTCTCGCTCGGCGCCTGCGAGCAGACCGAGCCTCCCACCAGCAGCCAGTCGGCAAACCCGCAGAGCGATCTGTCCAAGGTCGTGCTGCGTGTCGGCGCGCCGAACAAGATCGGCAACCGTCCCTATCTGGAGGTGGCCGGGCAACTCGAGGACGTGCCCTACCGCATCGAATGGTCGGAGTTCTCTGCAACCCCAGCGCTGCTCGAAGCCCTGCGCGGCGGCAACATCGATATCGGCGGTAACGGCGGCGCCACGGGCATCCTGTTCGAGGCGGCCAACAACAACGCCAGCGGGGTCAAGGTGGTCGCTGCCGGCCGTCCCGTGGCCGCGGGTGCGGATGAAACCGGTGGCGCCATCCTGGTGCGCAAGGGCGCGCCCTACCGCTCCGTCAGCGACCTGAAGGGCGCGCGAGTATCGATAATGAAAGGTACCGGCACCCAGTACCTGCTCGGCCAGGCTCTCGAAAAGAACGGTCTCAACGCCAGCGACATCGAGCTACTGCATCTGACCAACGACGCGGCGCTTGCTGCGCTTCTGGCTGGTCATATCGATGCCTGGGGTACCTGGGATCCACAAGCCAGCGTGCTGCAATCGCATCCAGATCTACGTCTGATGGGTTGGTTGGGCAGCCGCGAGGATACCTACACCATTCAGTATGCTTCGGCGCAAGCTCTGGACGATCCGAGCAAGCGCGCTGCTATCGATGATTTTCTCCAGCGTCTGGCGCGTTCCACGGTCTGGGTTGCCGCACACCCGCAGGACTGGGCGAAGCTGAGCAGCCAACTGGCACGCGTGGACGAAAAGGTGATGCTGCAGATTGCGCGCAAGACGCAGACCGAATATGGCCTCGATACCGCTCGGCAGGATGTGCTGCAAGCCTCTTTCCAACGTGAAGCCGAGTTCTGGCATACGCTCGGCGTCACCGACAGAACGCCCGATATAGACAGTCTGTTCGACACTGGTTTCAACCCGAGCATGATCGCCGCAACAGAGGCTGCAAAGCGGCAATTGACGGGAGCCAGGGCAGATACGCCAGGCATACGGCCAGTGGCACATAGCGACAATTAGTAAAGCGTCATAGCAAGCAGCGTAGAAAGCAGCAGTGCCCTGCGCTGCTTGCGGAGTGACGACCCCACGTGTGAGCTCACTTGGCGAGGTCATTGCTGCAAACGCAAAAATAAAGTCATATAAATATTATAAGTATATTTTTATACGTTCTTTGCATGTTTATAAAGGCTTTTCTAGTATCCGGTCATTGCCCTGACGTGCATCCAGATGCCGCGCTCATCAAAGCGGCACCCCACCGAATGAACAGGAGTTCCCCGCAATGAGTCTCGAATTTATCGGCCTGATCGGCCCGCAGGAAGGCAGTGAGTCGCAAGCGCCCCGTGGCCCCGTCGTCGACGTGGAGTTCATCAAGGCTTTCGCCCAGGCTCAGGAGTATGGTGGCTTCGACAAGGCGTTGCTGGCAGTCAACACCAGCGCAGCGGATTCGATGATCCTGGCCAGCTACGTCGCGGCAGTGACCGACAAGCTGGGCCTGCTGGTCGCCCACCGCCCGGGCTTCCAGGCACCGACCTTCGCTGCCCGCCAGTTCGCCACCCTCGACCACCTGAGCCGTGGCCGCGCCTCGATCAACGTGATCACCGGCGGCGACAGCGGCGACCTGCAGCGCGATGGCGACTTCCTCGACAAGGACGCCCGCTACGCGCGTACCGAGGAATACCTGGATATCTTCCGCAAGGTCTGGACAAGCACCGAACCTTTCGATCACCAGGGCGAACACTACCGTGTCGAGGACAACCTGACGCTGGTCAAGCCGGTGCAGAAACCCCATGTGCCGATCTACTTCTCCGGCGCTTCGGATGCTGCCTTCGAAGTCGCCGCCAAGCACGCCGACGTGTACATGATGTGGGGCGAGCCGCTGGAGCAGGTTCGTGAACGCATCGCCAAGGTGCGTAAAGCTGCGGCCAGGTATGGCCGCGAGAAACACATCCGCTTCAGCCTGTCGTTGCGGCCGATCCTCGGCGCTACCGAGGACGAAGCCTGGGCACGTGCCGAGCGCATTCTGCAGGACGCTCGCGAGCTGATCCATCTGCGCCAGAACAAGCGACGCGACAAGAATTTCGGCACCAGCAACTCGGGCTCCTCGCGCCTGGTCGAGCTGGCCGGCCAGCGCAAAGTGCACGACAAGCGGCTATGGACGGAAATCGCCGCACTGAGCGGCGGTGCCGGCAACTCCACGTCTCTGGTCGGTACACCGGATCAGGTTGCCGATGCCGCGCTGGACTATTACAACGCCGGCATCACCACCTTCCTGTTCCGCGGCTTCGATCAACTGCGCGACGCGGTCGAGTATGGCCAGGATCTGCTACCGCGCATCCGTGCGCTGGTCGAGCAGCAAGGCAGCGCCAAGAAGGTTCAGAACGCCTAGGAGCCAGTGGCGGAAAAGACGCTACAAGGCGATAGCCGCCTTTCGTAGGGTGGACGACGCTTCACCTACGCGGCCCGACCCGTCCACCGCTCTGCGATCGCAATGGTGGATGAAAAGAGCGTCATCCACCCTACGGAGTGAGCGGCCGCTTCCGCCACATTGCAGCCGTACAGCCACATAGACAACTGTTGTGCCTCTCCTCCACCAACCATGGGCATCCGGTGCCCATGGGCCTTACTGCTCGGTTGCGGGCAAAGGATCGACCCATGACGCAACGACAACTGCATTTCGGTGCCATTCTCACCGGTGTGGGTACTAGCCAGCAGGAATGGCTGAACCCGGAAATTCCCGGCGACGCCAGCATCGACATCGACTGGTACAAGCAGCAGGCACGCGCAGCCGAGGCGGCCAGGTTCGACTTCGTGTTCATCGTCGACAGTCCGTACATCACCCCGCAATCCGCCCCGCACTTTCTCAACCGCCTGGAACCGCTGACTCTGCTCTCCGCCCTGGCTGGCGCGACCGACAGGATCGGTCTGGTGGCGACCCTGACCACCTCCTACACCGAGCCCTTCAACGTCGCTCGCCAGTTCGCCTCGCTGGATCAGATCAGCCATGGCCGTGCCGGCTGGAACGTGGTCACCACGGGCCTGGAGGGCGCCGCCGGCAACTTTGGCCGCGAGCGACATATCGACCATGCTGAACGCTACCGTCGCGCCCATGAGCACGTCGCGGTGGTACAGGGCTTGTGGGACTCCTACGAGGACGATGCCTTTCCACGCGACAAGGTCAGCAAGCACTTTCTCGATCCTGCCAAGCAGCACCGCCTGGATCACCAGGGCGAGTTCTTTTCTGTCACCGGGCCACTGAACATCTCCCGCTCGCCCCAGGGCCAGCCAGTGATCTTCCAGGCTGGCGTGTCCGAGTCCGGTCGTGGCCTGGCCGCCACCATTGCCGAAGGCATCTTCGCTGGCGTGGACAATTTCGAGGATGCCCGCGAGTACTACGCCGACATCAAGCGTCGCACCGCCGAAGCCGGCCGCAACCCCGATCATGTGCTGCTGTTCCCGGGCATCGAACCGATCATCGCCGACACCGATGAGCAGGCTCAGGCCATCCAGCGAGAACGCAAGGGCGAGCTGGATCTGCACAAGGCGCTGGTGCAACTGGGCCGCCCGTTCAACTACCACGACTTCAGCCAGTACGACCTCGATGCGCCCTTCCCGGAGCTCGGTGACCTGGGTAGCAACGGCTATCGCGGCCATGCCGAACGCATCAAGCGCGTGGCCCAGGAACAGAACCTGACGCTGCGCCAGGCCGCACTGCGCTTCGGCCAGCCCTACTCCAGCTTCGTCGGCTCGCCGCTTACGGTGGCCAACGAAATCGAACGCTGGTTCCGCGAAGGTGCCGTGGACGGCTTCAACATCCACGTCGGCGCACCGAGCGAATTCGCCCGTTTCACCAACGAAGTGCTGCCGATCCTGCGCGAGCGCGGCCTGTTCCGCGATGACTACGCACACCGCACGCTACGCGGTCATCTGGAGCTGCCGATACCCACGAATCGATACACACGATCCCCCAGGGTGCCCGAACGCATCGAGGAGCCAGCATGACTGCATCCACTTCCTCTTTTCAGGATCTTTGGCAGCAACGCTACGGCGGCGCAAGCGAGCCTGCCGCGCTATTGGCCAACCCGGTGATCGAGCACCTGCTCGCCCACCGTAGCGTACGTAGTTACCTTGAGCGGCCATTGCCAGCTGGCACCCTGGAAACGCTGCTGGCCGCAGCGCAATCGGCAGCTACGTCATCCAACCTGCAGGCCTGGAGCCTGCTGGCAATCGAAGACCCTGTGCGCAAGGAACGTTTGGCCACCCTGGCCAACGATCAGGCGCATATCCGCAAGGCGCCGCTGTTGCTGATCTGGCTGGCCGACTTCTCGCGAGCACAGCGCATCGCCGAGCAGCGCGATGTGCACTTGCAGGCGCCGGCCTATCTGGACAGCCTGCTGGTCGGCAGCATCGATGCCGCGCTGGCCGCGCAGAATGCCGTGGTCGCCGCCGAGTCGCTGGGCCTGGGCACCGTCTACATCGGCGCCTTGCGCAACAACCTGCAGGCGGTGATCGACGAGCTGCAACTGCCGCCCCTGGTATTTCCGGTGTTCGGCCTGTGCGTGGGTTACACCGATCCGCAGCAGCCAGCGGCGATCAAGCCACGCCTGCCCCAGGCCGTGACACTGCACCGCGAGACCTACCGCACCGAGGGCGAGCCAGAGCAGATCGCCGCCTATGAAGGAACCGCCGCAGCCTTCAGCCGCGCTCAGGGCCAGAACACGCCGGGCTGGAGCGAGCAGGTGATCAATCGCCTCAAGGGCGTGGAGTCCCTGCACGGCCGCGAGCGTATCAGCCATACATTGAACGAACAGGGCCTGGCGCTTCGTTAGTCGAGACCGCCCTCTATGAAGGCGCAAGCAGCCCTTCGTAGGGTGGACGACACTTGCCTACGCGGCCCGATCCGTCCACCGCTCTGCAACCGCAATGGTGGATGAAAAGAGCGTCATCCACCCTACGTCCGCTTACGCTTTATAACGCCCTTTGCCCTGTTCGAAACTTGAGTCCTGACAGCCAAACCACAAAAATCGTGAGTCCCCATGACCGTACTCGTTCTGGAAAAACCCCTCAGCGACACCGTCGACGCCGTCGATTTCAAGCTGGCCATGCGCAGCACCGCCGCCTCGGTGAACATCATCACCTGCGCTGGCGGCGATGCCGATTACGGGCTGACTGCCACCGCCTTCAGTTCGGTGACGGCCGACCCGCCCACCGTATTGATCGCCGTGAACAGCGGCGCCAGCATCTACCCGCATCTGATCCGGCAGAAGCGCTTTTGTGTCAACGTGCTGAGTGCCGACGCCGTGGATGCCGCCAATGATTTCGCCGGCCGCCTGCCACCAGAACAGCGTTTCAGCAAGCACGCCTGGCGCCGACTGGACAGTGGCAACCCGGCGCTGCTGGCCAGCACTGCTGGCTTCGATTGTCGAATCAGCGATTTCCACCATGTTGGCACCCACCTGGTGGCGATTGCCGAGGTGCTGGACTGCTGGCACAGCGATCAGGAGCCGTTGCTCTATTCTTCGGGCCGCTACGGCCGCTTCTCCTGAGCGGCGCGGGGGACAAACACCCCGATGTCGAGGCGCCGCGCCCGGTAAACAGCGGCGCGCCCAGCACCGTGGAGAACGACGCGACGTTCGACCGCAAAGTGCCGATGATCATCGGCTGCGCCTTGTTCATGGAACTGCTCGACTCCACCGCCGTGCTCACCGCGCTGGCGGAGATCGCCGAGGATTTCGGCGAGTCCAGCGTGCACATGAACCTGATCGTCTCCCTGTACCTGCTGGCCGTGGCGATGTTCATTCCCATCAGCGGCTGGCTGGCAGAGCGTTACGGCCCACGGCGTCTGTTCATTGTCGCCATCGCGTTGTTCATCATCAGCTCGCTGGCTTGTGCGCTGTCCACCTCGCTGCTGCAGCTTTCCCTGGCGCGCTTCTGCCAGGGCACCGCGGGGGCAATGATGGTGCCGGTCGGACAGATCATTCTGCTGCGCTGGATCAGCAAGGCCAACCTGATGCGCGCCATGGCCTTTCTCACCATGCCGGCGTTGCTGGGGCCGATGGTCGGGCCGCCACTGGGCGGCTTGCTGGTGACGACCCTGTCGTGGCACTGGATCTTTCTGATCAACCTGCCCATCGGCCTGCTGGGGATCGTGCTGATCCTTCGGCACATCCCGGACTACCCCGGACAGAAACGCCAGCCGCTGGATCTTGCCGGTTTTCTGCTCAGCAGCCTGGCACTCGCCAGCCTGGTACTGGCCTTCGAATCCCTCGGCCATGGCCGCTCGCTGGAGTGGTTCTGGTCATGCGCGCTGCTGGGCAATGGTCTGTTGTTCGGCCTGCTCTACACCCGTCATGCCCGGCGCTCGTCGGCACCTCTATTGGACTTTTCGCTGCTGCGTATTCCCACCTTCGGCATCGTGATGTGGGGCGGCACGCTGTTTCGCCTGGGCAGTGCTTCGCTGCCGTTTCTGCTGGTGCTGCTGTTCCAGGTCGGTTTCGGCCTCAGCGCCCTGGAAGCCGGTCTGCTGACTTTCGCCGGGGGCGCCGGTGCGTTGCTGATCAAGTTCATCTCCGTACGCCTGGTGCGGCGCTTCGGCTTTCGACGCATCCTGCTCTGCAATGCCGTCATCGGCGGCCTCTCGGTTGCGATCTGTGCGCTCCTGCAGGCCGATACTCCGGCACTGCTGGTGATCCTCATGCTGTTCGTCGGCGGCCTGTCCCGCTCCCTGCAGATGAGCACCATGGGCGCGCTGACCTACGCCGACATCAGCAGCTGTCGCGCCAGCAAAGCCAGCACCCTGTCCGCCATGGCGGTACAGCTGGGCATGAGCCTGGCGGTGTGCATCGCCGCCCTGCTGCTCGGGCTGATTCAGCGCGTACGTGGCCATGAAATGCCCAGTATCGAGGATATCGGCCTGACCATGGCGCTGGTCAGCCTGCTGTGCCTGTCCTCGGCTTTGCTGTTCCGGCGCCTGGATCGGGACTCGGGCATGGCGGTAACCAAAGGTTGATCCAGGACGGATCGGGAAGTCGCTGAAGAAGACAAAACATAATTAATATTACGCATCTTATATGCATACAACATAAAAATATTTAGATACTCGCTGCATTCCCCCTAGTATTCAGATCCGCCCTGCCGGCAGGTCTGCCAAGCAGCTTCCCGTCGGACTCATCCACTGGCCATCAGGAGCCTCTCATGCCGGCACGTCAACTCAGATTCGGCGCCATCCTCACCGGCGTCGGCAGCACGCAGAACGACTGGAAGCACCCGGATCTCAAAGGCGACGAAAGCGTCGATATCAACTGGTACCGGCGTCTTGCGCAACAGGCCGAGGCCGCCAAGTTCGACTACGTGTTCATCGTCGACAGCGTCTACATCACCCCAGACACCACACCGCACTTTCTCAATCGCCTGGAGCCCCTGACGCTGCTCTCGGCAGTCGCCGGCGCGACCGAGAAGATCGGCCTGGTCGGCACCCTGACCACCTCCTACAACCACCCGTTCAACGTCGCTCGCCGCTTCGCCTCGCTGGATCTGATCAGCAATGGCCGCGCCGGCTGGAACGTGGTCACCACCGGCCTGGAAGGCGCCGCCGGCAACTATGGCCGCGAACAGCATTTCGACCATGGCGAACGCTACCGCCGTGCCCACGAGCATGTCGCCGTGGTCAAGGGGCTGTGGGATTCCTACGAGGACGACGCCTTTCCCCGCGACAAGGCCAATGATCGCTTCCTCGACAAGAGCCGCCTGCATGCGCTCGACCACGAAGGCGAGTTCTATTCGGTCGCCGGGCCGCTCAATATCGCCCGCTCCAGGCAGGGCCAGCCGGTGATCTTCCAGGCCGGTATTTCCGAAGCCGGGCGCCACCTGGCCGGCGAAATCGCCGAAGGTATTTATGCCGGCGTGGATAATTTCGAGGAAGCACAGGCCTACTACCGCGACATCAAGCAACGGGCCAAGGCCGCCGGGCGTAATCCTGACCATGTATTGCTGTTCCCCGGTATCGTGCCGATCATCGCCGACACCGATGAAGAGGCACGGCGCATCGAAAGAAGCCTCAATAGCGAGCTGGATCTGGACAAGGCGCTGGTGCAACTGGGGCGTCCGTTCAACTACCACGACTTCTCCCGGTACGATCTCGATGCGCCCTTCCCCGAGCTGGGCGATCTCGGCAGTAATGGCTACCGCGGCCATGCCGAGCGCATCCAGCGTATTGCCCGTGACAAGGGCCTGACCCTGCGTCAGGCGGCACTGTATTTCTCGGAGCGCGCTTCGCCCTTCGTCGGCACCGCCCAGCGCGTGGCCGACGAAATCGAGCGCTGGTTTCGCGAGGAAGCCGTGGACGGCTTCAACATCCGCGTCACGGCCCATAGCGAGTTCGCCAAGTTCACCGACCAGGTATTGCCTTTGCTGCGCGAACGCGGGCTGTTTCGCGATGACTACCAGCACGATACCCTGAGAGGCCACCTCGGTCTGCCGGTACCGGGCAACCGGCATACCCTGGCACGTCAGCAATCCACCGTGGGCGAACGCACACCGGTGGCCTGAACCGCCCACCACAGAGGAGCAATGCACGTGCATTACCGTTCACTGGGTAAATCCGGCCTCAAGGTTTCGCCGCTGTCGCTGGGCACCATGATGTTCGGCGGCGCCACCGACGAAACCGAATCGCGCCGCATTATCGATCAGGCGCGGGACTTGGGCGTCAACTTCATCGATACCGCGGACGTCTACAACGCTGGTATTTCCGAGGAAATCACCGGTCGTGCGATTGCCGCCGACCGCGCCAACTGGGTGCTGGCCAGCAAGGTCGGCAGCCCACGCTCATGGTCGCATGCAGCCAACCAGGGGCTGAGCCGCAAATCCATTTTCGATGCGCTGGAAGGCAGCCTGCGTCGCCTCGGTACCGATTATCTGGATCTCTACTACCTGCACCGCGAGGATCACGACACACCGCTGGAGGAAACCATTTCCGCCATCGGCGACCTGATCCGCCAGGGCAGGATTCGCTATTGGGGCGTTTCCAACTTCCGCGGCTGGCGGCTGGCCGAAGCGGTGAACATCGCCCGCCGCCTCGGCGTCGACGATCCCGTGGCCAGCCAACCGCTGTACAACATCGTCAACCGTCAGGCGGAAACCGAGCAATTCACGGCGGCGCGCTACTACGGCCTCGGCGTGGTTCCCTACAGCCCGCTGGCCCGCGGCGTGCTCAGCGGCAAGTACCAGCCCGGCAGCGAGCCGGATGCCGGATCGCGTGCGGCGCGACAGGACAAACGCATCCTGGAAACCGAATGGCGCCAGGAATCACTGGCCCTGGCCCAGCAGGTCACCGCCCATGCACAACGCCGCGGCAGCGACCCGATCAGCTTCGCCATCGCCTGGGTGCTGGCCAATCCGCAGGTCAGCGCCGCCATCGTCGGGCCGCGCACGCTGCAGCAATGGCAGAGCTATGTCGGCGCCCTCGAACTGCGCCTGGATGGCGAGGACGAGGCATTCATCGACAGCCTGGTCACACCCGGCCACGCCTCGACCCACGGCTTCAACGACCCGGCCCATTTCGTCAGCGGGCGGCACTGATCGCCCGCACAGGAGTACTTAATGCACAAGCGCACACTCGGCCGTACCGACCTCGACGTCAGCGTCATCGCCCTTGGCACCATGACCTGGGGCGAACAGAACACCGAGGCACAGGCCTTCGAACAGATTCGTCTGGCCAAGGATGCCGGGGTCAACTTCCTCGATACCGCGGAAATGTATCCGGTACCGCCCAACGGCAAGACTTACGGCAGCACCGAAACCATCATCGGCAACTACTTCCGCCGCTTCGCTGACCGCAGCGACTGGGTGCTGGCCAGCAAGGTCGCCGGCCCAGGTCGCATGGAGCACATCCGCGATGGCAATCCGCGCCTCGATCGCCAGAACATCATCGCCGCCCTGGATGCCAGCCTCGACCGCCTGCAGACCGATTACCTCGACCTCTACCAACTGCACTGGCCGGATCGCAAGACCAACTTCTTCGGCCAGCTCGGTTTCAGCCACGACCCGGACGACCAGTCCGTCGCCATCGAAGACACCCTCGAGGTACTCGACGAGCTGGTCAAGGCCGGCAAGATCCGCCATATCGGCCTGTCCAACGAAACGCCCTGGGGCACAGCACGCTTCCTGCATCTGGCAGAAACCCGCGGCTGGCCCCGCGCGGTGTCGATCCAGAACCCTTACAGCCTGCTCAACCGTACCTTCGAGATCGGCCTGGCGGAAATCGCCCTGTGCGAGCGGATCGGCCTGCTCGCCTATTCGCCGCTGGCCTTTGGTGTGCTTTCCGGCAAGTACCTGGATGGTGCGCGCCCGGCGGGCAGCAGATTGGCGCTATTCGATCGCTTCCAGCGCTACAACAACCCGCAGGTCGAGCATGCGGCAAAAGGCTACGTTGAGTTGGCTCGCGAACGCGGCCTGGATCCGGCGCAACTGGCACTGGCCTTCGTCACCTCACGACCTTTCGTGACCAGCAACATCATCGGTGCCACCACCCTGGAGCAGTTGCGCAGCAACCTGGCCAGCGTGGAGCTGCAACTCGATGACGACTTGCTCACGGCCCTGGAAGCCATCCACCGCAACCAGCCCAACCCCGCGCCCTGAGCCTCGGGCGTGGGTTTTCTGGCTCACGCCTCTTACAACCTGTTCACATCGCTCAAGCTGGAACCCTGCTTGAGCGATGTGACGCCAGAAGGCGAAAGTAGCCGGTCGGTGACCCGCGTTGAACCATGGATCACGGCCTTCGGCCCCGGATTACGCCTGCGGCTAATCCAGGCTACGTTCGGGCCATGGATCCCGTAGGATGGGTGAAACCCATCAATTTGCCGATGGGTTTCACCCATCCTACGGGCTGGCGGATGAAAAGAGCGTCATCCACCCCTACGGCCGCTTGCGCCTTTTTTCGGTCGTAGATGAGCCTGACCTTGGCGCTGGCAAAGAAAAGCACTATCCGTTGCTGCATCACTGCACGCCGTATTGGGGAATTTTTCCGTCAAAGCAGCGTATGGTCATAGAGGATCGCCGTGCCCACACCGATCAACACCAGGCCGCCGATGATCTCGGCCTTGTGGCCAATGGCGGTGCCGATCACACGACCGAGCATCACGCCGATCGTTACCATGATCATGGTCGCCAGACCGATCGCCAGCGCGGCGATCCAGATATTGACCTCGACGAACGCCAGGCCTACACCCACGGCCAGCGCATCGATACTGGTGGCGAACGCGGTCACCGCCAGTACCCAGAACGAATGCGAGTCAGGTTTTTGCGGAGCTTCATCCGCCTCGGGGCGCAGGCCAGCGTAAATCATGTGCAGCCCCAGCAGCAGGAGTAACACGAAAGCGATCCAGTGATCCCACTCCTCGACGAAACTGGCCGCAGCCTGGCCAATGAACCAACCGACCACGGGGGTGATGCCTTCGATGACACCGAAGATCAGACCGGTGCGCAGGGCATCGATGAATCTGATTTTGTGCAGACTGGCGCCCTTGCCGATAGCAGCGGCAAAAGCATCGGTGGACATGGCGAAAGCCAGGAGGATGAGGGAAATGGGATTCACGGTTACGTCTCGGTCGGGCTATGAGTCAATGACGGATACACGCGCCCGACCTTAGGCACGTATCTGTCATTGGTCTCACCAACCGAACGGTGTTCGTACCACGGCTGCTGCCGAGAATGTTGATACGAACGCTCCTGAGCGGACTCAGAAGCAGGCTACTCCCCAAAGAGGCCCGCACTTTACCCAAAAGCGTGCGCCAAAAAAACCACTTTTTCTGCCGGGAAAAGCAGCCTCCCTTACGGACTCCAGGAGCCCAGCGGAAGGGGCAACGAATATCTGCCAGTCGTAAAACAGGGGCCGAACAACGGATCCGCGGCCCCAAAGAGCGGCTCAGCGAGAGCCGCCATCCGCAAAAAATTCCCGGAATGAACTCAGCCAGCGCCGCACCGGCAATCTGGCCGCTCTGCAAGGCAGCGACCAGATCGGCCTCGTTGACCAGCTTGCCGCGGGCGATATTGATCAGGTAACCAGACTATTCGTCGTGGATCAGCCACGGCCAACGAAGGGCATATTGGTGGCCATCACGGTCATGTTCAGCACGTTGGCCGAAAGCGGCAGCGCGGCGATGTAACGCACGGCATCGGCAACGTGCCTGACGTCGACCATGGGTTCGACGGCGATCTCGCCATTGGCCTGGCGTACGCCCTTGGTCATGCGCACCGACAGCTCGGTCAGGGCATTGCCGATATCGATCTGGCTGCAGGCGATGCTGAATTCACGGCCATCCAGTGCCAGGGATTTGGTCAGCCCCAGTACCGCGTGCTTGCTGGTGGTGTAGGCACTGCTGTGGGGCCTCGGCGTATGTGCCGAGATCGAGCCATTGTTGATGATTCGGCCGCCTTGTGGCGTTTGCCGGCGCATCAGGCGGAACGCGCCACGGGCGCAGAGAAAGACACCATTGAGGTTGGTGTCGATGACGTTGCGCCACTGCTCGACATCCAGCTCGTCGAGGGTCACGGCGGGCGTATTGACGCCAGCGTTGTTGAAAATCACGTCGAGCCGCCCGTAGACCTCCTCCACGGTGGCGAACAAGGCATCGACACTGGCTGGATCGCGTACATCGGTAGGCACCGCAATGGCGTCCTGCCCACGGCTGCGTGCGGCCTCGACCAGGGCCTGCAGCGGCTCGGGCCGACGCCCTGCCAGCACCAGAGAAAAGCCATCGACCAACAGAACCTCGGCAACGGCCTTGCCAATGCCGCTGCCGGCACCGGTTACCAGGGCGACTTTCTTCAGGGTTTCATGGGACATGTGTTTTTCCTCCAGAGAGCCTGTTCACGATCTCGCGAAGCAGAGCCCGAAATTGACCGATAAGACGTTATAAGGCGGTAGCAGCCACAAGCTTCAAGCGGCAAGTTAAAAGCGGCTCGGAGCGCTCCATTGCTCTTGCTTCTATCTTGTGGCTTGTGGCTTGTGGCTCAATGGCCGCTTCCGCCTTTTTGCGCTCGTACATGAAATGTCTGCAGGTGACACGCAGCAGATCGTGAACAGGCTCAATGGCCGATTGCCAACGCGCATTTCCAACTCGGTGACACCCTTGATCCCGGCATTGATCACATCGCCAGGGCTCAGGGCGGCACTGGCCGGCTTCATGAAAAATACCGGTGCGTCCGGTCTCTCGTCGCTGGCGCCCGGTCACGGATAGTTGCGGCCCACACGGCCAACGGTGCTTATGTGCCACTTGCCAGCTGAGCACCACGCAAACGACGTACATAGAGTACGCCCCAGACAAGCCCCAGAGTTGCCGAAGCCAGCGAGCCCAACAGCACACCTAGCTTGGCGGCATCCAACAAGTTGGCATCGCTGAAAGCCAGGTTGGCAATAAAGATCGACATGGTGAAACCGATCCCGGCCAGTAGGCCGATCAGGGTGACACCACGCCAGGAGACATCGTCTGGCAAGCGGCACACACCAAACCTCACCATCAGCCAGCTAACGCTGATCACGCCAATGGGTTTACCCGCCAACAGCGCGATGGCCACACCCAGCATCACCCAGTGCGACGTGCTCTGGGACAAGTCGACACCGCCCAGGCTTACACCGGCGTTGGCCAGGGCGAACAGCGGCATCAAACCGAACGTAACCCACGGGTGCAGCGCCAGTTGCACACGCACCACAGGCGGTAGCAGTTCCCGCTGGGCAATACGCAGCTCGCGCAACGACTGCGCCGCTTCATTGGACGCCACTGCGGTGCCACGATCATCCTCCAGCTCACGGGCGATACGGCTGACCGCATCACGCGGCAATTCGCGGGCAGGCAGGCAGATGACCGGCGTCATCAGACCGAGAATCACCCCGGCCAGGGTCGGGTGGGCACCCGTCATCAGCAGACCGCCCCACATCAGCGCCCCTGGCAGCACATAGGCATAGGCCGAACCGATGCCGATGCGTTGCAGTCCCAACACCGCTAGCGCACCAACACCGGCGACGGCGAAGCCGCTGTAGTCCAGCCCGTCGGAATAGAACAGCGCGATCAGAATCACCGCGATGACATCGTCGATGACCGCCAGGGTCAGCAGGAAGATGCGCACACCGGAGGGAATCCCCTTGCCCAGCAAGGCCAGTAGCCCGACGGCGAAAGCGATATCCGTAGCAGCCGGAATCGCCCAGCCATGCAGCCCGGCGCCCTGATGATTGAGACTGGCATAGATCAGCGCCGGCACTATCACCCCGCCACAGGCAGCAGCGATCGGCAGCGACGCCTGACGCAGATCGGCCAGCGCGCCGTCATGTATTTCGCGGCGGATCTCCATGCCGACGACCAGAAAGAACAGGGTCATCAGACCGTCGTTGATCCAGAAATGCAGGGACTGGGAAACTCTCATGCTCCCGAAGCCAAACGAAACAGGGGCATGCCAGAGCGCGTGATAGCTATCAGCGTAGGGAGAATTGGCCCAGATCAGCGCTGCCGCCGTGGCGAGCAGCAACACGACGCCACTGAAGGCTTCACGGTTGAAAAGACGGCGGATAAAAGCGAAAGCGTGCTCAGCCAAACGCTGGGCACGGGGAATATCCTGACGAAACGGGCGCGATTTCATGGACGAACGGACTCCGCGTGGCGGCCCGACCAACGTAACAGAACCTGTCACACCGCAACATGCGGCTAACACCCGGTGGTCATCCTACACAGTGAATGGAAGATGGTCGACTGTCGGCTTTTATGGAGCAGAAAGCATTGGGCCCACGCGACGGTGGGCCCAATGGTGAGTGGCTTGCTCTACGGAGCTCTACTGCCAGTTGGACGCTATGACCACATTGAGCTGATCTCTCTGCGCCGAAGACACCGAAGATCGGCTCTGCCGTTAGCGCAGCGATCAGTAGCAGGATCTCGATGCGGCGTGGGCAGCGGCTACGCTGCAGGTCGAAGCATCCGCGCACTGGTGAAGTGCGCGGGCTCGGCGTCGTACCGGCCATGGATGGCGCGCAAAGCCGCGATGCGACGCATGCTCGGACGCTCGTCGATGTCGCTCGCGAAGTCTGTCTGCTGGCGATCAAATGCGAGGGAACACGCAGCAGAGACTGCCGGCATGCCCTGCTCAACCTAGCTCGGTCGAATGCCTCAACCGCCAGTCTTGGCCTGGCTCATCCAGGCGTCGAAGGTCGCCTGGTTTTCACTGATCCAGGCATCGGCCAGTTTACGAATATTGCGCTCGCTGGCGCCCTCTTCACTGATGGACTTCTCCCAGTAGGACCAGGTGTCGCGAGAGAACGAAGCCTGCTCGGTAAAGGTCTTGACCGCCGGGTTGGCGGCGATGAAGTCCTTGTTGGCCACCGGCATCCAGTTCCAGGCGGCCATCGCCATGCGGCACGGATCAGCACCGCCGGCGCATCCCGGAACCCCCGGAGTCAATGCCGAGCCAGCATTCGGCACGCTGGATGGCAGCGCATCGAACGGCGTCGGCAGCCAAACCACGTCCTTGCCCGGCACCAGAGAATTGGTCATCCACGAAGGAATCCACGCGTAGAAAAACACCGGCTCGCCGCGTTTCTCGCGGGCGATCACTTCGAACATCAAGGCCTCGTATTTGCCGCGTACCGAAGAGATGGTGTCCTTGAGCCCGAACTCGTCCAACTGGTACTCCACGACATCGCCGCAACTCCAGCCCGGATCACAGTTGATCAGTTCAGCCTTGCCGTTCTTGCCGAAGAGACCGGCTATCTTCGGATCTTTCAGTTGCTCGAGGGAGGTGATGCCGTAGGCGTCAGCGGTCTTCTTATCGATCAGGTAGCCATTGTAACCGCCGCCCTGAATCAATCCCTCGCCGAGCGTTTGCGCGTACTTCTCGACCTTGTCGAAACCTGGCTTACGCTGTGGGAAATTCAGATCCATGGCGATGTCCAGATCACCTTGGGCAGCGGCCTGGAAAAACAGGTTCG
Organism: Phytopseudomonas daroniae; assembly: GCF_004327285.1. Lineage (GTDB taxonomy): Bacteria > Pseudomonadota > Gammaproteobacteria > Pseudomonadales > Pseudomonadaceae > Aquipseudomonas > Aquipseudomonas daroniae. Next base: position 32,695 of record NZ_QJUI01000017.1, read on the forward strand.
AATTGATCGTACTCACTCTGACACCATAGCCCAGCTGCTCGAACGCCTGTCGGGTGATTTGGGTCAGCACGTAGTTGGCGCCCATGCTGTCAGACTGTGCCAGGCGGATCGTTTTGCCCTCTCCGGGCAGATCGGCCGCCGCTGCGCTGCCCAGTGTCGCGACGACGAAGAAGCTCGCGGCGACCGTTTCAAGCACGCTCTTGAACCTGTATTTCATGATGCCCCCTTGACCTATCCATTAGTGATGGCAGTTGCTTCTCGTAGCCAGATCGCGGCCATGAACACCGTCGCTCATTGTTATTCCATGGCTCAGCGGCCTCGTCTCCTCAGGCGTTGACCTGGTGGGGCCTGATGAGCCTTTTGAACAGCGACTTACGCTTGCCTCGCTTCACCGGATGGGCGAGCTTTTGCGTGATGCGGTCGAGCATCATGGCCAGCAGCACGATGGCGATGCCACCCACTGCCGCGCGTCCGACATCCAGCCGGCCCAACCCCTGCAGCACGACCAGTCCCAATCCTTCGGCACCGATCATCGCCACCACCACCGACATCACCATCGCCGTGAGCACGGTCTGATTGAGGCCGCCGAGTATGGTCGGGATGGCCATCGGTAGCTGGATTTCCCAGAGCAATTGACGTTTGTCGGCGCCGAATGCCAGCCCGGCCTCGACGATCTCCTGATCGACCATGCGGATGCCCAGGTAGGTGAAGCGAATCAGCGGCGGCACGGCGGCGATCACCACGGCGACTTCGCCGGACACGGTACCGACACCGAAGAGCATCACCACCGGCACCAGGTAAACGAAGGTCGGCGTGGTCTGCATGATGTCGAGGATCGGTCGCACCACACCCCAGACCTTCTCGCTGCGAGCGCAGAGAATGCCCATGGGAATGCCGATGATCAGGCAGAAAATAATCGCTGTGGTGATCAGCGAAAGTGTAGTCATCGCTTCATCCCAAACGCCCAGCATCGCGATAACGACCAGAGCCACGGCGCTGAACAGCGCGATCCCGATACTGGCGGCGCGATAGGCGATCAGAAACATCAGCACCACCATCACCGGGAACGGGATGGCATGCAGCACGTAATCGTTGAACGCCAGCAGGTTTTCAACCGGCCAGCGGATCGCCATGAAAACCGGTCGGAAATAGATGCCCAGCCACTGAACGCTGTCAGAAATCCAGCTATCCACCGGAAAAACGGCAAGGTTTTGTGCCTCAAGCATGTCGTGCCCCTTCTTGTAAGAGATTGCGCGGCGAGGAGACGGTGCCGATGCATTCGAGAATGTTTTCCGGCTCCAGGGTTCCAAGGAATGCTCCACCCTCGTCAATCACGGCCACCGGCTGATCATTTTTCAGCAAGCGCGCAACATCGATCAGCTTGGCGTCGGCCGCGACGCTGACGAAGTTGGTCGAGAGCAGATTGGTCGCTGGCTCGCCAGCGCGAACCTGGCGCAGCGACTGAGCATCGAGCACCCCTATCACGCGGTTGCTGGCAGTGAGCACAAACCCGCCCTGACGCAGCGCCTTCTGGTCGGCAACGATCCGGCCGGCATCGCTGTCCATGACGGTCGCCGCTGACTGCATGACCGAACGGGCGTCGAACAGCCGGGAACGATCGACTTCGCGGGTGAAGCCACATACGTACTCGCTGCCCGGTTCAAGCACGATGGACTGCGGCGTGCCTTCACGCACGACCTGCCCGTCGGCCATGATCGCGATGCGTGTACCGAGCTTGAGCGCTTCCTGGAAATCGTGGGTGATGAACAAAATGGTTTTCTTCAGGGTGCGTTGCAGGCGCAGCAACTCGTCCTGCATCTCGCTGCGGATCAGCGGATCCAGCGCACTGAAGGCTTCATCCATGATCAGCACATCGGCATCGGTGGTCAGCGCCCGAGCCAGGCCGACCCGTTGGCGCATGCCCCCGGAAAGCTCGTGGGGATAGTGATAGGCCCACTTCGACAGACCGACCACCGACAGCACTTCTTCGGCGCGCTGACGACGCTGGGCAAGCGGGATGCCACGCAGCTTCAGCCCGAACTCGGTGTTCTCGATAATGGATTTGTTCGGCAACAGCGCGAAATGCTGAAAGACCATGGAAATGCGCGTACGGCGAATCTCACGCAGGTCTTTGTCGTTCAGAGTGACGATGTCCTGACCATCGAGCAGAATCTTACCCGCCGTCGGCTCGTTCAAGCGGTTGATACAGCGTGCGAGCGTGGATTTCCCCGAACCGGAGAGCCCCATGATCATGTAGATCGCACCGCTGGGAACCGACAGCGAGACGTCGTTGAGGCCAACCACCATGCTGGTCTCGGCCAGTATCCGATCCTTGCTCGCGCCTTGCGCCAAGAGCTCCATGGCCCTCTGCGGAATCGAGGAAAAGACCTTGTACAGGTTCTCAATCTTCAAACGTTCACTCACCTGTGCCTCCATTTATTATGAGATGCAGAATTTTCCAGACCGCGATCTGTTGGCTATGGCAGTTACTGGCGACGGCGCCCGCCCCTTCAGGGGTCTACTAGGCACTGCGCTTTTCTATCGGTGAGCAAGCACGCATCAGCAAACGGGCTCAATGGCGTGGCCTCTTGGCCATGCTCTTTTATATTCATTGCAACGGGGAAAAGTCGGTCGGTAACAGGATGCGATTCTCCGAATTCTCGATAAGGGCCGTGAGCCTGGGAATGAACGCCTGCCAGCGAGGATCCAGAGCCAATAGCTGGCGGCGGTGTTGCCGATCCTCGAAGCTGTCGTAGGCCCACAAGTGGACGATATGGCTCAATGGGCCGATTTCAGTGACGAAGTAGCCGATCAGGCGCCCGAGTATCGGCTGCTGAATCGCCAGGCCTTCTTCGCGTACCAGCGCAAGGTACCGGCCCATCTGCCCCGAACGGATGCGATAGATGCGTTCTTCGAGGATCATGCCCGATCCCTGCTTGCCGTCGTCGCTTGCAGTAGGAAGCCCTGCATCATCGACGCCACCAGTTCCGGTGCCTCGGTCAGAATCGAATGGCGCAAGCCGGGCAGAATGCACAGGCGCGATCCTCTTATGCGCTCATGCATGAACGATGCCATACGAGGATTGGAGCCGGCATCGTCAGCCCCGGTGGCGATCAGGGTCGGGCAACGGATCTGCTCGATCACATCGCCGAAGTCGTTCTGCGCCAGTACCCTGTAGGCCGCCGCATAACACTCGGGGTCATTCTGCGCGTTGCGCTGGCGTAACTGCGCGACCAGCTCAGGGTTCTTCATCTGAAAGTCTTCGCTCAGCCAGCGCGACAGCGAAGCGTCGTAATGCGAGCCGGGATCCCCCGTCTGCAAGGCGTCCAGTCGCGCCAGCACGCGCGCTTGTTCATCCTCGTTGCGCCCAGCGACGGTGGACAGCAACACCAGCCGACGAACCCGCTGCGGATGACTCAAGGCAAGCCGTTGCGCGATCAGGCCACCCAAAGAGAACCCGGCCAGATGAAACCTGAGAAAGCCAACGGCATCGGCCAGCGCCAGTGCTTCATCGACCATCTCGTCGATCTCATAACGGCCCTTGAGCCGCGTCGAGTCGCCGTGACCGCGCAGGTCAAAGGTCAATACCGTGAAATGTTCCTTGAGCCGCTGAACCACGCCCTCCCAGGCCAGCAGGCTGGATCCGACGCCATGAATGCACAGCAGCGGCTCGGTGCCGGCACCGTCGACACGATAATTCAAGGTGACCTTGCCGACATTCAGTCGGCGATCCCGTGCGAGGCCGCTCATAGGCTCAGCGCCCGTTGCCGGTCGCGCTGATGCCCACGCTCGGCGAAGAACGGCATGACTTCATCGATGAACAGGCGCAACGTCTGCCTCTGTTGCTCGAACGGCAGGTTGAAACTCAGTCCCAGGCAGTACTGGTCGACCCCGGCCGCCTCGTAGTCCAGCAATTTCTCGATGACCTCCTCGGGCGTACCGAACATCAGGTTGCGACGAATGCTTTCCGGGTTGTAGTTCTCCTTGCCCTTCACGCTCTCGAAGGATACGGCTTCAGGAAAACCATCCCTCACCGTGCCGATGTTCTGCATGAGGTTCTCGAAGGTGCGCCCGAAATCCATGCTGTGGCGCACCGGCACCTCCCAGTCATCGGGTTTGGCGTACACACACGTACGCCGCTGCATCATGAAACGCGGACGCGGCATTTCGGGATGATCGGCCACGGCCTTTTCGAACTTCTCGCTGAGCACCCGGATTTCAGCGGCAGGCAGAGAAAGCGGCGTGGACATGATGTTCGCACCGATACTCAAGGCCCAGTCGAAGGTGCCCGGATCACGGGCCGCCACCCAGATCGGCGGGGTCTTCTGCAAGGGCTTGGGCACGGCCGCGGTCAGCGGGAAATTCCAGTAATGTCCCACATGGGCGTAATCTCCCTGCCAGAGCTTCTGCACCGCCGGCAGCAGTTCCTTCATGTAGCCGACGCCTTCACGCTGCTGCACACCGGGGTTCATGCGGTCGAATTCATACTGGTAAGAGCCGCGAGCGATACCGAACTCCAGACGGCCATCGATCAAGTGATCGCACAGCGCGGCTTCGGCAGCCAGGCGGATCGGATTCCAGTACGCCGCCGCGAGCGTGCCGGTGCCGAGACGAATCCGCTGGGTGTGCTGGCCGAGCCAGACCAGGGTCTGGAACGGGTTGGGCGCAATGGTGCACTCGAGCGTGTGGTGCTCGGATGTCCATAGCGTTTCGAAACCACCTTCATCGGCCATCCGCGCAAGCTCCAGCACGTTGGCGATGACGGTTTTCATGGACACATTCGGCGACGAGCGTTCCATGCTGATGGCAACTGCGAATTTCATGCGTATCCCCCTGGGCAGACGCTTGGTGGAGAATCAGCGCAGACGGATCACGAACGGATCCTGCATAGCGCCGGAATAATCAATGACGATGTTCTTCGCGCGCGAGAATTCGCGCATCACGTCGAAGCCGCCGCGGCGCCCGTAGCCGCTGTCCTTGAAACCGCCATTGGCGGACATGTAGGCGGCCGAGCGATAGGTGTTGATCCATACCGTGCCGGCATCGATGCGGCTGGCGAAGCGCATGGCACGATCGATGTTCTGGGTCCACACGCCCGAGGCCAGACCGTAGGGTGTGTCGTTGGCCAGGGCGATCATTTCCTCTTCCGAGGAGAACGGCGCCACACCCACCACCGGGCCGAACAACTCGTCGCGCATGAAAGTCATGTCGTTGCTGGCATTGGCCATCACCGTGGGCTCGAAATACCACCCCTGGGCCAACTCGGAACTGGCTGGCCGCTTGCCCCCGACGGCTACGCGCGCGCCCTGGCTCGCGCCCGAGGCCACGTAATGCTGGAGCTTTTGCAGTTGTGCCTGCAACGCCAGCGGGCCGATGTCAGTACCCTCCTCCATCGGATGACCGACGGTGATACGTTGCGTACGGGCTACCAGCGCCTCGACGAAGCGCTCGTAGATGCTGGCCTCGACGAAGCAACGTGATCCCGCCACGCAAGTCTGCCCGGCAGCGGCGAATACGCCGGAGACCACACCGTTGACCGCTTTTTCGATATCGACGTCGGCGAACACCACATGGGGCGATTTACCACCCAGCTCCATCTGACAAGGTGCCAGGTTGTTCGCCGCATTGCCGGCGATGCGCCGCCCGGTGTCAGTGCTGCCGGTGAAGACGTACTTGTCGACATCCGGGTGCCGGGTCAGGGCTTCACCGGTGACGGCGCCACCGCCGCTGACCACGTTGACCACGCCCGCCGGGAAGCCGGCCTGCATGATCAGCTCGGCCAGCGCCAGGGTCGACGCAGTGGCATGTTCGGAGGGCTTGATGACCACGGTGTTGCCGATGGCCAGGCATGGCGCGAGGGTGCCGGTCAGCAGCATCAGCGGTGAATTCCACGGGGTGATCATGCCGATCACACCCAGCGGCTCGCGAATATTGAAGTTCAACTGGTCGAGCTTGTTCACCGGAATCGTGTCGCCTTGCAGCTTGTCCGCCATTCCTGCGAAGTAGGTGTACGAGTCCGGCAAGGCCCGCATCTGAGCACGCATCTCACGTAGCAGCTTGCCGTTGTCCCGAGTTTCCAGCAGGGCCAGTTGCTCGGCGTTCTCCAGCACCAGCTCAGCCAGACGGCGAACCAGCTTGCCACGCTCGGTCTGGGTCATGCGCCGCCAGGCGGGGCTGAGGAATGCCTGGCGGGCGGAGCGCACGGCACGATCCACATCACCGGCATCGGCCTCGGCAAACTGATACCAGGCCTGCCCGGTGGTGGGGTCGAAGCTGTCGACATAGCGGCCGCTGCCGGGGGCTGTGTATAGCCCATCGATGAACAGGTCGAGGCGCTTACCTTCGAGTGAGTGAACCGTCGTTTTCATGAGCCTTCCTGCTGTCACAGTTGTTGGTCGCGGGCGAAATCCGCCCAGGTTCGGGCCGTCCCATCGATCACCGCCACTCTTCCGCCATCGCTTGAGCCCATGTAAATGCTGAAACGCTGGTCTTTGCGTTCACGCACGTAGCGGCGCACCACCGAACGCAACTCATTGCTCGGCATGAGCTCGTAGGGAAGCTCGTCGATAGAGAAGAAACGCAGTGAATCCGGCAACTCTTGCAACGAGCTGCTGGTATCCAGCTGCGCGCGGTAGACCAGATAGCCCGGGTCGATATCGTCGACATCGAATACCGAATAAAGAAAGGTGGACTCCGGCAGCAGCATCAACGAGCCCTGTTCCACCGGCAGCTCGGTATTGCCGCGGCTGCGCCCCGAGACCGGCAACTCCCAGCCACCCTTGCCATCGGTGCGGAATAGGATCGAATCGTCGCTTTCTATCAGGTATCCGCGGATCATGCCGTGGGAATCCAGCCACTTGGCAGGCAACGGCTCCTTGATGCTGGCGTAGCTACCGCGGCAGAAGCACAGCGGCCGTTTCGGACTGGTGCCGAACGCACGAACCTGACCGATCAGCACAATGTGATCCCCGGCTTCCATGCGCTGATCCACCGTGCAGTCGAACCAGGTCAGGCTGTCGACCAGAATCGGCGCTCCCGTGTGCACGATGTCGTGCTTGACGTTCTGGAATTTATCAGGCGATTTGGAAGCGAATATCGCCGAGGTATCCGTCTGTCCTTCGTGCAGCAGATTCACTGCAAAGCAGTCGCTGCTGGTAAAGGCTCCGTAGCTCAGCGCCGTCTTGCCGACGCACACCAGCAGCAAAGGCGGGTTCAGCGAAACGGAGGTAAAGGAATTGGCAGTCATGCCACGTGGCTGGCCGTCGACATCGTGAGTGGTGATGACAGTCACTCCGGTGGCAAAGGTGCCAAACGCCTGGCGAAGCGCACCAGGATCGATTGTTGCGTCGTTAGCGTGGGTGGTCGTACTCGACATCGAATCTGTCCTTTGTACTCGGGTATGAAAAAAGCCTAATCCCCTGCCTGCGCCTGCGCGTCCTGCGGAACGCCCCCTGTTCTTTACTAGCGCCACGAGCATTGGAAGCACGCTGCACATGGTCGATAGCGCGGTTTTCCACAACCCCAGGAAAGAACCGGAAGCCAGCTCAGCGATCAGCTTCCGGGTCATTCAGGTCGCTGGCGTAGCGGGCTCAATGGTTCTACCTTTGCGCTTCCATCTCGGCCATGTCCTGGAACCGGTCGGCAATACGCGGATGCGGGCGCGAACCATCGGCCGCACCAATGGCGATCAGCACCTCGTCAGGCCCCGGGGCATCGGCGATTTGGAAATTGGCGGTAAGAAAGTGCGAGCGCTTGCCGGTAGCGCTCTTGTGCACCATGGGTAGCGAGATCAGCGCGCCCGGTGCATTTCGCACGTTGGTAAAGCTCAGAAACGCCGTACCGTCGACCGCCTCGCGGAACATGTTGCCAAAGCGCAGGGTATGGATCAGCGCGGATGCATGTTCGATTTCGCCGTTGACGCCAACACAGGCAGCCTTGCCATAGGCTTCAACCTTGTCGGCCGGCATCAATGCCACCAGACGTTTGGTCAGCTCTTCACCCAGCGTCGGTGCCAGACGCAGGATTTCCGGTCGCAGGTCTTCGACGAAGCCCTGGCCGGCCCACGGGTTTTTCAACACCGCAGCCACGACGATCATGGTGATCGGTTGCTCGGCCTCCTTGCCACCTTCGATGAACGTCTGTTCGATGAAGGTGGAATACTTTCTTACGCGGGGATTCATGATGATCGTCGCTCTCTGGTCGATGAGTCGGTTTGCCGTTGGCAATGACCATCAGGTTAGGGAGCGCAAAACGAGACGTCTTCCTGCGTTTCGGCGCATAAATAGCACTAACGCTGCTACGAAAAGATGCAAACATTAACCTTATCGGCCACGCTAGCTTTATTTCCTGCCAGCCCGGTGAGGTAACCCGCTTGAATAGAACCATGCAATTGCAGTCCCTGCGCGATGTTGCCAGTCAGATCAACTCAGGGGGCGATCTGGGCGCCACACTGCGCCAGCTGGTGCGAGTCAGTTGCCAGCACACCGACTGGACGCTGGGCTCCATCATGTCGATCGATATGAGCCAGGGCTACGCCTACGTGGTCGCCCGTCACGATCCGACCTTGCTGCATCGTCCACTCAGCGATCGCTGGGAACTGACTTCGAGCCCCTCCGTCATCGCGTTGCAACGCAACGAACCGGTCTATATCCGCGACGTCCGCGAAAGCGAGTACGCGGGATATCGCATGGAATCCTACGAACGGGATTACCGCACCGTGCTGGTCATGCCGATGAGCTGCCGGGATTTCGAAGGGCGGCCAATGGTGCTGAGCGTGGTGTCGCGCGAGATCAAGGATATCAATGATGACGACCAAGCATTTTTGGGGATGATCATCCATCTGGGTGCCATCGCCGTGGAGCGCGAACGGCAATTCGAAGCTCAACGCCTGGCTGCCGAACAGCTGCAACAGGCACTGCGCGTGCACACTACCCTGCTGGAGCATGTGTTGGCGGAGGACTCGGTTTCTTCGCTGTCGTTGATGGTCTGCGACCTGCTGCCAAGTCCGTTGATCGCGGTTGACTTCACCACCAATCAGGTCATCGCCGGGCGCTCGCCAGATGCCTTGCTGTTCGATGATCCGGGCTGGCAGAATGCCGCCGCCGGGGTACTCAATTCGCAGATATCGAAAGCCTGCCGCGAAGCCCTGAACAGCTCACTGCGCAGCTCGGTGAACCTGTTCCTCGACGACGGCACGCGCACCTTCACGTCCAAGGTGCAGATCGAGCCATTGACTGTCGATCACGAACTGGTCGGTGCGCTGATACTGTTCTCGGTGGCCCCGTCATTGAGCGAGCTGGATCAGGCGCTGCTGGACAGCGCGAAGTTCGCGCTGAGCGTGCAGATGATGCGCAGTTTCATTCGTTTCCGCTTCGAAACGCGCACGCAAACCGAACTATTCTTCGAGGTCATCGAGCGCCGCTGGCGTGACGCCGACGATGTCCAGCAGCGGGCTCAGCGCCTCTACATGACCTTCAATGCGCCGCAGCAAATGATCGTCGTCGACTTCTCCGATGGCGCCAAAAAGCCAGGTAATCAGTCCAACAACCTGCACCACAATGCCACCCGTATTCTGCAGCGGGCCGGAATTGCGTCCACCGTGATCGCCATCGACAAGGGCCTGGTCTGCCTGCTGCCGTTCGAGGGCGGCGCAGACAGGATCAACAAAGTCATGCGGCGCATGAGTGATGACCTGATGCACTATCTGGATGTCGAACCGATCATGGTGATCAGCACATGCTGCACAACGCTGAACGACTATCCCACCGCCTGGACACGCTGCCGCCGAATGATCGATATCGCCCGCTCCTTCGGACGAACCGGACCTCAGTCGGGCCAGGACTTCGGCCCAATGCCCTTGCTCATCGCAGCTGCCGGCGGAGAGGACATCCGTGCTTACGTGGCCGACAGCGTGGGTGCGATGATCGCCCACGACCGCCAGCACGGCACGCCCTACCTGGAAACCTTGTCGACCTATTTGCAACAATGCTGCCGTAACCAGGCCTGTGCCGACGCCATGGGCGTGCATGTCACGACTCTGCGCTACCGCTTGGCCCGTATTCAGGAACTGTTCGACATCGAGGTAGGTACGCCGGAACGAAGATTTGCTATCGAACTGGCAATTCGCCTGCAGAGGGTCATGGAAAACTGATAGAACCACGTTCAGTATTCGCTCAGCCGGATGAGGCCGGAGCTGCACGACGCCGCATAACCATATACCACCCAATACTACAGCGAGTTTGTCGAGTGCTAGAATGCAGCGCCAAATGCGGAAGCCGCCTGAGAATATCCGACGTACCGAAATGCAGCCAAACCCAACCTCAACACTAGCAACCCCGCATCCCGAACCATCCCGCCGCTTCTCCGTGGCGCCGATGATGGATTGGACGGATCACCATTGCCGTTACTTTCTGCGCCAGCTCTCGCGGCATGCCCTGCTGTATACCGAAATGGTCACCACCGGCGCGTTGCTGCATGGCGATACCCAGCGGTTTCTGCATTATCACGAAACGGAGCACCCGCTTGCGCTGCAGCTGGGTGGCAGCAACCCGGCTGATCTGGCCGCGTGCGCGCGGCTTGCCGAACAGGCAGGTTACGACGAGGTGAACCTCAACGTCGGCTGCCCCAGCGACCGGGTGCAGAACAACATGATCGGTGCCTGCCTGATGGCCCATCCGGCGCTGGTCGCCGAGAGCGTCAAGGCGATGCGCGATGCGGTGAGCATTCCCGTTACGGTCAAGCACCGGATCGGCATCGATGGGCGCGACAGCTATGAGCAGCTCCGTGATTTCGTCGGCCAGGTGCGCGACGCCGGTTGCTGCAGCTTCACCGTGCACGCGCGCATCGCCATTCTTTCCGGCCTGTCGCCCAAGGAAAACCGCGAGATCCCGCCGCTGCGCTACGACATCGCCGCACAGTTGAAGCGGGACTTCACCGAGCTCGAACTGGTGCTCAACGGCGGCATCAAGACCCTGGAAGCCTGCCAGCAGCACCTCGAAATCTTCGATGGCGTGATGCTGGGTCGCGAGGCCTATCACAACCCTTACCTGCTGGCCGAAGTCGATCGTCAGCTGTTCGGCAGCGAACGCCCGCCAATCAGCCGTTACGACGCCATGCTCACCATGCGCCCCTATATCGAACGGCACATGGCCGCAGGCGGTTTGATGCACCATGTCACCCGCCATATGCTCGGGCTGGCCCAGGGTTTCCCCGGCGCTCGACGCTTCCGCCAGCTGCTTTCGGCGGATATCCACAAGAGCGATCAGCCGCTGGCCATTTTCGATCAGGCTGCCGAACTTCTGCTGGGGCGCTAAGCCATTAGTTGAGCGCTACCTGAGGCTCAGGTAAGGTCATGGCACCCGAATCGACAAGGCCGCGCCATGACCTCCAAACTGGATCAACTCAAACAGCTCACCACCGTGGTCGCCGACACCGGTGACATCGACGCTATCGCCCGCCTCAAGCCAGTGGACGCCACCACCAATCCTTCCCTGCTGCTCAAAGCTGCAGCACTGCCGCGCTATGCCGAGCTGCTCAAGCAGGCGGTCAGCGCCAGCAAGGGCGATGTCGACCTGGCCAGCGACCGTTTTGGCGTGACCGTTGGGCGGGAAATTCTGCAGGTGATTCCGGGGCGTATCTCCACCGAGGTGGATGCCCGTCTGTCCTTCGACACTCAGGCGACCCTGAGCCGCGCTCAGCGCCTGGTCGAGCTGTACGAGCAGGCAGGCGTCACCCGCGAGCGCATCCTGATCAAGATCGCCTCAACCTGGGAAGGCATCCGCGCCGCCGAGCAATTGGAAAAGGCCGGCGTACAGACCAACCTCACCCTGCTCTTCTCCTTCGCCCAGGCCCGCGCCTGCGCCGATGCCGGTGCCTTCCTGATCTCGCCATTCGTGGGCCGCATCTACGACTGGTACAAGAAAGCCGAAGGCCGCGATTATGTCGGTGCCGAAGACCCAGGCGTGCAGTCGGTCGCCCGCATCTACGAGTACTACAAGGCTCATGGTCACAAGACCGTCGTGATGGGTGCCAGCTTCCGCAATGTCAGCCAGATCGAACAACTGGCCGGCTGCGACCGCCTGACCATCAGCCCAGAACTGTTGCAGCAACTGGCAGATGACAACGGCACGCTGGAGCGCAAGCTGAGTGCCGAGATTTCCGGCAAGGGCGAAACGCAGATCGGCGAAAGCCAGTTCCGCTGGGAAATGAACGAAGACGCCATGGCTACCGAGAAACTCGCGGAAGGCATCCGTCAGTTCGCCCGCGATCAGGAAAAACTGGAAAAGCTGCTGGCAGCCAACACCTGAGCCGAAATGGAAACGGGGCGCCGACTCTATCGACGCCCCGCTATCGGCGGCAGTCGATCATCAGGGATGCTGTTCGAGGGCGCTGACCAGGTCATGAAAGGCCGCGCGGTTCGACTCGTTCAACCCCATCAGAATGCGGTGCGCTTCGAGCACGTGAGCCCGCACCACCTCTTCCGACTGATCCTGCGACGGCAGGTCGGCCAGGCAGTTCGGGCACTCATAGGGCTGGTCGATGATATTGAAAACCTGATCGAAGCCCATCGATTGCAGCAGACGGGTGATATCGGCGTGGGTGGTCACCACGGTCGGCAGCAGGCCAACCTTCTGCCGCGACAGAATCGATAGTTTGGCCAACAGCCCCAGGGTGGTGCTGTCGATGCTGCGCGTTTCCGTCAGGTCGATGACGATGGCGGAAAAATTCAGCGCGGTGAAAATCTTTTCGATTGTGGAATCCAGAGCCGAACACAAGGTCAGGCGCACTTCGCCGACGAACTTCAGGACGAAGGTACCGTCCTGCTCGGCGAACTGGATTCTACCGGGGCTTATCCCAGGATTCATGCAAGGTTCCTGCTTAACACCAGCAAGGCGATATCATCCGGCATCTCCGCCAGATTGGCCAGTCCAAACACGCTGCGCAACCCGTCCAGGGTTCCACCTGCTTCGCTCACCAGTTTCGGCAGCAAGGCTTCTTTTTCCTGCAGAGTGTCGCCAGGCAGCAGGTCAAGAATGCCGTCCGACAACAGGGTCAGGCTGAACGACTCCGGAAGATCGATTTCCAGATCGGTGTAATCCGCTTCGTTGAACAGACCGACGGGCAAGCCGCGGCCTTCCAGATAATGCGCTTCGCCACCGCTGTACATCACCGGCAGCGGCAGATGGCCGCCAATGCTGTAGGTCAGGCGATTGTTCTCTTCGTCGATCACCCCGCCAAGCATGGTCACGTGCTTGCCCAGCTTGCAGTTGATCAGCCCCCGGTTGATATGGCCGAGCACGTCCGACGGTTTGAACTCCGGAAGCATGCCATTGCGTCGAGACTCGTAGAGCAGGCGCGTGGTCATGAACTTGAGCAACACGGTGACGAACGCCGAAGAAGCGCCGTGACCGGAAACGTCTGCCAGATAAAAGGCGACTCGCCGCTCATCGACACGGAAATAGTCGACGAAATCACCAGAAAGGTAGAGCGAGGGAATGATCTGATGAGCGAAGGACAACCCTTCGTTTTCCCAGGGCGTGACGGGCAGCATGTTCATCTGCACCTGGCGCCCGGCGTTCTGGTCTTCCTGCAGCAGGTGCAGGCTGGCCTGCAACTCGCGGTTGGCGGTTTCCAGCTTTTCCCGGTAACGCTCGTTCTCCTGACGCAGATGCACGCGATCCAGGGCTCGACGTACCGAATGCTCGAGCACCGCGAGGTCTTCCAGAGGCTTGATCAGGTAATCGGCAGCACCGAGGCGCAAGGCTTCGACCACGTCGGCCATCACCCCGGCACCGGAGACCACGATGATCGGCGCGGCGATGTCCAGGGCATTGATCCGGCGGATCAGCTCGAGACCATCGACCTGAGGCATGCGCAGGTCGCAAATGACCAGATCCGGTCGTTCGCGCTCGAAGACTTCAAGACCTTGCGTGCCATTGCCGGCGAGCAGGATATTGAAGCCGCTGTCTTCCAAGTAGGCTGCAATGCTGGCGCGGACGACTTCATCGTCATCGATCAGCAGCAACGTGGCACTGGTTTTGTGCATGGGGTGTCCAGGCAAACTGCGCCGGGGATGGTTAGCGTAAACGCAGCCAACAACCTGCGCGGGTACACGGTTCGCGTCAAGGCGCAGACGGTACTCCCATCCTCAACACGATTCAACAGGCGCCGCTCGCTGCCGGGCGACTTTACACCTTAAATCAGTGAGGGTTATAAGAACCGCAGCAAAGCCCCACCACAATGAGGATAGCTTGATGAGCCAAAGTGATCGTGATTACGAGGAAAAGCGCGATTACATTCGCATGCGCCTGGAAACACAGGCGACGCTCCATCATGGCGGCCAGGCAATCCCGGCGCTGTGTCGCGACCTGTCGAGCACCGGTATGCAACTCGAGGCACAGTGCCAGGTGCAGGTTGGGGACAAGGTGCGCGTACTGATCCCTTCCGGGCACGAGGAGTTGAAAGGGCTGGAAACCGAAGCGGAAGTGGTGCGGGTGACGGATCTGGAAGGTGGCCGACAGATTCTCGGCCTGGCCGTGACCTCGATGAACTGAAATGAGCTGTAACGCGATGGTAGCCCCTCCATCGCGTCGCCATCCCAGCATCTATCCTTGCCTTCGAGCATTACCGTAGCGGTAATGCCTTGGCATCAGAAATCGTCTTCGACCTCACCATCACGCACCCGGAACTCACGGTTCTGCAGATAGGCGTTACGGATGAAAATGTACTTGTCCCCACTGATCATGCGTTCGGCATCCAGCAGGCTGGCGCGCGTGTCCACCACGTTGATGCCGCGGGTGACGTTGCGACTCGGCACGTGATCCATATAGGGATAAGGCGTGAGGAAGTTGTCCGGAATCCTGCTCGGCGCATCGCGCAGCGAGCTCGGGCCGAGCAACGGCAGCACCAGATAAGGGCCACTGCCCACGCCCCAGACGCCAAGGGTCTGGCCGAAGTCTTCATCGCTGCGCTGCAGGCCCATGCGGCTTGCCACGTCGAAGAAGCCAAGAACGCCCAGGGTGGTGTTCAACAGCAGACGGCTGGTATCCACACCGGCGTCATACGCCTTGCCCTGCAGCAGGTTGTTGGCCAGGTTGCCGACATCGCCGACGTTGCGGAACACGTTGTGCACACCGGTTTCGAGGAACTGCGGCGTCACCGCCTGGTAGCCCTGGGCCAATGGCTTGAGAGCGTAGGTATCCACCGTATCGTTGAAGCGGAAGATGGGCCGGTTGACCGACTCCCATGGATCTTCCGTAGCCGCCTGGCCTGCCAACGGCAGCACCATCAAGCCGGCACAGGCCAGCATCCGGCCGAAGTTCCCGATCCAATCCGATCCAATCAAACGCATTGCTGTTCTCCTAGGCTAATGAGCACGGTCTCTCCGGCAGCAGCGGCGTAGTATAAAGCCGCACGCGGGCAATAGGCAGAGCACTGATGCCCGACACCCTACGCGAGCCTGAGCCACTTCACATTACCGGCATCAGCAATCACCAGCGTCACGGCATCGTCATATTGGCTTGTCATGGTAGACGCGATCATCGCCAGGGAACGACATTGCATGCCCCAGCCAGCACTCTCCGCAATCACCCCCTCCTTCACCGCCATCCTGTTCGGCCTCTCCGGTTGCCTGGTGGATTTCGGGGCCCGTAGTGCATCGCTGGCCGGCGCTCGCCATCTCACCCTGATCCGCGAAGATGGCGGCCCGGCACGCAAGCCCGATGCCAGCGGCCCGCATGATATAGAAATCTGCGCCGAGCCGACCCCAGGGGCGCTGGCGACCCTGCGCAGCCTGCACGAGCAGCGCGTACCCTGCGCCTGGCTGGATGAGTTGCCGGAAGCACTCGCCACGAAACTGACAAGCCAGCTGCCCGAATGGCTGGCGGCCTCCCCGCTCTGCTCACAGCGCAACTGGCCGGCGCCGGATGCCTGCTGGCAAGCGTTGAGCACCCTGCAGATCGACCGCCTGGATGGCTGCGTGCTGGTCAGCGGTGAACCGCGCCTCCTGCAGGCGGGCCTGAATGCGGGATTGTGGACAGTAGGCCTGGCCGCCTGCGGCTCCCTGGGCGGTCACGCTCTCGCCGACTGGGAAATGCTGGACAGTATCCAACGCGACCGCCTGCGCGCCGAGGCAACGCTGACGCTCTACCGGCTGGGCGCCCATTCGGTAATCGATCAATTGACCGACCTGCCCGCCTGCCTGGACGATCTGCAGATTCGTCGCAGCAAGGGCGAAAAACCCTAGGGCCTGTTGGCGTTTCAGCGCAAGCTGCTGCAATGCGGTGCAATAACTGCGTTGCTTCAGGTCAAGCGCAATGCTTTGGGCTGGATTATCTTGAAGATGAAGTAATGACCTTTCGTCGTCCTGCACGGTCAATTGTTTTGCCTATCAAGAAAGGGAGAGTCCCATGCCTGCGAACCATCTGCAGCAGCAACTGGAAGAGCTGCACAAGCAACTGGCGCAGAATCCGCCAATAAGCGAGGAAGATCGCGAGTCGCTTATCCTGTTGGCCCGTGACATCGAGCTGCAACTGGCTGCTCAACCAGTCACCACGCCCGATGCCTCGTTGATCGACGGGGTCAATCTGGCCGTGGAGCGCTTCGAAGTGAGCCATCCGACCCTGGCCGGGAGCCTGCGCAATATCATGCAAAGCCTGGCAAACATGGGCATCTGATACAGCGGCGCAATAAAAAAACCAGCCTGAAATGGCTGGTTTTTTTATTTGTGAGACGCTTACTGCCTGACCAGGCGCCGGTTCTCCGGCAGTTGAGTCAGTGTCGTCCGATAGGGATTGATATCCAGCCCACCACGCCGTACGTAACGTGCGTAGACGGTGAGGTACTCCGGCCGCAGCAATCGCTGCAGATCCAGGAAAATGCGCTCCACGCATTGCTCATGGAAGTCGGCGTGCTGACGGAAACTGACCAGGTACGCCAGCAGGCTCGCGGATTCAAGCGCCGCACCACGATACTCGACCACCACACTGCCCCAGTCCGGCTGGCCGGTCACCGGGCAATTGGATTTGAGCAGATGGCTGTGCAGGCTTTCCTCGACGACGCGTGAAGTATCGCAATGCAACAGCTCAGGCCGAGGAGCCGTGTAGTTGCTGATGCTGACGTCCAGATCGTCGATACAGGTACCTGGCAGTGTGGCCAGGCCCTCCTGCTCTACCTCGTCCAAACGGCGCACACGCACACCAACGGGCTTGCCGGCAGTCGCGGAAAGATCCTTCTCCAGCACCGCCACCAACTCTGCCTCAGTGGCGAATACAGACTGATTCAGCGAGTTGAGGTAAAGCTTGAAGGACTTGGACTCGATGATGTTCGGCGAGTCGGCGGCAATCGTGAATTCACCGATCGCCACCACCGGCTTGCCGGACGGCAACAGCCAGGACAGTTCGAAACAGTTCCAGAAATCCACACCCCGATACGGCAGGGTTTCCGCGCTCAACCCCAGCTCGGCCCACTTGGCCACTCGCGGGATGGGAAACAGCAGTTCGGGCGAATAGGTGGCGATGTACTCGCTGCTCTTGCCTAGCGGCGAATGTTCCACGGAATGCATGACGGTTTACCTGCAACGCAATGAATGCGGCGACTGAATCGCCGCCGTACAAGAATGGATGGACGGATCAGCCCAGCTCGGCAACCAGTTTGGCCAGCGCGGCGGCTGGGTCAGCGGCCTGACTGACCGGACGGCCGATCACCAGGTAATCGGAACCGGCTTCCAGCGCCTGACGCGGCGTGAGAATGCGCCGTTGATCGTCCTGCGCGCTGCCAGCCGGGCGGATGCCCGGCGTGACCAATTGCAGCGCAGGTTGAGCGGCTTTCAGCGCTGGCGCCTCCAGAGCCGAACAGACCAGACCGTCCATACCAGCTTTCTGGGCCAGCGCAGCCAGGCGCAACACCTGCTCCTGAGGTTCGATATCCAGGCCGATACCGGCCAGGTCTTCACGCTCCATGCTGGTCAGCACGGTCACGCCGATCAGCAGCGGCACCGGGCCATTGAACTTGTCCAGCGTCTCGCGGCAGGCACTCATCATGCGCAGGCCGCCGGAGCAATGTACGTTGACCATCCACACCCCCATCTCGGCCGCGGCCTTGACGGCCATGGCAGTGGTGTTGGGGATATCGTGGAATTTCAGGTCGAGGAACACCTCGAAACCGCGCTCACGCAACGTGGCGACGATATCCGACGCACAACTGGTGAACAGCTCCTTGCCCACCTTGACCCGGCACAGCCTGGGGTCGAGCTGGTCAGCCAGGGCAAGCGCAGCCTCCCGGGTCGGGAAATCCAGGGCAACGATGATCGGGGTCTGACAAACGGACATGGGACAATTCTCGAAGGAGCCAAATTCGGCGCGCATTGTAGCCTAAGCCACTGTCGATTGCCGTCGCCCTTTACAGATGGCGGCACAGCCGCCGAGCCGCGTCACTGACACAGTTGAGCTGCACCTCGCCCAGGCCCAACCAGGCCGCCATGTCACGCAACGCCCGGGCCAGCGCCGCCATGCCCTCCTCATCCAGCCCCTTCGGTTCGAGGTGCACGGCATGCACGGCCAGGCGCCCCAGCTTACGCTCCGCACGAATATCCAGGCGCGCGGCGATATGCTCGCCGTACAGGAACGGCAACACATAATAGCCATACACCCGTTTGTGCTGCGGCGTGTAGATTTCCAGGCGATAGCGGAAATCGAAAAGACGCTCGGTACGCGCCCGCTCCCAGATCAGCGAGTCGAACGGCGACAGCAACGCACAGGCCATCACCTTACGAGGAAGCTTGAAGGATTGCTGACAGTATGCAGGCTGCGTCCAACCGCGCACCTCGACGCGGCTCAAGGTGCCCTCCTCGAGCAGTTCATGGATGCGCGCCCGACTGTCCGCGGGCTCCAGGCGGAAGTAGTCGCGCAGATCCCGTTCCGTGGCGACACCCAGTGCGCGCGCCGCCTGCAAAACCAACTGGCGCTGCGCGTCTGCCACATCCACTTCCGGGCACTGCAACAAGGCAGCTGGCAGCACGCGCTCCGGTAGATCGTACAGGCGCTCGAAGCCACGGCGCCCCGCCACCGTCACGTCACCGGCGGCGAATAGCCATTCCAGTGCCAGCTTCTCGGCACTCCACCCCCACCAGGGGCTGTTGCGCGGCCGCTCCTGCACCAGGCTGCCCGCACCCAATGCACCGCGCTCACGCACGGCCTGCAATACTTGACGAATCAGCGGCTGCTGCTCACGGCCGAACAATGCCAGCCCCTTGTAGATACCGCGCCCTTGCCGAGCACGCTGCATACGCCAGCGCATCAGCGGGAAGGACTCCAATGGCAGCAGCGAAGCCTCGTGGCCCCAGTATTCGAACAGCGTACGCCTACGTCCCTGGCTCCAGGCCGCCTGTTGCAGCAATAGCGGATCGTACTGACCGAGGCGCGAATACAGGGGCAGGTAGTGCGAGCGTACCACGGCATTGACCGAGTCAATCTGCAGCACACCCAGGCGCTCGATCAGGGCGTTCACCTGCCGGGCACCCGGTGCCGCGGTGCGTGAGCGCCCGGCAAAGCCCTGAGCCGCGAGCGCAACACGACGGGCCTGGGGCAATGACAGGGAGTCGATCAGGGGCATGGGGCTACCTGGAATATGACGACGCTCCCACACAGTAGATCATCACCGCGCGCAGACCAAGCCGGCAGTCCAGCCGTTCATATGCACAGCGGTCGTCCCGCAATGGGCTCTCGGTTTCCTGAAACGCCTTGGCGCGGTTAAGCCGCGGATCCTTCAGGCGCGTCGTTCAACGATGCCAGCGTCATGCGGCTGCGCAACGAACCCGCTCGCAGGCCAGCGAAACACTGATCGACCAAATCGTCGAAGGCTTCAGACTTTGATCCCGAGCATCAGCGCGCAGATCAGCAGAAACACGGTGAACAGTACCCGCAACAAGCGCTCCGGCAAGGCATGGGCCAGACGCACGCCCCAACTGATGCTCAGTAGCCCGCCAATCGCCAGGGGAATGGCCAGCGCCCAATTGACATGACCATGCAGCGCATAGGTCACCAGGGTCACGCCGGTACTCGGCGCCGCCAATGCCAGCGACAAACCTTGCGCTACCACCTGAGAAGTGCCGAACACACTGGTGAGAATCGGCGTGGCGATGACGGCGCCACCAACCCCGAACAGCCCACCAAGCAGCCCCGAACCACTGCCCAACACCGCCAGCCAAGGCCAGGGATGACGTAGTTCGCCCGAGGCTGCCGGCGGCCGCAGGCACATGCGCAGCAGATTGTAGAAAGCCAGCGCGACCAGAAAACCGACGAACGCCAGGCGCATGGATTCCGGATCGAGATTCACCGCCCAGCCGGCGCCAAACAGCGCACACACGAAGCTGCTCAGGGCCAGCGCCAGGGCGTGACGCAGATCGATGCGGTTGCGCTGATGGTAGCGCCACAGCGCCAGCAGCACGTTAGGTACCACCATCACCAGCGCCGTACCCTGAGCCAGTTGCTGATCCAGCCCGAACATCACACCGAGTACCGGAATCGCAATCAGACCACCACCGATACCGAACAGACCACCGATGGTACCCAGCAGCAGGCCAAGTACGATATTGAGAGCGAATGCGAGCAGATCCATGAGGCAGTCCGAGGAAAGCGAAGTGTGCGCATCCTACCCGCTGCCGATTGGCGGGGTAACGCACAGCCCGGCATAATGGTTGTGCGAATCACGCAAAGATAGATACATCATGAACCCAGATGCCCTGACCGACCAACTCAGCCTGTTCCTCGACGTACTGGAAAGCGGCAGCTTTTCCGCAGCGGCCAGACTGCACCCGCTCACGCCCTCAGCGGTATCGCGGCGTATCGACGCGCTGGAGCGCTCCCTCGATTGCAGCCTGTTCAGTCGCAGCACCCACGCGGTGCGTGCAACACCCGCCGGACTGGCCTTTGCCGAACGGGCCAGGCGGATTCTTGCCGAGCTGCATCTGGCGCGCGCCGAGGCGGTGTCGCTGAGCAGCGCCCCGGAGGGCCTGATCCGTATTGACGCTCCAGCCCCCTTCGGTCGCCGCCACCTGGCGCCCGCCATCGCCGATTTCCTGACTGCCTATCCGGGGCTGGATGTGCAACTGCGGCTGATCGACAGCTTTATCGACCTGCATGGCGCCCATTTAGGCGAGGTGGATCTGGTACTGCGTATCGGCCCGCTGGCTGACACGCGTCTGGTCGCCACTCCGCTGTCGCCGCTGATCCGCGTGGTCTGTGCCAGCCCAGTCTACCTGGAACGCCACGGTGTACCGCGAACGCCTGCAGAACTGCTGGAACATGACGGCCTGGACTGGGATGGCCTGGCGCCCGCCTATGCCTGGCGCTTCGAAAGCGAAGGAAAGCTTGCCATGTATCGCCCCCGCCGCCTGCGCATGACGGCCAACAATGCCGAAACGCTGGTATTCAGCCTGCTTGCCGGACTCGGTGTGGCCCACCTGCCAACCTGGCTGGTCAGCGAATACCTGGCCCGTGGCGAACTGGTCGCGCTGTTTTGCGAGAACGGCTTGCCGGCTCCGGAGCCCAGCGGCATCTATGCCTTGCGCCTGGAGCGCGATGCCGATTCACGCAGCCGCCTGCTCCTGGAGTTTCTGAAGAACCGTTTCGGGCCGATTCCGCCCTGGGATATCCCCCTGCAAAGCGGCTTGCAGCGTGGTGCCGGCAACTGAGACACCAATAAAAAACGCGGCCGAAGCCGCGTCGTGATTATTCTGCTTCTGCCTGGCAACACCTCGGCAGCCGGCACACCAGTGCATGTGCCGGCTGATCGACGCCTCGATCAGAAGAAGCCCAAAGGATTGATGTCGTAGCTGATCAACAGGTTCTTGGTCTGCTGATAGTGGTCGAGCATCATCTTGTGGGTTTCGCGCCCGACCCCGGACTTCTTGTAGCCGCCAAAGGCAGCGTGCGCCGGATACAGGTGATAGCAGTTGGTCCATACGCGGCCGGCCTTGATGCCGCGGCCCATGCGGTAGGCGCGGTTGATGTCGCGCGTCCACACACCGGCGCCCAGGCCGAACTCGGTGTCGTTGGCGATGGCCAGGGCTTCGGCTTCGTCCTTGAAAGTGGTCACGCCGACCACCGGGCCGAAGATCTCCTCCTGGAACACGCGCATCTTGTTGCTGCCCTTGAGCAGGGTCGGCTGGATGTAATAACCGCTGGCCAGGTCGCCCTCGAGTTTTTCCGTGGCGCCGCCGGTGAGCAGCTCGGCCCCTTCCTGCTGAGCGATCTCCAGGTAGCTGAGGATCTTGTCGTACTGCTGCTGCGAGGCCTGGGCGCCGACCATGGTCTCGGTGTCCAGCGGGTTGCCGCGCTTGATGGCCTTGATCTTCTTCATCACCTCGACCATGAACGGCTCGAAGATCGACTCCTGCACCAGCGCCCGGGACGGGCAGGTACACACCTCGCCCTGGTTGAAGAAGGCCAGCACCAGGCCTTCGGCAGCCTTCTCGATAAAGGCCGGTTCGGCCTGCATGATGTCTTCGAAGAACACGTTCGGCGACTTGCCGCCCAACTCCACGGTGCTCGGAATGATGTTGGCGGCCGCGCATTTCATGATATGCGAGCCGACCGGGGTGGAACCGGTGAAGGCGATCTTGGCGATACGCGTGCTGGTGGCCAGCGCCTCGCCGGCTTCACGGCCGTAGCCCTGAACGATATTGAGCACGCCCGGCGGCAGCAGATCGCCAACCAGTTCGGCGAACACGCTGATCGACAGCGGCGTCTGCTCGGCGGGCTTGAGCACCACGCAGTTGCCGGCCGCCAGGGCCGGGGCCAGTTTCCAGGCGGCCATCAGCAGCGGGAAGTTCCAGGGGATAATCTGCCCGACCACGCCCAGCGGTTCGTGGAAGTGATAGGAGGCGGTGTGTTCGTTGATCTCCGCAGCGCTGCCTTCCTGGGCACGGATGCAGCCGGCGAAGTAACGGAAGTGGTCGGCGGCCAGCGGCACGTCGGCATTGAGCGTCTCGCGCACGGCCTTGCCGTTGTCCCAGGTTTCCGCCACGGCGAGCAGTTCGAGGTTGGCTTCGATACGGTCGGCGATCTTCAGCAGGATCAGCGCGCGATCCTGTACCGACGTCTTGCCCCAGGCATCGGCGGCGGCATGGGCGGCGTCCAGGGCCTTGTCGATGTCCTTGGCGTCGGAACGGGAGAATTCGCCGATCACCGAGGCATCCACCGGACTGGTGTTGGTGAAGTACTGGCCGCCTACCGGCGCGACGAACTCGCCACCGATGTAGTTGCCGTAGCGCGGTTTGAGGGTGACGACGGCGCCTGCGGTACCTGGTTTGGCATAAATCATGTGAGTGACCTCTACTTTTTATGGAAGCCTGTCCTCTGAGGAGAGAGACAAGTCTTGGTTCGATTCCGGATAGCGCCTGACCGCAATGAGCCCTGGCAGAGATCGCCTGGTCATTGGCAGTAGCCGCAGAGAGGCATGGCAGAGCGCATGGGTGCCAGCCTGCTATCAGGGTAGACGCTCGCCAGCGCTTTCGCCGCTGACACCCTGCTCGCTGCATGTGGCCTTGAGGCGGCGCACCTTCGGGAAGATTCAGTGAACATTGCGCCACGCCAGCCGGTCACCTGATCACAGTACGAAGCCTGGGAGACGACGATGAAAACACTCACTGGATCGGTGGTTTTGCTTGCTGCCCTGTTCATCACCGGTGTGCAGGCCGACGATGACGGCCTGTCGTTGCAGCAGCAACGCGAAAAGATCGGCGATGACATGGTTCGCGATCGCACCGGGGCGCCTCCCGCTGACGGAGGCGGTGTCGGCCAACCGGCAACGGATCAGAATCAGCAGCAACAGCCCAACCAGGTGCCTGACCAGCAAGCACCGCGCAGCACGGTCAACTCCCCTGCCCGGCAGAATCGCTCTGCCGAACCGGCGGGCAACCCGGCCGTCGAGCGACAGCCCTCGAATCTGACGCCAGGGGCACCCGCTGATAATGGACAGCGTTCACCGACCATTCAGGGTGGTTCGACAGATACGCCTACCGCGCCGAGCGCACCGGGAGCCGCTGGTAGCACGGGCGGTTCGGCGACAGGTGGCGCGAGCAATTGAGGCGGGAATCCGCCAAGCCGAGCGCTGTTCTTGTGAGCAAGAGGCGGATTTTCGCCATCTGCCTCACGAAAACATGACAAACATATTGATACAGATCACCAGTTCATTGACCTGCGCTCGTTTCGGCATCGGTTTTGCTTGCTGCCGGCCGCCTGCGACGAATGCGCGCACTTGAAGGTAAATCACCCGGTGTTTCAAAAAAATCACCGGGGCTGACCGGTTTCGCAGAACGGAACCTGGCAGCACGCAACAGGCGATGCAGCTTCGCTACCCAGGGTTGTACAGAGCCGGTCGTGCCGTCATGCAATTACATTAATGAAATGGTCTGTCTAATGAAAAAACTCCTGCTGTCCCTACTGTGCTTGAGCGCGCTCGGCTGCGCCAAGCAGCCCGAACCGGAAAAATCCGTGGACGTCCTGCTGATCGGCGGGGGCATCATGAGCGCAAGCCTCGGCACCTACCTCAACGAGCTGGAGCCGACCTGGAAAATCGACCTGTACGAACGCCTGCCGCACGTTGCCGACGAAAGCTCCAACCCGTGGAACAACGCCGGTACCGGTCACTCGGCTTTCGCCGAACTGAACTACACCCCGGAAAAGGCCGACGGCAGCATCGATATCAGCAAGGCCGTGGCGATCAACGAATCCTTTGAGATCTCCAAGCAGTTCTGGGGCTATCAGGTCGAGAAAGGGATCCTCAACAACCCGAAATCGTTCATCAACAACGTGCCGCACATGAGCTTCGTGTGGGGTGACAAGAACACCGAGTTCCTGAAGAAGCGCCACGCGGCTCTGCAACACAGCTCGTTGTTCCGCGATATGCAGTTCTCTGATGACCCGGAGCAGATCAAGCAGTGGATCCCACTGGTGATGGAAGGCCGTGAGCCGGGCGAGAAGCTGGCTGCCACTCGTGTGGAAATCGGCACCGACGTCAACTTCGGCGAAATCACCAACCAGTTGCTCGACTCGCTGTCGCAGAAAGACGAGTTCAATGTGCACGTACAGCATGAAGTACGTGACATTACCCGCGCCGACGACGGCAGCTGGAACGTCACCGTGGCCGACCTGGCCAATGGCGACAAGCTGAGCACCATCAACGCCAAGTTCGTGTTCATCGGTGCCGGTGGTGGTGCCCTCAAGCTGCTGCAGAAATCCGGCATTCCGGAAGCTGACGGCTATGCCGGTTTCCCGGTCGGTGGTTCGTTCCTGGTTACCCGTAACCCGGAAGTGGTCGCCAAGCACCAGGCCAAGGTCTACGGTCTGGCCTCGGTCGGCTCGCCGCCCATGTCGGTTCCGCACCTGGATACCCGTGTGATCGATGGCCAGAAAGTCATCCTGTTCGGGCCATTCGCGACCTTCTCCACCAAGTTCCTGAAAAACGGCTCGCTGCTGGATCTGTTCAGCACACTGACCACCCACAACATCATGCCGATGACCCACGCCGGTCTCGACAACATGTCGCTCAGCACCTACCTGATCGGCCAGCTGATGCTCAGCCAGGAAGATCGCATGCACTCGCTGCGTGACTACTTCCCGGAAGCTCAGGACAAGGACTGGGAACTGGTGCAGGCTGGCCAGCGCGTACAGATCATCAAGAAAGACCCTGAGCTGGGCGGCGTCCTGCAGTTCGGTACCGAAGTGGTCAGTGCCGAAGATGGCTCCATCGCTGCGCTGCTCGGCGCTTCGCCAGGTGCTTCCACTGCCGCGCCGATCATGCTTCACCTGATGGAAAGAACCTTCAAGGACAAGATCAAGACCGCAGAGTGGCAGGCCAAGCTGAAGGAGATCATCCCCTCCTACGGCCAGACCCTGAACAACAACCTGGAACTGACCAACAAGACCCGCGCCTGGAGCAGCGAGCGCCTGCAGTTGACCTTCGTCGAGGTCAAGCCTGAGCAGGAGCAAGCTGAAAAACCCGTAGAGGTCGAGGCTGAAGCCCTGTAATACCGCTTGAACGGGTGCCTCCACGCAAGGCCCTGCACCTACAACAACGGCCCGTCAGGGCCGTTGTCGTTTCTGGCATCCAAACCAGGGGGGCTCGGCTATAGGCTTACGCCGGCTCGGCGTTGCGCCCGTTGGCGATGAAACGCAGCATCCACTCACCGACCGTGCGCCCGTGGTGGATCTCGTGCAGGCTGTCCACGGCGACGCGGTACACCGACTCGCCGATGTGCTGCTGGCGGATATCGAGCAAGGCGCGCGAGTACTCGGGCACGAACTCCGGATGCCCCTGGAAGCACAGCACCTGATCACCGATACGGTAGGCTGCATGCGCGCAGAATGGGCTGGAGGCCAGCAGCGTGGCGTTTTCCGGCAGGCGAGTGATCTGATCCTGGTGGCTGATCAGTAGCGTCAGCTCTTCGAGCGACGGCGTCATCCAGTCCGGTTTTTCGGCCAACTGGTAACGGTGGATACCCACACCCCAGCCACCGCTCGCACGCTCGGCCTTGCCGCCCAGCAGCAGCGCCAGCAACTGGTGTCCGAAACAGATGCCGAGCAGCTTGTCACCGGCCTGATAACGCTCGAGCAGATAAGCCCTGAGGGTCTCGATCCACGGATCAGTGGCGAACGAATCGGCTTTGCTACCGGTGACCAGGTAGGCATCGAAGCGCACATCGGCCGGCGGGTAGTCGCCGTTCATCACGTTGAACACACTGAAGGTGGCAGCAATGGCCTGCCCGGCAAAAAGACGTTCGAACATCCTGCCGTAACCCTGGTACTGGTCGACCAGCTCGGGACGCAGAATATCGGTTTCCAGAATGCAGATCTGCAACGACATGGACAGTACCTGAAAAGAATAATGACGCCGCTAAAGCGTGCCTGTGCCCGCCGAGCAAGGCAAGAGGCCAACTGCCAAAGGCGTCATCAGTCGTTTCGATAGCTGCCATGAAGAACATTTACTTCTGTCGGGTACGCCCGAAGAAGATGATTCGCTCATCGGCCACCGACCCCTCGAAGCGAGCGCCGCATCATGCACAGACAGACCGTCAGATATGCACGCAACGGCGCCTTTGGCGCTATCGCCCTCTACCTGCTGATCGCCGTACCGCTGCTTGGCCTGAGCATGCACAGCGGCTCGAGTGCCGGGCGTTATGCGTCGATACCAGGCACGTCGACCACCGCGCAGCCAGTATCCGCAACAGCGATCCAAGCGAGCCATTGAACGAAGCAGTTTTCCTGAACCTGCAGCGAAAAGGCGTACTCGAAGCTTCAACGCCTGAAAGCAGGCGTATCTTCCCGAAGAAAAAGGAGTTTTACGATGCTCAAGAAGACCCTGACTGCCCTCACCGCTGCCGCCGCCCTGAGTGCCGGTTTCGCCATGGCCGATCGTCCTGGTGCTGACTGGATCAGCATCGAACAAGCCCTGAGCAGCGCCAAGCAGGCTGGCTTTACCCAGGTTCACAAGATCGAGGCCGACGACGACGGTTACTGGGAAGGCAAAGGCATCAAACAGGACAACCGCCTGTATGAATTCCGTATCGACGGCAAGTCGGGCAAGGTCATCCGCGAGCAGTTGGATGACTGAGCTGAGGTAATCCGAAAAACCGGCCGTCTGGCCGGTTTTTTGTTGCCTGCCATCCCTGGCGGCAACCCTGCGGGCCGTCGCAAGCGACGTCAAAAATAGCTCCCGGCCATTTTTTGTTGCCTGCCATCCCTTGCGGCAACCCTACGGGCCGTCGCGGAGCGACGTCAAAAATTGCTCCCGGCAATTTTTTGTGGGTTTCCCCTTGGATCTTGCCGATCCTGACGAACGGTAAACGAGCATTGCAAGGCATGAACCAAGCCGCGCGGCGTCTGGCGCAGGGGTATGCGAAAGCGGCCAAGGGTTCCATAACTGTGCGGCACTCTCAGGCACTATGCTAGGAACCAACTGATATAAAAAAACAGAACATCCGCTCTACAGTGAATACATGCGCCGCCGGGTCTTGCTGGGGCGATCGCTGGGGGATACGGCACTCACCGGCCCACACGACAACAATCAAAAGGTAACGGCCATGTTCAAGAAGCCCAAATTCCGTCAGGCGGGACTGATCCTCTTTGCGACTGCAGTGCTTTTGATCCTGCCCAACCTGAGTCGGATGATCGGCTGAGCGCGCTGTCAGTTCACCAGTGGCATCCACCAGGCCAGAATCAGCGGTAGCAAACCAACCGCCAACACGGTTGAGCACAGCACCAGGCTGGCAACCTGTTCGGGCGAACGATTGGCGCGCACGGCAAACAGATAGTTGAACACCGCGACCGGCATGGCTGACTGCACCACCAGCACCGCGTGAGTCAGCGGCTCCAGTGCGAGTGCCGCACCGACTCCCCAGCCGACCCCTGCCCCCAGCAGAATGCGCAGCGCGCCAAGCAGCAGCCCGGAACCGAGGTGATGCAGGCGAATGCTGGCGAGCGAGACACCCAGGGTCAGCAACATCAAGGGAATCGTCATACCGCCCAGCAGGCTCACGGTATTGCCCAGCCAGCGTGGCAGTTGCAGGTCGAAGAAAATCATTGGCAGTGCCAGCAGCAGGCTGATCATGATGGGGTTACGCAGCAGATCCCGAAACGATGCTGCATTGCCCGACAGCGCGATACCTACGCTGAACTGGAAAATCGACAGGGTCAGAAAGAACGCTACAGCCAGCGCCAGACCGTGTTCACCAAAGGCATACAGGCTGATTGGCAGCCCCATGTTGCCGGTGTTGGGAAACAGGAAGGCCGGCACCAAGACCTTCCACTGCTGGCGAAACAGCCGGCTGAACAGCCAACCGAACAGCCCCATGCAACCAGTAGCCAGCACACACCCCACAGCCATGCTGGTGAACGCCTGCGGGTCGAGGTTGGTACGACTCAGGGTCGCCAGCACCAGGCTTGGCGTGCCGATGGACAGCACCAGGCGGGCGATGAAATCCGTGGGGTAGCTCTGGCCGCTGCGGGCCCAGGCATAACCGATGCCGGCGACGATGACCACCGGCGCCAATACAGCGAACAACTCGGCCAACATGGCCATTCCCCTCGGGGCAAAACGCCCATCCTAGGAGGGATAGGCAACTTGTCGCAAGTCGTACAAGTGCAATCGACCAATCCTTGATGCCGCTATCGGGCCTGGAGCCCGACGCAGAAGCGCACGAAGGTCACGATCGCGGGCAGAGCATCAGATCCCTGCCCTCACCCGATTACTGCTCCTGCGCGACAATCAGCGGTTCCACATCGACCCGCGCCATCATCCGTTCACCACCACCGCCACGGCGCATGCCGCGTACCGGGCAGGCATCCAGGTAATCCAGCCCTACCGCCAGTTTCAGATGTCGCTCGGGTCTGGCCAGGCAGTTGGTCACATCGAAGCTGTACCAGGCGCCCTCCAGCCATGCTTCGGCCCAGGCATGGCTGGCCAGGTGATCACGGCTATCGGTGAACAGGTAGCCCGATACATAGCGCGCCGGAATGCCCAGGCTGCGGGCGCAGGCGATGAAGGCATGCGCATGATCCTGGCAAACACCCTGGCGGCCGGCAAAAGCCTGCGCGGCGCTGGTTTCCACCTCGGTGACGCCCGGCAGGTAGCTGATATGGCCATTCAGGCCGTGCATCAGATCGATCAAGGCGTTGCGGTCACGGCGACGCGCGCATTGCACGGCGGCAAAATCACGCAGCGCCTCGTCCGCTTCGGTCAGGCGCGTGAAGCGCAGGAATGGCAGCGCCGACTGGCTTTCGTGCTCGGCGTCGCTGGACTCGTCGATCTCCACCTGGCCACGGGCGCCAATGACGATCGACTCGTGCGGCTCGTCCAGGGTCAGCACATGCAGGATGTTGCCGTACGGGTCACGCTGCGCCCGCACCGGACGCGGCAGATCCAACTGCCAGCTGAGTACCTGCTGGCGCTCGCTGTCGTGGGGTGTGAGACGCAGATACTGGATGCTGGCACGTACCTGATCTTCGTAGTGATAGGTGGTGTTGTGGCGGATGGACAGTCTCATGCGACCTCCAGATAGGACGTGTGAATGGCGCGACCCAGTTCGTGCACCTGCCCGATGAAGTCAGTCAGCCAGGCGTGCAGGCCCTCCTCCAGCACCTCATCGATGCTGGTGTAACGCAACCGCGCGTCGAGTTCGGCAGCCAGGCGCTGTGCCGGGCGGCCGTTTTCACCGGGCAGGTTGTCGAGCATCAGGTACAACTCGTCCATGCAGGCACGCAGCGAACGCGGCACTTCAGGACGCAACAACAGTAATTCGGATACCTTGCGCGCGCCTGGAGAGCCGCGGTAGACCTCGGCGAACGCCTCGAACGACGACAGCGCGCGCAGCAACGCGCTCCACTGGTAGTAGCTGTGGGCCGGGCGGCCATCGATCTCGTCGATGTCCTCGCCCAGCAGCTCGTAGCGCGAATCGAGCAGGCGCAGGGTGTTGTCGGCTCGCTCGATGAAGGTGCCAAGGCGAATGAACCGATAAGCCTCGCCACGTACGATGGTGCCGAAGGTGGCGCCGCGAAACAGGTGCGAGCGTTCCTTGACCCACTCGCAGAAACGACTGATGCCGTAACGGCCCAGGCCCTGCTCGGCGATGCCGCGAATCTCCAGCCAGGTGGCGTTGATGTTCTCCCACATATCCGCGGTGATGCGTCCACGTACCGCATGGGCGTTGCTACGTGCAGCACCCAGGCAACTGTAGATGCTCGCCGGGTTCTGCGCATCCAGCGCGAAGAAATGCAGCATGCGCTCGGCGTGCAGCGGGCCATGGCGCTCCTGGTATTCCTCCAGGGTGCCGGTGATGAGCAGTGGCATCGCCAGCTCATCGAGGCCGTCGCGGCGGCCGTCCTGCGGCATCAACGACAGCGAATAGCTGACATCCAGCATGCGCGCGAGGTTTTCCGCACGCTCCAGATAGCGGGACATCCAGTACAGATCGGAGGCAGTTCTCGATAGCATAATCAGGGCGCCCTCATGCTAAATGGCGAGCCGCGTTGGCGCTGTGAGCCTGCCAGGCAAGGCGCGGGACGCAGGCGATGGCCACTCCCTCGTCAAGTCCCGCAACGCAGCATGGCGGGCTCACAGCGCCAACCCGAAGGGCCACGCCTCGCAAGGCGCAATCCGGCGTCATTCGTCGTTCATTTGGAATAACCAAATCTCTCTCCTCATTCCTTGTCTTGCGCCTTGCGGGGCAGCGGCGCGGCCGTCATTTAGCGTGAGGGCGCCCTGTTAGTCCTCCACCACCCAGGTGTCCTTGGTACCGCCGCCTTGCGACGAGTTGACCACCAGTGAGCCCTCACGCAGGGCTACACGTGTGAGCCCGCCGGGTACCAGGCGGGTTTCCTTCCCGGACAGCACGAAGGGTCGCAAATCGATATGCCGCGGCGCGATGCCGTTTTCGACGAAGGTCGGGCAGGTCGACAGGCACAGGGTCGGTTGCGCGATGTACGCTTCCGGCCGGGCGATCAGACGCAGGCGAAACGCTTCGATCTCCGCCTTGCTGGCGGCCGGCCCGACCAGCATGCCGTAACCGCCGGAGCCCTGGGTTTCCTTGACCACCAGATCCTTGAGGTTGGCCAGCACGTGGGACAGTTCGCTGGGCTTGCGGCATTGCCAGGTCGGCACGTTCTTGAGGATCGGCTCCTCGTCGAGGTAGAAGCGGATCATCTCGTCGACATAGGGATAGATCGACTTGTCGTCAGCCACACCGGTGCCAATGGCATTGGCCAGCACCACGTTGCCGGAACGGTAGGTGGACAGCAGCCCGGGCACGCCGAGCATCGAATCGGGATTGAAGGCCAGTGGATCGAGGAAGTCGTCGTCGAGACGGCGATAGACCACATCGACCTGCCTGGCGCCGGAGGTAGTACGCATGAACAGTTTGTCGTCGCGCACGAACATGTCTGCGCCTTCGACCAGTTCCACGCCCATCTCCCGGGCCAGAAAGGCATGCTCGAAGTAGGCGCTGTTGAAACGGCCCGGCGTCAGCACCACCACGGTCGGATTATCCAATGGGCTGGAGCTCTTCAGGGTATCGAGGAGCAGGCTCGGGTAGTGGTCGATCGGCGCGATGCGCTGGTTGGCGAACAGCTCGGGGAACAGACGCATCATCATCTTGCGGTCTTCGAGCATGTAGCTGACACCGCTGGGCGTACGCAGGTTGTCTTCAAGCACGTAATAGGTGCCGTCGCCATCGCGCACCAGATCGACACCGGCGATATGGGCATACAGGTCGCGGTGCAGGTTCAGCCCCTGCATCGCCATCTGATAGCCGTCGTTGGCCAGCACCTGCTCGGCGGGAATCAGCCCGGCCTTGATGATGCGTTGATCGTGATACAGATCGGCGAGAAACATGTTCAATGCCTGCACCCGCTGGATGCAGCCACGTTCGACGATGCGCCATTCGCTGGCAGGAATACTGCGTGGAATGATGTCGAAAGGAATCAGCCGCTCGGTGCCCTGATCGTCCCCATAGAGCGTGAAAGTGATGCCAGCGCGATGAAAGAGAAGATCCGCCTCGCGACGCCGTTGAGCCAGCAACTCCTGTGGCGTGTCCGCCAGCCAGCGGGCAAAGGCCTGATAATGCGGACGACACGCGCCATCCGTCAGGTGCATTTCGTCATAAAAGGTGCGGGCCATGCCGAACTCCATTGCCACCCGGGACTACATGATCCGTAGCAAAGCCCGAGCCATCAAAATTAATCCTTTAAAATCAATCGCTTCAAACAAACAAAAGCAGACAACGCACCAAACAGGGGCGAGCAGTAATCGACAGACAGGCACCATGCCCCAAACCGTGGCGTAGCCACGAATCACTCTGTTCAGTTCGACCTGCATGCAGCGCGATACGCGCAATAAAAAAGTAACAGGAGGCTACGGCTAACGCCCGTGACCATGGTCTGGGAGGCAGCCTTCTAAAAGATGGCAGACCATAAAAAATGGCCGGGAGCCATTTTTAACGTCGCTTGCGACGGCTCGCAGGGTGGCCGCCAGGAATGGCAGGCCATAAAAAAGACCAGCACGAGGCTGGTCTGTTGGTGATGGGGGTATCAGCGATGCGGCAGCGATACTTCCTGAGTGACACCCCAGCCATCCAGCTTGCCGCCTAGCGGTGCTACCACCGCCTCCATGTCCTGCTCGAAATCATCTATCCCCGCATAGGTGACATGCATCACTTTGCTCACCTGCAGGTGCCACCCACCCTCATCGCGTTCGGTCACCAGGGCATGCAGCGATTCGCCACGAAAATTGCGTGTCGCCTTCAAAGCGCCATCTTCATCAGGGAAGATCGCGTAGAACTCGATGGGATGGACACTGGCGAAATCGAACCCTCCTTTTTTCATCCGACCTAAAACGCCACCACTGACATCATCGTGCAAGACTGTGCTCATAACGTTGATCTCCATCAGGTGAAAGGTTGGATCGCCGAACCAACGGCTCCCCATTTGCCTGGTCTGGATGGTCGGTGCAGGCCGTAGAAGTCGGCCCTGCCACTCAGGATAGACCGCCCAGCGGCTTGCGTCGTTCCTGTCGCATTGCCATGCTATACCCATTCATGAAAGCAACGCCCGCTTGCCGGTGTGTTTCGATCAGGGATCGTCGTGCAGCCTCTGCGGGCCAGACTACACGAGGTATCACTTATGAGTACGCTACAGTGCACCCACCGCGACCACCGCATCAGTGCCGAGGTCATGGAGCATCCGGGTATTCCGACTCCATGGGCCGGCGGCTGCCGGATTACCGCGCCGGACGGACGTACCACCCGACGTATGGCTCTGCCGATGAACGGAGCCTTTCTCGAAGACCTGGACAAGGCCCAACACGCCTCCATTGCCCATGGCAAATGGCTGGTCGATCAGTATCTCGATAACGGGCGGGATCTTTTCCCCGATAACGCGGCCAAACACCACGCAGCATGAGGCCGTAACGAGTGGCCCGCATCCGCAGCGGGCCACTCCATTTCAAAGCCAAAGCGCGCAAGCGCCCACTCCAGCCGGTCTCATGCCAGACAGATCCGGTCGCAGCCGTATGCGGCCGTTCCCATTCGAGACGAAGGTTGGATTTCATGGCGAAACGCACGCTTTTCATTTCCACAGTTCTGATGACCGGCATCCTGGCGCTCAGCGCCTGCAGTGACGCCGACAAGATCCCCGCCAAGACCGCCTCCGCCACCCAGAGCAGCCCGCCAAAACTGCAGGAAAAAGAGGATCTCAGCCCGTTCAGCGGTTTCGCCAGCGCTCGCTTCGGCAGTGATGAAACCGCGGTACGTGCGGCCTGGAAGGGTTCTCTGCGCGACGGGGGTGGCACCTCCGACACCTGTCGTCAGCTGTTCCAGGATCCGCGGCCAGCCGATGGCTTCGGTATCTCGTTCATGCTGGAGAACGGGATTTTCGTACGTTACGACATCGATACGCGCGAACGTAAGGCACCACGAGGTTTGCAGGTCGGCAGCAGCGCCCAGCAGATTCGCGCCACCTTCCCCGGCCACTTCGAAGAACAACCGCACAAGTACGTCGAAGGTGCCAGCGATTTTATCGTCAAGCCCTTCATCGACAGCGAAGCCCGCCTGGTTTTCGAGACCGATCCCAACGGTCTGGTAACCCGCTGGCGAATCGGCATGCCGCCCGCCGTTTTCTATGTGGAAGGCTGCAGTTGAAGTGACGATAAGGCGAGGCGCTGATTCGTCTCGCCCCGCGCGTAGGAGCCCCGCCCCGGGGCGATTCGATTGCTGATATGCAGCCTAACTCGCGGTGTGGCCACCAATCGCCACGGGAGCACGGCTCCTAGTGATCGTATGTAGGAGCCCCATCCACTATGGCTTATCGGGCATGCCATCCACCACGCCAGCAGTGTTATCCAGCAGGCTCTTGGTAGCTGTTTGCAGAAAACCTTCGAGACGCTTCTTCAACGCTTCATCGACCGGCCCTTCGATGCGCTCGGCAATCGGCTTGGCACCCAGACTGTAGCGATACAGGCGCGGTTCGAAGCCCTTGGGCTGCACCAACACCTGATCGGGCGTGACGATAGCCACCGTCTGGTCACCGCCCGATGGCTTGATCACCCCGATGCCGCCATCGCCTTCAGGCAGATTGAGCAGATCACGCCCCCAGCACTGGTGGCGTACCTCGCCGCCGAGGCGCCCCATGATGGTCGGTACGATGTCGACCTGAGTACCAACGGTATGGCTGACCTTGCCGAACTTCTCCTGGATACCGGGCGCGATCAACAGCAACGGCACGTTGAAACGTTGCAGATCCATCTCGGTGACCTGATCGAAGCCACCAAAACCATGGTCACCTACCACCACGAACAGGGTCTCCTTGAAGTAAGGCTCCGTGCGCGCCTTCTCGAAGAACTGCCCAAGCGCCCAATCCGAATAGCGCATCGCAGTGCGGTGCAGGTTTTCCCGGCCATCGATCAGCACCGGCTCTACCGGCAGATCCCTGGGCAAGGCGTAAGGCGTGTGGTTGGACAGCGTCTGCAACAGTGCATAGAACGGCTTGTCGCCGTAATGGGTCTTCAGCTCCAGCGCGCCACGGTCGAACATGTCCTGATCGGAAACGCCCCAGGTGGGATCCATGAACACCGGGTCGACGAAATCTTCACGACCAATGAAGTTGGTCATGCCCTGGTTACTGAAGAAGCCGGACTGGTTGTCCCACTGGAAATTGCCGTTATAGACGTACAGGTTGTCGAAACCACGGCCGCCAAGCAGCTGCGGCAGCCCGGAGAACTTGTGGGCGCCTTCCGGCGTACGCATGAGGTACTCGAAGCCCGGCAGATTGGGAAAACAGGCCATGGTGGCGAACATGCCCTGATGGGTATGGGTGCCATTGGAGAAGAAGCGGTCGAACAACAGCCCTTCCTGGCTCAGCTTGTCGAAATAAGGGGTGATATTGCCCGGCGCGCCGAGGGCTCCGACGGAATGCCCGGCGAAGCTCTCCATCAGGATGACTACCACGTTGCGGATCGGCAGCGTGCCGTCGGCGGGTGGCGTGTAGACGCGGCGGATAGCGGCACTGTCGGCATCGACCAGCTCGTCATCCTGGGTCAGCAGCATGTCACGGGTGATCTGCCGGGCCTGGTCGTCTTCCATGGTCGACTGCCAGGTGTTGTCGCGATGCGGGCCGAAGCTGGCCTGGGCGGCTGTGAACAGCGTCAGCGTACCGTTCAGGCCCAACTGGTTGGCGAACATCGACTCGGTGGTGTAGGCATCGCCCCAGCGCAGCGGCGGGCCTTGGCGCAAGTGGCCACGAGCGGCGACCACCGCGATCAGCAGGCAGAGGAAGAACACCGAAACGCGCCAGTACCAGGCCACCCTTGGACGTACGGTGGCAGCGCCAACTGGCGTCCTGGCGCGGCTGGCACGATCCAGCAACGTGAACATCCACCACAACAGGCCGGTGATGACGAACCAGACGATCAGGTAGCGCACCACCGGAAAACCGTTCCAGAGCATACCCATCACGGTGGCCTGGTCTTCCTGCAGGTACTGGAACACCAGGCTGTTCAGGCGCTGGTGAAATTCCTTGTAGAAATCCAGCTCGGCCAGGCCGAGAAACAGCGTCACGCTGGCGAAGAAGGTCAGCCAGACACGCTGCCAGCCGCGCGCGAGCATGGCGCGGGTGCTGAGCAAGGCGATCAGTAAGGGCGCGCAGGCGTACACCACCACGCGCAGGTCGAAACGCAAACCGTTGAAGAAGGCTTCAGCGAACACCGTAACCGGCGTGTCGCCGATCAGGTCGCGGTTGTAGGCCAGTAACGCGGCGCGCAGCACGGTGTACATCACCAACAACGTCAGGGCGCTGAACAGAGTGAATAGCAACTGGCTGCGTAACGGCTGGAAGGAATGCGAGGTGCTGGGAGGTGTGCCCTGAACTGCAGTAGGGGTCATGCTTGATCATCCACAAAAGACTTATGCCGCCCAGCTCACCTCGAATAACGGCGACTGGTGGCGCGCGAGTGTGTTCGTGTGGATGTGAAAATTTTGTCGATAAGGATTCTCAGCGTGCTGAAGGCCAGCTTCCCGGCAGCCCTGGGCGCCCTGTTTGAAAGTCATTTTCCACGCTGACAAGACAGCGTCCTGCGGTTATCGTCAGCGCCATGACACAGAACAAAACCATCCTGCTGCCCTACCAGGCGCCCTGGAGCTGGCAACAGTTCCACGATCATTTCAAATTACGCGCCATCACCGGGCAGGAATGCCTGAGCGAACGGGGTTATTGCCGCAGCTTTCGTCTGGATGGCGTTAGCGGCTGGTTCCGCGTCAGTGCCCCGTTCGACCGGGATGCGCTGGAGCTCGATTACAGCGCCTCGGCCACAGCCTGCATGCCGCAGCTGACTCGGCGCGTACGCCGCATGTTCGATCTGGATGCCGACCCGGCCATCATCGCCGCCCACTTCGCGGCAGATGAACGCCTCGCGCCGATGCTCGCGCGCAATCCCGGTTTGCGTCTGCCTACGGCTTTCGATGCCTTCGAACAGGCCGTGCGGGCCATCGTCGGTCAGCAGGTCACGGTCAAGGCAGCGGTGACCATCACCGGCCGCCTGGTCAATCGCCTCGGTGAATCCCTGGCGGACGCACCAGCCGGCATCGACCGTTTATTCCCGACACCCGCCGCCATCGCAGCCGCCAACCTCGATGGCATCGGCATGCCCGGCAAACGTGTGCAGACCCTGCAGCACTTCGCCGCTCAGGTCGCAAGCGGCGCTTTGCGCCTGGACATCAGCCAGGGAGCGAGCGAGCTGATCGCACGCTTGTGCGCCCTGCCCGGCATCGGCCCCTGGACAGCGCAATACATCGCCCTGCGGGCCTTCGGTGACGCAGACGCCTTTCCCACCAGCGACCTGGGTTTGCTGAAAGCGCCGATCTGGGGCGCCGGGGGCATCGATGTTCGGCAACTACAGGCCCACGCTGAAGCCTGGCGGCCATGGCGCGCCTATGCGGCGGCCCATCTCTGGCACAACTACTCAGGAGGTTGAGATGTTCTACCGTTACCACGACAGCCCTATCGGCCGCCTGTTCATGGCTGGTGACGAGCAGGGGCTGCAACAGTTGCTCATGGACGTGGAGCGCACGCCCTGGCAGATCGGTGAAAACTGGCGTGATACAGGTTCCGCACTGGATGCTGCCAGCCGCCAGCTCGACGAATACTTCAGCGGCCGCCGTCAGCGCTTCGAGTTGCGACTCAATCCTCAGGGCACGCCGTTCCAGCAGGCCGTCTGGCGTGCCTTGCTGGAGATTCCTTTCGGTCGCCTCGACAGCTACAGCGCCCTGGCACAGCGTATAGACAGACCCAAGGCGGTACGCGCCGTCGGCGCAGCCAATGGCGCCAACCCGATCTGCATCATCATCCCCTGCCACCGGGTCATCGGCCGCGACGGCAGTCTGACCGGTTTTGCCGGCGGCCTGCCGCGCAAGCAACTGCTGCTGGAACTGGAAGGTGCCGTACCCAGGCCGCAGGCTTCGCTGTTCGACTGAAGCTCCGGCTCAGTCTTCCAGCCGCGGGAAGGAAGCGGCGATCCCGTCGCCGCTCGGCGTTCCCTCTGCCGCGATCCCAGCCGACAAGCGAACCATCGCACAATGAGGGAACTCGCCCAGATCGAACCAGTGGCGGGTGCCGGCCGGTACCGAGACCAGGGCGTTGCGCTCACCCAGTAGCGCATACACATATTCGCCGACATGCAGGCTCAACAGCCCCTGCCCGGCCAGAAACAGATAGAGCTGTGTGCTATCCACAACGACTTCCTGCGGTGGACTGACGGGCTTGTCGTCTTCCCTTGGCCAGCGGCGCTGGTCGATGCTGATCACCTCCACGTGACCCAGATCGTGATCACGCTTCAGCTGTTCCAGCGGCCCGCCAATCGCGGCGAGGATATCCTCTTGCGCCGCGCCGGCCTGCAACCTGACGTCGAGTTCCAGAACGCTGAAATCGATACCGGCCACAGCCAGCGTACTGGTAATGTCCTCGATGTGCCCCAACACCTTGTTGGGGATATCGGGGCTGGACTGATGATGAACGCTCAGGCGGCTCATGGAAGAAATCCCTTATTAAGTGCTCGCCGCCTCGCGGGCAGCTTGATTTGACCCGTAACTCAGGCAGCCATCATGGTCGCGCCGGATCGGCTGTGCGTCTGGCCATGATAACGGCTGCAGCCAATGCGGCCAGCCCCGCCAGGGCGAATGTCCACTCCGGGCCAAGCCCTTTCCAACTGTAACCCGCATACAGAGCGCCCAGGGCGCCGCCGATACCGGCCAGAGAGGCATACAGCGCCTGTCCCTGCCCTTGCTGGCGAGCACCGAAACTGCGTTGCACGAAGCTGATCGAGGCGGCGTGAAAGCTGCCGAACGTCGCCGCATGCAACAATTGCGCGAACAGCAGTACCAGCAGGTGGTCGGCCAGAAAGCCCATCAGTACCCAACGCAGCGCGGCGATGAAGAAGCTGACCACCAGCACCTGGCGCACGCTGAAATGCCTGAGCAGGCGTGCCATGCCCATGAACATCAGCACCTCGGCCACCACTCCCAGGGCCCAGAGCATGCCGATCAGCCCGCGACTGTAGCCGAGCTGTTCCAGGTGGATGCTGAGGAAGGTGTAGTACGGCCCGTGGGACAGCTGCATCAGCGCCACGCACAGGTAAAAGGCCAGCACGCCGGGTTGTTTCAGTTGCTGCACGAAGCCGCCGCGGTTTACCGATTGCGAAGACGCCAGCGGCTGGGCGTCCGGCACCCAGAAGCTGCTCAGGGCGATGCCGGTGATAATCAGCAACAGCGCCCAGGGATAGATATCCAGGCTGAACCAGTCGAAGGCCTTGCCCAGGCCGACCACACTGAGAATGAAGCCGATGGAGCCCCACAGGCGGATCTGCGCATAACGGGCCGACTGCTCGCGCAGATGCGCCAGGGTGATCACCTCGAACTGCGGCAGCACCGCGTGCCAGAAGAACGCGTGCAAAGCCATAACCATGGCCAGCCAGGCGTAACTCTGGCTGACGAAGATCAGGCTCAGGCTGAGCAGCGTGCACAAGGCACCAAGGCGCACGATCAACAAGCGCCTGCCGCTGTAATCGCCCAGCCAGCCCCACAGATTCGGCGCGATGCAACGCATCAGCATCGGGATGGCCACCAGTTCGCCGATACGCGCCGGCGAGAACCCCAGATGTGCGAAATACAGGCCCAGGAACGGCGCCGTGGCACCGAGCAGCGCGAAGTAGAACAGGTAGAAGCCGGACAGGCGCCAGTAAGGCAGGGAGTCAGCCATAAGCCGCCAGCTTCAAGCCGCAAGTAAAAGCAGAGCAACAGCCCTGCTCATGACTTGCCGCATGAGTTTCAAAGCTGCTTCAGCACCGGCGTACTCACGCGCACATCGACATTCTGGGCACGCTGGCGCAACAGGTGATCCATCAGCACGATCGCCATCATCGCCTCGGCGATCGGCGTGGCGCGGATGCCTACACACGGATCGTGACGGCCCTTGGTGATCACATCCACCGGGTTGCCGTCGACGTCGATGGAGCGACCCGGCGTGGTGATGCTGGAGGTCGGCTTGAGCGCCAGGTGAGCGACGATCGGTTGGCCACTGGAAATACCGCCGAGAATGCCGCCGGCATGATTGGACAGGAAACCTTGCGGGGTCAGCTCGTCACGGTGTTCTGTACCGCGCTGCGCCACCGAGGCGAAACCGGCGCCGATCTCCACCCCCTTGACCGCGTTGATGCTCATCAGCGCGTGGGCCAGCTCGGCGTCCAAACGGTCGAAGATCGGCTCGCCGAGACCCGGCATCACGCCTTCGGCGACCACGGTGATCTTCGCGCCGACAGAATCCTGATCGCGGCGCAACTGATCCATGTAGGCCTCCAGCTCCGGCACCTTGTCCGGGTCGGGGCTGAAGAAGGCGTTTTCCTCTACCGAGTCCCAGGTCTTGAACGGAATTTCGATGGGCCCGAGCTGGCTCATGTAGCCACGGATGACGATGCCCTGGCTGGCCAGGTACTTCTTGGCGATGGCACCGGCGGCCACGCGCATCGCGGTTTCCCGCGCCGAGCTGCGGCCACCGCCACGGTAGTCGCGGATACCGTACTTGTGGTGGTAGGTGTAGTCGGCATGCGCTGGGCGGAACAGATCCTTGATCGCCGAATAGTCCTTGGACTTCTGGTCGGTATTGCGGATCAGCAGGCCGATGGCGCACCCCGTGGTCTTGCCTTCGAACACCCCGGAGAGGATTTCCACCTCGTCGGCTTCCTGACGCTGGGTGGTGTGGCGGCTGGTGCCGGGCTTGCGGCGGTCGAGGTCACGCTGCAGGTCATCCAGGGAAATGTCCAGCCCAGGCGGGCAGCCGTCGACGATGGCGACCAGCGCCGGGCCGTGACTCTCGCCGGCCGTGGTGACGGTGAACAGCTTGCCGAAGGTATTGCCGGACATTGCGCGAGGCTCCACGTAAGTTCGATCAGCAGCCTGCGGCGAAAAGGCAGGCCCAAGAGGAAAGCCGCTGAGTATACTCCGTCGCAACTGCGGAGATCACCCGCGAGCGAACCTTTGGCCAATCGCCAGCGTCCAACGAACCCCATCACAGACCTGTTCCTATCATGCTGCGAGCCCTGCTCTTGACCCTATCCCTCTTCACCGGCCTGGTTCAGGCAACCCCCATCCTGCGCGAGCAGGTCAGCCTGGATACCGGCCAGGGCGTGCTGCATGGCTCTCTGGTGCTGCCGCAACGTACCGAGGCCGTACCGGTGGTGCTGCTGGTGGCCGGTTCAGGGCCAACCGACCGCAACGGCAACAACCCGGGCGGCGGGCATAACGATGCCCATCGCAAACTGGCCCAGGCGCTGGCCCAGCAAGGCATCGCCAGCGTGCGTTACGACAAGCGCGGCATCGCTGCCAGCCATGCCGCCACGCCCCATGAACGCGACCTGAGTGTCGAACGCTACGTCGCCGATGTGGTGGCCTGGAGCCGCAAGCTGCATCAGGACAAACGCTTCAGCCACGTCATCCTGATCGGCCATAGCGAAGGCGCGTTGATCGCCAGCCTTGCAGCCCCCGAAGCCGACGCCGATGCGTTGGTGTCCATCGCCGGCAGCGCCCGCCCCATCGATCAGTTGCTCCAGGAGCAACTGCGCAACCGCCTGCCGCCGCGTCTGCGCGCCGAGAGCGACGCTTTGCTCGAAGCCCTGCGCGAGGGCCGTCAGGTTGCCGAGGTGTCGGACGAACTGACCGTGCTGTACCGCACCAGCGTGCAGCCCTACCTGATTTCGCTGTTCCGCCAGGATCCGGCCGCTGCTTTTGCCCGAGTGCGCGTACCGGCGCTGATCGTCCAGGGCAGCCACGATATCCAGGTCAGCGTGCAGGATGCCGAGGTGCTGCATGCGGCCAATCCGGACGCTCAGTTGCAGATCGTCACGGGCATGAACCATGTGATGCGCATCGTGCCGATGGATTTCGAGGCGCAACTGGCTTCCTACGATAATCCGGACTTGCCCTTGGCTCGTGGCCTCACCAGCCGTATCGTCAGTTTCATTCAGGCATTACCGCCTGTAGAAACCGATATTGCTGCCGATAGCCATTAGGGTCTGCTGCCGTTTCAGCGCAACAGGCCCTACGCCAGCGCTCAACTTCGCGGTGGCTTTTCGAGGAATGCACCATGACCGACAGCGAAACGCCAGCCGTCGCCGCGCCGGAAACCGAACAGGCCGAGCCGTCCCATCCGTGGGCGACGCTTGGCCCCGAGCACTTTCGCCTGCTGCGCCTGGCCCCCTTGCCCATCGACCGCCACACCGGCGTGCGGCCGCTGCGTTTCGTGCAGTTCGGGCGGGTCGAGCGGCATAGCAAAGAGCAAAGCCTGCTGCGCCTGAGCCTGCAATTGCCGGGGCAGAAAGTCCGCAAAGAACAGAACGTGCTGGAGCTCTGGCTCGACCACCGCAACAAGGAAGCCCGCTTCGGCCCGGACAGCGGCCTGAGCCTGGAGCCGCAGAACCGTGGTCTCGGCCGCTTTCTGCTGGCCCAGGCAGCCGCATGGGCCAAACAGCATTGCGCCCATTACACCGTCGAAACCGGCCCGCTGCCGAGCCGCGATGCCTTGAACGAAGAAGCCCGTGCACGTCGCGATCATTGCCTGAAAGCCCAGGGTTTCGCCGTCGACTATCAGGACGGTCAACTCAAGGCGCACTACAGCGCGCCGCGTCTCAGCGCCCTGCACAGCGACTGGAACGGCGAAAAGGTCATGTTCATCGAGCAGTTGGACGCCGCGCAGATGCTGCAGCAGGCGGATCAGAACCTGCACGAGCAGGATCTGCAATTGCGCAAGCAGCATGAACGCCTCGAACAGCTCAAGCGCGAAGACGGCGGCCTGCGCTTCACCATCGCCTGCCTGGTGGCATTCAGTCTGTTTCAGGCCGGCCTGCTGATCTGGATCGCGACCCACTAGAAGGGCGTGGCTCATACGACAGCCAGTG
Source organism: Phytopseudomonas daroniae (assembly GCF_004327285.1). Taxonomy (GTDB): domain Bacteria; phylum Pseudomonadota; class Gammaproteobacteria; order Pseudomonadales; family Pseudomonadaceae; genus Aquipseudomonas; species Aquipseudomonas daroniae. The sequence goes on from NZ_QJUI01000017.1 coordinate 76,174, forward strand.
CCCATGACGAAAAAAGGCCGTTGCCCCGGGGCAACGGCCTTTCTCATTTCAACAGACGCCGGTTGATCAGACGCGGAAATGGCTGACCATCATCTGCAGCTGGTTACCCAGGCGGGCCAGCTCGACGCTGGACTTGGCGGTTTCCTCGCTCGCGGCGGCGGTCTGTTCCGACACATCGCGTACGTTGAGGATACTGCGGCTGATTTCCTCGGCCACGGCGCTCTGCTGCTCGGCCGCGGCGGCTATCTGCTGGTTCATCGACTGGATGTTCGACACCGTACGGGTGATGCTTTCCAGTGAACCACCCGCCTTGCGGGTCAGCTCAACGCTGCTGTCGGTCAGGCCACGGCTGCTCTGCATGATGTTGGCCACCTGCTGGGTGCCCTGCTGCAGACCGGCAACCAGGCCTTCGATCTCTTCAGTGGATTTCTGGGTGCGTTGCGCCAGACCACGGACTTCGTCGGCAACCACCGCGAAACCGCGACCCGCCTCGCCGGCACGGGCGGCTTCGATGGCGGCGTTCAGCGCTAGCAGATTGGTCTGCTCGGCCACCGCCTTGATCACATCCATCACGCTGCCGATTTTGTTGCTCTCGCTCTGCAGGTGGGTCATCGCCTCGGTGGAACGGCTGACCTCGGCGGCCAGGCGTTCGATCTGTGCGATAGCCTCAGCGACCACGCGATCTCCCTGGGTAGCTTCACGATCTGCATCGGAAGCAGCCTGGGACGCATCGGCAGCATTGCGTGCGACCTCCTGCACGGTGGCGGACATTTCATGCATGGCCGTGGCCACCTGATCGGTTTCCACCTTCTGGCTGTTGACCCCGGCACTGGTCTGCTCGGTTACCGCCGACAGTTCTTCGGCAGCGCTGGCGATCTGCGTGACACCATCACGGATGCCACCGATCAGTTCGCGCAAGGTGGTACCCATGCGCTGAATGCCCTGCTGCAGCACGCCGATTTCGTCACGACGAGACACTTGCAGGGTCTGGCTCAGATCGCCACCGGCAATACGCTCGACCGCTAGCAGCGTGTCCTGTAACGGACGGGTGATCTGCCGGGTAATCAACCAGGCGGCGAGGATGCCGACCAGCAGCGCCAGCAGCGTAGCGCCGAGCTGCAGGGTGCGGGCGGCAGCACTTTCGCTGTCACGGCGCTCCAGCTGGATGGCGGTGAGCTCCTTGCTCAACTTGACGATCTCGTAGCCTTGCTCGGTCAGCTCCTTGCGCGCCGCGGCGATGGTTTCGATGGTCGCCTTGAACGTCATGACCGCTGTACGGTAATTTTCCAGCGCTGTGCTGACCTGGCTGACTCGCTGCGAATGCTCGGCAGCGAACGCCTGGCGAAGTTGACCGAGATCGGCGATGGTCGAATCGATCTGGGTGATTGCCAGGCGCTCGGATTCGGTGCCGGGGTTGGCAGTGTAGCCACGCACCTGATAGCGCACCATCTGCCACCCTTCCTTCACCTTGGTGACCGCCTCGAACTGGGCAGCGCGGCTTTCGTCATACAGCGGCAGACTCACCACGGCGCTGTTGATCTCATCGACCAACTGGCCGGCGGTCACCGCATTGCGGGTCATTTCCTGACGCGCCTCATCGGCGGCGCGATAACCGCTGCGCATCTTGTTCAGCGATAGCTGATACGCATCGATCTGCGTACCCTGCGCCTGCAGTCGGCGAACGTTTTCAGGGCTCTTGAACATCGCCAATACTTCGGCATGTTGCGCCTTGAAGCCATCCAACGCTTTCTGCACGGGTTCGGCGGCTTTCTCGTCACCGTTCGTCAACATGTATTGCAAACGGGTAATGCGCAAATCGGTCAGCGTGTCGTTGAGACGGGAGATTTCCGTCATCCAGTCGCTCCGCTGAATCAGGCTGCCCAGGCTGGTCCAACCAGCCAGCGCGAGTACGCAGGTGAGAACCAGCACGAGGCCGAAGCCCAAGGCAAGTTTCAAGGTGACGCTGATATTGGCGAACCAGCTGTTCATAGTGTTCTCCGACCTTTTTTGAAGGGATTGCATGTAGCTGGAGAATTGTTTTTATGACCCAGCGGATTTAAGCGGCAGGCATTCTATCGGCAGGAAAACAAATAACTAGAACGACCCGTGTCGATTGTTCAGCCGGGTAGCGGAAAGCATCCGCAAAAGGACAGGTAAACGAGACATAAAATATTAATTTTCAATTACATACGATCACTACAAGGATAGGTTTTGCGAGGCGTCAGATTTCGCACTGCGACATAAAACCGCATCAGCCCGGGCTAAGCAGCCAGACGCCGTCATCCAGCGTGCCATAGATCGCTCGCCCTGGCGCCGCCTCGATGGCCATACCACCGGTGAACTCACCGAAGGCCGGCAACAGCGTGATGTTTTCTTCCACGCTGAAGCACGGCATGCGCACACGATCGCGACCCCGGCCGCGCAGCACGAATACCGGATGCAGATGCCCGGCCAGCACGTGCAGGCCCGGACACTCCAAAGGTTCATGACACAGCGCGAAGGGGCCAAAACGCCAGGGCTCGCTCACCACCTCGACGCCCAGATCAGCCGGTGGATCGCCGGCACTACGGTCATGGTTGCCACGTACCAGCAGGATCTTCAGCTCGGCATGCCGCTTACGCCACGACTGCAATGCCGCCAGAGTGCTACCGACGCGCGCAGGACGCGCATGGAGAAAATCACCCAGCAGGATCAGGCGGCGAGTCGGGTAGCTCGCCAGCATGTCATCCAGCCGTTGCAGATTACGAGCCGTGGTGCCCTGCGGTACTGGCTGGCCCAGGGTGCGATAGGTGGCGGCCTTGCCAAAATGCGCGTCGGCAATCAGCAGGGCCTGCTCGGCGGGCCAGTACAGCGCCTTGCCCGCCAACAACCAGAGCGTTTCACCAGCAATCTCCACGGTCAGGTAAGGCGTACCACTCATGCCTCATTGCCCCTGGCCTTGCTCCGAGGGCGGCCGTCCTTGCGCTTGCGTTCGCCACGGCGAATCGCCGGTTCGACTTCGATCAGCGGTTCGGTGATGGCCTGCCCGCCCGGCCCTGCGGCACGTTCCAGTTCGCCAAGCATGCGGGCGATGCGGTCGGCGAGCTTTTCCGAACTGAGCCGCTCACGGAAGCGCTCGACCATCAGCGGAAAGGCTAGCGGCGTCGCCCGGCGCAATGCATGCAGGTTCAGACGCGCCGCGCGCATATCGGCCAGGGTGCGCTGCAACTGACTGACATCCAGTTCCTGGCTGAGCACTTCATCGTGCGCCTGGGTGAGCAGCAGGTTGTCCGGGTCGTACTGGCGGAACACGTCGAAGAACAGCCCGCTGGAGGCCTGCACCTGACGCAGGCTCTTGCCCGCACCGGGGTAACCGCCGAACACCAGGCCGGCGATACGGGCGATCTCGCGAAAACGCCGCTGAGCCAGTTCGCCAGCGTTCAGGCTGGCAAGCACGTCATGCAGCAGATCGTGATCGCCGAACAGATCGCCGCCGAGCAGGCCCGTCCAATCCACCTCGCTGGCACACAGCAACTCCAGGCCGTAGTCGTTGACGGCGATGGAAAAGCTCAGCGGCTGCCGCTGGCCCAGTCGCCAGGCCAGCAGACTGGCCAGCCCCAGGTGCACATTGCGCCCGGCGAAGGGATACAGGAACAAGTGCCAGCCTTCGCGCGAATGCAGGGTTTCAGCCAGCAAGGTGCCTGGCGCCGGCAGTGCCGACCACTGCGCCTGTACCTCCAGCAGCGGCTGCAGTATGCGCATTTCCGGCCCATCGAAGCGTCCCTGAGCCGCTTCACCGAAACGCGCCACCACGGCCTCAGTCAGCGCGCTGGAGAGCGGCATGCGCCCACCGTTCCAGCGCGGCACACTGGCTTTGCTCGCGTTGCTGCGGCGCACATAGGCCGTCATGTTCTCCACACGCACCAGCTCCAGGGGTCGCCCGCCGAACAGAAACACGTCGCCTGGGCGCAGGCGAGCGATGAAGCCCTCCTCGATGCTGCCCAGAGATCCACCGCTGCCGCCCTTGCTCCACCACTTCACAGCCAGGCTGGCGTCGCTGACGATGGTGCCCACGCTCATCCGGTGGCGCCGTGCCAGGCGAGGGCTGGGCACGCGCCAGACGCCCTCCTCGTCCGGCGCCACACGCTGATAATCGGGATAGGCACTGAGCGACTCACCACCCTGACGCACGAACGCCAGCGCCCAGCGCCACTGCGCGTCATCGAGATCACGATACGCCCAGGTACTGCGCACTTCGCGCAGCAATTCATCGGGGCGAAAGCCGCCGCCCAGGGCCACGCTGACCAGATGCTGAACCAGCACGTCCAGCGGCTGATACGGCGACTCGCGAGCCTCGATGCGCCCAGCCGCCACGGCATCTTGCACGGCTATGGCTTCGATCAACTCAAGGGCATGTGTCGGCACCAGTGTGATACGCGACGTACGCCCCGGCGCATGGCCGGAACGCCCGGCGCGTTGCAGCAGGCGGGCTACGCCCTTGGCCGAGCCGATCTGCAAGACCCGCTCGACGGGCAGGAAGTCGACCCCCAGATCCAGGCTGGAGGTGCAGACCACAGCTTTCAACATGCCCTGTTTGAGCCCTGTCTCGACCCAGTCGCGGACTTCGCGCGCCAGCGAACCATGGTGCAGCGCGATCAACCCGGCCCAGTCCGGTCGCGCTTCGAGCAGCGCCTGGTACCAGAGCTCGGACTGCGAGCGGGTGTTGGTGAAGACCAGGGTGACGCTGCTGCTTTCCAGCTCCTCGACGACCTGGGGCAATAGCCGCAAGCCCAGGTGGCCAGCCCAGGGAAAGCGCTCCATCGCCGCCGGCAGCAGCGTATCGATTTGTGGCGCAGCGCCCAGCTCGCCGCGCACCAGGCAACCGCCGCCGTCCGGTAGCAGAACCTCCATGGCATGCGGCTGATTGCCGAGCGTGGCCGACAGCCCCCAGACGATCAGTTGCGGGTTCCACTGCCGCAGCCGCGCGAGAGCCAATTGCAACTGCACGCCGCGCTTGTTGCCGAGCAGTTCATGCCACTCATCCACCACCAGCATGCCCACATGGGCGAACTGCGCTTTCGCATCACTGCCGGTCAGCAGCAGGGTCAGGCTTTCGGGAGTGGTGACCAAGGCGGACGGCAGCCGGCGTGCCTGGCGCTGACGCTCTGCGCTGCCGGTATCGCCAGTGCGCATGCCCAGGCTCCAGGGAATCTCCAGGCCATCCAGCGGCGCCTGCAAAGCGCGCTGGGTGTCGGCGGCCAGGGCACGCATCGGCGTGATCCAGAGTACGGTGAGTGGCACGACCGGCGGCGCACGCTTGCCGCTTACCGCCTTCTTCGGCGCGCCTTTACCGGCGAAGCGATTGAGCGCCGCCAGCCATACGGCATAAGTCTTGCCCGCGCCGGTCGACGCATGCAGCAGGCCGCTACGTCCCTCGGCGACCGCCTGCCACACCTCCTTCTGAAAATCGAAAGCCTTCCAGCCGTTGCGGCGCAGCCAGGTACTCGCCAGGCTCATTGCAGCAACTCCTGCAGCAGCGCCAGGGTGTCGGCCTCCTCCACCGTCTTGTCATGGCGCCAGCGCAACATGCGCGGAAAGCGCACGGCGATGCCACTCTTGTGACGCGGGGAACGGGCGATCCCTTCGAAGCCCAGTTCGAACACCAGGCTTGGCGTCACGCTGCGCACCGGGCCGAATTTCTCCACCGTGGTCTTGCGCACGATGGCGTCGACCTTGCGCATTTCCTCGTCGGTCAACCCGGAATAGGCCTTGGCGAAGGGCACCAGGTGCCGCTCGGGATCGCCTGGCGCACCGTCCCATACGGCGAAGGTGTAGTCGCTGTACAGGCTGGCTCGCCGGCCATGCCCTCGCTGGGCGTAGATCAGCACGGCATCGACGCTCAACGGGTCGATCTTCCACTTCCACCAGACGCCGACATCCTTGCTACGCCCCACTCCGTAAGCGGACTCACGCGCCTTGAGCATCATGCCTTCCACGCCCAGAGCGCGTGAGGCCTCGCGCTGTTCGGCCAGCGCCTGCCAGCTATCCCCGTGCAGCAGTGGCGATGGCATCAGACGCGGGCTGGCGCACGTGGCCAGCACATGTTCCAACTGAGCGCGTCGTTCGTGCTGCGGGCGCATGCGCCAATCATCCCCCCGCCACTCCAGCAGGTCGTAGGCCAGCACGGCGACTGGCACCTCGTCGAGCAGCTTGCGGCTCAGGGTCTTGCGGCCGATGCGCTGCTGCAACAGCGCGAAGGGTTGAATACCGTATTGCTCGAGCTGCGCTTCGACCTGGTCGTTCAGCCGCTCGGGAGACTCCTCGGCAGCATGGGCCATCAACTCGCCCTGCTGAGCGGTGGCCTCTGGTGCGTGGCGCCAGACCACCAGTTCACCATCGATCACCGTGCCGTCCGGCAGCGATGGCGCCAACGCCTGCAATTCGGGAAAACGCTCGCTGATCAACTCTTCACCCCGTGACCAGACCCATAACTGGCCGTCGCGCTTGACCAGTTGCGCGCGGATTCCATCCCACTTCCATTCGATCAGCCAGTCGGCGGGCGACCCCAGGCTGGTTTCGAACTCCTCCAGTGGGCGCTGCAGCGGATGGGCGAGAAAGAACGGATAGGGCTGACCACCGCGCTGGGCGTGTTCGTCATCCGACTCGGCGGCGATCAGGCGCTTGTAGGATGCAGCCGTGGGCCGGTACGACAGGTCGGTATAGCCCACCAGACGCTGAGCGACGCGCTTGGCGTCGACCTCGGCAATACTCGCCAGGGCGCGGGTTACCAGCAGCCTGGAAACACCGACCCGAAAAGCCCCGGTGATCAACTTGATGCTGACCATCAACGACTGCGGATCGAGCTGCGCCCAGAGCGTATCGAGGCGCAGCGCGAGCTCGTCCGGCGGCAGGCCACGCAGCGGCAACAGTTTGTCTTCGACCCACACCGCCAGCCCATCCCGGGAGGTGCTGGTCGCCTCCGGCAGCAACAGTGCAATGGTTTCGGCCAGGTCGCCGACCGCCGAGTAGCTTTCTTCGAACAGCCAGGGAGAAAGGCCGGCCCGCTGCATGGCCAGTTCGCGCAGTTGACGCGAAGGCACCAGTTGCCGCGGGCGGCCACCGGCGAGAAAGTACACCGCCCAGGCCGCATCGGCCGGTTCGGCGCCGCGCAGATAATCCTGCAGCGCCGCGAGCTTGGCATTGCTCGAAGTGGTGGCATCGAGGCGCGCGTAGAGCTGCGCGAAGGCGATCATGCCGCTGGCTCCGCAGCCGCATCGTCTTCCTCGCCGTACTCGGTTTCGAAGGCCTGAGCATCGAGGCCCTGCTCGCGCAGGTGACGCACCAGAATGTTCACCGAACCATGGGTGACCATGACCCGCTCGGCACCGGTCTGCTCGATAGCCCATAGCAGGCCGGGCCAGTCGGCGTGGTCGGAGAGCACGAAGCCGCGGTCGACACCGCGCCGCCGACGCGTGCCACGCAGCAGCATCCAGCCGCTGGCGAACGCATCGCTGTAGTCCCCGAAGCGGCGCATCCAGGTGCTACCGCCTGCCGAAGGCGGCGCCAGAATCAGGGCCTGGCGCAGCAGCGGGTCGCCCTTTGCCACCCCACCGGCATAGCGCGTTTCGGGCAGGTAAACGCCAGCATCACGATAGACCTGATGCAAGGGTTCCATGGAGCCGTGACCGAGAATCGGCCCGATGTTCGCATCGATACCGTGCAGGATTCGCTGGGCCTTGCCGAAGGCGTAGCAGAACAGCACGCTGGCCCGCCCGGCTTGCTGATTCAGTCGCCACCAATCATTGATGCCAGCGAAGATCTGCGCCTGGGGTTGCCAGCGATAGATCGGCAAGCCAAAGGTGGATTCGGTGATGAAGGTGTGGCAGCGCACCGGTTCGAAGGGATCGCAGGTACCGTCCGGCTCCACCTTGTAGTCGCCAGACGCCACCCAGACTTCGCCGCGATACTCGAGGCGTACCTGGGCCGAGCCCAGCACATGGCCGGCGGGATGAAAGCTCAGGGTGACGCCGTGGTGATCGATGGGCTCGCCATAGGCCAGGGTCTGCAGGTTGATATCGCGACCCAGGCGGGTTCGCAGGATGCCCTCACCCGGCGCGGCGGCCAGATAATGGGTGCTGCCTGCACGGGCATGGTCACCGTGGCCATGGGTGATGACGGCCCGCTCAACGGGGCGCCAGGGGTCAATATAGAAATCTCCGGGAGGACAGTACAGACCTTCAGGCCGTGCAATCACCAGATCCAAGCAGGCGACCTCCGGAAATGAAAACAGGGGAGAGAAAGGACAATCGGAAACTGGCCTTGACCAGCTCAGCCGTCAGCGGCGAGCGCCGCCGACGGTGACTACCTACATCAAAGATGTAGGCGCTGGCTCATAGGTAGCCGAGTAGCAACAGCACCAGCACGATGACCAGCACCAGCCCAAGCCCACCAGTGGGCCCGTAGCCCCAGCTGCGGCTGTGCGGCCATGCCGGGATGGCACCAATCAGCATGAGGATCAAAATGATCAGCAGTATGGTTCCCAAGCCCATGGCTATCTCCTTGCGTATCTGTCGGCGAGCCACTCGAAGTGGCACGCCAGGCATCAGAAGCCTGTGCAGGCATCCGTTCGGATGCAGGGCATGGCGCTGCGGCGAAGCCAGCGTCTGGCAGAGCGTTCGTCGCAGCGCCATGCCCTACCTCTTTTACGACTGAGCAAGGAAACGGAAAGTGCAAACTTTAAATCGGCGGTGCCAAGTCAGGCCGTGAAGGTGAACGACAGGCTGGCGGGCTGGGGCAGCTCCGATTCTTACGACACCCCCGCGGCGAATCGTCTTCTGACCCACGCAAAACTCGCGGTACGGCCACCATCGTTCGCGCCGAGGTCGACGCGCCTACACGTATCGCCCCACAGACGCGCTATTCGGCCAGGGCAAAGCGTGCGGCGCGCGCGATCAACTCGGCATCGGGCCGCACGCCGGTGTACAAGGCAAACTGCTCCACGGCCTGCAACACGATCACTTCGCCGCCGGTGATCACAGGCTTGTCCAGGGAACGGGCCAGCCGGATCAGCGGGGTTTCCACCGGCACGGCAACCACGTCGAAGACCCACTGCGCAGAAGCGACGGCGCGTTCGTCGAAAGCCAGTTGCTCGGCCTCCGGGCCGCGCATGCCCAGAGGTGTGACATTGACCAGCAGATCGGCGCCCTGTCCATCCAGTGCCGGGCGCCAATCAACGCCGCACTGCTGTGCCAATGCCCTGCCCGCCACCTCGTTACGGGCGACGATGCTGCCGTTGCCGAAGCCGCTGTCGCGCAACGCGCAGGCCACCGCCTTGGCCATGCCGCCGCTACCGCGCAGGGCGTAGCGGATGTCGCTGGGCACGCCGTGCTGTTCGAGCAGATGCACCACCGCGCTGTAGTCGGTGTTGTAGCCGGTCAGGTGGCCATCATCCGCGACGATGGTGTTGACCGACTGCAGCGTCGCCGCCGATTCGTGCAGGGCGTCGAGGTGCTCGATGCAGGCTTCCTTGAACGGCATCGACACCGCACACCCGCGAACGCCCAGTGCGCGGATACCAGCGATGGCAGCCGGCAGATCCGTGGTGGTGAACGCCTTGTAGAGGTAGTCCAGCTCCAACGCCTGATACAGGTAATTCTGGAAACGCGTACCGAAATTTCCGGGGCGGCCGGACAGTGACATGCACAGGCGCGTGTCTTTGCTGATGTTGAGTGTCATGCAGAGAACCTCAGAAGCTGCTCAAAGTCTGCTGCGCGTTTGCATTGCTCCAGCTCGCGAGACGTCGAACAGGCTCTCAGAAAATGTAATCGGTGGTCAGGAAATTCGACGAGCGCTGGCGGATCACCTCACTGACCAGCGCCTTGTTGTCCTCCGTGAAACGGGTCGCTACCAGGGTGCGGATGGAGAAGGTACGCAGGGCGTCGTGCACCGACAGCGTGCCTTCGGCGGAATCCTTGCGCCCGTTGAACGGGAAGGTATCCGGCCCGCGCTGGCACTGAACGTTGATATTGATGCGCCCAACCTGGTTGGCGAAGGCGTCGACCAGGCGACCGATCTGCTGCGGGTCGTTGCCGAACAGGCTGAGCTGCTGGCCGAAATCCGACTGCAGCACGTAGTCGATCACCTCTTTCACATCGCGATACGGCACCACCGGCACCAAGGGGCCGAACTGCTCTTCACCATACAGGCGCATCTGCGGACTCACCGGGCACAGCAACGCCGGGTAGAAGAAGCTCTCGCGGTGTTCGCCGCCGCCCGGGTTGATGATCTTCGCACCCTTGTCGATGGCATCGGCCATGACCGTTTTCAGGTAATCCACTTTGCCCGGCTCGGGCAGGGGCGTCAGGGCGACACCGGGCTCCCAGGGCATGCCCGGCTTGAGCGTGGCAAGGCCGGCACTGAATTTGTCGAGGAACGGCTGCAATACGTCCTCATGGACGAAAAGAATCTTCAGCGCCGTGCAGCGCTGGCCATTGAACGACAGCGTGCCGGTCAGTGCCTCGCTCACCGCGTTGTCGAGATCCACATCGGGCAGCACGATGCCCGGGTTCTTGGCATCCAGGCCCAGCGCCGCGCGCAGGCGGTGCGGTTTGGGGTGCAGTTTCTTCAGGTCGCTGGCGCCCTTGTGGGTGCCGATGAAGGCGAACACATCGACCTTGCCGCTTTCCATCAAGGCACTGACCGTTTCGCGTCCACGGCCGTAGATGATGTTGATCACGCCCGGCGGGAAGCTGTCGCGAAACGCTTCCAGCAGCGGGCGCATCAGCAGCACGCCGAACTTGGCCGGCTTGAACACCACCGTATTTCCCATGATCAGTGCCGGGATCAGCGTGGTGAAGGTTTCATTCAGCGGGTAGTTGTACGGTCCCATGCACAGCGCCACACCCAGTGGCACGCGGCGGATCTGCCCCAACGTGCCCTGCTCCAGTTCGAAACGGCTGGAGCGACGATCCAGCTCCTTGAGCGCACCGATGGTGTCGACGATGTAATCGCAGGTACGGTCGAACTCCTTTTCGGAGTCCTTGAGGTTCTTGCCGATCTCCCACATCAGCAGCTTGACCACTGCCGTACGCTGTTCGCGCATGCGCGTCAGGAAGGCTTCCACATGAGCGATGCGCTCGGCTACGCGCAGCTTCGGCCACAGCCCCTGGCCGTGATCATAAGCCGCGACGGCGGCATCCAGCGCGGCCAGGGCGGCATCGGCGTCCAGCAGCGGCGTACTACCGAGCACCACCTGACGCTCGCCGTCATCTTCGACGAGGTAGATCGGGCTGTGTACCTGAGCCAGCGGTCCTTGCCAGTGGCGTAGCTCGCCACCGACCAGGTATTCGCGTTGCTCGACCGGGGCATCGGGACGGTAGGCTTCGGGGATATCGTGCAGACGGGGAAACAGCGCAGCGGGGTCGAATGGACGGGACATGAGAGTTCCTGAACGCAAAGAGGCCCGGCCCCACGGCGCGGGCTATGACGAGGTATGTTCGCTCAATTCAGCAGCGCCAGTGCCTCGGCGCTGGTACGACGAACGCTGTCCCAGCCAGCGGAGCTGTCCAGCATCCAGCTGCCGCCTACGCACATCACGTTGGCGAGGGCCATGTAACGCTGCAGGTTGTCCGGATTGACCCCGCCAGTGGGGCAGAAACGCACATCCCCGAATGGGCCGCCAAGAGCCTTGAGCGCGGCAGTGCCGCCACAGATCTCGGCAGGGAACAACTTGAAGCGGCGATAGCCCAGGGCGTAACCGATCATGAGATCCGAGGCGCTGGACACGCCGGGCAGCATCGGTACCGGGCTGTCGAGGGCGGCGCGCAGCAGTTCATCGGTGGAGCCAGGGCTGACGATGAACTGTGCGCCGGCCTTCTCCACCGCATCGAGCATGTGTCGATCGAGTACCGTGCCGGCACCGACACACAGGTGCGGACGCTCTTCGCGCAGGCGGCGGATGGCGGTCAGCCCGTGCGCCGAACGCAGGGTTATTTCCAGCACCTGCAGGCCGCCGGCATCCAGGGCATCGGCCAGCGGCAGAATGTCTTCCTCGCGGGCGATGGTGATCACCGGCATGATGCGCGCCCGAGCGCAGAGCGCGTCGATGCTGGCGATCTTCTCAGCCATGGTTGGGTTTGGGCGGCTGATGGCGTGTGTCATGTCTTTTGATCCTTTTGGCCTAAGGGCACCAGTAAATTTCTAAAGGCGCGCCAAGAAACGCGCTGATCGGCATTTTTTTGTGGTCACGGTGTTGTAGCGCCTGCTCCAGCACGCTCAACTTGCCCTGCCCCTCGATCGCCAGCAGCGGCAGACGTGCGGCCTTGAGCAGCGGCAGAGTCAGGGTCAGGCGCTGATGCGGTACCGAGGGTGCCAGCATCGGCAGGCAACGGCGCGGGCAATCGTCCTGCAGCGCTTCATGCAGACTCGGGCTGTCGGGAAACAGCGAAGCGGTATGCCCGTCATTGCCCATGCCCAGCACCAGTACATCGATGGGTGGCAGGTCGCTCAGCGTTTGTTCGGTCAGCCTGGCCGCCTCCTCGAGGCTGCCGGCACTATGGTACAGGCCAAGCAGTCGCGCTTCGGCTGCCGGCCCCTGCAACAGGTGCTGACGCACCAGCGCCTCATTGCTGTCGGCGTGGCTAACCGGCACCCAACGCTCATCGGCCAGGCTCACCAGCACCTTCGCCCAGGGCAATGGCTGCTGGGCCAACGCCTTGAAGAAGGCGATCGGGCTACGTCCGCCAGACACCACCAGCGTAGCGTGGTCATGGCTATCGATGGCATCGCGTAATGCATCGGCAACGGCCTGCGCCAGAGATGTGGCCAGATGCTGTGAGTCGCTGTGGCTACGAGCGACCACACCCACTGGGAATTCGAGGTCAGAGATCGCCATACCAGGCCCTCCCGTCGCGAGTGATCAGGGCGATGGAGTTCATCGGCCCCCAGGTGCCGGCGACGTACGGTTTGGGTGGGTCGCCGAGTTTCTTCCAGCCGGCGATCAGTTGATCGCACCATTGCCAGGCATGCTCGATTTCATCCTTGCGCACGAACAGGTTCTGATTGCCACGCATGACCTCCAGTAGCAACCGCTCGTAGGCATCGGGAATGCGCGAGCTGCCGTACGTCGCCGAGAAATTCAGTTGCAACGGGCCGCTACGCAACTGCATGCCTTTGTCCAGCCCCTGATCCTTGGTCATCACCTGCAGGGAAATGCTCTCGTCCGGCTGCAGGCGGATGATCAGCTTGTTGCCGATCAACTGGCGCTGTTCGGGCGCAAAGATGTAGTGCGGCGGCTCTTTGAAGTGGATGACGATCTGCGACAGCTTCTGCGCCATGCGCTTGCCGGTACGCAGGTAGAACGGCACGCCGGCCCAGCGCCAGTTGCGGATATCGGCACGCAGCGCGACGAAGGTTTCGGTGTCGCTGCGGGCGTTGGAATTCTCTTCCTCCAGGTAGCCGGGAACCGGTTTTCCGTCACTGGTGCCGCCTACGTACTGCCCACGTACCACATGGCGAGAGAGCTGCTCGGCAGTCATCGGCTCCAGCGCCTTGAGCACCTTGACCTTCTCGTCGCGGATGGCATCCGCGGAGAGATCGCCTGGCGGATCCATGGCGATCAGGCAGAGCAACTGCAGCAGGTGGTTCTGGATCATGTCGCGCAGTTGCCCGGCCTTGTCGAAGTAACCCCAGCGGCCTTCGATGCCGACCTTCTCCGCCACGGTGATTTCCACATGGGTGATGTGGTTCTGGTTCCACTGGGTCTCGAACAAGCTATTGGCGAAGCGCAGGGCGATCAGGTTCTGCACCGTCTCCTTGCCCAGATAGTGGTCGATCCGATAGACCTGGGTCTCTGGAAAGAACTCCGCCACTGCGTCGTTGACCGCTCGGGAGGATTCCAGATCATGACCGATGGGTTTTTCCAGAACGACCCGCGTACCTTCGGCCAGGCCGACCGCTGCCAGGTTGGTGCAGATGCCGCCATACACCGAGGCTGGCGTGGCGAAATAGGCGATCAACTGGCGTCCGCTGCCAACCGCTTCGGCCAGTTGCGGGTAGCCGTCGGGCGGCAGGAATTCCATGCTCAGGTAACGCAAACGCGCCTGGAAGCGTTGCATCACCGCCTCGTCCAGCTCGTTGGCCGGCAGGTAGCGGCGCAGGTGATTGTCGATGGCGCTCAGGTGCGTGGCGGGATCACCGCCTTCGCGTGCCAGAGCGAGGAGATGGGTATCCTCGTGCAGCAGCCCGGCGCGATCGAGCTGATAGAGTGCTGGGAACAGCTTGCGCAGTGCCAGGTCGCCCAGGGCGCCGAACAAAGCGAAGGTACAAGGCTCAACGGGAGTCACAGACATGATCTTTGTTCTTCTAACAAGTTACCCTATTGATAGCGGTTAACCGCCAATTCTGCAACCGGAAATGTAGTAATAAAAACAACATTTTTATAGACTGCGGTTAACGATAGCCAGTAGACAAGAGCAGGTTGAGGGTCTGTTGCCGTTTCAGCGCGACCGCGCCGGAGCCCGTTTTGCCGCGAGGCAAGGCACGAGCCGCGAAGTTTAGCTGGCTAAATGAGCCGGCGAGAAACGCAGCGTCGCGGCAAAACGGGCCCGGCCCTTCGGGTTGCGCGCAAAATCCCGCCATGCGTTGTTGGAGGACTTGAAAAGGGAATGCCATTCCCTGCGTCCTCCGCCTAGCCTGGCGGGATTTTGCGCAGCAACGCGGCTTGTGCTGAAACGGCAACAGACCCTAGGATTAACCCGGCATTTCATCGGACAAGGACAATAATGGATCGCGTGCGCAATCTTCTCGAGCAGATCCAGGGCCGCCTCGACAGCCTGAACAAGGCCGAACGCAAGGTCGCCGAAGTGATACTGCACAATCCGCAGCAGGCCACCCGCCTGAGTATCGCCGCCCTCGCCCAGGCTGCGCAGGTCAGCGAACCGACGGTGAATCGTTTCTGCCGTTCCTTCGGCGTCAACGGCTATCCCGAGCTGAAAATGCAGCTGGCACAGAGCCTGGCCAGCGGCGCGGCGTATGTCAGCCGTGCGGTGGAAGCGGATGATGGCCCCGAAGCCTATACCCGCAAGATCTTCGGCAGTGCCATCGCCTCGCTGGACAGCGCCTGCCAGAGCCTCGATCCGCAACTGATCAGCCGCGCCGTCGATCTGCTGATCCAGGCACGGCAGATCCACTTCTTCGGCCTCGGCGCTTCGGCGCCGGTGGCGCTGGATGCCCAGCACAAGTTCTTCCGCTTCAACCTCGCGGTGTCCGCCCACGCCGACGTGCTGATGCAGCGCATGCTGGCCTCGGTGGCCCACACCGGCGACCTGTTCGTGATCATTTCCTACACCGGACGCACTCGCGAACTGGTCGAAGTGGCGCGCCTGGCACGGGAAAACGGTGCTTCGGTACTCGGCCTGACCGCCGCCGGCTCGCCCCTGGCGCAGACCAGCACCCTGAGCCTGGACATCCCACTGCCCGAGGACACCGACATCTACATGCCGATGACCTCGCGGATCATCCAGCTCACCGTGCTCGACGTGCTCGCCACGGGCATGACCCTGCGCCGCGGAGTGGATTTCCAACCCCATCTGCGCAAGATCAAGGAAAGCCTCAACGCCAGCCGCTATCCGGCCAGCGAAGAGCCAATCTAAACAGCCGCAAGCTGCAAGCGGATCGTAGGGTGGGTTAGGCGCCTGCTGCCGAACATGACGACAGCACAATTTCACGGTGCGCCGTAACCCACCAGGCATCACCGAATACCGCCTGATGGGTTACGCGGCGCGCCACTACCGCAGTTACCAACAATTCCCGCAATGGCGCCACTAACCCACCCTACGAAACGGCACGCCTGACCATCATTTCCACCAATACTCCACCTGCACGCCGAAATTGGAACCATTGCGCGAGCTGCCGAAGGCGCCGGTGTCGGACAGTGCAGAACCTTCTGCAAGCAGGTTCGCCGCTTCCTGCGCGGCGCGGTTCCAGCTGGCGTAGGTGTAGTACAGACGGATTTCCGGGCGCTCCCAGAAACCAGGGCCGGCTGGCGACCAAGTCGGGGCGACGGTGAACTTGGTCAGTTTGCGCGTACCGCCGGTGGCGTCCACCTGATCATGGCCGATCTCGCCAACCAGCTTGAACTGCTGCGTGAAGGCGTAGCTGGTACGCCCGCCCACCGACCACCAGTCCTGATCCGCACCGTCATCACGCTTGTCCTTCTGGTAAACAGCCTGAACCTGCCCACCTAGGCGCGGCGTCACCTGGAAGTCGAAGAACTCGACGACACGCCAGCTCTTGGCGCTGCCATCAAGGGTCGGATCGCCGGTGTAGCCCAGGCCGGTTCCTGGCCCCTCGCCATATTGCAGCGCAAGCTTGTTGTCACCACCGAGCCCGAGGAAGTTCTTCTGCACATGCTGACCCGTCACCGCCCAGCCGCTGTGCGCATCATCGCTGTCGGGCTTGTCGATGTAGCTGACGCCAACCTCGATCTCACCGCCCGGATTGGGCGTGAAGCCACCGACGTTGAAGTCATGGCGGTTGATGTACTGCTTCTGGTCGTAGCTGTCCTTGCGAGAGAACACGTAGCTGTACTTGTAATCGCCGATCTTCATCTCGTCGATACCGAAACCGGTAGCGCTCTGGTTCCAGTAGTAGAAGTCGGAGATATGGATGTCGTTTCGTTTGTAGAAACGTCGCCCGGCCCACAGCGAGCCGCCGTTGAGCGCCGGCATGTTGCTCCATTCGGCGTACATCTGGTTCATCCGGGCGGTACCGTGATCGCCAGTGAATTTCGGCGTGTGGCCATACTCGTTGAAGAGCTGCGCCATGCCCTCGATGCTCAGCACCGAACCATCGTCGAGCGTGAACAGATCCTGGCGCAGATCCAGCTCGGCGTACTGCTCGCACTCGTTACCCAGACGATACTTGGACTGCGCCCCCGGCAGTTGGAAGCATGACTGTCGGCCGTTGCCGTCGGCACTGCCGACACCGCTGCGCACATAGCCGCTGAACTCCAGCGCCATTCCCGTGGCCGGTAACGTCAGGGAACCCAACGCCATGGCCAGACCGATACCCGTTGATCGTTTCATACCCTCTCCTGCTGTTTTTATTGTTGTTACCGCTTTGCATGCCGGCATCAGGACAACCGAGGCCAGGACGGCGCTCGCGAGACCGACTCCTTTTCAATGATTCTTGAGCTGAGTGACATTGCTCTGTGGGGGACATGGGCTTCGGGACGCACGCGCTCGCCACTGTCGGCATCGAACAGCAGTACCCGCGATGCATCGATATGCAGCTCGACGCTCTGCCCGACCTCTGGTGCCTGATCCGGCGCCAGGCGGCAGCACAGCTTGCTGTCATTGACGCTGACGAAGACCAGGGTGTCCGGGCCGGTGGGTTCGGTGACCTCGACCACGGCCGGCAGTGAAGCCTCCTGGCCGGATGCGCTGGCCGGCTGAATCTGTTCGGGACGGATACCGAGCAGCAACGTGCGTTGCTCGGCGCCTTCGGGCAAGTAGCCGAGCGGCAGTTCGCAGCGGCCGCCCGACGAGGTCAGGCTGGCCCATACCTGGCCAGCACGCCGCTGCAATTGCACGGGCACGAAATTCATCGGCGGCGAGCCGATGAAGCTGGCCACGAACAGGTTGGACGGGTCGTTGTAGATCTGTTGCGGCGTGCCGAATTGCTGGATCACGCCCTCCTTCATCACCGCCACCTTGTCGCCGAGGGTCATGGCCTCGATCTGGTCGTGGGTGACGTACACCGTGGTGGTCTTCAGGCGCTGATGCATCAGCTTGATTTCGGTGCGCATCTCCACCCGCAACTTGGCGTCGAGGTTGGAAAGAGGCTCGTCGAACAGGTAGATCTTCGGCCGCCGCGCCAGCGCCCGGCCCATGGCCACGCGCTGCTGCTGGCCACCGGAAAGCTGACCGGGCTTGCGCCCCAGCAAGTGCTCGATCTGCAGCAGCTTGGCCACCCGTGCCACTTCTTCGTCTATGGCAGCCGGTGCCATCTTGCGCATCTTCAAACCGAAGGCGATGTTGTCGCGCACGCTCATGGTCGGGTACAGCGCGTAGGACTGGAACACCATGGCGATGTCACGATCCTTGGGGCTCATGCCGCTGATGTCGGCGTCGTCGACCAGGATCGCGCCGTTGCTGATGCTCTCCAGCCCGGCGATGCAGTTCATCAGGGTGGATTTGCCGCAGCCCGAGGGGCCGACCAGGATCAGGAATTCCCCGGCATCGATCTTCAGGTCGATGCTCTTGAGGGTGTCCGTCAGGCCACTGCCGTAGGACTTGTTGACGTTGCGCAGTTCAAGCGTTGCCATTTACTTCTCTCCACGTTGAAAGCGCAGCTTTCAACCCTTGACCGCACCGGCCGTGAGGCCGCGCAGGAAATACTTGCCCGCCACGATGTACACCAGCAGGGTCGGCAGCCCGGCGATCATCGCCGCGGCCATGTCCACGTTGTATTCCTTGGCCCCGGTGCTGGTGTTCACCAGGTTGTTGAGGGCCACGGTGATCGGCTGCGCGTCGCCACTGGCGAACACCACACCGAACAGAAAATCGTTCCAGATCTGGGTGAACTGCCAGATCAGGCAGACCATGATGATCGGCAGCGACATGGGCAGCAGGATGCGCCCGAAGATGGTGAAGAAGCCGGCACCGTCTAGGCGCGCCGCCTTGACCAGGGCATCCGGCACGCTGACGTAGAAGTTGCGGAAGAACAGCGTGGTGAAGGCGATGCCATAGACCACGTGGATCAGCACCAGGCCCGTGGTGGTATTCGCCAGGCCGAACTTGCCGAGGGTGAACGAGGCTGGCAGCAACACCGTCTGGAACGGCAGGAAGCAGCCGAACAGCAACAAGCCGAAGAACAGCTGCGAGCCACGGAAGCGCCACATCGACAGCACGTAGCCATTCAGGGCGCCGACCGCCGTGGAAATCAGCACGGCCGGCACGGCGATCTTCACCGAGTTCCAGAAGTAGCCACCGACCACATCCCAGGCCTTGACCCAGCCGATCAGGGTGAACGCTTCGGGCCAGGACAGCAGGTTACCGGCACGCACATCCTCGGGGGTCTTGAAGCTGGTCAGCAGCATCACGATCAGCGGCACCAGGTACAGCGCCGCGGCGAACAGCAGGGTGGCGTAGATCGCCACACGGCTTGGGCTGAAGGCTCTAGTCATGGCGTTTACCCCGCAGTTCCGAGTAGAGATAGGGCACCAGAATCGCCAGGATCGCGCCGAGCATCATCATCGCGCTGGCCGAGCCGATGCCCATCTGGCCGCGGCTGAAGGTGAAGTTGTACATGAACATCGCCGGCAGATCGGAGGCGTAGCCGGGACCGCCCGCAGTCATCGCCGCCACCAGGTCGAAGCTCTTGATGGCGATATGGGCGAGGATCATCACCGCGCTGAAGAACACCGGCCGCAGACTCGGCAGCACGATGCGCAGGTAGATGGTCGGCAGGCTGGCGCCGTCCACCTGGGCCGCCCGGATGATCGATTGATCGACGCTGCGCAGCCCCGCCAGGAACAGCGCCATGACGAAGCCCGAGGCCTGCCACACGGCAGCGATCACCAGGCAGTAGACGACCCGATCCTGATCCACCAGCCAGTCCAGGCGAAAGCCTTCCCAGCCCCAGTCGCGCAGCATCTTGTCCAGCCCGAGGCCGGGGTTGAGCAGCCACTTCCAGGCGGTACCGGTGACGATCATCGACAGCGCCATGGGATACAGATAGATGGTGCGGATGAAACCTTCACGACGAATGCGCTGATCCAGCAACACCGCGAGCAACACGCCGATGACCAGGCTGATGCCGATGAACATGCCGCCGAACACCATCAGGTTCTTGCTCGCCACCCACCAGCGGTCGTTGTCCATCAGCCGCACGTACTGCTGCAGACCAACCCACTTGTAGCTGGGCATGAAGCTGGAGTTGGTGAACGACAGCACCAGCGTCCAGAGGATGTAGCCGTAGAAGCCGACCAG
The DNA here is from genome assembly GCF_004327285.1 of Phytopseudomonas daroniae. Taxonomy (GTDB): domain Bacteria; phylum Pseudomonadota; class Gammaproteobacteria; order Pseudomonadales; family Pseudomonadaceae; genus Aquipseudomonas; species Aquipseudomonas daroniae. The sequence continues at coordinate 96,144 of NZ_QJUI01000017.1, forward strand.
CACCACCAGCATGCTCGGCGCCAACACCAGCTTGGGTAGCCAGCGCTGCAGCGCGTCGAAGGGTGAAGCCTTGCCGATTACCGTCGTGACACTCATCGGGCATTACCAGTGTGAAGATGAAATTCGGGTCGAACGCCGCCTACGACAGCGCTGAACGCCTGTCGCAGGTGGGCTTGGGAAAGATGCGCGGGCCGTCGATGGCGGCCCGCATCACGCCTATTGAGCGGACTTGATCGCGGCGTAGATCTGCGCGCCGGCCTTGCTCGGGTCGGCGTTCTTCTCGCTCATGAAGTTGGTCACCACATCGAAGATCGCACCCTGCACCGCCAGGTTGGTGGCCATGCTGTGGGCCATGCTCGGCTCCAGCTTGCCGTTCTCGTCGGCTTCCTGGAAATCCTTCATGGAGGCCTGGGCGCAGCTGTCGAACTTGCTCATGTCCAGATCGGAACGTACCGGAATCGAGCCCTTGTTCTCGTTGAAAACGTACTGGAACTCGGGCTCCAGCGCGATACGCGCCAGTGCGTGCTGGGCGGCGACGTCACCTTCGTTCTTGAGCTTGAACATGGCCATGGAGTCGATGTTGTAGGTGTAGCTGCCGGCAGTACCGGGCATCGGTACGCACTGGTAGTCCTTGCCCGCGACCTTGCCGGCGGCCGTCCACTCGCTCTTGGCCCAGTCGCCCATGATCTGCATACCGGCCTTGCCATCGATGACCTCGGCCGTGGCCAGGTTCCAGTCACGACCAGCGCGGTTGTCGTCCATATAGGTGGAAAGCTTTTTCAGGGCGGTGAACACTTCGGTCATCTGCGCACTGGTGAGGGTCGCCTCGTCGTTCTCGACGAACGCCTTGTGATAGCCATCGGCCCCCATGATGCCGAGCACCAGCCCTTCGAATACGGTGCTGTCCTGCCACGGCTGGCCACCATGGGCCAGAGGCACGAAACCAGCGGCCTTGAGTTTGTCGCCAGCGGCATAGAGCTCGTCGAGGGTGGTTGGAGGCTTCTCGATACCGGCCTTCTTGAATACTTCGGGGTTGATCCACAGCCAGTTGACGCGGTGGATGTTCACCGGCACGGCCACGTAATGACCGTCGTATTGCATGGTGTTGGAGACGGTCTTGGAGAGCAGCCCGTCCCAGTTGTTGGCCTTGGCGACATCATCCAGCGGGCTGAGCAGATCCAGCGCACCCCACTCCTGCAGATCCGGCCCCTTGATCTGCGCGGCGCCGGGCGGATTGCCGGAAACCACACGGGTCTTCAGCACGGTCATCGCGGCAGAGCCTGCGCCACCGGCCACGGCGCTGTCCTTCCAGGTGAAGCCGTCCTTCTCGACCAGCTCACGCAGAACCTTCACGGCCGCAGCCTCGCCGCCGGACGTCCACCAGTGCACGACTTCGACCGTACCTTTGGAGTCGGCTGCCAGGGCAGTGAGTGGGAACAACGAGGCGAGAGAAACGGCAGTAGCGAGACGGGTGATCGCGTTCATCGGAGTACCTTTCTTGTTGTTATCGGGCAAGTCGTGGTGCTTGCGTTGCAGGGAGTTTAATCAGGCTTTGCTGGCAGCCAGGTAACGAAGGGATGCGCAAATGTCACCGCCCCGTTACATGGCCGCCAATGCCGTGGCCAGGCTCGGTGCCAGCGCCAGGCGCGGCAGTAGAACCGCCTGGTAAGCGTGATAGAGATCGGGCTTTCCGGGCCAGATGCTGGCAGCCGGGTGGTTGTCGTTGTCGAGTTCGTGATGCCAGCTGCCGCCCTGCAGGTCGATGAAATAACTGGATGTGAATTCCCAGAACCGTCGATACCACTGCTCGTAGATGGCCTCGCCGGTGCGCCGCAGCAGCGCGGCGGCGGCCGCACTGGCTTCGGCCTGCACCCAGTGCAGCCGCGCCCGCACCACCGGCCGCCCCAACCAGTCGAGGTTGTAGACCAGTCCCGGCTCACCATCGGCATGCCAGGCGTCCCGACAGGCACTGGCGAACAGCCCGCGGGCATCCTCCAGCAGCCAGTCGGGCACGATGAGCCCGGCCTGCGCCAGCGCTGCCTCGAGATGCAGCAGCAAGCGCGCCCACTCGAAGCTGTGACCTGGCGTGCTGCCATAGGGCCGAAATGGATCGGCGCGGTTATCGGCGTTGTATTCCGGTAAGGCCTGCCACTGCCGATCGAAATGCTCGACCACCACATAACCACGGGAGGCGGCATGCTCGTGGATCAGACGCTCGACGATACGCAGCGCACGCTGCAGCCAGAGGGTATCTCCGCTGACGTCGGCCAGAGCGAGAAAGGCTTCGGTGGCGTGCATGTTGCTGTTGGCACCGCGGTAGGCTTCTTCCTGCGTCCAGTCGCTACTGAAACTCTCACGCAGCGCCCCCTCCTCCTCGCTCCAGAAATGTCTCTCGAGGATGGTGATCGCCTCATCCAGCAGCACCTCGGCTCCAGGCCTGGCGGCGGCTTGCGCGGAGCTGGCGGCCAGGGCCACGAAGGCATGCAGGTAGGCCGATTTGTCACCGCTACGGCTAGCATCGGCGAACCAGCCGCCCGCCACCTCGTCGCGCAACGCACCTTGCAGCGCGGCGACGCCGTGATCGACCAGGTGGGCATAGCCGGGAACACCCTGGATATGGGCCAGGGCGAAACAGTGGGTCATGCGGGTGGTGTGGATCAACTCGGCAATGGCGCCTGACGGCAGTCGGCCATGGGAATCGAGGGCGGCGAAGCCCTGCTCGACAGCCGAGGCCCTGGCGAACGGCAGGAGCCGCAAACCTTCGGTGTTCAGCCAGGCCCGGTGAGCCGGTTTCATCAACCAGCTGTCGGAGGGCAATGCAGGTGTTTTCATTGTTGTTATTCCGTAATGCGTGAACCGTAGGGTGGGTGACGCTTCATCCACCCACCAACCCACTCCCTCAGGGCTCCATGACAAGAGTCTAATGGCGACTCCGCATCATTCGAGTAACGAAGGCTGGCGGCTTTGTCACCATCCGGTGACATTCACTCAGGCGAACGTGGCAGTTGCAGCGTTACCCGCAACCCACCCTCGCGCAGGTTCTGCAGACTCACCTCGCCGCCATGGCTATGGGCGATATTGCGGGCGATGCCCAGCCCCAGGCCGTAGCCCTGCTGCTGCCCGGCCAGGCGGAAGTGCGGCTCGAACACCTGTTCCAGGCGCTGCTCGGGAACGCCCGGCCCTTCATCGTCGACGTGCAGCACATAAGCACCGTCGTCATCTTCAACGTACAGATGAGCGTTGTGGCCGTACTTGAGGGCGTTATCGATCAAGTTGCCAATGCAGCGCCGCAGCGCCAGGGGCTTGCCCGGGTAGGCGATGCTGGCCTCGCCATGCAAGGTCACCCGGCCATTGCCGCCGGGCGCCAGGTAGGGCTCGACCAGGCAATGCAGCAACTGGTTGAGATCCACAGGCTCGATATTTTCGTGGATGTCGGTGTCTTTCACGCACTGCAGAGCGCCCTTGACCAGCAGTTCCAGCTCATCCAGATCCCGGCCGAACTTGGTCTGCAGCCCCTCGTCGTCGAGCAGTTCCACGCGCAGACGCAGGCGCGTGATCGGCGTGCGCAGGTCGTGGGAAATGGCGCTGAACAGTTGGGCACGCTCGGTCAGGTAACGGCTGATGCGCTCACGCATGGCATTGAAGGCGCGCCCTACTTCGACCACTTCACGCCCGCCGCCTTCGACCACCGGCTCGACGTCGGCACCCAGCGACATATGCCGCGCCGCCCGCGCCAGACGCTTGAGCGGACGGCTCTGCCAATGCACCAGAATGCCGATGAACAACAGCAGGAAACCACTGCTGAGCAGGATGAACCACAGCTGCTGGGTCGGCAGCACCGGTTCCTCCAGGCTGGTATAGGGTTCGGGCAACAGCGAGGCGATATACAGCCACTCGCCGGGCGCCAGCTGGATCTGCGTGACCAGCACCGGTGGATTGACCGGCTCCAGGGTCAGCGCGTAATGCGCCCAGGAGCGCGGCAATTCGTCGAGCTTCAGGCCGCCATTGAAGATACGCAGGTCGTCCGGGCTGACGAAGGTCACGGAAATGTCCGCGCTATTGCCCAGGGACTCGCGCAACACCTCGCTCACCGCCTGGGTCACCGCCTGCTTGCGCGGCGTGACCGGCAGCAGATGCATCGACAAGGGCCGGTCATTGAGGCTGACGACGAAACGCGTGCCGCCCATGCTGCGCAGCTGGTCGAGCACCAGGGGGCGGTAGGCCACCGGCAGCGAGCGAAAATAACGCACGCTGGCCGACATCGAATGGGCCAGGCTGCGCGCCGTGGTCACCAGCCCCTCGAGTTGCGTCGCTCGCAGCTGGGACAGCCAGATGGCGCTGGACAGCGCCTGGGCGACCAGCACCGAGAGCAGTGTCAGCAACAACATGCGCCCCAGCAACGAACGCGGAATCGGCAGCAGCCGACGCCAGTCAGCGCGCATTGCCAGCCTGGGCGGTAACGGCGGCGGCCAGTTGGTAACCGCTACCGCGCACGGTACGGATCAGGCGTGGTGGTTTGTCGGTATCGCGCAGGCGTTGACGCAGGCGGCTCACGGCCATGTCGACGATCCGCTCCAGCGGCATCACCTCGCGTCCGCGGGTGGCATTGCCGATGGTGTCGCGGTCGAGGATCTGCTGCGGATGATCGAGAAACAGCTTGAGCAGCGCGAAGTCGGCACCGGATAGCAGCACCTCCTCGCCGTCGAGATGGAACAACCGATGGCTGACCATATCCAGGCGCCACTCATCGAAGGTCAGCACGTCTGCAGCGCGCTCCTGGGAAAAGTGCACACGGCGCAGCAAAGCCTTGATGCGCGCCAGCAATTCGCGAGGGCTGAAGGGTTTGCCGAGGTAATCGTCAGCGCCCAGCTCCAGACCGATCACCCGATCGGTCTCGTCGGAACTGGCGGTGAGCATGATGATCGGCACCTGGGCGAAACGCTGGTGCTCGCGCGTCCATCGGCACAGGCTGAAGCCGTCTTCGTCGGGCAGCATCACATCGAGAATCACCAGATCCGCACCGCCTTCGCACAACGCCTGGCGAAAGCCGGCGCCATCGGCCACGGTGCGCACCTGCAGGCCGGCACGACCGAGGTAGGTTTGCAGCAGCTCACGAATATCCTGGTCGTCGTCGACCAGCAGGATGGATTTTCCAGTTGGGCTCACATCGATAATCCTTGTTTTTGTTATCAGCGATGCTTGGACAAGCGAATCGAGTCTCTAACTCCGTAACAGATGCTGTTGTGCTGCAACCCCCGCGCCCATCAGACCAGGATACTCGGCAGTCACCAGCCACACCGGCAAATCATCGAAATAGTCGCTCATGCAGCCCTTGTCCCGCAGGCTGCGGGAGAAGCCGCTGGCCAGGAAGAAATCGGCAAAACGCGGCACCATGCCTCCGGCGATATACACACCGCCACGGGCACCCAGGGTCAGCACGTTGTTCCCGGCGACGCGACCGAGCAGGCAGCAGAAAAGCTCCAGCACGTTGACCGCCAGCGGCTCGCCCTCCAGCGCGGCGCGAGTCACCTGTGCCGCGCTCTGCAGCGCTGCGGGTTGACCGTCTACCGCGCAAGTCGCGCGGTACAGCGCCAGCAGCCCATTGCCACTCAGCGCGCCAGCCTCGGCGCTGACGTGCCCGAGCTGGCGATGCAGGGCCTGCCAGATCTGTGCCTCGCGGGCACTGCCAACCGGCAGATCGACATGCCCGCCCTCGCCCGGCAGCGCGTGCCAGCTGCCATCCGGCAATGCCAGCAGCGTGCCGACACCCAGGCCGGTGCCAGCGCCAATCACCACGGCCGGTCGCTGCGGCTGCGCCACGCCTGGGCAGACGGTGATGTATTCATCATTCTGCAGACGGGTCATGCCCAGGGCCATGGCCGAAAAATCGTTGATCAGCAGCAGCTCGCGCACCTGCAACTCGGCGCAGAACGCCGCGCGACTGATGCGCCATGGGTTGTTGGTGAAACGAAACGGGTCGACCTCCACCGGGCCAGCGCAGGCCAGGCAGATGGTCTCTACCTCGCCAGGCACCAGGCCTTCGGTAGACATGTAGGCCTGGATGGCCTGTTCGACCGTCGCATGATCGGCGGTGGCCGACACGCGCACCGACTCCAGGCGCTCATCGCGCCACAAGGCGAAGCGCGCGTTGGTGCCGCCGATGTCGCCGACCAGCGCCAAACTCATCGCAGCGACTCCAGCTCGGCAGTGAAAGCACTGGCGCCCTGCTCCGCCGGGCTGAAGGCGGCACGCATGAAGGCGAACAACTCGCGGCCACAACCGATGCCGGTGCCTTGCGGGCGCGATGCGGAGTCGCGGGCAGCCCACTCGATCTCGTCGACCAGGATCTGCAAGCGTCCTTCCACGCCATCGACGCGAATCACATCGCCATCGCGTACCCGAGCCAGCGGCCCGCCATCCCAGGCTTCCGGGCTGACATGAATCGCCGCCGGCACCTTGCCCGACGCGCCGGACATACGTCCATCGGTAACCAGCGCCACCTTGAAGCCACGATCCTGCAGCACGCCCAAGTACGGCGTGAGCTTGTGCAGCTCGGGCATACCGTTGGCCTTGGGTCCCTGGAAGCGCACCACGGCGACGAAATCCCGCTCCAGTTCGCCCGCCTTGAAGGCATCGGCCAGATCAGCCTGAGTTTCGAATACCCGAGCTGGCGCTTCGACGATCTGGTGCTCTGGCGCCACTGCCGAGACCTTGGCGACGCCGTTGCCGAGGTTGCCCTGCAGCACACGCAGCCCGCCTTCCGGCGAGAAGGCTTCCGGCACACTACGCAGGATATTGCGATCCAGGCTCTGCTCCGGGCCCTGGCGCCAGACCAGACCGTTGTCGCCGAGGAACGGCTCCTGGGTATAACGCGACAGACCTTGGCCGGCCACGGTGTAGACGTCCTCGTGCAGCAGGCCGGCATCGAGCAGCGTGCGCACCATGAAGGGCACACCGCCGCAGGCATGGAAGTGGTTCACATCGGCCTGGCCGTTGGGGTAGACCTTGGCCAGCGTCGGGGTCACGGCGGAGAGATCGGCCATGTCCTGCCAGGTCAACTGAATGCCTGCGGCGCGGGCGAAGGCCGGAATATGCAGCGTGTGGTTGGTCGAGCCGCCCGTCGCGTTGAGCGCCACCACCGAGTTGACGATGGCCTTCTCGTCGATGATCCGGCACAGCGGTGTGTACTCGCCGCCCTGACGGGTCAGACGCACCACCTGATGCGCCGCTTCGGCGGTCAGCGCGTCACGCAGCGGCGTGTACGGGTTGACGAACGATGAGCCCGGCAGGTGCAGACCCATGATTTCCATCACCACCTGATTGGTGTTGGCGGTGCCGTAAAAGGTGCAGGTGCCGGGGCTGTGGTAGGACTTCATCTCCGACTCCAGCAACTGCTCGCGGGTCGCCTTGCCTTCGGCGTAGAGCTGGCGAACTTCGGCCTTTTCCTTGTTGGGAATGCCCGACGGCATCGGCCCGCCCGGCACGAAGATCATCGGCAGATGACCGAAGCGCAGGGCGCCGATCATCAGCCCCGGAACGATCTTGTCGCAGATGCCCAGCAGCATCGCCGCATCGAACATGTTGTGCGACAGCGCCACGGCGGTGGACATCGCGATCACTTCGCGGCTGGCAAGGCTCAGCTCCATACCCGGTTCGCCCTGGGTGACGCCGTCGCACATCGCCGGCACGCCGCCAGCGACCTGGCCGACCGAGCCCACAGCGCGCAGCGCCTGCTTGATCAGTTCGGGATAGTGTTCGTAGGGCTGGTGGGCGGAAAGCATGTCGTTGTAGGCAGTGACGATGCCGACGTTGGCCTCGTTCATCAGCCGCAACCGCTGCTTGTCTTCGCTGGAACCACAGCCGGCAACGCCGTGGGCGAAGTTGGCGCATTGCAGCCCACCACGGTGTGGGCCTTCACTATCGGCGGCGGCCATTTGCGCCAGGTAGCGTTCGCGAGTCGCGCGGCTGCGGGCGATCAGGCGGTCGGTTACCTCGAGAATGCGGGGATGCATGGTGTCCACTCCAGGCTAACAGGTAGCAATTCGAATTGTATTTTTATCAAAATACTGACAGCTAAAACGCTTGATTTCTACTTCCATGAGAATAATCTTGTTTTTAAAACAACATATAAGGATCAGCGCTCATGACATTGCGAATTGCCATCAATGGTTTCGGTCGCATCGGCCGTAACGTCCTCCGTGCACTCTATACCCAGAGCTACCGCGAAAACCTGCAAGTCGTCGCGATCAACGACCTGGGTGACAGTGCAATCAATGCGCACCTTCTCAAATACGACAGCGTACACGGCATTTTCGATGCGTCCGTCGAGGTCGACGGGCAGAACCTGATCATCAATGGCGATCGCATTGCCGTCAGCGCCATCCGCAACCCGGCCGATCTGCCCTGGAAGGATCTCGACGTCGACGTGGTGTTCGAGTGCACAGGCCTGTTCACCGACCGTGACAAGGCCGCCGCACACCTGACTGCCGGCGCGCGCAAGGTGATCATCTCCGCACCCGCCAAAGGCGCTGACGCCACGGTGGTCTACGGCGTCAATCACGACAGCCTGCGCGCCAGCCACCAGATCATCTCCAACGCCTCCTGCACCACCAACTGCCTGGCGCCGGTCGCTCAGGTGCTGCAGCGTGAGCTGGGCATCGAGAGCGGGCTGATGACCACCATCCACGCCTACACCAACGACCAGAACCTCTCCGACGTCTATCACAGCGACCCCTTCCGCGCGCGCTCGGCCACGCAATCGATGATTCCCACCAAGACCGGCGCCGCCGAAGCGGTCGGCCTGGTACTGCCGGAACTGGCTGGGCGTCTGACCGGCATGGCGGTACGGGTGCCGGTGATCAACGTGTCGCTGGTGGATCTGACGGTGCAGGTGCAACGCGATACCAGCGTCGAGGAAGTCAATGCCCTGCTGCGCACTGCCAGCCAGCAATCGACCGTACTGGGCTACAACGAACTGCCGCTGGTGTCCTGCGACTTCAACCACAACCCGCTGTCGTCGATCTTCGACGCCAACCACACCAAGGTGAACGGCCGGCTGGTCAAGGTACTGGCCTGGTACGACAACGAGTGGGGCTTCTCCAACCGCATGCTCGACACCTGCCTGGCTGCCTACGCGGCCGAATAAGGCAGCGGCCACCAGTGCGGCGATGCGTCAAGCGCGATCGGGGAGCCGATTACGCTCGGTAAATCGCCGTGAGCGGATTACAATTGCTGCCCGCTTGAACCTCAATGCCGGCCAAAGACGCTCGATCGCGCCGGTCGGCGTCGCCAGCCGGGTCGGCAGGCAGCAGGTACATTGACATCCGAACATCACTGGAAGCCGCATGGACTCTAGCCGCAACACACTCGAACAGCACTACACCGCCATCCTCGGCCAGCTCGGCGAAGACGTTTCCCGCGAAGGCCTGCTCGACACGCCCAAGCGCGCAGCCAAGGCCATGCAGTATCTGTGTAATGGCTATGAAAAGACCCTGGAAGAAGTCACCAACGGTGCGCTGTTCAGCTCCGACGCCAGCGAGATGGTGCTGGTCAAGAACATCGAGCTGTATTCCCTGTGCGAGCATCACCTGCTGCCCTTCATCGGCAAGGCCCATGTCGCCTATATCCCCAACGGCAAGGTACTGGGGCTGTCCAAGGTAGCGCGCATCGTCGACATGTATGCCCGCCGCCTGCAGATTCAGGAAAGTCTGAGCCGGCAGATCGCCGAAGCCGTTCAGCAGGTCACCGGCGCACTCGGCGTGGCGGTGGTCATCGAAGCGAAGCACATGTGCATGATGATGCGCGGCGTGGAGAAGCAGAACTCCTCCATGGTCACTTCGGTGATGCTCGGCGAATTCCGCGAAAATGCCGCGACCCGCAGCGAGTTCCTCAGCTTGGTCAATAACTGAGACCCGACGCTCGGGGTGGCCAACCACGATCATGCAGGAGCCCGTTTGCGGGCGATGCGAGGGTGGCCGTTCTGCGAAATTGCGGCATGGCGGCCAATCGCCGGCAAGCCGGCTCCTACGGGATCGTAGTGGATCCTCCGCACCATGCAGGAGCTGCGGGGGCGCCTAGCCTTGCGGGCGATGCGATGGCAGGCACTCAACCGAGCTCTCGGCATGTCCACCATCGGCCGTCACGACAGCTCCCCGCCTCTACGTCTTCTCCACGAACTGCAGTTCGGCCAACCGCGCATACAGTGGATTGCCGGCGACCAATTCGGCGTGTTTGCCCAATGCGACCAGCCGCCCCTGATCGAAGACGGCGATACGATCGGCGCTTTTCACCGTGGCCAGACGGTGGGCGATCACCAGGGTGGTACGGCCGCGCATCAGTTCCGGCAGTGCCTGCTGGATCAGGTGCTCGCTCTCGGCATCCAGGGCACTGGTGGCCTCGTCGAGCAACAGGATCGGCGCATCCACCAGCAGGGCACGGGCAATCGCCAGGCGCTGACGTTGACCGCCGGACAAGCCCAGCCCGGCATCGCCCAGATGAGTCTGATAGCCCTGCGGCAGTCTCTCGATGAATTCATGGGCATGCGCCGCACGAGCCGCGGCTTCCACTTCGGCGCTGCTGGCGTCCAGGCGCCCGTAGCGGATGTTGTCTTCCACGCTGCCGAAGAACAACGCCGGGTGCTGGGAAACCAGAGCGAAGCTCTCGCGCAGGATCTGGGGGGCGAGGCGCTCGATCGGCAGCCCGTCGATCATGATGCGCCCCTGCTGAGGATCGTAGAAACGCAGCAGCAGATCGAACAGGGTCGACTTGCCCGCCCCGGATGGCCCGACGATGGCCAGGGTTTCGCCGGGGACGACAGTCAGATCGATGCCCTCCAGCGCGAGACTTTGCGGACGTGTCGGGTAAGCGAAGGATAGACCCTGTACCTCGATGCGGCCCTGCACCGGCTGCGTGGGAATCAGCGCACCCTCGAGCGGGGCATGAATCTCGTTGCGCGCGCGCAGCAATTCGGTGATGCGCTCGGCGGCGCCGGCCGCACGCTGCAACTCGCCGATAACTTCGCTGAGGGTGCCGAACGAGGAGCCGACGATCAGGCTGTAGAACACGAACGCGGCCAGCTCGCCACCGCTGATGCGCCCGGCGATCACGTCCATGCCACCGACCCAGAGCATCACACCCACGGCGCCCAGTACCAGAACGATGACCACGGTAATCAGCCAGGCGCGCTGGGCGACGCGCTTGCGCGCCGTGTCGAACGCCGCTTCGGCGGACAGGGCGAAACGGCGGCGGTCTTCGGCCTGGTGGTTATAGGCCTGTACCGTCTTGATCTGCCCCAACACCTCGCTGACGTAGCTGCCCACGTCGGCGATGCGATCCTGGCTGAGTCGCGACAGTTCACGTACCCGTCGGCCAAACAGCAGGATCGGCGCCACCACCAGCGGCAACGCCGCCAGCACGATAGCGCTCAGCTTGGGGTTGGTGACCACCAGCAGAATCATGCCGCCGACCAGCATGATCAGGTTGCGCAGCGCCATCGACAGGGACGAACCGATCACCGACTGCAACAAGGTGGTATCGGCGGTCAGCCGCGACTGGATCTCCGAGCTGCGGTTGTGCGCATAGAACCCGGGGTGCAGGCCGACCAGGTGATCGAACACGCGCTTGCGGATGTCCGCCACCACCCGTTCGCCAAGCCAGGACACCAGATAGAAGCGCGTGTAGGTACCCACCGCCAGGGCGAGCACCAGCACGAAGAACAGCAGGATCGAATGGCGCAGCGCTTCAGGCGACTGGGTGGCCAGGCCCTGATCCACCAGCAGTTTGATGCCCTGCCCCATGGACAGGGTGATCGCTGCGGTAAACAGCAACGCCAGCAGCGCGCCGACCACACGGCCACGATAAGGGGCGATAAACGCCCACGACATGCGCAAGGCCGCGCGCTGGCGGGAAGACAAAAACAAGGTCATGGTGGGCTCGAAGGCTGATGACAGAAGGGCTCTAGCACATCAGATGGGGCCGCGAGCGGTAAACATCAAGCGCAGGAGCCTATGTTGGCGGCAGCGTATCGTTCAAATTAATATATGGAACACGATTCCAAAAACAATCATAACCCCGTCAGGAACCCAAGATGCCCGCCACAGCTTCCACCCCGCTCCCTCAAGAATGCGACCTGCTGGTGGTCGGCTCCGGCGCTGCCGGGTTGGCTGCAGCGGTGACCGCCGCCTGGCACGGCCAGAAGGTCGTGCTGGTGGAAAAGGACGCCGTATTCGGTGGCGCCACCGCCTGGTCGGGTGGCTGGGCCTGGGTACCGCGCAATCCGTTGGCGCGTCGCGCCGGCATTGAAGAAGATATCGAGCAGCCGCGCACCTACCTGCGCCACGAACTCGGCGAGCACTACGATAGCGCTCGCGTCGACGCTTTTCTCGAGGCCTGTCCGCATATGGTGGCGTTCTTCGAACGGCACACCGCTCTGCAGTTCGCCGACGGCAACGCCATTCCCGATATGCACGGCGATACGCCCGGTGCCGCCACGGGCGGCCATCAGGTGATTGCCGCGCCCTATGATGCCCACGAGGTACTGGATCTGTTACCTCGCCTGCGCAAGACCATGCGGGAAACCTCTTTCATGGGCATGCCGATCATGGCGGGCGCCGATCTGGCGGCGTTTCTCAGTATGACCCGCTCGCCGAAATCGCTGTGGCACGTGATCCGCCGCTTCAGCACTCACCTCTATCACCTGGCCCGCTATGGCCGCGCCATGCACCTGGTCAACGGCGTCGCACTGGTGGCGCGGCTGGCACGTACGGCTGCCGATCTCGGTGTCGAACTGATCGAGTCCACTCCGGTTGTTCGCCTGCATCAGCAGGATGGCCGGGTGAACGGCGCCACGCTGCTCCGCCAGGATGGCGAGCATTTCATCAGCGCCCGCGCAGTGATCCTCGCGGCCGGTGGTTTCCCGAACGACCCACTGCGACGCCAGCAGCTGTTTCCCCGCGATGCCAGCGGCCAGGACAACCTGGCGCTGCCGCCAGCATCCTGCTCCGGCGATGGACTGCGTCTGGGCGAAGCGCTGGGTGCCCAGGTCGACACCGCGCTGAAGTCACCCGTCGCCTGGGCACCCGTTTCCAAGGTACCCCATGCGGACGGCAGCGTCGGCCACTTCCCGCATATCATCGAGCGCGGCAAGCCAGGCATCATCGGTGTGCTGGCCAACGGCAAACGTTTCGTCAACGAGGCCCATGGTTACTACGACTACGTATCGGCAATGGTCGAGCAGGTGCCGGAAGACCAGGCAGTGTGCTCCTGGCTGATCTGCGATCACCGTTTCCAGCGCCGCTACGGCCTGGGCTTCGCCCGCCCCGCTCCCGTGCCGCTCTGGCCGGCGTTGCGCAACGGCTACCTGCAACGCGCCGCCACTGTGGAACAACTTGCACTGCAGTGCGGTATCGATCCGGTTGCGCTCGCGACCACGGTAGCTACATTCAATCAGCACGCGCGGGCTGGCGAGGATCCCGAGTTCGGCCGCGGCAGCACCGCCTTCAACCGCAAACAGGGCGATCCGTTGCATCCGGGGCCGAATCCCTGTGTCGCGCCAATCGAACAGGGGCCCTTCTATGCAGTCAAAGTACAACCTGGCTGCTTCGGCACTTTCGCCGGTTTGAAGACCGATGCGGCGGCCCGCGTACTCGACGCCGAAGGTCAGCCGATCACCGGCCTGTATGCCGCTGGTGCGGACATGGCCAGCGTGTTCGGCGGTCATTACCCGTCGGGCGGCATCAACCTGGGCCCCGCCCTCACCTTCGGCTACGTCGCCGCGCGCCATGCCGCCGGCATCAGCGCCTACGAATAGCCATCCGTTGTCATCAGGAGGATTCACATGCAGGCCATCCGCAATCGTTACCAACTGAACATGCCGAAACTCGGCCTGGGCACCTGGCCCATGAAGGACGACGAATGTACCCGAGCGGTGCGCCAGGCTCTGCAGATCGGCTACCGGCATATCGATACCGCCACCGCCTATGAGAACGAGGCGGCAGTGGGCAAGGCGCTGGCCGAGACCGACGTCGAGCGCGAGAAGATTCACCTGACCACCAAGGTCTGGTGGGACAAGCTGCAACCCGACGCCATCCGCGCTTCGCTCGCCGCCAGCCTGCAGGCGCTGCGCACCGAGTATGTCGACCTGTTCCTGATCCACTGGCCGGGCAACGCCGGCAGCCTGGCCGGTGATGACCTGCGCCGCGCCCTGGAAACCCTGGCGGCTCTGCGCGACGAAGGGAAAACGCTGAACATCGGCGTCGCCAACTTCCCGCTGCCGCTGCTGCGCCAGAGTATCGAGGAGTTCCAGGCCCCCATCGCCGCGATCCAGGTGGAGTATCACGTGCTGCTCGACCAGCAGCCGATGCTCGATTATGCCCGCGAACACAACCTGGCGTTCACCGCCTATTGCCCGCTGGCCCGCGGCGAAGCCGCGCAATTGCCGGAAATCCGCCAGATCGCCGCCAAGCACGGCGTGTTCCCCAGCCAGGTGGTGCTGCAGTGGCTGCTCGCCCAGGACAATGTGGCAGCGATCCCCAAGGCCAGCGGCGTGGAAAATCAGCGGGCCAACCTGGCCGCCCTGGATATCCGCCTCGACGACGAAGACCGCGCCCTGATCGCCAGCCTGCCGAAGGATCGGCGCCTGGTCAGCCCGGATTTCGCGCCGAAGTGGTAAGCGGAAAATGAAGAGCCCCGCCTGGTGCGGGGCTCAAACCGTAGCCTGGGTGAAGCACAGCGATACCCGGGAGCGGTTGGTGGAAGAAAACAGCGTCTTCCACCCTGCGGGATAGCAACGCCCGCGTAGGAGCCCCGCCCACGGGGCGATGCGATTAAGGCAACCCGCAACACCAACGCCGAACACCCACCCGTAGCCCGGGTCAAGCGCAGCGATACCCGGGAATGCACCGATGCACGCTCACTACTTGTCGAGGGACTCGACGCCGACTTCGTCCCACAGCTCTTCGGCAAGGTGGAAGGTGGCATTCGCCGCTGGGATACCGCAGTAGATCGCGCTCTGCATGATCACTTCCTTGAGTTCCTCACGGGTCACGCCATTGTTCTTGGCAGCCTTGAGGTGCAGCTTCAGCTCGCCTTCGCGGTTCATTCCGATCAGCATGGCGATGGTGATCAGGCTGCGGGTGTGGCGCGGCAAGCCCGGACGCGTCCAGATATCACCCCAGGCATGACGGGTGATCATTTCCTGAAACTCTTGGTTGAACGGCGTGATGTTCTGCAGGCTGCGATCGACATGGGCATCGCCCAGCACCGCACGGCGTACCTGCATGCCGGCTTCGTAACGTTGTTTCTCGTCCATCAGTAGCTCCAACTATCAGTCGTGCACGGGGCGCAGGGTGGGTCACGCTTCATCGACCCACCACTGGTACCGCGGTCAAAAGGGGGATGAAAAAAGCAAGTAGGATGGGTGCAACCCATCAATTGCCGATGGGTTTCACCCATCCTACATCCCTTTAAATACCATTATTAATCAATTACTTATCAGGTCATTGCCGGAGAGAACGGCGCTGGATCGCGGCTAAAGCGGCACACCGCCCGTCTTGCGCTGATCAGGCCTGCAGGAAACCCAGCACGCGCTGAGTGAACAGCTCGCCAGCCTGCACATTGGACAGGTGCGCGGCGTCGAACTCGACCAGCTCTGCATCGGCGATACGCGCCTGCATGAAGCGACCGTGTTCCGGCGTGGTCACCGCATCGCCGGTACCGCAGACGATCAGGGTCGGCGCGCTGATCGACGCAACCTGCTCGCGAAAGTCGGCGTCGCGCACCGCTGCGCAGTTGGCCGCGTAGCCCTGGGGCGAGGTCTGCGCCAGCATGGTGACGATGGGATCGACCTTCTCCGGGTGCTCGGCAGCGAACGGTGGCGTGAACCAGCGCTCGATGGAGGCATCGCGCAGATCGCGCATGGCCTTCTCGCCCCCCTTGAGTACGGTGTCGATGCGTGTGTTCCACACCTCGTCCGTGCCGATCTTGGAGCCGGTGTTGCACAGCACCAGGCGCTGCAGGCGCTCGGCCGCGTTGATACCGAACCACTGGCCGATCAAACCGCCCATGGACAGGCCGCAGAAATGCACCTTGTCGATATCCAGCGCATCGAGCAGTGCCAATACGTCGTGACCGTTCTGCTCGATGCTGTAAAAGCCCGGGCTGACCAGTGACTGGCCATGGCCACGCGTGTCGTAACGCAACACGCGAAAATGCTCGGTGAACGCCGGAATCTGCGCGTCCCACATATGCAGGTTGGTGCCCAGGGAATTGGACAGCACCAGTACCGGCGCATCCGCCGGGCCTTCGAGTTGGTAGTTCAGGTCGCCATCGGCGAGGGATACCACAGGCATGACAATCTCCTAACGAGAAGCGTTTTTTTGTTCCAGTTGACGGCTCTGCGCCACGGCACGCTCGACCCAGCGGCGAGCCTGGCCCAGGTAATGGGCGGGATCGAGCAGGCGATCCAGCTCTTCTGCGGATAGCTGAGCACCGACCTCGGCATTGCCGCCCAGCACCTCACGCAGATGAGCGCCCTCCTTCACCGCCTGTTTGCAGCATTGCTCGACGAGATGGTGAGCCGCGTCGCGACCGATTCGTTGCGCCAGGGCGATGCTCACCGCCTCGGCCAGCACCAGGCCACGGGTCAGATCGAGGTTGCGAGCCATACGCTCGGCATCCACCTCAAGCCCCGGCACGACCAGCAGTGCCTGCTGCAATGCACCGGAAACCAGGCAACAGAGTTCCGGCAGGGTTTCCCACTCGGCATGCCACAAGCCGAGGCTGCGCTCGTGCTCCTGAGGCATGGCCGTGAACATGGTGGCAACCAGACCGGGCGCGCGGGTGGCGGCACCGATCAGCACCGCAGCACTGACCGGGTTGCGCTTGTGCGGCATGGTCGAGGAGCCACCCTTGCCCGGCGCGGAAGGTTCGAACAACTCACCGGCCTCGGTCTGCATCAGCAGACTGAGGTCACGGCCCAGCTTGCCCAGGCTGCCGGCGATCAGGCCAAGCAGGCTGGCGAACTCGACCAGGCGATCGCGCTGGGTGTGCCAGGGCTGCTCCGGCAGTTGCAGATCCAGCTCAGCGGCCAGGGCTTCGGCCACGGGCCAGGCCTGGTCGCCCAGCGCCGCCAGGCTGCCGGATGCGCCACCGAACTGCAGGCAAAGCAGTCGTGGTTTGATTTCCTGCAAACGCTGACGATGACGGTCGACCGCACCCAGCCATCCGGCGATCTTCATGCCCAGGGTCACCGGTGTGGCGTGCTGCAGCCAGGTGCGCCCAGCCATGGGGGTGGCGGCATGTCGCTCGGCCTCCTCGGCCAACAGCCGACTCAGGGTATTCAGATCGGTCTCCAGCAGCTCGATGGCAGCACGTAGCTGCAGCACCAGGCCGCTGTCCATGGCGTCCTGGCTGGTGGCGCCCAGATGCACATAGCGCTCGGCCTCTTCGCTCTGCGCCGCGATGCGTTTGCCCAGCGCCTTGACCAGCGGAATCGCCGAGTTGCCGGCGCTACCGATGGCTACCGCCAGGGCATCGAAATCATAGAGTTCAGCCCGGCAGGCGGCTTCGATATCCGCGACCACCGTCGCAGGAATCACACCAACCGCAGCCTCGGCCCTGGCCAGCGCCGCCTCGAAGTCGAGCATGCCCTGCACGCGACCATGGTCGCTGAACACCTCGCGCATCGGCGCACTGGTGAAATAGGCATCGAACAGTTGGCTGCAGGGCCTTGAACTCATACTGCGATAACTCCGTGGTCAATGATCGTGGTGTAGATAACTGGCCTGTCGCGGCAGACGCAAGCTGACCAGAAAGGCCAACACCATCATTCCCGACACGTACCAATAGAAGGTCTGCTCCAGGCCAATGGACTTCAGCCCCAGTGCCACGTATTCGGCGGACCCACCGAATAGCGCATTGGCCACCGCGTAGGCCAGACCGACGCCCAGGGCGCGTACTTCCGGCGGGAACATCTCGGCCTTTACCAAGCCACTGATCGAGGTATACAGGCTGACGATGGCCAGGGCCACAATGATCAGCAGGAAGGCAATCACCGGGCTATGTACCGTTTGCAGCAGCGCCAGGATGGGCCAGGTGAAGATCGCGCCCAAGGCGCCGAACCAGAGCATCGAGGTGCGCCGACCGATACGGTCGGACAAGGCACCGAACAGTGGCTGCATGATCATGAACAGGAATAGCGCGCCAGTCATGATGCCGCTGGCGGTCTTGGCTGTCATGCCTACCGAATTGACCAGGTACTTCTGCATGTACGTGGTGAAGGTATAGAAGATCAGCGAGCCGCCGGCTGTATAGCCGAGCACGGTGAAGAACGCCGCCTTATGGTGCTTGAACAGGTAGGCGATGCTGCCTGACTCCTTGCTGCCGATCTGGTCTTTCTTGGCGGTCTCGTCCAGGGAACGGCGCAGGTAGAAAGCCACCACGGCAGCCAGGGCACCGATCACGAACGGGATGCGCCAGCCCCAGGCACGCAGCTCATCTTCGGTGAGCAGTTGCTGCAGAATCACCACCACCAGCACCGCCAGCAACTGGCCGCCGATCAGGGTGACGTACTGGAACGAGGCGAAAAAGCCGCGCTGCCCCTTGAGCGCCACTTCACTCATGTAGGTGGCCGTGGTGCCGTACTCGCCCCCCACCGACAACCCTTGGAACAGACGGGCTAGCAACAGCAGCAGCGGCGCCAGGGTGCCGATGCTGTCATAGGTCGGCATGAAGGCGATGGCCAGCGACCCCAGGCACATCATCAGCACCGAGATCATCATCGAGACCTTGCGTCCGTACTTGTCGGCGACGCGGCCGAACACCCAGCCGCCGATCGGCCGCATCAGGAAGCCGGCAGCGAATACGCCTGCGGTATTGAGCAGTTGCACGGTGGGGTCGTCGGAGGGAAAGAAGGCCGGCGCGAAATAGATCGCGCAGAAGGCGTAGACGTAAAAGTCGAACCACTCGACCAGGTTGCCGGACGATGCGCCGACGATGGCGAAGATACGCTTGCGCCGTTCTTCGGCGCTGTAGTGGGGTGCTTCATACACCGCGCTGGCATCAGAACTCATCATGGATACTCACTGGTAAGGGAAGGAAAGCATCCCTTACTCCGACTCATATGTAACCAAATGATTCGAGCATTATTGCCCTGCTTGATCGCTTGCAACAGTAGCGAACATGGTTACGCGGAACCCTGTCCGATACCGAAGCAAGCAAACTCCTGGTACCTGTCGACCATCTCGCCGGCCAGGCAATTGGCCAGGACAAGGCGGAGGCGGCCGCTCACCCCGTAGGGTGGATGACGCTCTTTTCATCCACCATTGCGATTGCAGAGCGGTGGACGGGTCGGGCCGCGTAGGTGAAGCGTCGTCCACCCTACGTACCCTCCCACAAAAGCAGCGCGTCCACTGTCCGCTTCCGCCTTTTTGCGGCCGTATATACAGGCTTCTAGACGCGCTCGATGGCCAGGGCCAGGCCTTGGCCGACGCCTACGCACATGGTCGCCAGACCGAGCTTGCCACCGGTTTTCTCCAAGTGATGAATAGCGGTCAGCACCAGGCGATTGCCGCTCATGCCCAGCGGATGGCCCAGGGCAATGGCACCGCCATTCGGATTGACCTTGGGACTGTCGTCCGCCAGGCCGAGATCACGGGTGACCGCCAGGCCCTGAGCGGCGAAGGCTTCGTTGAGTTCAATCACGTCGAAGGCATCGATATCGAGGTTCAGGCGGGTCAGCAGTTTGCGTACCGCCGGCACCGGGCCGACACCCATGATGCGTGGTGCCACGCCGCCGCTGGCCATGCCGAGCACCTTGGCGCGGGCCTTGAGGCCGTACTTCTGCACGGCTTCGGCGGACGCCAGGATCATCGCCGAGGCGCCGTCATTGAGGCCCGAGGCATTGCCGGCGGTGACCGTCTTGTCCGGGCCATTGACCGGCTTGAGCTTGGCCAGCCCCTCGGCAGTGGTGTCCGCACGCGGGTGTTCGTCGGTGTCGACGATGGTCTCGCCCTTCCTGGTCTTGATCACCACCGGGACGATTTCCTCGGCGTAGTAACCGCTTTCCCGGGCCGCCGCCGCCCGCTGCTGGCTACGCAGGCCGAAGGCATCCTGATCGGCACGGCTGACGCCGTAATCCTCGGCGACGTTGTCGCCGGTCACCGGCATCGGGTCGACGCCGTAGCGCTCCTTCATCGCCGGGTTGACGAAGCGCCAGCCCAGGGTGGTGTCTTCCAGTTTCTGCCCGCGACCGAAGGCGCTGTCGGCCTTGCCCATTACATAGGGCGCACGGGTCATCGACTCGACGCCTGCGGCAATCGCCAGCTCCATCTCGCCCGAGGCGATGGCGCGGAAGGCAGCGCCGACCGCTTCCATGCCCGAGGCACAGAGGCGATTGAGGGTGACGCCCGGTACCGTCTCCGGCAGGCCGGCGAGCAGCAGCGCCATACGAGCGACGTTGCGGTTATCCTCACCGGACTGGTTGGCGCAGCCCATGAACACTTCGTCCACCGCCGACCAGTCGACCTGCGAATTGCGCTCGATCAGCGCCTTCAGCGGGATCGCCGCCAGATCGTCGGCACGTACGGCGGACAGGCCGCCATTAAGCCGGCCAATCGGTGTGCGTACGGCGTCGCAGATGAAAACCTCGCGGCTCATTCGTCACTCCCCTTCTGCCCATGGGCAGCGGCGGTACGCACCTCGAGATCGCGCAGCGCGGCCAGTTCCTCGGCTTTCGGCGCCTCGGTGGTGGTCACGTTGTCGGCGAAACGGATCTGCCAGCCGGTGTTCTCGATCACCTGCTCGCGGGTCACGCCCGGGTGCAGCGAGGTGACGATGAATTCGTTGCTGCCGGCTTCCGGCTCCATGATGCACAGGTCGGTGATGATCGCCACCGGCCCTTCGCCTGGCAGGCCCAGGCGCTTGCGATGGTCACCGCCCTCGCCATGACCGACCGAAGTGATGAACGCCAGTTTGTCGACGAAAGTGCGATGGCCCTGCTTGAGGATGATCAGCACCTTCTTCGCACTGCCGGCGATTTCCGGCGCGCCACCGGCACCAGGCAGACGCACTTTCGGCGCATGGTAATCGCCGATCACCGTGGTGTTGATGTTGCCGAACTTGTCGACCTGGGCGGCGCCGAGGAAGCCGACATCGATACGCCCGCCCTGCAGCCAGTAGCGGAAGATCTCGCCGGTGGGCACAACGGTGTCGGCGGTCTCGGCCAGCTCGCCGTCACCGATGGACAACGGCAGTACGGTCGGCTTGGCGCCGATCGGGCCGGACTCATAGATCAGTACCACTTCCGGGGCATGGGTCAGGCGCGCCAGGTTGGCCGCCTTGGATGGCAGGCCGATGCCGACGAAGCACACGCTGCCATTACCGAGGCGGCGAGCGGCGGCCACGGTCATCATTTCATTGGTGTTGAAGTCGCTCATCACTTGGCCTCCCCGTTAATTTTCGCCTGGTACTGCGCAAAATCCTCGGTGCCACGGATGTATTCGTCGATCCAGGCGGTGAAGGTCTCGCGGTCACGGGAAATCGGATCCCAGGCCTGGTAGAAGCGGTTGTCGCGCTCGTAGTAACCGTGGGCGTAGGACGGATGGGCACCACCGGGCACCACACAGACCGCGGTCAGCGCCCAGGTCGGCAGTACACAGGCGTTCATCGGTGCCTGCAGGTCGTCGACGATTTCCTCGACGGTGACGATGCAGCGCTTGGCAGCCAGAGCCGCTTCCTTCTGCACACCGAGAATGCCCTGGATCAGCACGTTGCCCTTGCGGTCGGCCTTCTGCGCATGGATCACGGTGACGTCAGGGCGCACGCTCGGCACGGTTGCCAGGCTCTCGCCGGTATACGGACACTCGATGAACTTGATCTCGGGGTTGACCTTGACCAGATCCGAGCCCTGATAACCGCGCAGCACGGCGAACGGCAGGTTGGATGCGCCAGCGACATAGGCATTGGCCATGGCGGCATGGCTGTGTTCGCTGATTTCCAGCTTGTGCGGCCAGTGTTTCTCCACCGCATCGCGCAGGCGGTGCAGCGAGCCGACACCGGGGTTGCCACCCCAGGAGAAGATCAGCCGTTTGGCGCAGCCGGCACCGATCAGCAGGTCATAGACCAGATCCGGCGTCATGCGCACCAGGGTCAGGTCTTTCTTGCCCTGACGGATCAGTTCATGAGACGCAGCGGTCGGGATCAGGTGGGTGAAGCCTTCGAGGGCGACGGTGTCGCCGTCGTTGACGAAGCGCTCAACCGCCTCGCGCAGGGAGAGAATTTCAGCCATGGTCGTTCTCGTCTTATTGCTCTGGATACCGTGGGCGGCTGTTACGCCGTGTAGTCACAAGGTACCCACCCCATAGGCAGCTAACAATCCGATAATCGATTAGACGTTCGATAATCGAACGATACTTGCCTGGGGTTTAATCGCTCCTATGATCCGACCGGCAGATGCGTCGCCCAGCTATCCGTGAGCGCCCATGACGTACCAGGCGACTCCTCCCTCAGCGGTTGCGCCTGTAGGTCTCGGAAGGCAGTTCGCCAAAGCAGCGACGATAGGATTCGGCAAACCGTCCCAGGTGCAGGAAACCATGATCCAGGGCGATTTCAGTCACGCTGCGCACCTTGCACGCGGGATCGAGCAATTGAGCGTGAATGCGCTCCAGCTTGCGCTGGCGAATGTAGTCCTTGGGCGTGATGCCGGCGTGGCGTTCGAACAGTGCATACAGTGAGCGCTCGCTGACTCGAGCGACGGCCAGCAACTGATCGACGCCAATGTCCTGAGTCAAATGCTGCTCGATGTAATCCACGACCTGTTCGAACGAAGTGGCCTGGGTCTGTGGCTGAACTCGCTGCACGTTATTGTCCAACAGGGCCAGCAGCTTGCTGGCGACGATACGCACGTAATGCTCCTGCACCTGGGGCATGCTGGCAGCCGCTTCGGCCTCCTCGCAGATCAGCATCAGCAGGCTGGCAAAGCCCTCCAGCTCACGCATGTCATGCCGTGCCGCGCTAAAGCGGATACCACTTTCCGGCAACATCCAGCGTTGCTCCAGACAGGTATTTTCGAACAGGCTGACCGGCAGTTTGACGATGAATTTTTCGCAGTCCGCCGAATAGGTGAGATCCACCGGGTCGTCCGGGTTGATCAGCAGCAGTTCGCCCGGCACATAGAAATGCTCCTGATCGCGACATTGCGAGCGGCAGTGTCCCTTGAGCAGGATTTGCAGGTGGTAGATGGTCTCCAGCGCTGGCGAGGTGACCCGCACGCTGCCGCCATAGCTGATGCGGCACAGGTCGAGGCTGGAAAACTTGCGATGGCTGAGGCTCGCCTCGGGAAATCCGCTGGTGGGCAGGCGTATGCAATGGGCACCCACATGCTGATTGACGTAATCCGACACCGAATAGGGGTCGGCGCGTTCGAACACGCTGCTGCGCTCGCTCAGCAATGAGTTGCTCATCATCAGGCCTCTTGTTTCTCTTTATTTTTCTTAGAGGGGCTGACCGCCGGCGACCGGCAATCCGCTAATCACTCAGCGATTCTAACCATCCCCCGGCGCCGCGATACAACGGCGAGACAAAGGGTTACATCTTGCAGGCCAGGCCGGGTGAAACGGCTCACCCAAGCGTGTCAGCCAAACGCGATTACCCCCTGTAGCAGGGGGTAACGCTGGCTCGCCAGGCTTCAGGCTGGGCCTGATGAGCTACTTCAAACCTCCAGCGCCCGCACTCGCTCATGGCGTTGCTGGGCCTTGGGCTCGGCGGTGGATTGCAGGGTGAAATCGAATTCGATTTCGGCGAAGCGCCCTTCCACACCATGGGCCTTGGCACGCGCGACGTCATCGAAGAAGTCGATTCGGGCGATCAGCTCATCACGGGTGGCGTAGGCGAAGTCGTCGTGCAGGTACTTGTCGCCATCCAGGTTGATCTGGGTGGTGAGGTGACGATGACCCGGCGCCGAAATGAAGAAGTGCACGTGCGCCGGGCGCTGGCCATGGCGGCCGAGCTGGTCGAGCAGTTGCTGGGTCGGGCCATCGGGCGGGCAGCCATAGCCGGACGGTACGATGCTGCGGAAACGATAGCGGCCTTCGGCGTCGGTCTCGATACGGCGGCGCAGGTTGAACTCCGATTGCGTGGGGTCGAAGTAGGAATAGGTGCCGCCCGTGTTGGCGTGCCAGACATCGACAATGGCGCCAGCCAGCGGTTTGCCGTCGGTGTCGAACACCCGCCCCTGCATGAACAAAGGCGTACCGGCATCCTGACCATCGTCCAGGCGCGCTTCGCCCTTGCTCAGCGGCGCTCCAGCGACATACAGCGGGCCTTCGATGGTACGCGGCGTGCCGCCAGTACGGCCGGCCTCTTCGTCTTCGGCATCCATCAGCATATCGAGGTAATGCTCGATACCCAGGCCGGCGACCAGCAGGCCGGCTTCCTGGCGGCTGCCGAGCTCGTTGAGATAGTTCACCGCTTTCCAGAACTCTTCCGGGGTAATCTGCAGGTCTTCGATAATTCTCGCCGTGTCGTTGAGCACCCGGTGGATCACCGTTTTCATGCGGGCGTTACCCTGGTCATTGCTGAACCCACTGGCCTCTTCGAAGAACTTCTGCACGTCCACGGTCTGAGCGATACGTACGGTCATGGTCATCTCCTCATCTTGTTTTTGTCTTGAACGGATTATGCGAGCAAAGGGTGCGAATCAGCGATCGTCATCACGGATCGAAGACGGATGACGACACAGCGCCATGACCTCGATCTCCATATAGGGATACAACGGCAACTGCATCAGGGTGTCATGCAGGGCCTGAGCGTCCGGCACATCGAACACGCTGACGTTGGCGTACAGCCCGGCGATGCGCCACAGGTGACGCCAGGTGCCCTCACGCTGCAGACGCTGAGCCAATTCTTTTTCATCCGCCTTCAGGCGTGTCGCCTGCTCGACGGGCATGTCGGTGGGCAGTTTTACGGTCATGCGCACATGGAACAGCATGGCAATGTCCTTTCGATATTGAGTTAACGACGGCGGAAGTGCTGCAGGCGCTCTTCATCGAGCGTCACACCCAGGCCGGGCGTGGTCGGAATCTTCAGTTCGAAATCGCGATACACCGGCACCTCGACGAGGATGTCCTCGGTCAGCAGCAAGGGGCCGAACAGTTCGGTGTGCCACTCCAGCTTGGCCAGGGTGACGAAGGCGTGAGCGGAGGCCAGGGTGCCGACGCTGCCTTCGAGCATGGTGCCGCCGTATAGACCGATGCCTGCGGCTTCGGCGATATAGGCACTGCGCAGCACTGCACGCGGGCCGCCGTTCTTGGCGATCTTCAGGGCAAATACCGGTGCCGCGCCCGCGCGGGCCAAAGCGAAACTGTCCTCCACGCTTTCGATGGCTTCGTCGGCCATGATCGGCACCGGGCTGCGTGCGCTGACGCGGGCCTGGGCCTGTACGTCCTGGCGCGGGATCGGCTGTTCGATCAGATCCACACCGGCATCACCCAGCGCCTGGCAGGCACGCAGGGCTACCGCTTCGCTCCACGCCTGGTTGACGTCCACCCGCACGCTGGCGCGATCCCCCAGCGCTCGCTTGATCGCCGCCACGTGGGCGATATCCAGGGCGGCATCGCGGCTACCGATCTTCAACTTGAAGATCCGATGGCGACGCAGATCGAGCATGCGCTCGGCCTCTTCGATGTCTTTGGCGGTATCGCCACTGGCCAGTGTCCAGGCGACCTCCAGGCCGTCACGCACACGGCCACCCAGCAACTCGGCGACCGGCAGCCCGAGGCGTTTGCCCTGAGCATCGAGCAGCGCGGTTTCCACCGCCGACCTGGCGAAGGTGTTGCCGCGCACGGCGCGGTCGATACGCTGCATCGCCGCATTGATATTGCCGGCCGGCTGGCCAATCAGCAGAGGCGAAAAATAGGTGTCCAGGTTGGTTTTGATGCTTTCCGGGCTTTCCCCGGCATAGGCCAGACCACCAATGGTGGTCGCCTCGCCGACGCCTTCGATACCGTCGCTACAACGCAGGCGCAGGATCACCAGCGTCTGCTGCTGCATGGTATGCATCGCCAGCTTGTGGGGGCGAATGGTCGGCAAATCGACAATCAGGGTGTCGAGGCTTTCGATCAGGGAAAGGCTCATGAACGTGATCCGTGTGCAGGTCAGAGCGACTGGGCACAAGGCAGCGAACCAGAGCGCGGCTGCGCCTCGTTCACAAGGCCGGCCAGGCGCGGAAATTCAATGAAAGAAGAGAAGATGCATGTCATCACGAGCATATCCTTCAGGTTTTATTTTTGTTCGGGCACAGATTGACCTCAGCAAATAAGCCAGTCCAATATTGAATCGGTCTGGTTTCATACCCTGGAGGTATCATGGAGCTGCGCCACTTGCGCTACTTCCGCGTGCTGGCGGAAACCCTCAATTTCACCCGTGCAGCCGAACGTCTGCACATCGCCCAGCCGCCGCTGAGTCGGCAGATCCAGCAACTGGAGGATGAGTTGGGAGTAGCCTTGATCGAACGCGGTCGACCGCTACGCCTCACCGAGGCCGGGCGCTTCTTTTACGAACACTCCGTGCAACTGCTCGAGCAACTCGGCCGCGTCAGCGAAGACACCCGACGGATCGCCGAGGGTCAGCGACGTTGGCTGGGCATCGGCTTCGCACCTTCCACCCTGTACGGCGCCCTACCGGAGTTGATCCGCCAGTTGCGTAGCGAAGCCGCCATCGAACTGGGGCTGTCCGAGCTGATTACCCTGCAGCAGGTGGAAGCGCTCAAGCGTGGGCGTATCGATATCGGTTTCGGGCGCATCCATATCGACGACCCGGCCATCGTGCAGGAAGTGATTCGTGAAGACCCTCTGGTGGCCGCCCTGCCCGCTGGCCATCGACTGTTGGCCGAACCTGCATCGTTGGAAGACCTGGCGCGCGAACCCTTCGTGCTCTACCCCGGCACCCCGCGACCCAGCTATGCCGATCATGTGCTCGGGCTGTTCGCTCGCAACGGCTTGAAGATTCGCGTGGCACAGATGACCAATGAACTGCAGACCGCCATCGGCCTGGTGGCAGCCGGTATCGGCATCACTCTGGTGCCCGCCTCGGTACAGCGTCTGCACCGCGACGACATCGGTTACACGCCACTGCTCGACATCAGCGCCACCTCGCCGATCGTGATCAGCTATCGCAAGGATGATGATTCGCCGCTGCTCAGGCGCTGCCTGAACCTGGTCAAGAATCTCGACCTCGAGTGATCCCCCTACTGAGTGTTCGCCACAGCAGAGTCGCGGTGACGAACATCCAGGACGTAGGGTGGATCGGGCCGCGCAGGTGAAGCGTCTTCTCCGTTGTTCTTGTATCAGGCAGGGCCAGATTAGGCGGGGGTATCGCAGGGCAATAGCCGTTTACTGCAGATCGCTATCCGAATCCTGCACGTGGCAAGGGTGCTCGAGCAGCGGGAGGCATTAGCCTCGATCAGAGGCTTGCGGGTGAGGCCTGTTGTCCGCTGGGATCGCCCGCAAAGCCAGGCGCCCCCGCAGCCCTGCAAGATGCGGTGCCCGGAAATTTCGATCACTTCAGACAGATAAGGCTGCAAAACGCCGAGAGCGATTCTGGCGGCGCCTATGACGGCCCGCAGGGTGGCCGCCAGGAATGGCGCCCACAAAAAAGGGCGACCGAACAGAGCGTGTGAAAACCCGCTGATGTAGGTATTGGCACCCGGCAAACGCCCTGACATCGTTCGGGGCGTTTTCTTTTGTGCGATTCAGAAGGTCACCACCGGACTTTTCAGGCGAGCAGCTC
>NZ_QJUI01000018.1 GCF_004327285.1 Phytopseudomonas daroniae
GGCGCTACTCGCTGTGGTCGGCCATCGGCCTGCCCATCGCGTTGTCCATCGGCATGTCCAACTTCAAGGAACTGCTGTCCGGTGCCTACCGCATGGACGAGCATTTCCAGACCGCGCCGTTCGAAGAGAACATGCCGGTGCTGCTGGCGCTGCTCGGCGTCTGGTACGGCAATTTCTGGAATGCGCAGAGCCACGCCATCCTGCCGTATGACCATTACCTGCGTAACATCACCAAGCACCTGCAGCAATTGGACATGGAGTCCAACGGCAAGAGCGTGCGCCAGGATGGCCAGCCCGTCACCACGGCCACCGGCCCGGTGATCTGGGGGGGTGTCGGCTGTAACGGCCAGCACGCTTACCACCAGTTGCTGCATCAGGGCACCCAGCTGATTCCGGCCGACTTCATCGTCCCGGTGAGCAGCTACAACCCGGTTGCCGATCACCACCAGTGGCTGTACGCCAACTGCCTGTCGCAGAGCCAGGCGCTGATGCTCGGCAAGTCCCGTGAGGAAGCCGAAGAGGAGCTGCGCGCCAAGGGTGTGAGCGAGGAGGAAGTGCAGCGCCTGGCGCCGCACAAGGTGATCCCCGGCAACCGTCCGAGCAACACCCTGGTCATGGAACGCGTGAGCCCACGGCGGCTCGGCGCGCTGATCGCCATGTACGAGCACAAGGTGTTCGTGCAGAGCGTGATCTGGGGCAACAACGCCTTTGACCAGTGGGGCGTCGAGCTCGGCAAGGATCTCGGCAAGGGCGTCTATTCGCGCATGGTCGGCAGCGAAGAAAGCCGTGCCGAAGACGGTTCCACCCAGGGCCTGATCGACTTCTTCCGCGGCCGTCACCGCGGGTAAGGTAGACGTCGCTCTTCACGTTCACGCACTACCGGCCTATTCGGTTCCAGGGGTTGGCGAGGTTCACTCGTCTGCCCCTGATGGCGTGGCGCTGCATATCGAGCGCCACGGCCCCACCGGCGCCCGGAAGGTCGAGGGCTGAACATGCGGTGCAGCAAGCCTGATCGCTGTTGGCAACAGGCGTGTGCTGACCCGACCGTGACAGCTGGCCGCATGCGCCAGTCGGTACCTTGGCAGCCAGTATCTGGTACCTTTTCCCGCTACTCATCGCCTGCCTGCCGATCCCATCTGCCAACCCGGCGCGACTCTCCGCGTCGGCCAGGGTTCATCAGGCCACTGGGCGATCACTTTCACTCAGATCATCGTGGCCGCCATGACCCGAAAGCAAATCACCGTATTCGTCCTCGTCGCCATCGTTGCCCTGGTGCTCGGGCTGACCGTCAACAAGGTACTCAGCGGCAAGTCGCAGAATAACCCTGCCGCGCTGCTCGACGCCGGCATCGTGATGCTGCCGCAACAGCGCCAGGTACCGGCACTGGATTTCATCGATCAGGATGGCCAGACCTTCTCGACCGGCCAGCTCAAGGATCAATGGAGCCTGCTGTTCTTCGGCTACACCTTCTGCCCGGACATCTGCCCGGCGACCCTGGCCCAACTGCGCCAGCTGCGTACGCAGATCCCCGAAGAGGCCTGGAACAATCTGCGCATCGTACTGGTGAGCGTCGACCCGGATCGCGACACGCCGGAGCAGATGAAGAAGTACCTGGGCTATTTCGATGCCGGTTTCATGGGCCTGACCGGCGAGCCGGACACCATCCAGAAACTGGCCAATGCGGTGAGCATTCCCTATATCCCGGCTGACACCAGCAAGGAAAACTACACCGTCGACCACAGCGGCAACCTCGCCGTCATCGGCCCGGATGGCACTCAGCGCGGCTTCATTCGTGCGCCCATCAATATCGACAAACTGGCTGCGCAGTTGCCGGGGTTGATCCGCAAAGACTGAAAAAGTGCGTAGGATGGGACGGGCCGCGCAGGCGCAACCCATCACATATCTCAAAGCCGACCCAGGGAAGGGAACGTTGATGACTGGCTATCGCCGCCACTACCGCGCAGGCGGTGTGTATTTCTTTACCTTGACGCTCGCCGACCGCCGCAGGGATTGGCTGGTTTCCCATATCGATGTCCTACGCCAGAGCGTCCGGGAAGAGCAACGGCGTGCGCCCTTCGCCTTGCAAGCCTGGGTGGTGCTGCCTGAGCACCTTCACCTGCTGGTGCGCCTACCGGATGGCGACAGTGATTTCTCCAACCGGCTACGGCGTATCAAGGGCAATTTCTCCCGCCAGATTCCCTTGCCCGCGCACCGGCGGCAAAGCCTGCTGGGCAAGGGTGAACGCGGTATCTGGCAACGCCGGTTCTGGGAGCATGCCATTCGTGACCAGGAGGATTGGCAGCGACATATCGAATACATCCATCACAACCCGGTCAAGCATGGACTGGTAGATCGGGTACGCGACTGGCCGTATTCATCCTTCCATGCCTATGTGCAGCGCGGGGACTATCCGCTGGATTGGGGCTGGGCAGCGGAAGAGGACATCCCCGCCGGGGAGTAAGTCAGGGCGCTAATTGATGGGTTGCACCCATCCTACAAGGATTGGGATGCGCGGCCCGTAGGATGGGTGAA
This sequence comes from Phytopseudomonas daroniae, assembly GCF_004327285.1. Classification (GTDB taxonomy): domain Bacteria; phylum Pseudomonadota; class Gammaproteobacteria; order Pseudomonadales; family Pseudomonadaceae; genus Aquipseudomonas; species Aquipseudomonas daroniae. The sequence goes on from NZ_QJUI01000018.1 coordinate 2,533, forward strand.
ACCCATCATGCATTTCCCCGCCATTCCCCGTGTGGTACGAGTTGACCATCCGCAGGGTCGGCATGGGCAGCCGAGCAGGATTGGGCGGCGATGGGTTGCACCCATCCTACAAGGATTGGGATGCGCGGCCCGTAGGATGGGTGAAACCCATCATGCATTCCCCGCCATTCCCCGTGTGGTACGAGTTGACCATCCGCAGGGTCGGCATGGGCAGCCGAGCGGGATTGGGCGGCTTTGATGGGTTGCACCCATCCTACAAGGATTGGGATGTGCGGCCCGTAGGATGGGTGAAACCCATCATGCATTTCCCCGCCATGCGCCGTGTGGTTCGAGTTGACCATCCGCAGGGGTGGGTGGGCAGCCGAGCGGGTTTGGGCGGCTTTGATGGGTTGCACCCATCCTACAAGGATTGGGATGCGCGGCCCGTAGGATGGGTGAAACCCATCATGCATTCCCCGTCATGCGCCGTGTGGTACGAGTTGACCATCCGTAGGGGCGGGGTGGGCCGCCGAGCGGGTTTGGGCGGCGATGGGTTGCACTCATCCTACAAGGATTGGGATGCGTAGCCCGTAGGATGGGTGAAACCCATCATGCATTCCCCGCCATTCCTCGTGTGGTACGAGTTGACCATCCGCAGGGGCGGCATGGGCAGCCGAGCGGGATTTGGCGGCTGAGTTACTTGGCGAACAGCTGGCTCATATCCTTGAACGCCTTGAACTCCAGAGCGTTGCCGCACGGGTCAAGCAGGAACATGGTGGCCTGTTCGCCCACCTGGCCCTTGAAGCGCACGTAGGGTTCGATCACGAACGCCGTCTCGCGCTCCTGCAGGCGCTGCGCCAGGGTTTCCCAGACCGGCCACTCGAGAATCACGCCGAAATGCGGTACCGGCACATCGTGGCCGTCCACCGGGTTGCTGTGGGCGGCTTCCTGGTGTGCCATCTTCGGGGCTTCGTGGATCACCAACTGGTGGCCGAAGAAATCGAAATCCACCCAGTGGTCGCTACTGCGGCCTTCGGCACAGCCGAAGACTTCGCCATAGAAATGTCTGGCGGCTGCCAGGTCGTAGACCGGAATGGCCAGGTGAAACGGGGACAATGCCATGATCAGGCTCCTTAGGTCGGTGCCCATCGATTTTAAGTGCAAGAATTTTGATTAAAAGCGAATATTATTGCCGTCCAGCTCAAATGAAATCGATCAATGCTCCGTGAACTGAAGACCTTCGTCGCCGTTGCCCGCTATGGCACCTTCGCCGCGGCCGGGCTGCGTGTCGGCCTTACCCAGTCCGCGGTGAGCGCGCAGATGCGCGTGCTGGAACAGAACCTCGGCGTGCGCCTGTTCGACCGCAGCGGGCGCAGCGCGGTGCTGAGCGCTGGTGGCCGTCACGCGCTGCCATTGGCCGAGCAGATCCTTGGCCTCTACGCACAGATGGCCCTGCCCACGGCGCTGGCGGAATGGCAGGGCGAACTGAAGATCGGTGCCATTGCCAGCGTACAGACCGGGCTGTTGCCCGAGGCCCTGGTGCGTTTTCGTACCCAGGCTTCGCAGGTGGAACTGAAGCTGGTGCCCGGCGTTTCCCTCGATCTGCTCGGCCAGGTGGATGCCGGCGAGCTGGATCTGGCCGTGCTGATCCGCCCGCCGTTCGAACTGCCCAAGGAGCTGCTGCAGGTCGAGCTGGTACGCGAGCCTTTCGTGCTGATCGCCCCGCCCGAGCTGCCGGGAGACGATCCACTGCAGCTGCTGCGCGAGCAGCCCTTCGTACGCTACGACCGGCGTTCCTTCGGTGGCCGCCAGGTCGAGCGCTTCCTGCGCGAGCAGCGCCTGACGCCCCGTGAAGCACTGGAGCTGGATGAACTGGAAGCCATCGTGCGCATGGTCGAGTGCGGCCTGGGGGTTTCCCTGATTCCCCGTGCCGGGCTCTGGTGCCAGCGACCCTCGGTGCTACGCGTGCTGGAGCTGGGCGAACTTACCTTTCACCGTGAGCTGGTGGCGATTCTGCGCCGGGCACAGCGCCAGCCGGCACTGGACTGGTTACTGCAGTGTCTTGGCAAAAATGATAATTGAAAACTATTCTCATCGGTCGGTAAGATGCTGCTCCTTCCCGCTCAGGTCAGGTATGTCGATTGTCGGATCTGGATCTCAAAGGCCTTTTCCAGCAGCACGCCAGGGCGCTGCAAAGCTTCCTGCTGCGCAAGAGCCGTGACCCGCACCTGGCTGCCGATCTGGTACAGGAGAGTTTCCTGCGTCTGACCGAGCAGGCGCGGCACGAGCACATCGACAACTCGCCGGCCTATCTCTACCGCACCGCGCGCAACCTGCTGATCGACCATCGCCGTCAGCAGGAACGCCGCAAGACCGACCTGGTGGGCGACGAGGTGCTCAATGCTGTCGAAGATGAGGTCGACAGTCTGGAAGACACGACCGAGAGGCAGCAACGTATGGAGCTGTTGCAACGTGCAGTGGCCGAACTACCGCCGCGTACCCGCGAAATCTTTCACCTCAACCGCATCGAAGGCCTGACCCATGCCGAGGTCGCCAGGCGCCTGGAAATCAGCGACAGCTCGGTGCAAAAACACCTGTCCAAGGCGCTGGCGCATGTCATGGAACGACTGGGTGAACGTCCATGACCGTAAAAGTTACCGATATCACCGGGCACTTTTACGGTAAAAGGGCCGCCCAAGCGTCATTACCCCTATAAGAGAAACCGAGAGCACGACGTGAATAGCCCAGACCTGCAGGATCGCGGGATTCGCCAGGCCGCTGCCGAATGGGCGGTGCGCATGAGCGACTCGCCACTTAGCGAGGACGAGCAGCAGGCGCTACGGGCCTGGCTCGCCCTCGACCCTCGGCATGCCGAGGCGCTGCAGCTCGCCCGCCGAACCTGGGGCGATCTGGCGGCCCTGCCGGTTGCCGCGCAGGAGGCGCCACGTCGTGTACCAACCGCCGCCGTTGCCGTTGCGCGCCCACGTCGGCGACGTGCTCTGCGCTGGCTGAGCAGCGCTTCGCTACTGTTGCTGCTGGCAGCAATCGGCTGGACGCAGGGCCCGGCCCTGTACCTGCCGCTGGTCGCCGACCATCTGACCGCCACCGGCGAAGTGCGCACGGTCGAGCTGCCCGATGGCAGCCAGGCGATCCTCGACGCGCGCAGCGCCATACGCCTCGATTACACCGCCCAGGTACGGCGGATCGAACTGCTGGCCGGCTCGGCCATATTCCAGACTGCCCCTGTGGGCAAGCATGAGTCACGGCCGTTTATCATCGACAGCGCCGGCGGCAAGGCTCAGGCCCTGGGTACCCGTTTTCTGGTCAGCCGCAATGACGCCGAGCAGGCCCTGGTCGGCGTCATGCAGCACCGCGTCGCGGTCAGCAAGAACAGTCACAGCCTGATCCTCGAAGAAGGGCAGAGCGCCCGTTACGACGCCGATGGCCATATCGAGCGCCTCGACCTCGACCTGGCGCGCGCCAGCAGCTGGCAGCGCGGGCTGCTGATCTTCGACCAGGTGCCGCTGGCGCAGGTGGCGCAGCAGCTCAACCGCTACCGCGACGGGCATATCCTGATCGCCGACGGCCAACTGGCGCAACGCAAGGTCAGCGGCGTATTCCGCCTGGATTCGCTGGACGGCGCCGTCGCCACCCTGACCGGCGAACTGCACGCCCGGCATACCGACCTGCTCGGTGTCAGCCTGATCTACTGAGTGCCGGTGCCTGCCGCACATGTAGGATGGGTGAAACCCATCAATTTGCCGATGGGTTAACACCTACGCGGCCCGGCCCATCCTACGACCTGCACATGCCGCGAATCTTGCCGAATGGCCGCAATCGAATCGCCCGCAAGCGTGCTCCTACACGAACGCTGGCTTGCCGACGCGGCCTGTAGGATGGGTGCAACCCATCAATTTGCCGATGGGTTAACACCTACGCGGCCCGGCCCATCCTACGACCTGCACATGCCGCGAATCTTGCCGAATGGCGCAATCGAATCGCCCGCAAGCGTGCTCCTACACGAACGCTGGCTTGCCGACGCAGCCTGTAGGATGGGTGGCAACCCATCAATTTTCGATGGGTTAACACCTACGCGGCCCGACCCATCCTGCAGGCTCATATAAATCAATGGGTTATCTGAGCTTTGATGAGAGCCGGCTTGCCGGCGATGCTTTTGCGCCCTCACGGCCCAATCGCCGCTGAAGTGTTTCCCGCGATCTGCTGGGCCACCCGTAGGGCCGTCTCCCGGCTCTCCACCGTTTGCAAACGCCTGTGAAAAAAACTCGAAAATTCCTTACTGAGTTTTCCGGGCTGGAGCGTCTTGCCTATTGATAGTGATTTTCATTACTAGAAAGGCACACGACAAGCAGGGTAAATGGGGAGCTAGGGGAATGAGTCATCAAGTAGCCAGGGCATCACGAGCGCAACGCTCCGTTCGCCTGGCCGGCAGTCTGGTGGTAGGCGCGACACTCGCTTTCAGCGGCGCCGCCTGGGCGCAGCAGGCCGCCGGCGACATGGCGCCAGCCAGTACCAACGCCGAACAGATCACCTTCGATATTCCCGCACAGCCGCTGGGGAGCGCTGTGGTCACCTTCGCCGAGCAGGCCGGGATTCAGGTGTTCTTCGACAGCGGCAAACTGGCCGGCCTGCAAAGCCGTGAACTGAAAGGCCTGCATTCGCCGCAGCAGGGGTTGGGCCTGCTGCTCAGTGGGTTGCCGGTGAGCTACAGCTTTACCGGCGAGCGGCGGGTGAATGTGGAGCGGGTGGCACAGGTTGCCGGGGCACTGGAGTTAGGGGCCACCCAGGTCAATGCTGGCCGTATCGATGATTGGGTTTACGAGACGCCACGCTCGGTGAGCGTGATCGGGCGTGAACAGATCGACCGCCATCCACCAAGGCACGCTGCCGACATGCTTCAAGACACCGCTGGTGTCTACACCTCGACCAGTTACCAGGAGCCTGGTCTGTCGGTGAACATCCGCGGCATTCAGGACTATGGCCGGGTCAACATGACCATCGACGGTGCTCGACAGAACTTCCAGCAGAGCGGCCATCAGCAGCGCAACGGCGAAGTCTTCGTCGATCCCGAACTGCTTTCCGGCATCGACATCAGCAAGGGGCCGAACTCGGGGATGGGCGGCGCCGGCGTCATCGGGGGCACGGCGAACTTTCGTACCTTGGACATCGACGATATCGTCGATGCCGATCGTCGAGAGGGTGTACGCCTGCGCGGTAGCACCGGCCTGGGAGGCTATGCCAACGGCAATCATTTTGTCGGCAGCTTCGCCGCGGGCCTGCGTGCCAGCGAACAGGTCGAGCTGTTGGCGGCCTTTAGCCGCAAGCGTATGGGCGAATACGCGCCGGGCAGCCGTGGCGACTCTTTCCCGGGTAGCAGTACCTATAGCGGTGACCGCTACCAGGATATCGTCAGCCTGACCGACCAGGACATGGACTCCCAACTGTTCAAGATCTATTGGCACCTAGGCAATGGGCACGATTTCAAGTTCACTCATCTCGCCACGGAGGTGGACTACACCTCGGGCGGCACCTACGACGCTGTACGCAACGACGCGGGCTGGGAGGCCGTGACCCGCAACGAAGTGGAGTCGACCACCACTGCGCTGGACTACAACTGGAACAACGGCGATCCCTGGATCGATCTGGCGGCCAAGTTGTACTTCGCCCGGACTCGCAATCATCAGCAAGCGGACGCGGTGGCCGCTGATTACTCGAGCTTGTTGCCCCCTGTGGCGGCTTATTGCATGGCAAACCCCGCCGGCAGCATTTGCCCGCAGGGCAGTGACGCCTATGCCTTGACCTATGAGACCCGTACCTGGGGCCTGAATCTGCAGAACACCTCGCGCTTCAACTTGCCGCTGTTCGAGGCCAGTTGGAACTACGGCAGTGAGCTGAGCTACGACAAGACCGATCCCAAGACCCAGGGGGTGGAGAATGTCGATACCTATGGGAACGAGACCGCCGGCACCACGCCGCCTGGCGAGCGCTGGCTGGCGAGCCTGTTCACCAGCCTGACGCTGCAGCATGACGATTGGCTGCGGCTGGATGCGGGGTTGCGCTATGACCGTTACCGACTTTGGGGCGATACCGGTTTCACCACCCTCGATTCGCGTGGGGAGATCACAGGCATTCCCAATACACGTATACCTGTCGAATATTCGGTAGATGACCAGCGAGGCCACTTGTCGCCGACCTTGTCGCTGGCGATCACCCCGCTCAAGGGTGTACAGCTTTACGCCAACTACGGCGAGGGCTGGCGTCCGCCGGCGATCACCGAAACCCTGATCTCAGGCCAGCACTTGGGCGTCAATGACGGCACCATCATGCTACCCAACCCCTCTCTAAAGGCGGAAGAGTCGCGAACTTGGGAAACTGGGGTGAACCTGAAGTTTGATGACCTGATGATGAGCGGTGACAGCTTCCGTGCCAAGCTGGCCTATTTCAATACCAAGGTCGACAACTACATCCGCCTAGCCAATGTCGGTCGGCCAGGTGCGGCCTTTCTATCGATTGGCCATTACGCACCGGTGAACATGCTCGATCCGGTGCGCCTGCGCGGTTTCGAACTGGAGACCGAGTACGACGCCGGCGGCTGGTATATCAGAGGCAACGCGACCCGTGTCGATTACCACACAGGGCAGAACAGCTATCGCCTGTTCTATCTCGGCGGCGCCCAAGGCGCGACCGCGGATTACTGGAACAGCTTCATCTCCAGGGATGGTAGCGGCCAGGGTTATCCCTTCTATAGCATGTTTCCGCCGCGCGATACCGCGAGCCTTAGCGGTGGTATCCGTCTGTTCGAGCGACGTCTGGAGCTGGGTTCGCGGCTGCGCTATGCCTCGGAAAACGAATCCAACAGCATCACCCGAGGATCGCTTGCCTACAGCGTGGTCGACCTGTTCGGCAGCCTGCGTGCGACGGACAACCTGACCCTGCGTCTGTCGGTGGAGAACCTGCGTGATCGCCGTTACCTGGTACCCATGGGCGATTTGCTGGCACGCACCGAAGGGCCGGGACGTACCGTGATCGGCTCCTTCGAACTCAAGTTTTGATGATTCGGTGCCTCCCTGATTGGAGGGAGTCGCTGGTCGGCCAGGCTAGCCTGGCCAAACCTCAGGCCGGTTTATCCGGTTATTTAAAGGAGATGCATCATGAGTGTTGAAATCAGCTATACCTCGAGCCTGTACAGCACGCTGCAATCCGCTGGCTATGCCACTACGCTGCAAGGCTATCTGGACTACTACGAGTACACTTTCTCGTTGGAAGATCATTCCACCTCCGGCGGCTTCAATAGCACCAGTTTCACGCCGGATTTCCAAATGTATGGTTCGCAGTATGCCAATGAAACGGAGGCCACTGGCTACACTTCGGCTTTCATTGCCGAGGCGGCCACGGACGAGAACCTCTACTACACCTTCTTCACTGAACCTACCCATACTTTGTATGGAGAATTGGACAGCCTGAGTTTCGGTTCCGATCTGAGTAATGTCAGCAACCAGTGGGGCCTGGGCACCAGCTTCCTGGATATCCTCGGCCTTAGCGAAATCATCAACGATGGCCTGGATGCCAACGGTGACGTGATTGCCGGCAATACCACCTACGACAGCGGCAACGATGTACACGATATCGTGTGGGGCCTGCTCAATGGCGAGACCGATGCTCTGGCTGCGGTGCTCGGCGATTACTTCGACCTGACCGCCAGTCTCGATGCCAGTGGCGGCACACTCACTGGCAGTGCCTCGCTGGTAGGTGTGGCGGAGTTCACCGAGTCCGACCTGGCACTGGCAGCCTGATCGCCATGCAGTAAAAAGCGGATAAAAGATCGCTCTTTTACCCGCTCGGAAAACCCACGCAACCAAGCTTTTTGCCGAGACTGGTTGCGTGGACTGCGGGATTCTCCCGCCCCCTTCGTTATCGAGTCAATCATGAGCGGACTGTCTCCGACCAACGCGTGCGTGCCGGATATAAGCCGGGCTGTGTGTGCTGCCCGATTGCTGTGTTGTCTGGAGCGGCGCCCATGAAGCCTGCGAATACCAACAAGGGCAACGAGATCATCGAGGCCCTTTCCGCCTACAAGAGCGCCTTCTGGAGCGTCGGCATATTCTCTGCCGTCATCAACCTGCTGATGCTCGCGCCGGCGCTGTACATGCTGCAGGTCTACGACCGCGTGCTGGCCTCCAGCAACCAGATGACCCTGGCCATGCTGACCCTGATCATGGTCGGTCTGTATGCCTTTATGGGCGTGCTGGAGTGGGTGCGCAGCCATGTGGTGATTCGCCTGGGTACGCAGATGGACATGCGCCTGAATCAGCGTGTCTATAACGCGGCCTTCGAAACCAACCTGAAAAGCGGCAACCTGGCCGCCGGGCAGGCGCTGAGCGACCTCACCAGCCTGCGCCAGTTCGCCACCGGCAACGCGCTGTTCGCCTTCTTCGATGCGCCCTGGTTCCCGGTGTATCTGCTAGTGATCTTTCTGTTCCACCCCTGGCTGGGCGCTTTGGCGCTGGCTGGCGCGGTAGTCCTGACGCTGCTGGCCTGGCTCAATCAGCGCATGTCCAGCGCGCCGCTCGCCGAGGCCGGGCGCATCTCCATTCGTGCCAATCAGCAGGCCACGGCCAACCTGCGTAACGCCGAAGCCATCGAAGCCATGGGCATGCTGGCCAATCTGCGCCAGCGCTGGCTCGGTGAGCACAAGGCGTTTCTCTATCAGCAGAACCTGGCCAGCGAGAAGAGTGCAGTGATCAGTGCCTGGTCGAAAAGTGTCCGCCTGGCGCTGCAGTCGTTGATGCTCGGCCTCGGCGCCTTGCTGGCCGTGGCCGGCGAAATCACTCCGGGCATGATGATCGCCGGCTCGATTCTGGTCGGCAGGGTGCTCAGCCCGCTGGATCAACTGATTGGCGTCTGGCGTCAGTGGACGTCGGCGCGCCTGGCCTACCAGCGCCTCAGCCAGTTGCTGCAGAGCAATCCGGCTCGTGCCGAAGCGATGGCCTTGCCAATACCCTTGGGCGCCTTGCAGGTCGAGCGGATCACCGCCTGTGCGCCAGGCACGCGCAATCCGGTGTTGAGCAATGTCGGCTTCGCTCTGGAAGCCGGCGATATGCTGGGTGTGCTCGGCCCATCCGGCTCGGGCAAGTCCAGCCTGGCGCGTCTGCTGGTGGCTGCGCAACCGGTGCTTGCCGGCAAGGTGCGGCTGGATGGCGCCGACCTGCATCAGTGGGACAAGGCCGACCTGGGCCCGCACCTGGGTTACCTGCCACAGGACGTGCAGTTGTTCGCCGGAACCATCGCCGAGAACATCGCCCGTTTTGGTGTGGTGGATGCCGACCAGGTGGTCGCCGCCGCACGTATGGCGGGTGTGCATGAACTGGTGCTGCAACTGCCTCAGGGCTATGACACGGTGCTTGGCGAATCCGGTGCGGGCCTCTCCGGTGGGCAGCGCCAGCGTATCGGTCTGGCCCGGGCGATGTATGGCCTGCCGGCACTGATCGTACTCGACGAGCCGAACGCCAACCTGGATGACCCCGGCGAGAAGGCGTTGCTGGCGGCCATCGAACAGCTCAAGCAACACAAGCGCACGCTGGTGCTGATCACTCACAAGCCGGCTCTGCTGGCGGGGGCGGACAAGCTGCTGATCCTGCGTGGCGGGCAGATGCAGGCCTTCGGCCCGGCGGCCAAGGTGATGCAGGAACTGCAGGCCGCCGCCCGGCCGCAGGTCGCCCCGGCGCTGAAGGTCGCGCCTTCCATCAGCATGAGCTATGGCAGCCAGCCGAGCACATCCGCCTGAGCATCGAAAATTAAATTGAAAACCGTAGGAGCCGGCAAGGTGAGGTGCCCCGTTGTTACTACCGGCACGCTAGCGACGGCTCTCGTAAAAATATACTAACCAATTGATTTTTATTGATTTTGTAGGATGGGTGAAACCCATCGGCAACTGATGGGTTGGCACCTGCGCGGCCCGACCCATCCTACGGCCTGTTGCTGTGCAACAGCTCCTACGTATCAAGGATCGGGAATACCCATGCAAACCAGCCTCAAACAGGATGCCGCCATCAGCGCGGATGTGTTGCAACTCGATGAGCGCGGCTATGCCCGTTTCGGCCGCTGGCTGGTCATGCTCGGTTTTGGCGGGTTCCTGCTGTGGGCCGCGCTGGCACCGCTGGACAAGGGTGTGGCCGTTTCCGGCAACGTGGTAGTCGCCGGTAACCGCCAGGCGGTGCAGCATGTGGCCGGTGGCCTGGTGGAGCGCATCCTGGTGCGCGATGGCGATCAGGTGCAGGCCGGCCAGGTATTGCTGCAACTGGATGAAACCCAGGCGCGCGCGTTGCGCGATTCCCTGCGCGTGCAATACATCAACGCCCGGGCCGGCGAGGCACGCTGGCTGGCCGAGCGCGATGGGTTGAGCGAAATCGATTTCGCCGCGGATCTGCAGCAGGATCGCAGCGATCCCTGGGTCGCTACCGCGTTGAGCCTGCAGCAGCAACTGCTGGTCAGTCGCCGCCAGGCTCTGGATTCGGAGCTGGCCGGGTTACGTGAAACCATCGCCGGCACCGAGGCGACGTTGCAGGGGCTGCGCGATTCGAAAGCCTACAAGGAAGCGCAGCGCAGTTCCATGCAGGAACAGTTGAACGGGCTGCGCGAGCTGGCGCGTGAGGGCTATATCCCGCGCAATCGTTTGCTGGAGACCGAACGCCTGTACGCCCAGATCAATGGCGAGATTTCCCGCGACCTGGGCGAGCTCGGTAGAACCCAGCGCCAGGTGCAGGAGCTGCGTTTGCGTAGCGAGCAGCGCCGGGAGGAGTACCGCAAGGAAGTGCAGCAGCAGTTGGCGGACAGCCGCCTGAGCGCCGAGGAACTGGCCAGCCGGCTGCACGGCGCCGAGTTCGACCTGGCCAATACCCAGGTGCGGGCGCCGGCCAGCGGTACGGTGGTCGGCTTGAACGTTTTCACCGAGGGCGGTGTGGTCAGCCCGGGCCAGCCGCTAATGGAAATCGTGCCCAGGGATGCGCCGCTGCTGGTCGATGCCCAGGCCCCGGTGGAGCTGGTGGACAAGCTGCATCCCGGCCTGCGGGTGGAACTGATGTTCGTCGCCTTCAACCAGAGCAAGACCCCTCGCGTCAGTGGCGAAGTCACTCTGGTATCGGCTGACCGCCTGGTGGATGAGCAGACCGGCATGCCCTATTACAAGGTACGCACCAAGGTGAGCGAAGAGGGCATGCGTCAACTGGCAGGGCTGGAGATTCGCCCCGGCATGCCGGTCGAAGCCTTCGTGCGTACCGGCGAACGTTCATTGCTCAACTACCTGTTCAAACCGCTGGCCGACCGCACTCATATGGCTCTGGTGGAAGAATGATGATGCATCGCCTGTCGTGGTTGCTCGTCGCCTTGTTCGTTCCATCCGTCCACGCACTCGACCTGCAGGATGCCTATGCCCTGGCACTGCGTAACGATCCGACCTTCCATGCCGCACTCAAGGAGCACGAGGCGGGACAGGAGGAAATCGCCATTGGCCGTGCGGCGCTGCTGCCCAGCTTGAACTACAGCTACAGCAATGCCCGCAACGAATCGGAGGTCACCCAGTCGACGGCTGCCGGCGATGTGCGTACCAGGCGTGATTACCGCAGCTACTCCTCCAACCTGACCCTGCAGCAACCGCTGTTCGACTATGCCGCCTGGGCAGAGTACCGCCAGGGCGTGGCCAGGGCGCTGTTGGCCGACGAGCGTTTTCGCGCCCGCAGCCAGGAGTTGCTGGTGCGCCTGTTCGAGGCCTACAGCAGCGCGCTGCTGGCTGCCGAACGCAGTTCCCTGGCCCAGGCCCAGCGCCGTGCCTATGGCGGACGACTGACGCTGAACAAGCGGCTGTTCGAGGGCGGAGAGGGTACCCGCACCGACATGCTGGAAACCCAGGCTCGCCATGAACTGGCCCTGGCTCAGGAAATCGAGGCGCAAGACGCTCTGGACGCAGCGCTGAACGAATTGCAATCCATCGTCGGCGAGCCTCTGGTCATGCAGGATCTGACGCCCATGACCGAGACCTTCGAGGTGCAGCCACTGCAGCCGCAGCGTTTCGATGCCTGGCGCGATATGGCCCTGGCCAGTAACGCCGATCTGGCCAGCCAGCGCCATGGCCTGGAGGTCGCCGAGCAGAACGTCAAGCGTCTGCGTGCCGGCCATCTGCCGACCCTCAGTGCCTACGCCAGCTCACGTCTGACCAGCTCGGATTCCGAGAGCAGCTACAACCAGAAGTACGACACCGACAGCATCGGCATCCAGTTCAGCATGCCGCTGTTCGCCGGCGGCCGGGTAACGGCCTCCAGCCGGCAGGCCTCGCGGCAACTGGAGCAAGCCAGTTACGAGCTGGATGCACAGACCGCCGCGACCCTGGTCGAGTTGCGACGCCAGTACAACCAGTGCGTCAGCAGCGTGGCCAAGGTGCGCGCCTACGAATTGGCGGTGGCCTCCGCCAGTACCCTGGTCGAAGCCACGCAGAAAAGCGTCATCGGCGGCGAGCGGGTCAACCTCGACGTGCTCGATGCCGAGCAGCAGCAGTTCGAGGCGAAGAGCAACCTGGCCGAAGCCCGTTACGGCTACCTGCGTGCCTGGTTGCAACTGCGCTACCTGGCCGGGGTATTGGGAGAAGCGGATTTACAGCAATTGAGCGGTTACTTCCCCAGTCCAGAAAGAGCGTCATCTCCAGCCCCGGCAGATGCCCCGTAGGGGGGGCGGTCGCGCAGGTGAAACCCATCAATCGCCGATGGGTTTCACCCATCCTACTCTGATGGCAGTTATCGCCTGGTTGTAGCCATCTGTACCGAACAGCTTGAAAGGGATGGTGCTAAAACATCATCCACCGCGTGAGCGGTGCTGGCCGAAACAAGCGTTACGCGAGGTCTACTTGGAAGCCAGCAGCCAGCAGCCAGTAGGATGGGTCGGGCCGCGCAGGTGCCAACCCATCAATCGCCTAATGGCTGGTTGCCTGGCTGATCTGCAGGCGCTCGACAGTTATTTTACCCACAGCACATGAGAAGCATTACCATCCTTGCGATTCGTATAGCGTGATGGTTTGAGCGATGTTCGACGAGTTGTTCCTGGCACAGCGCGGCACCCTGCTGCGTACCTTGCAACGCATGGTCGGCAACCGCAGCACCGCCGAGGATCTGCTGCAGGAAACCTACTTGCGGGTATCCGCTGCCCTGGCCGAGCATCCGGTCGAGCACCTGGCACCCTTCATGTTCCAGACTGCCCGCAATCTGGCCCTTGACCACCTGCGCGGATTGCGTCGGCAGAACCTCATCGTGCAGACGGACGTGCCCAGCGCGGTCATCGAGCAGGTTCCCGCCCGTGCCGCCACGCCCGAAAGCACCCTGGAAAACCAGCAGTTGCTGGAGGCGCTGGATGCCGCCATCGCCGGCCTGACCCTGCGCCAGCAGGAAACCTTCGTACTCAATCGCCTGCAGGGCTGGAGTTATGCCGAGATCGCCGCGCATTTCGATGTGTCCCTGAGCACCGTGCAGAAGGATCTGAAGCTGGCCATGGCCCTCTGCGTCGCCGTTCACAGCCGGCTGGAGGCGCCATGATTACGCGTTTCACTCGCCCAGACGTCTACAAGATAAGACCGTGAAAATGCCCAACGAGAACGATACCGTGCTGTCATCGCAGATCCCTGACCAGGCACCGCCCACGGTGATGGATACGGCGCTGGATTGGCTGATCCGCCTGGAGGAAGCCGATCCCGCCGAGCGCGAGGCCTTCATCCTCTGGCTGGATGCCGACCCGGCCCATGCCGCGGCCTTCGACCAGGCAGAGCGTGCCTGGAACTCATCGCTTGCCGGCGCCGTGGCGGTGCGCACCGCCGCACGCCTTGCGCCTGCCCCCGCGGTCGCCCTGCCAGCACCGCATACGCCTGCGGGGACACGGCGCCGTCGCCGTTGGTCGCGTTGGGCGACGGCAGCGAGCCTGGTACTGGCGTTGCTGCTGGGCACCCAGGCGGATCTACCGACACGCTTGCAGGCCGACATCATCACCGCTCGTGGCGAACAGCAGCGCCTGCCCCTGGAGGATGGTTCGCAGGTCATGCTCGACAGCGCCTCGGCCCTGGCGCTGGATTTCGATGCTCGAACGCGGCGTGCGCGGCTGCTGCGTGGCGCTGCCTATTTTGATGTGGCCAGTGATCCTTCCCGTCCTTTTCTGGTCGAGGCTGGCAGTGCACAGGTACGCGTGGTCGGTACCGCATTCGCGGTGCGCTACCTGGACGAGCAGGTGCGGGTCAGCGTCGAACGCGGCATCGTCGAGGTCAGCGCCGGTAGCGAAAGCATACGCCTCAGCGCCGGCCAGGAGGCCAGTCTGAGCGATGGCCGGATGAGTGTGCAGCGCTCGACTGGCCAGTCCCTGGCTTGGATCAAGGGACGCCTGGCGTTCGAGGATGCGCCCCTGGGCGAGATCGTCGACGAGCTGCGCCGTCATTATCCGGGCTTGATCCTGGTGGCCGATGCTGAACTGGAGTCCCTGGCGGTAACCGGCAACTATCGCCTGGACAATCCCCAGGTGACGCTTCGCGCGCTCGCCGCCCTGGCCGGTGCCGAACTCAGCGAATGGCCGGGGGTGTTGATTCTGCGGCGTTGAGGCTTTTGTAATTCATAGGGTGTAGAGGCGAACTCTTTTGCCGAGCCTTGTGCGAGAAGCGAATTGCCGTGATCCGTCAGGTATCCATGGGTGATGGGCTGTCGCCCATCCTACGTTCGAGATGTAGTGAGTAGGCCGGCTCCTGCAGATGCGAAACCGCCAGTTCGGGTGGATGGCTGGGTACCGTTCGGCCGTGTCGGTTCACTGGCCTTGTCCGAACCTGGCAGAAATTTTTACGCGATTCGATAGGCCGGGTCGTCATGTCATGGCTTTGCGATTAATACGCATTAACATGACTCGTGACGGGAGAGGCAATGGATCAGGCAATCGGCAAATACCCGAGAAAACAGGGTATGTATAAACGCCACCCACTGGCATTGGCGATCGTTCTCGGACTGACCCAGGCGATGGCCGGTGGCGTGCTCCAGGCGGCGGAAACAGACGAGATCGTCAGCGAGCAACAACGCTACCGCTTCGGCATTCCGGCGCAACCGCTGACCTCTGCCCTGAACCGATTCAGCGATATCACCGGTTGGGAGGTCGGTGTGCCGGCCGTCATCGCCCGGGGCAGGCAGTCCGCCGCGCTGGCAGGCGAGCTGAGCCCGGAGCAGGCCTTGCAGCGGCTGCTCTCGGGAACCGGCCTGGGTTTTCGCCTGGTCGCCGCCGACAGCGCACTGCTGGAGCTGCTGCCCGAACAGACCGGCTCGGCGCTGGAGTTGGGTGCCACTCAGGTGCAGGCGGATCGCGTTGATGAATGGATCTACCAGACGCCAAGATCGGTCAGCGTGATCACCCGCGAGCAACTCGACCGCAACCCGCCGCGGCACGCTGCCGACATGCTGGTCGAGACCCCGGGCGTGTACAGCGCGGTGAGTGCCCAGGATCCCGGCCTGTCGGTGAACATCCGCGGCATGCAGGACTTCGGTCGGGTCAACACCATGATCGATGGCATGCGCCAGAACTTCAACGAGAACGGCCACCAGCAGCGCAATGGTCAGCTCTATGTGGATTCCGAGCTGATCAGCAGTGTGGTGATCGAGAAGGGGCCACGCTCGGACGTCACCGGTGCCACCTCCATCGCCGGCAGTGCCAACTTCGGCACCCTGGCCTATGACGACATCATCCTGCCGGGTCAGGATCAGGGCGTGCGCCTGCGGGGCATGACTGGCCTGGGCGGCCACGGCAATGGCGTCAACTTCATCGGCAGTGCTGCGGTGGCCGGGCGCTTCGGTGACAATCTGGAACTGCTCGGCGCCCGCAGCCGCCGCAGTTTCGGCGACTACTCCCCCGGCTCGCGGCGGGAGAATTTCGACTTTCTCACCTCCGGCGTTCAGGATGGTAGGGAAGGAGTCACCCAAGTGGTCGACCGCATCAAGTTCTCCAATCAGGAGCAGGACTCCGAGCTGTTCAAGGGCCGTCTCACCCTCACCCCTGAGCAATCCCTGCAGTTCACCTACGTGGGAACCGACCTCGGCTACAACAATGTCTCTGATCGTCGGGTAACCAACCCGGTGGACGGTTCCGCTCGCGACGGTGAGGAGGCCTGGATCAAATACGGCGATGCCAGCGCACGTTCGCAATCGTTCGGCCTTGATTACTCCTTCAACCCGGACTCGCCGCTGATCGACTTCAAGGCCAAGCTCTACTACGTCACTACCAAGAATCAACGCGATAACGACGCTGGCCGGCCAATTGTGACCGACGGCGTGGATATGACCGAGACAGCCTGGCGTCTGGGATTCTGCCGACAGAACCCGATCCCGGCGTCTTGGGAACCCGCCTGCGAAGCTGGCCTGGGCAATGAGACCGAGACGCGTATCGATACCTATGGCTTCACCCTGGACAACACCGCGCGCTTCACCCTCGGCGGTGCCGAGGGCTTCAGCTTCAACCACGGCCTGGAGTACTACCAGGACAAGGGCACCTCCAAGACCAGCAGCGATTACCAGGGCGAAACCATCGCCTCGGCGCAGAACACCCTCAATCCCAATGGCAAGCGCAGCATCGCCAGCGCCTTCGGTAGCCTGACCTTCGAGACCGAGCAGGTGACCCTCTCTGCCGGTCTGCGTTACGACAGTTACTGGCTGAAGGGTAAGACCCAGCTTCCAGTTACTGACTGGGCCTATGAAAGCCGCTCCCAGTATTACAACAGGCAAATTACGCAATCTCTTGAGACCAGTCGGAGAAACTGCACCGACTTCAGCCTCCGGGAAAGCCAGCGGATCAATGCCTGTAACAACATATCCCGGTTCGAAGGATACTTAGCCGATCCGACTACGGATTCCAGGTACTCCACCGATTTCTATGCCGGCCGATGGTCTTCCAATCCGGGAATGCGGGAATATCAGGTAGATGAGCATCAAGACAAGCTTCTGCCCACGCTCTCGGCGGCGTATCGTCCGACTGATTGGCTGGAAGTGTTTGCATCCTGGGGCAAGTCCTGGCGCCCACCGGCCCTTACCGAGTCGCTGATGCAGGGCTCGCACCCCGGCGATCCCTTCGCGCGGATGTATCCCAACCCCTATGCCGACCCTGAGACCTCACGCAGCTGGGAGCTGGGCTTCAATGTCGACCATGTCGGGCTGATCCGCCCCGACGATCGTTTCCAGGCCAAGGTCGCCTACTACGACACACGGGTCGACAATTACCTGATCACCTCTATCGTCAACACTCTGCCCGGCCGAACCGGCGGCCTCGGCAACACCATGTTCGTCAATAATCAGGTGCCGATGAACTTTCGTGGTATCGAGTTCGAACTCGATTACGACGCACGGCGCTGGTACACGGGTATCAACTACACCCATGTGATCGGTGGTGATAACGACATCTGCCAGAGAATCTACCCCCTGGGCAGCGATAACATTCGCGAAGACATGCCCCGCGAAGACGGCAGCTATTCGGACTTCCATAACGACGCCATCGCAGCTGGTTATGCCTCCTACGAGGCCTACCTGGATGCCCAGGAATCCTGCGCTGGCGATGTGTTCGGCATGAACAGTGCGCGCAACCTGCCGATGGATCGCGGCAGCTGGGTAGTCGGTACCCGATGGTTCAACGAAAGCCTGGAGCTCGGCGCCCGCCTCAACTACAGCGCTGCCGGCGGCCCTGAGGACTGGGACTACGACCTGTGGCCCAGCTACACCACCTGGGATCTGTTCGCCAGCTACCGGGTCAGCCGCAACCTGTTGTTGCGTGCCACGGTAGAGAACATTCGCGACCGCAGCTACGTCAGCGGTTACTCCGACATCTTCACCAAATCCTATGGCCCGGGCCGCACCGTCATGGGCGGCTTCGAGCTGCAGTTCTGACAGTGACCACTGCCTTCGATGGTCACTACGGAACCGTGCTGAAAAGAGCGCGGAAACCGGCATCGAGCGATGCGGTTGACGCTCTTTCATCCGCCATGGTTACGACGTGTGGTGGATGGGGCACGGCGCTCATGGCAGACGTGCGCGCCACCCTGTGTTTGCTGGAGGGTCAGATGTCCCACACCAGATTGACCGAGAAGTTGCGCCCCGGCTGGGTCAGACGGTCGAGGTTGGCCGGGCTGGTCACCCCTGCTTCGCCTACACCGTCATAGCCGCGCACGTCGTCCCACAGCCAGTATTGCTTGTCGGTCAGGTTGTACAGGCCGGCGTTGACGGTGAGGTCGTCGGTCAGCTTGTAGTAGCCGCTCAGGTCGAGAATGCCGAAGCCCGGTGTGCGGAACTGGCCGCTGGTGCCGTCCGGTGCATTGAAGGCGCTGTCGTCGATGCGGCTCTTGCGCTTGACCAGGGTCCAGTTCAGCAGGGCACCGTAGCGCTCCTGATCGTAGCCCAGGCCGAACACGCCGGTCAGTGGGTTGACGCTGTTCAGCGGCTCGCCGGTATCGTCGTTGCGGCCGCGGGCATAGGCGATCGAGCCTTGGGTGTAGAGGCCCGGCAGGGCGCCGAAGCTGTCCAGGTTCAGGCGGCCCTTGAGTTCCACGCCGCGGATGCTGGCATGGCTGATGTTCTGGCTCTGGAAGGCCAGGGCGTTGCTGTTGGCGGTGATGGCGTTTTCGTCGATGAAGTCGCGGTAACGGTTGTAGAACAGCGCCACATCGAAGCTACCGCCCTCGAAGTTGCCGCGCAGGCCGGTTTCCACGCCGCGGCTTTTCTCCGGGTCGAGATCCGAGTTGGGTTCCACGGTATAGCCGCCGGCCAGGTTCTCGAAACGGCCGTACAGCGCCTTGGCGGTCGGCGTACGGAAGCCTTCGGCGTATTGGCCGAACCAGGTGTAGTGGTCGTCGAAGGCATAGGTGACGCCGAGCTTGGGCGACACGCGGTGCCAGGTCTTGGTTTCGTCGCTGTACTCGGTGACGTTGCTGGCGGTGATGGTGGCGAGAAACTCGTCGGTCAGTTTCGGCTCCAGACGGGTGTAGTCGTAGCGCAGGCCGGGCAGGAAGGTCCACTGGTTCCAGCGGATCTCGTCCTGGACGAACAGGCCGTAGGTGTCGATGGTCGGGGCGGGGAAGTCGCTCTGCGGGGTCGGAGTGTCGGCGCTGGCGGTACTCACCGCGCCGACGGCGCTGCAGTTGATGGTGCCGCTGGTCTGCGCGGCCAGGCAGATACCGTAGCCGGTGCGCAGCCCGGTGACCTTCTGGTGCTTGAGGTTGGCGCCGTAGGTCAGCAGATGGTCGGTGTCGCCGATGGCGAAGGCCTTGTCCAGCTGCGCGTCGAGCACCCACTGGCGATCCTTGTAGTAGGTGTCCCGGTAGCGCATCACGTCGCGAGTCACCGCACCGGTGACGAAGTTGGTGGGAACGTAGTTCTCCACGGTGCTCTGGTCGGTCTTGGCGATCTGGTAGTTCAGGCTCCACTTCAGGTTGTCGGCCAGCAGGCTGTCCAGGGCCAGACTGTGCTCCAGGCCGAAGCGCTCGCGGGTGATGGTGTCGTTGCCTTGGCGCGAATGGTAGTAGCCGAAGCCACTACCGGCATTGAACGGTCCGCCCACCGCGCTCAACTGGTTGGTATCGCGGTCGTCCTTGTATTTCTCGTAGGTCAGTTGCAGGCGGTCGCTGTCATTGTAGTTCCAGCCGAGCTTGGCCAGGATGTTGGTGGTGCGTACGTCCTCGGGGTTGGCCTCGGTACGCGTCAGCCCGGTACCGCCGGTGCTGCCGTAGGATTCGGTCTCGTGGCCGTTGCGCTGGGAGAGGTGCAGCAGGGCGTCGAAGTCGCCATGGCGGCCGGCCACGGTGGCGGAGGTCAGCCAGCTATCGTCGGCCGAGCTGTAGCCGGTCTTCAGGCGTGCGCCGACGTCCTGGCCGGGCTTGATGATGTCGTCCGGGTCGAGAGTGAAGTAGCTGACCGCGCCACCGATGGCGCTGCTGCCATACAGCGCCGAAGCCGGGCCGTGGAGGATTTCCACGCGCTTGACGATTTCCGGATCCACATAGTTGCGATGGGTATTGGCGTAGGGGCCGTTGAAGAAGCTGGCCGGTACTTCGACACCGTCGATCTGGGTCAGTACCCGGTCGCCGTCGATACCGCGGATGTTATAGCCGCTGATGCCGGCGCGCTGGCCGGTGCCGCCGACCGAGACGCTGGGGTCGTCACGTACCAGCTCCTTGATGGTGTTGACGTTCTGCCGGTCGAGCTGCTCGCGGCTGTGCACGCTGACCGAGCTGGGGACTTCGCTCACGCTCTGCGCCCGGCGTGTGGCGGTCACCGTCAGCGGTTGCAGCGCCATCGCCTGTGTGGGGGTTCTGATCAGTACCACGCTGCGGGCGCCGACGCTGTGGTAGGTGATGCCGGTACCCTCGAGCAGGCGTGCGAGCGCCTGCTCGGCCGGCAACTGACCCGTGAGGCCGGGCGAATAGACGCCGCTGGCCAGTTCGGCGGGCAGGCCGACCTGCCAGCCGGTTACCTCGCTGAAGGTATTGAGCGCGCTGACCAGTGGTTGCCGGGCGATGGTGAATCGGTAACCACTCGCCTGGTTCTGCTGCTGCGCACCCTGCCCATCATCGGCGGCATGGGCGCTCGACGGCAGGCTGGCGCACGAAATGGCGAGCGCCAGCAGGGACAGGCTGGCAGTGGACAGTCGGCGCGACAGCGGGCGCCTGGAGTGAATGGTCATCGTTGAGCTCTCTGGAGGGTTCGTCGAAACGTAGCAAAATACGAATTATTTGCATTGGCTTCTGACGGGACGAACGAGAGCGGGAAATGCCGTAAAAATTTTTCAGGGTCAGTTGAGAATCAGCAGCGCCGGGTACTCATGCAGTCGTGCCGAGGTCACCTGGGCCAGCGAGCGCATCACTTCCAGGGGGTCGTTGAGGCGATAGTTGCCGGTGACGTTGAGATCGTTCAGGTGCGGGCTGTTGCTGACGATCCAGCCCGGGTAGTAGCGCCGCAGCTCGGTCAGTACCTCGTGCAATGGACGGTTGTCGAATACCAGACGGCCTTGCACCCAGGCGAGTTGTGGGGCCGAGGCGCGATTGACGAGGTTGCCGAAACCGTTGCGGCCGACACGAATGCTGTCGCCACTGCCCAGGCTCACGCGGGTGTCGTCGTCACGCGAGTGCAGCTCGACTTCGCCCCGCTCGACGCTGACCTCGGCTTCGTCGCCCAGGTAGCGCACGGCGAAAGCGGTACCGCGCACCGAAACCTGCACGGGGCCGGCCTTGACTTCGAAGGGGCGGCTGCTGTCGCGGGCTACATCGAAATAGGCCTCGCCTCGGTACAGGTGAGTGACCCGCTGGCGCTCGTCGATCTGACTGGAAATGGCGGTATCGGTATTGAGCAGCACATGCGAGCCGTCGGCCAGTTCCAGACTCTGCCGCTGGCCGACGGCGGTGACATGATCGGCCTTCAGGCGCAGCAGCAGATCGCTTTGCACGATGACGCCACAGGCCAGTAGCAGCGAGGCGGCGACCGCCAGCAGCCTGCGCATGTGCCTGCGAGCGGGCGCAGCGGTTTGCCGCCGGGTTTCCAGGCGCGCCGCCGCTTCGACCAGCAGCGGCGACTGCCAGTGGCTCTGTACCTGGCGGAAGGCTTCGGCATTGGCCGGCGATACGTCCAGCCACTCGGCGAAACGCGCGCGGCAGGCATCGTCTGCGTCTTCCAGCAGGATCAGCCAGGTGAGCGCCTGATCCTGCGGCGTGTGGTTTTCGGCAGTGAGCTCGTGTTGGGACATCGAGCGATTCTCGCGACTGGGGGCGTCCATTCTGGCCGAACGTCCAGGTAAACGATAGTCGCTCATGTCGGCGGATTCAGCCTGTCGAGCAGGGCCATGCAGATGGCCATGATCAGTTTGAGTTCTTTCTGCACCGTGCTCAGCGAAACGCCGAGTTGGGAGGCGATTTGCGCGTGGCTCTGGCCGTGCAGGCGGCTGAGGATGAAGATCCGCTGCTGGCGCTCGCTCAGTTGCTCCAGCATGCTGCCCAGGCGTTGCAGGAGTCTTTGCGCATGCAGGCTGTCCTCGTTGGAGGAGCCGGGTGCGGGGACGGCCTGAATCACTTCGTCCGGTACATCGTCGAGCAGGGTTCTGGACTGCATGCGTACGCGTCGCAGGTGATCCAGGGCGAGATTGCGTCCGGTCTGGAACAGAAAGGGTTCCAGATGTTCGACCTTGTGCTCGCGCAGGCTATGGGCGACCCGTAGATAGGTCTCCTGTACCAGGTCTTCGGCGATGCTGGCGTTCTTCACCATCTTTACCAGTGTGCGCAGGAGCGGGGTGCGCTGGGTCAGAAATACGCTGTCGAGATTAGAGGTGGTCACGGGCAGATCCGGTTCGCCGACTACTAGTTAATGATAATCACTTTTAATGGGGCCGGCTACCGGATGCTATCCTTTCAGGCGTGGCCGGATCAGACCTATCGCCTTTGGTTCGTAGGGTGAATCGGGGCGCGCAGCTGACGCTTCATCTACGCGGTTCGATCCGTCCACCGCTTTACGATCGCAACGGTGGACAAAAAGAGCGTTGTCCACCCGGTCTGAATGCCTCGGCCTTGTCCAGGGAGACCCGGATCCGCTCAGAAAGCTGATCCGGCCTTGAGCGCCCGTCGAGTTTTTTTACTGACTCCGGGGGGCTCGTTCGTCTCTTATTAATGATCAATGTGAAAGGTTGGCTGTACGCATGGCCTGCTGGCGTGCCGATGGCCGACCGTCGATGTCCAGACGGCGACGACGCCATTCGGATCCGAGTCTGCGCAACCCTATCGTTTCTCCGTCATCAATGAGACCCCTCATGACTGCATCATCGCCCCTGTCCCATGCCCTGCGTTCCCAGCGTCTCAACCAGATCACTCACGAGCCGCACAGCAAGCTCGATGACCTGGTCAAGAGCCATGACCCGTTCAGCAGCCGGGAACGCTTCGCGCGCTTCGTCGCGGCCCAGTACCTGTTCCAGTACGACCTGGAAAAGCTCTATACCGACCCCGCCCTGATCGAGCTGGTACCCGACCTGCCGGCGCGCTGCCGGGTCGAGCAGGCGCGTCTGGATCTGGCCGATCTCGGCCTGCCGGTGCCGCAGGGCGATGAGGCCATTCGTAGCCGTTCTCTGGGGCTCGGCGCCGCCCTGGCCTGGCTATTCGTATCCGAAGGCTCGAAGCTCGGCGCGGCCTTTCTGCTCAAGCGCATGCCTGCACTGGGCCTGAGCGAGACCTTTGGTGCGCGCCATCTCGGCGAGCCGGAAGGCGGCAGAGCGCAAGGCTGGAAGGCGTTCGTCGCGACCCTGGATGCGATCGAGCTGGATGCCGAACAGGAGCGCGAGGCGGAGGCGGCGGCGATTGCCGCGTTCGAGCGTTTCGTGGTGCACCTGGAACGTAGTTTTGCCTGATACCCCGCGGGCGATGGCGAGTGGCTGGACACGCTGGCTGTGGCTGGCGCTCGCCTACCTGAGCATCGGCATGGCGGCGGTGGGTGTGGTAGTGCCTGGTTTGCCGACCACCGAGTTCGTGTTGCTGGCGGCCTGGGCCGCGTCGCGCAGTTCGCCACGGCTCAGTGCCTGGCTGGAAAACCACCGCCTGTTCGGCCCATTGCTGCGCAACTGGCGCGATGGTGGGGTGATCACCCGGCGTACCAAGCTGGCGGCGAGCCTGAGCATGCTGCTGGCCTTCGGCATCATGCTGCTGACGGTGGCGCATACGCCGTCGCTGATTTTCGCCGGGCTGGGCATGAGCTGTGGTGCGCTGTGGATCTGGTCGCGACCGGAGCAGGTCAGGCGTAAGGACGACGAGCAGGCAGCGGAAACCCGCTGAGCGTGAATCGTCTACAGGATCTGGAGCGATGCGTGTCCTATGCTATGCGCTTCAACAGACCCCAGGGCATAAGCGATGAACAAGGATATCGGCGAGATCAGCGGTGCCTGCCACTGTGGCGGCGTGCGTTTCCAGGTGCGCCTGAGCAACGGCCTGCATACGGCGCGGCGCTGTAACTGTTCCTATTGCCGGATGCGCGGGGCGGTCGCTGTATCTGCCGAGTTGACGGATTTTCAGGTGCTGCAGGGCGAGCAATTGCTGACGGTCTATCGATTCAACACCCGCAGTGCACAGCATTATTTCTGTTCGCGCTGCGGCATTTACACCCATCATCAACGCCGTTCCAATCCTCATCAGTACGGCATCAACGTGGCCTGCCTCGACGGCATCAGCCCGTTCGACTTCGCCGAGGTGCCGGTCAGCGACGGAATATTGCATCCGGCGGACGATGTCAGCGGGGCTGTATCGAGACAGGTGGGCGTGCTGCGTTTCATTCCTGCGGACGGATCGCACTGACCACCCTTCAGCTCCCTGCTTCAGTGCATTCGCGGATCGCGGTCAGCGCGACACGAAGGCCAGGAGATCGTCATTCAACTGGTCTGCATGGGTCACCGCAAAGCCATGGGGTGCGCCTGGGTAGACCTTGAGCACAGCACCCTTTATCTGCTCGGCGGCCAGCTTGCCGGTGGCCTCGAACGGCACGACCTGGTCGGCATCGCCGTGGATGATCAGCGTCGGTACATCGACCTTGGCCAGATCGGCGCGGAAGTCGGTTTCGGAGAAGGCCGTCACGCAGTCCAGGGTACCTTTCAGCGAAGCCAGCAAGGCGATGTTGAGGGTCTGGGTGAGCACGCCTTCGGAGACTTTCTGGCCTTTGTTCAGGCCATAGAACGTAGAGCCGAAGTCGGCGATGAATTGAGCACGATCCTCGAGCAGGTTGCCGCGGATCTCGTCGAAGACGCTTTTCTCCACGCCTTGCGGATGATCGGCGGTCTTGATGAAGATCGGTGTCACCGCACCCAGCAGGGCCAGCCCGGCGACGCGTTCGGAACCATGCTTGCCGATGTAACGGGCCACGTCGCCGCCACCCATGGAAAAGCCCACCAGCGTCACCTCACGCAAGTCGAGATGCTCGATGAGCTCGTGAATGTCCTCGGCGAAGGTGTCGTAGTCGTAGCCTGACCAGGGTTGGCTGGAGCGCCCGAAGCCACGGCGGTCGAAGGCCACGCAACGGTAGCCGTGGGAGGCCAGGTGGAGCATCTGGTACTCCCACATGTCGGCGTCCAGCGGCCAGCCGTGGCTGAACAGGATCGGTTTTCCCGAACCCCAGTCCTTGTAATAGATCTCGGTACCGTCGCGAGTGATGAAAGTGGTCATGGAACACTCCTCTGCAGGTTCAGGTTCTTGATCGCTACCTGGGCAAGGCACCGAGCAGCGGACTACTGAGTTATTGAGTGGAGGCATGGCGAAGCGTTCGGTCTTTCCGGCGCACCGCTCGTCAGGCGCGCAAATGAAAATGCCGCGTAAATCAGCTACGCGGCATCGAGTGCAGGGATGGTGTAACGGCAATCAGAACGCCGGAACGACCGCGCCTTTGTATTTTTCCAGGATGAAGGCTTTCACTTCGTCGCTGTGCAGGGCGTTGACCAGCTTCTGTAAGGCGGCGCTGTCCTTGTTGTCTTCACGGGTAACCAGGATGTTGACGTACGGCGAGTCGCTGCCTTCGATGGCCAGGGCGTCCTGGGTCGGGTTCAGCTTGGCTTCCAGCGCGTAGTTGGTATTGATCAGCGCCAGGTCGACCTGGGTCAGTACGCGCGGCAGGGTCGCGGCTTCCAGCTCACGCACCTTGATGCCTTTCGGGTTTTCGGCGATGTCTTTCGTCGTGGAGAGGATGTTGTTGGCATCCTTGAGCTTGATCACGCCGGCTTTCTGCAGCAGCAGCAGGGCACGGCCGCCATTGGTGGCGTCGTTGGGGATCACCACGTTGGCGCCTTGCGGCAGGTCTTTCAGATCCTTGATCTTGCTGGAGTAGGCGCCGAAGGGTTCGACGTGCACACCGCCTACGCTGACCAGGGTGGTGCCACGGCTCTTGTTGAACTCGTCCAGGTAAGGCTGGTGCTGGAAGAAGTTGGCATCCAGACGCTTCTCGGCGACCTGTACGTTGGGCTGCACGTAGTCGGTGAAGACCTTGACGTCCAGCTCCACGCCTTCTTTGGCCAGTGCCGGTTTGACGAAGTTGAGGATCTCCGCGTGCGGCACGGCGGAGGCCGCGACGCTCAGGGTTTCAGCCTGGGCAGCGCTGGAGAAGGCTGCGACGACAGCCAGGGCAGTAAGCAGTTTTTTCATCGTTTGACTCCTTGAGATGAGGCGGCGTGGCGGCGAAGTGCCGGTCGTCCGTTCCAGCTGTTTTATTTACGAGAGAAGTGCACCACCAGCCGGTCGCCGATGGTTTGCAGAATCTGTACGAGCACCACCAGCAGCGCCACCGTCACGAACATCACGTCCGGCTGATAACGCTGATAGCCGTAACGCACTGCCAGGTCGCCCAGGCCGCCGCCACCGATCAGGCCGCTCATCGCGGTGTAGGACACCAGGGTGATGGCCGTAACGGTGACGGCCGCCAGAATGCCCGGCAGGGCCTCGGGCAACAGGGCGTTGAAGATGATCTGTCGGGTGCTGGCGCCCATCGCCTGGGTCGCTTCGATGATGCCGCGGTCGACCTCGCGCAGTGCGGTTTCCACCAGGCGTGCGAAGAACGGCGTGGCACCGACCACCAGTGGCGGAATGGCGCCGGCAACCCCCAGCGAGGTGCCGGTGATCAGCACCGTGACCGGGATCAGCAGGATCAGCAGGATCACGAAGGGCACCGAACGCAGGATGTTCACCAACAGCGAGACCACCGCGTAGAGCGCCTTCTGTTCGAACATCTGCCGCGGGCCGGTGAGGAACAGCAGCACGCCGAGGGGTAGGCCGAACAGCACGGTGAACAGCATGGAGCCGCCGAGCATGTTCAGGGTATCGAGGCTGGCCTGCCAGATTTCCAGCCAGTCGACGTTGGGCAGTAAGGTTTCCATCAGCGCAGAACCTCCAGGTGCACGTCGGCCGCTTCGAAGTGGGCCAGGGCCGCGTCGATATCGCCGCCGCTCAGTGCCAGGGTCAGCTGGCCGTAGGGCGTGTCCTTGATGCGGTCGATACGCCCGGCGAGGATGCTGTAGTCGATACCGGTTTCCCGGGCGACCTGGCCAAGCATCGGCGAATAGGTAGAGTCACCCTGAAAGGTCAGGCGCAGGATGCGGCCCTGGACATGGGCGAAGTCGTCGCGCTGTTCGTTTTCGTCCACCTGTTCCGCCTCGAGCACGAAGCGGCGTGTGGTGGCGTGTTGCGGGTGCAGGAATACGTCGGCGACGGGGCCCTGCTCGACGATCACGCCCGCATCCATGACCGCCACGCGGTCGCAGACGCGGCGAATCACATCCATCTCATGGGTGATCAGGACGATGGTCAGGCCCAGTTCGCGGTTGATCTCGGCCAGCAGCTGCAGCACCGACGCCGTGGTTTGCGGGTCGAGGGCGCTGGTGGCTTCGTCGCAGAGCAGAATCTTCGGTCGGGTCGACAGCGCACGGGCGATGCCCACACGCTGCTTTTGCCCACCGGACAACTGTGCCGGGTATTTGTTGGCGTGATCCTGAAGGCCGACGCGTTCGAGCAGTGCGGCAACACGCTGCTCGATCTCCCTGGCCGCTACGCCAGCCAGCTTCAGCGGCATGCCGACATTGGCGGCGACCGTCTTGGATGACAGCAGGTTGAAGTGCTGGAAGATCATGCCGACCTGCTGGCGGAACTGGCGCAAGCCATCAGCACCGAGGGCGGTCACGTCCACGCCGTCGATATCGATGCGGCCGCCGGAGGGTTCTTCGAGGCGGTTGATCAGGCGCAGCAGGGTACTTTTGCCTGCACCGGAGTGGCCGATGATGCCGAACACTTCGCCACGGTCGATGTGCAGGTCGCAGGGTTGCAGGGCGGGGATATCGCGGCCACTGACGCGGTACGCCTTGTGAACCTGATGAAAGTCGATCACGCATTAAACCTTTTGGGTTCGTTGTTCTGCCGGATAGGCATGAGAAGCACTAGCAAGCCGCTGGAAAACTAACGGCGTTGCCGTCGCCCGTTTTTGCCTTGCGCTGGCTGCTTCGCCTAGGTTTTCACCGGACTGCTAGTTTACCCGGCGCTTGTTAGACCTCAAAAATATTTGTAGGCCTATGTTTATAGCTAAAAAGCTGGTTTATATCGTCTCAGACGGCGCATTCGCGTACTTACTGATCGCGCGAAAGCAACACCAGGCGGGGGACCTGAACCGGCTTCACCGCATGGCTGAGCGTCAGCTTGAAGGCCGGGTCACGCTTCATCACCCGCGCTTCGAGCAGGCTGCTGACCCGGCGCAGATCCTCGGCACTGCGCACTTCTATGTGAACGGTGCGATCGAAGGTCACCACGTCGGCTGCGACCGCATCGAGCCGCTCGAACAGTGCAGCTTCGTCGCGGCTGTCGAGCATCGGCAGGCTGATGTCACTGCGTTTGTCAGCAGGGTCGATCAGGGTGGCCGCTGCTTCGGGCGGTGTGTCATCGGCGGTGCGGGTAGCAGCGGCCTGCGCTTCGGCGGCCTGGCGCAACAGGCGCAGTCGCTCCTGACGTGCGGCCTGAGCCTGTTCGCCTGCCTGGCGCGCCTGTTCCACTGCGCTCAACTCGGCCTCACGGGCTTTGCCGATGGCGCCATCCAGACCGGTGGTCAGTGCCGGCGCCTTGGGCATCAGGTTGCGCGCGTGGCCAAGGGATTTTGCGGCCTTGTCGAGATCACCGTTTTCCAGGGCTTTCTGACCTTCCAGCAAATAGGCCTCGGCCAGCCGCCGCTGGGTGTGCAGCACCACGGCAGGTTCGCCGCTCTGCTGCAGAGCTTCGAGCTGCGCTTCAGCCTCGACCAACCGGCCTTCGGCAAGATTGGTGTCGAACTGTTCCTGGGCACTTGGCGCAACCGCCACGGGAACCGGGGCCGGTTCGGCTTCCTGGCGGCTCTGGCAGCCGATCATCAGCAGAGCCAGTGCGGCCAGCGTGGCACAGCGTATAGGGAACGATGTCATGGCTGCGAGTCTCGATTTGTGCAAAAAACACGCAATTCTACACGGTGGCGTCCGGGCTACCAAATACCACAGGATCAGGCTTTGTGGCGTTCACCCGTAGATACCGTCTTGCACCACGGCCTGCAAGAGCCCGTTGGTATAGGAGCATCGTCCCCGGCGCGATGCGTTGGCGGCCATTCAGCGAACCTGTGGTGCGGCTACCATTCGCTGCGAGGTCGCAGCTCCTACACACGTGTGGTGATCCTCCGAGCTTATCGCTGAAGCCCGTGTAGGGTGGGTTAGCGACGCCATGCTACGTTATTGCAGGTACTTCGATCCTGGAGCGTCGCGTAACCCACCAGGCGATAAGCGGCGTTGCGCCAATGGTGGGTTACGGCGCTGCGGCAATCGCAGAATGTTTGCGCTGTGCAACAGGCGTCTCACCCACCCTACGGCTCTGGCACGGGATCAGGCTTTGCGGCGCGGCAGCGCGAAACTCAGCAAGAACAGGCTGGCCGCCGAGACCACGATGGACGGGCCGGCCGGGGTGTCCTGCAGCCAGGACAGGCTGAGGCCGCAGCACACCGCGACGATGCCCAGCAGGCTGGCGCCAAAGGCCATCTGCTCCGGTGTGCGTGCATGCCGTTGTGCGGCGGCGGCAGGGATGATCAGCAGCGAGGTGATCAGGAGTACGCCGACGATCTTCATCGCCACGGCGATAACGATGGCGATCAGCATCATCAGGCCGAGACGGATCGCCGCCACGGGCAGGCCTTCGACCCTGGCCAGTTCTTCGTGCACGGTGATCGCCAGCAGCGGGCGCCACATCAGCACCAGCAGGATCAGTACCAGAGTGCTGCCAGCGAGAATCCAGGCCAGATCGGTCGGGCTGACCGCGAGCAGATCGCCGAACAGGTAGCCCATCAGGTCGATGCGCACGTCGCGCATGAAACTCAGCACCACCAGGCCCAGCGACAGGGTGCTGTGGGCGAGGATGCCGAGCAGCGTATCGCTGGCCAGGGGCTGGCGGGTCTGCAGGGTGACCAGGAGGATTGCCAGCAGCACACAGCCGACGGTCACCGCGAAGGTCGGGCTGACGTCCAGCATCAGGCCCAGCGCCACGCCGAGCAGCGCGGCATGGGACAGGGTGTCGCCAAAGTAGGCCATGCGCCGCCACACCACGAAGGAGCCCAGTGGGCCGGCGACCAGTGCCAGAGCGAGGCCGGCGAGCAGGGCGTTGAACAGAAAATCAGCCATGCTTGCAGCCATCTCCGTGTACGTGCGGGCGCAGTGGGCCGTTTATGCCCAGGCCCGGTTTGTCGCTGACCACGCTGCCATGCAGGTCGTGCTCATGATCGTGGTGGTGGTGATAGACCGCCAGGCTCTGGGCGTCGCGACCGAACAGTTCGACGAAGGCTGGATCGAAACTGACCTGCTCCGGGTGGCCCGAGCAGCACACGTGGCGGTTCAGGCACACCACCTGATCGGTGGTGCTCATCACCAGGTGCAAGTCGTGGGACACCATCAGCACGCCGCAGCCGTGGCGATCGCGCAGGCGGGTGATCAGCCGGTACAGCTCGGCCTGGCCGGCCACGTCGACGCCCTGCACCGGCTCATCGAGCACCAGCAGTTGCGGCTCACGCAACAACGCACGGGCCAGCAGCACACGTTGCAGCTCGCCGCCGGAAATGCCCTGCAGCGGGCTGTCGAGTACCTGGCTGGCACCCACCTCGGCCAGTGCCGATTGCGCTCTGGCGCGGTCGACGCCCGGTACCAGGCGCAGAAAACGCAGTACGCTGAGCGGTAAGGTCGGGTCAACGTGCAGTTTCTGCGGCATGTAGCCGATCCGCAGTTTCGGCTTGCGCCATACGCTGCCGCTGTCCTGCTTGAGCAGGCCGAGTACGGCGCGCACCAGGGTAGTCTTGCCGGCGCCGTTGGGGCCGATCAGGGTGACGATCTCAGCGGGCTTGATGGTCAGCTCGACATTGTCGAGCACCGTCTGCCCGGAGAAACCGACAGTCACGCCTTCGAGGCGTATCAGAGCGTTGCTCATTTGCTGCCTTGGCAGCCTGCACACAGGCCGACGACTTCCACGGTCTGGCTTTCGACATTGAAGCCGACACCTTTGGCACCGCGTACGATGGCATCGCTGATCGCCGCCTGCTCCAGCTCCACGGCGGCGTGGCAATTGCGGCAGATCAGGAACTGGCTCTGATGAGCATGTGCCGGGTGGCTGCAGCCAACGAAGGCATTGAGAGAGGCGATGCGGTGTACCAGGCCGTTTTCCAGGAGGAAATCCAGCGCGCGGTAAACGGTCGGCGGCGCGGCGCGGCGGCCGTCTTCCTCGCTGAGCACACCCAGAATGTCATAGGCGCCCAGCGGCTTGTGGCTGGCCCAGACCAGTTCCAGTACGCGCTTGCGCAGGGCGGTCAGGCGCAGGCCCTGACGGGCGCAGATAGCCTCGGCTTCGGCCAGCGCATGGCTGACGCAGTGGGAGTGGTCATGGGGGCGCGATGCCAGGGGTGGCACGACGCTGACGGGTTTGTACATGGCGAGGGCCTCGAAGCGTAGGACGTTATTCTATTACGCATCGGCCGCCGGATGCCACGAATGTACCGGTTGGCCGTCTGCCAGGCGCGTGAGCGAGGGTCGTTCGGCGGATGAGTGCCAATTCGGATAGATAGGATGTTATTGTATTACCCCCTTTGCTTCTCGAATGAATCTCTGCCCATGCTGCCGCGCTTGCGTTCCTTGTCGTCGCTCACACTGCCTCTTTTTTTCCTGCTCTTCACCACGACCGGCGTCGCCCAGGCCGATGTGCGTGTGCTCACCAGCATCAAGCCATTGCAGCTGATCGCCGCCGCGGTGCAGGACGGCGTGGGTGAGCCCGAGGTTCTGCTGCCGCCGGGCGCGTCGCCGCACCACTATGCGCTGCGCCCCTCCGATATGCGTCGGGTGCAGGAAGTGGATCTGCTGTACTGGGTCGGGCCGGACATGGAGAGCTTCATGCCCCGCGTTCTGGCTACCCGTGAAAAGCCCAGCGTGGCGGTGCAGAGCCTGCCGGACATGACGCTGCGGCATTTCGGCGAGGATGATGGCCATCACGATCACGATCACGATCAAGCGCATGAGGCGCTCGGCGAGCATGACCACGACCACCGTCCCGGCAGTCTGGACGCTCACCTGTGGCTGCTGCCGGCCAACGCTCGGGTGATCGCCGCGGGCATGGCCGCCGACCTGAGCAAGGCCGATCCCGCCAACGCTCCGCGCTATCAGGCCAATCTGGATGCGTTCGACAAGCGTCTCGATGCGCTGGAGCCGCGTCTGCAGGCTCAGCTCAAGCCGTTGGCGGCCAAGCCTTTCTTCGTTTTCCATGAGGCCTTCGACTACTTCGAGGCCGCTTATGGCCTCAAGCACGTCGGCGTATTCAGTGTGGCCAGCGAGGTGCAGCCGGGAGCTCGCCACGTGGCAGCGATGCGCGAGCAACTGCAGCGGGTAGGGCCGAGCTGCGTGTTCAGCGAGCCACCGCTGCGCCCGCGTCTGGCCGAAACCCTGACCGCCGGTTTGCCGGCGACCCTGGCCGAGCTGGATGCCATGGGCGCGGTAGCGCCAATCAGCGCAGAGGGTTACGAAAACCTGCTGCAAGGGCTGGCCGATGGCTTGAGTGATTGTCTGGGCAAGCTTTGAGCCCGGGCGTCCGTGCCATGGACGCCCCAGGCTTTTGACGGCGATCTACAGCGCGAACGGCAGCGCCAGGTCGACGTGCTGACGCTCTGCCAGACGGCGCTGGAACTCGGCCGGGTCGTGGATCAGCACATCCTGGCCGGCGAAGGCTTCAGCGGCGATCAGGCGCGATAGCCAGAAGCGCACGCAACCGATGCGCAGCAAGGCAGGCCATAGCTCGGCTTCGGCGGCGCTGAACGGGCGCAACGCGGCATAGGCGCCGAGCAGGGCGCGGGTGCGTTCGGCATTCAGCCGCCCCTGCTCATCCGAGCACCAGTCGTTCACGGCAATTGCCAGGTCATAGAGCATGGGGCCGGAGCAGGCGTTGTAGAAGTCGATCACGCCACTCAGGTGAGTGCCTTCGAACAGGCAGTTGTCGCGGAACAGATCGGCATGCAGGTTGGCGCCCGGCAGCTTGTGTACACGCTCCTGCAGCGTGGTTATTTCTTCCAGTGCCGCATTCAGCAGGCTGGCCTGTTCGGCCGGCAGCCGCTGCGCCAGTGCCGCACCTTCACGCAACATCCACTCCAGCCCACGATCGCTTTTGCGTGGCAGTGTGCGCTCGCGGGTCGCCAGGTGAATGCGCGCCAGCAGGCTACCGATTTCCTGGCAATGGTGGGCGTTGACCGCGCTGATGTGCTTGCCGCTCAGCCGCGGCTGCAGCAGCGCCGGCTTGCCCGCCAGGCTGCGCAGGGCTTCGCCGCTGTCGGTGCGCAGGGCGTAGGGTACTGGCAGGCCGGCATCGTGGAGGACGTCCAGCAGTTCGATGAAGAATGGCAGATCGGCGCTTGGCCCGCGTTCGATCAGGGTCAGCACGAATTCGCCCTGTTCCAGGCTGACGAAGAAATTGCTGTTTTCGCTACCGGCCTCGATGCCCTGGAAGTCGAGCAGGCGACCGAGCCCGTAGGGCGCGAGAAACGTGTCCAGTTGCGGACGTTGCAGCGGGGTGAACACCGACATGAATTGACTGCCTTACCAGCTGAAGATTTCCCAGGCCGGGATGAGCATATCCGGCGAATCGGAGCGCACGAAGTTACCGTCGCTGCCATCGGCCCGAACCAGGAAATAGGGTTTGCCACCTTTCGGGGTGACCTTGATGGCATAGAGGAAGCCATTGACCCGGTACTCCTCTACGGTGCGGTCGCCGTCCTGGCGGATGGTTACATCAGGATCCGCCGAGGGTGCATCGTCGGCCTGCGCGGCAAACGGCACAGCGGCCAGTACGGCAAGCAGGATCAAGCGATTGAAGAGTCCCATGGTAACCTTGTCCCTTTGATATCAACGGTACTGCGTATTCTAGCGCCACGCCCGCCGAAAAGGTTGATCACGCTCATGAGCCAAGCCCCCCTCGTCCTGGTCGACGGTTCCTCCTACCTCTACCGCGCCTTCCATGCCCTGCCGCCCTTGACCACTTCCAAAGGCCTGCCGACAGGTGCGGTCAAAGGTGTATTGAACATGCTGCGCAGCCTGCGCAGGCAGTACCCGGACAGCCCCTTCGCCGTGGTCTTCGATGCCAAGGGCGGAACCTTCCGCGATGAGCTGTTCGCCGAGTACAAGGCCAACCGCCCGGCCATGCCCGACGAGTTGCGGCTGCAGATCGAACCCCTGCACGCCAGCGTGCGTGCGCTGGGGTTGCCGCTGCTGTGCGTCGAGGGTGTCGAGGCCGACGACGTGATCGGTACCCTGGCCCGGCAGAGCGCCGCCGAAGGCCGCGATGTGGTGATCTCCACGGGCGACAAGGACATGGCCCAGTTGGTATGCCAGCACGTTACGCTGGTCAACACCATGACCGGTAGCGTTTACGACATCGATGGCGTGAAGGGGAAATTCGGTGTCGGCCCTGAGCTGATCATCGATTACCTGGCGCTGATGGGCGACAAGGTCGACAACATTCCTGGCGTGCCGGGCGTTGGCGAGAAAACCGCCCTTGGCCTGCTGGTCGGTGTTGGCGGCGGCCTCGACGTGCTCTACGCCAACCTCGACAAGGTGCCAGGCCTGCCGATTCGCGGTGCCAAGACGCTGCCGGCCAAGCTCGAAGAACACCGCGAGATGGCGTATCTGTCTTATCAGCTGGCGACCATCAAGCTGGATGTGCCGCTGGATCTCGACTGCTCCAAGCTGCATCCCGGCGAGCCCGATATCGACGCACTGATTCCGCTCTACGAAGAGCTGGAGTTCAAAAGCTGGCTGGACGAGCTGCTACGTCAGAACAAAGGAGCTGCACCCAAGATCAAGGCCAAGGCAGCACTCACGCCGACGGCGGACGACCTGTTCAGCACCGCGATCAACCTGGCGCCGACGGTCGGTGACCTGGCTACTGCCGACGTAGAGCAGGCGGTGACCACCGGTGACTACCGCACGGTGCTCGAGCAGAGCGAGTTCGACGCCCTGCTCACGCAACTGCAGCAGGCCGAGCTGATTGCCTTCGATACCGAAACCACCGGCCTGGATGCCCAGCAGGCGCAACTCGTCGGCCTGTCGTTCGCGGTCAAGGCGGGTGAGGCTGTCTACGTGCCGGTCGCCCACAGCTACATGGGCGTGCCGCAACAACTGGATCGCGATGCGGTGCTGCGCGCGCTCAAGCCGATTCTCGAAGACCCGGCCAAGGCCAAGGTCGGCCAGCACGCCAAGTACGACATCAACATCCTCGCCAATGCCTCCACGCCCATCACCGTGCAGGGCGTGGCGTTCGACACCATGCTCGAGTCCTACGTGCTGGATTCCACCGCCACGCGCCACGACATGGACAGCCTGTCGCTCAAGTACCTGGGCCACAGCACCATCCGTTTCGAGGACATCGCGGGCAAGGGCGCCAAGCAGCTGACTTTCGACCAGATCGCTCTGGAGCAGGCGGGCCCTTACGCGGCTGAAGATGCCGACGTGACCCTGCGTCTGCACCAGAACTTGTGGGATCGCCTGGAAAAGGAGCCGGGCCTGGCGAGCGTGCTGCGCGATATCGAAATTCCCCTGGTGCCGGTGCTGGCGCGTATCGAGCGCAATGGTGCGCTGGTCGACGCCAATCTGCTCGGCCGGCACAGCCAGGAACTGGGCGAGAAGCTGGTCGCACTGGAGCGTCAGGCTTTCGAGGTCGCGGGTGAGGAGTTCAACCTCGGCTCGCCCAAGCAGCTCGGCGCCATCCTCTATGAAAAACTCGGTTTGCCGATCATCAGCAAGACCGCCAAAGGTCAGGCATCGACCGCCGAGGCGGTGCTTGCGGAGTTGGCCGAGCAGGACTACGCGCTGCCCAAGGTGCTGATGCAATACCGCAGCCTGAGCAAGCTCAAGAGCACCTACACCGACCGCCTGCCGGAACAGATCAACCCACGCACCGGACGCATCCACACCAGTTATCAACAGGCAGTGGCATCCACTGGGCGCTTGTCGTCCAGCGACCCGAATCTGCAGAACATCCCGGTGCGCAGCGCCGAAGGCCGACGCATCCGCCAGGCCTTCATCGCGCCTGCGGGTTACAAGCTGCTGGCGGCCGACTATTCGCAGATCGAGCTGCGCATCATGGCGCACCTGTCGCGGGACGAAGGGCTGCTGAACGCCTTCCGCGAGAACCTCGATGTGCATACGGCCACCGCTGCGGAAGTCTTCAAGGTCGCACTGGATCAGGTGACTCCGGATCAGCGCCGTAGCGCCAAGGCCATCAACTTCGGCCTGATCTATGGCATGGGCGCGCAGAAGCTGGCCAAGGATATTGGCGTCGACAGCAAGCAGGCCAAGGCCTATATCGAAACCTATTTCGCCCGTTACCCCGGCGTGCGCGAGTACATGGATCGTACGCGTCGGCAGGCCGCGGAGCAGGGCTACGTGGAAACCCTGTTCGGGCGTCGTCTGTACCTGCCACAGATCAAGTCCAGCCGGCCCCAGGAACGCGCCGGCGCCGAGCGTACGGCGATCAACGCGCCGATGCAGGGTACTGCGGCGGACATCATCAAGAAGGCCATGGTGGCTGTGGATAACTGGCTCGCCGAGTCGGATCTGGATGCCAGGGTGATCCTGCAGGTGCACGATGAGCTGGTGCTGGAGGTGCGTGAGGATCTGGTTGAACAGGTCAGCGAGCGGATTCGGCCGCTGATGGCCAAGGCCGCCGATCTGGATGTGCCGATGCTCGTCGAGATCGGGGTAGGCAATAACTGGGATGAAGCTCATTGAAGGTCAGTTAGTGCTGAGAGCTCTTAGCCGATATTAAGACCAAACAAAGGAATCTAAGCATCGCTGAACTTTACTTCTGTCCACCCGGTCAGAGTTTGTGAATGGCCCATAAAGCCCTTCGATGCTCCTTTGTTGTGTTAAGTGTTGGCAGACATCTGAGCCCCGCCCTAGCGGTTCAGACCCTTAAACCCCGATCTTCTCCCTCCCCATACGAAGTTCGGGGTTTTTTTTGCCTGCAGAAAAGTACTAGGGTCTGTTGCCGTTTCAACGCGAGCCGCGTTGCCGCGAGAAATCTCGCCAGGCCGGGCGGCGATCCGCTAGGCGGAGGACGCAGGGAATGGCATTCCCTTTTCAAGTCCTCCAACGACGCATGGCGAGATTTCCCGCGCAACCCGCAGGGCCGGGCCCGTTTTGCCGCGATGCTGCGTTTCTCGCCGGCTCATTTAGCCCGCTAAACTTCGCGGCTGTGTGACCCACATGGATGTGGGAAATGCCGCAAGCCCGCTGGGAGCGGGCGCGGCCCTTGCCTCGCGGCAAAACGGGCTCCGGCGCGGCCGTGCGTGAAACGGCAACAGACCCTAGGCAGCTCCTCCCCTCGATCTCCTGCGCTGATTGCCTGAAGTGCTGCGCCATACGGCCGCTTGATGCAAAACGCCCCGCTTGGAGCGGGGCGTTTGCGTTGGCGACGAGCAGCCGAGTCAGGTTTCAGCCTGCTCGTCTTCTTCCCCGATCAGGCCCAGCCAATGTCCCAGAACGGTCTGTGCGTCTTCCACGCCGATGCGCTTGGGCGCCGAGAACAGCTGGATGCTGACGTGATCGCCCCAACCCTTGCGTATCTCCTGCTGAACCTTGAGCAGCGCAGTCTTCGCCGCGCCAAAGGCCAGCTTGTCGGCCTTGGTCAGGAGGATATGCATGGGCATGCCGCTGGCGCCGGACCAGTCGAGCATCATGCGGTCGAACTCGGTCAGTGGGTGACGGATGTCCATCATCAGAATCAGCCCGCGCAGGCTTTCACGGCTGCCCAGATAGGCTTCCAGGTGTTTCTGCCAGTGCAGCTTGAGCGGGATCGGTACCTTGGCGTAACCGTAGCCGGGCAGGTCGACCAGGCGGCGTTCGTCATCCAGGCGAAAGAAGTTGAGCAGTTGGGTACGCCCTGGCGTTTTCGAGGTACGCGCCAGGCTGGCGTGGGTCAGGGTGTTCAGCGCGCTCGATTTGCCAGCGTTGGAACGCCCGGCGAAGGCCACTTCGTAGCCCTGATCGTCCGGGCATTGGTCGACCTTGGCGGCGCTGATCAGAAAGGTGGCTTGCTGACACAAGCCGATTGCAGGGTTCTTTGCTTGCATCGGGGGTATCCGGTGGAGGGCGTGCATCGCGGCAGTCTATCAGGCTGGGGCCCCGCTGACGCATATGGGCTGCTGGCCTTATCTCAAAGCGGTTGCGACCACAGTGTTACAGCGAGCCGGTATTCGGCGTCCGGTGCGAGAATCAGCGAATCGTCCAGCACATTGGCGTGCTCGATGCAGAGCATGCCTTGCCAGGCATCGTCGGCGAACTGCGACAGGCGTTTGGCTTTGTCGATCCAGGGGTTCCACACCACCGCCGAGCCCGAGCCTTCGCTGCGCATGAGGATACGGCGCTTCCACTGGGGATCGACGATGCTCAACTGCGCCGGTGTGTCGAGGTAGATGCGGTCGGTCTCGCCACTGAACGCCAGCGCGCCCTTCTGTCTGACTTTTTTCCAGCCGTCGAGGGTGTCGATGTAGCGGCAGGCATCCAGGCCTTCGACCTTCACCTGGCGAATGTCGCTGACCGCGAAGTAGCTGTGCAGCGCCTGGCTGATCGGCAGTTCGCTGTCGCCGAGGTTGCGCGTGGTCAGGGTCAGTGTCAGGCGCTCACCCAGATGGATATCGAGCTGCAGTTCGGCAGCGAACGGCCACTCTGCGAACGGCTGCGCGGCAGTGTCGAAAGCGAACGACAGTGCCACACCATCCTCCTCGGTGTTCAGGCCGATCAGTTGCCAGTCGAGGTTACGCACCAGGCCGTGGGCCGGTGCGTTTTCAGGACGCGTGTGGGCGGCCCGTATCGCCTCCGGGTTGCGCTGCAGATCGCCGAACCAGGGCCAGCACACCGGAACCCCGCCGCGTACGCTTTGCCCGGCTGCATAAGCCGCCTGATCGCTCAGCCAGATCAGCGGCTGCCCGTTGGCCGGCTGGTAGCGCAGGATTTGCGCGCCTTGCTCGCTCACCAGCAACTCGGCGCCAGCGTGGCGGATGCGCCAGCAGACCAGGTCGCCCAGTTGAATGCGTTCGTTGGTGGTGCTCATGAAAATGCTGCTCCTGGTAGACGTTGCCTATTGGGCCACGGCGGGGCCGCGGGGTTCGCTCGCTGCCATGAAAAACGCCCGTCGAGACGGGCGTTCTGTGCGGCCCGCCATCCCTGGCGGCCACCCTGCGGGCCGTCGGCAGAGCCGACGGCAAAAATCGCTCCCGGCGATTTTTTCCTGCTTGTCGGTTTACGAACCGTAGATCTTATTCGGTAGCCAGGTGATCAGCCCCGGGAACTGGTAGGCGATGACCAGCATCGTCAACTGGATGATGATGAATGGGATCACGCCCCGGTACATGGTGGCGGTACTCACCGAACGTGGCGTCACGCCGCGCAGGTAGAACAGCGAGAAGCCCAGCGGCGGGGTGAGGAACGAGGTCTGCAGGTTCAGGGCGATCATCACCCCGAGCCAGACCGGATCCAGGCCCATGGCCAGCAGCACCGGGCCGACGATCGGCACCACCACGAAGATGATTTCGATGAAGTCGAGAATGAAGCCGAGCAGGAAGATCACCAGCATGACCAGGAAGAACGCGCCGAGCACGCCGCCTGGCAATTGATGGAACACATCCTCGATCAGCGCTTCACCGCCGAAACCACGGAACACCAGGGAGAACAGCGAGGCGCCGATCAGGATCAGGAACACCATGCTGGAAATTTCCGTGGTGCCCTGGGCCACGGCGCGCAGCTGCGTCAGGTTCAGCTGGCCCTTGAACAGTGCCAGCAGGGTCGCACCGACGGCACCGATGGCCGCTGCTTCGGTCGGCGTGGCGTAACCGGCGAGGATCGAACCGAGTACCGCGATGATCAGCACCAGTGGTGGTATCAGGGAGCCGAGCAGCTTGCCCCATTCCACTTCGCCGAGTTCTTCCTTCGGCACGACCGGCATTTTCTGCGGCTGGAAGATCGCCACCATGATCAGGTAGGTGACATACAGCACCACCAGCAGCAGACCCGGCACCAGCGCGCCCATGAACAGGTCGCCGACCGACACGGTCTTCGGCGAGAAGATGCCCATGCGCAGCTGTGCCTGCTGGTAGGCGCTGGACATCACGTCACCGAGCAGTACCAGCACGATCGACGGCGGGATGATCTGCCCCAGGGTGCCAGTGGCGGCCAGGGTACCGGTGGAAACAGCGGGATCGAAGCCACGCTTGAGCAGTGTCGGCAGGGCCAGTAGACCCATGGTCACCACAGTGGCGCCGACGATGCCGGTACTGGCGGCGAGCAGGGCGCCGACCAGGCAAACCGAAATAGCCAGACCGCCGCGGATGCCGCCGAACAGGCGCGACATCGATTCCAGCAGGTCTTCGGCAACCTTGGATTTTTCCAGCATCACGCCCATGAACACGAACAGCGGCACGGCCAGCATGGTCTGGTTGTTCATGATGCCGAACAGGCGGTTGGGCAGGGCGCTCAGGTAGCCGGCGTCGAAGGTGCCGGTGACGATACCGATACCGGCGAACAGCAGGGACACACCCGCCAGCGTGAAGGCCACCGGGAAGCCGCCCATCAGCACCACGCAGATGCACAGGAACAGCAGGATCGACATGACTTCAGCCATGTTTCACCTCCGGCTCGGGCAGCACACCGCACAGCAGGTAGATCGCCTTGATCAGGTTGGAGATGCCTTGCAGGCTCAGGCTGACCACCAGCACCAGAATGATGCTCTTTTGCAGGTAGACGAACTTCAGGCCACCCGACTCGCTGGAGCCCTCGCGGGTCGACCAGGAGTTGGCCACGTAATCCCAGCTCGCCCAGCCAAGAAACAGGCAGACGGGTAGCAGCAGGAACAGGGTGCCGAGCACCTCGACCAGTGCCTGACGACGGCCGCTGAATTGTTGGTAGAAGATATCCACACGCACGTGGGCATTGCGCTGCAGTGCCCAGGCCGCAGCGCCCATGAATACCAGCGCGTGGGCATAGAGCACGGCTTCCTGCAGCGCGGTCGCGCCCATGTTCATGCCGTAGCGCAATATCACGACCAGAGCCGTACCGAGTACCAGAAACAGAGTCAGCCAGGAGCATGCCTGGCCGAAGCGGAAGTTCACCACGTCGATGACGCGCGCGATCCCCAGCGGAAGTGAAGGCGTATTGGACATAAGGCGTCCTTATAGTTATCGAAAAGAGCGAAAAAGCTGGGGATTTTAGGCAGGAGGCCGAGCATACGGCAATGGCGATACGACTTTAGTGGCGTCCGCCCGCGGAACGGACTGATTGCCCTTAAAGTATTCGGGCTGAGCCGTTGGCGTTGGTTATAGGTCGATGCCTGGACACGATTTGAAACATTTGCCCCCGATGTATGGTTGTTATGCGGGCATAGGATAACGCGCGGGGCGGTTGGCGGATCGCCACTATGTTATCAAGGCCGGAACGGCCCGAAGGTCATTATTACAACAACAAGGAGCTACCTATGAAACGTCGCCAAATACTGGCTGCTGCGGGTGTCGGCATTGCCGCGGGTGCATTGGTCGGGTGCAAAGAGGAAACCGGCGCGGCCGATTCGTCGCAACCGGCTGCCGAAGCCAAGACCTTCAACTGGAAAATGGTCACCTCCTGGCCCAAGAACTTCCCGGGTGTAGGCGTGGGCGCCGAGCGTTTCGCCAAGCTGGTCGAGCAGATGAGCAGTGGTCGATTGAAGGTCAAGGTCTACGCCGCCGGTGAACTGGTGCCAGCCCTTGAAGTGTTCGACGCGGTCTCGCGCGGCACTGCCGAGATGGGCCACGGCGCTCCTTACTACTGGAAGGGCAAAGTGCCTGCTGCACAATTCTTCTGTGCTCTGCCATTCGGCCCCAACGCCCAGGAAATGAATGCCTGGCTGCATTACGGCGGCGGCATCCAGCTGTGGGAAGAAGTGTACAAGCCCTACGGCGTGCTGCCGATGGCCTGCGGCGCTACCGGCGTGCAGACCGCCGGCTGGTTCAACAAGGAAATCAATTCGGTCAATGACCTCAAGGGCCTGAAGATGCGTACCCCGGGCCTCGGTGGTGAGGTGCTGACCAAGGTCGGCGGAACCGTGGTCAACATGCCGGCCGGTGAGATCTTCACTGCCCTGCAGACCGGCGCCATCGACGCCACCGAGTGGATCGGCCCGTACAACGACCAGGCGCTGGGCTTGCACAAGGCGGCCAAGTATTACTACACGCCGGGTTGGCAGGAGCCGAACGTCACCTTCGAACTGGACATCAACATCAAGGCCTGGGAAACCCTGCCGGCCGACCTGCAGGCCATCGTTCGCGCCGCTGCCCGCGACGTCAATGGCGACATGCTCGACGACTACAACGCCAAGAACATGGAGTCGATGGAGCAGCTCAAGAAGGAGGGCGTCGACGTGCGCCGTCTGCCGGACGAGGTACTGGCCAGGCTCAAGGAAGTCTCCGCCGAAGTGGTCGACGCCACCGCCGCCTCCGACCCCGCCGCGCAAAAGGTCTGGGAACAGCAGAAGGCTTACCTGGCACGCCTGTACGAATACGCCGAAGCCAACGAGAAGGATATCTACGCCATTCGTTGAGTGGTGCATCCGTAGGGTGGGTTAGCGACGCCGTGCCAGGTAATTGCAAGCGCCTGATCTCTCGGTGCGGCGC
The DNA here is from genome assembly GCF_004327285.1 of Phytopseudomonas daroniae. Lineage (GTDB taxonomy): Bacteria > Pseudomonadota > Gammaproteobacteria > Pseudomonadales > Pseudomonadaceae > Aquipseudomonas > Aquipseudomonas daroniae. The sequence goes on from NZ_QJUI01000018.1 coordinate 45,273, forward strand.
GTAACCCACCAGGCGATATCCGGTGTTGCACCCATGGTGGGTTACGGTGCCGCATGAAGCTTGTGCAGCTGCCGATTTCCGACAGGCACCTAACCCACCCTACGGAAACAAAAACGCTGGCTGCGAAGCCGGCGTTTTCGTTTCACGGATCGCTCAGTGACGCTTGCGGTTGCTGATCAGGGTGCCCACACCGGTGTCGGTGAAGATTTCCAGCAGCACGGCATTCGGCACGCGACCGTCGACGATGTGCGCGGTAGTCACGCCGCCCTGCACCGCTTCCAGTGCGCAACGGATCTTCGGCAGCATGCCGCCGTAGATGGTGCCGTCGGCGATCAGGCCATCGACCTGCTCGGTGGTCAGGCCGGTGAGGACTTCACCCTGTTTGTCCATCAGGCCGGCGATGTTGGTCAGTAGCATCAGCTTCTCTGCCTTCAGCGCCTCGGCGACCTTGCCGGCCACCAGGTCGGCATTGATGTTGTAGGACTCGCCATCCGGGCCCACGCCGATCGGCGCGATCACCGGGATGAAGTTGCCCTTGACCAGCATGTTCAGCAGTTCGACATTGACCCCGGTGACTTCACCCACATGGCCGATATCGATGATTTCCGGCTGGGTCATTTCCGGGGTCTGGCGGCTGACAGTGAGTTTCTTGGCGCGAATCAGCTCGGCGTCTTTACCGGTCAGGCCGATGGCGCTGCCGCCATGACGGTTGATCAGGTTGACGATGTCCTTGTTGACCTGACCGCCGAGCACCATTTCCACCACGTCCATGGTCTGCGCATCGGTAACGCGCATGCCGTCGATGAAGTGACTTTCGATGGACAGGCGCTTGAGCAGATCGCCGATCTGCGGGCCGCCGCCGTGTACCACCACCGGGTTGATACCGACGGCCTTCATCAGCACGATGTCGCGGGCGAAGCCGGTCTTCAGCTCGTCGCTTTCCATGGCGTTGCCGCCGTATTTGATCACCAGGGTCTTGCCAACGAAGCGGCGAATGTACGGCAATGCTTCGGACAGAACCTTGGCGATATTGGTGGCGGCATCACGCTCTAGGGTCATGCGGGGGCTCCAGTGCTGGGCGGGTCAGAACGGTAATTTGATATCGGGGGCGACAATGCGCAGCTGCGAGCGGAACAGTTCCTGAATCCGCTCGAGTTCTGCCTGGTTCTCCGCTTCGAAGCGCAGCACCAGAACCGGCGTGGTGTTGGATGCACGCACCAGGCCCCAGCCTTTCGGGTAATCGACGCGCACACCATCGAGGTTGGTCACACTGGCTTCGCCCCATTGGCCTTCGCGTTGCAGCCGCTCGATGATGGGGAACTTGGTCTGTTCGGTAACCTGGATGTTGAGTTCCGGGGTCGACACGTCATTGGGAAACGCAGCGAACACCTGCTCGGCGGTGCGCTTGTCCTGGCTGAGAATTTCCAGCAGGCGGGCGGCGGCGTAGATGCCGTCATCGAAGCCGAACCAGCGCTCCTTGAAGAACACGTGGCCGCTCATTTCGCCTGCCAGCAGGGCGCCGGTTTCCTTCATCTTCTTCTTGATCAGCGAGTGGCCGGTCTTCCACATCACCGGGCGACCGCCGTAGCCGCTGATCAACGGGGTCAGGCGACGGGTGCATTTGACGTCGAAGATGATGTCGGCGCCCGGATTGCGCGACACCACGTCCTTGGCGAACAGCATCAGCAGGCGATCCGGGTAGACGATGGCGCCGGTGTTGGTGACGACGCCAACGCGGTCACCATCGCCATCGAAGGCCAGGCCGATGTCCGCGTTCTCTTCCTTGACCTTGGCGATCAGGTCGACCAGGTTCTCGGGCTTGCCCGGATCCGGGTGGTGATTGGGGAAGTTGCCATCGACCTCGCAGTACAGCGGGATCACCTTGCAGCCCAGGGCTTCGATCAGCTGTGGTGCGATCACGCCCGCGGCGCCGTTGCCACAGTCGACCACCACGCGCAGAGGCTTGGCCATGGCGATATCGTTGCGGATCTGTTCCAGGTAACGCGGCAGCAGGTCGATGGCCTCGACACTGCCTTCACCGCTGACCAGGTCGTTGTCGTCGATGCGTGTCTTGAGCGCCTGAATCTGCTCGTTGGCCAGGGTATCGCCAGCGATGACGATCTTGAAACCGTTGTAGTCCGGTGGATTGTGGCTGCCGGTGAGCATTACCGCGGACTTGCCGGCCAGCACGTGTGCGGCGTAGTACACCACTGGCGTCGGCACCATGCCGACGTCGCTGACCTGGCAACCGCTGTCGACCAGGCCCTGGATCAGTTGCTGCACCAGCACCGGGCCGGACAGGCGGCCGTCACGGCCGACGGAGACGTTGGGCTCGCCTTCGGCCTGGCTCTGGGAACCGATGGCGCGGCCGATCCAGTACGCGGTTTCCGGAGTCAGGCCAGCGCCTACCACGCCGCGGATGTCATAGGCACGGAAGATGTCTGCAGGGAGTTTCGGGGCTTGCGGCGCGGTCATGGTCGGGGTCTGCTCCAGTCCCAGGAGATCCTGGTCGTCGTCGAGAATGTCGATATCGAGGATATCGGTGTCTTGAAACAGCGGATTTACGAGATCCGCTGGCTTGGCCGCGACACTACTACTGGGTTGCTGACTGGCGACGACATCCGGGCGTTTGGCCGGTTCCTGGGCACGACGGGGCAGTCGGCTCAGGTTCTGCGCCAGGTCATGCAGGGCGGGCAGGCTCAAGCTGAAGGCTTTGACGGCTTTGCCCGCGGAGAGTTCTTTTACCAGTTGGGTCAATTGCGATATGTCGCTTTTCAGGCGCTGCTGCAGGCGTCGGTTGACCAGGTAGAGCCCTGCCAGGGCACCGGCCAGCGCGACCAGCAGCGCAAGCGCCAGCAGCGCTGGCGACAACCCGTTATTGCCGAGGCTGGAGGCTGGTGTGAAGTTCAGCGTCCAGTGTGGGTTGCCGGTCGCGAATGCCTGGGCGTTACCATCGGCTTGGCCACGCTGAGTCAGTACCTGCGGGGCGCCACCGTCGAAGCGCTGCACCAGTTGGATCTGCCCGACATCGGCCGGTAGCGGCGGCAGGTTGGCGAGCACTCGGTTGAGGTCGACGGCCAGCAGCAGGGTGCCGAGCATCGGCCGGGTCTCGTCCTGGCGCACCGGGGCGACGCTGTAGGCCAGCCAACGTTCGCCCACCCGGTAGGCTTCGACAGCCGGTGCCTGCCCGCTCTCGAGGCGGCGCAGCATGTCCAGTGCGGCGAAGTTCATCGGCGCTGTGCGGCTGCTGTCCGGAACGGCCTGGCCGGTGAGGTTGAGCTGGGCATCGACCACGCCGTTCCAGTAGCGCAGCGCCTGTTCGGCATTGCGCAGTTGCTGCTCGTCGCCGCTCTGCAGGGCTCGCGAAAGCTCCGGATTGCGCGCTGCCACAAGGGTGTCGGCGCTGAGCTGTTTGAGCGCCTGTTGCAGGCTGGCGGCCTGGCTCTTGCCCCAGGCCTGGGTCAATTGCTCCTGCTGCCGCTGCTGGGCCGGAGTGACGGCGGTGACCCACAGCAGCGCGCCGGCCAGCACCACGCCGAGAGTGGCCGCCAGGGCGCCGGGCAGCAGCTCGGTCGTGGCCTTGTGTTTCGGTCGGGAGATAGTTTGCGAGTCGCCGGAGCGTTCTTCCTTGGGCGAGCGTTTGAAGCCTTTCATCGAACGTCTCCTGGCGATTGAGTCTGCTTCAGTGGCTACCTGAGTGGCCGAAACCACCGGCGCCGCGCTCGCTGTCGTCGAATTCCTCGACCACTTCGAAGCGTGCCTGCACGACGGGCACCAGCACCAGTTGGGCGATGCGCTCGCCGATCGCCATCTTGAAGGCGGTGTTGCCGCGGTTCCAGCACGACACCATCAACTCGCCCTGGTAGTCGGAGTCGATCAACCCGACCAGGTTGCCGAGCACGATGCCGTGTTTGTGGCCCAGGCCCGAGCGCGGCAGGATCAGCGCCGCCAGGCCAGGATCGGCGATATGGATCGCCAAGCCAGTGGGGATCAATACGGTCTGGCCCGGTTCCAGAGTCAGGTCTTCCTTGAGCATGGCGCGCAGGTCGAGGCCTGCCGAGCCTGGAGTGGCATAGGCCGGCATGGGGAAGTCGTTACCGAGGCGGGGGTCGAGAATCTTGGCTTGTAGGGCGTGCATGGGGCGATCAGGTAGTCCGTGCTGATGAATGTCAGGGTTTGGGCTGGTGCGCGGCGATGAAGCTCATCAGTTGCCGGGCGATCTTGCCTTTGCTGGTCTGCGCGAAGCTGCTCTGGTGTAGCTCGCGATCGATGATGGTGATCGCGTTGTCTTCGCTGTTGAAGCCGATGCTGGGGTTGGCCACGTCATTGGCGACGATCAGGTCGAGGTTCTTGTCCTGGAGCTTGCGCGAGGCGTATGCCAACAGGTTCTCGGTCTCGGCGGCGAAACCGACGCTGAAGGGGCGGTCGTCGCGATGTGCGAGGGTGGCGAGAATGTCCGGATTGCGCACCATCTGCAACAGCAGGCCATCGCCGCTGTTGGGATCTTTCTTCAATTTGTGCTGGGCGACAACTTCCGGGCGGTAGTCGGCGACGGCTGCCGCGGCGATGAGGATGTCGCACGGCATGGCCGCTTCGCAGGCGGCGAGCATGTCGCGGGCGCTGACCACGTCGATGCGGTTGACCCGATCCGGCGTCGCCAGGTGTACCGGGCCGCTGATCAGGGTGACCTTGGCGCCGGCTTCCACCGCGGCTTCGGCGAGGGCGAAGCCCATCTTGCCGGAGCTGTGGTTGGTGATGTAACGCACCGGGTCGATGTTTTCCTGGGTCGGGCCGGCGGTGATCAGCACGTGTTTGCCGGTCAGTGCCCGGTGCTCGAAGCTGTCGGCAGCAAGCTGCGCCAGGTCATCGGCTTCGAGCATGCGGCCCATGCCCACGTCGCCGCAGGCCTGGCTGCCGGATGCCGGCCCGAACAGGCGCAGACCGCGCGCGCGCAGCAGCTCGGCATTGGCCTGGGTTGCAGGGTCGCGCCACATCGCCTGGTTCATTGCGGGGGCCAGGGCCACGGGCGCATCGGTGGCCAGTACCAGGGTGGTCAGTAGATCATCGGCCACGCCCTGTGCCAGGCGTGCCATAAGGTCGGCGGTCGCCGGCGCGATCAATACCAGATCGGCCCAGCGCGCCAGTTCGATATGCCCCATGGCGGCTTCTGCAGCCGGGTCGAGCAGATCCTGATGCACCGGGTGGCCGGACAGCGCCTGCAGGGTCAGGGGGGTAATGAACTCACGACCGCCCTGGGTCATGACCACGCGCACTTCGGCGCCCTGATCCTTGAGTCGGCGAACCAGCTCGGCGCTCTTGTACGCCGCGATGCCGCCACCCACGCCGAGGATGATGCGTTTGCGATACAGCCGCTGCATAACTCTGCCTTTGTCGTGTGTAGTTACAGACGCAGGTGACCGAGACCTCCCCAGGCCCGGCACCACGCGAAAAACCGGGCTACGATAGCACAGCGGCAGCAGGGGAGCAGCGGCGTGCCGGGCAAGCCTGTTGCCGGCGGTACGCGATGCCGAATTGGAAGGACAAGGAGCGTCTTATGAGTATTCGTGAGTGGCCCGCGGCAGAGCGCCCGCGGGAAAAATTACTGGTTCAGGGCGCAGCCAGCCTGACCGATGCCGAGTTGCTGGCGATCTTCCTGCGAACCGGTGTAGCGGGGCAGAGTGCGGTGGATCTGGCGCGTCATCTGCTCGCCGACTTTGGCAGCTTGCGGTCGCTGTTACAGGCCGACTTGCCTTCATTCAGTCAACGCCTCGGGCTTGGGCCCGCCAAGTTCGCCCAGTTGCAAGCGGTGCTGGAAATGGCCCGTCGGCACCTGGCCGAGCAGTTGCGCCGTGATTCAGCCCTGGAAAGCCCGCAGGCGGTGCGTGATTACCTCAAGGCGCTGCTGCGTCACGAACCCCACGAAGTGTTCGGCTGCCTGTTTCTCGATGCCAAGCACCGCGTGCTGGCGTTCGAGGCGCTGTTCCAGGGCTCCATCGACAGCGCCAGCGTTTACCCGCGACAGGTCGTTAAACGTGCCCTGGCACACAATGCCGCCGCGTTGATTCTTACCCACAACCATCCGTCAGGCGTCGCCGAGCCGAGCCAGGCGGATCGCGTGCTGACCCGGCGACTGAAGGATGCCCTGGCACTGGTCGAGGTGCGTATTCTCGATCATTTCATCGTCGGCGACGGCGAGCCGTTGTCCATGGCCGAGCGCGGCTGGATGTAGCCTGCATGGCCATGCCGGCTATCTGGCTTGCAGCAGCTCGCCCACTTTCAGCAGAACCAGTTCGCTGTCATCCGCGCGGTTGGGATCGCGACTGCTGGAGAACGGCAGGTTGTTGTCGTTGCCGACGACGATGTGCGTATCATCGACGATGTCGACGTTCTCGATGGTGAAGAACGGAAAGGTCAGCACCCCGTCGTTCAACGGCTTACGTGCCAGGCCTTGCGGATCCTGGATCGCGAGAAGGTCGACATAGCCGACCTTGCGCACCGGCTTGCCTAGGTTGCTGTCGTCGAGGGCCACCTTGTATACGCGCTTGAAGCGGGCGATGTCCGAGAAGCAGGTGCTGCCGGTCTCGCCTGCAGGGCAGGCCTTGTCGGGCGTGCCTTCGCCATTGTCGCGTTCGATGATCAGCCCGCTGGTGGCATCGATCATGTTGAAGTCGCCGATGGCGTGGCCGGGCTGCTCCAGGGGGTACAGCCAGTGGCGGCCCGTCCAGACCTCGCGCTGGACGTCGAACTCGATCATGCGCAACACGTTCTTGCCATCGTGCTGCTCGGCGTCGTTGCTGGCTGCATCCCACAAGGGGCCTTCGAGCAGTGCATAGAGTTTGCTGCCGTCGCTGGAGGCCGCCATGCCCTCCAGGCCCTTGGATCGACGCACCTCGAAGCTCATCGGTTCGGCAGGCCAGCCAGGCAGCTTCACCGCGGGGTTGTCAGGCGAGCGCACCGGTTTGCCCGCTACCTGCAGGTCGAATACGTTCAGCACCCGGCCCTGCAGGTCGGTCTTGATCAGGTAAGGCCCGAACTCGTCGCCGATCCAGATGGCATCACCTGCGAACTGGAAACTCTCGGGGTCGAAATCGGCGCCCGTCAGGTAGCGCGCTTTCGAGCCCTCATGAACGATTCGAAACGGCACCTTCTTGTCCGGGTCACTGAGAAATACAGTCGCCAACCGCCCGAACTCGCCTGTCTGGAAGTCGACGTCATAGTGGTTGAGGTAGAGCATCGAGTCGGCGGAGTTGGCCTTGGTGCCAAAGCCGTTGTCGGTCAGTATCCAGAAACTGCCGTCGGGCATGTGCTTGATGCCGGAATGGCCCTGCAGCGGCTGGCCTTCGAAAGGCAGCGACATGCCCGTGGGACGATTGGCCGACATCCCCTCGACGCTGCCGATTTTCTCTGTGCGCTGGCCATTGGAGAATTTGCCGCTGACGGCGAAATCTGCCGGTGCATCCGCAGGTGGGCTCACGAAGCTGGCTGCCGGCAGCACGGCGTGCCCGGCCAGTATCGCGGGGTAGGCGGTGGCCGTGTCCTGCCCGTGAGAGAGGAGCGGGACGCAGCAGAGTGTGGTGGCTAGCAGTTTGCAAACACTGACATTGAAGCGCATGGCCTGAACAACCCCGTCTATGAAGAACGGACAGGGTGGAACAGGCGTATGTCATGACTGTGACAACTGCCTGTCGCCGAACTGCTGGCCCAGGGCTGCCCGAGCCCTGCGGGTTGGCAACCGCTGCCTGCCACGTTCATGGATCTGACGCTGGCGGGCGGCGATCAACGAGCGGTGTATCAGGGCTTTACGCTGACCCTGGAGAAATCCTGGCGGCCGAACGGGCTGACGCTGTAGCCCTCGACATCCTTGCGGGTCAGGGCATAGGCCGTCGGGTGGGCCAGGGGTAGCCACAGCGCCTGCTGCTGGATGATCGCCTGAGCGTCCTTATATAGCGCGCTGCGTTTTGCCTGATCGCTGATCGCCTTGCCGTCGGCGATCAGCTTGTCGAGCTTGGCGTCGCAGTAGCGGGCGAAGTTCAGGCCGGACTCCACCGAGGCGCAGGAAAATTGCGGGGTGAGGAAGTTGTCCGGGTCGCCGTTGTCGCCCGCCCAGCCCATGAACAACAGGTCGTGTTCGCCGGCCTTTGCCCGGCGGATCAACTCGCCCCACTCGATCACGCGAATCTCTGCCGTGATGCCGACTCCAGCCAGATCGGCCTGCAGCAGTTGTGCGCCAAGGCTGGGATTGGGATTGAGCACGCTGCCGGACGGGCGTGTCCAGATGGTGGTCTTGAAACCGTCGGCCAGACCCGCCTCGGCCAGCAGCGCACGGGCTTTTTGCGGGTCATGGGCATAGCCCGGCAGGTCGTTGGCGTAGCTCCAGGTGTTGGGCGGATAAGGGCCGCTGGCGGGTTCTGCGCTGTTCTCGAATACCGCTTTCAGGTAGCTGGCCTTGTCGAACGCCAGGTTGATGGCCTGGCGCACGGCAGGCTTGTCCAGCGGCGGATGCTGACTGTTGATACCGACGAAGGCGGTCATGAAGGCTGCGGTCTTCACGCTGGTGAGGTTGGCATCCTTGCTGGCCGCTTCGACATCCATCGGTTTGGGCGACAGGGCTATATGGCACTCGCCTCGGCGCAGCTTCTGCAGACGTACGTTGGCGTCCGGGGTGATGGCATACACCAGCGCGTCGACTTTCGGCTTGCCGCCGAAGTAGTCGGCGTTGGCGACGTAACGCACCGCCGCATCCTTCTGGAAGCGCCTGAACACGAAGGGGCCGGTGCCGATGGGCTGGCTGTTGAATTTCTCCGGAGTGCCTGCCTTGAACAGCTGGTCGGCGTATTCAGCCGAATAGATCGAGGCAAATCCCATGCTCAGGGTGGCAAGGAAGGTCGCATCGGGTTTGTTGAGGACGATGCGTACGTGGTGTGTGTCCAGCTTCTCGACTGCCTTGATCAGCTCCGGCCATTGCATGGACTGGGCGTGGGGATAACCACTGGTGGCGACCTTGTGCCAGGGTTGGACGGGGTCGAGCATGCGCTGGAAGCTGAACAGCACGTCGTCGGCTTCCAGAGGGCGGCTGGGCTTGAAGTAGTCGGTGCGATGGAATTGGACGTCGGGGCGCAGGGTGAAGTTATAGGTAAGGCCGTCCGGGGATATTTCCCAATCACTCGCCAGGCTCGCCACCAGCTTGCCGCTGGCGGCATCGAACTCCACCAGGCGGTTCATCAGCACGTCGGCCGATGCGTTGGTGGTGGTCAGGGAGTTGTACTGCACCACGTCGAACCCGTCCGGGCTGGCTTCGGTGCAGACGCTGAGCGTGGCGGCCTGGGCGAACAGCGGGGCGATGAGCAGCGGCAAAAGAGCGAGACGCATGGTGAACTCCTGAACGGGACGGCGCGCATCCGGCGGGCCGTCGAATGGAAAACGCTGACTGAGGTGGGTCGCGTTGACGCGTGAACAGACACTAAGCGATAAGTCGCAGGGGAACAACGTATCGTGGCGACGAATGGTCGTTGCCGGTCGCGCCTGCATGGCTGGGCCGGCGCGCCATTGGGCCCGCCATTAAAGTGTGTTCGCGCTTGTTGCTCCGGGGGCTTTCTGGTATAAAGCAGCGCTCTTTTCTAGGGGCCCGGTTGCTTGATTACGATCTATCGCCGGTAAGACCCTGAAGAAACGCGGCGCCCAGCGCCGAAAAACAGAGATTAAGCGGCCAACCCATGCCGGGTTGGGCATGTGGTTTTAGAGGGCTGAGGTATGTCGAGAGTCTGTCAAGTTACCGGTAAGGGTCCGGTAACCGGGAATAACATTTCCCACGCCAACAACAAAACCCGTCGTCGTTTCCTGCCGAACCTGCAGCATCACCGCTTCTGGGTCGAGTCCGAAAAACGCTTCGTTCGTCTGCGCGTTACTGCCAAAGGCATGCGCATCATCGACAAGCGTGGTATTGACGTAGTGCTGGCTGAAATCCGCAGCCGCGGCGAAAAGGTTTAAGGAGCTATCATGCGCGAACTGATCCGTTTGGTGTCCAGTGCCGGTACCGGCCACTTCTACACCACCGACAAGAACAAACGCACCACGCCCGACAAGATCGAAATCAAGAAATTCGATCCGGTCGTACGTAAGCACGTGACTTACAAGGAAGCCAAGATCAAGTAATTGATCGGCGACCCTGTTGAAAAGCCCGCCTCATGGCGGGCTTTTTCATGCCTGGGATTTGCCTCGGCGGGCTGTCGATGTCTGTCAGGGCGCAGGTTGCAAGGTCAGCGTACCGCGCGTATTGGCGATGACGTCCTCAGTGCTCAAGTGCTGCGGCACGTATTCGCCGCCGATGAAGCGCTGCGCCTGGTCGCGGTAATGCCGGTCGAAGGGCACGCCGCTCTGGCCGAGCGGGTTGATGCCCAGGCTGCGGCTGGCATCGGCCATATCGACCAGGCGCCGCGTCGAGGGGCCGTGGCCCACCTGCCAGGGCGCGCTGGCGATACGGTGCGACAGGTTGTTGGGCGTTTCATGACCGCCAGGCGCTGCCAGCGGGCCAACGTTGAGCAATGCGTTCAGCGGCCATTGCACGCCCAGCGGATGTTGATGGGTGAGGGTGTGCAGCAGGCCCCAGCGCCATTGTTCACTGTTCTCGCCCTGGGTCGCCCGCAGGTGCTGCAGGGAAGCGCGCCAGGCCTCGGCTACCGCATCGGCACGGCTGCGGGGCTGGCCGTCGGCACGCGTCCACCAGGGCGACTGCGGATCGGCGGTAAGACGCGGTAACGCGCTGTCGATCATGCGGGTCGACAGTAACTGTTCGAAATAGGTCTGGCCGAGCCTTTTGGCCATGGTGGCGCGGCTCAGCTCGAAGGTGAACTGGTTGAACAGGGTGGCGGCCAGCGAATCCAGTGGATGATCACCCGTCCAGGTCGCCAGCGATTCCACCAGTTTGTGCTCATGCTCATCCGCCGCGGCGGCGCGCAGGTCGTCGAGGATCGGTGCCAATAGCCGCGGGCCATAATCGGTGCCGGTCTCCAGCTGCAGGGCCTGGCTGTTGTGCAGATCCCAGCGCACGTCCGGGTTGGCCAGGTGCTGATTCAGGCGCTGGCCGCGTTCCGGCGGGTTGTAATAACCGGGAATCTCGATGCCGCTGGGCGAGCGCGGCTGAAAGTTGGCCGAAACGATATAGCCGCGTGCTGGATTCTCTTCCTGAGGGTTGGCGCTGAAAGGCTGGAAGCCGAGCTTGTCCGCCGCGTCGCTGCTGCCGTCGAGAATGAACGCCGGATTCACCCCCAATGGCCGTTTGGGCAATTTCGCCGCGGCCCACCAGGCGATATCGCCATGGGCATTGGCCCAGACCACATTGAGGCCCGGTGCATGGATGCGTTCTGCGGCCGCGCGGCCTTTGTCCAGGGTGTCGGCACGGTTCAGGCGGTAGAAGGCATCGAGCAGCGGATTCTCGGTTTCCAGAAAGGCCCACCACATGGCGATCGGTGTCGTGCCGTCAGCGTTGTCCAGCGCATCGTTGATGATCGGGCCGTGGGGCGAACGGCGCAGCTCCAGGAGCACCGGCTCGCCGTCCTTGACCTGGATGATCTCCTGGCGATGTTGCAGATCGACCCAGCGACCCTGGTACCAGACCTGCTCGGGATTGTTCGGGTTGACGCGCTCGGCGATCAGATCCATGTCGTCGTTCTGGAGCATGGTCAGGCTCCAGGCGAAGTCGCGGTTATGGCCGAGAAAGGCCACCGGCGTCGCAGGCTGGTGGTGGCCGTACAACTCGAAGCCCGGATGCTTGAGGTGAGCCTCGTACCACACGGACGGCACGGCGAAACGAATGTGCGGGTCACCGGCCAGCAGCGGCTTGCCGCTGGCGGTGCGCGTGCCCGACACCGCCCAGGCATTGCTGCCCTCGAACTGCGGCAGACCGCTGTCGGCCAGGGCCTGCTGGCTGAGCTGGGCGAGGCGTTCGAGCATTTGCCAATCGCTCTGCCTGAGCGAAGTATCGATCACGCCTTCAGGGTGCCAGTCGATATCGAAGATCTTCAGGTAGTCGCTGCCAAACTCGTCGCGAATATGGGTCAGCAGCGGTTCGCTGCGCAGCGCCGCGGCGAAGCTGTAGGCCAGATAGCCGGCGATGGACAGGGTGTCCGCCGCGGTGAAGGGGCGTTTCTCGATGCCCAGCAGGTCGAACTCCAGCGGCGCCGGGCGGCTGCTCTGATACTGGTTGATGCCGTCCAGGTAAGCGGCGAGTGCCCTGGCGTGGGGACTATTGGCATCCAGCTCGCGGGCCTGTTGGTCGGCGCGCACGCGGATTTCCAGGCTGCGGAACAGACGGTCGGTGGGCAGCAGCCTGGCGCCGAGAATTTCTGCCAGTTCGCCACGGGCCAGGCGGCGCAGCATTTCCATCTGGAACAGACGATCCTGGGCCTGCACGAAGCCCAGGGCACGATACATGTCGGCTTCGTCCTGCGCCTCGATATGCGGTACGCCGCGCTCGTCATAGCGCACCTGCACGGGCGCGCTCAGCCGCTGCAGTACGAGCTGGCCATCACGCTGCGGCTGTTTGCTGTGCAGGTACCAGGCGCCGCCGCCGGCTGCCGTCAGCACGAGGGCAACCAGAATGATGAGGATGCGTTTCATGCTGCCGTCCTTGTCGCCACGCGGGCGCCTATGCTGCGAGCAATCGGCGCCGACTGCAAGACAGCGGCATGTTCAGGATTTGGAACGGCCCTGGCTGACGTGAAACTGGCGTACAGGCCATTGAGGTGCTTGGCCAGCGAGGCCAAACGGGCCACGCCGGCCATGGCATTCAGCGCGTTGATTGAGCCTTGCAAGCTATCCCCTGTTCGCTGGGCGTTCAGTGCAGTTGTGCCCAATCACAGAAACAGCCACTGGCCAGATTGTTGTTGGCCACGACTTTCCGGCCATCGAGCAATGCGTCGAGTACGGGTTCGATAAAACTGTTGCCAGAGGTGCAGGTGAAGCCGCTGCTGTAGGGGCCGAAATAGGCCAGCTCGCCGCGCTGATCCCAGATCGCCACGGCCGGGCTGGCTGGCAGATTGTCGCTGCCTGTCAGTCCGGTAAGTGGCTGCAGGGCGTTCAGGGTATTTGGCAGGCGTCCATCTCCGCCCGGCTTCTGCACGATATGGAAGGTCACGCCGCGAGCGGCATAGCGCTCCATCAGTTCGGCGAGGTGCTGTTGATTGCCGATATTGCAGGGACAGGCCGGATCCCGGAAATGCACCAGGCGAATCTCGCCCGGGCCGGCCAGTTCTGCGGGCAGGCGTAGCTCGGCACCATCGAACAGTGTCGTGCGGTCGCTGAAGGGCCGCAGATAGCGCGCCTCGAACCACCAGAAGGCAGCGACCATGGCGACCAGCCAGATGACCGCGATCAGGCAGGCGAGCAGGGTTGTGCGGTGGGAACGGGCCATGATGACAGCTTTCGTTGGACACTTCGTTAGCTTGCCATGGCGAGCCCGGCAGCAGAATATCGCCACTGTACCGGTTGCCCGCCGAGGTAACGCTGCCTTGAATCAAAGAGTTTATAGCCCTGATGTTCGATACCTTTCAGCCCGAATCCCTGGTCGCCAGTCTGCGCCCCCTGACCAGCGCGGCGTCGTTGTCGCCCGCGGAGCTTGCCTACCGGCAGTTTTACGGATTCGTGCCGCAGGAGGCAGTCGAAAGCTGGCTGGGCTGGTTCGAGGCGGGCGGTTATCGCATCGCTGCCCAGGTCTGGAAACCAGACGCGCCGCGTGCGACCTTGCTGTTGCTGCACGGCTATTACGATCACAGCGGCCTGTATCGGCACGTGATTCAGTGGGGTCTGGAGATGGGTTTCGCCGTGCTTGCCGTGGACTTGCCCGGGCATGGGCTGTCCAGCGGGCTTCGCGCCAGCATCAATGATTTCGCCGAGTACCAGACGGTGCTGGGCGCCGCGCTGCAACAGGCTGAGGCACTGGGGCTGCCGCAACCCTGGCACCTGTGCGGGCAAAGCACCGGCGGGGCGATCCTGATCGACTACCTGCTCAACGGTAAACCGCTGGATGCGGTGGGCGAGACTATTTTGCTGGCACCCTTGGTACGGCCGTGCCGCTGGAACTGGTCGCAACTCAGCTATCGTCTGCTACGCCGTTTCGTTCAGGAGGTTCCGAGGCGCTTCAGCGAAAACTCCAGTGACCTGGAATTCCTCGACTTCCTGCGCAACCGTGATCCCTTGCAACCGCGCATGGTACCGACTGTCTGGGTCGGGGCGCTGAGCCGGTGGGTGCCGCGTATCGAGCAGGCGCGACGCAGCACGCGCAGCCCGCTGATCATCCAGGGCGAGGCGGATATGACGGTGGACTGGCGGCACAACCTCGGCGTGCTTCAAGACAAGTTCAGTGCGCCACGCATCCTGCGCCTGCCCGAAGCCCGTCATCACCTGGCCAACGAGGTGGCGCCGATACGTCAGCGCTATTTCGATTATCTGGGTGAGCAGTTGAGCTGAGTTTAGTGGGCAGGTGCCAGGCTGTTGGCGTTCTGGCCAACCGCCAGGCTGGCACGGATCGCTGCCAGTGCGGCTTTGTAGTAAGCCGCGCCTTCGCTGGATTGGGCGAAGGTGACGAACTCCTCCAGTTCCGGATCGGAAAGCCTGCGGTAGACGTGCAGCAGGGTGTTATCCAGATCCTTGTCGATCTGCGCCATCAGGCGTTGGCGCTGGCCGTCGAGCAGGCCTTGTGCGGCACCGGCCCCCAGCAGGCCTGGAATCATCTGGCTGAGGCTGTCGGCGGCGACACCCGCCAGGGCCAGGCTGATTTCCGCACCTGCCTCGCTGGCCGGCAACGCCTGGGCCAGGTGGCGGATCAACAGGCGGCGTGTGGCATCCGCCTCACTGAGTGGCAGGCCGTCTGCGTACTTGGCCAACTGATCCGGGCGCGTGGCGAGCAGTTCTGCCTCGACGATCTTTTGGCCCAGGGGGGATTCGAAGAAGCGCAGGGCAGGCGTCGGGTCGACCAGATTTTCGCGCAGGCTGCTTTCTGCCCGCTGATCCATGGCGCTGGCCGCGAAGCGCTGGTTGCTGTTACTCACCAGTGCCTGGTAAACCGCCGGCGGCAGGCTATTGCTGTAGCGGGTCTGGGCGGCGCTGAGGGCATCGCTGAAGTGTGCACGTTGCTGCGGCCAGCCAGCTTTTTCATACAGCTCGGCATGGGGCTCGGCCAAAGTGGGAAGGCTCAGGAGCAACAACAAAAGACAACACAACGCGCGCATAAGGACTCCGGTCTGAGGCGGCTATTTTCGGCAGCCAGGTGGAGCTTGTCGAGGTGTAGTCGACACAGGGTAGAATCTCGTCATGACGACCGACATTTCCGATTCGCTGCTGAGCCGCATCATTGATGACCTTGCCGAATTCGGATGGTCGTTGCAAACCCGGTTCGCCCCCCTGTCTCTGACTCGGCAATTGGCCGAAGAGTGCCGCCAGCGTATTTCCCAAGGCAGCCTGGCGCCGGCCGGCACGGGCCGCAGCCACGCCGTGGCGGTGCGTGAAGGCACGCGTGGTGATCACATCCAGTGGCTCGAGGCCGGGCAGTCGCCGGCCTGCGATGGCTACCTGCAACTGCTCGACGAACTGCGCGTGGCGATCAACCAGAACCTCTACCTGGGGCTGGTGGACTATGAGAGCCACTTCGCCTTCTATCCGCCCGGCGCTTTCTACCTCAAGCACCTGGATCGTTTCCTCGACGACGACCGCCGTGCGGTATCCGCAGTGCTGTATCTCAACGACGACTGGCTGCCCGAGGAAGGTGGGGCGTTGCGCCTGTACCTGGCCGACGGGCAGGTGCGCGACATCATCCCCGAGGCCGGCACGCTGGTGGTGTTCCTGTCATCCGATGTGCCCCATGAAGTGCTGCCGGCCAGCCGTGATCGGTTGTCATTGACCGGCTGGTTCCGCCGTCGTGGCGATGGCCCGCTCTAGCCTTGCTACGCCGCGGGCAGGTGCTCAACGAACACGAGTTGGACGCGGCTGAAGCGGCCTTGCGAAAACTGGACGGGCAGAAATGAAGAAGGGAGGCCGAGGCCTCCCTTCTCCGTTGCAACGGCGTGCTTAGAACAGAACGCGGCTGCGGATGGTGCCGTTGACGTGCTGCAGCTTCTCCAGCGCCAGATCCGAGTACTCGGCGTCGACGTCGATGACCACGTAACCGACTTTCTCGTTGGTCTGCAGGTACTGGCCGGAAATGTTGATGCCGTTGTCGGCGAACACCTTGTTGATCTCGCTCATCACGCCTGGAACGTTGGCGTGGATGTGCAGCAGGCGGTGCTTGCCAGCGTGCGCCGGCAGGGCCACTTCCGGGAAGTTGACCGACGACACCGACGTACCATTGTCGCTGTACTTGACCAGCTTCTCGGCCACTTCCAGGCCGATGTTGGCCTGGGCTTCGGCGGTGGAACCGCCGATGTGCGGGGTCAGGATCACGCGATCCAGGCCACGCAGCGGGCTCTCGAACACGTCGTCGTTGGACTTCGGTTCGACCGGGAACACGTCGATGGCGGCGCCGATCAGGTGCTCGTCCTTGATCGCGGCAGCCAGGTGATCCAGTTCGACCACGGTGCCACGGGCGGCGTTGATCAGGATGCCGCCCTTCTTCATGGCGCGGATTTCCTTCTCGCCGATCATCCACTGGGTGGACGCCAGCTCAGGCACGTGCAGGGAAACGATGTCGCACTGGCCCAGCAGATCGTGCAGTTTGCCGATCTGCTGTGCGTTGCCCAGCGGCAGCTTGGTTACCACGTCGTAGAAGAACACCTGCATGCCCAGAGCTTCGGCGAGTACCGAAAGCTGGGTGCCGATGGAGCCGTAACCGACGATGCCGAGCTTCTTGCCGCGGATCTCGAAGGAGTTGGCTGCCGACTTGATCCAGCCGCCACGGTGGCAGGAAGCGTTCTTCTCGGGGATACCGCGCAGCAGCAGGATGGCCTGGGCCAGTACCAGCTCGGCGACCGAGCGGGTATTGGAGTAGGGCGCGTTGAACACGGCGATGCCGCGCTCGCGGGCTGCGTTCAGGTCGACCTGGTTGGTACCGATGCAGAAGCAGCCGACGGCGACCAGTTTCTTCGCACAGTCGAAGACCTCTTCGGTCAACTGGGTGCGCGAACGGATGCCGATGAAATGCGCGTCGGCGATCTTGGCCTTCAGCTCCTCGCCGGACAGCGCGGTCTTGAGGTACTCGATGTTGGTGTAACCGGACGCCTTCAGGGTATCCACTGCATTCTGGTGGACGCCTTCGAGAAGAAGGAACTTGATCTTGCTCTTGTCGAGAGAGGTCGTGCTCATCGGAGTACCTGTTGTCCCACTAAATTAAGTGTCAGGAGAAGTATCGGCGCTGGCGCCAATGGGCCTGCAGCTCGCGGCGAAGCGCGATTTGCGGGGTGCATATGCTAGCATGGCTTCCCTTTTCCTTGTTCGGTTGCGACCTGAACGGTTCTCAGGGCGACCATGAATGTTTCGAGAGTTGAAATGACCGATCACCTGCCGATTGAAGAACTCAAAACCTTGGTCGAGCCCGGTAAGGTGCTGACCGACGCCGCGTCCCTGGAAACCTACGGCAAGGACTGGACCAAGCACTACGCGCCAGCCCCCAGTGCCATCGTCTTCCCCAAGAGCATCGAACAGGTGCAGGCCATCGTGCGCTGGGCCAATGCCCACAAGATCGCCCTGGTGCCCTCGGGCGGTCGTACCGGCCTGTCGGCGGCGGCAGTCGCGGCCAATGGCGAGGTGGTGGTGTCGTTCGACTACATGAACCAGATCCTCGACTTCAACGAGTCCAACCGTACCGTGGTCTGCCAGCCGGGCGTGGTCACGGGCGCGCTGCAGCAGTTCGCCGAGGACAAGGGCCTTTATTACCCGGTGGATTTCGCATCCGCCGGCTCCAGCCAGATTGGCGGCAACATCGGCACCAACGCCGGTGGCATCAAGGTGATCCGCTATGGCCTGACCCGCAACTGGGTGGCCGGCCTGAAAGTGGTCACCGGTACCGGCGAGCTGCTCGAGCTGAACAAGGATCTGATCAAGAACGCCACCGGCTATGACCTGCGCCAGCTTTTCATCGGCGCCGAAGGCACCCTGGGCTTCGTGGTCGAAGCGACCATGCGCCTGGATCGCGCGCCGCGCAACCTCACCGCCATGGTGCTGGGTACGCCGGATTTCGATTCGATCATGCCGGTGCTGCACGCCTTCCATGGCAAGCTCGACCTCACCGCCTTCGAGTTCTTCTCCGACAAGTGCCTGGACAAGATCCTCGGCCGTGGCGACGTGCCGGCGCCCTTCGAAAGCCGCACGCCGTTCTACGCCCTGCTGGAATTCGAAGCCGTCAACGAGGATGTGGCCAACGTCGCCCTTGCAACCTTCGAGCATTGTGTCGAACAGGGCTGGGTGCTCGACGGCGTGATGAGCCAGAGCGAGCAGCAGCTGCAGAACCTGTGGAAACTGCGCGAGTACATCTCCGAGACCATCAGCCACTGGACGCCGTACAAGAACGACATCTCGGTGACGGTCTCCCAGGTGCCGGCGTTCCTCGCCGATATCGATACCATCGTTTCGGGCAGCTACCCGGATTTCGAAGTGCTCTGGTACGGCCACATCGGCGACGGTAACCTGCACCTGAATATCCTCAAGCCCGAAGCGCTGAGCAAGGAAGAGTTCTTCGCCAAGTGCGCCACCGTCAACAAGTGGGTGTTCGAGACCGTCGAGAAGTACAACGGCTCGATCTCCGCGGAACACGGTGTGGGCATGACCAAGCGCGATTACCTGGAGTACAGCCGCTCGGCGGCAGAAATCGGCTATATGAAAGCGGTCAAGGCGGTCTTCGATCCCAACGGCATCATGAATCCAGGCAAGATCTTCAACTGAAAGCGACAAGCTTCAAGACGGATGGTCGCCCCCCCCACAAGCTTCAAGCGAGCGTGCGTCCTGCTTTATTCTTGCGGCTTGCAGCTCGAGGCTTGCCGCTTCCGGAGGAATACTATGAGCTACCTGCACCAGTATATCGATGGCACCCGTATCCACTTCCCGCTGGGCAAAGTGGTGTGCGTCGGCCGCAATTACGCCGAGCACGCCAAGGAACTCAACAACCCGCTGCCGACCGAGCCGATACTGTTCATCAAGCCCGGTAGCTGCGTGGTGCCGCTCGAAGGTGGTTTCAGCATTCCCGATGACCGTGGTTCGGTGCATTACGAGGCGGAGATCGCCGTGCTGATCGGCAAGCCGCTGTCGCGCCAGCCCAGCGAGGAGGAGGTGCTGGATGCCATCTCCGGTTACGCCCCGGCCCTGGATCTGACTCTGCGCGAGGTGCAGAGCAAGCTCAAGGACAAGGGCCATCCGTGGGAGTTGGCCAAGGCGTTCGACGGTGCCGGCGTGCTTGCCCCCTTCGTTCCTGGTGACGCGGTGGAAGACCTGGCCGCCATTGGCATTCGCCTGAGCATCAATGGCGAAGTGCGCCAGGACGGCATCAGTGGCGACATGATCTTCCCCATAGTGGCAGTGATCCAGGCCATGAGTGGCCACTTCAACCTGCAGCCCGGCGATGTGATTTTCACTGGTACGCCAGCGGGTGTAGGGGCGCTGAACAAGGGCGACGAGATCGTTCTGGAACTGGTTGGCCACTCCAGCTTCGCCAGCCGGGTCATCTGATAGGCGATAGTGGACGGTCGTAGGATGGGTGCAACCCATCGGCAATTGATGGGTTTCACCTGCGCGGCCCGATCCGTCCACCAACCTAGCGATCGCAATGGTGGATGAAAAGAGCGTCATCCACCCTACATCTGCTTATGCCGTGCAGCGACCATCGGCCCTGAACCCGGGCTCTTGCCAATTAAGCTTCGCTTAAGCCGGCTTTAAGCCTGGCTTCAGCTCCGCGACTTAACCTGACCCCGTCATCTACAGATAGAGGGTCATCCCCATGAAAGCTCCCGCACTCGCACTGCTGCTCGTTCCGCTGTTCTCTTCCGTTGCCATGGCTGCCGGCTACACCGGGCCAGGCCAGGTCGCCCAGGTCACCACTGTCGAGCAGGCGCTGAAAGCCGCCGACGATACCCCGGTGGTGCTGCAGGGCCAGATCGTCAAGCGTCTGCAGGACGAACTCTATGAGTTCAAGGACGCCACGGGCACCATCCACGTGGAAATCGACGACGAAGACTGGCCACCACAAGCCATCTCCGAAAAGGCCACCGTCAAGCTGACCGGTGAAGTCGACAAGGATCTGAACAGCCGCGAAATCGATGTCGATATCGTCGAACTGGTGAAGTAAGGCGCGCGCTGTTAGCGTCCCCCACCGCACTGAATGGCCGCCTCTCGGAAACCCGAGGGGCGGCGTTGTCGTTTTTGCCGATGGATATGTGAACCGCCATGCGTCGTCTGATTTCAATCAAGGGATTATTCCTGCTGCTGATGCTTGCCCTGCTGGCTGTGCTGACCGCTGCAGGCCAGCAGTTTCGCCTGTTCGAGCGGGCCTGGTTCAACTTCAACCAGCCAGCCGAAGCGCCGTCTCACTCGCTGTGGCTGAGCGACTACAAGGTGGTGATCGAGGCGCAGCGCATCGAGGGGCTGGAGGACGACGTTTCGGCGCTGACCTACGACCCGGATCGCAAAAGCCTGTTTACCGTGACCAACCAGCACCCCAAGCTGATCGAGCTGTCCCTCGACGGCAAGGTGTTGAGGCAGATCGAGCTGATCGGCTTCGGCGATCCCGAGGCCGTGGAGTACGTGGCACCGGGGCGCTTCGTGATCGCCGAAGAGCGTGCGCAACGCTTGGTCGATGTACGTATCGACGATGACACCAGGTCACTCGATGCTGCCGACTGGCAGCAGATGTCGCTAGGCCTGGAGATGGGCACCAAGAACAAGGGATTCGAGGGGCTGGCCTATGACCTGATCGGCCAGCGGCTGTTCGTGGCGAAGGAGCGAGATCCGCTGCGGGTCTACGAAGTGCATGGCTTCCCCAATCTCGACCCGGATAGGCCGAACCCGGTGCAGATACGCGACGACCGCAAGCGCGATGCGGGAATTTTCGTGCGTGACCTTTCCAGCCTGCATTACGACAGCCGCACCGGACACCTGCTGGCGCTGTCGGACGAGTCGCGACTGGTCGTCGAACTGGCCCAGGACGGCAAGCCGATCAGCAGCTTGTCGCTGTTGCGGGGGCAGCAGGGGCTGAAGGCCTCGGTACCGCAAGCCGAGGGCATCACGGTGGATGATCAGGGCAGGCTCTACCTGATCAGCGAACCCAATCTTTTTTATGTGTTCAGCAAGGACGGCGAGGCAGATTAAGTCTGCTTGCCGCTCGACAATATCTGGCAGGCCGCAGCATCGATGCTGGCTTTATCGAACTGGTGAAGTGAGGCAAGGGCTGTTAGCTTCCATTCGCCGTACCTGAATGGCCATCTCTCAGCCTCACGCCGAGAGGTGGTTTCGTCGTTTCCGCGGACAAGTGAGCCGGTATGCGTCGTCTGTTTTCCCTGAAGGGATTGTTTCTGCTGTTCATGCTCGTCGTGCTGTTGCTGCTGGCACTCTGGGGGCAGGAATACCGGGTGTTCGAGCGTGCCTGGTTCAATGTGCAGCAGCCGGACGAGGCTCCGGCCGAGGCGCTCTGGCTCGACGATTACCAGGTGGTGCGCGAGGCCCAGGTGATCGAAGGCCTGGACGACGACGTATCGGCGCTGACCTACGACCCGGTACGCAAGAGCCTGTTCACCGTCACCAACCAGCAGTCCCGGCTGATCGAACTCTCGCTCGACGGCAAGGTGCTGCGGCAGATCGAGCTGGTCGGCTTCGGTGACCCGGAGGCAGTGGAGTACATCGCGCCCGGGCTCTTCGTGATCGCCGACGAGCGCCCGCAGCGTCTGGTCGAGGTGCGCATCGACGACGCCACCACGCGGGTGGATGCCGCGGATGGTCAGCAGCTTTCGCTGGGGCTGGAGATGGAAGCCAAGAACAAGGGCTTCGAAGGATTGGCCTACGACCTGGCAGGCAAGCGTCTGTTCGTCGCCAAGGAGCGCGACCCGCTACGCATCTACGAAGTGCATGGCTTCCCCCATGTCGAGCCGAGTACGCCTTCGGTGATCCGTATCACCGATGACCGCGAGCGCGACGCCGGGCTCTTCGTCCGTGATCTGTCCAGCCTGCAGTACGACGCGCGTACCGGGCATCTGCTGGTGCTGTCCGATGACTCACGCTTGCTGGTGGAGCTCGATGCCGAGGGCGAACCGATCAGCAGTCTGTCGCTGATCGGTGGGCAGCAGGGGCTGAAGGAGTCCGTGCCTCAGGCCGAGGGTATCGCGCTGGACGAGAACGGGGTGATCTACATGATCAGCGAGCCAAACCTGTTCTACACCTTCGAAAAAAAGGCCGAGTGACGACTCGGCTTTCCAGGTCACGCACATGACGTAGCCTGGATTAGCCGCAGGCGTAATCCGGGTTCAAGGTGTAATCCGGGTTCAGCGTGTCAGCGATTTCACACCCTCGGCGGTGCCCAGCAGCAACAGGTCGGCCGGGCGGGCGGCGAACAGGCCGTTGGTGACCACGCCGACGATGGCGTTGATGTCGCGCTCCAGCTTCTGCGGGTCGGTGATGCTCATGTTGTGCACATCGAGGATAACATTGCCGTTATCGGTCAGCACGCCTTCGCGGTACACCGGGTCGCCGCCCAGCTTGACCAGCTCACGGGCCACATGGCTGCGGGCCATGGGAATCACTTCCACCGGCAGCGGGAAGGCGCCGAGCACAGGCACCAGCTTGCTGCCGTCGGCGATGCAGATGAAGGTACGGGCCACGGCGGCGACGATCTTCTCGCGGGTCAGGGCCGCGCCGCCGCCCTTGATCAGGTTCAGGCGTTCGTCGCTCTCGTCGGCGCCGTCGACGTAGAACTCCAGGTCGCTGACGGTATTCAGTTCATACACCGGAATGCCGTGGCCCTTGAGGCGTGCGGCGGTGGCTTCGGAACTGGCCACGGCGCCGTCGAATTCCATCTTGTGCCTGGCCAGGGCATCGATGAAACAGTTGGCCGTGGAGCCGGTGCCGACCCCGATGACGCTCTTGGCGTCGAGCTTGGGAAGGATGAAGTCGACGGCAGCCTGGGCCACGGCTTGTTTGAGCTGATCCTGGGTCATGCGGGTTCCACGAGAGAGAGTGGGGAAGCGGAGCGGCCATTATAACCGGCAAAACCCCGGAATTCGTATGGTCGCTCGGCGGATGGCTGCGGTAGACTCCGGGGTTCCCCGTAAAGCCGCCTGCGATGCCTGCCATGCTCGAACAGTACGTCAAGAAGACCCTGACCTCCCGTGTCTATGACGTTGCCGTGGAAACCCCGCTGCAACCCGCTCGCCAACTTTCCGAACGCCTGGGCAATCAGATTCTGCTCAAGCGCGAGGATCTGCAGCCGGTCTACTCGTTCAAGATTCGTGGCGCCTACAACAAACTGGCGCAATTGACCCCCGAAGAGCTGGCCCGCGGCGTGGTCACCGCCTCGGCTGGCAACCACGCCCAGGGCCTGGCATTGGCCGCCAAGCACATGGGCGTGAAAGCGACCATCGTCATGCCGCGCACCACGCCTGAGCTCAAGGTTCAGGGCGTGCGCTCCCGTGGCGGCAAGGTGGTGCTGCATGGCGATGCCTTTCCCGAAGCATTGGCTCACTCGCTGAAACTGGTCGAGGAAAAGGGCCTGGTGTACGTCCATCCCTACGACGATCCGCACGTGATCGCCGGCCAGGGCACCGTGGCGATGGAGATCCTCCGTCAGCACCAGGGCCCGCTGGACGCCATCTTCGTGCCGGTCGGTGGTGGCGGTCTGATCGCCGGCATCGCCGCCTACGTCAAATACCTGCGTCCGGAGACCCGAGTGATCGGTGTCGAGCCGGACGACTCCAACTGCCTGCAGCAGGCCCTGGCCGCCGGCGAGCGGGTGGTGTTGCCGCAGGTCGGGCTGTTCGCCGATGGCGTGGCGGTGGCGCAGATCGGCCAGCACACCTTCGATATCTGCAAGCTGTGCGTCGATGAAGTGATCACCGTCAGCACCGACGAGATCTGCGCGGCGATCAAGGACATCTACGACGACACCCGCTCGATCACCGAGCCGGCCGGCGCCCTGGCCGTGGCCGGGATCAAGAAGTACGTCGAGCGTGAGAACATCAGCGGCCAGGTGCTGGTGGGCATCGACTCCGGCGCCAACGTCAACTTCGACCGCCTGCGCCATGTCGCCGAGCGCGCCGAATTGGGCGAGAAGCGCGAGGCGATCATCGCCGTCACCATTCCGGAGAAGCCGGGCAGCTTCAAGGCCTTCTGCGAGGCCATCGGCAAGCGGCAGATCACTGAATTCAACTACCGCTATCACCAGGACGGCGAGGCGCATATCTTCGTCGGTGTACAGACCCACCCGGAGCACGACCCGCGTGTGGCGCTGGTGGAAAACCTGCGCGGGCAGGGCTTCCCGGTCATCGACCTGACCGACAACGAGCTGGCCAAGCTGCATATCCGCCATACCGTCGGCGGCCATGCCGCTGCCGTGCCGGACGAATGCGTATTCCGTTTCGAGTTCCCGGAGCGGCCGGGCGCGCTGTTCAACTTCCTCAACAAACTGGGCGGGCGTTGGAACATCACCCTGTTCCACTACCGCAACCATGGCGCTGCCGATGGGCGTGTGCTGGCTGCCCTGCAAGTGCCGGAAGACGAGCGCCATCTGCTCGCGCCAGCGCTGGATGCCATTGGTTACCCCTACTGGGACGAAAGCGACAACCCGGCCTACAAGCTGTTTCTCGGTTAGGTAACACGGCCGGTGGGGTAGGCGATGAGCGTGGTGTTTTTCCCGGCTATACCCATGAATCAGCGGCTGGCGTAGATCACGGTACCGCTCGGTATTTACCGGTATCGTTCATCTCCGCCAGCCTGAACCATACCTATAAGGAAAACCCTGATGGAGCATTATCTGCTGTTGAGAGTTCTTCACGGCCTGCCCGGCATCTTGCTGCTGCTTGGCGTGCTGGCCCATGCTTTCATGCTCTGGAAAGCCTGGCGCAACGGCGATAGCGTCGTCTTGCAACGCAAGTTGCAGCGCACCCGCACCATCAGTCTGCCGGTATTCGCCCTGCTGGCGCTGAGTCTGCCGGTGACCGGCTGGTGGATGGTCAACCTGGCCGGCTGGCCGCTGAGCCAGACCTGGCTGTTGCTGGGCAGCATCCTCTTTGCCGTGTTGATGATCGCCGGCTTGCTGCTGCTCGGGCGTCTAGGCGTCTGGCAGGTTCTGGCCACCGGCCCGGTTCCGACCAAGCTGCTGCGTTTCGTGGTGGCCTATACGGCGCTGATCGTCGTATTGCTGTTGGCGATCATGGCCGTCATGGGCGCCAAACCGACCTGATCAGCTGCGCGCCTGGTTCGCGCGCCGCAGCCAGCTCAGGGCCAGCAGCAGGTAGATCAGCGATCCGCCCCAATACAGCCAGGCGAAGCCGTCGACCAGCCCTATCAGCAGGTAGGCGAGCAGCGGCCCCAGTGCGGCGCCCAGATCCTGGGCTATCGAGTAACGCGTCATGAAGGCGACGACATTGCCGGCACTGGCAACATCGCTGGCCAGCGCGTCTGTGAGCGTGGTCAGCGCCGTCGCCAGCAGCATCACCAGCAGGGTCACGGCGATCCAGGGTAGCAAGGGCAAGCCGCTGGCCATCAAGCCAAAGCTCAGGGCGGCGCCCAGCAGCGCCCAGCCGTAGAGTTGGGAACGGCCGCGCGGGCCATCTGACCAGGCGCCGAAGCGCCGGCCCAGCCAGGGCTCCCATGACCAGCGCAGCGCCTGCAGGATGCCGGATAAGGCGGTGGCGCCGAGCAGCAGGCCGAAGAGGTCGAGCTGGCTGCCATAGAAGTGTTCGATCAGAGCGCTCAGTGTCGCCGCCAGTACACCCTGGATCAGCATGGCGATGCAGAAACCACTGGCGATCACCCGATACGTGCCAACTATCCGCGTGCCATCTCGTGAGGTGCGGGTACTCTGCGTGGCCGTTACCTGTTGTTCGCCGTAGCTCGAGGGCAGGTGGAAGTGACGCAGCAGCAGTGGCACCCCCAGCAGGGCCATGCCGGCGAAGCTCAGAGCCAGCGCCGGCAAACCATAGAGTGGCACCAGCAAGCCGCCAAGCAGCATGCCGGCGAGGCTGCCGAGCCGATAGAGACCGTTGTACAGACCCATCGACTGGCCGCGTGACTGCCCGTTCGAGCAATAGACCACCGCCGACAGGCCGCCAATCCGAAAGAACGACCAGCTGATGCCCCAGGCCGCGCGCAGCAGCAGCCAGGCGAGAAAGCCTTTGGCGATACCGTAGCCGAAGGTCGTGGCGGCGCCGAGCACGGTGGCCAGCAGCAACCCGGTGCGCAGACTGATGCGTTGGTACAGCCAACCGATCAGTGGGTTGAATGGCAGGCGAATGAGGCGGTTGACCGACAGCAGCACACCGACCTGCCAGAGCGCATCGAGACCGACTTCGCGCCAGTAGACGGGCAGGGCGATATACAGCATGGAGTCGCCGGCCAGGCACAGGGCAGTGGCCAGCGCGACCACCACGAGCGGTCGCGAAGCGCGTTGATCGATGGGTAACGACATGTGGCTCCTTGCGCGTGCGTGGGCGGTGCCCCGGCACAGGCTGGCCGCGCGGTGTGCTTCAGTCGCGCAGAGAGATGACTGGCCAGCCGCGTTTCTGCGCTTCGGCCAACAGGTTCGGATCGGGGTCGACGGCGACTGGCCGGCTGACCTGTTCCAGCAGCGGCAGGTCGTTCATCGAGTCGCTGTAGAAGCTGCTGTCGGACAGGTCGAAGCCGTTTTCCTGCAGCCAGCGCTCCAGGCGGGTGACCTTGCCTTCGCGGAAGCACGGCACATCGGTGGTGCGGCCGGTATAGCGGCCGTCGACCATCTCGCACTCGGTAGCCAGTAGTGTATCGACACCCAGGCGCGCGGCGATCGGCGCAGTGACGAAACGGTTGGTGGCGGTGATGATCAGCAGCTTGTCGCCGGCCGTGCGGTGCTCGTCGAGCAGGGCCAGCCCCTTCGGCAGAATGATCGGTTCGATGCATTCGGCCATGAATTGCTCATGCCACGCCTGCAGCTGTGCCATTTCGGTACGGCCGAAGATGTCCAGGGTGAAGTTCAGGTAGTCGGTGATGTTCAGGCGCCCGGACAGGTAATCCTGGTAGAAGGCATCGTTGCGGGCCTTGTAGGTCGCGCCATCGAGAATGCCGCGCTCGCACAGCCAGTCGCCCCAGGCGTGGTCGCTGTCGCCGCCGAGCAGGGTGTTGTCGAGATCGAATAAAGCCAAACGCACAGAGCCACCTCTTTATACAGGGCCATGGAAGGCGCCAGAATAGCGGCTTTGCCGGGCTGGGGAAAACCTGATCGGGCATCGCGGCCGGGCTGTTGCGAAGTCCCTTGCGGGCGCGTTGCCGCTGTCCCGAGCTTTATGGAACAATGCCGGAACATGCGTTTACGAGGTTGTGCGCCGTGATCGATCCTGATGGTTTTCGCCCCAACGTCGGCATCATTCTCACCAATGATGTCGGCCAGGTGCTCTGGGCGCGTCGAATTAACCAGGATGCCTGGCAGTTCCCGCAAGGCGGCATCAATGACCGCGAAACGCCGGAAGAGGCGTTGTACCGCGAATTGAACGAAGAAGTGGGTCTCGAGCAGCAGGATGTGAAAATTCTCGCCTGTACCCGGGGCTGGTTGAGGTATCGTCTGCCGCAGCGCCTGGTGCGTACCCACAGCCAACCGCTGTGCATCGGCCAGAAGCAGAAGTGGTTTTTGTTGCGCCTGACCGCTGATGAGCAGCGGGTGCGCATGGATCTGACCGGCAAGCCCGAGTTCGACGGCTGGCGCTGGGTCAGTTACTGGTATCCGTTGGGGCAGGTGGTCACATTCAAGCGCGAAGTTTATCGTCGCGCGCTCAAGGAACTCGCACCGCGCCTGCTGGCACGGGACTAGACAGGGTCAGGCATGCTCAACACGCTGCGCAAGATCGTCCAGGAAGTCAACGCCGCCAAGGATCTCAAGGCAGCGCTGGGCATCATCGTGCAGCGCGTCAAGGAAACCATGGGCACCCAGGTGTGCTCGGTTTACCTGCTCGATCCGGAGAGCAACCGTTTCGTGCTGATGGCCACCGATGGCCTCAACAAACGCTCCATCGGCAAGGTCAGCATGGCGCCCAACGAAGGCCTGGTCGGCCTGGTCGGCACCCGTGAAGAGCCGCTGAACCTCGAGAACGCCTCCGAGCACCCACGCTATCGCTACTTCGCCGAGACCGGTGAAAAACGCTACGCCTCCTTCCTCGGCTCGCCGATCATCCACCACCGCCGGGTGATGGGCGTGCTGGTCGTGCAGCAGAAAGAGCGCCGCCAGTTCGATGAGGGTGAAGAAGCCTTCCTGGTGACCATGAGCGCGCAGCTCGCCGGGGTTATCGCCCACGCCGAGGCCACCGGCTCGATCCGCGGCCTGGGCAGGCAGGGCAAGGGTATCCAGGAAGCCAAGTTCGTCGGTGTGCCAGGCTCGCCCGGTGCTGCCGTCGGTACCGCTGTGGTGGTGCTGCCGCCGGCCGATCTGGAGGTGGTGCCCGACAGGGTGGTCAGCGATATCGATGCCGAGCTGAAGCTGTTCAACGATGCGCTGGAAGGCGTGCGCGGCGATATGCGCAACCTTTCGGAGCGCATGGCCACCCAGTTGCGCCCGGAAGAGCGCGCGCTGTTCGACGTCTACCTGATGATGCTCGAAGACGCCGCTCTCGGTAACGAAGTGGTCAAGATCATCAAGACCGGCCAATGGGCCCAGGGCGCGTTGCGGCATGTGGTCAGCGAGCACATCAACCGTTTCGAACTGATGGACGATGCCTACCTGCGCGAGCGTGCATCGGACGTCAGGGATCTTGGCCGCCGTCTGCTCGCCTATCTGCAACAGGCACGGCAGCAGACGCTGGTCTACCCGGACAACTGCATTCTGGTCGCCGAAGAGCTGTCGCCTGCCATGCTCGGCGAAGTGCCGGAAGGCAAGCTGGTCGGCCTGGTGTCGGTACAGGGTTCGGGCAACTCCCATGTGGCGATCTTCGCCCGTGCCATGGGCATTCCCACGGTGATGGGCGCGGTCGAGCTGCCGTATTCGAAGATCGACGGCATTCAGTTGATCGTCGACGGTTACCACGGCGAAGTCTTCACCAACCCCAGCGAAATCCTGCGCAAGCAGTATGCCGATGTGGTCGAGGAAGATCGCCAACTGACCAAGGGCCTCGACGCCCTGCGTGCGCTGCCCTGCGAGACCCTGGACGGTCATCACATGCCGTTGTGGGTCAATACCGGCCTGCTCGCCGATGTGGTGCGGGCCCAGGAGCGTGGCGCCGAAGGCGTTGGCCTGTACCGCACCGAAGTGCCTTTCATGATCAAGGATCGCTTCCCCAGCGAGAAGGAACAGCTGGCGATCTACCGCGAGCAGCTGGCGGCCTTCCATCCGCTGCCTGTGACCATGCGTACGCTGGATATCGGTGGCGACAAGGCGCTGAGCTATTTCCCGATCAAGGAAGACAACCCCTTCCTTGGTTGGCGCGGCATCCGCGTGACCCTCGACCACCCGGAAATTTTCCTGGTGCAGGTGCGCGCCATGCTCAAGGCCAGCGAAGGGCTGGATAACCTGCGCATCCTGCTGCCGATGATTTCCGGCATCCAGGAGCTGGAGGAATCGCTGCACCTGATTCACCGCGCCTGGGGCGAAGTGCGCGACGAAGGTACCGATGTACCACTGCCGCCCATCGGTGTGATGATCGAGATTCCCGCTGCCGTCTACCAGACCCGCGACCTGGCCCGCCAAGTCGACTTCCTGTCGGTCGGTTCCAACGACCTGACCCAATACCTGCTGGCGGTGGATCGCAACAACCCGCGCGTCGCCGACCTCTACGACTTCCTCCATCCCGCTGTTCTGCAGGCCTTGAGCAAAGTGGTCGAAGACGCCCATGCCGAAGGCAAGCCGGTGAGCATCTGCGGCGAAATGGCCGGTGACCCGACCGCTGCCGTATTGCTGATGGCGATGGGTTTCGACAGCCTGTCGATGAACGCCACCAACCTGCCCAAAGTGAAGTGGCTGCTGCGCCAGATCAGCATGGGCAAGGCCAAGGATCTGCTGAGCCAGGCGATGCGCATCGACAACCCGCAGGTTATCCACAGCACCCTGCAACTGGCCCTGCGCAACCTCGGCCTGGGCCGGATGATCAACCCGGCGTCGGATATTCAGGCGTAGCCATTCGTCGCCGGTTATCGAATGGCGGCATCAAGGCGCAAGCGGACGGTCGTAGGATGGGTGAAACCCATCGGAAATTGATGGGTTTCACCCATCCTACGGGCTAATCCAACCTACAGGTCGTGGCCGAACGTAGCCTGGATTAGCCGCAGGCGTAATCCGGGGCCGAAGGCCGTGATCCATGGTTCAACGCGGGTCACCGACAGGCCTCTTTCGCCTTTGATCAGCCCGTGGATGGGTCGGGCCGCGTAGGTGCGACCCATCCTGCGAACTCATTTTCGAGCCGAGGCGCTACTCCTCGAATCTCACCTCGCCGATAGGTATGCCCTCGACCCCGAAGCTGCGTTCGATCACGCGTCGCGCTCCGTTTGCATGGGTGAACAGCAGAGTACTGGCGCGGGTGCCGTAGTTCGGGCTGGCGATAAATACGCTGGACAACAAGCGCTCGGTGCCGAGACCTACGCCCGTATCCGGTAGTGCCTTGTCTTCGGGTTTTGCGCGATCGGCCAGCAGGGCGAATAGCGATTCCTCGTCGGCGGTCTCCAGCGCCCTGGCAAGCATCGCCTTGGCGCGCTGCAGCTTCGGCCACGGCGTGTCCATATCCGCGTTGGACACCCCATGGATACCCGCTGGCAAGGCTCGAGCCTGGTTGCTCTGGGAGTTGAAGTGCCAGAGTGCCTGACGGTCGCCGACCAGCAGATTGAAGCCGCTGTACTCATTCGCTTCGCTGCGCAGCCTGTCCAGAAAGGCTTCGGGAGGCAGGTCATCCTGTAGAAAGCGCAGAGGCAGCTCACCCCTTGAGCGGGCGCCTTGGGCTGAACGTGGGTCGCGGATATTGGTCAGGGCGGCGAAGCGCCCGCCAGGGGCAATGCCGAGCCAGGTGCCGCCGGCCTGCAGGTCACGTCCGGCAACCAGCCCTGGCATTTCCGGCCATTCAAATAGAGCGGCGCTGGGGCGCGCATAGAATTCGTCGCGATTGGCGGCGACCAGCAGTGGCAGGTTATGGCCGGGGCGCCAGGCGAGGACGATCAGGCACATGGGCGCTCCAGTCTGGCGCGCACACCTGCAGCGTCGAGGGGCTCGCCGACATGCACCACGACCTTGTTTGCACCGCTACCTTTGCCCAACTCGAGCAGCAGGCGCTCTTCGACCTGAGAAAGCCCGCCTTCCAATCGTTCGAGCGGATGAATGACCATGCGCGGTGGCAGGCTCGGGCGCAGGAAGCGTTTACGGATCAATGACTGAGCAGCCTTCTTGATCAGCTGATCGGCAATGCTGAAATCGGCGACCAGCAAACGCACGTTGCTGAAGGGCGGCGCGGCCTGCAGTTCCAGTTCGTTACCACTTTCCAGATGCGTCATATGCAGGTGATTACAGGCGATACGCAGATAAAGTGTGTTGAACACAGCGGGTTTTTCTCATCCATGGAAAGTGCCACTTTACGCAAAGCCACCAATCGTCGTGAAGTAGAGTGCATGGCCGGCTTCCGTTACCATGCCGCATTGCTTGGCGGAAACATCATGGTCTTCTTAATCTACATACTGCTCGGCGCAGCGGCGGGCCTGCTGGCCGGGCTGTTTGGCGTCGGTGGCGGCATGATCATCGTGCCGGTGCTGATCATCAGCTTCACCGCCCAGGGCTTCGATGCCTCCGTGTTGACCCATATGGCAGTAGGCACGTCGTTGGCCACCATCCTGTTCACCTCGATCAATGCCGTGCGCGAGCATCACAGCCGCGGTGCGGTACGCTGGGGGCTGTTCGTCTGGCTCACCGTGGGTATCGTGCTGGGCTCGGTACTTGGCGCGGTGACCGCAGACGCCATCGACGGCCAGGTGCTGCAGAAGATCATTGGCGTATTCGCTCTGTGCGTCGCCCTGCAACTGGCTGTGGATCTCAAGCCCAAGGCCAGCCGTGACGTGCCCGGCAAGACCGGCCTGGGCGTCGCCGGTGGCGTGATCGGCTGGGCATCGGCGATCATCGGCATCGGTGGCGGCTCGTTGACCGTGCCGTTCCTGGCCTGGCGCGGCGTGTCCATGCAGCAGGCGGTGGCGACATCTTCGGCGTGCGGCTGGCCCATCGCGGCGGCTGGCGCCCTGAGTTATCTGTGGCTGGGGTCGGGCGACGCGCGTCTGCCTGAGTGGAGCCTGGGTTACGTTTATCTGCCGGCGCTGCTGGGTATCGCCCTGACCAGCGTGTTTTTCGCGCGCACCGGTGCGCGCCTGGCCCATCGTTTGTCGCCGCGTGTGCTCAAGCGTCTGTTCGCATTGCTGCTGGTCATCGTCGGCCTGAATTTTCTGTTGTGAGGAATCCTGATGCTGCCCTACCCGAATATTGATCCGGTCGCCCTCGACCTGGGCTTTCTGCAGATTCACTGGTACGGCCTGATGTACCTGGTCGGCATCGGCGGTGCCTGGTTCCTCGCTTCGCGCCGGCTGCACGCCTTCGATCCGGGCTGGAGCAAGGAGAAACTGTCCGACCTGGTGTTCTGGGTGGCCATGGGGGTGATCGTCGGCGGCCGCCTGGGTTACGTGCTGTTCTATGACCTGTCGGCCTACATCGCCAACCCGCTGCTGATCCTCGAAGTGTGGAAGGGCGGCATGTCGTTCCACGGTGGGCTGATCGGCGTGATGCTGGCCACCTGGTGGTTCGGCAAGCGCAACGGCAAGAGTTTCTTCGAGCTGATGGACTTTATCGCGCCACTGGTGCCGATCGGTCTGGGCGCCGGGCGTATCGGTAACTTCATCAATGCCGAGCTGTGGGGCAAGGCCAGTGACGTACCCTGGGCGATGGTGTTCCCCACCGACCCCGAGCAACTGGCGCGTCACCCTTCGCAGCTGTACCAGTTCGCCCTGGAAGGCGTGGCCTTGTTCACCATCCTCTGGTTCTACTCGCGCAAACCACGGCCGACCATGGCGGTCTCGGGCATGTTCGCGGTGTGCTACGGCATCTTCCGTTTCATCGTCGAGTTCGTTCGCGTGCCGGATGCTCAGCTCGGTTACCTGGCCTGGGGCTGGCTGACCATGGGCCAGGTGCTCTGCGTACCGATGATCCTCGCCGGCCTGGGCCTGATCGCCTACGCCTACAAACGCCAGGCCGCCCAGGGAGTCGCGCAATGAAACAGTACCTCGACCTGATGCGCCACGTGCGCGAGAACGGCACCTTCAAGGAAGACCGCACCGGCACCGGTACCTACAGCGTGTTCGCGCACCAGATGCGCTTCGACCTGGCCGACGGCTTTCCCCTGGTGACCACCAAGAAATGCCACCTCAAGTCCATCATTCATGAGTTGCTGTGGTTCCTGCAGGGCGACACCAACATCAAGTACCTGAAGGACAACGGCGTGCGCATCTGGGACGAGTGGGCCGACGAGAACGGCGATCTCGGGCCGGTTTACGGCTATCAGTGGCGCAACTGGCCGGCGCCGAACGGCGAGTCGGTCGACCAGATCGCCAAGCTGATCGAGATGATCAGGAAGAACCCGGACTCGCGCCGCCTGATGGTATCCGCCTGGAACCCGGCGCTGGTCGAGCAGATGGCCCTGCCGCCGTGCCACGCGCTGTTCCAGTTCTACGTCGCCGACGGCAAGCTCAGCTGCCAGCTGTATCAGCGTTCGGCGGACATCTTCCTCGGCGTGCCTTTCAATATCGCCAGCTATGCGCTGCTGACCCTGATGGTGGCCCAGGTGACTGGCCTGCAACCGGGCGAGTTCATCTGGACGGGCGGCGACTGCCACCTGTACGCGAACCATCTGGAGCAGGCCGATCTGCAACTGACCCGCGAGCCGCTGCCGCTGCCGACCATGAAGCTCAATCCCGAGGTGAAGGATCTGTTCGCCTTCCGTTTCGAGGATTTCGAACTGGTCGGCTATGAAGCGCATCCGCATATCAAGGCGCCGGTGGCGGTCTAGGCTGCTTCGTCACGGGCGAGCGATATTTATTCATCGCTCGCAAGCGGACTCCTGCACCCGTGGTGTCCGCCACGATCCCGTAGGAGCCGGGGGGCGATTGCCGAGCGTACTACAAGCGTAATCCTCAGGTTCGCAATGAAAAGCGCCGGGCGATCTCCTCGACGCATTCGCTCGACCCGCTGAGTTTCCACTCCATCCAGTTGTCCCATTCCAGCTTCAGCTCTTGCGGCCCGCGACGCAGCCTGTAGCTGTCGTAGTCGATGCCCTTGTCGAAGGCGAGTGGGCTGTACTGAGCGACCACCTGCCAGCCCTCGGCCTTGAGGCTGTCCAGCAAGCGGTTACCCGTCTCGGTATCGATATCTTCGAGCGTGATGTGATCCGCTGTACAAACCGGTTCGCGCTCGCGCCGCCGCTGCTCCAGCCATTGGCGAAATCGTCCTGTCAGCCAGGTCATATCGATGAGCCCTTGCCCAGCCCTTCAGCCAGGTGGTCGATCAGCACCCGCAGTTTGGGCGGCAGATGGCGGGTCGGGTGGTAGAGAATCCACGCGGTGCCCTGGTAGGAGCCGGTGTAGCGCCACTGTGGCAGCACCGGTAGCAGCGCGCCAGTTGCCAGTGCGGCGGCGGCGGTGAAGCGTGGTAGGCAGGCGATGCCCAGATGGTCGAGCGCTCCGGTCAGGCGTACTTCGCTGTGGTTGCTGGCGAAGCGGCCGCTCACCGCCACCACGCATTGCTCTGGCCCGTTGCTGAAGTGCCAGCGGTGATCGTCTGGCGTCTCGTCCAGATACAGGCAGGCGTGACGCACCAGTTCGCTGGGGTGCTGAGGCATGCCGTGGCGTTGCAGGTAGTCGGGGCTCGCACACAGCAATTGTTCGACATGGCACAGCGGCCTGCCGGCCAGGGTGGGTGGTGGCTGATCGGTGATGCTCACCAGCAGGTCGAACTGTTCGCTGATCAGATCCGGGCTGCGGTCGCTGAGGTTGAGGCTGACATCCACCTCCGGGTAGCGCTGCAGGAAGTCGTTCATCAGTGGCGTGACCAGAAAACGACCAAAGGCCTTGGGCACGCTCAGGCGCACCCGGCCGCGGGGCCGGCTCATCAACTGTTCGCCCACGTCCAGGGCTGCCTGAGCGGCGTCGAGCATATCCTTGCAGCGCTCGAACACTTCGCTGCCGGCTTCGCTCAGGCGCAGGCGGCGAGTGGTGCGCTCCAGCAGGCGTACGCCGAGGGTCTGCTCGAGATGGGCGATCTGCCGGCTCACCGCCGAAGCCGTGCTGCCCTGCTGGCGAGCAGCGGCAGAAAAGCTGCCGGCCTCGACCACGCGTACGAAGATGGCCAGATAAGGGAGCAGCTGTGGAGTTAGATTCGTGCGCATGGGGAACAGGTATTGTTCATGAGTGATGGATTATCACGCTGAGAGACGCAATGGACAATGCGCTTCTTACCGATTCTCCAGGAAGCTCCGTCATGTCCACCCTGATCAGCCGTTCCCCTTCGCGCCTGCTGCAAGTCAGCGACCTGCTGCTACTCTTGGTGGCGCTGGTCTGGGGTACCAGCTACGGCGTGGCCAAGCAGGCGCTGGTTTTCTATCCGGTGCTTGGCTTTCTCGCCGTGCGTTTCTGTCTGACCTTTCTGATCCTGCTGCCGCAGTTGCGCGGCGAGGGGCGCCAGGCGTGGGCGCCGGGCATCCCGCTCGGCGGTGTGATGCTGGCCATCTTCCTGTGCGAAACCTACGGCGTGCTGCACACCTCGGCCAGCAATGCAGCGTTTCTGATCAGCCTGTGCGTGGTCATCACGCCATTCGTCGAGTGGTTGATGTTCGATCGCAGGCCCGACTCGCGCATGCTGCCAGCGGTTGCGCTGTCGCTGTTCGGCACCTGGCTGCTCAGCGGTGGCGTCGATCTGCAATTCAACCTGGGTGATGGCCTGATGCTGATGGCGGCCTTGCTGCGCGCCGTGTTGGTCTGCCTGACCGGCAAGCTCACCGCTCATACCCAGGTGCCGGCGCTGGCCTTGACGGCAGTGCAGACCGGAGTGATCGGTTTCGGCTGCCTGCTACTCGGCGTGCTGACCCTGCCAGGCGGGTTGCCCGCCTTGCCGGTGGAGCCGGCGTTCTGGATCGGCACCCTGTACCTGGTGCTGTTCGCCACTCTGTTCGCGTTCTTCGTGCAGAACTATGCGCTGCGCCGCAGCAGCCCTACGCGGGTGTCGCTGCTGATGGGCAGCGAGCCACTGTTCGGGGCGCTGTTCGCCGTACTGTGGCTGAGTGAGCAACTGACCGTGCAGGCCTGGGTCGGCGGATTTCTGATCGTAGCGGCGACGCTGTGGACGAGCCTGCTCAGGCGCTAGCTTGTGGTGCAGATCTTGTGGTGGAAGGGTCGGGCCGCGTAGGTGAAGCGTCTTCCACCCTACGGGATACTGGATGGATGCAGGTGCACTGCCAGCCATAGTGCGCCGTCGGACGTGCGCTCCACGCGGTGGGGCGTGCCGGCTGCCAGGAACAGGTGGTCGCCGGCCGCCAGTTCCACGGCCTTTCCCGCGACGGTCATCCGTGCCTGGCCGCGCACCAGTACCACCCATTCGTCCTGTTCCTGGACGTAGTCCACGGCTTCGATGCGAGCCGAACTGAGGATGCGTTCGATCACCAGGTTACGGTGGCTCAGCAGGGTTTCGAAGCGTTCGCCCTGGGCGGGTGGCTCGCTGTCGGTGAAGAGATTGCCGAGTGGCGCTGTGGTCATGGCGACTCCTGAAAAAGGCAGCGTTCAACCCGCATCGATTTCCTTGGCCAGGCGTTCCACCTGCTCCAGGCGCTCGACCTGATCGAGGCGGGCACCGGGGTTCAGGGACGACCATTCCGGCCGTGCCCGGGCGATGCGCAGTGCGTTGGGCAGCTTGCCCTCGCGCCACTGGCTGTCCTGCAGGGCGTCGAGGCGCACTGCTTCCACCGCCGCGTGGCCACGGTTGTCGAGGGCCTGCAGCAGGTGCTGCTGACGCAGGGCGAGCAGGCGCAGCACGGCATCGTCGACGGTCAGCTCACGCTGCCCCTGGAGCTTGCCCTTGAGGCGCGAGCCATAGTTGCGCAGGGTCTGGGCGCCGCCGCCGAGCAGCGCGCCGGCCAGCGCCGCAGTACCCAGGGTCAGGCCGCCGACCAGCAGATCCACGCCAGCGCCGGCTGCCGCACCCGCGGCTGCGCCGCCGCCCAGGCGGATGCCCAGCTGTTTGATGGTTTCCGGGTTGAACAGGTCGTCGCCCCAGCGGCCGTCCAGCAACGGCAAGTCATCGGCGCGGGCATCTTCGCGGCGGAAGGCGTACAGGCGCAGTAGTGCTTCCACGCAGCGCTGTTCGCGCTGGCGCACCTCTTTACGGAGTTCGTCGATGGCGGTTTTTTCCCGTTCGGCATCGCCCGCCACGCTGCGCCGGCAGGCGGCGCAGTCGACCAGCAGCTCGGCGATCAGACGCTTGGCGCTGCGGTGACGGGTAACGCGCTGGGCTTCATGATCGTCGATCAGGCGTTGCAACTGCGGGCGCGATTTCTCGTGCATCAGTGCCAGGCTTTCGTACAGCCGGCGCTCACCGTCCAGCGGCGGCGCCACGCTGTCGAAACGCACCAGGGCATGCAGGCCGAGGCGTGCCAGTGCTTCGCGCCAGTCGTCTTCGCGGTGATTGGCGCTGGCCACGAAGTTGAGCACCGGCAGCAGTGGGCGGCCGCACATGGCCAGCACGTTCAGCTCGTCGCGGTACTTGGCCAGCACCGGCTCGCGGGCGTCGATCACGTAAAGGCCGGCGTCCGATGCCTGCAACTGGCGCAACACCTTGGCTTCCTGTTCGAAGCGCTGGCGCGCCTCGCTGCCCTCCATGAAGCGCGCCAGGCGGGCGGGGCCGTCGAGGCGCTCGCCGGGGCGATCCAGCTGATCGAGGTAGTCGAGCAGGGCGATGGCATCTTCCAGGCCGGGTGTGTCGTACAGCTCCAGCAGCGCTTCGCCGTCCACCGACAGGCGCGCGCCCTCAACGTGGCGGGTGGTACTGGGGCGATGCGACACCTCGCCGAAACCGACGTCGCGGGTCAAGGTACGCAACAGCGAGGTCTTGCCGACGTTGGTGTGGCCGACCACGGCGAGCTTCAGCGGGTGGCTCATGAGTGCCGATTCTCCACAGTTCGCCGGCTCCGTAGGCGTCCTGCCTTCGAGGCGATGCGATAGTAGCCATCCCGCCAGACATTCGGCGTGACAACCATTCGCCGCGCGGTCGCGGCTCCTGCGCCGACGTAGGGTGGATGACGCTTCACCCATCCACCAGACTTTACATCTGCACGGTGGATGAAAAGAGCGTCGGCTACGCGCCCCGATCCCCCCTTACGGTTCTCTTCAGTCATGGCCAGTCTCCAGCCAGGTCAAGGGCGAGCTGTCGCGGTGGGCCAGTTGCAGTTGATCCAGCGCCTTGTGCCAGTCGCCAAGGCGCTCGCTGTCCAGGGTTTCGCCAGGTGGCGGTTGGAGCAGCCAGATGCGCGTGGTGCCGGCGCAGCGTGCCAGCTCGGCGAGCAGCGCCAGGCTGCCGCGATCCGGCGAGCGCCGTGGGTCGCAGGCGATGGCCAGGCGAGCCGGTGGGAAGCGAGTGAGCTGGTCGAGCAACTGGCGGCGCTGCTCGCGGCTGTCGATGATGCCGGCGTCGGCGACCGACTTGGGTAACACTGGTGGCCAGGGACGGCGGTCGTCCAGTTCGACGGCCACCAGCAGCGCACCCTGGCTGGCGTCGGCTCCGGCGCCGGACTGTACCTGATAGAGCTGCGCCGGCTCCGCATCGCACACGCCCAGGCGTTCGCTGTTGGGTTGCAGACGTTCGCGCAGCAGGCCATAACCCGGCAGCTCCACGTCCAGTTGCAGATTGGCCACACCGGTTCGCCAGCGCCACAGGCACACCAGTCCCAGCAGCAGGCGCGGCAGCAGGCCGTAGAGCACGACCACGCCGATCAGCCAGCCGGCCCAGGCATGCCGTGCCGACTCCAGTGGCAGCGGGCTGTCGCCGCTGGCGCGAACGGTGGCGGCATCGGGCACCGGAAAGCCCAGCAGGCCGGGCAGGGCGCCGAGGGCCTGGGTCAGGGCGACGAAGGTATCGCCGCCCAGCAGGGTGGTTTCCCAGACGAAGCCGTAACGGCGTGTGGAAAGCAGTGCCAGCAGCATCAGCAGGGCCGTGGTCAGCGCCACCAGCCAGAGCCCGTGCACGGCCATGCCGATCAACCAGCGATTGAGGCGCTGTCGGCGCAGCAGCAGGATCAGCGCCGGGCCGGTGTGCAGCGCGCTGGCGTCGCGGGCCAGCTTTTCGCTGAGCCATAGCCAGATGCGCCCGAGCACCGCACCATGGCCGCCGCCAAGCAGCAGGCCGAAGATCCAGCCGAGCAGCATCAGCAGGTGCAGACCGAGCAGGCTGCCAAGGGCCCAGAACACATTGACCGGCGTCTGCCCGTCGCCCAATGCCGCTACCGCCAGGCCCGCGCCGCTGGCCAGGGCCAGCAGGCCGAGCAGCAGCAACGCCAGGCGAGCGCCCTGCAGCCAATGGCGTTGCGCTTGCTGCTGGCCGTCCCGCTCGGCCAGCAGCAGGGCGCGGTTTTCGATACGCGTGGCCAGATCACCGCCTGCCACCTGGGCACGGCGGTTGGCTTCGCTGTCTTCGAGCAGCCCGGCATGTTCTTCTCGCAGGCGTACGGCCTCGCAGAGCCATAGGCGTTGCAGCTTGGGTAAGGCCACGCGATCTCCCGGCGGTTATCGATCCACTGGCCAGCATAACCGTTGTGGCTGCATTGGCAAAAACCAACCCGGATTACGCCCCTGCGTGGCTAATCCAGGCTACGGCGCAGGCGCACGGCGATGTCTGGCTGGTCGATGAACAGGCCGTCGATGCCGGCGGCCAGGAAGGCGCGCAGCTCCGCCTCTATATCGCCTCGCTCTGCCGGGCTGTCGCCACGTTGCAGCTCCGCGGGCAGAAACTGGTTCTCGGCGCGGAAGGTATAAGGATGTACCAGCAGCCCGGCGGCGTGGGCATCGGCGACGAAACGCGTCGGTTCACCCAGGCTGCCGTCCGGCTTGCGCGGGATGATGTAGCCCTTTTCCGGGCCCACGCCGACGGCGTACTCGGCCACTGCCTCGAGCCCGGCAGGCGTGGCCATCTGCGCATAGGTCAGCGGATTGCCCTGCACGACCTGGTCATGGGGTTGGCCTTTGCCGTACAGCTGCACCAGGCGCAGCGAGCTGAGCTGGCGGAGCATCTTGAGGTTGCTCACTTCGAAAGACTGGATGTACACCGGCGCCTTGGCATCGCGATAACCGTTGCGAGCGAGGATCTCGACCAGCGGTTTTTCCATGGACAGACCCAGCTGGTTGAAGTGCTGGGGATGCTTGGTTTCGATGTACAGGCCGATCTCGCGACCCTGGCTGACCTGCAGTGCCTTCACCAGATCGATGATTTCCTGCAGGGTCGGGATCTCGAACTGGCCATCGAGGCGGGTGTTGCCCGGACGGATATCGGGAATCCGCTCGATGGCGCGCAGACGCTTGAGTTCGGCGGCGGTGAAGTCTTCGCTGAACCAGCCGTCGAGCTCGATGCCATCGATGCTGGCCTTGCGTTTGCGGTCGGCGAACTCCGGATGCCGGGCCACGTCAGTGGTCAGGCCCAGCTCGTTGTCGTGGCGGGCGAACAGCTGGCCGTCCTTGCTTATCACCAGATCCGGCTCGACATAGTCGGCGCCCTGCAGAACGGCGATCGCGTAGGCGGCGAGGGTATGTTCGGGCAGGTAACCGCTGGCGCCGCGGTGAGCGATGATCAGCGGTTTGGCGTCATCGGCGCGTGTGGCGGCGGGCGCTGCCGGCGTTTCGGCGCTCGCCGCGAAGGGCAGGGCGAGCAGGGCGCTGAGCAATAGCAGGTGGGGCTGGCGTAGCGGCATTGGACATGGCTCCTGAGCGGTTTTGGCAGGTCGTTGTTTACAGCCTGCACCGACAAAGATGGCGTGGCGATGACAGTGCGGCAAGTCATGCGGCGCGATGCGGCCCTCTGCTATGCTCGCCGCCATGACTACTCGACTCCCTCTCTGCCTGATCGCCGCCCTCGCGGAAAACCGCGTGATTGGCCGCGAAAACCAATTGCCCTGGCACCTGCCGGCCGACCTCAAGCACTTCAAGGCCAAGACCCTCGGCAAGCCGATCATCATGGGTCGCAAGACCTGGGATTCCCTCGGCCGTCCGCTGCCGGGCCGTCTCAATCTGGTGGTCAGCCGTCAAGCTGGTCTGCAGCTCGAAGGCGCTGAAGTATTCGCGACTGTCGAGGCAGCCCGTGAGCGTGCCGAAGTATGGGCCCGCGAGCAGGGCGTCGACGAAGTGATGCTGATAGGCGGCGCCCAGCTGTACGAACAGGCGCTGCCCATTGCCGACCGTCTGTACCTGACCCGCGTGGCGTTGCAGCCCGAGGGCGACGCCTGGTTTCCGGCGTTCGACGAGTCGCACTGGCAGCGCGTGGAGCGCGACGAGCAGCCGGCCATCGAAGCGGCGCCGGCGCATAGTTTCGAGACCTGGATCCGATCATAGTCGAACCGCCTCTGCCTTCTTCTTGCCTACGCCACCCCACCCGGTGGCGTCTTGTTTTGTGTACCCAGCGAGACAGCCCCGCATGAACGACTCTACCTCAGGCTCCGGCGAGCAAGAGACGATTGCCGATATCTTCGTTCGTCACCCGCTCTGGGAAGATGCCCTTGCGCTTATCCTGGGCACGGCGATGGTCGCCCTGGGTATCACCTTCTATAGTCACGCCGGCCTGCTGACCGGCGGTACGGTGGGGCTGGCCTTTCTGCTCAAGTACCTGGCCGGTTGGCCGTTCGGCGCGGTGTTCTTCCTGCTCAACGTGCCGTTCTACGTACTGGCGATCTGGCGTATGGGCTGGGCGTTCACCTTGCGCACGGTCTGCGCGGTCGGCCTGGTGTCACTACTGGCCGAGCTGACGCCGCACTGGGTCTCTTTCGCGGCGCTCAACGAGTTGTACGCGGCGCTGTTCGGTGGTTTCGCCATGGGCCTCGGGCTGCTGATGCTGTTCCGTCACCGCGCCAGCCTGGGCGGCGTGAACATCCTCGCACTGTACCTGCAGGAACGTTTCGGCTTGCGCGCAGGCGCAGTGCAGATGGGCGTGGACGCCACCATCGTGCTGGCGTCGATCTTCGTCGTGGCCCCGGAAAAGGTCGCGCTTTCGGTGCTGGGCGCCGTGGCGCTGAACATGGTGCTGGCGATCAATCACCGTGCCGGCCGCTATATGGGCGTGAGCTGACAGGGCTCCCCCCGCGACCGATTATCCATCCTGATCGCGGCTGCCGATCAGTCATTCCAATGCTGTTCCGTCATGCTGACCACGCGCTACGACTTCTAAGTCATTCGGCAGATATGTCGAGGGCCGCTGATGCGGCCCTTTTCGTTGTCGGTGATAGTCACCGATTTGTAGCCGCTCCCCGAGGCGAATGGTGGCCTCAATGCTGTTTTTGCAGAACGGCCAGCATCGCATCGCCCGCAAGTGGGCTCCTCTACAGGTAATGTCGACGCGATCAGCGTTCGCTCTGCTCGCCTTTGGCTGGGCTTTCCGGCAGGAACCAGTTGAGCAGCAGGGCGCAGATGCCGCCGGTAGCCACGCCGGACTCCAGCACGTTGCGCAGCGCCGCAGGCATATGGGCGAGGAATTCCGGCACCTGGGATACGCCGAGGCCGAGGGCCAGGGACACGGCGATGATCAGCAGCGCGCGGCGATCCAGATCGATACCGGCAAGGATGTTGATGCCCGAGGCCGCCACGGCGCCGAACATCACCATGGCTGCGCCGCCGAGCACCGGCTCTGGCACTGCCTGGATGACCCCGGCCACTGCCGGGAACAGGCCAAGAATGACCAGCATCAGTGCGATCCACACGCCGATATGGCGGCTGGCGATGCCGGTCAGCTGAATCACGCCATTGTTCTGGGCGAAGATCGAACTGGGGAAGGTGTTGAACACGCCAGCCAGCAGCGAATTGACGCCATTGACCAGCACACCGCCCTTGATCCGCTGCATCCACAGCGGGCCTTCCACAGGCTGCTTGGACACCTTGCTGGTGGCGGTCACGTCACCGATGGCTTCCAGCGAGGTCACCAGGTAGATCACCAGCATCGGGATGAACAGGCTCCAGGAAAAGCCGAGGCCGAAATGCAGCGGCGTCGGCACCTGGAACAGTTCGGCCTGATGCATGCCGGTGAAATCCAGGCGGCCCAGGTAACCGGCCAGGGCGTAGCCGACGAGCAGGGCGATGACGATCGCGCAACTGCGCATCCACACCACGGGAATGCGGTTGAGCACCACGATCACGGCCAGCACCACACCGGACAGCATCAGGTTCTCGCCGTTGGCGAAGGTGCCGTTGGCCATGGCGCCGTAGCCGCCGCCCATGCTGATCAGGCCGACCTTGATCAGCGTCAGGCCGATCATCAGCACCACAATGCCGGTCACCAGCGGGGTGATCAGCTTCTTCACGAAGGGCAGTATGCGCGAGATGCCGATCTCGATGAACGAGCCGGCGATCACCACGCCGAAGATCGCCGCCATCACCGTTTCGACCGGTGTGCCCTGCTTGACCATCAGCGCGCCGCCAGCGATCAGGGGGCCGACGAAGTTGAAGCTGGTGCCTTGCACCACCAGCAAGCCGGCGCCCAGCGGGCCGAAACGGCGGCACTGCACGTAGGTGGCGATGCCGGAGATCACCAGGCTCATGGAAACGATCAGGTTGGTGTCGCGGGCCGATACACCCAGCGCCTGGCAGATCAGCAGGCCGGGGGTGACGATCGGCACGATGATCGCCAGCAGATGCTGCAGCGCGGCGAGGATGGCCACCAGCGGACGCGGCCGGTCTTCGAGGCCATAGATCAGTTCGTCACGCTTCGGGTC
The DNA here is from genome assembly GCF_004327285.1 of Phytopseudomonas daroniae. Lineage (GTDB taxonomy): Bacteria > Pseudomonadota > Gammaproteobacteria > Pseudomonadales > Pseudomonadaceae > Aquipseudomonas > Aquipseudomonas daroniae. The sequence goes on from NZ_QJUI01000018.1 coordinate 89,363, forward strand.
GGCTGGTTGCATGGTGGTCGCTGCCTGGAAAAACGGCGGATTCTACGGGTTGCCCGAGGCAAGCCCAAGTGGCATTCACAGGGCGAATGAAACACCGCGGGCGCCGGGGTTGCGAACCTTCCCTCGCGGAGGAGAGTCTGACGCCCGAACATGACTTTCGACCGGTAGAAAAGGCGTACGCATGAACAGGATATTGAAAGCCGCTGGCCCGTGTGCCAGCGAAGCACAGGCGGTCGGAGCATGAGCGATTTTCCGGACGATATCGACCTGCAGGCGTTCTGGGATGATAGCGCCTACGCACGTAAGGAATTCAGCGATGTGCCACCCGGCGACGCGCTGATCGCCGAGCTCGAAGCGGAGCTGGGCTACCGTTTGCCGCCGTCTTATGTCGCCTTCATGCGGCGGCACAACGGTGGTACGCCGCACATGTGCTGCTTCCCCACCGACGAGCCGACCTCATGGGCCGAGAACCACGCCGCCATCACCGGGTTCCTCAGCATCGGGCGCCACAAGAGGTATTCCCTGTGCGGTGAACTTGGCAGCCGTTTCATGATGCAAGAGTGGGGCTACCCGGATATCGGCGTGTACATCTGCGACTGCCCGTCCGCCGGCCACGACATGGTCGCTCTCGACTACCGCGCCTGCGATCCGCAGGGCGAGCCGCAGGTGGTGCATGTCGATCAGGAAAGCGACTACCACATCACCGTTCTGGCCAAGGATTTCGAGACTTTTGTGCGCGGGTTGGTCAGCGAGGAAGCGTTCGATACCGCCGAGGAGGACTTCCAGGCAGACCTGCACCGGGTGACCGAGGGCGACTTTCCGCCGTTTCCGCGCATCGGCGAAGCAGTCCGCGCGATTGCCCTGCAACTGCTCGAGGAAAAACGCTATTTCGCCCTGCATGCCGACCCGCTGTCATACCTGCTGTATGACGTGCAGTTCTGGGTTTACCAGCACCGCCAGCGCGTCGAGAGCCGCCAGCAATACCAGGACGCCTACTCGCCAATGATCGCCTTCGGCGGACGTGGCTTCAGCACCTGCGGCTATGCACCGGATTTCGTCGAGGACTGGTTCAAGGCGCGTTTCAACGCCCGCGAGCTGATCGAGAGTCGGTATGGCATCGTATTCAGCGAAGCGCACACCTTGCTGATGACCGAGCAGTTACTGGGATTTCTCGTAGAGGGCCAGCCGTAAGTCGGCGGCCTTTTTGAAAGCCCTGGCCATTGGGTTCTGTTCGATAAAGCCGCAGCCTCGCGAGGCTCTGCATAGCCAGCGGAAGTGTGTCGCGATTTGGTCATCCAGTGCTGCAGGTTTTCCAGGCAGTCGCTTAATATTGGCCGACTGAACGCCGTCCCACGAGATGCCAAGGAGGCCCTATGAGTAGTTACATCACACTGCGTACATTTTCAGCGGAAGAGCTCTTGCTGGGCGAGGAAGAAACGCGACAGGTGCTCAAGTTCTTCTTCAAGGCTGAGCACACCTTCATTGATGGTTTAACCATGAGTGACAACGCGCGTGGTTTTGCACAGGGGTTACTGGTCGAAGCTATCGATGCCAGCTATGCGATGGGCTACGTGGAGGCTATGTTCAGAAGTGCCGCCAATCCGAATCAGGGGCCGGTGAAGGTCATCAAGGCCTTTGGCAAAAAAGCGGCCAGGCACTGGTTCAAGCACGCGTCGAGCAACGACCTGATGAATGTGAAGGTCTACGAATCGGTGGTCTCGACTATCGCGCGCAATTTTCGCTCGATACTGCGCACGGAGTTGGCCAAGACTAGAACCGAGCGCCCCCATGGCGCCATGCTGGCGTACCAGACGCGGCAGTCTAGCGACAGGGTCTGGGGATAACGCATGAAAAAAGCACGTAGCGTACTTTACGGACTTTCTGCGCTGGTGATCGTCGCGGCTGCCGGCGGCAGCTACCTGCTCGCCACCCAGTCGATGGAGCAACTGGTGGAATGCGGCACCGAGGACAGCGATGCGCTGGTGCCGTCGTTGTGCGTGAGCTACTTGAAACTGTTCCGGCTGGATGCTGTTTCCATCAGTGAATTGCAGGCTGGTGCGGGGCTCGATGGCGTGCTCAACAGCCAGGGAGACAATCGCTATCAGGTCGCCGAGCTGTTGCTGCAGAACGGCCTCGATGTCGACGGCGTCAATCACTACGGTGTCGAGGGTGGCGAGCACCTCACGCCACTGCAGGCCGCTATTTATTACAACGACAGACAGCGCATCGAGTTTCTGTTGCGACACGGCGCCGACGCGAGTGTGCGAGACAGCCAGGGGCGTGATGCCCTGGCGCTGGTCGGGCACCTGAGCGCAGAGCACCCTGGTGAGGATCGGTCTGCGTTGCTGGCATTGTTCAAGCGCTGAGCGATATCGGAGGGAGTACCGCCTATAGTACCCACGGTGAGCTTGCCCGGCGGGCCGGTGAGTGTATAGGTGGTGTCGATATTGACCTGGTCTTCCGGTTCTCAGGTGGACAGCTTCTCACCCTGCTTGTCGTGCATGAGCTGGTGGGTGTAGCCCGCCTGTAATTGCCTGCCGGGTACCAGCTCACCGGAGATTTCCGCTTCTTAACCCTTGGTCTTGGATTCAACATCTTTGTAGGCACCGCCCAGCCAGAGATGCTGCCGCGCACGGAGGTAGCGTCGGTGACCGCGCGATTGTCCTCGCAGCCTTAAAAGTAGACGATGCTGGCGTTCAGGCGGCCGTGAAAGAATTCACCTTTGATCCCGACCTCGTAGTTCTTGCCTTCATTCGGCTCCACCTGTTTGTTATTGCTGTCGCGATATTCGCGCTGCGGGCCAGCCGTGATGTTGACGGTAGAGCGCCTCCAGCCCTGCATGGAACCCCGTATCGAGGCACACCGTGGACATCCCGCCTTCGAGGGATTTCTCGAATAAGAATTCGTCGCAATCCTACGGTGCGCTGCGCTGGGAATGGCCATGCCTGCACGGTGCTGACGGGTGGTTTCCGTGCTCTTTTCGGATGAATTCATTCTCGCCATCGCTCTAGCTCATGGAGGCTTCGAAGCCGCTCTAAGCTAAGCGTTAAATGTTATTGGTTTTATATTTTTTATAACCATAAATTATCCTCCATCAGCGCCGTGGTGGCGCTTCGGCACCTGAAACCGCAGCGGTGCCACTTGCGAGGAGTCGAACGTGAAACGAACCATCAAAGCCCTGCTGCTCGCTGTCGCTGCGGCAACCGCTGTACCGGCCCATGCCGCCGACATCGTCATCGGTTACCAGACCGGTGTGGATCCGTCCAAGGTTGCCCAGGCCGACGGTGCCTACGAAAAGGCCATCGGCCAGAAGCTCGACTGGCGTCGTTTCAACGCCGGCCCGGAAGTGGTGACCGCGCTTGCCTCCGGTGACGTGCAGATCGGCAACCTCGGCTCCAGCCCGCTGGCCGCCGCCACCTCGCGCAAGCTGCCGTTGGTGACCTTTCTGGTCGCAGCACAGATCAACGCCGCCGAGGCGCTGGTGGTGCGCAACGGCAGCGGTATCGAAAGCCCCGAGCAACTGGTCGGCAAGACCATCGCCACGCCGTTCGTATCCACCTCCCACTACAGCCTGCTAGGGGCGCTGAAGCACTGGAACATCGATCCGACCAAGGTGAAGATCGTCAACCTCAACCCGGCCGAGATCAACGCTGCCTGGAAACGCGGCGATATCGACGGCGCCTTCGTCTGGTCGCCGGCTCTGGGGGAGATCAAGCGTGACGGCAAGGTGCTGACCGACGCCGCCGACGTCGGCAAATGGGGCGCACCGACTTTCGAAGTCTGGGTCGCTCGCAAGGATTTCGCCGAGAAGCACCCCGAGGTGCTGGCGCAGTTCGCCAAGGTGACCCTCGACGCCTTCGCCGACTACCAGGCCAACACCGCCAAGTGGACGGCCGACTCCGAGCAGGCCAAGAAGATCGCCAAGTTGATCGGCGCCAACGCTGCCGACGTTCCCGAATTGCTGGCCGGCTCGACCTACCCCAATGCCCAGCAGCAGGTCAGCGCCGAGCTGCTCGGTGGCGGCACCGCCAAAGCCATCGCCGGCACCGCCGAGTTCCTCAAGGAGCAGAAGCGCATCCCCGCCGTGCTGCCGGATTACTCGCCCTACGTAAGCACCGAGTACGTCCGCCAGGCTCAGTAAACCCGATTTACGTTCATGCCACGTTTCGCCCCTCTTCGGAGGGGCTTTTTTACTTTGAGGAGTCGACCATGAGCCGATTGAACGCCGAGCGGGTCAGCTTGAGTTTCAAGCGTCGCGGCCATTCGCAGGTCATTCTGGATAACTTCGATCTGCAGATCGACAAGGGCGCCTCCGTGGTCGTGCTCGGCCCGTCGGGCTGTGGCAAATCCAGCCTGCTCAACGTACTGGCCGGCTTCCAGACGCTCGACAGCGGCCGTGTGCATCTCGATGGCCGCACCCTCGAAGGCCCGGGTGGCGAGCGCGGTGTGGTGTTTCAGGATGACGCGCTGATGCCCTGGCTCGACGCCCTCGACAATGTTGCCCTGGGTCTGCGCCTGCGCGGCCTGAACAAGGAGCAACGGCATGCGCGGGCGCGTGAAGTGCTCGAACTGGTCGGCCTGGCCAGCCATGTCCATCACCAGATTTCCGAACTGTCCGGCGGCCAGCGTCAGCGCCTCGGGTTGGCGCGGGCACTGGCGGTCGATCCGGACTTCCTGCTGCTCGACGAGCCCTTCGGTGCTCTCGATGCCCTGACTCGCGAGCGTATGCAGTTGCTGCTGCTGGACGTCTGGAAACGCACCGGCAAAGGCCTCTTCCTGATTACCCATAGCGTCGATGAGGCGTTGTTTCTCGCCACCGACCTGATCGTGCTGGACGGCCCGCCCGCTCGTGCGGTGATCCGCCGACAACTGCCATTCGCCCGCCGCTATATCGAGGGTGAGCCGGTACGTTCGATCAAGAGCGATCCGGCCTTTGCCGAGCTGCGGCAGGAGCTGCTCGATGTCTTCCTTCAGGAGTCCGCCGACCATGCCTTCTGACGCTTTGAAAACCACTCTGAGTACTCGTCGCCGACTCATCGGAATCGGCTTCGATCGCCGTCGTGTGGCAGCCTTCGGCACCCTGGCCGCACTGGCGACGCTGTGGTGGCTGGCGACGCACCTGGAGTGGGTCGACACCATCTTCCTGCCGGCACCCGAACAACTGCTGGTGGCCCTCAAGGGGCTGCTGCAGGACGGCTACCTAGATGCCACGCTGTGGCAACACCTGAGCACCAGCCTGTGGCGCGTGCTGGTGGCGGTGCTGGCGGCAGTCGTCACGGCCGTGCCGCTGGGGATCGCCATGGGCCTGAACCCAACGCTCAACGCAGCGCTCGATCCGTTGGTGGAGTTCTACCGACCGATCCCGCCACTGGCTTATCTGCCGCTGATGGTGATCTGGTTCGGCATCGGTGAACTGTCCAAGGTGCTGCTCATCTACCTGGCGCTGTTCGCACCGCTGCTGATCGCCACCGTGGGCGGGGTGCGCCGGGTCGACCGGGCGCGTATCCAGGCGGTGCGCTGCCTTGGCGCGAGCCGGGTGCAGGTGGTGCGCCACGTGATTCTGCCCAGCGCCCTGCCGGATATCCTCACGGGTTTGCGCATCGCTCTGGGCGTCGGCTGGTCGACGCTGGTGGCGGCGGAACTGATCGCCGCCAACCAGGGCCTGGGCTTCATGGTGCAGTCCGCCGCGCAGTTCCTCGCCACCGACGTGGTGGTGGTCGGCATCCTGCTGATCGCCAGCATTGCCCTGACCATCGAGCTCGGTTTACGGGCGCTGCAAAAACGTTTCGCGTCCTGGGGCTGATCCACCTACGTATTTTTGTAACGCAGCCGTACCAACTCGCAACAAGGTTGCACGGGACTGAATAGAGAAAGACCTATGACCATCGTATTCGAACGTATCGGCCAGGCCCTTGGCGCGCGGGTGAGCGGTGTCGACCTGAGCCGCCCGCTGGATGCCGAAAGCTACGCCACCTTGCGCCAGGGGCTGCTGGAGCATCAAGTGCTGTTTCTGCGTGATCAGTTGCTGACGCCGCGCCAGCAGCGGGACGCGGCAGCGCTGTTCGGTGACCTGCACATCCACCCGATCTATCCGAAGGTCGAGGAGCAGCCGGAAATCCTCGTGCTGGATACCGACCTCAATGACCTGCGCGACAACGCCCTGTGGCACTCCGACGTGTCTTTCATCCAGTCGCCGCCGCTGGGTTCGCTGCTCAGCGCACGGCATGTCCCGCCCCATGGTGGCGATACACTGTGGGCCAGTTGCTCGGCCGCTTACGAGGGATTGTCCGCACCGATCCGCACGCTGCTCGACGGCCTGACGGCCGTGCATGACCTGACGCTGTCATTCCCGCTGGAGCGTTTCGGCAATACGCCGGACGCGCTGGAAAAATGGAATGCGGCGCGTGCTGCGAATCCGCCAGTCACCCATCCGGTGATACGTGTGCACCCGGAAACCGGGCGCAAAGGTATCTTCGTCAGCGAATCCTTCACCACGCGGATCGTCGAGCTGGAGCCCAATGAAAGCACTGCGCTGCTGCAGATGCTGTTCAAGCAGATCGCCAAACCTGAATTTTCCGTGCGCTGGCAATGGCGCCAGGGCGACCTGGCCTTCTGGGACAACCGTCTGACCCAGCACTATGCCTGCGACGACTACCGCCCGCAGCGGCGCATCATGCGCCGTGCGACGATTCTGGGAGATCGGCCGTTTGGGTCGGGGAGTGGAACGCCGTGAGTAGCGCGGGAGCAGAATAGTACGGTGCCAGACCTGTGGCCGACGGCAGAGGGGTTTTGTAAAGTCGGTAAAGACCTGGCCTTTTTTGCGGCGCTATCCGTCTTAGTAAGTAAGCACGTTGATTGGCAGTGGCCAGAACGGATGGTTGCCGAGCGTTACCCTCGAGCCTCCTATCGCAATCGACGACAAGCCGGCCCCTATCTCTCGAACCTGTAGGAGCCGGCTTGCCGGCGATTGATCACTTGGAAGTGATCAAAGCCGTGGCTGAAGCCCTGCCTTTTTGTGGAGCACGGCATTGGCCGTGGAGGCCGCTGACAAACATCGACCTCAAACCAACCCGATCAGAACTGCGGCGTGTATTTCACGCTGAACATCAGGTTGCGTGGGTCGCCGTAGATGTTGTTGCCACCCGGATCCGAGTAGGAAGGGATGTAGTAGCGCTTGTCGAACAGGTTGTTGAGGTTGAGCGCTAATTCCACTTCTGAAGTGAGCCGATAAGCCAGGTGAGCATTCCAGACGGTGAAGCCCGGCACGCTGTACTCGTTGTTGTAGCCCAGGGTATGGCTTGGCGAGTTGAACCCTGCACTAACGCTGAGGCGGTTCAGTTTACCTGGCAACTGGTACGAGCTCTCTTGAATATCACCTTTGCTCGCGCACCTGGGGCCTGCTGGTGCCAGAGCAACCGAAAACCTGAACTTTGCTGCGCCCTCCAGGGACTGACTGAGTAAGGGCAGTCAGCCCATTCGTGTTTACCAGCCCTGGAGGCGGATATGTCGGATCATCACACCTACAAGAAGGTCGAGCTGGTTGGCTCGTCCTCGACCAGTATCGAAGATGCCATCAGCAATGCCCTGGCCGAGGCCAGCAAGAGCATTCGCCATCTGGAATGGTTCGAGATCACCGAAACCCGTGGTCACATCGCCGATGGCGCGGTGGCCCATTATCAGGTCACCCTGAAGGTCGGCTTCCGCGTCGCCAACAGCTGACCACGGGCCTCTGCAGTCGCGCTTACTTGTCATAATGGCAATCTGAGACTTTATTGAAACGGGCCACCTTATGGCGCCCGGATTTGTTCACTGGTACGAGGGAGCGTTTGTGATGAAAAAAGTGTTGTTTGCAGTAGGCCTGATGGCCCTGGCGGGCTCGGCGTTCGCAGCTAAGGATTGCGAAGAGCTGAAAGGCGAGATCGATGCCAAGATCCAGGCCAATGGCGTTGCGTCCTACACCCTTGAGATCGTCGACAAAGGCAGTGTGACTGACCGTGAAGTGGTCGGCAGCTGCGGCGGCGGCACCAAGGATATCGTCTACCAGCGTAACTGATGTCTGTGGTCGAGAAGCCGGCGCGCAGCCTCTGCGACGCCGGCTTTTTGTTGCCTGCACCTTGGCCTGAGGTGGCCTGAGCCGGTCTGGAAGCGTAGAGTAAGACCTACTGTTTTACTCGGGTAAAGCGCTGGCTTTATCCACAGCCAAGGTTTTTTCTCATGACTGCACTCGCGAAACTTCCCTTTTCCGTTCTCGATCTGGCGCCGATCCGCGACACCGGCAGCCCGCAGCAGGCGCTGCATAATTCCCTGGCCTTGGCCAGGCATGTCGAGTCTCTGGACTTCAATCGCTTCTGGGTCGCTGAACACCACAACATGGACGGTATCGCCAGCTCCGCGACCGCGGTGCTGCTCGGTTATCTGGCGGCCGGCACCTCGCGCATTCGTCTGGGTTCCGGTGGGGTGATGCTGCCCAACCACGCGCCGCTGGTGATCGCCGAGCAGTTCGGCACGCTGGCGACCCTGTATCCGGGGCGGATCGAACTGGGCCTGGGCCGCGCACCCGGCGCCGATCAGTTCACTGCCCAGGCTCTGCGTCGCGAGCGTTCCGGCAGCGCCGACGATTTCCCTCAGGACGTCGCCGAACTGCAGCGCTATCTCGGCCCGCGCACGCCGGATCAACGGGTCATCGCCGTGCCAGGCACCGGCACCAACGTACCGATCTGGCTGCTCGGTTCCAGCCTGTTCAGTGCCCAACTGGCAGGCGAACTGGGTTTGCCCTACGCCTTTGCCTCGCACTTCGCGCCGCGCTACGTGCACGAGGCCATCCGCATCTATCGCAACACTTTCAAGCCGTCCGAGGTGCTCGACAAGCCTTACGTAATGCTCGGCGTGCCGCTGATGGCTGCAGATACGGACGAGCAGGCCCAGTATCTGGCGACCTCGGCCTACCAGCGCATTCTCTCGCTGATTCGCGGCCAGAGCCTGGTGCAGCGTCCGCCGGTGGAGTCGATGGAAGGCCTGTGGCTGCCCCACGAGCGAGATGCCGTCGGCAGTTTCCTCGGCATGGCGGTGATCGGCGGCCCTCAGAAGATCCGTGCGCGGCTGGACGTGCTGCTGGAGCAGACCCAGGCCGACGAACTGATCTTCACCTGCGACCACTACGACTTCGCCGATCGCCAGCATGCCTTCGATATCCTCGCCGGGCTGCGTTGATCGGGAACGTTGTAGCCGCTCCGCACCGCCCGCAAGCGAGCGCCTGGCAGGTGTACTGCTGGCGCGCTTGATCCGAAGCAGGTGCGGCGTGACTGCGGAGTCCAAAAAACTCGAACTTGCCAGGCTGCTGTCTCTCTGAACTCTGTACCCCTCATCAACAGGAGCATAGAGATGAAGAAGACAGCATCGGCCCATTGGCAGGGCGGCATCAAAGACGGCAAGGGCACCCTATCCACCCAGAGCGGCGCTCTCTCCGAGCAGCCCTACGGCTTCAATACCCGATTCGAAGACAAGTCCGGCACCAACCCTGAAGAGCTGATCGGCGCTGCACATGCCGGTTGTTTCTCCATGGCGTTGTCCAAGGAACTGGGCGAAGCTGGCATGACTGCCGAAAGTATCGACACCAAGGCCGAAGTTACCCTCGACAAGCAGGATGGTGGCTTTGCCATCACCGCCGTGCACCTGTCGCTGAAGGCCAGGGTGCCGGGCGCTGACCGTGGCGCATTCGAGAAGGCGGTAGAAACCGCCAAGACCGGTTGCCCGGTATCCAAGGTCTTGAACGCGGAAATCACCCTGGAGGTGGTGCTGGAAGCCTGACCGCCTTTTCAGCACCTCTGCACTTCAGTCGCGACGCCCGTCGCGGCTGAAGCCGCTTCTCGCAAAACCGCTCAGAAACTCCCGCAGCGCAGATTCTTGCCGCGCGCCAGCACGTTGCGCTCGGCGTCGTAGAGAATCGCCTGGCCGCGCATCACCACCGAGCGCGCCTCGACGCGATAGCGTTGACCGGCCTGGAAGTCGTCGTAGCGAATGCGGATATCACAGGTCAGCTGCTGCGGCTCGGACATCATCGATGTGCCGCCCCCGCCACTGACTTCGAAGCGGAAGCGCATCTCCAGCTCATGAGCCCCCGGGGTGACCTGAAAGTAGCGTCCGTCATTGACACGCTGGCGATCCAGACGCTCGGCCATCAGCAGGTCGATGCCTTCACCCTTGAGATCCACCCACGCCATGTTCGGGTCGGCGGCCGGCAGAGGTGAGGCGCAGGCACCGAGCAATAACAGGCTGGCGAGCAAGAGGGGCTGGCGCATCGTGGTGTCTCCCGTGGAGCGCGTACTGCAGGAGCTGCAGTATCGCGCAAAAGCATCCGCGACTTCGCGGTAGGATGAGGCGTTTACCCCCACATGACGATGGCCATGCCCGAGCATTGCACCTCCTATCTTGTCGACCTGTCACGCCGCGCGACGGTTCCCCTGTTCGCGCTGCTGCTGACGGCTTGCAGCACGGTCGATTACTACGGGCAGTTGGCCCGTGGACAGCTGCAGTTGCTGCATGCGCGGCAACCGGTGCAGACGCTGATCGAGGATCGATCGACGGATCCGCAACTGCGCCAGCGCCTGGCGCTGTCCCAGCAGGCGCGCAGCTTCGCCAGTGAGCACCTGGGGCTGCCGGACAATCGCAGCTACCGGCTTTACGCCGATCTGCAGCGGCCATTCGTGGTATGGAACCTGTTCGCCACGCCGGAGTTTTCCCTGCAGCCGCGACTGCATTGCTTTCCGATCGCGGGCTGCGTGGCCTATCGCGGTTTCTATGATCAGAACCGAGCCCGCGGTGCGGCGGCGCTGCTCGATGTGCAGGGATTGGACACTTACCTGGGTGGCGTCGAAGCCTATTCGACCCTGGGCTGGTTCGATGATCCGATCCTCAATACCATGCTGCGCTGGAGCGACGAGCGCCTGGTCGCGGTGATCTTCCACGAGCTGGCGCACCAGCAGTACTACCTGGCTGGCGACACGGCCTTCAACGAGTCCTACGCCACCTTCGTCGAACAGGAAGGCTTGCGCCAATGGCGTGCCGCGCGAGGCTTGCCGGCCCCGAAGGCGCTGGGCGTTCTGCCTCGCGAGCAGTTCACCGAGCTGGTGCTGGGCAGCCGTGCACGCCTGGAAACCCTGTATGCCAGCGACCTGGACGCCGAGGCGATGCGTGCCGGCAAACAGGCCGAGTTCGACCGCCTGCGTGACGAATACCGGCAACTGCGCGCCACGCAATGGAAAGGCGTCGGTTATTACGACGGCTGGATCAACGGGCCACTGAACAATGCCAAGCTGCTGCCCTTTGGGCTGTATGATCGCTGGGTGCCGGCGTTCGCCAGCCTGTTCCGCGAGGTCGAAGGCCACTGGCCGGCGTTCTATCGTAGGGTCGCCGAGTTGGGCGCCTTGCCCGCCGACGAGCGACTGACACAACTGCAGGCGCTGGATGTTGTCCGAGAGGAACGAAGTAGGCACAACACAGAGGATGGGTCGTGATGAAAGGATGGACGGCAGTGATGCTGGTGCTTGGCCTGATGGGCAGCAATGCCTGGGCCGCACCCAAGTCGTGCGAAGAGCTCAAGCAGGAGATCGAGGTGAAGATCCAGGCCGCTGGCGTGTCCAGCTATACACTGGAAATCGTGCCGAACGAAGAGGTCGAGGACGACAGCATGGTGATCGGCACCTGCGACAACGGCAGCCGCAAGGTGATCTATCAGCGCAATGACCTGACCGGTTCGAGGATGATGTAGCGGCCGAAGTCGCTACCGCTTAGCCGGCGAACGCCTGGTGCAACTGCGCCAGCGTCTGAAAGTGATGGGCCGGCCGTTCGCCGCTCAGTTCTCCCTGGCTGCCAAAGCCGTAACCCACCGCTACAGCGCTCAGGCCGTTGCTGTGAGCGCCGATCAGGTCGTGCTTGCGGTCGCCGATCATCAAGGTGTCGGTCGGGCTCAGACCTTCCTGCTGCAACAGATGTGCGATCAGCTCCACCTTGTTGGTGCGCGTGCCATCCAGTTCGCTGCCGTAAATCGCCTTGAAGTAGTGGCCGAAATCGAAGTGGCGGGCGATCTCGGTGGCGAACACAGTGGGCTTGCTGGTGGCGATATACAGCGTGCGCCCCTGCTCGCGCAGCAGTTGCAATAGCTCGACGATGCCCTCGAATACCTGATTCTCGTACAGCCCGACTTCGCGAAAACGCACCCGGTAGTGATTCACCGCATCCCAGGCGCGCGCCTCGCTGAGGCTGTAAGTCTGCATGAAGCACTGCAGCAGCGGCGGGCCGATGAAATGCTCCAGGGCCTGCAGATCTGGCTCATGGATATCCAGCTGCGTCAGGGCGTATTGCACCGAACGGGTGATGCCTTCACGCGGATCGGTCAGGGTGCCGTCGAGGTCGAAGAGAAGGGTGCTCTGCTGCATGGGGAATGTCCGCTGGCCTGAATCGGCGCGAATTGTCCCGCAGCGCAAGCGTTTCCGGCAACTCAGACCCGTGTCGGGCGATAGATCCAGCGCAGGCTCAGACGCGTCAGCGGCCAGAGCAGTGCCAGCAGCAGGAGGCCGAACAGCAGCATGACCGCCAGGGCCGTTCGCTCCGAGCCGATATACAGAACCAGCGCCAGTACTATGCAGAGCACCACGGCGGCGACCAGCCACATGGCCATGCAAGCCAGCACGCTCGCCAGCAGGCGGCCGATGGCGAGTCGCGGTAGCTGTGGCGGCAGGGCGCCGTGGGCCGCGACCAGCGCTATCAGTCCATACACCAGGCCGGCGGCGCTGCTGGCAGCATGCAGCCACTCCATGCCATAAGGGTTGATGACCGCCATCGGTAGCAGTGCCAGCAGCTTCGTATAAATCACTGCGAAGCACAGGCCGAAGGCCAGCGCGACTTCACCTCGGCCGATCAGGCTGGCACCGGCGTCGACCCGTGCCGTGCGGCGCATCAGGTGCAGGCTCAGCCAGAGCGGCAGCAGCGTCGCCAGGAGGAAATACACAAAGTCCAATGGCTGCATCAGTATCGTCGGGGAGATGCCATGGCTTCCTTCGTACAGCCACGGCATCAACCGGCCCCACAGCATGCTGTAGAGCATGCCGACCAACACCAAGGCAATGAAATAGAGACCGACGTAGAGCGCGATCAGTCGTTCGGGGTGGGCGAACCGTGCCAGGTCGCGACGTTGCATGAAATAACGGGTGAGCAGTAGCGCACTGCAAGCGTCTATCAGCAGCGCATAGAACCAGAAGGGGACGATATGCAGAATGTTGTCCAGATAGCCCTGCAGGTGATCGGGCTCCATGGAAAACCACATGGTTGCGAACTTGAGCAGCAGGCCAGCCAGGCTGCACAACAAGGCCACGGCCATCATTTGCAGGGGTAGCCGTGATGCTGGCTGTGTCGCAGGGACAGGGTCGGGGTTCGCCTGGGGAATGGCGTAGGGGTTGCTGTGCATGGCGAATCCTTTCTAGGGCACCTCTCTGGATGGTTGCAGGATAAACCGTCGAGAGGCTCGCTGCTGTGATCGCCCTACAGTCCGCGTTACCGGGGCCAACTGGTGCGAACAGATCCCTGTCTGCTCTGATTCGATAAGCCCTCCGTGGCATCTGTCTTCGCCAAGCCATGACAGCGAGTGATCGCATTGACGGCGGCATGGGCTTATCAGCGCTAACGTTGCCCGTGCGCATTGAAACATTTTGTTTCATTTGCTCTTGCGGCAGACGCCGGGTTTTGCGGGGCTCATTCGTCTTGGGTGGTAAGAGCCGGAAGTTTTCCCGTTCTCCATGAGTTGCACGGCGCCCGTGTAGGCGCATCGCACCTTTCACGTTGCACCTCGCCCTCGGCTGTCTGCTGCCGTCGCTTGCCTGAGTGTGAGCAGCACGGTCGGTAGGTATGGCCAGGGATGGTTATTGGATGCTCAGGCAGAGGTCGGGCCAGTCATGACGTTTTCCCCTTTTCTCATTCGCCGGCGCTGGCTGTTCGCCGCGGTCGCGCTCGTGCCGATCATCGCCTTCGGCTGGTTGAACGGCGAACCGACGTCGGCCTACGAAACCGTTGTGGTGGGCCGCGGCGATGTCGAAGCCACGGTGGTCGCCATCGGCACCCTGCAGCCACGCTACTCGGTGGATGTCGGCGCCCAGGTGTCCGGGCAGATCATGCGTTTGCATGTGGAGCCGGGTGATCAGGTGGAAAAGGGCCAACTGCTCGCCGAGATCGACGCCAGCCTGCACGAAGCCACGGTCGAGGCCGACCGTGCCGCGCTGCTGGGGTTACGTGCACAGCTGGAAGAGCAGCAGGCACAACTGCTGCTGGCGCGTCAGCAGCACGAGCGACAAATCCACCTGGCCAGGCTCGATGCCACCCGCGAGGAAGATGTGCAGACTGCAGCCGCTGGCTACAAATCGGCCAGGGCGCGGCTCGATAACCTGCGTGCGCAGATCGCCGAAAGCCAGGCGCTGCTCAAGCGCAACGAGGCGCAACTGAGCTACACGCGCATCTACGCGCCCATCGCCGGCTCCGTGTTGGGCGTCGATGTGAAGGAGGGGCAGACCCTCAACGCCACCTACCAGACGCCCACGGTGATGCGCATCGCCGACTTGCGCAGCATGACCGGCTGGACGCGTGTTTCCGAGGCCGATATCCGCCGTGTCAAGGCAGGCCTGCCGCTGTACTTCACCACCCTCGGCGGCGATGAGCGACGCTGGCACAGCACGGTGCGCCAGGTGCTGCCCGCGCCACCGGTCACCCCCACCGGGCAGGGTGAGGCGAGCAGCGGCGCCGCCGAACCGGAAAAGGTGGTGCAGTACACCGTGCTGTTCGAGGTGGATAACAGCGACGGCGAACTGATGCCGCAGATGACCGCCCAGGTGGTGTTCGTCACCGCCTCGGCGAAGGATGTGCTCACCGCGCCGCTGGACGCTTTGCAGGGCAAACCGGGTAATTACCAGGTGCGCATTCTGGCCAAAGGCGAGCAGCCCGAGACACGTGCGGTGAAGGTCGGCGCCCGGGATCGCCAGGTGGCGGAGATTCTCGACGGCCTGCAGGAAGGCGAACGCCTGGTGACCGGCGAGGCGCAGGCCGAATCGGGCATGTCGAGGTTCCAGTGGTGACCCCGCTGATCGAACTGCAGGGTATCCGGCGCACCTATGGTGGCGAAAACGGCGCGCCGGCCGTGGATGTACTACGTGGCATCAGCCTGTCGATCCAGGCCGGAGAGTTCGTCGCCATCGTCGGCACTTCCGGCTCCGGCAAGTCGACGCTGATGAACATGCTCGGCTGTCTGGATCGTCCCAGTGCCGGCAGCTACCGCTTCGCCGGCGAGGATGTGGCGGCCTTCGATGTCGATCAACTGGCCTGGCTGCGTCGCGAGGCGTTCGGTTTCGTGTTCCAGGGCTATCACCTGATCGCCACCGAGTCCGCGCGGGAGAACGTCGAGGTACCGGCCATCTACGCCGGCATGCCGGCCGAGCAGCGCCGCGAGCGTGCGTCTGCGCTATTGCGTCGGCTGGGGCTGGACGAGCGTCTGGAGCACCGACCGGGTCAGTTGTCCGGCGGCCAGCAACAGCGCGTATCGATTGCTCGCGCGTTGATGAACGGCGGGCGCATCATCCTCGCCGACGAACCCACCGGCGCGCTGGACAGCCGTAGCGGCAAGGAAGTGATGGCGCTGCTGCACGAGTTGGCCGACGCCGGTCACACCATCATCCTCATCACCCACGACCGCGACGTCGCCGCCCAGGCGCGGCGGGTGATCGAGATCCGCGATGGCGAGATCATCAGCGACAGTGGTGCCACCGTACCGGGCAATGCGCTACCCGCGCCGGACATGCGACAAGCCGGGCGCGACAGCGGCGCTTCCTTCTTCAGCGAGCTGGGCGAGATGCTGCGTGGTGCCTGGCGGGTGTTGTCGATTCACCGTTTCCGCACCGCGCTGACCCTGTTGGGCATCGTCATCGGCGTGGCCTCGGTGATTGTCATGCTCGCCGTCGGTGAAGGTGCCCGCCAGAAGGTGGTCGCCGAAATGGGCGTGATGGGTGCCAACATGATGTACGTATCCAGCGACGTGCCGCGCACTGGCGGGCCCATCGGCGTGCTTACCGAGGGCGACTTCGAGGCCATCGGCAAGCTGCGCGAAGTGGCGCGGGTGATGCCGGTGCTGCGCGATCCGGCGTTGATCCGCCACGGCCAGCAGGCGCTGCAGACCGAAGTGCTCGGCGTTGGTGAACACCTGCCGCACATTCACCGTTGGCCGGTGGCGCGTGGGCGTTTCTTCAGCGCCGCGGAGAACCGTGAAATCGCCCCGGTGGCGGTACTCGGTCATGAGGTGTACACCAGCGTGTTCCCGGATGGCAGCGATCCGCTGGGCAAGATCATCCTGATCAACAGCTCGCCCTTCGAGGTGATCGGGGTGATGAGCGAGAAGGGTAGCGAAGCGGGCGGCAACTACCCGGACGAGCAGGTTCTGGTGCCGCACAGCACGGGCGTGGTACGGGTGTTCCCCAAGCTGCGTGACGAGAGCTATGGGGCCATCGAAGTGAAGAGCAGCGACCTGGTCGCCCAGGCCCAGGCATCGCTCGAAGAGCTGATGCTACAGCGCCACGGTCGGCAGGATTTTCGCGTCTACAACTCCGCCGCCAAGCTGCAGGCCGAGGCCAAGACGCGGCAGAGCATGACCCTGATGCTTGGCCTGATCGCTGCCGTGTCGCTATTGGTCGGCGGTATCGGCGTGATGAACGTGATGCTGATGACGGTACGCGAGCGCACCCGCGAGATCGGCATCCGCATGGCGACCGGCGCACGGCAGCGCGACATCCTGCGCCAGTTTCTCACCGAATCGGTGCTGGTGACGCTGGTCGGTGGCAGCGTTGGCGTCGTCACCGGGTTGCTGTTCGGTGCGCTGCTGATCGCCTGGAGCGTGCCGCTGGTGTTCTCGCTGTCGGCCATGTTGCTGGCATTCGCCTGCTCGGTGGGCACCGGCCTGGTGTTCGGCTACCTGCCGGCCAGAACCGCCGCACAGCTCGACCCCGTGGTGGCGCTGGCGCAATGACAGGCATTCACATGAACCGCTATCTGCTTCCCTGGCTGCTCGGTGCGCTGCTCGTGACTGGCTGCACGAACACCTTGCAAGCCCCGGCAGAGCTGCCCGCGCCGCCCGAACGGTGGCGCAATGCGTCAGCGATATCCGGTGAGCGTCCCACGGCCGACTGGTGGCGCGCTTTCGCCAGCCCGGAGCTGGATCGGCTGCAGCAGCAGGCGCTGGCCAATAACCAGGATCTGGCGGCGGCGCTGGCGCGCCTGCGGCAGGCCGAAGCGAGCGCCCGCCTGGCAGGCGCGGCCCTGTTGCCGACGCTCGATGGCAACCTGGGGGCCAGCCGCGAGGCGCGTCTCGGCGGCAATCCCGATACCGACGGCAACAGCTACAGCGCCGGGGTCGCCGCCAGCTATGAAGTGGATCTATGGGGGCGCCTGCGCGCGAGCCGGGACAGCGCCCTGTTCGCCGTGCAGGCCAGCCGCTTCGACCGCGACGCCCTGCGGGTGACCCTGACCGCCGGCGTCGCTTCCGCCTGGTTGCAGAACGTCGGTCTGGACGAGCGCCAGCGCATTGCCCGACTCAATCTGGAAAACGCCGAGCGCGTGCTGACCACCGTCGCCGCCCGCCAGGGCGCGGGTGCTTCGACCTCGTTGGAACTGGCGCAGCAACGCGGTGTGGTCGCCCTGCAGCGACGTTTTCTGGCATCCATCGGTCAGCAGCGTGAAGACAGCCTGGCGACACTGGCCGTGCTGCTCGGCCAGCGAGTGGACGAGTTGCCGGGCGAAACGCCGCGCCTCGCCGACCTGCCCATGCCCGAATTGAGTGCCGGCATCCCCAGCGAGCTGCTGCTGCAGCGCCCGGATCTGGCCCGGGCGGAGGCCAGCCTGGCCGCTGCCGATGCCAACGTGCAGGCGGCGCGCGCGGCTCTGCTGCCCCGCCTGAGCCTGACCGCCGGTGTCGGCGGCGAGGCCGACAAGGCGTCACGGGTATTCAGCAATCCGTTGTACTCGCTGGCGGCGGCGCTGACCGCGCCGATCTTCGACGGCGGCAGCCTGGCGGCGGGCCGTGACCTGGCCATGGCCGAGCGCGAGGAATTGCTCGCCGATTACCGGGCCACCCTGGTCGGCGCCTTCGCCGAGGTGGAAGTGGCGCTCAACGGCCTGAGCGGAACCCAGGCGCAACTGCAGGCGCAGAACGAGGTGCTGACCCAGGCCGAACTGGCCTTCCGCCTGGCCGAGTCCCGCTACCGTGCCGGCGCCGAGACCCTGCTCACCCTGCTCGACACCCAGCGCAGCCTGTACAGCGCCCAGGACGAGGCCGCGCAGTTGCGCTTGTTGCGGCTGCAGGCCAGTGTCGATCTGGCGCGCGCCCTCGGCGGCGGCTGGCAGATAGAGACAGAGGGCGTGCAGACGCCCTGATCTATTGCCTCATTGGTACTGTTCCAGCTCCTCCAGCAGGTCTGCGCGCAGGCCTGCGGCGTCGACCAGTGGAGCCGCCTGGCCGGGTACCTGAAAGGTATTCATTTGGGGCGCGGTATCGTTCAGATGGCTATCGATGAATGCCTGCAGTTGCAGGGCGACGACATTGGCCCGCGCCCATGGCGGCGAGATGGGCGCCAACGCTGCGCGGGCACCAGTCGAAATGCTCCAGCAGGCGCCGGGCCAGTTGTTCGTCCGCATCACCGAGTTGCCGGGCCAGATGCTCGCGTGCCTTTGCCGTATGCAGGCCGAAGTACAGCGGCACCACCCAGCGTTCACGCAACGAATCCTCCAGCGGCTCGCGGCGACAAGGCACCTCGAGCCCGGCGAAGGGGTTGGCATGCCTGACGGTGGCACCGGCGATATGATCGTCCAGGCTCATGGGCTTCGCCTTGTTTTCATATAACCGCCGTCATCTCCCGGGTAATCCTAGTCCTTCGGCTGAGCCGGAATACGGTCTTGCAGTTCCGGGCGCGGGTAGGTGCGAAATTCGTCGGCCCACTTGTCCGGGGATGGGATTATCTCGAACGCTGGCAATTCGTCGTAGATGAAATCGAATCTGAAGTTACCGTCCGGGGAGAGGGTCAAGGTAGCGGTATACCAAGCATGGCCGTTCTCATGGATGGCCGCCATCTTGGGGCGTAGTTCGCGGAACGCGTCGCTGACTTCATCTTCGACGACGAACGACACTGTTTTTCCGTCGCTGCGCAAATAGTGACCGGTCTCCGAAAAAAAGCGGGTAATGGCCTGGAACGAATAGGTAGCGTGTATCCAGCCGGTGTCCGGCAATTCATCGTGCACGCCTTGAGCAATGGTTTGCTGCAGTTGTTCCATATCGGATAGCGTTCCCGTCGACGCCAGGATTTGGCTACAGAGAAAGGAATATCGTGCCCATCACATGACAGGTTTGAATTGAGAGTCCGGGGCGTCCTTCTCGAACTCCGATCCAACAGGCGCCTCTAGGAAGGTCACGATTGTGGGATCATAATTGGCAATCGTATTGACGTCGTAAACGGCATGGAACGATGGCGTACTCATATAGGCGTCATCCTCCAGTCCAGAAAAAAAGCGCCATCCACTGTCCTGCTCGTTCCGCGGTTTTCGCGGTACATGTACATCACCGGATGACCTTCAACCGTGATGCAAGCAAGCTTGTCGATTATTCGTAGTTTATCTTTGCATGCTCCCCGATATTTTTCTTTATCCAGTCTTTACGTCGCGCGCCAGCGGTACCCAGATCTGAAACGTCTTCGTAGCCGAAATCTATTGAGAACCGTCCTTCTTCATTGAGCCAGACTGTTATCGTGCTCCATACATCTTGTTTGAGTGATTTGAATTGTTCGCGTAGATTAAAAATCAGGTCATCGAGATCATCCAGTCCGTCGTAAATATGGAAGTATTCATTCTGTTGGGTTTGATAGAAGACTTCTGTACCCGATACGTCATCCAGAAGCTCGGCTGTCGCCCAGGCCTGGCGGAAGTCGGATGGTAAAGCATTCAAAAGCTCCTGCCCTATTTCGGGATAAAGGGCCTCTATTTCAGGTGTCATGATAGTTATCCTCCGTATTGATTTCTGAATCGCTTGATCGGTTGTGGCTCGCCGTTGATCCAGTGCCTGACGGTGATTGTATCTGGGCGCAGCGAGTCTCCCTTAAACTTGGGAACGATTTCAACTTTTACCGTGTCCTGATTTTGTAAGGCGCGATCCCAGGCGTTTTCAAGTTTCTTGTAGGCGCTGTTGTTGAAATTGCCATTTTGCGCAAAGTGATTGAAGTCATCCATAGGGCCATCGAAGCGGCGACCGATATAGTGGCCTCCCTGATCGTCAGACAGACGATCCGCGCCTCCAGCCTCTCGTTGTGCCTTGGCATTGCGCCCCTGAGACTTGTTGAGCTTCAGGTCACCTTCAACTTTGGTCACTCTACCTTGGTCATCGAGATGGTAGGTGTAGCCATTCTTGCTGACCGTTCTAGGGCGTTTGATGTGCACGCCTTCAGTCGCTATATCATTGGCTTTTGTAGCATCCTGCGTGACCTCTGCGCTGCGACCTGCCTTTGCCGCATCACCCGCGACATCAGCGGCTCGTGCGGTATCTGCCGCTGCATCCAGGGCACGCGTACCGCGCGCCGCCTTGCCCAGTGTGCCGGCGCCCTTCGCTGCGGCGCCAACGGGGATGAGCATCGACAGCACCGAGCCGCCGGTCTGTGCATCGCTGGTCAGTTCGAACAGGTCGTCGGCGTAGCCAGAGGCCATCATCTGGCTTGCCTGGCTGGCCAGTTCGTTGGCTTTGGCCAGGTCGCCGGCCTGGTGGGCGGCAAGGGCAGCCTTTTCCATGGCGTCGGCGCGCATGGCGATGCTGGGCAGGCCTGCCGCCGAGCTGTACTTGCTGGCCAGTACGCCGAGGTTCCACAGATCCGTAGGCAGGTTGCCGATGC
>NZ_QJUI01000019.1 GCF_004327285.1 Phytopseudomonas daroniae
CGGAAACAGGCTGCTTTGCTCGCGACCTTCGCCCTGGATATAGCCCATAAACGACAATGCCCCTATCAACCGATAGAGGCATTGTCTTCAACTCGCCTTCAGACTGCTAGGTTTTCACACAGTCTGCCTGGGGCAGCCGTTTTTTCTTTCGACGTCGCGTTATTCCGGCAATCTGACCGTCTTCTTGCCAGCGCTGAACAGGTTCCAGCTGGCAACGAACAGCGCCGCGACCAGCGGGCCGAGAACGAAGCCGTTCAGGCCAAACAGTGCCATGCCGCCCAGGGTGGAAATCAGGATCAGGTAGTCGGGCATGCGGGTGTCCTTGCCGACCAGAATTGGACGCAGGATGTTGTCTACCAGGCCGATCACCAGCACACCGAACAGGGTCAGCACCACACTCTGCCAAATGCTGCCGTTGAGAAACAGGTAAATGGCCACCGGGGCCCAGACGAGGCCCGCCCCGACCGCCGGCAGCAGCGACAGAAAGGCCATCAGTACGCCCCACAGCAACGGGCTGGAAATGCCCAGCCCCCAGAAGATCAAGCCGCCCAAAGCGCCCTGTACCGCAGCAACGACGATATTGCCTTTCACCGTGGCGCGTACCACCCGGGTGAACTTGATCTGCAAGCGACGCTTGGTGTTTTCGCCCAGCGGAATGGCCATGCGGATATCGCGCACCAGTTCCTGCCCATCGCGCAGCAGGAAAAAAAGCAGATAAAGCATGACGAAGAAGCTGATGATGAACTGGAAAGTGCCTTGGCCGATGGCGAACACCTTGGTCGCCAGGTACTGGCTGCCAGCCGCGGCGCTGCTGGAGATCTGCTCACGCAGGCCATCCATATCGTCCATGCCGAAGCGGTCGAGTTGCTGCTGCAGGAACGCTGGCAACATATCCTTGGTACTGGTGACGTAGGCACCGACATCCAGCTCGCCGGACTCGATGCGTTGATAGAGGCTGGTGCCTTCGGCCACCATTGCCGAAGTAATGAAAATCACCGGCAAAATCGCCACCAGCAGACAGATGACCAGCGTCAGCAAAGCCGACAGGTTGCCACGCCCGCCGATGCGCCGGGCCATGCGCCGCTGCAGGGGCGCGAACACCACCGCCAGTGCCACCGCCCAGAACACCGCGCCGTAGAATGGCAAAAGGATCCAGAAAAAAGCGATCGTCACCAGGACGAGCAGGAGGATGAAGGTTTTCTTTTCGAGGGAGGTAGTCGGCATGTTCGGATCACAGGATGGGGTATGCCCATTAGTCACCTGCGGCCCAGACAAAGTGCGAGAAACTTCTTGAAGGCGTCCCTGCCCACGTTGCTCAGATCCTGAACTGACGCACCAACTGCTCCAGGCCCTGCCCCAACTGCGCCAGACTGCGTGCCGTCTGCGCGCCCTGGCGGGTTTCGTCGGCGACGCTGTCCACCGCTCCAGCGATCTGATGCACGCTGCGGTTGATCTCCTCGGCCACTGCGGTCTGTTCCTCGGCGGCGCTGGCGATCTGCGCGTTCATCGCATTGATGGTACCGATCAGCCCGGCGATGGCATCCAGCGAGGTGCCGGCCTTGTTGGCCTGTTCGCTGGTGATGTCGCCGGCATCGCTGGACTGACGCATGGCGTTGACCGCGTCCCGCGTGCCGCTCTGCAGTCGGTCGATCATGCCCTGGATCTCCTGAGTGCTTTGCTGGGTACGACTGGCCAGCGCCCGCACCTCGTCGGCGACCACGGCGAAGCCACGGCCAGCCTCGCCGGCGCGCGCGGCTTCGATGGCCGCATTGAGGGCCAGCAGGTTGGTCTGTTCGGCGATCGAGCGGATCACGTCGAGCACACTGACAATCGAGTGCACGTCCTTCTGCAGGTTATCGAGAGATGTGCCGCTGCCGCGAATGTCGCCGACCAGAGAGTGGATACGTGCGATGCTGCCGTCCACCACCTGTTTGGCCGCCTGGCCTTCGCGATCCGTCTGCTGTGCGGCTTCTGCAGCGCCCTGGGCGCTCTTCGCCACTTCGTGGGCCGCGGCGGACATCTCGTTGATGGCTGTGGCGACCTGATCCGTTTCATGGCGCTGACGCTCCATGGCCTGTTCCGAACGCTGGGCCTGGGCGGAGACCTGGCCGACCAGCTCGGTCAACTGGCCGGTCATTTCGACGATCTGCCGCACCAGACCATGCACCTTCTCGACGAAACGGTTGAACGAGCCGGCCAGCTCTCCCAGCTCGTCGTTGCTGTCGATGGGCAGACGCCGGGTCAGATCGCCCTCGCCGGCGGCGATGTCGTCCAGGTTGGCCTTGATCTGTTGCAACGGACGCAGAAAGGTGTTGCTGAGGATCAGACCGACCACGCCGAACACCACCAGCAACACCCCGCCGATAACCATGATACTGGTGATGATGGTGCCTACACGCTGGTCGATTTCTTCCTGCACCCCGGCGATCTGTGCCTCGACGCCGTCGAGATTCAGCGCTGTACCGATGGCCATGTCCCATTTCGGCAGGTAGTAGCTGTAGGCGAGCTTGGGCACCTGCACCGCCTCGTTACTGGGCAACGGCGAGGAATAATTGACGTAGTAGCTGTTGTCCTTGGCAACGCGCACCAGTTCGCGGTTGATGTACACGCCGTTTACATCGCGCCGATTCGAAAGATCGTTGCCGACGTCCACCGGGCTGGTACTGCGGAACAGTCGCACCACATTGGAATCATGGCCGAAGAAGTAGCCATCCTCGCCGTACTTGATCTTCGCCAGAATGGCGATGGCTTGCTCGCGACTGGCCAGATCGCCATTGGGCGCCGCGTCGTACAACTGCTGTACGGATCCCAGTGCGATGGACATGTAGTTCTGCAGTTCGCTGCGTTTTTCCTCAAGCAGGCGGCTGCGGGTTTCTTCCACCTCCTGCTCGGCCAAACCGTACAGCACCTTGGCCGCAGCACCGCTGAGCACCACAGCGAACAGCAATACGGGGATCAGAGCCAACAGAACGACTTTCGATTTCAAGGTCAGGCGCATTTTTGTTTTCCTTGTGAGCCATACGAAATACAACGGAGCTACCATCCATATCGGCAGCCCCGTCGAGAACGTTAAACCCAACCGTCGAACGGGCACATCATGACCCCGCTCAAAGGCTCGCTTCAGGATGCAAGTGGTTTAGCGGCTGGCGCCTCCAGCCTTTTTAACGCTGCATGAGCGATGCGCAGCCGTCACAGCACCATCGCGGCGACCCAGCCGAACACCAGCAGCGGCAGGTTGTAGTGCAGGAAGGTGGGCACCACGGTGTCCCAGACATGGTTGTGCTGGCCGTCGACATTGAGGCCGGCGGTCGGGCCCAGGGTCGAGTCCGAGGCAGGCGAACCGGCATCGCCAATGGCGCCGGCGGTGCCGACGATGCATACCGTGGCCAGCGGGCTGAAGCCCATTTGCATGCAGAGCGGTACGAAGATCGCGGCAATGATCGGCACCGTGGAAAACGACGAGCCGATGCCCATGGTCACCAGCAGGCCGACCAGCAACATCATCAGCACGCCCAGGCCCTTGCTGTCGCCGATCCACGCGGCGCTGGCGTCCACCAACCCTTTGACTTCGCCGGTCTCGCGCATCACTTCAGCGAAACCCGAGGCGGCGATCATGATGAAACCGATCATCGCCATCATCTTCATGCCTTCGGTGAACAGATCGTCGGTTTCCTTCCAGCGCACGATGCCCGAAGCGGAGAACACCACGAAACCGAGCAGCGCGCCGATGATCATCGAATCGAGCCACAGTTGCGCGCCGAACGCGATGGCCACGGCCACACCCGCTACCACCAGGCTGCGGCGGTTGTAAGCGACATCCACGCGCTCGGTACGCTCGACCAGCGCCAAGTCGTAACTGCGCTTGCGACGGTAGCTGTACAGCGCCAGCAACAGACCCGTGACCATCCCCATGGCCGGGATCAGCATGGCATGGCTGACGTTCACGCCTGTCACATCCACTCCGCTGCGTACCACGTTGGCCAGCAGGATTTCGTTGAGAAAGATGTTGCCGAAACCCACCGGCAGGAACATGTAGGGCGTGATCAGACCGAAGGTGAGCACGCAGGCGATCAGTCGTCGGTCGATCTGCAACCGGGTGATGACGAAAAGCAGCGGTGGCACCAGCAACGGGATGAAGGCGATATGGATCGGCAGGATGTTCTGCGAAGAAATCGCGACTGCCAACAGCAGCCCCACCAGCATCCACTTCAGCGAACCGCCGCCACGCGAATCCTGCCGCCCGACCATGACCAGTGCCTTGTCGGCGAGCGCGTGGGCCAGCCCCGACTTGGCGATCGCCACGGCAAAGGCCCCCAGCAAGGCATAGGAAAGCGCCACGGTGGCACCACCACCCAGACCTTTGTTGAACGCGGCCAGTGAGCCTTCGATGCCCAGACCACCGATCATCCCGCCTGCCAGAGCGCCGACGATCAGCGCCACCACCACGTGCACCCGGCAAAGGCTGAGAATCAGCATGATGCCGACGGCGGCGATAACTGCGTTCATGAAAGGCTCCTGGAATCACCGCGCAAGCGACGGCCCGTTGGGGTGGCAGCCAAGGGTGGCTGTCCACAAAAAGCGTCGCACTCTGCCGGAAGCTGACTTGGGTGTCAAAAATCCGCACGAGAATGGCCACAAGGTTTATCGAACGCACCGCAAGAACGGTTCTAAGCAAATAGCACAAACGTCTTTCCCGCTTCTGGCAACGGGCATTAGCCTCACGCCTTTTATCAATGGAGGATCCACATGCTCGATATCGTCCTGGTTGCCGGCTCAAGCCGCCCTGACAGCCAATCCGCAAAAATCGCCCACTTTCTGCGCCAACGCCTGATCACGCTGGGCAAGACCAGCGCCGAACTGAGCCAGATCATCGATCTGGGCACAGGCCCCCTGCCCCTGTGGCCGGCCGAAGACAAAGGCACCTGGCCGGACTACAGCCAACGTCTGAAAAGTGCCGATGCGGTGGTGGTGATCGCTCCCGAGTGGAACGGTATGGCCGGGCCGGCGATCAAGAACTTCTTCATCTATGCCAGCAAGGCCGAACTGGCGCACAAGCCGGGTCTGCTGGTCGGCGTTTCTTCGGGCATTGGCGGCGGCAGCCCGATCGCCGAGCTGCGCAGCTCGAGCTACAAGAACTGTCGCGTGAACTACCTGCCGGAGCACCTGATCATCCGCCAGGTGACCAAGGTGCTGAACGACGAGCAACCGGTCAGTGAAGACGACATCCGCATTCGTGCGCGTATCGATTACACCCTGGACATCCTCGCTCAGTACGGTGAAGCCCTGAAACCGGTGCGTGCGAACATCGATCTCAGTGATCCGGCGTTCACCAACGGCATGTAAGCGGGCTGGTCGAGCTGCCGTTCAGCGCGTGCGCAGCGGCAGTCCGACCCTGACGCGGAGCCCACCCAGATCACTGTCATGCAGCGATATCGTGCCGCCCCAGGCGTCGACGATATCGCGCACGATGCCCAGCCCCAGGCCGTGTCCGGCGGTCTGCTCATCCAGGCGAATGCCACGGCTGAGCACGTCCTCACGACGCTCGCCTTCGATCCCCGGGCCGTCGTCATCGACCGTGAGAACATAGGCCTCGGCCGTGCGCTCGATATGCAGGCGTACCTGGCTGTCAGCCCATTTGCAGGCGTTATCGAGCAGATTACCGAGCAGTTCCAGCAGATCCTCGCGGTCGCGCGGCAAGCGCAAGTCTGGCGGTGTGGTCTGCCAGCTCAGCTTCAGGTCACTGGCGTGGATCATGCCCAGAGTCGCGAACAATCCCGGCAGTTCTTCCTGGCAATCGAAATGAGCACCGGGCAAGGCTTCGCCGGCCAAGCGGGCACGCCCCAACTCACGAGCGATACGCTGCTCGATCTGTTGCAGATGTTCGATCAGGTTGTCACGCAGCTCCGGGTGGGCGCGCAGTTCGTCCCGAGCAGCCAGATTGACCAGCACCGCCAGCGGCGTCTTCAGGGCGTGCCCGAGGTTGCCGAGGGCGTTGCGTGAGCGCTTCAGGGTTTCTTCGGTGTGGGCCAGCAGATGGTTGATCTGCTCGACCAGGGGCTCCAGCTCCTCGGGCACCCTTTCATCCAGTTCGGAACGCTGGCCTTCCTGCAGTTGGGCGATCTGTACTCGTGTCTGTTCCAGCGGGCGCAGCGCCCGGCTGACGGCCAGGCGCTGCAGCAACAGAATCAGCGCCAGGCTGCCAAGCCCCAGGCCGAGGCCGATGCGTTGCACGCGCCGGAAGCTTTCCAGCACGGGCGTGTAGTCACGCGCCACGGAGATGGTCAATTGTTGGCCAAATCGCCGGTACTCCCCGCGGTAGGCCACCAGCAATTGCCCCTGGGGCCCGTCCTGCAGTTCGGGCTGCAGGCCATCCACATCGCTGGGCTGCAGTTCGCTGTCCCACAGCGAGCGCGAACGCCAGCTCTTGTCGGCGAAGTCGATACGGAAATAAAGACCGGAATAAGGGCGCTGAAAAGCCGCGCTGAGCCGCGACTCATCCAGCTGGATGCCCGAAGGCCCGCGCACCAGCGCGACCAGCAGCGATTGCGCCTCCTCCTCCAGGCCGGACTGCATGTAGCGGCGCAGGCTGTTATCGAACAACCATAGGCAGGTTTGCGCCAGCAGCAGACCAATGACCAGCAGGACGCTGATCAGCCCGAGACTCAGGCGCCGCTGAATCGACCTCAAGCGGCGCTACCGCTGAACCGGTAGCCCTGGCCGCGGCGGGTTTCGATCACCTCACGCCCGAGCTTGCGGCGCAGATGATTGACGTGAACCTCGATGACGTTGGAATCACGCTCGGTTTCACCGTCGTAGAGGTGCTCGGCCAGGTGGCTTTTGGAGAGAATCTGCCCGGCATGCAGCATGAAGTAGCGCAACAGGCGAAACTCCGCGGCGGTCAGTTCGATTTCCTGATCGCCACGGCTGACGCATTGCCGGCCTTCATCCAAATGCAGGCCAGCAGCCTGCAACTGTGGCTGATTGGCCAGGCCACGAGCACGCCGCAGCAGGGCCTGAATGCGCAGCTGCAACTCTTCGGGATGGAAAGGTTTGGTGAGGTAATCGTCGGCACCGACCTTCAGCCCTTCGATACGCTCGGCCCAGGAGCCGCGCGCGGTAAGGATCAGTACCGGGGTAACGAGGCCGCCCTTGCGCCACTCCTGCAACACCTCGAGCCCCGGTTTGCCGGGCAAACCGAGGTCGAGAATGATCAGGTCATAAGGCTCGCTGGCGCCCTGGTAGGCGGCATCGCGGCCATCGGCCAGCCAGTCCACCGCATAGCCCTGCCGGATCAACGAGGCGGTCAGCTCATCAGCAAGAGGAACATGGTCTTCCACCAGCAACAGGCGCATGTCAGTCGTCTACCTCGTCCTTCAGTATCCGCCCATCGTGGGCGTCCAGTTCCAATTCGCGAACCACGCCTTCTTGGGTCAGCAGTTCCACTTCGTAAACGAAGACGTCGTCTTCTTCCTCCAGCTCGGCCTCGAGCAGTGTCGCGCCGGGGTAGCGCTCCAGCGCTGCGCGCATCAACTGGTCAAGCGGCAGGATCACGCCGCTCAGGCGCAGATCCCGCGCCTCGTCCTGATCCAGATCCCGCGCGCTGGCGGCGCAGGTCAGCGTCACCAGCAGCACGATGGAAATGAAGCGTAAAACCGGGGTGCCTTTCATCAATCATCCTGATGGTTCTTGAGGATGGTGCCATTGGTCGCATCCAGTTCGACATCCCATTTGCGACCCTGGGTGTCACGCACTTCTACCTGATAGAGATAGCGACCGTATTCCTCCTCGAGCTCGGTGTCCTCCAGTTTACCGCCCGGATGCTGGGCAAGGGCAGCTTCATTGAGCTTTTCGAAGGACTGGATGGTGCCGGCTTCATACAATTCCAGCGCCTCATCCGGCCCCAGGTCACGGGCCTGGGCGATACCGGCGGTGGCCGTCAGGGCAGCGCCAGCGAACAATGCAGTCAGTTTCTTCACGGTGATCTCCCGGTTATCTGTTTCGACGATGTTCAGATTAAGGGAGGCGACTTAATTCAAACTGAATCGCATACTGTCCGCGCCCTATACTGGCACCTCACACCTGGAGACCGGTATGAGTGCCATTCAGATCAAGTATCCCGCCCTTACCCTCAAAGCCGGCCGCCGCGCTCTTGCGCGCATCCGCGAGCAGAATCTGCAACCGGCGGATGTCGGTACATTGCCGGGTGCCGCGGGTGGCCCCAAGGCGCTCGGTATTCAAGGCCTGGATATCGCGTTGTTCGGTGACTGGCTGGCACGCGTTCCGCGGGAGCGTTCGCTGATCGGCGCTTCGATTGGTTCCTGGCGCTTCGCCAGTGCCTGTTTGCCTGAGCCAGCCGTGGCGTTGCGGCGCCTGGGCGAGCTCTATACCGGCATGCGCTTCGCCAAGGGCGTGAGCATGGTCGAGGTGTCGCGCCGCTGTACGCAGATGCTCGACGAGCTGTTGCAACAGCAGGATGCCGCGGTGCTCGACAACGCCCATTACCGGCTCAATATCGTCGTGGTGAAAAGCCATGGTCGGCTTGCCGAGGACGGGCGACGTACGCTGGGGCTGGGACTCTCGTCGGTGATAGGCAGCAACCTGTTGGGCCGCCCTCGCCTGGCCCGTCACTTCGAACGGGTGATCCTGCACGACGCACGTCTGGCCCCACCACTGCACCCACTCACCGATTTCCCTTCGCGCTGCTTGCCTCTGGATGTCGGCAATCTTCGCCATGCACTGCTGGCTTCCGGCTCGATTCCCTTCGTGATGCAAGGCGTGCGTGACATTCCCGGCGCCGGCCCCGGCACGTACCGCGACGGCGGCCTGCTCGACTATCATCTGGATCTGCCTTACAGCGGTGACGGCATCGTGCTGTACCCGCACTTTACCGATCGCATCATCCCCGGCTGGTTCGACAAGGGCATGCCCTGGCGTCGCGGTGACGCCACGCGCCTGCAGGATGTCCTGCTGCTGGCTCCGTCTCGCGAATACCTGGCACGCCTACCCTACGGCAAGCTGCCGGATCGCAAGGATTTCAGCCGTTTTCTGGGCGACGATGCCGGGCGCGAGCGCTATTGGCGCCTGGCGATGGATGAAAGCCAGCGTCTGGGTGACGAATTTCTCGAGCTGGTTGAAAGCGGCCACCTAGCCGATCATCTGCAGCCTCTTTGAGCCCCAGCATGCCCTTGGCAGCGTCGACCCAAGCAATGTCGGAAAACTGGCAGCAATTCGATCACTGCACCTAAACATTTGCCGCTATTGATAAAAAAACCGGAACCAAATGGAACCGACGCTCTGCGTTATTTTCCTATTAAGTGTTGGTGTCGTTTCAATGGTTGGTAAAGCAACTGACTGTTCTAACCCTTGAAAACTTTGATGCTCGTCAACTTCACAATTTAATTTTCATTTTTTTGAAAAATTAATTCATTTGGATGTGACTTGCAGGGCTCATCGGATCATCAACAGCTATGAACGTCAGCGTTAACACATCGCTGACACTATGAATCATTGGGAAAACCTCGGAGAACCGACCCCATGAACGCTTCGCTGCGTTTCAATGATGCACTGCTGATTGCCGATCGTGCCTTTCAACCTTTTCACTGTGTCGCCTGGACACCCCAGGATGGCACCGGCGTACTGAGCCTGACGGTCGTAGACCGCACCAGCACTCGCCTGATCGATCGCACGCAACTCACCAGCAGCATTTACAGCGATCCGCAAGAATTGGCCAAGGCATTGAAAAAATCCCGCGACGAGCTGAGCCGCAAAGGTTTCGACCTCGCCCCGTGGAGCATGCCGGAATAGAGCGTTAATCGCTCGCCTTTCATTGCTCCCATGAAAGTTGCCGTACCTTTGGTGCGGCAACTTGTCTCGGTATTGAAACATCTCCCTTCCGCTTTACCGATTGGCTCACCGCACCTGGAAAAGACTGAACTTCCCGCCGTATTCGGCTGGCTAAGTCTTTATCCGTCGCAACGAGCTGGCCGGCATGTACAACGTCATTAAAATACCGCTGTCTCCGCTGACGCATTCTGCCGTTCACCACCTTGCTGGCATCACTGTCGCTTCCGCCCCTGGTGCTGTATCGGCGAACCGTCGATGACCGACTCACCGCTAATCCCCGAACTACCGAGTGACCTGCATTACGTCGATGACAGTGGCCCTGGCATCACTCGGCGCAAACTTCGCGGCAAATTCTGCTATTTCGATCCCAGCGGGGAGCGTATTCGCGATACCCGGCAGGTGGCCCGCATCGATGCGTTAGCCATACCGCCCGCTTACGTCGACGTATGGATCTGCCCGGATCCCAAAGGCCACCTGCAAGCCACCGGCCGCGATGCCCGCGGGCGCAAGCAGTACCGCTATCACCCACGCTGGCGTGAAGTACGCGACACCGACAAGTACGCCAATCTGCTGCTGTTCGGCAAAGCCCTGCCGAAATTGCGTCAGGCAGTGGAGCAGCACTTGCTGCTACCCGAGCATGGTCGTGAAAAGGTCATGGCAACGGTCATCACCCTGCTCGACAACACCCTGATCCGCATCGGCAACGTACGCTATGCAAAGGAAAATCGCTCGTACGGCCTGACGACCCTACGCAACCGCCACGTCGAGGTGCAGGGCAGCGCCATTCGTTTCCACTTTCGAGGCAAGAGCGGGATCGAGCATGAAGTGGAAGTCAGCGACAGGCGCCTGGCACGCATCATCCGGCGCTGCCTGGAGCTTCCGGGACAGCACCTGTTCCAGTACCTCGATGCGCAGGGCGACCGCCATACCGTGACCTCCACTGACATCAACGATTACCTGCGCGAGCTGACGGGTGCCGATTTCACTGCCAAGGATTACCGCACCTGGGCCGGCAGTGCCTTGGCGCTGTCGCTCTTGCGCAAGCTCGAATGGCAGCCGGAAAGCTCGGCCAAGAAGCATGTGGCGGCAATGGTCAAGCTGGTCGCCGAGGAGCTGCGCAACACCCCGGCGGTGTGCCGCAAATGCTATATCCACCCAGCGCTGATCGATGCCTTCCACGCTGGCGATCTTTCCGATCTACGCCTGGCAGCGGCCCGCAAGGGGTTGCGCTCGGAAGAAAGCCTGCTGATGCGCTTTCTGGAAAAGCTCCCCAGCGCCTGAGCCACGCCCATAGAGTGGCGAGATATGTGGGGTTAATGTCATTGCCGCCACTCTCTCGCCCGCGCACACTCTGTCCATCTTTCCTGAGGGATCGCCATGGACGACATCAAATGCATCGCCGCCCTGATCTATCCGGACTTCATGAGCCTGGATGTAGTCGGCCCGCTGCAGGTGTTCGCCTCCGCCAATGTGGAGCGTAATCGCCAGGGATTGGGCGATGCTTACCGACTGCTGATACTCGGCGAACGGGCCGGGCCGGTAGCTAGCTCCTCCGGGATGCGCCTGATGGCCGACGCGGCCTGGAGCAATTGTGATCCCGCCGGGCTGGATACCCTGCTGATTCCCGGCGGTATCGGCGAAACGACGCAGTGCGAGAACCAGGCCTTGCTGGCCTGGCTGCGCAGCGCCGAGCCGCATATCCGCAGGCTCGGTTCGGTATGTTCGGGCGCGCTGATCCTGGCTCGTACAGGGCTGCTCGACGGCCAGCGGGTAACCACTCACTGGGCCGATATCGACACACTGCGTCAGCACGCCAGGTTGCGGGTGGATGCCGATTGCCTGCATACCTACGACCCCACTGCAGCCGATGGCAGCCAGCACCTGTTCACGTCCGCCGGCGTGACGGCGGGTATCGATCTTGCCCTGGCGCTGGTGGAAGCCGATCTGGGACGCAGCATGGCGCTGGCCGTGGCACGGCGTCTGGTGATGTTCCTGCGCCGTCCCGGCGGCCAGGCACAATTCAGCGCCCTGCTCGCTCCCGAGCCCAGCCGTACGCCACGTCTTGCCGAATTGCTGGACTGGATTCCCGTCAATCTGGGCGGCGATCTATCCCTGGAAGCGCTGGCCAGCGAAGCAAAGATGGCACCTCGCACCCTGTCCCGCGTTTTCGCCAAGGAATTAGGGATCGGCCCTGCGCGTTATGTGGAACGCATCCGCCTGGAAGCGGCCCGCGCCCTGCTCCAGGACGCCCAGGCATCGATCGGTACGGTCGCTCGTCTGACGGGGTTCGGCCATCCGGAAAACCTGCGCCGGGTCTTTCACAAACATCTGTCCATCAGCCCCCAGGAATACGCCGAACGTTTCGGTCAGGAGAGCTCCCATGCTTGAACTGCGCCCCAACTGCGAATGCTGCGACCGCGACCTGCCACCGGAGTCCAGCGAAGCGCGCATCTGCTCGTTCGAATGCACCTACTGCAGTGAGTGCGCCGACACCCACCTGCGTGGCCACTGCCCGAACTGCATGGGCGAACTGCTGCGCCGGCCAATCCGCCCGGCCGAGAAGCTGTCTGCCAATCCACCGTCGACGTTGCGGGTACTCAAAGCGGGAGGATGTGATGCTGCTATTGCGTAACCGTGCGCTGCTGATCCTGTTCTTCGCTCAGGCGCTGTATTGGAGCTGCTCGCTGATCGGCATCACACTCACTGCGCTGATCGGTATGCAACTGTCGCCGTACAACAGTCTGGCAACCTTGCCTCTGGCTCTGCTGGTGCTGGGTAACCTGATGGCCACTCATCCATTGTCACTGTTCATGCAGCGTCACGGCCGACGTCCCGGGCTGACGCTCGGGGCCGCAGCCGGCATCCTTGGTGGGCTGATCAGCGCCCTGGGCGTCTGGCTGGCGGACTTCAATCTGTTTTGCCTGGGAGCCCTGCCGATCGGCGTTTACCAGGCTTCGGCCATGTACTACCGTTTCGCAGCCTTGGAGACGGTGGATGAAGCCCATAAAGGTCGCGCTGCAGCCTGGGTGATCGGTGGTGGTGTCTGCGCCGCGCTACTTGCACCTACCTTGACGCTGTGGGCGCGTAATGCGCTGAGTACCCCCTTCGTTGGGGCCTATCTGTTGCTGGCCGTGTTGGCGCTACTGGGGCTTTTGTTGCTGAGTGCACTGCGTGAAGGAGCGATCCCGGTCGCTCCGCGTGGCGATATGCGGACACTGTTGGCGCGTCCGGCAATTCGCTCCGCGCTGATCATTACCGCCATTGGCCATGGTTTGATGATCCTGGTGATGAACGCCACACCACTGGCCATGAGTTTTTGCGGCCTGTCCGTGGAAAGTGCTGCACAGGTGATCCAGTGGCACATGCTGGGCATGTTTCTGCCAGCATTGATCGCTGGCCCGCTGGTGGATCGCCTCGGCGGTCGACGTGTAGCAGCGACCGGCATCGCGCTATTGAGCTGCAGCGCCTTGGTCGCACTGATAGGCCAGGCACAGATGTATTTCCTGATTTCCTCGCTGCTACTGGGGATCGGCTGGAATCTCATGCTGGTAGCCGGCACTACGTTGCTTGTCAGCGCCCACAGTGCCGAGGAGCGTGGACGGGCACAGGGACTGATGGAACTGGCTAACGGCAGCGTTGCGGCCTGCGCCGCATTCGCTTCCGGCGCGCTGATCACCGGGCTGGGCTGGAACCTGGTGAATCTGGCCATGCTGCCGGTGCTGGCAATCGCCGTCGTGGCCCTGCTGGCCCGCTCGGCTACGCGTCCACCGGTAACAGGCTGAGCCATCAAGCGCCGAAAACGGTCACCTGGTTGCGGCCGTTGCGCTTGGAGCTGTACAACGCCTGATCGGCCCACTCGATCAGTTGCTGATGGTCATGGCTGGGCCGACTCAGATCCGCCACGCCCAGACTGATGGTGAAGGGAATCACCTGCCCCTCGTGGCTGATCTGCAGGCGCTCGACCACGCCACGCAGGCGTTCGGCGAAGATGCGCCCGCCCGCCGCATCGACATCCGGCAGTAATACCACGAACTCCTCACCACCGTAGCGCCCGGCGATATCGGTGTCGCGAATCTGCTCGCGCACCACCTTGGCCAGGCTCTGGATCACGCTATCGCCCGCCTGGTGGCCGTAGGTATCGTTGACCTTCTTGAAATGATCGATATCGAAGATCACCAGCGAGGCGCTGCTGCCATAACGCCGGTGGCGGGCATGCTCGCGTTTGAGTTCTTCTTCCCAATGCCCGCGATTGTTCAGGCCGGTCAGCCGATCCGTACGCGACAGGTGCTTGAACTGATCGTTCATCGACTGCAACTGGCGCTTGTTCACCGCGACACTGGTGACGTCATAGATGATCAGACACAGGTGTTCGATCCTACTGTTGGTGGCCTGCAGCGGCAGAATGGTGGTGTTCTGATACATGAAATCTTCCAGACCGGTGATCGGCTGGTAGTTCTTGAAACGCACCAGGTAGGGTCGCTGCTCCCAGATGGTGAAGGCTGGCGTACCGAGGGTGGCGACACTTTCCACCTTGCGGCGAAACCAGCTTTCCTCGACCTCCGGGAACAGTTCGAAGAACGATCGCTCGGACGCCTCGCGCGCCGTGCGTCCGGAATGGTTCACCATGAAACTGTTCCACACCTCGACCCGGTAGTCGCGATCCAGCACCACCACACCGACGTCGATGCTCTGCACGATCGCCAGCAGCCAGTGGAATTCGTTCAAATCCATGTTCGCGCCCATGTCTGTCATCCCATCAGGTAGTCGAGTTTGCTGTTCAGCAGCGGCATCGAGTCTTCGGTGAACAGCAACAGCAGGTCGAAATGGATGTTATGCCCTTCAATGCTGTAGCTGACTTCTACCGCCAGGGTCTTGCGCCAGCGTTGGCCGTTGATGCGGATCAGCTCATCGATGGAGGCATGTTCACCCAGCACTTGGGGGTGACCCTGGGAGAAGCTCAGGTCGAGCTGCTCGGCGAGACCGCTCAGGCAGGCGCCGATCAGCACGCTGGACATGTCCAGGAGCATTTCCATGGACGAGCAGCTCTGCTGCTGCCAGTGCATCAGCCTGGCCATGTCGGCCACTTCCGAATCGTGGAAGATCAACAGCGCCTCGCCGCAGATGCCGCCGCCGATATAGCCCTGACATACCGCGGTCAGCCCGTTGCCACGCTGGGCGTCGGCCAGAGCCATATGCAACTCGCTGACTTCGAGGATATTCACGTTGGGGATCGGCAACTGCACGAACACGCCCAGTACCCGGGCGAGCAGCGCTGCTGCCTGGCCCATGGCGACGTTGACCACCTCGCGGAAGGCATCACGGAACGACACCGTGGGCTCGCTCAGTGCAACTGCAGCCGGTGCCGTGAGTGCGGCAGGCGCATCTAGAAAACCCAGCTTGCCTAGCGTCCGAAGCAGCAGCTCCGGGTCGACCGGCTTCTTCAGGAAGGCCAGTGCACCGAGTTCCTGCACGCGGCGTATGGCCTCTTCCTGCACGTCACCGGATACCACGATGGCTTTCTGGGCACGGCCCTCCGCTTTGAGCGCGGCCAGCACGCCATAGCCGTCGAGCACCGGCATGGTCAGGTCGAGCAACAACAGATCGAAATGCGTGGCGCGCAGTTGCTCTAGAGCTTCCTGTCCGTTGCTGGCCTGGCTGACCGTCACCGGCCAGGCCGCGGGCAAGGCTCGCAATAGCTGTTTGCGAGCCATGCTCGAATCGTCGCACACGAGAAGAGATGCTTTCGGCATCAATACGCCCCAAGAAGGTGAGCCTGTTTCCGGCTTTATTACGTTGCGGTGAAAATGCCGACAACGATGGCCCCATCCTAGAGCGTTTCAGGCAAATTGTAGCAAAACGCCATCACGCTTTTACTTTAATCCTGCTTTGTGAACGGGCACACCCTGCAAAACCAACAAGGCGACCGAAGTCGCCTTGTGTGCCTGCAAACACGCCGATCAGTAGTACGCGTTTTCCCGATTGCTGTGATCGGTCACGTCACGCACGCCTTTGAGCTGGGGAATGCGCTCGAGCAGGGTTTTCTCAATACCTTCCTTGAGCGTCAGGTCGGCCTGGCCGCAGCCTTGGCAGCCACCACCGAACTGCAGCACGGCGATACCTTCGTCGACCACGTCGATCAGCGTTACCTGGCCGCCATGGCTGGCCAGACCAGGATTGATCTCGGTCTGCAGGTAGTAGTTGATGCGCTCGTTGAGCGGGCTGTCTTCATTGACCATCGGCACCTTGGCATTCGGCGCCTTGATGGTCAGCTGGCCACCCATGCGGTCGGTGGCGTAGTCGACGACGGCGTCTTCCAGGAACGGCTCGCTGACGGCGTCGATCCAGGCTGTGAAGCTGGCCAGGCCGATGGCCTGGTCTTCGGGCTTCTGCTCGCCGGGCTTGCAATAGGCGATGCAGGTTTCCGCGTACTGGGTTCCCGGTTGGGTGATGAAAACGCGGATGCCGATTCCCGGAGTGTTCTGCTTGCTCAGCAGGTCTGCCAGGTAATCATGGGCGGCATCGGTAATGGTAATAGTGCTCATGGCAACTCCTCACGGTCATGTGGTGAAGTGTACGCCAAATGGCGCCCCTGGATAAAGTCCTACCATTTTACTCGGGATAGTGCCTGAAGCCGATCATTGCCTGCTCGCTCACTGATCCAGATCTTGGCATGCACGAAAAAACGCTTCTCGATCAGCTCGTAGCTGCCCCAGGATGCCAGGGCGATCAGCGGCATGCAGGTGGCAATCACCAGATACGGGTTGAGATCCAGGCTGGCCTGCAGGTACCAGCCCAGCGACAGTACGATCACATGCAGCAGGTACACCGAATACGAGCAATCGCCCATCCGCGCCAACAGACGGTTGTCCTTGAACCAGGGTTCCATGGCGATACAGGCCGCGACGATCAATGCGCTCGGCACGCCCCAGTGCAACAGGCGCATGGAGTTGTCCAGGTGATAGATGGTCAGCAGCGAGCCGGCGATCAGCAACAGCGGCAGCCACAGGCCCTGGCGAATCCAGCCGCGGCTGTAGACCATGCCCAGCAGCACACCAAAGAGGAACTCGTAGACGATGCTGTTGCGGTAGAAATCGCTGATCCACGGCTGCGTCGCCAGCAGTCCGAAGACCAGCAATGTGCTGGTGATAAGTAACAGCCGGAAGCGCTCGGGCACGATGAATGCCAGCGCGAACAGCAGGTAGAAGAACATTTCGTAGTTCAGCGTCCAGCCGACATTGAGAGTGGGATACAGGCCGAAACCAGCGGGGTTCTGCGCGGGAATGAACAGCAGCGACATCATCAGATGCTGCAGCTCGAACTCCTGGGTCGGCATCACTGGATTGGCGAAAGCGATGATCAGCGCGGCAATCAGCGAATACAGCCAGTATGCCGGCACGATACGCAGTGCACGGTTGAGCATGAAACGCCATGGCGTGATGGCCTTGCCCTGAGTGGAGAGATAGATCACCAGCCCGCTGATGATAAAGAAGATATCGACGCCCACGGCGCCCTTGTCGGCGAACAGAGAGCCCATGAAACTATCTGCCTTGAAATCGAAAAACACCTGCATGACATGGTGAAAGACTACTACCCAGGCTGCCAACGCCCGTAATGCCTGCACTGAAATCAGCATAAAACCGCTACTCTCCCTCTCGTTGAAACCGGTACGGGGCAGCCCTGAATCAGGCTGCCACAGCGTCCGACCGCAGCGGCGGGAGAAAGGTCGAGAGAAATACCCGGGCCAGCATGACGCCTGCCGGCTCGCCGTGAAATCAGAGGTTCTGGTAGCGATTCATATCCAGCACGCCCGCCTCCAGCGGATCGTGTTCGCGGATATGCGCCGTCAGATCGTGAAAATAGCGCCAGAACTGCGGATGGGTACGACGGATACCCCAGCGCTCGACCACTCTCTCTAAGGTAGCGGCATCATTCACCTGCTCCAGTGACGCGACGAAATCAGGCACTTGAGTGGCCGACACCGAGAACATGAAGTTCGGGTAGCTGGTCATCACTTCCGGGTAAATAGTCAGAGTGTCCAGGCGTGGCTGGTAGCGCAATGCCTCACCGAACATGAACGCCACGTTGCTATGGGCACGGTTGCGCAACAGGCTGTAGAGCTCACGGCGACCATCGCCGGCCTCGACATGTAGCAAGGTGGCTTCGGGCAACTGATGGATCACCTTGAGTTGCGAGGCAGGCCGTGATGCCAGGCGGCTCAGCGCCTGCTCCGCCTGACGCAGATCGGCAGGCAGGCCGTCGCGGTAGCAGTGCTCACCCGTACAGCGGTTGATCGGATCGGGCCGCGCATTGAGCGTACTGAAACGCTGCAGCAACTGCTCGCCGAATTGCCGCTTGGGATTCTCGCCGGGCAGCGGTAGACCACTCGGGGTTTTCTTGTCCAGCGGGTAGTAATCCATCCACGCTTTGAGCTTGCCGCTGTTCTGGTACCAGTCGCTGAACAGCCCCAAGCGCGCGCCGGCGGGCATCAGGCGCAGGAAGTTCTGCTCGGCGCCATTGCGGATCAGGTCGAAGTACAAGCGCGTCTGCGCCTGGTGCGAGACGTTGCCGAACACGTCGAAATTCACCACCAACTGGTAATAGGTACGCTCCAACAGCGGATAGTCCATCCACCAGAGGGTTTGCGGAATCTCGCCGACCAACCCTTTGCGCACCGAAGCGCTATCGTGCTGGCGGAAGATCGACAGCAGCGCATTATCGTTGCCGCGCCAGATATGCGACCAGTCAGGTGCCGGAGCCTCGGCATAGCCCGAGGTACGCAAGGCTTCGTAGTCGTTGCGCTTGTTGCGATAGGCGCGCCACAAGCCAAGCAGGTCGCCGATCTCGTCGAGCTGGCCAGGCATCGACAGCAACGGCGTGGTTTCACCGCGATAGGCGGGGTCGGTGATGTACAGGTCGTGCTGTGGATCCTGGAATACCACCCAGAAATTATCGCGGATCACGTCGGTGGCGATCTGTCCGCGACACACCGGCCCGCGAATGAAGGTGCGCACGAAGTATTCGGCATTATCGAGCATGAACTGATAGCGCGCCTGGGCCGGAATCGCCTCGAAGGTTTCGAACGGGTTGGAGCGGCGCTGTATCCCATAGCCCGGCATCAGGCTCACCTGCCAGTCGCTGCCGAAAAACAGCGACTTGACCCGCGCCAGTTTCGTTGCGCTGAGCGGATAGGTGATATGGGTCTTGTGAACGATCACGCCCTGAATCGGCATCAGGCGGTAATAGACAGTGGTGCCGGGGTCATCATTGGGACGCCGTGTGGCGATGATGTCCACCGGCTCGCCGCTCGGTGTGCGCGAGCGCACCATCTGGAAGAAATGCCCGGGCTCGCCACCCTCGAAATGCAGGTGAGCGAGAAACAGGTGCTCGTACAGCCAGCGGCTTACCAGGTTCTGTTCGTCACCTGGTGCATTGAGAAAGCGCTCCCACTCAGCGACCTGCCGTGCTTCGCCAGCACTGGGCTGCAGTGCCTGCTCATCGACTGGAGCCCCCTGCTCCAGCCAGCGCTGCACGGTCTGATAATCCTGCTCGGTGAGCCCGGTCACGGCGAATGGCATGCCTGCCATGGGGTTCTTGCCGGCAAAAGCATCGAACTCCCCCGGTAACGGGCACTGGTTGACCCGGTCGATACCTATCGCCAGTTCCTTCGGCAACTTGCTGTTGGCCGGCAAGGGTGTGGCGTGGCCCAGTTCGAGCATGCGCGCCATCAGCGCAGCCTGGCCGCCCTGCTGCTCAAGCACCGAGTGGAAATCCTTGCGGCGCCAGGCCGGCTCACCATGGGCGTCGATGAACAGCCGTGTGGTGGCCTGGGTCTTGCTGCGCGTGCCGTCGTAAACCGTGGCCTTGCTGGCGCCCCGCACGACACCCTCGCCGCTGCCCAGATTGAGCTGGCACGGCGCGTCGTAACAGGCATGGCAGGCCACGCAGTTCTGGGTAAATATCGGCTGGATATCGCGGCTGTAGGAAACGGACTGCGCCATCACCAGCGGGCTGATCAAGGCAAGACAAACACTCAACAGCAGCCGGTAATGCATGGTCGCAATTCCACAAAAATAGCCGGCCATTTTAACCGTCTCGTTTGTGCCATCGCCATGCCTGCATATGCCAAAAAGTAACGAACCTGGCTGCCAGGTCAACATGAACATAATTCATGCACAAGGGTGCAGCGCAGAAAAAGCGCCAACTTTTGTTATGATCGCAGCTCTTGTCGTAGCCTCCCGTTCAGAGCCTTTTCCATGCCCCTGTCAGATCGTAGCGCCCGCCTCCAAGCACTTCAGCAAGCCCTCAAGGATCGCATCCTGATTCTCGACGGCGGCATGGGCACCATGATCCAGAGCTACAAGCTGGAAGAGAGGGATTACCGTGGTGAGCGCTTCGCCGACTGGCCGAGCGA
Organism: Phytopseudomonas daroniae; assembly: GCF_004327285.1. Taxonomy (GTDB): domain Bacteria; phylum Pseudomonadota; class Gammaproteobacteria; order Pseudomonadales; family Pseudomonadaceae; genus Aquipseudomonas; species Aquipseudomonas daroniae. The sequence continues at coordinate 20,255 of NZ_QJUI01000019.1, forward strand.
CGTCAAGGGCAACAACGACCTGCTGCTGCTCAGCCAGCCGCAGATCATTGCCGAGATCGAGCGCGCCTACCTGGATGCTGGTGCCGACATCCTGGAAACCAACACCTTCAACGCCACCCAGGTGTCCCAGGCCGACTACGGCATGGAAAAGCTGGCCTATGAGCTGAACCTGGCTGGCGCCCGTGTGGCCCGTGAAGTGGCAGATGCCAAGACCCGGGAAACCCCGGATCGCCCGCGCTTCGTCGCTGGCGTGCTCGGCCCGACCAGCCGTACCTGCTCGATCTCTCCGGACGTCAACGACCCTGGCTACCGCAACGTCACCTTCGACGAACTGGTGGACAACTACACCGAAGCCACCCGCGGCCTGATTGCGGGCGGTGCCGACCTGATCCTGATCGAGACCATCTTCGATACCCTCAACGCCAAGGCGGCGATCTTCGCCGTGCAGCAGGTGTTCGACGAAGACGACGTCGAGCTGCCGATCATGATCTCCGGCACCATCACCGACGCCTCAGGCCGCACGCTGTCCGGGCAGACCACCGAAGCTTTCTGGAACTCGGTCGCCCACGCCAAGCCGATTTCCGTGGGCCTCAACTGCGCCCTCGGCGCCGCCGACCTGCGTCCTTATCTGGAAGAGTTGTCGAACAAGGCCGGCACTCACGTTTCGGCTCACCCCAACGCCGGTCTGCCCAACGCCTTCGGCGAGTACGATGAAACCCCGGCGCAAACCGCCGCGGTCATCGAAGAGTTCGCCCAGAGCGGCTTCCTCAACATCATCGGTGGTTGCTGCGGCACCACACCGGGGCACATCAAGGCCATCGCCGAAGCGGTCGCCAAGTATCCGCCGCGGCAGATCCCGGATATCCCCAAAGCCTGCCGCCTGTCCGGCCTGGAGCCGTTCACCATCGACCGCAAGTCGCTGTTCGTGAACGTCGGCGAGCGCACCAACATCACCGGCTCGGCGAAGTTCGCCCGGCTGATCCGCGAAGAGAACTACACCGAGGCCCTGGAAGTCGCCCTGCAGCAGGTGGAAGCCGGCGCCCAGGTGATCGACATCAACATGGACGAGGGCATGCTCGACTCCAAGGCGGCGATGGTCAGGTTCCTCAACCTGATCGCCGGCGAGCCGGACATTTCCCGCGTGCCGATCATGATCGACTCTTCCAAGTGGGAAGTGATCGAAGCCGGTCTGAAGTGCATCCAGGGCAAGGGCATCGTCAACTCGATCTCCATGAAGGAAGGCGTCGAGCAGTTCAAGCATCACGCCAAGCTGTGCAAACGCTACGGCGCCGCCGTGGTGGTGATGGCCTTCGACGAAGTCGGCCAGGCCGACACCGCAGCCCGTAAGCGCGAAATCTGCCAGCGCAGCTACGACATTCTGGTCAATGAAGTGGGCTTTCCGCCGGAAGACATCATCTTCGACCCGAATATCTTCGCCGTCGCCACCGGTATCGAGGAACACAACAACTACGCGGTGGACTTCATCGAGGCCTGTGCCTATATCCGCGACCATCTGCCCTATGCGCTGACCTCTGGCGGCGTATCCAACGTGTCCTTCTCGTTCCGCGGCAACAACCCGGTGCGCGAAGCGATCCATTCGGTGTTCCTCTACTACGCGATCCAGAATGGCCTGACCATGGGCATCGTCAACGCCGGCCAGTTGGAGATCTACGACGAGATTCCCAAAGAGCTGCGCGACAGGGTCGAGGACGTCGTACTCAACCGCACTCCAGGCGGCACCGACGCGCTGCTGGCGATCGCCGACAATTACCGTGGCGGCGGCGCGACCAAGGAAGTCGAGAACGAAGAATGGCGCTCGCTGCCGGTCGACAAACGTCTGGAACACGCGCTGGTCAAAGGCATCACCGCCTTTATCGTCGAAGACACCGAGGAGTGCCGCCAGCAATGTGCGCGCCCCATTGAGGTCATCGAAGGCCCGCTGATGAGCGGCATGAACATCGTTGGCGACCTGTTCGGCTCGGGCAAGATGTTCCTGCCCCAGGTGGTCAAATCCGCCCGCGTGATGAAGCAGGCCGTTGCGCACCTGATCCCGTTCATCGAACTGGAAAAAGGCGACAAGCCGGAGGCCAAGGGCAAGATCCTCATGGCCACGGTCAAGGGCGACGTGCATGACATCGGCAAGAACATCGTCGGCGTGGTGCTGGGCTGTAACGGCTACGACATCGTCGATCTTGGTGTGATGGTGCCGGCGGAGAAGATCCTGCAAACCGCCATCGCAGAAAAGTGCGACATCATCGGCCTGTCCGGCCTGATCACGCCATCGCTGGACGAGATGGTGCACGTTGCCAAGGAAATGCAGCGCCAGGGCTTCAAGCTGCCATTGATGATCGGTGGCGCCACCACCTCCAAAGCACACACGGCGGTGAAGATCGACCCACAGTACAGCAACGATGCCGTGGTTTACGTCACCGACGCCTCGCGAGCCGTGGGTGTGGCGACTCAGTTGCTGTCCAAGGAACTCAAACCCGATTTCGTGCAGCGCACTCGCGACGATTACGTGGTGGTGCGCGAACGCACCTCGGCCCGCGCCTCGCGCACCGAGCGCCTGCCCTACGACAAGGCCGTCGCCAACAAGCCGAAGTTCGACTGGATCGGCTATACCGCGCCGAAGCCGAGCTTCACCGGCGTGAAGGTGCTGGATGACATCGACCTCAATGTGCTGGCCGAGTACATCGACTGGACGCCGTTCTTCATCTCCTGGGATCTGGCTGGCAAGTACCCACGCATTCTGACCGATGAAGTGGTTGGCGAAGCCGCCACCAGCCTGTTCAACGATGCCAAGGTGATTCTCAGAAAGCTGATCGACGAGAAACTGATCAAGGCCCGCGCCGTGTTCGGTTTCTGGCCAGCCAACCAGGTGCGCGACGACGACATCGAAGTCTACGGCGACGATGGCCAGCCCCTGGCCACCCTGCACCACTTGCGTCAACAGACCATCAAGCCGGACGGCAAGCCGAACCTGTCCCTCGCCGACTTCGTCGCACCGAAGGACAGTGGCATCACGGATTACGTGGGGGGCTTCATCACCACCGCCGGCATCGGTGCCGAGGAAGTGGCCAAGGCTTACGAGGCCAAGGGCGACGATTACAACTCGATCATGGTCAAGGCTCTGGCCGACCGCCTCGCCGAAGCCTGTGCCGAGTGGCTGCACGCGTGCGTGCGCAAGGAATACTGGGGCTACCAGCCAGACGAGCACCTGAGCAACGAAGATCTGATCAAGGAAGCCTACAAGGGCATCCGCCCTGCTCCCGGCTACCCGGCCTGCCCGGATCACACCGAGAAGAAGGCCCTGTTCAACCTGCTCGACCCCGAGGCCGAGTACCACAAGGCTGGCCGCAGCGGCGTATTCCTCACCGAGCACTACGCCATGTTCCCGGCCGCAGCCGTCAGCGGCTGGTACTTCGCCCACCCAGAGGCGCAATACTTCGCCGTCGGCAAGGTCGACAAGGATCAGATCGAGCAGTACAGCGAGCGCAAGGCGCAGGACATTGCCGTCAGTGAACGCTGGCTGGCACCCAACCTGGGGTATGACGAATGAGTGATCAACCTTACCTGCTCGACCAACTGGAAACCGCCGACATGCTGGAAATCGACGGCCTGCATGCTTTCGACTTCAGGCTCGACGATGCCCTGCTCGACCAGGCCGACACTGCCGCCGAAGCGGATGAGCCATTCGCCAGCGAAGCCACCGTCCTGCACATCGAAGTGCAGGACGGTCGCGAGCGCAAACGCTGGCAGTTCAGCTATAACGCGGTGATGGAAGCCGAGTATCGAGCTGCCGATGACAGCTGGATGCTGGGCGAACACCGCCTGATTTGCCTGACGGCCATAGGCGTAGAGGCGGATTAACGGCCGAGCCCGCTACCGATGAGCCTCCTGAATACCCATCAATCCGTATACCGTGAAAAGCTGATCGAACACCTTTTCATCGGGGAAATGCTCAAGCTGTCATGGCTCAAGCACGGAGCGACCCTGGAAGTATCCCATTCACTGATCGACCGCTCGGGTCACGACATCGTTCTGGAAGTCAGCGGTGTCGTTCGCCACATTCAGCTCAAGACCTCAGCATTGTCAGCGACCACCGCAAACCAGAAGGTACACCTCGCCCTGGGGCTGAAACCTTCTGGCTGCGTGATCTGGATTCAGTTTGACGAGGCAACCCTGACGCTGGGGCCTTTTCTGTTCTTTGGCGGCTTGGCGGGCAAACCGCTGGCGAGCCTGGAAGCGTTCAAAACCGCCAGGCATACCAAAGCAAACATGGAAGGCATCAAGGCGGAGCGCCCTCATATCCGGGTCGTACCGCGTGCAAGCTTCACAAGGATAGAATCCATCGAGGCGCTATACGACACTTTGTTCGATGCTCTGCAAGTGCGCAACTGATTAGGAGCCGCGGGGGCGCCTAGCCTTGCGGGCGATCCTTGGCTATCGCTATCGCCGGCAAGCCGGCTCCTACAAAGCCAGGGTCATCCGCTGAGGATCACGACAGCTGGGACGAGGATCTGCGCACGATCTTGATCGAGTGCTTCAAGGTCGGTTTGCGGGTGACGCTGATCGCCTTGCGGGTCACGGTGTCGATGGTGATATTCCAGAAACCGCTGCTAGGCACGGTGATTTTGGCCGGGAATTTATCGAAAGCACCGCCGTGGTAGGTATGCCGGCCGCTGTTCTTGAAACTGCGAAAATTCGCGTCGTTCATCAGGCGGATATTGCAGGGTTGCGAGCATTCGATAACGACCAGATCGTCTTCGTTGAGGTGCTCGCGCTGGTGTATGTACTTCATCAGATGCTCCACGCGGTATTTTCAGGGCGATAGCATGACTCACCAGCCGTCGGACAGCAAAGCCTGTGACTTCTCCAACCCAAGATAGCTCGTCAATATGCGCTGCCAAGTGCCGTCTCTGCACATCTCAGCAAAGGCGTCGCTCATCCGCGAACCTAAGCCCTCTGCACCTTCGAGCCTGAGGCTGCCGGCGATATGACTGCGTGTGCGGCTGAGCGGTTTGCCAAATAGCAGAGGCGCGCCGTAACCCAGTTCGCGCCACAAATAGATGGCCCGCAGATCGATTTCGTACCAGGCAACCACACGGCCACTCTGCAACAGTTGAGCGGCCTGCTCAGGGTCGGTGACTTCGACCACCCGCTGCTCATCCGTGCGCATGGCGTTGATATCGTCAGCTCGCGGCGTACCCGCCATGACCGCTACCGGGCCTGCCTTCAATGCATCTGCCAGGCTGTCGAAAGAACGCCCCACGCTGGCCAACACATAGGGAGTGGGCAACACGTCGAGCAACCAGACGAAATCATCCTCACGCTCTGCGGTACGCCCCAGATTCAGTACGATCCCGTGCTCATCGTCGCTCGCCAGGCTCAGCACTCGGCGCCAGGGCACGCTGCGAAAAACGCACTGCTGCTCGGTGCGCACGCACAATTCACGCATCAGATCGCCAAACAGCCCCGCTCGCACAGCCGTGCCGTCGGCAAATGGCATTTGCCCCTGGCCGACATAAACATTCAACGGTTCGGCCTGCACGTTGCCTGCGCCGCCCAGCGCGCCGGTCAGCAGGAGTGCACAGCCAGCCCGACGACTACGGGCAATGACATCACTTATCCGCACGCGAACCCCATATCTGATCGACCGGCGCAGTGTGCATCAGGTATAGGCAAACGCCAATCAGCCCAATGCCGTATCCAAGAACATCATCACAGCAAAGCCCCCCATCAGCCCTAGAGTCGCAGGTGTTTGATGACCGTTGCGATGGGTTTCCGGGATGATTTCATGGGAAACCACGAACAGCATCGCGCCTGCCGCCAAGCCCAGGCCGACGGGATAAGCGAGCGCATAGCTGCTGGACATGCCAACGCCGACCAACGCTCCCAGCGGCTCCATCAGCCCACTGGCAGCGGCGATCAGCGCCGCATGGAACGCCGACAGGCCAGTGCTGCGCAGCGCCAGCGCTACGGCAAGCCCTTCGGGAATGTCCTGGATGGCGATGGCGGTCGCCAGAGGAATCCCCACTGTCATGTCGTCGCCAGCGAAACCAACGCCAACGGCCATACCTTCCGGCAGGTTGTGCAGAGTGATGGCGAACACGAACAGCCATACCCGGTTCAGGCGCTCGCTCTGCGGCCCAAGCCGCCCAGTGCTCTCGTGCTCATGCGGAGTGAAATGATCGAGGCCAAGCATCAGCAGAACGCCAAGGGTCAACCCCACCACCACTGTCGCGGCGCCGAGCATGCCGCTACCGGTGATGCTCTCGGCAGCCTCCAGGCCCGGAATAATCAGCGAGAAGGAGCTCGCGGCGAGCATCATGCCGGCGGCGAAGCCCAACAGGCTGTCCTGGGTTTTCACGCTGATGGTGCCCAACGCCAAGGCAGCCATTGCCCCCAATGCCGTTGCGGCGAATCCCGCTCCACCACCATAGAGCGCATTGCGTATGCGCTCCGGGTGCCCCTCATCGAAGACATTGAACAGGCTGCTTATCAGTAGCAGCAACACTACCAGCAGCGCGACTCCCAGCCCGGCAGCAATCCAGGGCGAGGCTCGCGCCTGCGTTAGCCAAGCCTGCAGGAAACTGTTGTTCGACTGTGGAAGTGTTTGCATGGAACCTCTCATACGTCTAAAAACCTGAGCAAAGCCTTAAGGACGCGCTTAATAGTTGCGACATTCTAGGGTCTGTTGACGTTTCACCTTAACTTTTGCGGAGCGATTATCAGCATGGCTCAACACAGTGCCACCATCATCTGGCTACGCGGCGAACAACCTTTTCTCGATAACCGTTACAGCCGAGCCCATCACTGGCAGTTCGACGGCGGCCTGGAAGTACCCGCTTCCTCCTCTCCCGATGTAGTGCCGCAGCCTATGTCCGATGTCAGCGCTGTCGACCCCGAGGAAGCCTTTGTCGCCTCGCTCTCGAGCTGCCATATGCTGTGGTTCCTGTCACTGGCGGCGAAGCAGGGTTTTCAGGTCGATCATTATAAAGATGAGGCCCAGGGTACTCTGGCACGCAATGAGCAAGGCCGTCTGGCCATGACCGATATAGTGCTGCGCCCACAGGTATTTTTCAGTGGTGCCAAACTGCCCGACGAAGCCGAGGTGCACGCGCTACATCACTCGGCGCACGATGCCTGTTTTCTGGCGAACTCGGTGCTCTGCCCAGTGCGCTGCGAACCGATCCTTTAATCACGAGTCGCCAACTCCATCAGGCCCTGTGATGAGCATACCGATCAGCACTCATCTTATCTGCAAGGTCTTGTTTTTCCGGGTTATTGCGAGCCGTTCTCGATAACAACCCTGCACTGGCAAGCAATTGATCCTGGCTCAGGAGACGCTTTTTCATTCCACCGACCGGCGCAGTTATGCATGCTTCCTGACTTAGCACTAAAAGTTCTTTTCATATATTAAAACTTCACTTTTGCGCATAAACCTGAACTGGTATCTTCCCTCGGCTCCGCCTGGAGTGCGCGGCCGTGCGCGCAGATTTGCTGTAACAGATCATCGAGAACGTTGCGAGCGTCGGCTAGCCAGGGACGAACTCAGTAAACGAGCGGTCAACCGTCTCGACGCTGACTTCCATACCGCACAGCTGCGCGCAGTAGCCTTTCACCGATCTGGCAAGCAGCCTGATAACAGGATTCTCCATGTACGTTTACGACCAGTACGACCAACAAATCGTCGAGGACCGCGTCAAGCAGTTCCGCGATCAAACCCGCCGGTATCTCAGTGGCGAACTGAGCGGTGAAGAATTCCGTCCGCTGCGCCTGCAGAACGGTCTGTACATTCAGCGTTTCGCGCCCATGCTGCGCATCGCCGTCCCTTACGGCCTGCTGTCGTCCGTTCAGGTTCGCAAACTGGCGCAGATCGCCCGCGATTACGACAAGGGCTATGCCCACATCAGCACCCGTCAGAACGTCCAGTTCAACTGGCCCGAACTCGAAGACGTTCCGGAGATTCTCGCCGAGTTGGCCACCGTGCAGATGCACGCGATCCAGACCAGCGGCAACTGCATCCGCAACACCACCACCGACCAGTTCGCAGGTGTCGCCAAGGACGAGCTGATCGATCCGCGCCCCTGGTGCGAGATCATCCGTCAGTGGTCGACCTTCCACCCGGAATTCAGCCATCTACCGCGCAAGTTCAAGATTGCCGTCAACGGCGCGGTCGGCGACCGTGCCGCCATCGAGGTGCACGACATCGGCCTGGAAGCGGTGAACAACGACGCCGGCGAACTGGGTTTCCGCGTATCGGTCGGTGGCGGCCTGGGCCGCACCCCGATCGTCGGCAGCTTCATCAATGAATTCCTGCCCTGGAAGCACCTGATCAGCTACCTCGACGCCATCCTGCGCGTGTACAACCGCTATGGCCGTCGTGACAACAAGTACAAGGCGCGCATCAAGATCCTGGTCAAGGCGCTGACCCCTGAGGTGTTCGCCGAACGTGTGAATGCCGAGTGGGCACACCTGAAAGACGGCCCGACCACCCTGACCGATGAAGAAGTGGCGCGCGTCGCCGCTCACTTCGTCGATCCGGCCTACAAGGCGCTGCAGGATCAGGACGCCCTCCTCGCCGGGCTCGACAACGAGCACCCAGGCTTCGCCCGCTGGCGCGAGCGTAATACCTTCGCCCACAAGAAACCGGGTTATGTCGCCGTAACGCTGTCGCTCAAGCCAACTGGCGTAGCGCCGGGTGACGTGACCGACAAGCAGCTCGACGCCATCGCCGAGCTGGCCGACCGCTACAGCTTCGGCGAGGTGCGCAACAGCCACAACCAGAACATCATCCTCGCCGATGTCGAGCAAGAGCAGTTGTTCACCCTGTGGGGCGAACTGCGCGAGCAGGGCTTCGCCACACCGAACGTGGGCCTGCTGACCGATATCATCTGCTGCCCGGGTGGCGACTTCTGCTCCCTGGCCAACGCCAAGTCGATTCCGGTCGCCGAAGCCATCCAGCGTCGCTTCGACAACCTCGACTACCTGTTCGACATCGGCAACATCGACCTCAATATCTCCGGTTGCATGAATGCCTGTGGCCACCACCACGTGGGCCACATCGGCATCCTCGGCGTGGACAAGAAAGGCCAGGAGTTCTACCAGGTGTCCCTTGGCGGCAGCTCGGGTCGTGACGCCAGCCTGGCCCAGATCCTCGGCCCATCCTTCGCCCAGGACGACATGCCGGACGTGATCGACAAGATCGTCAACGTCTACGTCGAACAACGCACCGAAGAAGAGAGCTTCCTCGACACCTTCCGCCGTATCGGTGTCGCCCCGTTCAAGGAGCGCGTATATGCAGCGAATCATTAAGAACGGCCAGATCGTCGACGAAAGCTGGCACCTGCTGCCGAAGGAAACCACCTTCGAAGAGCTGTCCAACTGCGACGACCTGATCGTCCCACTGGCGCTCTGGCTGGAGCATGGCAACGCGCTGAAAGCTCGCGATGGTGGCCTGGGCGTATGGCTGGATGCCGAGGAAGAGATCGAATCCATCGTCGATTCGCTGGACGACTTTCAGGTCATCGCCCTGAATTTCCCGGCCTTCACCGACGGTCGCCACTCCTCCTCCGCCTATCTGCTGCGCACCCGCTACGGCTTCAAGGGCGAGCTGCGCGCCATTGGCGACGTGTTGCGCGACCAGCTGTGGGCGCTCAAGCGCTGCGGTTTCGATGCCTTCGCCCTGCGCGAAGACAAGGATCCCGAAGACGCGCTGAAAGCCTTCGAGGAGTTCTCCGAGGTGTATCAGGCCTCCAGCGACCAGCCTGACCCCCTGTTCAGACGCCGCGCCTGAAAAGCAAAAGCCCCGCCAATTGGCGGGGCTTTTTCATGCAGCTCACTCAGGGCCTGGCAAACGTCAATCCAGCCTGACCAATACCCGCCCGACCTGCCCACCCTGCAGAATTCGAGTGATCGCCTCGGGCAACTCTGCCAGGCCAACCTCGGTTACCAGATCATCGAGATTCGGTAATTTCCATTGCAGCGACAGCTTGTCCCACATCGACGCCTTGACCACCAGCGGCAGCTCGACCGAATCGACACCCAGCAGATTCACGCCCCGCAGGATGAACGGAAGCACGCTGGCCTGGAACTCGACGCCAGCAGTCAACCCACAGCAGGCGACGCTACCGCCATATCGAGTGGACTTGAGCACGTTGAAGAGAATCTCACCGCCGACCGTATCCACCGCAGCAGCCCATTGTTCCCTGAGCAAGGGCCGCTCGGAACCGCTCTGCAACTCGAGACGTGGAACGATCTGTCTGGCGCCCAAGCGGGTCAGCAGATCGGCCTGTTTCGCCTTGCCGGTCGCGGCAGCCACCTGGTAACCCAGGGCGCTCAGCAACATCACGGCGATGCTGCCAACGCCGCCTGTCGCACCGGTCACCAGCACCGGGCCATCATCCGGAGAAAGCCCGACGCGCTCCAGCTTGTCGACACACAACGCAGCGGTCAGACCCGCCGTACCGAGAATCATCGCTTCGCGCAGCGACAGCCCCTGAGGCCGCTTGATCGCCCACCCCGCCGGAATGCGGATGTACTGACCGAAACCGCCGGCGGTGTTCATGCCCAGGTCGTAACCCGTGACGATCACCTCATCCCCCTCGCTGAACTCGGCAGCACTGGAATGCTCGACCACGCCGGCTGCATCGATGCCAGGCGTATGCGGGTAATGACGGCTGACACCGCGCTGGCCACTGGCCGATAGCGCATCCTTGAAGTTGAGAGAAGAGTACTGAACGCGGATCAGCAGCTCGCCCGCGGGCAAATCGGCAATATTGCGCTCGACCACCTGCTGTTCAAAGGTGCCACCTGCGTCAGGCGCTGCCTGCAGAGCGAAAAAACTCGTCATCCAAACCTCCTTCATCCGCCGCGGCGGAAGGTGCGGGTTACCAGAAACGCTGCTGACCGAGACGGCTCAGCCAGGTCAGGGCAAAGCGATCCAGCGCCACACTGGCAGCCAGACCGACACGTTCCTGCAGGGATTTCTTCTGCACGAAGTGCAACTGGAACAGATCGGCCTCACGGGCACGCTCGGCCAGGTATTCATCGCTGGTCTTCAGTTCATCGACCAGCTGTTTCTCCAGCGCCGCCATGCCCAGCCACACCTCGCCAGTGGCGATCTCGTCTATCTCCAGTTGCGGGCGATAACGGGCAACGAAGTTCTTGAACAACTCGTGGGTGGTTTCCAGGTCTTCCTGGAATTTTTCCCGCCCCTTCTCGGTGTTCTCGCCGAAAATCGTCAGGGTACGCTTGTACTCACCGGCGGTCAGTACCTCGAAATCGATATCGTGCTTCTTCAGCAGACGATTGACGTTGGGCAGTTGGGCCACCACGCCGATCGAACCGAGGATGGCGAACGGCGCGGAAATGATCTTCTCGCCGATGCAGGCCATCATGTAGCCGCCGCTGGCCGCGACCTTGTCGATGCACACCGTCAGCGGCACACCGGCCTGGCGGATGCGCGCCAGCTGCGAGGAGGCCAGCCCGTAGCTGTGCACCATGCCGCCACCACTTTCCAGGCGCAGCACCACTTCATCCTGCGGCGTGGCCAGGCTCAGCAGCGCAGTGATCTCATGACGCAGGCCATCGGTAGCCGAAGCCTTGATGTCACCGTCGAAGTCCAGCACATAGACCCGGGACTTCTGTTGCGGCTTCTTCTTCGCCTGCTTGGCCGACTTGGCTTCCTCTTTGCTCAACGCCTTGAGTTGATCCTTGTCCAGAATCGACTGCTCGAGGCGCTGACGCAGCGCCTTGTAGAAATCGTTGAGTTTGGTCACCTGCAATTGGCCACCGCTGCGGCGGCCACGGCTGCGTATGGCAACAAGCGCAACCAGAACGACGATGATGGCCACCACCAGGGTTACCGTCTTGGCCAGAAACCCTGCGTAATCAGCAAGAAACTCCACACATTTCCCCTATTTCCAATCGATGGCCTCCCGTAGAGGCCTTGCGTTGCCCAAGCATACCGGCGGCGCCTGACCACGGCCAGATAGGTTCGCGGCTTTCGACGGGCGCGCCCTGACGAATTCAAACAAACGTATGATTTTTCGTTGACAGCCTCAGGCCAACCCTCCTACCCTCGCCAAACATTCAAGGTTCCAGGGTTGCAGCGGACGTGGGCAGCATCTACCTGATTCGACATGGCCAGGCTTCGTTCGGTGCAGAGGATTACGACGTTCTCTCGCCCTTGGGCGAACGCCAGTCCAGACTGCTCGGCAGTCACCTGGCGCAAACCGGCCTACATCTCGATCGCGCCATCAGCGGCAGCCTGCTCAGGCAATCCCATACCGGCCGCCTGGTACTGGAGCAACTGGACGAAGCCCCCGCGCTGGAAGCCGATCCTGCATTCGACGAGTTCGATGCCGAAGGGGTCATCCGCACCCTGCTCCCGGCCCTGCAGCCCCATGAACCGAAAGCCGTCGAAATCATGCGTAACGCGGCGCACAACCGTGCCGAATTCCAGCGCTTGTTCGTGCGCCTGCTGGAGACCTGGGTCGGTGGCGACTACGACGCCCCGGCACTGCAGAGCTGGCAGGCTTTTCTCGACCAGGTGGGCGGTGGCCTGGAGCGCCTGCTCGCTCGGGCAACGTCCAGAGAGCAGATCGCCGTGTTCACCTCCGGCGGCACCATCACGGCTTTGCTGCACCTGCTGACCGGCATGCCGGTCGCCAGCGCCTTTGCAATGAACTGGCAAATCGCCAACACCTCGCTAAGCTGCCTGAAGTTTCAGGGCGAGCGGGTGACCCTGGCTTCGTTCAACAGTCACGCCCATCTGCAGCTGTTGAATACGCCGTCGCTCATCACTTATCGCTGAGCCTCGGCAAACGGTACCCGTGAGGGTGCAGAACAACCTGAAAACAAAGGAAACCACCATGAGCGTCGCAGACATCGTCCAAACCATGCAGGCCAAGTTCAACCCCAGCGCCGCCGAGGGCCTGGATCTGGTCTTCCAGTTCAACATCGAAGATGCCGACAACCACTATCTGATCGTCAAGGACGGCACCTGTGACGTCAAACAGGGCGACAGCCCGGATGCCAACGTCACGCTGATCATGGACAAGGAAACCTTCAAAGGCATCACCACCGGTGAAACCGATGGCATGCAGGCGTTCATGGCCGGCAAGCTGCGCGCCGAAGGCGACATGATGCTGGCGCTCAAGCTGAGCGAACTGTTCCCAGTCTGAGAACGACGCGAACGGGTGCAGCACAGAAAACCGGAGTCCGACGATTCCGGTTTTTTTTGGTCTGCCGATCGGCGCATCAGCGATCTTGATTCGCTACCAACAACCACATCGATAAACGGGTGATGTGCTTGTAGCACCGACGCGGGCTGATTAGATTGGCTCGATCATCACCGCCAACGACAAATAAAAGGGATAGGGATGACACTTACCGACCGATCCAGCGCCATTCGTCAGGGCGAGGAGCTCGACGCCCGCGCCATCGATGCCTATCTCAAGGCCCATATCGCCGGCTTGAGCGGCGAACCGCAGATCAGCCAGTTTCCCGGCGGGGCCTCGAACCTCACCTATCTGCTGCGCTATGCCGATCAGGAGCTGGTGCTGCGTCGCCCGCCGTTTGGCAGCAAGGCGAAATCCGCCCATGACATGGGCCGCGAATTCCGCATCCTCAACAAGCTGAGGGAGGCATTCCCCTATTGCCCGCAAGCCTTCGTGCATTGCACCGACCCGTCGGTAATCGGCGCCGAGTTCTACGTCATGGAACGGGTCGAGGGCATCATCCTGCGTGCTGATCTGCCCGCCGAACTGAAGCTCACGTCCGCGCAGACGACTACCCTGTGCAAGAGTTTCATCGACCGGCTGGTAGAGCTGCACCAGGTCGATTACGACAGCTGTGGCCTCGCTGACCTTGGCAAGCCGGAGGGCTACGTCGCGCGTCAGATCAGCGGTTGGAGCGAGCGCTACGATAACGCCCGCACGCCGGATGCACCGCTCTGGCAGGAAGTCAGAACCTGGTTGCGGGAGAAGATGCCGGCCGACCACCCGCGCCCGGCAATCGTGCACAACGACTACCGCTTCGACAATGTGATCCTCGATCCGGGCGACCCCATGCGCATCATCGGCGTGCTCGATTGGGAGCTCACCACGCTTGGCGATCCGCTGATGGATCTGGGCAACACGCTGGCCTACTGGATCGAGGCAGGCGATCCACCTGCAGTGCAGATGATGCGCCGCCAACCGAGCAATGCCCCCGGCATGCTGACCCGCCAGGCCTTCGTCGATTACTACGCCGAGCGGGCTGGAATCGAGATCCAGTGCTTCGACTTCTATTACCTCTACGGCCTGTTCCGCCTCGCCGGAATCGTCCAGCAGATCTATTACCGCTACTACCACGGTCAGACCGCCGACAAACGCTTCGCCTCCTTCGTGCAGATGAACGCATTGCTGGAACAGATGGCCTTGGGGGTCATCGCTCGCTCGTCACTTTGACGCCACCCATTCCAAGAGGCTCATGCCATGTCCAAGACCCAGTTGTTCGACCTCGATGGCAAGATTGCCTTCGTTTCCGGTGCCAGCCGCGGGATCGGTGAAGCAATCGCTCATCTGCTGGCCCAGCAAGGCGCCCAGGTGATCGTCGCCAGCCGCAAGCTGGACGGTTGCCAGGCCGTGGCAGACGCCATCAATGCCAAAGGCGGCAAGGCCGTAGCGATGGCCTGCCATATCGGTGAGATGGAGCAGATCCAGGCGGTATTCGCCCAGATTCGCGAGCGCTTCGGTCGCCTCGACATTCTGGTCAATAACGCTGCCACCAACCCACAGTTCTGCAACGTGCTGGATACCGACCTCGGTGCCTTCCAGAAAACCGTCGACGTGAATATCCGCGGCTACTACTTCATGTCCATCGAGGGCGGCAAACTGATGAAGGAAAGTGGCGGCGGCAGCATCATCAACGTGGCGTCGATCAATGGCGTATCGCCTGGCGAGTTCCAGGGCATCTACTCGGTCACCAAGGCCGCGGTGATCAGCATGACCAAAGTGTTCGCCAAGGAATGCGCGCAGTTCGGCATCCGCTGCAATGCCCTGCTCCCGGGCCTCACCGATACCCGCTTCGCGTCGGCACTGACCAAGAACGAGGCGATCCTCAACTTCGCCCTGCAACGCATTCCGCTCAAGCGGGTGGCTGACCCAAGCGAAATGGCAGGCGCGGTGCTGTATCTGGCCAGTGATGCGTCAAGCTACACCACCGGCGTATCGCTGAATGTCGACGGCGGCTTCCTGTCCTGAGAACGGCGTGTGAGGCTCAGCGCCTCACTGCCAATCCTGCAGCGCCTTGTGAGCGGCCTGGTTCATCGGCTGGGCCAGCAAGCCGGTGGGCGTCAGGCTGATGTTGAACACCACTTCGTCAGCCATCGGTAGATAAGTCACTCGACGGGCCTGGGCGTCGAACATGAACAGATCGCGCTGACTCAGGCGCAGCCAGCGCCACAGATCGACGCCATACAGGCTCTGGGTCAGTTCCACCTGGGTGTAACGGGCCTGGGCTTGCTGCTCGATGGCCAGGAAGCGGCTATTGAGCCTTTCCAGGCGATAGCCCGGCTGCAGGCCGATCAGCTCCGCCAGTCCCTTCCATTGCAACAGACGTACATCCAGCTGCCACAGATCGCCCTCCAGGGTGACGCTGCGTTCGGCGCCGTCCTCGCGGATATCGACTTGGTAGAGGTTGCCAGTGCGATGGAAGCTCAGGGTCAGCAGTGGCTTGTCGGCAGGCCAGGGATCGTAACGGCTGAGGTCATAGGCCAGCAACCCGACCAACACGGCCACGCCAAGAAAAACCAGGCCACAGGTGCCACGTAGCCAGGCCAGAAACCAGCGGCCGCCGAACAGGATACGTAACGCGACGAAGACCACCAGCAACGCCAGCAGAGCCGTCACCCAGGCGAGACCGTTGTACTGCATGGAATCAATTCCTTGTGCATGAAAATGTCGGCATTATGCGCAGCGCTTTCCTCTGCGAATAGCGCCGACACCGCACAATCGGATACAGGTCGCCTTTTATGTCTTTCCCCTTCGAAATGGCCGTCGACCCCACGACGCTGCTACTGCTCGCCCTGGTCGCCTTCATCGCCGGGTTCATCGACGCCATCGCCGGGGGCGGCGGCTTGCTGACCATTCCTGCCCTGCTCACCACCGGCCTGCCACCACACCTGGTGCTGGGCACCAGCAAACTCTGCGCCACGTTCGGCTCCGGCACCGCGGGATACGCCTTCTATCGGCGCAAGCTGTTCGCCCCGGCCAAGTGGCGCAACGCAATGATCGGCACCGCCATTGGTGCCATTACCGGGGCCGTACTGGTGCACTGGATGCCTGCCGAATGGCTCAACCAGATGCTGCCGGTGGTGGTCTTCGCTTGCGGTCTCTATCTGCTGTTCGGAAAAACGCCCAGCGCACCGCTGGATGCCGATTTGCCTATCGCCAGGAAGCGTCAGTGGCCGCAAAGCCTCAGCCTGGGGTTTTACGATGGCGTGGCGGGTCCGGGAACCGGCGCATTCTGGACGGTCAGCACGCTGCTGCTGTACCCGCTGGATCTGGTTCGCGCGAGTGGCGTGGCACGCTCGATGAACTTCATCAGTAATGCCTGCGCGCTGGCGGTGTTTATCGCGGCCGGCCAGGTGGCCTGGGTACTGGGGCTGTGCATGGGCTTTTCGCTGATGGGCGGCGCCTTCCTTGGCGCGCGCACGGCGATTGGCGGTGGATCGAAGTTCATCCGCCCGGTGTTCATCCTGGTGGTCTTGGGGCTGACTACGCGGCTAGTCTGGCAGCACTGGTTCACTGGCGCCTAAGCGGCGCGCCACATAGAGATCGATCAGGTAACGGGCGATGGATCGAGACGCGGGCAGAGGCGGCAACTCGTGTATGGAGAACCAGCGCGCGTCTTCGATCTCCTCTTCCTGCCTGACGATCTCACCACCGGCATAGCGGGCATGGAAGCCCAGCATCAGAGAGTGCGGAAACGGCCAGTTCTGGCTGCCCTGGTACTCGATGTCGCAAACCTCCACGCCCACTTCTTCGCGCACTTCCCGCGCGACGCACTGCTCCACCGACTCGCCGGGCTCGACGAAGCCGGCCAGGGTGCTGTAGACACCGGTGACGAAGCGCGGTGAGCGGGCCAGGAGAACCTCGTCGCCACGGGTGACCAACACGATCATGCTCGGCGACAAACGCGGGTACTGGCGCAGATTACAGCGCGGGCAATGCATCGCGCGCTCGCCAGCGACCGCTTCCATCGCAGTGGCACAGCCACCGCAGAAACGGTTGTCACTGGCCCAGGTGCCGATCTGTGCTGCATAGCCAAGCATCTGGAACAGCTCGGCATCACCTTCCAGCATGACCTGGCGCAGTCCCTGCCAACTGCATCCCGGCAGCTCGGCCTTGTGCTCCAGTTCCAGAAGATAGAGCGGCTCGCCACGAAATTGTCCCAGGCCGTGCTCGGCAATCACCGGCAGCCCCTGATTCTTCAACCAGTCTCGGGGAAACAGCAGGCCATTGGCATCGGCCAGAAAATGCTGACGGTGGTGAGCCAGTACCAGGCCGCCAGGCTGTCGGCAATCGAGCAACTCGGGCAGCCAGCGTTGGAGCATCAGGCCGCCACCTCTAGACCCAGGGCGCGCACGCTCTCGGCGGCCAGATCCAGCACGCTCGGCTGTGCCAGCTCGGTATCGGCCTCCAGGTAATATTCAAGGCTGCTCAGCGCATCGGCGAGCACCTCCAGGCGGGCCTCGGCAGGCATCTGCTCGGCATCGAGCATCTGCGTCTGGATATAGTCAGCACAGGCGCCGACCAACGCCGCCGCACGCTCCTGGCCGAGAAACCACAGGCCGCCACGCACCGCCTGCAGGCTGAATGGCACGTTGGACAGGTGCATGCGATCGCCAGCCGCTTCGAGGTAAGCGGTGATCGCACGCTTGGCCAGGGCCAGGCCGGCTCGTGCTTCGTCCAGCACCACGACTCGCGCTTCGAAGAGCTGATGCTGAGCGAAGGTGCAAGTCTCCGGCTCCGGGCGTGGCGTGGTCACTCGTTCGCCACGCTCGAGCGTCGCGACCATGCCTTCGACATAGAGCACGGCATCCGCCAGGGTGATCAACTCATCTGGCTCGGCCGCAGCGCCCTCGCACCAGCCGGCGACAGTGGACAACTGGTTGGCCAGGGAGTTGCCGGCAGAGCTCAGGCCGACCATGGCCAGTGTCTTGCTCAGCTTGCCCAGCAGAGCATGCAGGCTGGTCAATCCATCCTCCTGCAAGGTGCCGCGTTCGATCAGATCGAGCAGATCCTTGACGCTGGCCAGCTCCTCGCGAATGGCCGAGCTCAGCGAACGCATCACGGCCTTGCCGGGCCCGGAGAGACGCTGATATTCCTCTTCCAGCAGGTGATCGGTGAACGGCAGCGCGGTGATACCGAACAACTCGCGTACCTCACCAGCCAGCGCCCCTCGGCCACCGGATAGTGCCACCAGATACAACAATTCCTTGAGCAGGCTGCGTGGCGGCTCGTACGCGCCATTGACGAGCATCTGCCGCAATTCCCGGTCGATCCGCGAGAACAGTTGCTTGCGCGATTTGCGCGGCAATAGCTGGCCATCGTTCTGCGCCTCGAGGGCCGCCGCACTCAGCCAGCACAGACGACCACGCGGCTCGTTGGCGAACAGCCCGTCAAGACGCTTCATCGCCCGCCCCATCAGCTTCATGCTGGCTGCGGGATTCTGTTCGCGAATGAAGCCAAGCAGCCCCACCTGGTACATCTGTCGCAGGCGGCGACCTTCATTTTCCTTGGCGGCTGCGTCCAGAGCCGGCGGGATCATGCGCGGCCTGGTCTGATCGAGTCGTACGCTGAAGAAGAAACTTTCCGGCAATGGCGGCTGCTTACAGGCCTGGCGCAGATCATTGATCGCCGGCAGCAGCAGTTCGGGCATTTCCTGGCGATGCACGTCCAGGCTTTCGAGGTAACGGCGCAGCACGTGCAGAGCATTGCTCAGCGCCGCCAACTGGATGTCACGCTCCGAACCCACGCCTGCGGGAATATCGGTGGCCTGATCGAGCACTTCCTGGGCGAGCAACTCGGCACCGGTGAGTTCAATCAGGTTGAGCGTGCCGCGCACCTGTTGAAGATTGTCCACGGCTTGCTGCAGCAAGCCGCCGTTATTGCGCTCGACGATAAACTGCTCGAGGCTCGCTTCGGCCTCTTCGATCGTGGCGAACAGTTCGTCGCGAACCAGCCCCAGTGACGATGCTCCAGAAACCATTCGCTATTGTGCCTCCCGCACAGGTGATAAAGCCGCAATCAATCAGCGAACTCGGGGTTCTGCTTACTCATATGGGCCGCCATGGCCACACGCAGATCGGCGGATTGCAGCATGGCGGCATTCCAGGTCGCGACGTACTCGAGCCCGTCGTCGACGCGATGATCGCGCATATAGCGGATCATTTCCTTGGTGCCGCGCACGGCAACCGGAGATTTTGCGGCGATCACCCGAGCAATGTCCATCACGCCAGCGAGCAGTACATCGAAATCGCTGAACACCTGATTGACCAGACCGATCTCACGGGCCTCTGCGGCGCCGACGGTACGGCCAGTGAACGCCAGTTCGCGAAGCATGCCGTCGCCGATGATGCGCGGCAGACGCTGCAAGGTGCCAACATCGGCGGCCATGCCGATATCGATCTCCTTGATGGCGAACTGGGCATCCTCGGCGCAATAACGCATGTCGCAGGCCGACACCAGGTCGATGGCACCCCCCAGGCAATAACCATGAATTGCTGCCAGCACCGGCTTGCGGCACTGATCGACGGCCTTGAACGAGGCCTGCAGTTCGAGAATCTTGCGCCGCAGCGTCTGTGCGTTGCGCCCCACGTCCTTGCCCAGCTGAGTACCGACCTGCGCCAGCAGGCTGAGGTCGATACCCGAGGAAAAGTGTCGCCCGGCGCCGGACAGCACCACAGCCCTGATCTCATCCGTCTCGTCGACCCAGCGGAAAATCTCGATGATTTCCGTCCAGAACGCAGCGTTCATGGCATTGATCTTGTCCGGACGGTTGATCACCACATGGGCGACCTTGTCCACCAACTCGACACGAAAAGCCTGGTACTCGGACATGGCGGTCATCCTCGGCAAGAAGCGCTGTGCGCTAGGAGTCTTCTTATGGCGGCTCAAACGCCCCCGTGGCGGCAGCTGCTTACAACCGCGCAACTATAGCAAGCAGCGCCTGAAAGTCGATCACGCCGGGTGTGACGTGCAGCACGCCTCGCCCAAGCGAATGTTCCAACATGACGCCTGTAACCGGGTTCACCCCTCGACGATGCAATCCACCGTGTAATAGCTGCCCTGCTCGCCCTCGTGACGCTGCAGCCCGTGCACGTCGGCATCGAAGCCTGGAAAGCGCTGCTCGAAGGCCTGGGCGAAGCGCAGATAGTCGATGATCGAGCGGGTTTCCGTGGTGAAGCGCTCGCCCGGCATGATCAGGGGGATGCCCGGCGGGTAAGGCACCAGCATCACCGCGGCGATGCGCCCCTGCACCTCATCGACCAGCACTTCTTCCACCTCGCCACGTACCAGCTGGTTATAGGCGTCAGCGGGTTTCAGGGCGATCTGTGGCAGCACTGTGTACATGCGCTTGAGCGATTTGGCCGTAGCGTTTTCCCGGTAGCAGTCATGCAGGGCATCGCACAGGTCGCGCAGGCCCATGCCCTGATAGCGACCAGAGCCTTCACGGGCGATGGAGGGCAATACGGCGTTCAGTGGCAGGTTGGCGTCATAGCTGCGCTTGAATTCCAGCAACTCGGTCAGCAGCGTACTCCACTTGCCCTTGGTGATACCCATGGAGAACAGCACCAGGAACGAGTACAGGCCAGTCTTCTCGACCACTAGGCCGCGCTCCCAGAGGAATTTGCTGACCACCGCCGCGGGAATACCGCGCTCATCGAGGCGTCCGCCTGCGGTCAGGCCGGGCATCACCAGGGTCACCTTGATCGGGTCGAGCAGTACGTAGTCCTCAGCCACATCGCCGAAACCATGCCAGTCGGCCTCTGGCTGCAGCAGCCAGTCCGGCGTCGACACGTCGTCGGCACCTTCGGTCTGCGGTGGCTGCCAGATGCTGAACCACCAATCCTCGCTGCTCAGACTCTGGCCGAGATTGGCCAGCGCGCGGCGGAAACTCAGGGCTTCGTCGAAGGTTTCCTGGATCAACGAACGCCCCGCCGGCCCCTCCATCATCGCCGAAGCCACGTCCAGCGAGGCGATGATGCCGTACTGCGGCGAAGTGGAGATATGCATCATGAACGCTTCGTTGAAGCGGTCACGGTCGAGCTTGCGCACGCCGGTGCCCGCGCTACCATCCTGCACGTGAATCATCGACGCCTGGCTGAAGGCCGCCAGCAGCTTGTGAGTCGAATGGGTGGTGAACACCATGGGGCCACCCGCCTCACGGGTGGTGCCCATGCCGTAACGGCCGGCGTAGAACTCGTGGAAGGCGGCGTAGGCGTACCAGGCTTCGTCGAAATGCAGGACTTCTACCGAATCGCCGAGGGTACGTTTGATCAGCTCGGCGTTGTAGCACAGCCCGTCGTAGGTCGAGTTGGTCACTACCGCCAGCTTGACCTTGGGCTCACGACCGCGCGCCAGGGGGCTGGCATCGATCTTGGCCTGGATCGACTCGCGGGAGAACTCGCTCAGCGGAATCGGCCCGATGATACCCAGCTCGTTGCGTTCCGGGGACAGGTACAGCGGAATGGCACCGGTCATGATGATCGCGTGGAGGATCGACTTGTGGCAGTTGCGATCCACCAGCACCAGGTCGTCGCGGCCGACCATCGAATGCCAGACGATCTTGTTGGCGGTCGAGGTGCCATTGATCACGAAGTAGGTGTGGTCGGCGCCAAAATTGCGCGCAGCGCGCTCCTCGGCGGCGGCCAGCGGGCCGGTGTGGTCGAGCAGCGAGCCCAGTTCGGGCACCGATACCGAAAGGTCGGAACGCAGGGTGTTCTCACCGAAGAACTGGTGGAATGCCTGCCCTACCGGGCTCTTGCGATAGGCCACGCCACCGCCGTGGCCCGGTGTATGCCAGGAGTAATTGGACTGTGAGGTGTGCTGCACCAGCGCCTTGAAGAATGGCGGCAGCAGGCCGTCGAGGTAATTACGTGCGGCCCGTGCCACCTGTCGGGCCAGAAACGGCACGGTGTCCTCGAACAGATAGAGGATGCCGCGCAACTGGTTGAGGTCGGCCATGGCTTCGGCCGGCGCGTTCTCGATGGTGACCTGCTCGCCCAACGCGAAGATCGGCAGTTGCGGCGCACGCCGGCGGGCGATGCGAATCAGCTCGACCATATCCTGCAGCAAATGGCGATTTTCCCCGGCACCCTCGGCAGCGACCAGGATACAGGCCAGGCCATGATGGGTCGAGGCGACGATATGCCCTTCCGCCGAGCTGGCGGTGGAGAGGATGGTGAAACCGTCCTGTTCCAGTTCCTGGGCGATGGCTCGTACCCGCTCACCGGCCACGGTATCGGCCTTGATATCACGATGAACGATGAGTACGGGGAACTTGAGGTCTTTGTACATCAGCTACACCTGAGGTCATACGGGATTGGCCCGCTGTGTCCTCAGGGTAGAGGCTCGCCGGAAAGGACGGAACCCCTCGCAGGCGGAGCTATACGAAAAGGTCGCAATTCGCTGCTCAGGAGGCGGAAGTGCCCTGCTCCAGCTGAGCCCACAACGCCGGGGCGCCAGCGGATTTCTCGATCGCGGCCAGGCGCGCGGCATGCGCCGCCAGGTCTTCGGCACTGGCGGCGATCACTGCGCCTCGTGCCCGATCGGCCGGCAAACGGCGAATCGGCGTCGGCTGCTGACGACCATTGCCGTCGCCCTCCGAGCCATCGCCCGCCAGGGACAGATTGGTCTGCCCACCGGTCATCGCCAGGTAGACGTCGGCGAGAATCTCCGAGTCGAGCAAGGCGCCGTGCAGTTCACGGCCAGAGTTGTCTACGCCGTAGCGCTTGCACAGCGCATCGAGGCTGTTGCGCTGACCCGGATGACGCTCGCGGGCCATCTGCAGGCTATCGAGCACGTCGCAGTAGGAAGCGAGATCCGCCCGCTCGTGCTGACCGATCAGGGCGAACTCATTGTTGAGGAAGCCCACGTCGAACGGCGCGTTGTGGATGATCAGTTGTGCGCCTTTGATGAACTCGTAGAACTCGTCGGCGACTTCCTTGAAGCGCGGCTTGTCCTTGAGGTCTTCGCTGGTGATACCGTGAACCGCGATGGCGCCTTCGTCGATGTCACGATCCGGCTGCAGGTACACGTGGAAATGGCGCCCGGTCAGGCGACGGCCCTCGACTTCGACGCAGCCGATCTCGATGACCCGGTGGCCATCGCTCACCGGCATACCGGTGGTTTCAGTATCCAGTACGACTCTACGCACGCTTCATGCTCCTGATGTCTTCGACGCCGCGGTTGGCCAGTTGATCCGCTCGCTCATTGCCGGGGTGGCCGATATGGCCGCGCACCCATTGCCAGGTCACGTTGTGTCGGCTGACCTGCTCGTCCAGTTGCTGCCACAGGTCGGCATTCTTCACGGGTTCTTTCGCGGCGGTTTTCCAGCCACGCTTCTTCCAGTTGGGCATCCATTCCTGGATCCCCTTCATGACGTACTGCGAGTCAGTGACCAGGCGCACGTCACAGGGGCGTTTCAGTTCGGCCAGGCCGCGAATCGCGCCCATCAGCTCCATGCGGTTGTTGGTGGTCACGGCCTCACCGCCCCACAACTCCTTCTCCACACCCTGGAATACCAGTAATGCGCCCCAGCCACCGACGCCAGGATTGCCCTTGCAGGCACCGTCGGTGTAAAGCTCAACTTGTTCGGACATGCAGCGCCTTTATCTATCGATGTTGCCGGCTCAGGACGCTTCGCTATCGCGACGGCTGACCTTGGCTACCGGCATGGGCACCAGCTTGCCCATCGGTTCGCGACGGGACTGGCGCAGTGGACGCAGGCCGACCACCAGCTTGCGCGCCACCAATACGTAAAAACCACCACCCGGCGACTGCCAGGCGCCGCCCCAGCGTTCCAGGGGCCCCAGCCGAGCCTGCCAGGCAGCGGAAGCAAGCGGCGGACGATAACATCCGAAGCGCCGTTTCTCCAGCGCGAAGCCGAGCAGGTTGAGCCAGTCGCCAAGACGCCCGGGGGCGATGCAGCGTGCGTCGTGAAGGATGTCATGGGCGAACAGATGGCGTACCCCCCAGGCACTCAGCGGGTTGATGCCAACCACCAGCAGATGCCCGCCCGGGCGCACGCTGCGCGCGGCTTCCCGCAACAGGCCATGGGGCGACTGGCAGAAGTCCAGGCCGTGCTGCAGCACCACCACATCGGCAGCATGCTCGACCAGCGGCCAGGACTGTTCCTCGCAAACGATCTCGACCCCCTCGAAGGGCGCGCCAAGGCGCACGCTGCGTTGAATCTGCCGGGTCTCGATAGAGGTTTCGGCACAAGGGCCGTAATGCACCAGATAGCCGCCGAAGAAGCGTTCCAGCTCTTCATCCAGCAGGCGTTGCTCCTGTTCCAGCAGCAGACGCCCCAACGGGCTGGTGAACCACTGTCGGGCAGCACCGATTAGTTGGAGCCAATCGGCATCCGCCTGGGCAAAAGGATTGTCGCTCATGGGAAATACCTGCGTAGCCATCTTCAACAATGACACCTAAGATGCACCTTTGTCCCCAGCTTGGCGACCACCTGATGATCAAGATCGAAGCCCTGAGCGCATTTTCAGACAATTACATCTGGCTGTTGCAGGATGAGCAGCGCAAACGTGTCGCCGTAGTCGACCCCGGTGACGCGGCGCCTGTGCAGGCCTGGCTGCAGGCACATCCCGACTGGACGTTGAGCGACATTCTCATCACCCACCACCACCCCGACCATGTCGGTGGCGTCGAACAGTTGCGCCGCGAGACCGGTGCTCGCGTCTATGGCCCGGCTAAAGAGAACATCCCCGCCCGCGATCAGGCGCTGGTCGATGGCGAGCGTATAGAGGTACTTGGCCTGCCCCTGCAGGTGATCGACGTACCGGGCCATACCCTCGGCCATATCGCTTTCTACCAGGACGATCATCACTGGCTGTTCAGTGGCGACACCCTGTTCGCCGCTGGTTGCGGTCGACTGTTCGAGGGCACACCCGCGCAGATGCACCACTCGCTGCAACGCCTCGCCGCGCTGCCGGACAATACCCTTGTTTACTGCGCCCACGAATACACCCTGAGCAACCTGCGCTTCGCCCAGGCCGTCGAACCTGAGAACCCGGCTATCGCCGAGCGCCTGCGACAGGTCACCGAATGGCGCGAGCAAGGCCGTATCAGTCTGCCTTCGCAGCTACAACTGGAGCGCGCCACCAACCCGTTTCTGCGTGGCGCCGAAACATCGGTTAAAGAAATGATCGCCAGCCGCGAGGGGCGCACGATAGACGACGAGGCCGAGGTATTCGCAGCTCTACGTGCCTGGAAGGATCACTTCTGAAGCGCCGACTGGGCCGCAAAAACTCTGATCAAAACTTGACCACCCCTGGATCGGTTTCTAGAATCCCCCGACTTTCGATCCAGGACGCCCCCACCAACCAATGCCTTCGCAGCCTTGCAACTCATTGAATTCAAAGGCATTGGCCTTGCGCTGCCTGGCGCTTGCCGTGGCCATCCTTGCCGTTCTCAGCGGCTGCCAAAGCCTGGATCAACAGACCGTTGACGCAGGCATCGCGGTCGATTTGAGCAGCAAAGCGCCGCACGAACCGCTGTGGATCAATGGGCCGGTGCAGGCCGAACAGCCCAAGGACGTCTGGGAGCGGGTGCGCGCGGGCTACCAGTTGCAAGACAACATCGGCGTCAATCCGCGCATCGAGCAGCAACGCCTGTGGTTCGCCAGCAACCCGTCCTTCGTCGAAAAGTCCGGCGAGCGCAGCAACCCGTACATCCACTACATCGTCGAGCGCCTGCAAGAACGCAACATGCCGATGGAGCTGGCACTGCTGCCGATGATCGAAAGCGCTTACAACCCCTTCGCCTATTCGTCGGCCAATGCCGTGGGCCTGTGGCAGTTCATCCCGTCCACGGGGCGCCACTTCAATTTGCGTCAGACCAGTTGGTACGACGGTCGTCGTGACGTCACCGCATCCACCCAGGCCGCCATGAATTACCTGGCCCGCCTGCACGAGATGTTCAACGGCGACTGGCTCCTCGCGCTGGCAGCCTATAACGCCGGTGAAGGTCGGGTCAGCCGCGCCATCGAGCGCAACCAGAAACTCGGTCTGCCGACCGATTACTGGAACCTGTCGCTACCCCAGGAAACCCAGAATTACGTTCCCAAGCTGCTCGCCCTGTCCCAGGTGATCATGGCGCCCGACGCCTACGGCGTGAGCCTGAGCCCGATCGCCAACGAGCCCTACTTCGAAGAAGTTGAGCTCAAGCAGCGCATGGATCTGTCGCGTATCGCCGCGCTCGCGGAAGTGGACGAAGACGAACTCTACCTGCTCAATCCGGCCTTCAAGAAACGCATCACCGTCGACGGCCCGCAGCATCTGCTGGTGCCGACCGAGAAGGTCGAACTGCTGACCGCCAACCTGTCGACCCTCAAACCTCAGGATCTGCAGAACTGGCAGGAATACGTGGTGCGCCCGGGCGATAACCTGCACGGCATCGCCAAGCGCTACGAACTGAGCGTCGCCAGCATCAAGGAGCTCAACCAGCTCGCTGACAATACCTTGCGAATCGGCCAGCACCTCAGCCTGCCGGCCATGGGGCAGCCGGTGCCGGACTCAACGCCGCAGCGCACCACCAACACCGCCGTCGCATCCGCATCGCGTAGCTATCAGGTGCGTAAAGGCGACAACCTGTGGCAAATCGCCAAGGCGCACAATGTCTCTGTCAGCGAAATCCAGCGCTGGAATGCGCTCAAGGGCAATGCTCTGCGGGTCGGTCAGAATCTCAAGCTGCAGGGTACGGGCACGGCGGCTACCCAGGCCATCGCTCAGCTGGAGCGTGATGACGTGACCTACTACAAGGTGCGCAAAGGCGATTCGCTGCACCTGATCGCCAAGCGCTTCAACGTGCAGATGAAGAACCTGCAGAGCTGGAATCCACGCACCGGCAAGGCACTCAAGCCGGGCCAGGTACTGACCCTGCGCCTGCCTAACTGAAGTCCATTGCAACACACTTGATGCAAGTGGCCGGGGCCGGCCTTTTTCCTGTACAGACAAGCTGTTACTGTACGGAAACCTTTGCCGCCCCGGATCGGATATTGCACTTGAGACGCCCTCTCCTCTCGCTGATTTTCGGCCTGGCCACCAGCTTCCCGGCCCTGGCAACGCTCAGCGAAAGCCATGGCTATGCGCAGTTCGGCACGCTCAAGTATCCCGCCAGCTTTACCCACTTCGACTGGGTCAACCCGGAGGCGCCCAAAGGCGGCACCCTGCGGATCATGGCCTCCGGCAGCTTCGACACACTCAACCCCTATACCTTCAAGGGCACCAGCCCGGTCGCCACGGCCAACTTTCTGCAGTACGGCGTCAACGAGCTGAACGAGCCGCTGATGGTCGGTACCGGACAATACGATCCTTCCGGCGACGAACCTGCCTCCAGCTACGGACTGATTGCCCGTTCCGTCGAATACAGCGAGGATCGCAGCTGGGTGGTGTTCAACCTGCGCCCAGAGGCACGCTTTCATGACGGCAAGCCGATCACCGCCTACGATGTGGCTTTCTCCTACCGGCTGCTGCTCAAGGAAGGTCACCCGCAGTACCGTACCAACCTGCAGGAAGTGCAGCGGGTCGATATCCTCAATCGCCACCGCGTGCGCTTCGTCCTCAAGCGCTCGAACAATCCGCTGCTGATCCTGCGTCTGGGCGAATTACCGGTACTTCCGCAGCATTACTGGAAGGATCGTGACTTCAAGGCCACCACCTTCGAGCCGCCACTGGGCAGTGGCCCCTATCGCATAACCCGGGTCAACCCGGGGCGCAGCCTGAGCTTCGAACGGGTCGATGACTGGTGGGGGGCATCGCTGCCGGTCAACCGTGGCAAGTACAACTTCGATCGGGTCGAAGTGGACTTCTACCGCGATAGCCACGTCGCCTTCGAAGCCTTCAAGGCCGGGGAATTCGACCTCTATATAGAACAGCAGGCGAAGAACTGGGCCAACAACTACCGCTTTCCTGCGGCCACCCGCGGTGACGTGGTTCGCGCGGAGATCCCTCATCAGATTCCCACCCAGACTCAGGCGCTGTTCATGAACATGCGCCGCGGCACCTTCGAGGATGTACGCGTTCGCGAAGCCCTGGGCCTGATGTTCGATTTCGAGTGGACCAACCGCACCCTCTTCAACAGCTCCTACACCCGCGCCGCCAGCTATTACCCCAACAGCGAATTCTCCGCCAAGGGCAAACCGGAGGGCGCGGAATGGCTGCTACTGTCGCCCTTTCGTGCCCAGCTACCGCCCCAGCTGTTCACCGAGCCATTCCAGATGCCGGTCACCGACGGCCGTGGCATCCCCCGGGAAACCTTGCGCCGCGCTCTCGGTCTACTGGCCGATGCAGGCTGGAAGCCCTCTGGCCAGCGCTTGCTGAACGACAAGGGACAGGCGCTGCGCTTCGAGATATTGCTGGTCAATCCCAATCTCGAGCGCATTCTTCAACCCTTCACCGAAAACCTCGCGAGCATCGGCATACAGGCCAACCTGAGAACGGTGGATCGCGCCCAGTACAAGCAACGTCTGGATCAGTTCGAATTCGACATGATATTGCTGACCCTGCCGCAAACCCTCAGCCCGGGCCTGGAGCAGTCGCTGTACTTCCATTCCAGCCAGGCCAGCGTCAAAGGCGGAAAGAACTACGCCGGCATCAACGACCCGGTGGTCGATGCCTTGCTCGAAAAGCTGCTCTCTGCCCGCAGCCGCGACGAACAGGTGGCCGCCACCCGCGCCCTGGATCGAGTGATGCTCTGGCAGTACTACACCATTCCCAACTGGTACATCGACTATCACCGCCTGGCGTACCGCAACCGCTTTGCATTCGTCACCACGCCGCCCTACACGCTGGGTCTGCGCACCTGGTGGCTGAAAACCACGGAGAACGCCCGATGACGCGTCCACTGCGCTCATTCCTGATGCACGGCAGCGCCCTGCTGCTGCTCGGCCTTGCCAGCCTGACCCAGGCCGCCCCGCAACACGCGTTGACGCTTTACGGCGAGCCGCCGAAGTACCCGGCCAACTTCAAACACTTCGACTACGTAAACCCCGATGCGCCCAAGGGTGGCATCCTGCGCCTGCCTGGCCTCAATGGCTTCGACAGCTTCAACCCGTTCATCCCCAAGGGCAACTCGGCGGATCGCCTGGGCCTGATCTACGACACCCTGACCTACCATTCGCCGGACGAGCCATTCACCGAGTACGGGTTGCTGGCCGAAAAAATCGAAAAGGCTGCGGACGACAGCTATGTGCGCTTTTTCCTCAATCCCAAGGCGCGCTTCAACGATGGTGAACCCGTCACCGCCGAGGACGTGATCTTCACCTTCAATACCCTGCTCGAGCATGGCGACCCCATGTACCGGCACTACTACGCGGATGTCGCAGAAGTCGTGGCCGAGAACGAGCGCACCGTGCGCTTCAACTTCAAGCATGCCGGCAACCGCGAGCTGCCGTTGATTCTCGGCCAACTGGCTGTGCTGCCCAAGCACTGGTGGGCCAGCCGCGACTTCTCCCGCGGCGGCCTGGAACCCCCCCTGGGTAGCGGCCCCTACCGCATCGCCGGTTTCTCGCCGAACAGCTCGATTCGCTTCGAGCGGGTCAAGGACTGGTGGGCCAAGGATCTGCCCGTGGCCCGTGGCCAATACAACTTCGACGAAATTCGCGTCGAGTACTTCCGCGACATGGCGGTCGCGCTGGAGGCGTTCAAGGCCGGGCAGTTCGACGTCAACCTCGAGTACTCGGCCAAGGACTGGGCCACCGGCTACAACTCACCGGCTCTGCGCGCCGGACGCTTCGTGCAGGAGGCTTTCCCCAACCGCAACCCGGCTGGCATGCAGGGCTTCGTCTTCAATACCCGCAAGCCACTGTTCCAGGATGCGCGCGTGCGTGAAGCCATCGCGCTGCTGTTCGATTTCGAATGGGCCAACAAGCAGCTGTTCTACGGCGCCTACAAACGCACCCACAGCTACTTCGAGAACTCGGAAATGGCCGCCACCGGCCTGCCCAGCGAAGCGGAGCTGAAACTGCTGGAGCCGCTACGCGGGCAGATCCCCGAGCAGGTATTCACCGAGCCCTTCAAGACGCCGGTCAGCGACGGCAGCGGCATCATCCGCGACCAGGCCCGTCGCGCGTATCAGCTACTCACAGAGGCCGGCTATCGCATCGAGAACGACAAGATGGTCGATGCCAATGGCAACCAGCTGGCGTTCGAGTTTCTCAATCACCAGGCCAACCTGGAGCGGGTGATTCTGCCGTTCAAGCGTAACCTGGCGGAACTGGGGATCGACCTGCAGATTCGCCGCGTCGACGTTTCCCAGTACATCAACCGCCTGCGTTCGCGGGATTTCGACATGACCTCGGCGATCTGGCCGCAATCCAGCTCACCGGGCAACGAGCAGCGCGAGTTCTGGCACTCCAGCAGCGCCGACAACCCGGGCAGCCGCAACCTTATCGGCCTGCGCGATCCGGCCATCGATCAACTGGTCGACGGCCTGATCCGCGCCGACTCGCGCGAGTCGCTGATCACTCACACCCGCGCCCTGGATCGCGTTCTGCTGTGGGGTAACTACGTGGTGCCGAACTATTACGTCGACGCCTACCGCGTGGCCTACTGGAAGCGCTTCGGGCACCCGGAAAAATCGCCACTGTACGATTACGGCCTGATGACCTGGTGGCAGGAAAAGCCGGTCGGCGAAGTGGTAACGCCTGAAGAGAAGCCCACCACCGAGCAGGAAGAACGCTGAATGCTGGCTTATATCCTGCGGCGCCTGCTGCTGATCATTCCGACCCTGTTCGGCATTCTGGTGATCAACTTCGTGATCATCCAGGCAGCCCCTGGCGGCCCGGTCGAGCAGATGATCGCCAAACTCGAAGGATTCGATGCTGCCTCTGGCGGCGCCACGGGGCGTATATCCGGCGGCGGTGGCGGTGAGGTAGCGGCGGCCGGTTCCAATTACCGTGGCGCTCAGGGTCTCGACCCCGAGCTGATCGCCGAGATCGAGAAGATGTACGGCTTCGACAAGTCGGCGCCGGAACGCTTCTGGATCATGCTCAAGAATTACGCCCAGCTGGATTTCGGTGAAAGCTTCTTTCGCGACGCCAAGGTCATCGATCTGGTCATGGAGAAGATGCCCGTGTCCATTTCCCTTGGATTATGGAGTACGTTGATCATGTACCTGGTGTCCATTCCGCTGGGCATCGCCAAGGCGACACGGCATGGCAGCGCATTCGATGTGTGGACCAGTTCGGCGATCATCATCGGTTACGCGATACCGGCTTTCCTGTTTGCCATCCTGCTGATCGTGCTGTTCGCTGGCGGCAGCTATTACGACTGGTTCCCGCTGCGCGGGCTGACCTCGAGCAACTTCGACGAGCTTAGCTTCGGCGGCAAGCTGTTCGACTATTTCTGGCACCTGGCACTGCCGGTGACGGCCCTGGTGATCGGCAACTTCGCCACCCTCACCCTGCTGACCAAGAACAGCTTCCTCGACGAGATCAACAAGCAGTACGTGACCACCGCCCGGGCCAAGGGCCTGAGCAACACCCGCGTGCTCTACGGTCACGTTTTCCGTAATGCCATGCTGCTGATCATCGCCGGCTTTCCGGCGGCCTTCATCGGCATCTTCTTCACCGGATCCTTGCTGATCGAGGTGATCTTTTCCCTTGACGGTCTCGGTCTGCTGAGCTTCGAGGCGGCGATCAACCGCGACTATCCGGTGGTCTTCGGCACCCTGTTCATCTTCACCTTGCTGGGGCTGGTCGTGAAACTGATTGGCGACATCACCTACACCCTGGTCGATCCGCGCATCGACTTCGAAAGCAGGGAGGGCTGACATGGCACTTTCCCCGCTCAATCAACGCCGTTTCGAACGCTTCAAGGCCCATAAACGCGGCTGGTGGTCGCTGTGGATCTTCCTCGCCCTGTTCTTCGTGACCCTGGGTGCCGAGCTGATCGCCAACGACAAACCCCTGGTGGTCAGCTACGACGGCGAACTGTACTTCCCGGTGCTCAAGCGCTACCCGGAAACCACCTTTGGTGGCGAATTCCCCCTGCAAGCCAACTACAAGAGCCCGTACATCCAGGATCTGATCGAGCAGAAGGATGGCTGGATGGTCTGGCCGCCGATCCCGTTCAGCTACTCCAGCATCAACTACGAGCTGAAAGTCCCCGCCCCCGCGCCGCCCTCGGCGGACAACTGGCTGGGTACCGATGATCAGGGCCGCGACGTGCTTTCCCGGGTGATCTACGGTTTCCGCATTTCCGTGCTGTTCGCCCTGACCCTGACCCTGGCCAGCTCGGTGATCGGCGTCGCGGCTGGCGCCGTGCAGGGTTTCTACGGCGGCTGGGTGGATCTGACCGGTCAGCGCGTCCTGGAGATCTGGTCCGGCCTGCCGGTGCTGTACCTGTTGATCATCCTGGCGAGCTTCGTGCAACCGAACTTCTGGTGGCTGCTGGGCCTGATGCTGCTGTTTTCCTGGATGAGCCTGGTGGATGTGGTGCGTGCCGAGTTCCTGCGCGGCCGCAACCTGGAGTACGTGCGCGCCGCACGCGCGCTGGGCATGCGTAACGGCTCGATCATGTTCCGGCATATCCTGCCCAACGCCATGGTCTCGACCATGACGTTCCTGCCCTTCATCCTCACGGGCGCCATTGGCACCCTCACCGCTCTGGACTTCCTCGGCTTCGGCCTGCCGGCCGGCTCACCGTCCCTCGGCGAACTGGTGGCGCAGGGCAAATCCAATCTGCAGGCACCCTGGTTAGGGGTGAGTGCCTTCGCCGTGCTGGCCATCATGCTCAGCCTCTTGGTATTCATCGGCGAGGCCGCCCGCGATGCCTTCGACCCGAGGAAATAAGATGTCCCATCCCGAAAACCTCGTCGAAGTGCGTGACCTGTCCGTCGCATTCGTCAATGGCGACAGCCATCGGCAGGTCGTCAACAACATCAGCTTCGACATTCGCCGCGGCGAAACCCTGGCACTGGTCGGCGAAAGTGGCTCCGGCAAGTCGGTCACCGCTCACTCGATCCTGCGCCTGCTGCCCTACCCGCAGGCTCAGCACCCTAACGGCAGCATCCACTACGCCGACCAGGATCTGCTCAAACTCAGCGAGAAGAAGCTGCGTGGTATCCGTGGCAATCGTATCGCCATGGTGTTCCAGGAGCCGATGACGTCGCTGAACCCGCTGCACAGCATCGAGAAGCAGATCAACGAGGTACTCGCCCTGCACAAGGGGCTGAGCGGCAAGGCAGCCACCCGGCGCACCCTGGAGCTGCTGGAGCTGGTTGGCATTCCAGAGCCGCAGAAGCGCCTCAAGGCCCTGCCCCACGAGCTTTCCGGGGGGCAACGTCAACGCGTGATGATTGCCATGGCCCTGGCCAACGAGCCGGAGCTGTTGATCGCCGATGAACCGACGACCGCTCTGGACGTCACCGTGCAGTTGAAAATTCTCGAACTGCTCAAGGATCTGCAGGCGCGTCTGGGCATGGCCATGCTGATCATCAGCCATGATCTCAACCTGGTACGGCGTATCGCCCAACGCGTTTGCGTGATGCAGAACGGTGAGCTGGTCGAACAAGCTGACTGCGAAGCGTTGTTCAACAACCCGCAACATCCCTATACCCGCGAGTTGCTGGCGGCGGAGCCGGATGGCAATCCGGTGGACACGGAAACTGCCGAGACCATGCTCGAAGTCGAGAATCTGCGCGTCTGGTTCCCAATCAGGAAAGGCCTGCTCCGCCGTACCGTGGATCATGTAAAGGCAGTGGACGGCATCAATTTCAGTCTGCAACGCGGCCAGACCCTGGGCATCGTCGGCGAGAGCGGCTCGGGTAAATCCACGCTGGGGCTGGCGATTTTGCGCCTGATCGGCAGCCAGGGCGGTATTCGCTTCGACAAGCATTCTCTGGATGGCTTGTCGCAGAATCAGGTGCGTCCGTTCAGGCGGCAGATGCAGGTGGTGTTCCAGGATCCCTTCGGCAGCCTCAGCCCGCGTATGACGGTAGGCATGATCGTCGGCGAAGGTCTGCGTATTCACGGCATCGGCAACGATGCCGAGCAGGAACAGGCCATTATCGAAGCGCTTCTGGAAGTAGGCCTGGATCCTGAAAGCCGCCACCGCTATCCCCACGAGTTCTCCGGTGGGCAGCGGCAACGTATCGCTATCGCTCGCGCCCTGGTGCTCAAGCCGGCATTGATCCTGCTGGATGAGCCAACCTCGGCACTGGATCGCACCGTGCAGCGCCAGGTAGTCGAGCTGCTGCGCTCATTGCAGACCAAATACAACCTGACCTATCTGTTCATCAGCCATGATCTGGCGGTGGTACGGGCGCTCAGCCATCAGCTGATGGTGGTCAAGCAAGGCCAGGTGGTCGAGCAAGGTGACGCTGAGTCGATCTTCCAGACTCCGCAGCACCCCTACACCCAGCAATTGCTGGAAGCTGCGTTCCTGTCGCCGGCTAGCAGCGCGTAGGCCTGCCATGGCGGCATGTAAAAGGCCCCGCCATCTTGCGACGCGGGGCCTTTTCTTTGCTCTGAGATAAGCGAGCCGAAGCACACAGGCCCCGAAATCGGGGCCTTTGTTTAGTGAAGCAGGCAGTTGCGCTTAGAAGCGCTCGATGTCTGCCTTGCTCTCCAGTTGCTTGCGGAAAGCCGCGAAGTCCTGCTGGCCGCTGCGTGAGGCGAGGAAACGACGGTACATCGTCTTCTCCTCTTCGCTCAGCGCTTCCTCAGGTTCGCTGACGCCTTTCAGGCGTACCACCACGAAGTCCCCATTGCCCAGCGTTACACCACTGAACTCTGAGGTTTCACCAGCAGGCTTGGGCATGCGGAACAGCGCCTGCAGCACAGCCGGGTCGACACCTTCCTGATTGCGCGTGGCGGCTTCCACCACTTGCCACTCCGAACCTTCCGCCTGCGCCTTGCCATCACGCAGCTCGGCGACCAATGCCTCACCAGCGGCCTTGGCAGCCTCGCTGGCACGGGTCTGGGTCAGCTGATCGCGGATGCTGTCGCTCACCTGCTCCAGCGTCAGCTGTTGCGGCTTGCGGTGCTCCTTGACGCGAATCACCACCAGGGTGCTCGGGTCGAGCTCGATGACGCCGCTGTTGCTACCGTCTTCCAGCACTTCCTGGCTGAAGGCAGCCTGCAGCACTTGGCGGTTACCGGCAAGACCTTCGCCACCCTGGCGACCAATGGGCTCACTGGTCTGCACCTTAAGACCCAATTCCTGGGCTGGTTGCAGCAGATCCGAGGACTCGAACGCGGCGTCTTCCAGTTGCTTGGTCGCTTCGACGAAACGAAGCTCGACACGCTGAGCCTTGAGATCGGCCTCGAGCTTTTCCTGCATGCTGGCGAGCGACGGTACTTCAGGAGCCTGCACACCCAACAGCTTGATCAGGTGCCAGCCGAATTCGCTGCGTACCGGCGCCGATACTTCGTCTTTGTTCAATGCGTAGAGAGCATCCTCGAAGGCTGGGTCGTATACACCCTTGCCAGCGTAGCCGAGATCACCGCCATCGCTGGCGGAACCTGGATCCTGGGAGAAATCCTTGGCTAGTGCAGCGAAGTCTTCGCCTTGCTGCAGGCGTTTCTGCACGTCTTCGATCTGGGCTTTGGCCTGTTCGTCGCTGACGTCGCCGCCGACTTCGATGAGGATATGCGCCGCCTGACGCTGCTCAGCCAGGTTGGCGATTTCCGACTCGTACGCGGCTTTCAGCTCGTCGTCGCTGACCGAAATATCCGCGAAGAATGCATCTTTCTTCAACTCGACGTATTCCAGAACCACCTGCTCCGGGCTCATGAACTGAGACTGCTGAGCATCGTAGTAGGCTTTGACGTCGTCATCGCTGACCTGCACCGCATCGGTATCCACCTTGATGGTACGAGTCGCGAAGTCACGGGTCTGTTTCTCCAGCCGGGCGAATGCCGCCACTTCTTCGTCTGTGACAAAACCGCTGCCGGACAGACCGGCACGCAGCTGACCGATCAGCATCTCCTGCTCGAGCATCTGACGGAATTGCATGCGGGTGTAGCCGAGCTGACGAATAACCTGGTCGAAACGATCCGCATTGAAGCGGCCATCCACCTGGAATTCAGGCGTCTGTACGATCACCTGGTCGAGTGCAGGCTGAGAAAAGGCGAATTTGGCATCCGCAGCGCCCTGCAGCAGCAGGGAGCGCTCGATCAAACCTTTCAGCGAAGCGTCACGCAGCAGATTCTCATCCAGCAGTGAAGGGTCGAATTCCTGGCCGAGCTGCTGCAACAGCTGACGACGCTGCATTTCCACAGCCTGATTGAGTTCGTTCTGGCTAATCGCCTCGCCATTCACCTTGGCGGCATTCTGACTGTTGCCACTACCGGTGAAGATGGCATCGACCCCGGTCAGCGCCAACAGGGCGACGATCAGGCCGATGATGGTTTTGGCAATCCAACCCTGTGAATTGTCCCTGATATTTTGCAGCATGCTTCCCCCAGAACGACCACGTACTAAAAATGGCCGCGCAGCGTGGGTAAAATCCGGATAGAAGAAAGGCGCATCCTGGGATGCGCCTTCTCGTAACGTGCGAAGCGGATCGGGATCATCAAATCTACAATCCCCGGTGTGACAGACCTGATGGTCTTATTGCCGCCCCACAACCGAGCCGGGGTTAGCCGACCCGGCGGGCAAAGGCCCGAAGACGCTTAGTTAACGGCGTCTTTCAGGGCTTTACCAGCTTTGAAACCAGGGATCTTGGCAGCAGCGATGCTAATCGGCTTGCCAGTCTGCGGGTTGCGACCAGTGCGAGCAGCGCGCTCTTTGACAGCGAAAGTACCGAAACCCACCAGTACGACGGAGTCACCAGCTTTCAGAGCGCCAGTAACGGATTCAATCACTGCGTCCAGCGCACGGCCAGCAACAGCTTTCGGGATATCAGCAGATGCAGCGATGGCATCGATCAGTTCCGACTTGTTCACTCTAAGTCCCCTTAATTTCGGTTGAGTTTGTTTCTTGATTTTAATGGAAGCGAATCGGGTGCTGGATGGCTCTGCCGACACGGTAAGAACCGCTTTATAGCAAGGGCTCTAAAATTGTGTCAAGGAAGCCACCCGGCTAATGCGTGCTGATTCGCTCCTTGGAATCAGACTCGCGTTTTTCATCCTTTGCAACCAACTCCGGAGCCGCGTCTGGCAAGGGCTCCGGGGCGTATTGCAGCGCAATTTGCAGGACCTCGTCAATCCATTTGACCGGTTTAATCTGCAGGTCTTGCTTGATGTTCTCCGGAATTTCCTTGAGGTCGCGAATATTTTCCTGGGGAATGATCACGGTTTTGATTCCACCGCGATGCGCCGCAAGCAGTTTTTCCTTCAAGCCACCGATCGCCAGAACCTGACCGCGAAGGGTGATTTCTCCGGTCATCGCGACATCGGCGCGCACTGGAATTTGCGTCAATGCCGACACCAGCGCGGTACACATACCGACGCCCGCACTCGGGCCATCCTTCGGTGTCGCCCCTTCCGGCATGTGGATGTGGATGTCGCGTTTTTCGTAGAAATCCGGCGCCACACCCAGGCTTTGCGCACGGCTGCGCACCACTGTTTGCGCGGCTGTGATCGATTCGAGCATCACATCGCCCAACGAACCGGTCTTGATCAGATTGCCCTTGCCAGGCACCACCGCGGCCTCGATTGTCAGCAGCTCGCCGCCGACCTGAGTCCACGCCAGACCGGTTACCTGACCGATCTGATCCTGCTGCTCAGCGAGGCCATAGCGATGCTTGCGTACGCCCAGGAAGTCTTCCAGCGAGTCGGCCGTGACCAGCACATGGAAGCGTTTTTCCTTGGCATGCTGCTTGACCGCACGCCGGCAAACCTTGGCGATCTGCCGTTCCAGACTCCGCACACCCGCTTCTCGGGTGTAGTAACGAATAATGTCACGGATCGCCTCGTCCTCGAACTCCAACTCGGTTTTTTTCAAGCCATTGGCCTGAATCTGCTTGGGCGCGAGGTATTTGACGGCGATATTGACCTTCTCGTCTTCGGTATAACCCGGCAGACGAATCACCTCCATACGATCCAGCAACGCAGCCGGGATGTTCATGGAGTTGGCGGTGCACAGGAACATCACGTCCGAGAGGTCGTAGTCGACTTCGAGGTAATGGTCGTTGAAGTTGTGATTCTGCTCCGGATCGAGCACCTCGAGCAGTGCAGAGGCAGGATCGCCACGCATGTCCTGGCCCATCTTGTCGATTTCGTCGAGCAGGAACAGCGGATTACGTACGCCAACCTTGGTCATTTTCTGGATCAGGCGCCCGGGCATCGAACCAATGTAGGTACGGCGATGGCCGCGAATTTCCGCTTCGTCGCGCACGCCGCCCAGGGCCATACGCACGAACTTGCGATTGGTGGCGCTGGCAATGGATTCGGCCAGAGACGTCTTGCCAACGCCAGGCGGGCCGACCAGGCAGAGAACCGGCCCCTTGAGCTTCTTCACGCGCTTCTGTACGGCGAGATACTCGAGGATGCGTTCCTTGACCTCTTCGAGGCCGTAATGATCGGCATCCAGAATGCTTTCGGCGCGAGTCAGATCCAGGCGCACCTTGCTTTGCGCCTTCCACG
Source organism: Phytopseudomonas daroniae (assembly GCF_004327285.1). Lineage (GTDB taxonomy): Bacteria > Pseudomonadota > Gammaproteobacteria > Pseudomonadales > Pseudomonadaceae > Aquipseudomonas > Aquipseudomonas daroniae. Next base: position 59,078 of record NZ_QJUI01000019.1, read on the forward strand.
GCACGTTCACCAGCCAGTCGATGTAGGAACGCACCACCGTGGCTTCAGCGGACATCGGCGACATCTGCTTGAGCTTGTTCAACTCAGCCTGGGCCTTGCCGTAGGCTTCCTTGGTAAGCCCGGCATTCTCGATGCGGCGCTTGAGCTCATCGAGCTCGTTGTGCCCTTCCTCGCTGTCACCCAGCTCCTTCTGAATGGCCTTCATCTGCTCATTCAGGTAGTACTCGCGCTGGCTGCGCTCCATCTGTTTCTTCACGCGGCCGCGAATGCGTTTTTCAACCTGAAGCAGGTCGATTTCGGCATCCAGCAGGGCCAACACATGCTCGACACGGGTCGGCAGATCGACGATCTCGAGGATTTCCTGCTTCTGCTCGATCTTCAGCACCATGTGCGCCGCCATGGTGTCGACCAGGCGGCTTGGCTCATCGATGCTGTTGAGCGATGACAGCACCTCGGCAGGCACTTTCTTGCCTAGCTGAACGTATTGTTCGAACTGGCTAAGCAGACTGCGGGTGAACACCTCGGCTTCACGCTCTGGCGCGTCGATCTCGTCGAGCAACTGGACTTCGGCACGACTATAGCCGTCAGCCTCGATGAACTGCTCTATTTCGCCGCGCTGCTCGCCCTCGACCAGCACCTTGACGGTGCCATCGGGCAATTTGAGCAACTGCAGAACGGTCGCAACGGTACCGACTCGGTAGAGCCCTTCTTCACTCGGTTCATCGTCAGCGGGATTCTTCTGGGCCAGCAGCAGGATCTGCTTTTCCCCATTCATCGCCGCTTCGAGCGCTTCGATGGATTTCTCGCGGCCTACGAAAAGCGGGATGACCATGTGCGGATAGACCACGACATCGCGCAAAGGCAGGAGAGGCAATTCGATGGTTGTCTTCATGATTTTGGCTCTACGGCGGCCTTGCGGCCGTAAACGGTGGGAGTACCCTTGGCCCTAAGATGGGGGTAGCCCCAAGAAAAAACAAGCACTGCTGTCGGTAAAAGCAAAGGGGCCCGCAGGCCCCTTGCTTTCAACAGATGACAAACGCGTTACGCGTCAGGCGCTGCCTTGGCAGGCGGCTCGATGTTTTCGTAGATCAGCAGCGGTTTGGAACTGCCATCGATGACACTTTCATCGATGACCACCTTGCTGACGTCCGATTGCGACGGAATGTCATACATGGTGTCGAGCAGCACACCTTCGAGAATCGAGCGCAGGCCACGGGCACCGGTCTTGCGCTCCAGTGCCTTGAGAGCCACGGCCTTGAGCGCGTCAGGACGGAATTCGAGATCCACCCCTTCCATCTCGAACAGCTTGCCGTACTGCTTGGTCAGCGCGTTCTTCGGCTCGGTAAGAATCTGCACCAGCGCAGCCTCGTCCAGCTCCTCCAGCGTTGCGATGACCGGCAAGCGACCAACGAACTCGGGAATCAGACCGAACTTGACCAGGTCGTCCGGCTCTATCTCGCGCAGCGACTCGCCAATCTTCTTCTCGACATCCTTGGTGCGAACCTCGGCACTGAAGCCGATGCCGCCCTTGGTGGAGCGCCCCTGGATCACCTTCTCGATGCCGGCGAAAGCGCCACCGCAGATGAACAGGATGTTACGCGTGTCGACCTGCAGGAACTCCTGCTGGGGATGCTTGCGGCCACCCTGAGGCGGAACGGAGGCAACAGTGCCTTCGATCAGCTTCAGCAGTGCCTGCTGCACGCCCTCGCCCGATACGTCACGGGTGATGGACGGATTGTCGGACTTGCGGGAAATCTTGTCGATTTCATCGATGTAGACGATGCCCATCTGGGCCTTCTCGACATCGTAATCACACTTCTGCAGCAGCTTCTGAATGATGTTCTCGACGTCTTCACCCACGTAGCCGGCTTCGGTCAGGGTGGTCGCGTCGGCGATGGTGAAAGGAACGTTCAACAGACGCGCCAGGGTTTCAGCCAGCAGCGTCTTACCCGAGCCAGTCGGGCCGAGGAGCAGGATATTGCTCTTGCCGAGCTCGACATCGTCCTTTTTCTCGCGCTGGTTGAGGCGCTTGTAGTGGTTATAGACCGCGACCGCCAGAATCTTCTTGGCCCGTTCCTGACCGATCACGTACTGATCGAGGATCGCGCTGATTTCCTTGGGGGCCGGCAGTTTGTGCGCGCTGCTCTCGGCCTGGGCTTCTTGCACCTCCTCACGGATGATGTCATTGCACAGGTCGACGCACTCGTCGCAGATAAAAACCGAGGGGCCAGCAATCAATTTGCGCACTTCATGCTGGCTTTTGCCGCAGAAGGAGCAATAAAGCAGCTTGCCGTTGTCCTCGCCGTTGCGGGTGTCAGTCATTCGATCAATCCAATACCGTAGGCTTAAAACACAAGATGGAGCCAAACCGGGGCATTTTCAAGCCCGATGTGCAGCTGACCGATCATTGCCGGTCAGCGTGCCTCCCTCTTCAGCCGATTTGCTCGCGACGGCTGTGTACCTTGTCGATCAGGCCGTAGTTGACGGCTTCCTCGCCGCTCATGAAACGGTCGCGATCGGTGTCACGGGCGATCACTTCGATCGGCTGGCCGGTGTGATTGGCCAGCACCTGATTCAGGCGCTCACGAATGAAGAGGATTTCCTTGGCATGGATTTCGATGTCCGAGGCCTGGCCCTGGAAACCGCCCAGCGGCTGGTGAATCATCATGCGCGAGTGCGGCAGGCAGTAACGCTTGCCCGCAGCGCCACCCGCCAGCAACAGGGCGCCCATGCTGCAGGCCTGACCGATGCAGGTAGTCGACACGTCAGGTTTGATGAACTGCATGGTGTCGTAGATCGACATACCGGCAGTCACCGAACCGCCTGGCGAGTTGATGTACAGGTGGATGTCCTTGTCCGGGTTTTCGGCCTCAAGGAACAGCAGTTGCGCGGCCACCAGGTTGGCCATGTAGTCTTCGACCGGGCCGATCAGGAAGATCACCCGCTCTTTCAACAGACGCGAATAGATGTCGTAGGCGCGCTCGCCACGTGCGGACTGCTCGACGACCATGGGAACCAGACCGCCTGCGGCCTGGATATCGGACATTTGCTGCATGAAAGGATTGTGCGACATTTCCAGCACTCGCTCCCTAATAAAAGTCATGTCTCGAAGACGCATAAGCCAGCACTGAGGCTGGCTTATGGTGTTCTCGAACGAGGTGAAGGAATCAGGCGGCCTGCGGAGCTTCTGCCGGCTTGACTGCTTCTTCGTAAGAGACCGATTTGTCAGTCACATTGGCCTTCTGCAAAACAGTATCTACAACTTGCTCTTCCAGTACAACCGAACGAACTTCGTTCAGTTGCTGGTCGTTCTTGTAGTACCACGCCACGACCTGCTCTGGCTCCTGGTAGGCCGAAGCCATTTCCTGGATCAGCTCACGGACGCGGGCGTCATCTGGCTTGAGTTCGAACTGCTTGACCACTTCGGCAACGATCAGGCCGAGGGACACACGGCGCTTGGCTTGTTCTTCGAACAGCTCGGCCGGCAGTTGATCAGGCTTGATGTTGCCACCGAACTGTTGAACGGCCTGCACGCGCAGATTGTTCACTTCGTTGGCGATCAGCGCTTTCGGCACGTCGACCGGGTTGGCAGCCAGCAGGCCGTCCATTACCTGGTTCTTGATCTTGGATTTGATCGCCTGGCGCAGCTCACGCTCCATGTTCTTGCGAACTTCGGTGCGGAAGCCTTCCAGACCGCCTTCCTTGATGCCGAACAGAGTGAAGAACTCGTCATTCAGCTCTGGCAGCTGCGGAGCGGAGACGCTGTTCACGGTTACGGTGAACTCGGCAGTCTTGCCAGCCAGATCGAGATTCTGATAGTCCTCGGGGAAGGTCGGATTGATCACCCGCTCTTCACCAGCCTTGGCGCCGATCAGGGCGTCTTCGAAGCCCGGGATCATGCGGCCGGAGCCCAGCACCAGCTGGGTGCCGGTGGCGGAACCGCCAGCGAAGGCCTCGCCGTCGATCTTGCCAACGAAGTCGATGTTCAGTTGGTCGTCTTTCTCGGCAGCACGCTCGACAGCTTCGAAGCGGGTATTCTGCTTGCGCAGGATATCCAGCATGTTGTCGACATCGGAGTCAGCCACGTCAGCCTGCTGGCGCTCGATGGCAATGCCCTCAAGACCACCGACCTTGATTTCCGGGAAGACTTCGAAGGTAGCGATGAATTCCAGATCCTTGCCCTTCTCCAGCACTTTCGGCTCGACCGAAGGCTGACCAGCAGGAGTGAGCTTCTGCTCGGCAATGGCCTCATAGAAGGAGGACTGAATGACATCACCTACAGCTTCCTGGCGCGCATCAGCCTCGAAACGCTGACGAATCACGCTCATTGGCACTTTGCCAGGACGGAAACCAGGGATCTTGGCCTTCTGTGCAGTCTGCTGCAGACGCTTGTTGACCTGAGTCTCGATACGCTCGGCCGGCACAGTAATGCTCATGCGGCGCTCGAGAGCGGAAGTGCTTTCAACAGAAACTTGCATGGATATTCCTCGTTGCACAGACGTATGCCGGCCGTTTACCGACCCCATTTAAGGGCATGCATTCTAGAGGGAGGTGTTGCAGAAGTCACCCTAGATGCAGGTGGCAAACGGGAGGGGCGCTTAAAGATGGTGCGGACGGAGAGACTCGAACTCTCACGCCTTGCGGCGCTGGAACCTAAATCCAGTGTGTCTACCAATTCCACCACGTCCGCGTGGTAATACATTTTTTTTTACAAACAAAAACGCCAGGCTCTTAAGGGCCTGGCGCTTTCAGAATATGGGGTGGACGAAGGGGATCGAACCCTCGACACCAGGAGCCACAATCCTGTGCTCTACCAACTGAGCTACGCCCACCATATTGCTTTGCTGCTTTACTTGTGCCGATTCACCTAGTGGCGCACCCGGCAGGACTCGAACCTGCGACCATCCGCTTAGAAGGCGGATGCTCTATCCAGCTGAGCTACGGGCACTTATCCATCCACTAGAGCAGACTTCAAGTTTCGGCTAGAGCGGCCACTTTCGTTGCTGCCTTTGCCGCTTTACCCTGTCACTTGCTGTGCTCGCCAAGTGGTGCGCATCTTATAGAGGCACCCCTGAGTCGTCAACACCCAAATCTAAAAAATTCAGTTAGATAAAGGAGTTACACCAAATCTGCTGTCTGGCGCCTTTGCCCTTCCTTAATGCCATGCGAGAATGCGCGTCCTTTTTCACTCCCTTTCAATGGTTAACCGAGCGCAATGACCGCACAACTGATAGATGGCAAAGCGATTGCCGCCAATATCCGCCAGCAGATCGCCCAGCGCGTCGCCGAAAGGCGTCAGCAAGGACTGCGCGCCCCCGGCCTGGCGGTGATCCTGGTCGGCAGCGATCCCGCCTCTCAGGTTTATGTCGCGCACAAGCGCAAGGATTGCGAGGAAGTCGGCTTCGTTTCCCGCGCTTATGACCTGAGCGCCGAAACCAGCCAGGACGAATTGCTGAGCCTGATCGACTCACTGAATGAAGACGCGACCATCGACGGTATCCTGGTGCAGTTGCCGCTACCGGCGCACCTCGACTCATCCCTGCTACTGGAGCGCATCCGCCCGGACAAGGATGTGGACGGTTTCCATCCCTACAACATCGGCCGCCTGGCCCAGCGCATGCCGCTGCTGCGCCCTTGCACACCCAAAGGCATCATGACCCTTTTGGCCAGCACTGGCGTCGACCTCTATGGCCTGCATGCCGTGGTAGTGGGTGCTTCCAATATCGTTGGCCGCCCCATGGCGATGGAGTTGCTGCTCGGTGGCTGTACCGTGACCGTGACTCACCGCTTTACCAAGGATCTGGCCGGTCATGTAGGCCAGGCTGACATCGTCGTGGTCGCGGCGGGCAAGCCCGGGCTGGTCAAGGGCGAGTGGATCAAGGAAGGCGCCATCGTCATCGACGTAGGCATCAACCGTCAGACCGACGGCAAGCTGATTGGCGACGTGATCTATGAGACTGCCCTGCCCCGCGCCGGTTGGATCACTCCGGTTCCAGGTGGCGTCGGCCCGATGACCCGCGCCTGCCTGCTGGAGAACACCCTGCACGCGGCCGAACACCTGCACGCCTGAGCATCGGGAGCGGCAGCCTCTGCCGCTCCCTGCTCTTTCACTTGCGTGCCTGCTCCCAGGATTTGAGCAGTTCCTCGTAGGCAATCGTCTCGCCCTTCGGTTTCTCGTTTGCCAGCTTCGGCTTGGGCGCGCCCGGCTGATCGAACCAGTATTGCGGATCACGTGGTTCATTGAGCTTGGGCCCGCACTCGCCCAGCACGTTGGAGCGCTCCAGACGACCCAGCATGGTGTCCTGGGCTTCGGCCAAGCCATCGAGGGCTTCCTGAGGCGTCTTGTCGCCGCTGGCAGCTTCGGCGATGTACTGCCACCAGAGCTGCGCCAGACGCGGATAGTCCGGTACGTTGGTGCCGGTAGGCGTCCATTGCACGCGGGCCGGGCTGCGGTAGAACTCCACTAATCCGCCAAGCTTGGGCGCCACGTCGGTCATGGCCTGGGAGTTGATGTCCGACTCGCGGATCGGCGTCAGGCCGACCAGGGTCTTCTTCAGCGATACCGTCTTCGACGTCACGAACTGGGCATACAGCCATGCCGCCAGGCGCTGTTTCTCCGGCGTGGAATGCAGGAACGTCCAGGAACCGGCGTCCTGATAGCCGAGCTTCATCCCTTCTTCCCAATACGGCCCCTTGGGCGATGGCGCCATGCGCCACTTCGGCGTGCCGTCTTCGTTCACCACGGACAAGCCTGGCTTGGTCATGTCGGCGGTGAAGCCCGTATACCAGAATATCTGCTGCGCGATGTGCCCCTGGGCGGGTACTGGCCCTGATTCGGAAAAGGTCATGCCCTGTGCCTCGGACGGCGCATAGGCGCGCATCCAGTCGACGTATTTCTGGGTCGCGTAGACCGCCGCCGGCCCATTGGTGTCGCCACCACGCGCAACACTGGAGCCCACCGGGCGGCAGCCGTCCACGCGAATGCCCCACTCGTCCACCGGCAGGCCGTTGGGCAGCCCCTTGTCGCCGCCACCGGCCATGGAGAACCAGGCATCGGTAAAGCGCCAGCCCAGGGACGGATCCTTCTTGCCGTAATCCATGTGGCCGTAGACACGCTTGCCGTCGATTTCCTTGACGTGCTTGCTGAAGAACTCGGCGATGTCTTCGTAGGCCGACCAGTTCACCGGTACACCCAGCTCATAGCCGTAGAGTTCCTGGAACTTGGACTTCAGCTCCGGGCGCTCGAACCAGTCGGCGCGAAACCAGTAGAGGTTGGCGAACTGCTGGTCGGGCAGCTGGTAGACCTTGCCATCCGGGCCGGTGGTGAAGGAAATGCCGATGAAATCCTGCAGATCCAGGGTTGGCGAGGTCACGTCCTTGCCTTCATTGGCCATCATGTCGGTGATCGACACCGTCTTGCCATAGCGAAAGTGCGTGCCGATCAGGTCGGAATCATTGACCCAGCCATCGTAGATGTTGCGCCCGGACTGCATCTGCGTCTGCAGCTTCTCGACCACGTCGCCTTCCTGCATCAGGTCGTGGGTCAGGCGGATGCCGGTGATCTCGGTAAAGGCCTTGGCCAGCACCTTGGCCTCGTATTCGTGGGTGGTCAGGGTCTCGGAGACGACCTTGATCGACAGGCCGCGAAACGGCTCGGCGGCCTTGATGAACCACTGCATCTCCTTGAACTGCTCCTCCGGGGTCAGCGTGGATGGGGTGAACTCCTTGCCGATCCAGCTACGGGCCGCGTCCTCGTGCGCGTCGGCCCAGGTCTGGGGCGCGCTGGCACACAACGCCAGCAGCGCCGACAACGCCATGCCCTGTCGAATCTTGTTGTTATCGTCGAACATAGACACCTCCATTGATTATCAGACAAAGCCCGACCAGCCGCGCCTTGGCGGCGCCCGGCCGGGCCGTTCACCCCCGGCGCATCACCAGCAGCAACCAGGCCAGCGCCGCCACGGACGCGATCCATACCGGCCAGTCGGTCGCACCTATAACCAGCAGATGCAGATAGGCGCTGCCCAGCAGACCGATGAACAGCCGATCGCCACGGGTCGTGGCAATGGGCAGGAAGCCCTTGCGCCTGACACTCGGCGAACGCAGCTCCCACACACTCATGAGCACCAGCAACAATCCGACCGACGCGAAGAACACGGCGGTCGGCAGAGTCCAGGCCATCCACTGCATGCGTAGCCTCCTTACACCCGACCAAGGGCGAAGCCCTTGGCCACGTGATTGCGTATGAACCAGATCACCAGTACGCCCGGCAGGATGGTCAGCACTCCGGCCGCGGCCAATACGCCCCAGTCGATGCCGGAGGCCGATACGGTACGGGTCATCACCGCCGCGATCGGCTTGGCATCCACCGACGTCAGGGTGCGCGCCAGCAGCAGCTCGACCCAGGAGAACATGAAGCAGAAGAACGCCGTGACGCCGATGCCGGAGCGAATCAGCGGGATGAACAGGGTGACGAAGAAACGCGGGAAGCTGTAGCCGTCGATATAGGCGGTCTCGTCGATTTCCTTGGGCACCCCGGACATGAAGCCTTCGAGAATCCAGACCGCCAGCGGCACGTTGAACAGGCAGTGGGCCAGGGCCACAGCGATGTGGGTGTCGAACAGGCCGATCGATGAATACAGTTGAAAGAACGGCAACAGGAACACCGCTGGCGGCGCCATGCGATTGGTCAGCAGCCAGAAGAACAGATGCTTGTCGCCCAGGAATCGGTAACGCGAGAAGGCATAAGCTGCCGGCAGAGCCACTGCCAGGGATATCAGGGTGTTGAGGGTGACGTAGTACAGCGAGTTGAGGTAGCCGCCGTACCAGGCCGGATCGGTGAAAATCACCCGGTAGTTGTCCAGGGTGAATTCCCGGGGCCAGAGCGACAGGCCACCGAGAATTTCGGTGTTGGTCTTGAACGACATGTTCAGCAACCAGTACACCGGTACCAGCAGGAACAGGATATAGAGCGTCAGCAGCAACCCCTTGCGCATGCCCATGTTCTCCTCAGCGGCGCTCGTCGTCATGGGTCATGGCGGTGTAGAAGAGCCAGGACACCAGCAGAATGATCAGGAAGTACACCAGTGAGAAAGCCGCCGCCGGGCCCAGGTCGAACTGACCGATGGCCATCTTGGTCAGCGTCTGACTGAGGAAGGTAGTGGCGTTGCCCGGCCCGCCGCCGGTGAGCACGAAGGGCTCGGTGTAGATCATGAAGCTGTCCATGAAGCGCAGCATCACCGCGATCAGCAGCACACTCTTCATCTTCGGCAGCTGGATATGGCGAAACACCGCCCAGGGCGAAGCACGGTCGATGCGCGCGGCCTGGTAGTAGACGTCGGGGATCGCTCGCAGCCCGGAATAACACAGCAAGGCAACCAGCGAGGTCCAGTGCCAGACATCCATCACCAGTACCGTGACCCAGGCATCCAGGGTGTTGGAGGCATAGTTGTAGTCGATGCCCAGGGCATTGAGCGACCAGCCCAGCAGGCCGATGTCGGCGCGCCCGAAGATCTGCCAGATGGTGCCCACCACGTTCCATGGAATCAGTAGCGGCACAGCCAGCAGGATCAGGCACAGCGATACCAGGCGCCCGCGAGTCGGCATGCACAGGGCCACGGCGATGCCCAGAGGTATTTCAATCAGCAGCACGCAACCGGAAAACACGAACTGCCGCAGCAGTGAGTCGTGCAGGCGCGGATCCTGGAGTACCTGGCGGTACCAGTCGAGGCCGACGAAGTAACGCGTGGAAGGATCGAAGATGTCCTGCACCGAATAGTTGACCACGGTCATCACCGGCACGATGGCGCTGAAGGCCACCAACAGGAACACCGGCAGCACCAGCCACCAGGCACGGTTGTCCTGTACCTTCATGCGCCCTCCTCCTCGACCAGATAATCGTCCGCGTAGAGCATCAGCCACTGCGCCGGAAAGCTCAGGTAGACCTGCTCGGCCGGCACTGCCTGATCCTCCTGCAGCCGCGCCTTGAGCAAACGCTCGCCCAGGCGCAGGGTGAGAATCTTGTAGGTGCCAAGATCCTCGACATGCACCGCCTCGCCGCACAGCGCGTCGTCATAGGGAGCATCGTGCAGGTGCACGAACTCCGGGCGGATACCCAATTGCAGTCGGTGGCCCTGCAGGGTTTCGAGGCGCCGCAACAGGCCTGCCGACAGCGAGACCTCGATGCCGTCGAAACAGACCCCGCCCGGGCAACGCTCGACCTCGATCAGGTTCATGCCCGGGCTGCCGATGAAATAGCCGACGAAGGTGTGGGCCGGACGCTCGAACAGTTCCCGCGGGGTACCGAACTGGACGATCTGACCGCCGTACATCACCGCTATCTTGTCCGCGAAGGTCGAGGCCTCCAGCTGGTCGTGGGTGACGTAGACCATGGTGATGTTGAACTGCTCGTGAATCTGCTTGAGCTTGCGCCGCAGCTTCCACTTCAGGTGCGGGTCGATCACCGTCAGCGGCTCGTCGAAAAGGATCGCCGAAACGTCATCACGCACCAGCCCGCGCCCCATGGAGACCTTCTGTTTCTCGTCGGCGCTGAGGTTGCGTGCCTTGCGTGACAGCAGCGGCTGCAAATCGAGCACCTCGGCGATCTCCTGCACCTTGCTGGTCACCCGGGTCTCGTCCATGCCCTGGTTACGCAGCGGAAAGGCCAGGTTGTCGAACACCGTCATGGTGTCGTAGACCACCGGGAACTGGAAAACCTGAGCGATGTTGCGTGCCTGGGGTGACAGCTCGTTGACCGTGCGAGTGTCGAACAGCACCTCACCGCTGGAAGGTGTGATCAGCCCGGAAATGATGTTCAGCAACGTGCTCTTGCCGCAACCCGACGGCCCCAGAAGCGCGTAGGCACCGCCCTGTTCCCAGGCGTGATTGAGTTCGCGGATGGCATAATCCTCTGCGCCTGCAGGCTTGCTGGCGTAGCTGTGCGCAAGGTTGCGCAGCTGAATCTGCGCCATCAGGCAGCCCTCCTCGCGCGCCGAGTGGGTGCCTGAACCAGCTGCCCCTGAGCGTCGAATACGAACAGCTTGTGGGTTGGTACATAGATCAGGATCGGGGTGTCCACGTCGTACTCGTGCACCCCCGACAGATGCAGCACCAGGGAGAACTGCTCGTGACGCACGTGCAGGAAGGTCTCCGAGCCGCTGATCTCGGCCAGTTCCACGGTCACAGCCAGCTCCAGGTCGTCGTCCCGAGAGGGCACCAGGCCAATGTGACTGGGGCGCACCCCAAATCGGTAATCGCCCAGAGGGATGTTCTGCAGGTCGCCATTGAGGGGAAAGTGCACGGCGTCGGCGAAGCTGACCTCGGTGGCACCGATGCGCCCAGGCATCAGGTTGATCGGCGGCTCGGAGAACAGCTCGGCAGCCAGCACCTGCTGCGGCAGGTGATACACCTCGGTAGTGCTGCCACTCTGCACCACCCGGCCTTCGTGGAGAATGGTGGTAGTGCCGCCCAGAGCCAGCGCCTCGTTGGGCTCGGTGGTGGCGTAGATGGCCACACAGTCACGCGCCTGGAACAGCTCGCGCATTTCCTGGCGCAGTTCCTCGCGCAGCTTGTAGTCGAGGTTGACCAGCGGTTCGTCGAAGAGGATCAACGAAGCATCCTTGACCAGTGCCCGAGCCATGGCCGTACGCTGCTGCTGACCGCCGGAAAGCTCCAGCGGAAAGCGTTTGAGCAGTCCCTCGATGCGCAGCATGCGGGCTGTGGCCTGCACCCGCTCGTCGATCTCGGCGGCGCTCACCCCTGCCTGACGCAAGGGCGAGGCAATGTTGTCGAACACGTTCAGGGTCGGGTAATTGATGAATTGCTGATAGACCATGGACAGGTTGCGCTGGCGCACCGGCACGCCAGTCACGTCCTTGCCGTCCAGCAGGATGCGGCCACTGCTGGGGCGATCCAGCCCGGCCATCAGGCGCATCAGGCTGGTTTTCCCGGCCAGGGTGCGGCCCAGCAGCACATGGAAGGAGCCCGCGGCGAAGCTCAGACAAACGTCTTCGATCCACGGCTGCCGGTCGACGATACGCGTGACATGTTCCAGCACCAACGCCATGCCTGGCTCCTTTGCCCAGTGGTCAGTACCAGGCATCAGGCGAGTTCCGTGCCAGATACCACTCCAGCACGCGTAACAAATTGTATTTATTGAAATTTTTTCTTATTTGCAAAGTCGTTCGCGATGTTCACGGCAGCACGCTGAACAGATGGCACTGAACAACTGAACAGCATGTCTGTTGACATTGAACAGTCATCGACAACACTCACTGCAGCCCGGTACCCCCGACGCCATAACAACAATAAGGAAGGATCGACCCTCGCCATGTCCGAAGCCGCACGCCCGCTGCCGCACGACACCGTGATTCAGGAGTCCTGGTCACGCTGCCGCGAATTCGGCCTCAGCCACCACAGTGTTCCCCGCTTCAGCCTGCCGTCACGTGACGAGGTGGCGGCCCTGCTCGAACGCCAGCAGGCCCTGGTGCAGACCACTCACCAGGAAGTCCTGCCCTGCTACGGCACCATCCTGGCCAACTCCAACTGCCTAATTCTGCTTGCCGACGGTGACGGCCACGTGCTGCACGCCTGGGGCGAGCAACGCTTCGCCACACAGGATCAGGCGGCCGGATTCGTCAGCGGTGCCAGCTGGCTGGAACGCCACACAGGCACCAATGCCATAGGCACTGCGCTCAGTTGCAGGCAGGCGGTGCACATCCAGCACGACGAGCACTTCCTCAAGGCCAACCGTTTCATGAGTGGTTCGGCAGCACCGATCTTCGACGCGCAACGGCGCCTGATCGCCGTGCTCGACGTGTCCAGCGATCGCTATCTGCCGCCCTCGCACACCCTGGGCATGGTTCGGATGATGAGTCAGTCGGTGGAGAACCGGCTGATCCTCAATCTGTTTCGTGAGGACTGTTTTCAGCTGAGTTTCAACACCAGCCTGAGCAATCTGGGCAGTCCCTGGGCCGGTCTGCTGATCGTCGACGAGCAAGGTCGGGTGCTGTGCGCCAACCGCCGTGCCGAACGCCTGCTTGGGCTGGACGCAACGGGGGCGTCACTGGATGAGTTGTTCGACCTGCCCCTGCCACAACTGCTCGGGCAATCCGAGCGGCAGCCATTCGCCCTGCTGGCCGGCGGGCGCTACCGCTTTCATGGACAATTGCACCGCCCCGCCCAGCGCCGCCCGGTTCGCTCCCGAACCTGGCGTGCCGCACCAGATCCGGTGCGGCACGGTGAACCTGACCTGCAGGCGATCCACCACGGCGACGCCTGTCTCGATAAAGCCGTACATCAGGCACGGCGCATGCTGGAAAAGGACATCCCGATCCTCATCCAGGGCGAAACCGGGGCCGGCAAGGAAGTATTCGTCAGGGCGCTGCACGGTGCCAGCTCACGCGCCAGCCAACCGCTGGTGGCGGTCAACTGCGCGGCCATTCCGGCCGAACTGGTCGAGGCAGAGCTGTTCGGCTACGAAAAAGGCGCCTTCACCGGCGCCAGTCAAAAAGGCAGCCTCGGCCTGATCCGCAAGGCACACCGGGGCGTGCTGTTTCTCGACGAGGTCGGTGACATGCCCCTACACGCCCAGGCGCGCCTGCTGCGCGTATTGCAGGAACGCTGCGTGCAGCCGCTTGGAGGTGGCGAGCCGCAGCCGGTGGACATCCGCCTGGTCTCCGCGACCAACCGGCCACTGCGTCAGGACGTCGATACAGGTCGCTTCCGCTCTGACCTCTACTACCGTGTCAGCGGCCTCAACCTGGCGCTGCCGCCGCTGCGTGAGCGCAGCGACAAACTGGCGCTGTTCCAGCATCTATGGGATCGCTACCGCGAACCGGATCAGAGCAAGATCATCGCCAGCGAAGTGCTGGAACTGTTCATGCGCCACCCCTGGCCGGGCAACCTGCGCCAACTGAGCAGCGTGATACAGGTCGCCCTGGCGCTGGCCGAAAATCAGCCGGTACGCATCGAGCACCTGCCCGAGGACTTCTTCGTCGACCTGCCCGAGCAGAAGCCGGCACCGCCCACCGTGCGGGATGACGATCTGGCCAGTCTACTGCGCGCTTGCGGCGGCAACCTTTCGCACCTGGCCAGGCAACTGGGCATCAGCCGCAACACGCTCTACAAACGCTTGCGCCAACAGGGTATGCACGCCTAGCTAGCCGCGCCGGCTGTGCAACAGCGCACTGGCTCCCTGAGGCTTGCGCGCATACCAGAGTACCCGGCTGACGCCCCGGGTCACCGCCACGTAGCCCAGACGCAGACTCTCGTCCGCCATCGCCTGGTCGTAACTGTTGGTGAAGAAACCACAATGCGCATACAGGGCGTTGCGCAATGGATGGGGCATCGGTGGCAGGCAGTCGTCGATGATGATCGCCACCTCCGCCTGCAAACCCTTGGCGCGGTGAATGGTGTATGCCTTCACCGGGAGCTTGCGGTCGAGCCCGGACTGAACCTCCTTGAGCGTCTCGTTACGCCGACCAAGCAACAAGACTGCCGTACGCTCCGTCGAGCCGATGGCGCTGGCGTAGTCGCACTGGGCCTCAATTTCGCGTAGCAGATCGGGCATTTGCCGGGTCAGATCGAAGGGCGTCAGCAACTGCACACCGTGTCCACCAACAGGCGCGGCCTTGATAGCCGCAGTGGCCTTTTCCTGCTTGAAAGCCACATCGCGCAGAATGGACTCGGCATCACGAATCACCGGCTCGATGGAGCGGTAGTTCGCCTGCAACATCAGCACCGCGCTCTTGCCCTTGCCTTTGCTCGGGAAGTGCCGATCGAAAGCCATGAACAATTCCGGCGAACTGCCGCGCCAGCCATAAATCGACTGCCAGTCATCACCAATGGCCATCAGGCTCACCGCAGTTGCCGCGCCGCTCAGACGCCGATGCACGGCCTGCAGCCACTGCACGATCTGCGGCGATACATCCTGGAACTCGTCGATCAACAGATGCGAAAAGGCCGCCAGTGCATCGGCGGACAACCGCCCGTCACCTTCATCGAGCATCTGGGTCAGTTGCTGAAAGGCGCCATTGAAGGTCATCAGGCCCTGCTGGCCAAGACGCTGCTGCAACGCCTGCCAGAAAACCTGCAATGCCAGGAGAAACATACGTTCTTGAGCCGAACAGGGCACCGCGTCCACCGCCAGTTGGTCGATGCGGATGCCAATGCTCTCGATAAAGCCTGCCTGGCCGTAAAACACTTCGAACAGCGGCGCAGCGTGCAGCTCTCCCACCAGTTTGAACGGTTGCATTGGCGCCTTTGGCAGCGCCTTCTGCTCATCCGGTGCAGGCGAGCCAAGCAACTCGTGAACCTGCGAGCGAAACGCCGGATCGTCGGCGTAACAAACCTGATACACCTCTTTCAGCAGGCGACTTTGCGCGGCCCCCAGACGTCCGACTGCCAGGGGATTATCCGGCTCGCTGGACGAGGCCTGCTTGTCACCAAGCTGCTCGAACCAGGCCGGATTGCCCAGCACCTGACGTGCCAGTATCCCCATCGCGGAGTGAAAGGTACGCACACATTGGCGCACGGCACGCTCATCGATGGGTGACTGCCAGAACGCCAGTACCCTCAGCAGACGCTCACGCAGCTCGGCGCAGGATGCGTTGGTAAAGGAGATCACCGTCAACCGTTCGGGCTCGATATTTAGGTGACAAAGCATAAAGACCACACGCAGCACCAGGGTAGTCGACTTGCCCGACCCTGCACCGGCGAAGATCCGCGTCAGTGGCTGACGTCCAACAATCATCGCCCACTGCTCGTCGGAAGGCGCACCAATCACACCGCCAGCAACGGCTAGCGCGACGGTGTCACGCATGGCCTGTTCCTGGGCCGCGGTAACTTTCATGGCGGCCGCAGAGTAAATGCCGGCGCTCGCGCGCCTAACGGGCTTTTTTGTCGCAGGCCCTCCCTGGCCGCGCCCCTGCGGGCCGTCGCTACGCGACGTCAAGAATGGCTCCCGGCCATTCTTTACAGGACTGGCACCCTTCCCTGCGCGCTTTGTAGATGTCGTTTTCTTTCTGGGGGCAGGCTTGCCCTTGGCTTTTGCAGCAGACTTCAGCCGCTCGGCGGCGGCGTGTTTTTCGGCCAGCAGGTACGCCGTCGTACGCGGGAAGTAACGGGCCAGCGTAGTGGAAAGCAGAAGTTTGTAACGCTTTAACATGATGTTTCCGTAGCGAATTCGATGCGCGCATCAGAAAACGAAAAGGCCGCATCAGCGGCCTTTTCGGTACAGCGATGACTACTCGGCAAGCCGCCAGGTGGTACCGCCCTTACCATCCTCCAGCACCACACCCAGGGCGGTGATCTGGTCGCGGATGCGATCGGACTCGGCCCAGTTCTTCTCGGCACGGGCCTGCAGGCGCGCAGCGATCAGCGCCTCCACTTCGGCAGCATCGACCTTGCCTTCGGCGCCGGCCTTGAGAAAGGCGTCCGGCTCAAGTTGCAACACGCCGAGCAGACCGGCCAGTTGCTTGAGCTGAGCGGCCAGACCAGCAGCGGCCTGCAAGTCGCTTTCACGCAGGCGATTGACCTCGCGGATCATCTCGAACAGTACCGCACAGGCTTCCGGCGAGTTGAAGTCATCGTCCATCGCCGCGCCGAAGCGCTCGACGAACGCTTCGCCACCGGCTGCAGCGACCTCGGGCAAACCCTTGAGGCCGTTGTAGAAGCGCTCCAGGGCACCCTTGGCTTCCTTGAGGCTTTCTTCCGAGTAGTTGATCGGGCTGCGGTAATGGCTGGACACCAGCAGATAGCGCACCACCTCCGGATGGTACTTTTCCAGCACTTCGCGGATGGTGAAGAAGTTGCCCAGGCTCTTGGACATCTTCTCGCCATCCACACGCACCGCGCCAGCATGCATCCAGGCGTTGGCGTACAGCTTGCCGGTCGCCGCTTCGCTCTGCGCGATCTCGTTCTCGTGGTGCGGGAACACCAGATCCGGACCGCCGCCATGGATATCGAAGGTCTCGCCCAGGCAGCAGGTGGACATCACCGAGCACTCGATGTGCCAGCCCGGCCGGCCAGCGCCCCAGGGCGACGCCCAGCTTGGCTCGCCTGGTTTGGCGCCTTTCCACAGAACGAAGTCCAGCGGATCCTGCTTGATCTCGTCGACCTCGATGCGCGCACCGATCTTCAGGTCTTCGATCTTCTTGCGCGACAGCTTGCCGTAACCTTTGAACCTGCCGACGCGGTAATACACGTCGCCATTGCCCGGTGCGTAGGCGTACCCCTTGTCGATCAGGGTCTGGATCATCTCGTGCATGCCGGCTATATGGCCGGTGGCGCGCGGTTCCTGATCCGGACGCAGTACCGACAGGCGCGCCTCGTCCTCATGCATCGCCGCGATCATGCGCTCGACCAGCGCCTCGAACGGCTCGCCGTTTTCATTGGCACGGCGGATGATCTTGTCGTCGATGTCGGTAATGTTGCGCACGTAGGTCACGTCGTAACCGCGATGACGCAGCCAGCGGGTGACCACGTCGAACGCGACCATCACGCGGGCATGGCCGATGTGGCAGAAGTCGTAGACGGTCATGCCGCACACGTACATGCGCACCTGGTTACCGACCAGCGGCTTGAACGGTTCCTTGACCTTGCTCAGGGTGTTGTAGATCGACAGCATCTTTAAATTCCTTAAGAACGGCTTTCAAAGCAGCGAGCGAAGATCAGGCAAGGCGGAGCGAGGTGAGGAAGCGGAGTGTACTGAAGTACATGAGCAGTACTCGCTCCGCTCGCCCTTCGGGCCGCCCTCTCGGGCGTTAGTGCAAGCACTTTCCTGATCCTCGCTCCAACGCAGCATGATCGAGCGCAGCAATTTGACAGCCGTTATTGGCCCCAGGAGTCGCGCAAGGTGACAGTGCGGTTGAAGACCAGCGCATCGGCTTTCGAATCCTTGGCGTCCAGGCAGAAATAGCCTTCACGCTCGAACTGGAAGCGATCCTCGGCTTTCGCCTGGGCCAGCGATGGTTCGGCACGGCATCCTTTGAGCACGATCAGGGAGTCGGGGTTGATGTTGTCGAGGAAGCTGCCGCTTTCTTCCGCTTTCTCCGGGTTGGCCGAACGGAACAGGCGATCGTACAAGCGCACTTCGCACTCGACGCTCTCGGCGGCCGGCACCCAGTGGATCACGCCCTTGACCTTGCGCCCTTCCGGGTTCTTGCCCAGGGTGTTCTCGTCGTAGCTGCAGCGCAGCTCGACAATGTTGCCGTCAGCATCCTTGATCGCCTCGTCGGCGCGGATCACATAGCTGCCGCGCAGGCGTACTTCGCCACCGGGGATCAGGCGTTTGTAGCCGGCTGGCGGGGTTTCTTCGAAGTCGCCAGCGTCGATATAAATCTCGCGGGAGAACGGCAGCGCACGCACGCCGATATCCTGCTTGGGATGACGCGCCAACTCCAGGTTCTCGACCTGGCCTTGCGGGTAGTTGGTGATCACCACCTTGAGTGGTTTGAGCACGCACATGGCACGCGAGGCATTGGCGTCCAGGTCTTCGCGGATGGCGAATTCCAGCATGCCGATATCCACCAGACCGCCAGCGCGGTTGACACCGATCATGTCGCAGAAGGTACGGATCGAGGCCGGGGTGTAGCCACGGCGTCGATAGCCGGAGAGCGTCGACATGCGCGGGTCGTCCCAGCCGTTGACGTGATTCTCGTCGACCAGTTGCTTGAGCTTGCGCTTGCTGGTGATGGTGTAGTTCAGGTTGAGCCGGGCGAATTCGTACTGACGCGGCTGCGCCGGCACCGACAGGTTGGCCAGGAACCACTCGTAAAGCGGGCGATGATCCTCGAACTCCAGGGTGCAGATGGAGTGGGTCACGCCTTCGATGGCGTCCGACTGACCGTGGGTGAAGTCGTAGCTGGGGTAGATGCACCACTTGTCGCCGGTCTGATGGTGATGGGCGTGGCGGATGCGATAGAGGATCGGGTCGCGCAGGTTCATGTTGCGCGAGGCCATGTCGATCTTGGCGCGCAGAGCGCGGGCGCCATCCGGGAACTCGCCAGCCTTCATGCGCGCGAACAGATCGAGGTTTTCCTCGACACTGCGCTCGCGGTAGGGGCTGTCCTTGCCGGGCGTATTCAGGGTGCCACGGTATTCGCGGGCTTCGTCCGGCGACAGATCGTCGACATAAGCCTTGCCGGCCTTGATCAGCTCGACGGCCCAGTCGTGCAACTGGTCGAAGTAATTGGAGGCGTAACGCTCCTCGCCGGCCCACTTGAAGCCCAGCCACTCGACATCGGCCTTGATGGCATCGATGTATTCCTGATCTTCCTTGGCCGGATTGGTATCGTCGAAACGCAGGTTGCACTCGCCACCGAATTCCTGGGCCAGGCCGAAGTTCAGGCAGATCGACTTGGCGTGGCCGATGTGCAGATAGCCGTTGGGCTCCGGCGGGAAACGGGTGATGATCTTGGCATGCTTGCCAGCGTCCAGGTCAGCCTGAACGAGGGGACGCAGGAAGTTGGCGGCTTTTTCGACGGTGGGCTTGCTCATGGTGTCCTTAGCGCGTGCGGATTGCGGCACAGGGTAGGCCGACTAAAACAAAGCGCTTATCATAGCCCAAGCTGTCAACCCCCTGACAGGCCTTGGTGCCTGCTCCCTGACCTTCGGGCGACATAAATGTCTGTACCGAGCCGGGAGCGGCCCCGGGATTTTCTCGACAGAGCGATTAAGCACATGATCAAGCTGCACACCAACCACGGCGTCATCACCCTCAACCTGTTCGAAGACAAAGCGCCGGAGACCGTGGCCAACTTCAAAGAATACGTCAAGAGCGGCCATTACGACGGCACCGTGTTCCACCGCGTGATCGGCAATTTCATGATCCAGGGCGGCGGTTTCGAGCCGGGCATGAAGCAGAAACCGACCAAAGCGACGATCAAGAACGAAGCCAACAACGGCCTCAGCAACAAAACCGGCACCGTGGCCATGGCTCGCACCATGGAGCCGCACTCGGCCTCCGCGCAGTTCTTCATCAACGTTGCCGACAACACCTTCCTCGACCACAGTGCACCGACCGTGCAGGGCTGGGGCTACGCGGTGTTCGGTGAGGTGGTCGAAGGCCTGGACGTGGTCGAAGCCATCAAGGGCGTCGCCACCACCATGAAATCCGGCCATCAGGACGTGCCAGCGGAAGACGTGATCATCGAGAAGGCCGAGATCGTCGAGTGATCCTGCTGATCTCCGACCTGCATCTTGAAGAGGAGCGCCCGGATATCAGCCGGGCGTTCTTGCATTTCCTCGACACTCGGGCCAGTCAGGCCGAGGCGCTATACATTCTTGGCGATTTTTTCGAAGTGTGGATCGGCGACGACGCCATGACGCCCTTCCAACGCGGCATTGCCCAGGCCCTGCGCCGTTTGAGCGACAGCGGCACACGTATCTACCTCATGCACGGCAACCGTGACTTCCTGCTCGGCAAGGCATTCTGCCGTGAGGCCGGCTGTACCCTGCTGAGCGATCCGCATGAAGTGATTCTGGCCGGGGAGAAGGTACTGCTGATGCACGGTGACAGCCTGTGCACCCTGGACGTCGGCTACATGAAGATGCGCCGCTGGCTGCGCAACCCCCTGAGTCTGTTCGTCCTGCGCAACCTGCCGCTGAACACACGCCATAAACTGGCGCGCAAGCTGCGCTCGGAAAGCCGCTCGCAGACTCGCATGAAGGCCAGCGATATCGTTGACGTCACGCCCGAGGAAGTGCAGCGGGTGATGGCGGATCATGGCGTACGGACGCTGATCCACGGCCATACCCACCGCCCTGCCAGCCATGAATTGCAGGTCGATGGCCAACCGGCACGCCGAATCGTCCTGGGCGACTGGGATAAACAGGGTTGGGCGTTGCAGATCGATGAAAACGGTTTCAATCAGGCGCCGTTCGCTCTGCAGTGAATGGCGCCGTTGAGATCGCTCCCGGATTACGCCGTCGGCTGATCCAGGCTACGCCTGCGGCACGCCGCTATGAAAGCGAAACTCCGTATCGGGCGACTCGATCAGTACCTGCTCGACCGCCCTCACCCGCTCGA
Source organism: Phytopseudomonas daroniae (assembly GCF_004327285.1). Taxonomy (GTDB): domain Bacteria; phylum Pseudomonadota; class Gammaproteobacteria; order Pseudomonadales; family Pseudomonadaceae; genus Aquipseudomonas; species Aquipseudomonas daroniae. Next base: position 80,106 of record NZ_QJUI01000019.1, read on the forward strand.
TGGCCAGGTCGACATCTGCCGCATCACCATACTGATAGGCGAGCTTCAGGTAACCCTGAAAGTGTCGCGCTTCGCTCTTCAGCAGGCCGAAGTAGAACTTGCCCAGCTCTTCGTCCAGGTGCGGCACGATCGCCTCGAAGCGTTCGCAGCTGCGTGCTTCGATAAAGGCACCGACCACCAGGGTGTCGACCAGTTTCTGTGGCTCGTGATTACGCGTCACCTTGCGCAGCCCCGAGGCGTAACGCGCGGCGGAAACCGGACGCAGGCCAATCTTGCGGCGCTTCATGATGCGCAGCACCTGCTCGTGGTGCACCAGTTCCTCGCGGGCCAGCCGCGACATCATGTTGATCAGGTCTGCATGGCAGCTGTACTTGGCCATCAGGCTGAGCGCCGTGCTGGCAGCCTTGAACTCGCAGTTCTTATGGTCGATCAGCATGATTTCCTGGTTGGCCAAGGCGGCATCGACCCAGGCCCGGGGCGTGCGGCAACCGAGAAAATCATGGATTTCCGGCAGGCTCGGCGATGTGCGCGGGCGGCCAGCAGGTGATGACTGATCTGAAACTGTGACTGGAGATGACACGGACATAGCCCACAAGCGACGAGGTGGCGAAAAGTCCGAAGCCCTTGCCTCCCCACGGCAAACCGCAAGGTATGCAGGCATTTGCAGGTGGATGAGCAGGACGCACCGGACGTGAAGCCGGCCATTATAAAGCCGTCAACGACAACCACCAGCCGCCCCGCTTGATGCCGGTCAAGAACTTGCCTGGAGTACGGCATCTATATTGATAACGACCAGCCGCACGCCAGAGGGACACACCATGCAAGCCATCCGCAGCATTCTCGTGGTCATTCAACCCAATCACGCAGAAGGGCTGGCGCTCAAGCGCGCCAGGTTGATCGCCGGGGTGACGCAGTCCCATCTGCATTTACTGGTCTGTGACAACGTCGAGGATCACAGCGGTTATCTGCGCCAGTTGTGCAATACCCTGGAACAGGATGGGCACAGCGCCAGCGCGCAACAGGCCTGGCACGGCAGTACCCAGGAAACCATCATCGTCACCCAGCAGGCCGAGGGCTGCGGCCTGGTGATCAAGCAGCACAAACCCGACAACCCACTGAAGAAGGCACTGCTGACCCCCGAAGACTGGAAACTGTTGCGCTACTGCCCCTGCCCGGTGCTGCTGGTTAAAACCGAGACGCCCTGGACGGGCGGCACCGTACTGGCGGCGGTCGACGTGGGCAATGCCGACGACGAGCACCGCGCCCTGCACACCAGCATCATCGACCACGGCTACGACATCGCCAATCTGGCCAAGGCCTCGCTACACGTGATCAGTGCTCATCCATCGCCGATGCTGGCGGCTGCCGATCCGACCTTCCAACTGCGCGAAACCATCGAAGAGCGCTATCGCGAACAATGCCGGGCATTTCAGGACGCCTACGATATCGACGATGAGCATCTGCATATCGCCGAAGGCCCGGCCGACGTATTGATTCCGCATTTCGCCCACCAGCTGCACGCGGCCGTTACGGTGATCGGTACTGTCGCACGCACCGGTTTCAGCGGTGCGCTGATCGGCAACACCGCCGAGGTCATCCTCGACATCCTGGAAAGTGACATTCTGGTGCTCAAGCCCGACAGCATCATCGAGCATCTGGAAGAGCTGGCCAGTCAGCGCTGAGAGGTCAGCGAATCTGTAACCCTAGCCGCGCAAAGGCTGACGCGGCTTGCTGCGCAATGGATCGAGCAAGGGCGACAAACCGTTGTGATCGATTTCCTGCATCAGCGCCAGCAGCCGTCCGATTTCCCCATCGGGAAACCCCTCGCGGGCGAACCAGTTGAGGTAATTGCCCGGCAGATCGGCGATCAGGCGCCCTTTGTACTTGCCGAACGGCATTTCGCGGGTTACCAGCAGTTGCAGGTCTTCAGGTTTCATCGAATCGGCCAGAGCAGTTTCACGTTCGTCGATTATGCCGGAAAGACCCGACAACGGCTGGGTCAAGCAGGGTGAACTCGGGTAAGCTGCGCGCCGTTCAACATTTGCAGGTAACCCAGCATGATTATCAAGGCGCTTCGACTCGGCCTCGGCCAACTGATCGTCCTCGGCGACCTCGCCACTCGTCCGGCCAAGCTGAAACGCACGCCGGTTGCCCAGGCTGCGGTCGAACAGGCAGCCAGCGACCTGACTCTTTATCAGTTCAACGCGTGCCCGTTCTGCGTGAAGATCCGCCGCAAGCTGCATCGATTGAATGTGCCCGTCGCCCTGCGTGACGCCAAGAACGACCCACAACATCGCCAGGCCCTTGCCGAACAGGGTGGCAAGATCCAGGTTCCATGCTTGCGTATCGAAGAGAACGGCCAGAGCACCTGGCTGTACGAATCCAAGGCCATTGCAGCCTATCTGGAACAGCGCTTCGCCATTTCACCGGCATAAGGCGCGCAGAAACTGCGGCACGAAACAGCTCGTGCCGCAGCAGCGAGGCGTTTATTCGGCCACGCCGACCTGGCCGACCATCCCGGCCTGGTAATGCCCGGCGATCAGACAGCCGAAGTCGAAGGCGCCGGCACGGTTGAACGTCCACACCACTTCGCCCTGCTCGCCCGGTTGCACGTGCAGCATGTCCATGCCTGTGTGTGCCATGGTCGGTTGCTGGAGCATCATCGCGGCATGTTCGTCCAGATACGCCTTGTCGCCCAGCACGAACTCGTGCAGCAGTTGCCCGTCGTTATGCAACACGAAACGCACCGTCTCGCCCTCCTTGACCTCCAGCTTGTCCGGCACGAAGCGCATCTGGTCATTCATGCGGATTTCCACCGTGCGCGTCGCCCTGGCTGCGTCCCCTGGGGTTCCCCAGGGTTTCTGCTCGGCACTGCCCGCGCCGTGACCGGCCTGGTGGCCGGATCCGTGAGCGTGATCACCCGCGGTGGCCAGTGGGGCTTGAAGGAAAGCGGCAAGCGCCAGGGCGCTCATCAGGGTTGTCGTCATTCGCATCGTGTTTGCCTCGTTGAATACTCATCGGCGTGCCTCCAGGCACGCAGGTCGCGTGACAGTCAGTTGCTGGCCGTCACACGCTGGTTCGAAAAGAAGGATTCAGCCGATGAGATGACGGGGAGGACGATCCGGGGTGTCGGCGATATGCCCGATGAAGTGCTCGTGCCAGGCAGCCAGAGGTCGATCCAGCGGCAACTGGGTGGGAGCGGCAATGGCGGGATTCAAGGCAACCACGCCGACGCAGAACACGCAGAGACTACAGGTAGCATGCCCTGGAGCTTTCTGATCGCTGGCCGCCTCGTGGTGGCTGCAGGCCGCGCCGCAGGAATGCGCAGCGCCGGACAGGTGCATGCCATGGCCATGCCCACCGGCCGAGAGCGCCATACCTGCCTGCATGCCGACCGCGGCGATGCCCTGCGCGGGCAAGGCCAGCATCAGCAGACAGAGCAGCAGAACACGCAGTGGCCGGGAAGACATCGGATGCTGAGCACGCGGCGGTAAGGGAAGCACGATTATGCCCAAATTGTGGCCATGCGACTAATGCTGATGGCTGCGCCCGACATGGGATACATCCTTGTCGGCATGCAGATTGTCGCTGGTGCTGAGCTGGCGAATGATCTCGCAGGGCGCCGATTGTTGATCAGCCAGGCAACTGTTGCGCAGCTCGACCAGTTGCTCCTGTAGCGACTGCAGGCTGGCGATGCGCGCGTTGACGTGTTCGATGTGTTCGTCGATCAGGGTGTTGATGGCTTCGCAATTTTCCGCAGGCTGACCACGCAGGCTGAGCAGCTCGCGAATCTCGTCGAGCGTCATGTCCAGCGTGCGGCAGTTACGGATGAAGGTCAGCCGTTCGACGTGTTCGGGCCGATACAGCCGGTAGTTGCCCTCGCTACGCTGCGGCGCGGGCAGCAGCCCTTCGCGCTCGTAATACCGAATGGTCTCCACCTGACACTGGGTGACCGCCGCCAATTCGCCAATTTTCATGCTCTGTTCCTCCAATGCTTGACCCTATAGTGGCTACAGGGTGTTCACTCTGCAACAAGATATTCGGAGAAGCACCATGGCGAACTGCTGCGATCACGATCACACCCCCAAGCCCCCTCGCCCCCAGGACTCGTGCTGCGCTGCCGGGACGGCATCGTCCTGCTGCGACGCAGGCACTCCATTGATCACCCAGATCGTTGAGCCTGGGACTGCGCACCTCAGCCCTGCCATGGAAAGCAGCACACTGCGTATCGAGCAGATGTGCTGCCCGACCGAGGAAGGCCTGATACGTGGCAAATTGCAGCACCTGCCCGAAGTGCACGCCATGCAGTTCAACCTGCTCAATCGTACCCTGCTCGTCGAGCACCAGGCGGGCGCAGCGCCTTTGCTGGTCGAGACCATCGCCAGCCTGGGCATGCAGGCCCTGCCACTGGCAGCCGAGACCCGGGTGCGCATCGAGCAGATGGATTGCCCCACCGAGGAGCGTTTGATCACCGACAAACTCGCTCGGCAGCCCGGCATCGAGGCACTGCAGTTCAACCTGATGCAGCGGGTGCTGACCATCCGCCACAACCCGGACGACCTCGAGCCTGCGCTGCAGGCCATACGCGAGTTGGGCTTCACTCCACAACCGGAAGGCGGCGAAAGCCCGCCTGTCGCTCCCGAGCAACCCCAGAGTGGGCTGCCGTGGCGGCTGATACTCGCTGGCGTGGCGGCATTCATGGCCGAGGTGGTGCACTTCACCGATGCAGCACCGGAATGGGTGGTTGCGCTTATGGCCCTGGGCGCCGTGCTGGCGTCCGGGCTGGAGGTATACAAGAAGGGCTGGATCGCCCTGAAGAACCTCAACCTGAACATCAATGCACTGATGAGCATCGCCGTGACCGGCGCCATCCTGATTGGCCAATGGCCGGAAGCGGCGATGGTCATGGTGCTGTTCGCGATTGCCGAACGGATCGAGGCGAAATCCCTGGATCGCGCGCGCAACGCCATACGCGGCCTGATGGCGCTGACCCCGGAACAGGCCACGGTACGCCAGGCGGACGGCAGTTGGCAGTCCCTGGAGGTGGCGCAGGTGGCCATCGGCAGCGTGGTTCGGCTGCGCCCCGGTGAGCGCATTGGCCTGGATGGCCAGGTGCTCGAGGGCCACTCGACGGTCGACCAGTCGCCGATCACCGGTGAAAGCCTGCCCATCGAGAAAAGTGTGGGCGACACCTTGTTCGCCGGCACCATCAACCAGAGCGGCGCCCTGGAATACCGGGTCAGCACCGCCGCCAGCAATAGCGCTCTATCACGCATCATCAAGGCCGTGGAAGAAGCCCAGGGCGCGCGAGCGCCGACCCAGCGCTTCGTCGACCGCTTCGCACGCATCTATACCCCCCTGGTGTTCCTGCTCTCCCTGGCCGTGGCAGTAGTGCCACCGCTGCTACTCAACGGCGGCTGGTACGAGTGGGTTTACCGGGCGCTGGTATTGCTGGTGGTCGCCTGCCCGTGCGCCCTGGTGATCTCCACGCCGGTAAGCATCGTCAGCGGCCTGGCGGCGGCAGCGCGCAAGGGCATTCTGGTCAAGGGCGGCGTGTACCTGGAAAACGGCCGGCACATCACCCATCTGGCACTGGATAAGACCGGCACCCTCACCCATGGCAAACCGCTGCAGACCGATTACCAGGCGCTGATAGAAAGCGACGCAGAACCGTATCGCGAACTGGCCGCCAGCCTCGCTGCACGCTCGGATCACCCGGTTTCGCAGGCAGTGGCCAAGGCAGCGCAGGAGCAAGGTGTCGCGCTGAGTGAAGTACAGGCATTCGAGGCCCTGCCCGGGCGTGGCGTACGCGGTGTGATCGACGGCCAGCGCTACCAGTTGGGCAACCATCGCCTGCTCGAAGAGCTGGGCCTGTGCTCGGCCGAAATCGAAGCCCAGCTCGATGGGCTCGAGCGCGAGGGCAAGACGGTGATTCTGCTCAGTGACGAGAACCGCGCCCTGGCCCTGTTCGCGGTCGCCGATACGCTCAAGGCCAGCAGCCGCGAGGCTATCGCCACCCTGCATGACATGGGCATCAAAACCCTGATGCTCACCGGTGACAATCAGCACACCGCCCAGGCCATCGCCGCTCAGGTCGGTATCGATGAAGCCCGCGGCGACCTGCTGCCCGCCGACAAGCTGGCGACGGTCGAGGGCCTGCTCGGCCAGCGAGGTGTGGTCGCCATGGTCGGCGACGGCATCAACGACGCCCCTGCCCTGGCCCGCGCCGATGTCGGCTTCGCCATGGCGGCGATCGGCACCGACACGGCCATCGAAACCGCCGACGTGGCGATCATGGACGATGACTTGCGCAAGATTCCGACGTTCATCCGCCTGTCCCGGCAGACCGCGACGATCCTCAAGCAGAACATCGCCCTGGCACTGGGTATCAAGGCGATCTTCCTGGCCGTGACCATTACCGGTCACGCCACCATGTGGATGGCCGTGTTCGCCGATATGGGCGTAAGCCTGCTGGTGGTGCTCAACGGGCTGCGACTGTTGCGCAAATAGGCGCTGGGAAGACCGAAACCCGTAGGATGGGTCGGGCCGCGCAGGTGCAACCCATCACTTTTCCGATGGGTTTCACCCATCCTACGAGCTGTGCAAGTGAGCGCTGGCGAACCGTAGGGGTGGGTTAGGTGCATGTTACAAACTGAAAGCCGCGTGATATTTGGCGCTGCACCGTAACCCACCATGATCGCAACGCCTACTATCTGCCTGGTGGCTTGCCCGCACGACCACCCCTCCAGGCTCAGCCCTGCATGGTCACATGCTGCGGATGGCTGGCGACGCGATCCAGCCAGCCATTGAGCGCTGGGTAACCGCTCAGATCGAAGCCACCCTCGTGGGCCACGTGGGTATAGGCATACAGGGCGATGTCGGCGATGGAATAACGATCACCGACCAGATAAGGCGTCTGCTGCAACTGACGCTCCATGACCCGCAGCGCCTTGTGGCCGCGCACCTGGCACACCTTGTACTCCTCGGCGCGTTCGGCCGGCATACCTTCGAGCCACTGAATGCGGCGTGCCACGGCAATGTAAGGCTCGTGGCTGTACTGTTCGAAGAACTGCCACTGCAGCACCTGGGTGCGCAGGCGTGGTTCGGTCTGCAGGAACTCGCTGCCATCGGCGAGGAAATTGAGGATGGCGTTGGACTCCCAAAGGTAAGTGCCATCTTCCAGCTCCAGCACCGGAATCCTGCCGTTGGGGTTCTTGGCCAGGAACTCGGGGCTTTGCGTCTCGCCCTTGAAAATATCGATAGGCACCCACTCGAACGGTTTGCCGAGCAGGGTCAGCATCAGCTTGACCTTGTAGCAGTTGCCGGAGCGGTAGTCGCCATAAACCTTGTACATGTTCGCCTCCTCAAGTCCGATGATGCTTTAGCCAATAGTCACGCCGCGTCCGCAGCCAATCCCTGACGCACCACACTCGCCAGCCGGCGCAGCCCTTCACCCAGGCGCTCCGGTGCCACATGGCTGAAGTTCAGCCGCAGGTAACCCGGCTCGCGATCAGGGTCGATGAAAAACGGCTCGCCCGGCATGAATGCCACGTTCTGCGCCAGTGCAGCGTCGAGCAGCAAACGAGTGTCCTGGGGCTGCTTCAGACGCAGCCAGAAGAACAGACCGCCCTGGGGAATCTGCCACTCAGCCAGGTCACTGAAATGTTCGACGAGTGCCGCCTGCATCGCATCACGCCGCAGGCGATAGAAATCTCGTAATTCGGCCAGGTGCTCGCGGTATCGCTCGGTGCCCAGCCACTGCAGTGCCTGCCACTGGCCCACGCGATTGGTGTGCAGATCCGCCGACTGCTTGAGGCGCAGCAGGTGCGGAAAGAGATCCGGCGTGGCGATCAGGTAGCCGACGCGCAAACCGGGCAGCAGGGTCTTGGAGACGGTGCCGGTGTAGATCCAGCTGGCCTTGCGCAGGCGGCTGACGATGGGCGTGGCGCTGCCGGCGTCGAACACCAGCTCGCGATAAGGTTCGTCCTCGATCAGCGTCACCCCATAACGATCCAGCAAGGCTGCCACGGCGTCACGCTTGGCTTCGCTGTAGCGCACCGCACTGGGGTTCTGAAACGTCGGAATCAGGTAGGCGAACGCCGGGCGCTGGCGCTCGAGCCGCTCCTCGAGCACCTGCAATTGCGGGCCATCGGCCTCCTGCGGCACAGCCACGCAGTCGGCGCCGAACAGCTGGAAAGCCTGCAGCGCGGCCAGGTAGGTCGGCGCTTCGAGCAGCACCCTGGTACCCGGATCGATGAACAGCTTGCTGGCCAGATCCAGGGTTTGCTGCGAGCCGCTGACGATCAGCACCTGGCTCGCCTCACACGGCACCCCCAATGCGCGGGCTTCGGCGGCTATGGCTTCGCGCAGCGCGGGCTCTCCCTCGCTCATGCCGTACTGCCCCATGCTGCCGGGCATCTGCGACCAGTCGAGCTTGGGCAGCATCTCCTCGGCAGGCAGGCCACCGGCGAACGACATCACCTCCGGGCGCTGCGCTGCAGCGAGAATCTCACGGATCAGGGAGCTTTTCAGGCGGGCAATGCGTTCGGAGAAGGCCATGATGTCACCGGGTGATAAGTCGGTTAAATTACGTCAAACTGGTTGACCGAAAGTACGATGCCCGAGACACATACGTCAACATGATTGACCTTAAAAACTCAGCTGCTCAACAAGCGGCCATGGAAGCCTTCTTCTTCGGCTACCAGGCATTCACCGCCAAGGCCGATGAAATGCTCGCGCGCCGCGGGCTGTCGCGGGTGCACCAGCGCATCCTGTTCTTCATCGCCCGTCATCCGGGGTTGAGTGTCAAGGAACTGCTCGGCTATCTGGGGGTGAGCAAGCAGGCGCTGAGCATTCCCCTGCGCCAATTGCTGGAGATGCATCTGGCGCAGAGCGTCACTGCCGAAGATGACAAGCGCAAACGCCTGCTCGGCCTTACCGCCGAAGGCGCCAACCTGGAACGGGCGCTACGCCGCGAACAGGTGAAGCTGTTGCAGCGCGCCTTCGACGAAAGCGGCAAGCACGCGGTCGATGGCTGGCTGGCGGTGAACAAGGCGCTGAGCGGTACAGGTCGCACACCAGACTGATCCTTGCATGACTGTATGGCTGCTTATAGTGGCCTCTGTACCGCGACGGTCGCTTCGGCAGCCCTTATCGTGCGGGTTCAACCACGAGAACTCGCCATGACCCCGGAACTGCTGATCGCCTTTATCGCCTTTGCCTTCGTCACCTCGGTGACGCCTGGCCCCAACAACATGATGCTGCTCGCCTCCGGGGTGAACTTCGGCCTGCGTCGCAGCGTGCCGCACATGTTCGGCATCAGCCTGGGGTTCATGGTACTGGTGATGTGCGTGGGCTTCGGCCTGGGGCAGGTATTCGAGCAAGTGCCGGCGCTGTACACGCTGCTGCGTTACCTGGGAGCGGCCTACCTGCTCTATCTGGCCTGGAAGATAGCGGGCTCCGGTGCGCCGGACAGCGCTGGCGGTGAACGCGGCAAACCCTTCACCTTTCTCCAGGCTGCCGCCTTTCAGTGGGTCAACCCCAAGGCCTGGGTCATGGCTATTGGCGCCATCACCACCTATACGCCGCAGGAAAATTTCCTGGTCAACGTGCTGCTGATCGCTGGGCTGTTCGCGCTGGTCAACTGCCCGAGCGTAGGGCTGTGGACGGTGGCAGGCTCGCTGCTGCGCAACTGGCTGCGTAACCCACGCGTGCTGCGTGCCTTCAATATCGGCATGGCGGTGTTGCTGGTGGCCTCGTTGTATCCGATCTTCGCCGACATGAAAGGAGTGCTGTAATGCTCGAGAGCAGCCGCCCTCGCCTGCGCCCGCTGGCCGATACCTCGACGTCCGCCGTGGTAGCGGGCTTCATTGGCATGCTTACCGGCTACACCAGCTCCCTGGTGCTGATGTTCCAGGCGGGCCAGGCTGCCGGGCTCAGCGCCGGGCAGATTTCCTCGTGGATCTGGGCGCTGTCGATCGGCATGGCGGTGACCTGCATCGGCCTGTCCCTACGCTACCGCGCCCCCATCATGGTCGCGTGGTCGACGCCCGGCGCGGCATTGCTGATCACCAGCCTGCCCGGCGTGCCTTACAGTGAAGCGATCGGCGCCTATATCCTGTGCTCCGCCCTGATTCTGATCTGCGGTCTGACCGGCAGCTTCGACCGCATCATGCGGCGCATCCCTGGCTCCATCGCCGCGGCTCTGCTGGCCGGCGTGCTGTTCAAGATCGCTCTGGAAATCTGCGTGGCCGCCGAGCAGCAACCACTGCTGGTGCTCGCCATGCTGTTCGCCTATCTGCTCGGCAAGCGCCTGCTGCCCCGCTACGCCGTACTGGCAGCGCTACTGGTCGGTTGCGTTCTGGCTGGCACCCTGGGGTTGCTGAATTTCTCCCAGTTCGAACTGCAACTGGCGACCCCGGAATGGACGACACCGAGCTTTTCCATCGCCGCGGCGATCAGCATCGGCATCCCGCTGTTCATCGTCGCCATGGCTTCGCAGAACCTGCCCGGCATGGCCGTACTACGCGCCAACGGCTATGACGTTCCGGCATCGCCGCTGCTCAACACCACCAGCCTGGTGTCGATCCTGCTGGCACCGTTCGGCTCGCACGGCATCCATATGGCGGCCATCAGCGCGGCGATCTGTGCCGGCCCCGAGGCCCATGAGGATCCGCGCAAGCGTTACACGGCGGCGATCTGGTGCGGGGTGTTCTATGGCATCGCCGGGCTGTTCGGCGCCACCCTCGCGGCCCTGTTCGCCGCGCTGCCCAAGGCGCTGATCCTGTCCATCGCCGCCCTGGCGCTGTTCGCCTCGATCATCGGCGGCCTGACTCAGGCCATGAACGAGCCGAAAGAACGGGAAGCCGCGTTGATCACCTTCCTCGTCACCGCCTCCGGCATGACATTGTTCAGCGTGGGTTCGGCGTTCTGGGGCATCGTCGCCGGCCTGCTGACGCTGGCGATACTCAATGGCTGCAAACGCGCCTGACTGGCCGTTAACGCACCGGTACCCGCGCCGCACTGAGGATCTGTCCATGCCGTTGAGCTTTCATAAAATGCACGCCAACGGCGATGATTTCGTCGTGGTCGACTCGCGAAACTCGGCCAATCCGATGACAGCTACTCTGGCTCGGCGCCTGGGTGATAGGTACCGTGGTATCGGATTCAATCAACTCGCCGTGATACTCGATTGCGATGATGCAAGCGCGCACCTGATGTTCTGGAATGCCGATGGCTCGCTGCTGGATGCGTGTGGTAGTGCAACACGAGGTGCCGCGGATTTACTGATGCGTGAATCGAATACGACGTCGCTCGTGCTGCGAACCAGCCGTGGCCTGCTGACTTGCGAACGAACCTCAGCCGGCACCATTTCCGTCAACATGGGGGAGCCGCTGTTCGGTTGGGCAGATATCCCCCTGGCTCAGGAGCACGATACTGCCGCCCTACCGCTTGAAGGCGATCCTGCGACTTGCAGCATGGGCAATCCGCACTGCACCTATTTCGTGGACGACCTGACAGCGCTCGATATTGCGACGCTCGGGCCAGCGATTGAAAGCAACCCCCTATTCCTCCATAGAACGAATGTGCACTTCGTGCAGATCCTCAATCGAAAACACATTCGACTGCGCATCTGGGAGCGTTGGGGTGGTATCCCGCTCGGTTCAGGTTCCTGCTCGTGCGGTGCCGCTGTTAACGGTATTCGTCGCGGCTTGCTGGACGACACCATCGACGTGGAATGTGATGGCGGAACGGTGACGGTTCATTGGGACGGCACCGGATCGGTCTTTCTTACCGGGCCGGTAGAACGCAGTTTTTCAGGGATGATCGCAGACAGCGTATTGGCCAACAGCAGTGTTATTTCGGCGGCTGAAGCGGATCGCCATCCACCTCACGACTCGTAGGAGCTGGCTTGCCAGCGAAGCGATCTAACCGGCAACGCTATGTAAATGCCATCGCTTGCTATCGCAAGGCTAGTTCGTAGGGTGGACGACGCTTGCCTACGCGGCCCGATCCGCCCACCGCTCTGCGATCGCAATGGTGGATGAAAAGAGCGTCATCCACCCTACAAGCCTACCCTACCGGGGCACGTGGGCTATGGGGTGGGCTTCAGCCCACCAAATCGAACGTCCACTTCTGCCTTGAATCAGTCGCTACTTGGCGACGGCACTTGCCTCCGCCGCCAATTGCTTGCCATGGGCCACGTTGACCCACCAGCCGAACGCCGCAGCAGTGAAGAACATGATGATGCTGTACAGCGCAGCGGGAATGGCCATGGTGCTGTTGTTGAGCAATACCGGGCTGAGCGCCAGGGCGATGGCCAGGGTGCCGTTGTGGATGCCGATTTCCATGCCGATGGCGATGGCCTGGCGCAGGCTCAGCTTGAGCAGACGCGGCACGAAGTAGCCCACCGCCAGGCTCAGCAGGTTGAACGCCAAAGCCGCCGCGCCGACCACCGGAGCGTAATCGAGCACCGTCTGCCAGTCCTTGACCAGTGCCAGGATGATGATCAGCAGCAGGAACAGTGCCGAGATGATCTTCACCGGGTTTTCCATGCGGATGGCGAAGCCTGGAAAGCGACTGCGCAGGAACATGCCGATGGCCACCGGCCCGAGCACGATGGCGAACACCTGAACCACCTTGGCGAACTGCAGCGGGATCGCCTGATCCCCCTCCATGAAGTAGGCCAGCGACAGGTTGACGATAAAGGGCATGGTCAGCACCGCGACGACCGAGTTCACCGCGGTCAGGGTGATGTTCAACGCGACATCGCCATGGGCCAGGTGGCTGTAGAGGTTGGCGGACGTACCGCCGGGCGACGCGGCCAGCAACATCATGCCCACCGCCAGGGCGGGCGCCAGGCCGAATGCCTGCACCATGAAGAAACAGGCTACCGGCAACAGCAGCAATTGGCAGAACAACCCGATCAGTACCGGTTTGGGGTACTTCACCACCCGGGCGAAATCCGCCAGGGTCAGGGACAGCCCCAGACCGAGCATGATGATGCCCAGGGCCAGGGGGAGAAACAGGCTCAGCAAGGGGCTCGCGGTCATCGTCACATCTCCGTGTTGGCAATCGGCCGTCTGCTCACTGTAGCGGGCAACCAGCGATCTGCGCGATCACGCTGCCCTGCCCATCACTTCGGTGGATCAATGGACATTCGGCCACTGCGACATCCTTGCCCAATTGCAGTCCGAGACTTATCACCACTCACCACTGCTTATTTCAACGGAGGCCTCCCATGTCCACTCAGCTCAACCGCCAGTTCCTGCTCGCCAAGCGTCCAACCGGCATGGTTAGCCGCGATACCTTCGATTACGTGGAAAAGCCGGTCGGCGAACCCGGCGAAGGACAGATTCTGGTCAAGAACCTCTATCTGTCGCTCGATCCGGCCATGCGCGGCTGGATGAACGAAGGCAAGTCCTACATTGCCCCGGTGGGTCTGGGCGATGTGATGCGCGCCCTGGGCGTGGGTGAGGTGGTCGCTTCCAAGCACCCGGACTACGCTGTCGGCGATCACGTCAACGGTGGCCTGGGCGTACAGGACTATTTCCTCGGCGAGCCCAAGGGCTTCTACAAGGTCGACCCGAAGCGTGCGCCGTTGCCGGTTTACCTGTCGGCCCTCGGCATGACGGGCATGACCGCCTACTTCGCCCTGCTCGACGTCGGCGCGCCGCAGAGCGGCGATACCGTGGTGCTCTCTGGTGCAGCCGGTGCGGTGGGCAGCATTGCCGGGCAGATCGCCAAGCTCAAGGGCTGCCGGGTGATCGGCATCGCTGGTGGCGCGGAGAAATGCGCCTACCTGACCGACGAGTTGGGTTTCGATGCGGCCATCGACTACAAGAGCGAGTCGCTGCCTGAAGCCCTCAAACGCGAATGCCCCAAGGGCGTCGATGTGTACTTCGACAACGTTGGTGGCGACACCCTGGACGCGGTACTGACCCGACTGGCGCCGAAAGCACGCATCGTCATCTGTGGTGCCATCAGCCAGTACAACAACAAAGAAGCGGTCAAGGGGCCGGCCAACTACCTGTCGCTGCTGGTCAATCGTGCACGCATGGAAGGCTTCGTGGTGACGGATCACGCCGCCAACTTCGGCAGCGCGGCAGCGGAAATCGGCGGCTGGCTGGCCAGCGGCAAGGTCAAATCGAAGGAGCACATCGTCGAAGGTCTGGAAACCTTCCCGGAAACCCTGCTCAAGCTGTTCAAGGGGGAAAACTTCGGCAAGCTGGTGCTCAAGGTCTGATATCCATCAACGGGCGGCCACCTCGTCGCCCGTTGATGGCCCAAGCGCCACATGCATCCGCCTTAATGCTTGGCTACCGCACGCAAAGCGCTCAGCATGAACCAACCCAGAGCTTCATTCGCGACGTGCATTGCAGCGGCCTATTTCCCCAGCCATATCGATTTTCTGCCATGCCACATGGCGGTGCCCGCACGCCACTCCGGAACGAAAAATGGCCAAAAGCCATGAAACTACTTGAGGCACTACACGCTGTTCGGGTAGTTTCGCGGCCATGCTGATCGCCCATCGGGGCAAACTGATCCTTCGTGCCCGGAGCCCTGATGGAACTCGCTTTCACTGTAATAACCATTGTGCTTCTCGGCTCCGCTTATCTGCTTGTACAGCGCTTTCGCGGTAGCGCGGCACTGTCCCGGAGATCCATGAGCGAATGGTTGCTACGCTTCGAAGCCGCCAGCCCGGTCGAGCAGCATGAGATGGCTGAAGCCCTGCTGACGCATTCCGTAAGACTGGCCGCGCAGATGGGAGTGCAGGCCAGCATCGCCGAACTGCTGGCGACGGGAAACGAGGCCAGCGCACTGGTCGCCACGTGGCAGAGCCAGTTACACACAGCCATGCCCACCACCTCGCTGTCGACTACGCCAGCACGCACCATCGGTGCCCTGATGGTGATTCGTCAGGTCCAGCCGCTGCGTTTTCAAGAGCTGCTCGGCCAATCCACAACCATCTGATCGTCCACATAAGCGAAAAAACCGCCAGGTTGGAAGCGCGACCTGAACCGATCAGCAGCCGCGGCGCCAGCCAACCATCCGAACCATTAGGGGGAACTTCTCCTCCCTGAGGCCTACAGAAAACTATTGGCCTTTTCAGGAGACCCCGAATGGAACAGTGGAACATCTGGCTCGATCGCGACTTATGGCTCGGCGTCGGCATCGTGGTGGTCGCGACCGCGGTGATCTATACCGTGCTGCGCACTGTAGTCGGTATCCTCCACAAGCGCCTGGTCGCCTGGTCGAAAGGCCAGGACGGCAACTGGCCGCACTTTCTCGCGGTGGTGATAGGGCGTACCAGTCGCCTGCTGCTGCTCGCCTTCTCGCTGCTGCTGGCACTGCGCGTGCCGGATCTTCCCGGTAGTTGGCAGGCCGCCCTGAGTCATACCTGGTTCGTCGCCCTGGCCCTGCAGATTGCCCTGTGGGTGGACACCGGTGTACGTCTGTGGTCGCGCAGCCTGTCGGTCGGTAAACATGGCGGCACGGGGTTCAACCCGGTAATGACCACCATCATCAGCATCATGGTGCTGATCGTGGTGTGGTCGGTGATGCTGCTGTCGATCCTCGCCAACCTGGGCGTGGATATCACCGCGCTGGTGGCCAGCCTGGGGGTTGGTGGTATCGCCGTAGCGCTGGCGGTGCAGACGGTGCTCGGCGACGTATTTGCCTCGCTGTCGATCGGCGTCGACAAGCCGTTCGAGATCGGTGATTTCGTGGTTTTCGGCGAAGTGGCCGGGAGCATCGAACATATCGGCCTGAAGACCACGCGCATTCGCAGCCTGAGTGGCGAGCAGGTGGTATGCGCCAATGCCGACCTGCTGCGGCAGATCGTGCACAACTACAAACGCATGGATACACGGCGCATCGTCTTCACATTCGGCATCAGCTACGACACCCCGAGCGACAGGGTGCGCCAGGTATCCGAGCGAGTTGGCGACATCATCCGCGCCACGCCTAAAACCAAGTTCGACCGTGCGCACTTTCTCGGTTTCGACGAGAGCCAGCTGACCTTCGAGGTGGTCTACATCGTGCAGAGCTCGGACTACAACCAGTACATGGACATCCAGCAGGAGATCAACCTGCAACTGCTCGATACCCTGCGCGAACTGGATGTGCGCTTCGCCCTGCCCCGTCGTGATCTGCGTCTGGTTGGCGAGAAGATGCCCACACTGAAAGTCGCCGGATTGCCTCAGCATGAGCAGCAGGATGATTCGGCAGAGCACGATCAGCGACTGCCACGGTTCAGCTGAAGTCGGATTGCGAGGTGGACTAACGGCAACCTGTCATGCGGTTGCAATTGACCCGATCACGCTCGCCCTTGGAACTGGATAGCCGGCTGACCACATTCCAGCCGATACGCCGGCTGGAGCCCACCCACAGCTCGCCGCTGCTGCTGACACCGGTAAATAGCTGCAGACGCCCGTAAGTGGTACTGGTCTGTGCCCAGGTCTGCCCGCTGATGGCATCGAAACCACGCATCAGGGTGTCATTGCCTTGCTGAACGATGCCGTAGTGATTGCCGAAACGATCCGTGCAATTGAGCACAGTGGCGCTTCGGGTACAGCGCATGGCATCGCCGGGCAGCATGAAGGCGGCCTGCACCGGTAGCGTCCAACACAATGCGATCAGCACGCCTGTAACTGCCTTGAGACGGATCGACACGCGAACACCTCCAGAGGAAATAGCACCAATGCTAACGCACTACAGCTTTCCGCTCAGCGGATACTCCAGCGACAGCCGTACCTGATCGACATCGCCCTCGGCCTGGGCGGCATTGCCGCGGTGCAGGCTGTGACGCAGCAGCATCGTCAGATCCTTGGCCGCACCGGACTGCACCACGTAGCGCAGGTTGAGGTCGCGCTCCCAGTGCCTGCCGCCCTTGCCGTAGCCCAGCCAGGCGTAACTGCCTGTGACATCGACATCGCTGCCGTCGATGCCGCTGCCGCGGATGTAGGCGGCGCCGGCACTCAGTCCCGGTACGCCGACTGCGGCCAGGTCGTAGTCGTAACGCAACTGCCAGGACGTCTCGTTTGGTGCGTTGAAGTCCGACAGCTGCACCGCGTTGCCCAGCCAGATGGCGCCGCGGGTGACGTAGTCGAACGGCGTATCGCCATCGACCTTCTGATAACCCAGGCCGACCTTGTGGTAACCCTGGCTGTAGCTGAGCAGCAGGCTGCCGGTGGTGTTGGACACCCTGCCGGCCAGTGCCTTGCCGGTGTCGCTGCTGCGGTACAAGTGCAGGTCGACAGCGATGGCCTTGTCCTCGGCCAGGGCATGGCTGTAGCTGCTGCCCAGGTAATGCGTGCGCCAGCTGTCTTCCAGTTCGCCGCTGTAGAGGCTGACGGACAGCCCCGGCACACCGCTGTAGCTGCCACCGACGAAGCTGAAGGCATCGCCCAGGCGCATCGACGGGTCGGCGTAGTTGATCACCAACGGGTTGTCGTTGCTGCGCGAGTTGCGATCCGCCGAACCGGTGAAATGCCCGCCGACCAGGGTCAGCTCGTCGAACTCGCGGCTGTCGACGAACCAGCCGGTGTGGGTCTCGGGCAGCAGGCGGCTGTCGGACGAGGAGAAGATCGGCGTCTTCACCCGCTGCTCGCCGTAGCGCAGCCAGGTCGACGACAGCCGCGCCTTGAGCGCCGCGCCGCCACGAGCGGCGTCATTCTGATCGTAGCCCTCGTTGTCCACCGGCAGGTGGCGCAGCTTGCCGGCGCGGCCACCGCCACCGTCGAGTTTCTGAGAGAGGTACAGGTGCCCGTCCACACCGAAGCCGAGCGTGCCCTGGGTGAACCCGGACTTGAACTCACCCATCAGCCCGTAGCCCCACTCCTCTGCATAGCCATTGCGCTCGGCCCGCGGCTTGTAGGCATTACGCGCACCGTTGCTGCGGCCGCCGTTACGGTAATCGCGGTTTTCAAAGACCGTGCGGTTGAGCAAGCTCCAGCTGGTATCGTCGATAAAACCGGCGGATTGCGACTGAGCGCTCTGCGGCGCCGCCATGGCCAGCGGGGAAAGACAGCATGCGCTTGCAGCGATCAGTGTCGAGTACAGCCTGTTCATTGGCACTCCTTAATCTCGGGGCAATCGCCCCATATGCCGGGACAGTCCAATCGCGGCGCCCAAACCGATGCAGACCAGTGCCCACCACAATATTTGCGGGGGCGCCTGGTCAGCCGGTAACAGACGACCGATCAGCACGTTGCCGAGCAACGCGGCCAGGCCGCCGACACCGGCGAAGAAACCGTAATAGGCGGCCAACTGGCCGCGGCGTGCGTAGTACGGCACATGGGCCGAGAGCAGCGGCAACACCAGCAGGCTGCCAAGGCTGAGCAAGGCCGCCATCAGCAGAACGGCCCATTGCGGGCTCAGCAGACTCGCCAAGGGCTCGGCCAGCAGACAGTAACTGGCGGCCATCAATGCCAACCCGAGGCCCATGCCCTGCCCCTCGCTGAGCCAGCGCTGGCGCAGCGCGCTGATCGGCATCTGCAGCAGCACGCCGACCAGCGCGGTGATCACGAATACCCGGGTGATCCACGCCTGACCGCCGCCGTGAGCGTGACTGTAGGCCGGGATCGCCAGATACAGCGGGTGGAACAGCAGCGGATAGGCCGCGGCCAGCAAGGCGAAACGCTGGAACGGCCCCTGCCGCAGCATCTCCAGACACTGGCGTAGCATGGTCACCGGCTCATCGCCCGATACCAGCTCCTTGGTCGGCAGGAAGCGCCACTGCACCAGCGTCATCAGCAGAAACAGCCCGGCCGCCACACTGCCGGATACCGCGAAGTCGATGCCGATCAGCAGCAAGCCCGCCAGCGGCCCAAGCAACATGCCGGCGGTGCTGGCCATGTTCTGCAAGGCAAACGCACGCTTACGCTGTTGTACGTCCTGGCACTCGTCGGCCAGGTAGGCCTGGGCGCAAGGCGTGAACAGAGCACCGGCAAAGCCACTGACGCAGGCAGCCAGCAACAGCACCGCCAGGCTTTCCGAAAAGCCGAGCACGGCAAAACCCACGCAACGCACCAGACAGCCGATGAGGATGGCGCGCCGGTAGCCGATCCGGTCACCCAGCAACCCACCGAACAGGAACAGCCCCTGCTGGCTGAACACCCGGATGCCGAGCACCAGGCCTACTGCCCAACCGGCCAGCCCAAGGGTGTCACTGAGGTGACCGGCGAGGTACGGCACCAGCATGTAGAAGCCGAAGTTGAAGGCCAGGCTGTTGAGCACCAGTACCCGCGCCGCGGGGGACAGGCTGGCGAAGGTGTTCAACACTCGGCTCATGGTTGCTGACCGCTCATGACTGGCTCATCGAGTTCAAGGTAGCTGGGTCTCACGCTGGACGATCCGTTCGAAGCGCTGCTTGGCCCGCGCCGGCAGCGATGCCGGAATCTGCGCCTCACTGGCTGGCTGGTCGCCGACCTGGATGAGCATCACCATGCCCATGGCCAGGTGCGGAATACACTGGATGCCATACAGGCCGGCCTCGCTGAAGGTCACCTCGATCTCTTCGTTGATCTTGCCCTTGAACGGCTCGGCGCCCTGCGGCAGGAAACCGGGGATGCTCGCAGCGTTATGGGTCGGGTGGGTGGCGATGAACTTCACGCTGTCGCCAGGGGCGATGGCCAGGAAATCAGGCTCATAGACCATCGAGCCGGACTCTCCGCGGTTGAGCATCTTGACCTCATGGGTTTCGGCCAGCGCCGGAATCACGAACAGGAGAGTAGCGAGCAGAGTGAAAAACGGGGAAACGCGCATAGCGAACGACTCGTATCAGATAGGTTGAAAGCGCAGCACCCGGGCCCCGTCTTCAGGGTCGACCAGGTAGCGGGCACGTACGCCGAAGGTGTCGCGTAAGCGCTCGGTAGTCAGCACCTCGGCCGGAGCGCCCAGCGCCACCAGGCGACCACGTTGCATGACCCCGAGGCGGTCGCATTCCAGCGCCTGGTTGAGGTCGTGCAAGGCGATCAGCGTGGTCACCGGCAGCGTGCGTACCAGGTTGAGAATCGACAGCTGATGCTGGATATCCAAATGGTTGGTGGGCTCGTCGAGCAGCAGGATCTGCGGTTTCTGCGCCAAGGCCCGGGCAATGTGCACGCGCTGACGTTCGCCACCGGAAAGCGTGCTCCAAGCACGTTCCGGCATTTCGGCCATGTCCACATCGGCCAGCGCCTGAAGGACGATTTGCTCGTCCTCGGCCGACCAGGGCTGCAAGGCCGACAGCCAGGGCGTGCGGCCCAGCTCGACCGCATCGCGTACCGTCACCGCGTCGCCGGTCTCTGCCTGCTGCTCGACGAAGGCCAACTGCCGGGCCACTTCGCGACGACTCAGTCGCGCCAGCGGCCTGCCCTGCAGCCGCACCTGCCCAGTGCCGGGCACGCGAATGCCGGACAGCAGCTTGAGCAGGGTCGACTTGCCGGAACCGTTGGGGCCGATCAGGCCGAGTGTCTCGCCCTGACGCAGTTGCAGATCGACGCCGGCGACAATGGCGCGCCCTTTCACCGACCAGCCCAGATCGCTGCACTGCAGCACCGTGCTCATCGCGGCCGCCTCCCACGCACCAGGATCACCGCGAAGGCCGGCGCGCCGATCAGCGCGGTGACCACGCCGATGGGCAGCACCTGGCCCTTGATAACGGTGCGCGACAACACATCGGCGGCGATCAGGAATATTGCGCCGATCAGGGCACTGACCGGCACCAGCCGACCATGACGCACGCCAACCAGTAAACGCGCGGCATGGGGAATCACCAGGCCGACGAAGCCGATGGAGCCGACGATCGACACCATCACCGCGGTGACCAGCGCCGCGCTGGCGATCAGCGTGGCCTGCACCCGGCGTACCGGCACACCGAGGGATGCCGCCGATTCGGCGCCGAAGGTGAAGGCATCCAGCGCCCGGGTATGCCAGGCCACCAGCAACACACCGGCCAGGGCCACGGGCACGGCCAGCGCCACATCGTGCCAATTGACTCCGCTGAGGTTACCGAGCAACCAGAACATGATGCCGCGGGCCTGCTCGGCGCTGGCTGATTTGGTGATCAACAGCGAGGTCACGGCGTTGAACAGCTGGGAACCGGCGATACCGGCGAGAATGATCTGCCCAGTGCCATTCATGGCGTCGCCACCGGCAGCGCGGGCCAACAGCGCGACCAGGCTGAAGGCGGCGATGGCGCCGATAAAGGCGCCCATGGACAGCGACAGCATCCCCGCGCCCAGCCCCAGCAGCGCTACCGAAACCGCGCCGGTGGAGGCCCCTGCGGAAATCCCGAGCAGATAAGGATCGGCCAGCGGATTGCGCAGCAGCGCCTGCAGCACCACGCCGGATACCGCCAGTCCGGCGCCACAGCAGGCCGCGACCAGGGCGCGGGTCAGGCGGTAGTTCCAGACGATGCCCTGGTCGATCGGATCGAGCACGAAGCCAGTGCCGAACAGCTTGTTGGCCAGCACCTGGAACACCACCGATAACGGAATCCGGGTTTCGCCCAGCGCCACACCAGCGACCACCGCCACGGCCAGCAACAGCAGGCAAATGAGCGTCAGCAGGAACAGGTGAGTACCGCGAGCCATCATTTCTGGATATCGAACCCGTCAACGGCCTTGGCCAGGGTTTCGATGCCGGCGATCATGCGCAGCGAAGCCTGCATGCCGTCGGCATCGAGGATCACGATACGGCCGTTCTTCACTGCATCCATGTGCTTGGCCACCGGATCGTTGCGCAGGAACTCGAGCTTCTTCTCCACATCGTCGGCCGGGAAACGGCGGCGATCCATGCGCGCCAGCACCAGCACGGTCGGGTTGGCCTTGGCCAGGGTTTCCCAGCCCACGGTTGGCCACTCCTCGCTGGACTCGACCACATTGCGCAGGCCCAGGGATTTCATCATGTAGTCAGCGACGCCCTTCTGCCCGGCCATGTAGGGATCGAGATCCAGATCAGCACTGGAGAACCAGAAGGCGGCGGAGATTTGTTTGGCCTGACGCTGTTCGACGCCAGCAACCGCCTTGCCGAGTCTGTCCTGCAGGTTGCTGACCAGCTTGTCGCCTTCGCCCTGCACGTCGAAGATCTCGGCCAGTTGGTGAATACCCTTGTACAGGCTTTCTATCTGAAACGGCTGCAGACGCGTACCGTCGGCACCGACCAGATTGTCCTTGCCTTCGCAGTCGGATGGCAGGATGTAGGTCGGGATCTTCAGCTTGTGGAACTGCTCGCGAGTGCCAACCACACCCTGCTCGCCGACCATCCACTCGAACTGCACGGCCACCAGGCCAGGGCGCTTGTTGATCACCGACTCGAAGCTCGGGTCGTTGTCGGCCAGGCGCTCGACCTTGTCATTCTGCGCCTTGAATTCGGGCAGCACGTTGCTGAACCACAGCGAAGTGCCAGCCAGACGCTCGCCAACCCCCAGGGAATAGAGGATCTCGGTGCCGGCCTGGCCGATGGTCACGGTGTTGTTCGGCGCAGCGGCGAAGCTCAGCGCATGGCCACAGTTGTCGATAGTCAGCGGGTATTGGGTCGGGCTGGCGGCCAGCGCCATGGAAGACAGGCCAAGGGCGGCGGTGAAAACGGCGAAACGAGACATGAGCATGCGGGTGATCTCCAAAACAACGAATACGCATAAACGGCAGTGCGCAGGCTGGAGAACACATCACGCCAAGCGGCCATGGCCACACCTGTCCCTTACGGAAGGTGATTACGGATGCCCCTCCCGGACACCCCGCCGGCTGGTTCGATTGCAGCGACCGACCACCGCTGCGTCGCAGCTGATCAGACCCTATGCCGGCAGGTCTCCTGACTGGTACGTCGACGCACTGCTGCGGCCTTCCCGGAATCGCTTCCAGTGACACGAATGCAGCCATGCTCGGTACCTACAGTTGCGGGGGCAGTTCCGTTTCGCCACATGAGGTGGCGTCGGATTCCCTATTGATTCCTCGCGGAAACCGGCGGCGGCATCTTAAACGATCGAGTCACGTCACGGCAGCGCCATTTGCCGCGGGTTGTTGCTGTCTTTCCCGGTAGCACGGGAAAAATAGCGGGCAGCAGACGGATGACGTAGTGAAACTCCTTGTCGCCATTATTGTTATATTATAACAATAATGCAACGCGTTTATCGCGCCCGGCTCGACTGCTAGACAAGCCACCGTCCGGGATAAGGCGCAAGCGGACGGTCGTAGGATGGGTGAAACCCATCGGAAATTGATGGGTTTCACCCATCCTATGTATGGACTCGCCTTTACCTGTCAACCCGCTTTGAACAGAGAAACCCGGTTGCATCTATGTATCAGGCCTCAGCAAGGGAGCATCAGGTGCTCCGGGCCACCA
>NZ_QJUI01000001.1 GCF_004327285.1 Phytopseudomonas daroniae
TTTGGAGGTTTACAAGTGGAGGCACTTGATCGAAAACTTCTTTTGCAAACTCAAGGAGTTCAAGCGTATTGCAATGCGCTGTGACAAGACCGATGCAAGCTTTTGCGCCATGGTCAATCTTGCCGCTGCCATTATCAATTCACGATGAATCTCAACAGGCCCTAGGCCTGCATCCCGATTTTATTTTGCCTCTTCTGTTTTCCAGGACTGTTTCCATGCGCGTAGAAGGTTTTTTCGAATCCCTCGGTGAGGCGTTCGGCTCGTTCATCCGCTTTATCGTCGATGCCCTGAGCGGCGTGATCGGCATGCTGGGCGGCGCCGTGGCGGGCTTTATCGACGGCATGGCCGGCGCTCTGGGCGTGACACCTTCGCTACTCAGCATTGCCGTGCTGCTGATCGGTCTGATCCTGCTCTACAGCGCAGTGCGCTCGTTCATGCGCGGTTCGGTGATCGGCGGGTTGATCTGGCTGTTTCTCGGCCTGTGGCTGCTTAGTGGCCTGATTCACTAAGGCGCGCTGCGCCCTTTACCTGGAATCCGTCGGCATCCAGGCACAACCCACCGCTTCTTGCATCCAAATGTTACAGCGGACGTGCTAGTCTGGCCGGCCGTTGTTAGCCGCCTAAGTATTCCAATGTCCGTTCATGGTCAGTTGCTGCTGCGTCACCACACGCCTTTCATTCGTTTCTGGCTGGCGCGCGTGTTCACCGCCAGCGGCTTCCAGATGCTTACCGTGGCCATCGGCTGGCAGATGTACAGCCTCACCGGCAATGTGCTCGACCTGGGGCTGGTCGGCCTGGTGGAGTTCCTGCCGAAAATTCTCTTCATCCTGCTGACCGGGCATGTCGCCGACCGCTTCGATCGCCGCAAGGTGGCCGCTCTGTGCCAGTGTGGCCAGGCCGTGGTCGCCATTACGTTGCTGATCGGCACCAGCACGGGCAGCCTGACCCGCGAAATGATCTTCGTCATCGCCTTCATGATGGGCACGGCGCGGGCCTTCGAGATGCCCACTACCCAGGCGCTGTTGCCGAACATCGTGCCGCCCGGCCTGTTCCCTGCGGCGGTGGCGGCGTCCAGTTCGGCAATGCAGACCGCCACCATCGTCTCCCCTGCCCTTGGCGGTGTGCTGTTCGCCATCGCGCCGGGCTGGGTCTACGGCCCGGCCGTGGGGCTGTATCTGATCGCGCTGAGCCTGATGCTCAGCCTGCCGTCGCAGCAGAAACCGCTGAAGCAGAAGATTTCGGTGGAGTCGCTGCTGGCCGGTTTCCGCTTTATCCGTAGCCGCCCGGAAGTGCTCGGCGCGATCTCCATGGACATGTTCGCCGTCCTGCTCGGTGGCGCCACCGCGCTACTACCGGTGTTCGCCAAAGACATCCTGCTCACCGGCCCTTGGGGCCTCGGCCTGCTGCGCTCGGCGCCAGCGGTGGGCGCGCTGCTGATGTCGATCTGGCTGGCACGTCACCCCATCGAGCGCCGGGTCGGCCCGGTGATTCTCGGTTCGGTGGCGATCTTCGGAGTGGCGACCATCGGTTTCGGCCTGTCCACCTCGCTGTGGTTCAGCCTGGCGACCCTGGTGCTGCTCGGCGCGGCGGACATGGTCAGCATGGTGATCCGCGGTGCCTTCGTGCAGTTGCAGACGCCGGACGACATGCGTGGCCGGGTTGGTGCCGTGAACGGCCTGTTCATCGGCGCCTCCAACCAGCTCGGTGATTTCCGCGCCGGGGTCAGCGCCGCCTGGTTCGGCACCGTGCCGGCCGTGTTGATTGGCGGCTTCGGCGCCATCGCCATCAGCGCCCTGTGGATCAAGCTGTTCCCGGCGCTTTCCACCCGCGACCATATGCATACGCCACTGGTGGAAAGAGAGAAAGCGTAGGGTCGATTCGCGGCAACGGATTGCTGCGAGGCGCCGCTGGTTATCCCGCACGACGGGCGTCGTAGCGCGCCATGCCGCGCACTAGAAATGCGCGCTCCCGGTAGCGCCGGACAAAAATTGAAAGCGCTCTATCCGGTCATATATTCACCGAGCCTGAACGAGCGGCTATGATGCCGCGCTTGCGCGATCTGGCACATGATGTGCTTTGCTTGCCCCCTGCCATTCAACGCGCGTCGCTGCCATCGGGAGCCCCGGCATGCTGGAAAGACTGTTCCAACTCAGAGCACACAACACCACGGTTCGCACGGAGATTCTCGCCGGGGTCACCACCTTTCTGACCATGGCCTACATCCTCTTCGTCAACCCGAGCATTCTCGGCGAGACGGGCATGGACAAGGGTGCGGTGTTCGTCGCCACTTGCCTCGCGGCGGCCTTCGGTTCGGCCGTCATGGGCCTGATCGCCAACTACCCGATCGCCCTGGCGCCCGGTATGGGCCTCAATGCCTTTTTCACCTACACCGTGGTGATGGGCATGGGCCACACCTGGCAGGTCGCACTGGGTGCGGTGTTCCTGTCGGCGTGCCTGTTCTTCCTGCTGTCGATCTTCAAGATCCGCGAGTGGATCATCAACAGCATCCCCCTGGAACTGCGCTCGGCGATTGCCGCCGGCATCGGCCTGTTCCTGGCGCTGATCGCCCTGCAGAACGCCGGCATCGTCGCCGCCAACCCGGCGACCATGGTCGGCCTCGGTGACCTGGGCTCGCCTGCGGCGCTGCTGGCGATCCTTGGTTTCTTCCTGATCATCGGCCTGGAAGCGCTGCGCGTGACCGGCGCGGTACTGATCAGCATTCTGCTGGTCACGCTGTTGAGCATTCTGCTCGGTGTCAGCGAGTTCGGTGGCCTGGTGTCGATGCCGCCGTCCCTGGCGCCGACCTTCATGCAGCTGGATATCGCCGGTGCGTTGGACGTCGGCCTGATCAGCGTGATCTTCGCCTTCCTGTTCGTCGACCTGTTCGACAACTCCGGCACCCTGATCGCCGTAGCCAAGAAAGCCGGGCTGATGCGCAAGGACGGTCACCTGCCGAAGATGGGTCGCGCACTGATCGCCGACAGCACCGCGGCCCTGGGCGGCTCGCTGCTGGGCACCTCGACCACCACCAGCTACATCGAGTCGGCGGCTGGCGTCAGTGCCGGCGGCCGCACCGGCCTGACCGCCATCGTGGTTGCCGTACTGTTCCTGCTCGCCCTGTTCTTCGCCCCGCTGGCCGGCAGCGTGCCAGCCTTCGCCACCGCACCGGCATTGCTATTCGTCGCCGTGCTGATGGCCTCGGGGATGGCCGAAATCGAATGGAGCGACATCACCGTGGCCGCGCCCGTGGTGGTCACCGCCCTGGCCATGCCGCTGACCTATTCCATCGCCACCGGCATCGCCTTCGGTTTCATCACCTGGGTCGTCGCCAAGAGCCTGGCCGGCCGCTGGCGCGAGCTCAACGGCATGCTGGTGGCGCTGGCTGTCTTCTGCGTGATCAAGCTGGCGCTGTTCTGAACAGAAGGCTGCTGCGCGTCGGCCCTGCTGCGTTAAAAACAGACTCTAGCTCGCGAGCCTTCACCAGCAGGAATTGATCGTTCCCACGCTCTGCGTGGGAACACCTCCCCGGATGCTCCGCGTCCCGTGGCACCGATGATCGACGGTGACGGCACTCTGGCAACGGAATCGCTACAATGGCGCCCCGTTTTCCTGCCGCACGAGTGACCGATGAGCCGTCCCGCATTCGACCCCGCCGCCTACGACGCCCAACTCGCCGAGAAGAAGGCCCGCCTGGTGGAGCTGCTGGCGCCCTTTGCCGCACCAGAACCCGAGGTGTTCGAGTCGCCACGCGAGTACTACCGCCTGCGTACCGAGTTCCGCCTGTGGCGCGAAGCCGGCAGCGAGAATCGTCACTATGCGATGTTCGAGGCCGGCGACAAGCACAGCCCGATCTTCTTCGAAGACTTCCCCATCGCCAGCCTGCGCATCAATGAGCTGATGCCGCGCCTCAAGGCCGCCTGGCAGGCCAGCCAGACGCTGGGTTTCAAGCTGTTCCAGGTGGAATTCCTCACCACCCTGACCGGCGATGCGCTGATCACCCTTTGCTACCACCGCCCTCTGGACGACGCCTGGGAAGCCGCCGCCCAGGTGCTCGCCGATGAACTGGAAGTGAGCATCGTCGGCCGCTCGCGGGGCAAGCGCATCGTGGTCGGACGTCCCTACGTGGAAGAGCGCCTCGAAGTGGCTGGCCGCACCTTCCGCTACCGCCAGCCTGAAGGCGCCTTCACCCAGCCCAATGGCGAGGTGTGCCAGAAGATGCTCGGCTGGGCCCACGACGCACTCGGCCAGCGCGACGACGACCTGCTGGAGCTGTACTGCGGCAACGGCAACTTCACCCTGCCGCTGGCCACCCGCGTGCGCAAGGTGCTGGCCACCGAGATCAGCAAGACCTCGGTCAACGCCGCCCTGGCCAACCTGGCCGACAACGGTATCGACAACGTCACCCTGGTGCGCCTGTCCGCCGAGGAACTGACCGAGGCGCTCAACGAGGTACGCCCGTTCCGCCGCCTGGCCGAGATCGATCTGAAGAGCTACGACTTCGGCAGCGTGTTCGTCGACCCGCCCCGCGCCGGCATGGATACCGACACCTGCGAGCTGACCCGCCGCTTCGAGCGTATCCTGTACATCTCCTGCAACCCGGAAACCCTGGCGCAGAACATCGCCCAGTTGCACGACACCCACCGCATCGAGCGCTGCGCCCTGTTCGACCAGTTCCCCTATACCCACCATATGGAGTCGGGTGTGTTGCTGGTTCGGCGCAATTAAGGCGTAAGCGGCCACTCACCTCGTAGGGTGGATGACGCTCTTTTCATCCACCATTGCGATCGCAGAGTGGTGGACGGATGAAGCGTCGTCCACCCTACGAATGGCCGTTTGCGCCTTTAAGACCGTAGAACGTAGCCTGGATTAGCCGCAGGCGTAATCCGGGGCCGAAGGCCGTGATCCATGGTTCAACGCGAGTCACCGACCGGCCGCTTCCGCCTTGAAACAGCCATAACCCCCTATCAGCTCACCTGCTCCAGCCACTTGTCGACGTCCTTGCGACTGATCTTGCCGTCGGCCTTGGTGTTGTTGGGGTGGAAGCGGATGGTGTCGAGGAACTCGAAGAATTCCTTGTTATCCATCAGGAACTGCACGGCTTCAATGTCTTCCTTGGAGTTGTCGAAGCGGTCGTCGCCCTTGAGCAGCTTGTTGAAATCCTTGTCGCTGACGATATCGTCGCTGCCCTGCCACTGTTCCCAGTTGTCGACGATGCGGTCGATCTTGTCCTTGTTCTCGCGATAAAACTCGGCGTCGAACTTGCTGTTGTAGGTGACCAGATCCTTCATGTTGTCGCTGAACCAGTCATCGTCGATACGCCCGTCCTTCTCGACCTTCTCGGTGAACTCCTTGAAGTGCTCGGGCTGGGCTTCCCAGACCGGGATATCCTCGGGGTACCAGGCGTCGAAGCGACCCTCGTACTTGCCTTCGTAATACTTGTACTCGTAGCTCATGTGGATCAGGTAGTTGAGCTTGTCGCCCCATTCCTTTTCCAGTACGCCGTCCTTTTCCAGCTGCTGGAAATGTTCACGGACTTTCTTGACCGTTTCCTCGCTCTTCTTCAGCGCAATCACTCCGCCGATGATCGCGCCGATAAAGCCCAGCACCGCGCCTACGGCACCGGCAGCCGCGCCAACGATACCGGCGGTGACCGCCGAGCCGACACCGATCGCCGAAGCCAGCCCTGCGCCGCCCATGACCAACCCGGAAACCCCGGAAACGATCTGCAGGCTCTTGGCGGCGAACTCCTCGGGTGTGCCGCCCTCCTTGCGCAGTTTGTCGATGCCCATACCGCCAAGCACCAGGTCGAGCACCCCGCCAGCCACATCGGCCATGCCGCCGATGGTCGACAACGCACCACCGACCCAGCGCAGTCGATCGGCCTTGGGCACCTTGGCAAGCTCCGGGTTGGCTTCGGCGACCTTGTCGATATTCTTCAGCACCTGCTCGCGGCTTTCCTCCGGCAGCTCCTGGATCAGATCCTCCACCGACGGCCGCGAACCCCGCGTGGTACTGTCGAAGTCGGCCCAGAAATTATCTGCGGTGAAATTCTTGCCGAGATCGATCTCCGGCAGCTCCTTGAGCTCGATGGAGGGTGGCGTGCCAGCGCTTTCCTTGGGTGGGAAATGCTTGTCCCAGACGGTTTCCTTGAGGCTCTTGCCCAAACCTAGGGAGTCGGCAACGCCCGGCTTGCGGAATATTTCCTCGTACGCCCCGGTGACCATGGTCGCCATCGGCGAGATGACGCTGATGGTGGTGACGAAATTCTTTGCCGCTTCGATGCGCTCCGGTGCCGTCTCGCCGAAATTCAGCCCGCCATCGGCCAGCTTGTAGATCCCGGAAATCATCGAGATCAGGCCGACGGTGGAACTGAGCACGCCGGTCTTGGCCAGCTTGCCGATCATTCCGGCGACGCCCTCGCGCTTGTCCAGCGGCACCTTGTCCAGGGCTTTGTCGATATCCTTCTTGGTGATCGCCCCGGATTGCCCGGAAGGATCGTTGATCATCTCCGTGGCCTTGCCCTTGAGCAACTGCGTCAGCGGCTCGCGAGAATCCTGGGCAGCCGTGACGACCTTCTGCTCCTCGGCGCTCAGCTCGGGCTTGACCTGGCCCTTTTCCTTGCCGCCACCGAAGTAGTAATTGAAGATATCGGCGCCGCGCTTGGCCCCGGCAACGTTGGTCAACAGCGTCGTCAGCACGGTGGTGACGGCATCGCTGGTGGCCTTGTCGACGGCTTCTTCGCCCACACCCTCTACGCCATCCTTGTACAACTCGTTGAGCTGCTCGATGGGAATGCCGAACTTGAATTCGGTGTCGACCTGCGCTGCCAGTTCCGGGTCGAGCAGGCTCAGCGACTGCATGTCGGAGGAATAGCGTGCCGCCGCCCCCTCGGGGTTGTCCTTCTCCAGCGCTTCCAGAGCCTTCTTGTACTCGGGGTCACGTAGTGTTTCGGCCAGCTTGTCCTTGAAGCCTTCCTTGTCCTCCACCTTGTCGATCGCTTCCTTGAGCAGGCGATCGTTGTCGGCGGCGATATCCGGATCGGTCATCAGTTTGAGCAGTTCCTCACCCAGCGCACCCTCGTCGACCAGGCCGCGCATGTCGGCCGGGCTCATCTCCTTGGGATCCTTGCCATAGCTGGTGGTGGTGCTGTTGAAGATGCCGTTCTGGGTGATGTAGGGCAGGAACTGGAAGCCGCCATTGAGCATGGCCCGCGCCTCGAGCAGGCGCAGGTACTTGGCCTCCTTCGAGTCGTCGGGCTTGTCCTTGTATTCCTCCTTGAGCTTCTCGTAATACAGCTCGCCCACCGACTTCGGCTTGCCATCCTTCTTTTCGGAGGTCTCGGCCTGCATCAGGTCGGTGTCTTTCGCCGGTGGCAGGTCACGATCCTTGAAGGCCTTGTCCACGGCGCCCTGCTGCTTTTCCACCTGAGTGCCTTCGAGGTTGGCGAAATGCTCGGGGGTGACGCTCTCGATGACGATGAACTTGCCGCGGCGCGGCGTCTCCACCGCCTTGACGCCCGGCGCCAGGGTTTCCACCTTGGTGTCGCCGGTGACCACGGGAATATCGTCGCGGGCGTTCATCACCTTGTAATCGCCGTCGTCGAGCTTCTTCTCGATCTTGTCCCGCGTTTCAGCAAGCTCCTTGACCTTTTCGTAGGCCTCCGGCGACAGCTCCTTGGAAACGGCATAACCCTTGCCGTCCGCCGTGGTGAACAGCGCCGTGCCGTCCTCGACGTAGATGCCATCGTGGTCGACGGTCAGTTGGAAACCGTTGGATGGGTAATACACCGCAGCGCTCTGGTCGAGATAGCCTTCTTCGATGAAGCGCAGATCACCCAGTTCGGGTATCTGATCCGCCGAGGTGACCACGGTGAAGCCGCCGGCCTCGCGCTGGCCGAGCCAGAGCTTCTGCTCGTCGGACAGATCCTTCTCCGTCCAGGCCGGTGGCCCGCTTACGTCACCGCCATCCATCTTCTCCTTGGCCACCTGGTGCAGGCGTGGATTGACGCCGGCATGTACCAGTACCTGATCGCCGTTCTTCATGGTCACCAGCAGCAGGTCATCCCACAGCATCAGGCGATGGCCGCTGGAGGACAGCCATTCGCTCTCGACATTGGTGATGTCTTCTTCCTTCCACTGGTGATTGCTCTCGGCCAGCGGCGGCTTGCCGTCCAGATAGGGGCCGCGGTGCTCCTTGTAGGCGGCGATGCCTTCCTTGTCGAGCTGCCCACCCTTGCTCTGAGCCTCGCGCAGCTTGTCGTCGAAATCGCTATTGCCGGTCTGTCCGGTTACACGTTCTGGTGTTGTCGTATCGATGGTGCTCATCGGCGTCTGCGCTCCGGCTCGATAAGTGGACAAGGTCGCAAAACCGGATGGCGATCCTTGTGCGAAAGAGAGTGGCTATGGCACTTGGTTGAACGGCGCAGGCATGCGCGTGCCGACTCGCTGATTGACGAAAACGAGAACGGTGCACGCAAAAAGGCGTCACCTGCGATTTCCTCATTCAAGCAATCGTCACATTGATGTAACAACCTGATTGCCACGGATTTCGCAGCTTTTCACAGCGCCTCATACCCCTTAACAGGAAACGTGGACGGCGCTGAACGAACCTTCAGGAGTACCGCGACATGCATCCTTATCCAGGTTCCGCCGACCTTGCATCGCACGGATTTCCGAACGGGTTTCCAGGCTCCATCCGATTTACCGAACGCCCGCTCGTTGCTGAACTGTACCCGCCATTGACAATCAATCAGTTAGCGACCATCCAGTCACGACTCATCGCGGCACGCTAATTGCGAGGTATACCCCTGCCTCTGATCGACACCGCTTTGTAGCGATGCGGTGATATACAAAAACAAACGACGTTTTGGGGGATTCTTTCTTGCCTATTCAAACTGCCGTACTGGCACGCTTCGTCAGCACCCGCTTCGTCGGGCCGCCACACGAGCCGAACCCGAGCATGACTTGGCGCGCTTACGCGCAGCCTGTGCAAGTGCGTACAACAACCATAACCCTCGAGGGACTATAGGCATGTATTCGACCACTCTCGGCGCCACCACGCCGACCGATACGCCTTATGACCATGCACCATTCAGCAGCGAAGGCGCCTTGCGTTTCGGCGCTTTCACCCTCTATCCGCGCCAGCATTTGCTGTTGAAGAATGGTGAGCCGATAAGCCTGGGCAGCCGCGCACTGGACTTGCTCATTGCCATGGCCTCGCGCTCTGGCGAGTTGCTTGAAAAATCCGAACTGATCGCCTGCGCATGGCCCAAGGTCATCGTCGAAGAATGCAACCTGCGAGCGCAGATCGTCGCGCTGCGTCGGGTGCTCGGCGAAGACGAAAACGGCTTCGAATACATCGTCACCGTTCCTGGCCGTGGTTATCGCTTCGTGGCGCGCACAGAGCCTTACGAAGCCTGCAACGAGCCATCCGTGGAGCGCTTGCAGTCGCTGCCCAGCCTGATCACCCGGCCGCTGGGCCGCGATGCGGTGATCCTGCGCCTGAGCGAGCAACTGCAGCAGACTCGCCTGATCTCTCTGGTCGGCCCTGGCGGCATCGGCAAGAGTACCGTCGCCCTGGCGCTGGGCAACCAACTGGCCAGTGAGATGCCCCACGGCACCTGCTTTGTCGACCTCAGTGAAACCGAGGACGACAACCGCATCCCCCATGCCCTGGCCGAGGCGCTCGGCCTGCGACCTGGCAGCGACCCATTGCGTGACGTAGTGCAGCACCTGCAGCAACGTCGTCAGTTGCTGATCCTGGATAACTGCGAACAGGCGCTGGATGGCACCGCCCTGGTGGTGGAAACCCTGCTCAAGTGGACGCCCGACTGCACCATCCTCACCACCAGCCGCGAGCCGCTGCGCACTGCGGGCGAACAGGTCGAACGCCTGCTGCCATTACAGTTGCCGGCAGCCAGTGAACACCCGAGCGGCGAGCAGGCTCTGGCCTACCCGGCCATCGAACTGTTCGTCGAACGGGTGCAGGCCAGCGATACGGCCTTCAGCCTCGACGACGGCAACGTGGCGGACGTGATCAGCATCTGCCGCAAGCTTGACGGCATCCCCCTGGATATCGAAATCGCCGCGACCCGCGTCAGCGCCTTCGGCCTGGCACCGTTGGCCGAGCTGCTGGATGGCGATTTCCGCCTGCAGATGGAAGGCCGTCGTACCGCGCCATCGCGGCACCGCTCGTTACGGGCGACGCTGGACTGGTCGTACCAGACATTGCCGCCCGCCGAGCAGGCGATGCTGCGCCTGGTGGCGATCTTCAATGGCACCTTCACCCTCAATGCCGTGCGCGCCATCGTCGAGGGCGACGAGCAACTGGCCGGCGACCCGCTGCCACTGATCGAAAGCCTGGTGGATAAATCGCTGCTGATCGCTCACCGCGACGACACGCTGAAGTTCTACCAGATGCCCAAGACCGAGCGCCTCTATGCCCTGGAAAAACTCGAGCAGACAGGCACGACCCAACGCATCGTCGCCCGGCATGCGGCCTATGCCCTGGCGGTGGTGAAAAAGGCAGCGAGCCAGCTCGATGCCGTGGTGCCCGAGGCCTGGAAGAACCTCTACGGCGCGGAAAGCGACACCATCCGCTCGGCGCTGACCTGGGCCTGCTCCACCGAAGGCAACCAGTCGCTGGGCCTGGAGCTGACCCTGGCGGCACTCGGCCTTGGCCCCTACCGGGATCGCTCATCGCGCCCGCGGGTGGAACAACCAACGCAACCGGAAACACTGCGCTACCAGGTACGCTGAGCGGAAAAAGATCGGGACATCGTGGCCGGAAGGCGGCCGCCACGACAGACCTGACAGTACCGCAGCCTCCCGGCGTACCTATCAAATCCCTGGCTAATCCTCGTAACCAGCTCGGGCGGCTCAGCGCCGCGAATTCTGGTGAAAATCCCCTCCCCAGCGGCCGAACCACCCATCGTTTGTCATAACCTACGGCAAGACACACTCCCTTCTATACGTCCTGCAACTGACGCGATCACGGTTCCAGTTAGTAGGGTGGAAGACGCTTTACCCTTCCACCGCTCTTCAATCGCAATGGTGGACAAAAAGAGCGTTGTCCACCCTACGGCCGCTTGCGACTTTTTCAGCCATCGCTGGCAACGCTGATTGTGAGGTCACACCCTGGCCTTCAGATCAATCGCGCCGCGACCAGCGCATCAGCCACCGGCTGGAAGGTATTGGCCGGGATCGGCTCGCCCTTCACCGCACGTTTGGCGATCTCGGCAGCCAGTTTGGCATCGGCGCTACGCGGTACTCCCAGGCTCACCGACTGGGCCAGCAAGGCTTTCGCCTCCTGCGCCGGGGCGATGCACACCAGCACCGGCACCGGGGTTTCACCACGCACATAGCGCACGCCGACCAGCCAGCCCTCCTCGCTGCCGATCATCAGCGTGGCATGGGCGATACCGACCTTGCGGCTGCTCAGGGTCTGCATCTCGCGGCGTTGGCGCTGGCGTTCGCGCTTGATCAGCGGGTCACCGTCCATGTCCTTGCGCTCGCGCTTCTGCTCGCTGCGGGTCATGCGCATCTCGCGTTGGAACAGCCAGCGCTGCAGCAGCACGTCGGTGATGCCGATCACCAGGTAAGTGACGATGACCGTGGCCACCAGCGGTTTGAGCAACAGGAAGAACACCGACTCGATGCACCCCGCCCCACAGCGCGACGACTCCATCAGCGCCTGCAGGGCGATGCGCCCGACCACGTAGAAGGCGATCGACAGCATCAGCACCTTGAACAGGCTCTTGAGAAACTCGATGACGTTGCGCATGGAAAAGATGCGCTTGGCCCCTTCGATCGGGTTGATGCGCGCGATATCCGGCTTGATCGGCTCGCCGGAGAACAGCACGCCGCGCATGGTCACGATATTGGTGAGCACCACGCACACCACGGTTACCCCGAGGATCGGCAAGGCGGTGCGCAACAGCACCTGTTGGGCACTCTCCAGCAAGCGCGGCCAGACCGTGGCGAAGGGTTCGACATAGATGGTCGCCGCCAGATCGAGCAAGCCGCGCACCCGCGACTCGGCGATACCGGCGAGAAAGGCGATGCACACCGTGCAGCCGAGCAGCACCACCGCCGAGACCATGTCCTGGCTCTTCGAGACCTGGCCCTTCTGGCGGGCCTCACGCAGTTTCTTGTCGGAGGCCGGCTGAGATTTCTCCTCGCTGCCGCTATTGCCCGCCACTAGGGTTCACCAAAGCCGGAGAGGGTCTTGAGTACCTCGACGGTGCCGCGGAACTCGGC
Source organism: Phytopseudomonas daroniae (assembly GCF_004327285.1). Taxonomy (GTDB): domain Bacteria; phylum Pseudomonadota; class Gammaproteobacteria; order Pseudomonadales; family Pseudomonadaceae; genus Aquipseudomonas; species Aquipseudomonas daroniae. Next base: position 12,258 of record NZ_QJUI01000001.1, read on the forward strand.
CAGTTGCTCGAGCATCAGCGGGATCAGGAAGCCGCAGTAGAGCACCATCAGGAAGGTGAAGATCAGGTTCTTCACCGACAGCGAGAGGTCGAAGATATTCATCTGCGGCGCCATGCGCGACAGGTAGGCGAGCATCATGTCGGCCACCAGCAGGGCGATGATCAGCGGTGCCACCATCAGCACGCCGATGCGCATCACCTGGTCGAGAATCGCCAGCACCGCCTCCAGCGCCGAGCTGGCGATCACCGGGGTGAACGCGGTGACGGGCCATAGCTGGTAGCTGTGATAGAAACCGTCGACCATCAGAATGAAACCGCCGGACATGAAGAACAGGGTGATCAGGGTGACGCTGAGCAGGGTCGCGGTAACCCCGGACTCGCCGGCACCGGAGGGATCCACCAGTTGCGCCATGGTCGAGCCGCGCTGCAGATCGACCAGTTCGCCAGCTACCTCGGCGGCCCAGAACGGAATACCGAACAGCAGGCCCACGGTCACCCCGATGAGGAACTCCTTGACCATCAGACCGGCGAGAAAGAAGCTGCCGTAATCCTCCAGTGCGGTCAGCGCGGAAAAGGCCGGCAGGAACATCGGCGCCGAGATCGCCACGGCCACGCAACTGCGGATCATCCCGGTCAGCCCCAGGCGGTTGAACGCCGGGGTGATGAACACCAGGCCCAGCGCCCGACATACCGCCAGGGCCGCCGCCGAGATCACCGGGTAGGCGATCTCGGCGATACCCAGGCCGATGTCGGCATCCATGCCCTAGCGTGTCCAGGCGGGGAAGTTGTCCAGCACGTGACTGGCCAGCGCCGCCACCTGGGTCGCCAGCAACGGGCCGATCAGCACCAGCACCAGAAGCACGGCCACCAGCTTCACCGCCTGCGGCAGGGTCTGATCCTGAATCTGCGTCAACGCCTGCAACAGGCCGACGCCCAGGCCGATGAGGATCGCCACGCCCAGCGCCGGCGCGCTGAGCAGCAGCACGGTCATCAACGCCTGCTTCATCAACGAGAGAAATACATCCTGACCCATGCTTCATCCTCCTCCGTAACTGAGGATCAGGCCGTGCATCAGCCGTGACCAGCCGCTGACGGCGACGAACAGAAAAATCTTCAGGGGGATCGAGATCAGCGTCGGCGACACCATCATCATGCCCATGGCCATCAGCACGTTGGCCACCAGCAGGTCGATCACCAGAAAGGGGATGTACAGCAGAAAGCCGATTTCGAAGGCGCGGGTCAGCTCGGAGCTGACGAACGCCGGAATCAGTACCACCAGATCATCGTCGCGCAGATCGGCGCGGGCCTCCTCGGACCAGACGGTCTCCGTGGCCTGCACGAAGAACGCGCGCTCGGAGGGGTTGGCGAAGCGTGACAGGTGCGTCTGCAGGGGGGCATGCAGAGCGTCCCCCAGCTCGCGCAATTCCTCGGCGTTCTGCAGACTGATCGAGCGGCCCTCCACCTCGCGATACATCTCGCCGATCAGCGGCGTGGTCACGTACACCGCGAGGATCAGGGCGATGCCGTAGAGCACCAGGTTCGGTGGCGTCTGCTGCACGCCCAAGGCGTTGCGGATCAGGAACAGCACCACGGATATCTTCAGGAAGCCGGTCAGGGTCACCACCGCCAGGGGAATCAGCCCGATCGTGGTAACGACCAGGATGATTTCCAGCAGGTTCGGCTGGTAATCCGTCATAGGCTGGCAAAGCGGGTCAGGCGCACACCCAGGCCATCACCGATAGCAACCAGCTCGCCGCGCCCCACGCAGCGGCCGTTGACCATCAGCTCGACCCGCTGCGAATCTCCTTCCGGCAGGGCCAGCACACTGCCCTCGCCCAGTTCGCGCAGTTGCCCCAGGGGCATTTCCAGGCTGCCGATCTGACAGATCACCGTCAGTGGCACATCGTCCAGTTGCGCATCATCGGCGTCATGCCCCATGGGGTTCTCCGTGTTCGGGTTGATCGGTTGCAAGGCTTCGAGCAGTTCCAGGCGGGACTGCCGGCGTTTGAAACGGGCCTGACGGCGGCCATCGGCGAGCACCAGCAGGCCATCGGCGCCCGGCGGACAATCGAGCATCAGTACATCGCCCGGCTGCAGGCTGCGCAGCTCGGCCAGGCTCAACGATTGCCAACCGCGCTGCAGCGACAAGCCCAGGTGCAGCGCCGGCAGCGGATGGCGCGCCGGCTGCAGGTGGCGCTCCAGCAACCTGGCAACGGTTTCGCCGGCAACGGCGCTCAGCCCCAGGCCCAGCACGCCCAGCCGCGTACCCTGCTCGCTCAGTTGCAGGGTCAGCATGAAGTCCCAGGGCTGCGCGTCGGCATCCAGACTCAGCGCCTCGCCCAGCTCCTGTTCGAGTGGTTCGATCCAGGGCAATAACGCCTGCTCGAGCAGTACGCTCTGCAAGGGCTGCGGCAGGCTGTGGAAATCCCGCTGCAGGTCGAGGGGCGCCAGCAGTCGTTCGAGCAGTGGCGCATCCAGGTGCAGTTGCATCGCCGCCGGGCCGAGACGCGCCGGCAGCACGATGGCCGCGTCCGTTTCTGGCAACTGGCTGATGATGCTGACCTCGAACCGCTCACCATTCACTTGCCCCTGCCAGGCCTGGCGACGACGCAGCAGGCGATTGTGCAGGGCCTGCCGAGCGACATCGAGCTGCGGCAACGACGGCAACAACGGCGCCGGTAACGACGACTGAAGACAATTCATCGACGTGTGGCTCCATGGGGACGGTCTTCGGCCAGGCTTTCCTCGACCGCCTCGGCAGCCCGCTGCTGAGTGCGGTAATGGCGTTGCAACAAGGGCTCCAGCGCCTCGCATTGCAACTGGCGACGCAACCACAGCTGGTGAGCCTGATCACGGCTGGCCTGCACGTCGGCCAGGTGCCGCGATGCCTCATTGGCCCGCTCCGCCAGATGGGCCCGCTGTGCCTCCAGCGCGTCGAGCAGATCCAGCGCACTGCGGTAACGCCCCACCGGCAGCGCACCGGCGCTGAGCAGGGTCTGCAGTTGCCGGGCTTCATCTTCGAGCAGTGCCAGCGCCTCGTGAACCTCCGCTTGCGCCCCGGCCAGCCGCTCGGCCGCCTCCTGGCAACGCACGCGCCAACTGGCCAACTGCGCTTCGGCACGGCGCTCGCGCAAGCGCCGCAGCTCATCCAGTTGCTGCACGGCGTGGGCGCTGCTCATGCCAGCACCTTGCGCAGGGCGCGTAGCGTGTCGTCGAGGCTGCTCGGCTCGCTGGCATCCTGGCGCAGGAACTGCTCGATGGCAGCGTGCCGGGCGATGGCTTCGTCGGCCAGCGGATCACTGCCGGGCACGTAGTCGCCGGTGCGCAGCAGCAGTTCTATGTCGGCATGCCGCGCCATCAATGCACGCAGGTGGCCGGCCAGTTGCCGCTGTTCGGGCTCGACCACGCGATCCATCAGGCGGCTGCGGCTCTGCAGTACATCGATGGCAGGAAAGTGGTTGCGCTGGGCCAGCTCGGCGCTGAGCACAAGGTGGCCGTCGAGGATCGAGCGCACTTCCTCGGCCACCGGGTCGAGGGACGCATCGCCTTCGGTGAGAACCGTATACAGCGCAGTGATGCTCCCGGTGGCCGCTGGCCCGGAGCGTTCCAGCAAACGCGGCAAGGCGGAAAACAGTGACGGTGGATAACCACGGCGGGTCGGCGGCTCGCCGATAGCCAGGCCGATCTCGCGCTGAGCGCGGGCGAAGCGGGTCAGGCTGTCGAGCAACAGCAGCACATGGCGGCCCTGATCACGGTGATACTCGGCGTGGGCGGTGGCCACCAGCGCCGCCTTGACCCGCTCGGTGGCCGGCCGATCCGAGGTGGCGACCACGGCGACGGTGCGCGCACGGGCCTCAGCCCCCAGATGGACGTCGAGCAGCTCGCGTACCTCACGCCCGCGCTCGCCGATCAAACCAATGACGATCACTTCAGCCTCGCTGCGACGCACGATGCTCGCCAGCAGCGACGACTTGCCCACACCGGGCTCCCCGAAAATGCCCATGCGCTGGCCGCGCGCCACGGTGAGCAGACCGTCGATGGCGCGAATACCCAGCGGCATCGGCCGTTCGATCAGTTGCCGGGAAAACGGCGCAGGCGGTTCGGCCTGCAGCGGATAGCGCTGCAAACCACTGACCGGCGAGCCGCCATCCAGACAATCGCCCAGCGGCCCGATCACCCGGCCAAGCAGGGCATCGCCCACCAGCACGCTCTGGTTCTCACCGGTGGCGACGATTTCGGTACGGGTCGACAGCCCCTCCAGGGAACCGACCGGCGAGAGAATCGCCTCATCGCCCTCGAACCCCACCACCTCGGCAGTCAGCACTCGCCCACTGGCCGGATCGCTGAGGCGGCACAACTCGCCGATACCGACGTTGGGCACGCTGGCCTGAATCAAGGTGCCGCGAATGCTGCGGATGCGCCCGCGCAACGGTCGCGGCTGCGCATCGTCCAGCCGGGCGGCCAGGGTCGGCAACAGGTCATGCAGGGGTGCGTTCATGCGCCGCCCTCCAGCACGCCGGGCAACAACGCCTGACGCAGCCCCTGGAGCTGGGTGTGCAGATCCAGCTCGACGCTGGCCTGGGGGCTGCTCAGGCGGGCATGACCGGCGGCAAGGCTGTCATCCGCCTCCACCTGCAGACGCTCGCCGAGATCGACCAGTTGTCCGCGCACGGCTTCGAGCTGAGCGGGGCGGACATGCAGGCGCAGCCGCTGCGCCTCACGAAAAGCCGACAATGCCTGCCGTGTGCACAGCGCCAGGCGGGTGCCGTCATCCAGCTCACCGATCACCCGGCGGACGATGCCCAGGGCCAGATCGGTCATCTGCGCTTCCAGGCCGGCCAGGTAGTCATCGACCTGCACCGCCGTGCGCGCCAGCAGCTCGGCGGCCTCGCGCTGACCTTCCGCGCGCCCGGCAGCCAGGCCCTCTTCTCGTGCCTGATCACGCAGTTGCTGCAATTCACCCTGAGTTCGCTCGGCTTCTTCGCGGGCGGCCTGCAGAAAGGCATAGCCGTCGATCCACTGCGCGGCCTGCTCGGCACGCACGATACGCTGACCCGGTTTGCTCGGCAGCGTGCTCATGCCGCGCCCTGCTCTTCATGGGAGGTCAGTGCGCAGGCCACCTGGCGTACCCGCTGGATGTCCTCGGCGCCGCCTGTCGACAGCGGCGCGGCCAGATCGAAGCGCAGGCGCAACCAGGCCTGCAGCGGAGCAGGCTGTGCGGCCAGCCAGGCATCCACGCAACGCTGTCCATCACGATCGATGGCTGCCAGCAGGGCATCGTCTTCGATGATCGCCTGCTGGCCGACCACTGGCTCGCGCCAGCTCACGGCCAGGTCGTACACCTCATCACCGAGATGCGCACGCAGCTTCTGCACCACCGGGCCGCGAATTTCCCGGGCCAGGAAGTCGGCATGCTGGCAGGCACCACAGGACAGGGCGAGACGAGCGAAGCGCTGCCGAGAGAGGAGCAGCACCGGCAGATCGTCGTCCGCAATCTGGCCGACGCTCGCCAGTGGTTCCAGCCCGTAATAGGAGGCCAGCAAGCCGCCGATGCGCGCCTCGAAGCGTGGCTGCCTGGCCAGATCGATCACTCGCTCACGCGGCACGGCACCGAGCAGCGCGGCCTCGAGGCACTCTTCGGCGACGAATTGCATCGGTTGAGCCAGCAGCGCACGCCAGGCGTCGCGCAACGCCTGGCTCATTCGCTTTCCCTCAATACGTAGGTGCCCTGCCCTTGGCGCTCGCGCCACAGGTACCAGGCGAACGCCCCGGCCACGCCGAGCAGCAGGAACAGCCCGCCGAAGAACAGCGTACGTGCCCGCGACACGCTTTCATCGAGCATCCAGATGCCCAGGAATGAGCTCAGCGGCGGCCGCGCATCGTCACGCAGGTTGCGCATCGCCGCCTTGATCGCGGTCACCGAAACGCCGTCGTAATTCAGCCCGGAAATACCGTTGGCCACCAGGGTCTTGATCTGCGGGATCAGTTGGTCGACATCGGTATCCGGCTCATAGCGGATCAGCACCGAAGCCGATGAAGGTGAGATCACCCGTTTGAGCAGGTCATTGTCGGGCAGCACCACATGTACCCGTGCCGACAGCACGCCGTCGATCTGCGACACGGTGTGCGACAGCTCCTCGCTCAGGGCGTAAACCATCTGTGCCCGCTCCTGCACCGGCGAGGACACCAGACCGTTGTTCTTGAACACGTCGCCCATGTTGGAAAACTGCTGCTGCGGCAGGCCGGCCTCGTCGAGCAGGGCCACGGCGTCGGACAGCCGCTCCTGAGGCACGCTGACGGTGATGCGGCCATCTTCCTGCACCTGACGCTGAGCAGCGATACCCTCGCGCAGCAATGCGGCGACCATGCTGTTGGCTTCACGCTCGCCAAGGTTGCTGTACAGCACCATGCCGTCACAGGCCTGCAGCAACAGTGTCAGCATCAACAGCGCGACCAAGCGAAGAGGATGCCCACGCATGTTCACTGGCCCCTTAGCAGGGTGTTGGCAGAGCCGGAAATCTGCGTGGCACCACGCACCACCATCTGGGTTTCGATGGAGTAATCGAAGACCCGGCTGAGGGAGCCAACCAGGCGGTCGATCTGCTGCTCGTTGACCTTGCCCGGTTCGACACCGGCGCCCTTGTCCACCGGCGAGCTGCTGACGTAGGGCGTGCGCTCCACGCTGGCGCTGTCGGAAAAGCCGCGCGAGCGGTCGATGAAACCGTTGAGTCGTTCCATCAGGTTCTCGCCGATCTGGTTCGGGCTGGCGCCCTGGGGCATGCCCTTGGCCTGGCTGGCCATGTGCTCGAACAGGTTCTGCGAGACCTGGGCGACATCCTGGCCGGCGGCCGTGGGGGCCGCCGTGGCGACTGCTGCGCTGACTGTCATGGCCGATCCCCGTGGTTATTCTTCGTCGTCCGCGGTGGCTTCCTTGAGTATCTCCTGGGCCCTCGGCATGACGATGAACTGGCCGCCGAGGATGATCGCCTGGGTGATCATGTCGTTGGTGAGCTCGTCCTCGGCCTGGGCGTTTTCCAGCGCCTGGTCGAATTCGGCCTCGGGGGTGTTCTCTACCGTGCTGTTGCCATCTACCGAACTGACTGCCATGGGATTTCTCCTTTCACCTGGGTTTATCAGACCGTTGAAAAACACCCTGCATTTTTCAACGGCTCGTCATTCGTCCGCACCCTTGACCACCTGAATGCCGGCACTACCGCGAAACACCCGCACCCCCCGCTCGCGAACCACTTCGGGTTCCGCCACCACCGGGCTCTGCAACTGATCGATACGTTGCTGAACCAGCACCATGTAGGGCGGTGGCCCGGAAATCAGCATGCCGTCCCCGTGAAAACTGCTGCGCAGGGACAGGTGCTTGCCTGCCACTCCCAGCTCGTCCAGGGATGCCTGCAACTCGTCGAGCTGAAAACCGCTGGGTTCGAACTGGCGGATCTCGATTTCTTCCTCACTGTTCACGTGCAGCATGTTGCCGTCGAAAAACCAGGTCAGGCCGCTGTTGCCACACAGCGCGTCGAGAAACTCGCCAGCGCTGGAAGCACGCAGATTGCTCTGTGCACGCCCCTTGACCCGACTGGAAATCGCCATCGGCAGACCAAGGTTGCGCCCGAAGGCCTCCAGTGCACTGCGCAGATCCTGATTGATCACCACATAGGCATAGGGCTGCTCGTACCACTGCGGCGTCGCCTCGGCGCGTGCCAGCCCTGAACTGCCCGCCAGCAACAGCAGGGACAGCGCCAGGCCGCGCCTGACGGAACCACTATCGGCGCAGGCAGGGCGATGAAACAACCGCCGGCCGGCAACAATCACAAGATTTCGCAGCCGCTTCACATACCCCACTGATGATGGCTCTATAGAATGCCCGGCACGTGCCGGATCAACCCAGGAGCACCGCCTTTGCCGTCGATTTCCTCCCGCCGCATCCTGCTGCTCGCCAGCTTCGTCCTGCTGGGCGCCTGCAGCAGCAACGCGCCCAGCAATGCGTCCGCGCCAGCGGGCGATGACGCCTACCAACGCCTGATGAAACTGGCCAACGACGTCGAGGCACGCGGTGACCGCGGTACCGCGGCGACGCTTTATCAGCGTGCCGCCGAACAGCCCGGCGCCGGTTTCGAGGCCTGGCAACGGCTGGGCCGTGCACGACTGGACAGCGGCAACGCCCGCGGCGCCGAACAGGCCTACCAGAAAGCCGTCGCCCTGGAACCGGACAATCCGGTCGGCCTGCTCGGCCTGGGCACCGCGCAGTTGCGCCTGGGTTATCCGGAGCGCGCCCAGCCGCTGCTCGCCAGCGCCACCGAGCAGTTGCCGAACGAGGCCCAGGCCTTCGCCCGCCTGGGCGCCGCCGAAGCCCAGCTGGGCAACATCAGCGCCATGCAGAGCGCCTTCGCCACGGCTCGCAAGCTGGCGCCCGGCGATCTCGATGCGCGCAGCAACCTGGCGCTGGCCTATGCCCTCAATGGTGACAGCGACAACGCGCTGCGCGAGATCGACGGCATCGACCGCTCGCCCACCGCGCAACTGCGCCACCAGCGCAATGCGCTGCTGATCCAGGTGCTGGCCGGCAAGCGTGGCAAACCGGCCAGCGTGCAGCTCGACGACACCAGCCCGGCCGAGCGCCAGACGCTGATCGCCGAAGCCCGGCGCATCGCCGCCATCGAGGATCCCGCCGAACGCGCTCGCGCCCTGGGGCTGAGCGCCGATCACTAGGGTCTGTTCCCGTTTCATCACGAGGCTCATTGCCCGCCTCCGGTATCGCTCTGCGCCGCCTGCTCCTGCCGGCGGCGGCGCTTCTCGTCGGTTTCGAAACCTTCCAGATACGACTGCGCCGCCCGACCTACCGGCGCGGCCAGCGTCGGCCCGGTCTGCCGGCCACGCAGCAGATCACCGCGGCGCTCGACCATCTGCAGCAGATTGGCGTTGTTGGCGCAGCCAGGCGGCAGTGGTAGCAGCGCCTGTTCATCGACCGGCTGGCCCTCATCCGAAACGCGACGACAGGCATCCGGCACCAGCAGAGTCTGGCCATTGCCATCGACGATGGTCTGGTAACCATGGGAATAGCTGGGCGCCTGCAATTCGGTCTGACAGGCGCTGAGCAGCAGGCAGATGGACAGCATGCTCAGACGAGTCATCGCGGTACCCCCGTTCATTGCACGTGAAACCCGAAGGAACTGCTACGCGCGGGCGCATCGGCGCGCGCCCCCAGGGTGCGGTCGAGGGGTGTGAGCATCGCCTGGGTCTGCACCGGTTCGACCAGGTAGGGCGTGATCAGGATCACCAACTCGGTTTCGTTCTGCTGGAAGCGCTTGGAGCGGAACAGGTTGCCGAGGATCGGCATGTCACCGAGCAGCGGGACTTTCTCCAGATCCTGGGAGTTCTCGCGCTGGAACAGACCGGCGATGGCGAAGGTCTGGCCGCTGCCCACCTCGACACGGGTATCCGCGCGGCGCACACGGAACGACGGCACGCGGAAGCCGGACACCTCCAGGGTGCTGCCGCCCATCAGGCTGCTGACCTCCGGGCGCACCTGCAGGCCGATACGGTCGTTGGGCAGCAGTGTCGGGCTGAACAGCAGCGACACGCCGTAGGACTTGTATTCGATGCCGACCAGGTCGCTGTTCACCGGCACCGGTACCGGTACTTCACCGCCCGCCAGGAAGCTCGCCGTTTCACCGGTCATGGCGGTAATGTTGGGCTCGGCGAGAATCTCCAGCACTCCGTTGCTCTGCAGTGCTTCGAGCACGGTGTCGATATTGAAGTGGCCGCTGTCCAGGCCGACGCCGATCAGGTTGGAAGCGCCAGCGGCGGCTTCCGCCGCCAGATTGCCTCCCGTGAGCAGGCCGAAGGAGAAGGTGCCGTTGTTGAACAGCGCGTTCCAGCTCACCCCGTAACGCAGCAGCTCTTCCCGGGACACTTCGGCGAAGCGCACGCGAATGTTTACCTGCGCCGACCCCGGGTAGGTGGCGGTGTTCACTGCGCTCTGCCATTCCTGCCCGGTGGGATCGAGCATGGCGTTGAGATCCAGCGCCTCGCCGACGCCGCTGACCTGGCCACGGGCCGTCAGGCGGTTACCCACACCCTTCACTTCGGCGCCGCTCTGCGGATGGCTGCTGCGCAGCGCGCTGCTGATCGGCCGGCCATTGCTGCCGACATTGATCTGCAGCGAGGCGATCTCCCGCTCGTCGCTGCCCAGGGCCACCAGCGTGGTGTGCCCGGCGCGCTTGCCGAACAGGTAGATGACGCCAGGCGACACCACCTGCAGATCGGCAATGCCCGGTTCGGCGACCATCACCGCATCCACCGGCTCGGCGAACCGCATGATGCGCCCCTCGCCTGCCGCCAGATCGATGCGGCCACCCAGCGGCGACTGCGCCATGGCCAGTAACGGCATGCAGCAGAACATCAGCAACAGCCCGCGCATCATGTGGCACCTGCCAGAGCGGGTGCGGGTTCGCTTCTTTCCGCCCGCGCGGTAGCCGGTGAGCCGATCACCTTGATCGCCTGCAGGCTGTATTCCGGAGCCAGTTCGGTAAAGGACAGCACGGCCATCTCCAGTTCGTCACGAATGCACAAGCGCAGGATTCGGCGGCGCAATTCCGGGTGCACCACCAGGGTCGGTCGAACCTGCTCGGGCAATTGCGCGCACTGCTGGCGCAGCGCCTTGAGCAGGCCGCGGGTGGCTTCCCGGGCACGGATTTCACCGCGTCCGGTGTCTTGCTGGCGCGCGGCCTCCAGCAATTGAGCTTCCAGGGCCGAGCCAAGCACGAAGGCGGCGATCACCCGTTTCTCATCGGCATGCTGGTGGCTGATCTGCCGGGCCAGGGCCATGCGCAGGTGATCGGCGAAGCGCCCGACATCCCCCTCGCGGCCGCCCCACTCGACCATCGCCTCGAGCAGTGCGCGGCGATTGCGGATCGATACCCCTTCGGCCACCAGCCGGCGCAGGGCATCGGCGACACGCTGCAAGGGCACAGCACGCAAGGCTTCCTTGACCAGCTCGCCGTGGCTCTCTTCCAGATGCGCGAGCAACTGGCGGGTTTCCTGGATGCCGAGAAAATCCCCGGCGTAACGGCGCAGGGTGCGCGCCATCACGTCGCGGAGGATTTCGTCCGGGCGCAGGTAGACGATGCCCGCATCGCTCAGGTCGGCCTGCTGCTCGCCAGCGATCCACAAGCCCGGGCGGCTGCTCAGCGGCGATGCGCGTTCCTCGCCCTGGATGTCGAGCAGTTGCAGATGCACGGGATCGTCCTGCAGCAGCACCTGGGCAGGGTTCAGCTCGCCCTGATCCACCGGCACGCCTTCCAGCTCGACACGGTAGCTGCCAGTTGCAGCGGCCATGTCGACCAGCACCGACGGCATCGGAAATTCGATGCCCAGCTCGTTGTGCAGATCGTGGCAAAGCACCTCGAGGCGCTGTTTGAACGGCTGCAGGGGCACCGCCTCGGCCAGGCCGGGGCCAATGGACAGCAGCACACGGGAATCCGCGGCGGCGGGTGATGGCTCGGCTTCGTTTTCGGGTTCCGCCTCGATAGCCTCCTCGACCACGTCGGGCGCTGACGCCTCGACTTCCTGTTCCCGGCGCTGGCGACGCCTCAGCATCCAGGCGCACAGCCCCAGCACGGCCGACAGACCGAGAAACACCGGCGCCGGAAAACCGGGAATGAACGCGACGGCGGCGAGGATCAGCGCCGTGAGCGTCAGGGCCCGCTGGCTGTTGCCCATCTGGCGGATGATCTCGGTGCCCAGGTCGGACTGTTCGGCCTCGTTGTTGACCCGGGTGACCACGGTACCGGCCGCCACGGCGATCAGCAGCGCCGGGATCTGCGCGATCAGCCCGTCACCCACGGTGAGCAGAGAGTAGGTATGCCCGGCCTCGGAGAAGGACATGCCGCGCGACAGCATGCCGATCAGCAGGCCGCCGATCAGGTTGACGAAAAGGATCACCAGGCCAGCGATGGCGTCGCCTTTGACGAACTTCATCGAGCCATCCATGGCACCGAACAGCTGGCTCTCGCGCTGCAGGTCGGAACGCCGACGGCGGGCTTCGTTGGAGTCGATGTCGCCGTTACGCAGGTCGTTGTCGATGCTCATCTGCTTGCCGGGCATGGCGTCCAGGCTAAAGCGCGCCGCCACCTCGGCGACCCGTTCGGCGCCCTTGGTGATCACCACGAACTGCGCCACGGTGATGATCAGGAAGATCACCAGACCGACCACCACTTCGCCAGCGATGACGAATTTGCCGAAGGCTTCGATGATGTGCCCGGCATCACCATGCAAGAGGATCAGCCGCGTGGTGCTGATCGACAGAGCCAGGCGGAACAGCGTGCTGAGCAGGATCAGCGCCGGCAGCGCGGACAGCTCCAGCGGCTTGCTGATGTAGAACGCGACGATCAGCACGAGGATGCTCAAGGCGATGCTGATGCCGATCAGGGTATCGACCAGGTAGGTCGGCAGCGGGATGATCATCATCACGATGGCCATCATCATGAAGGCGACGATCACCACCTCGGTACGTTGCGCGGCCATGCCCGCCAGGGCGCTGAGGCGCGCCATCATGCTGCACGCTCCTGGCGCATCTGCCGGTAGCGGGCGAAACAGCTGCGCGCCTCGTGGTGCTGGCCGGCGCACCACAGGGCACGGCTGCGCAGCAACAGCCAGGCGGCGGACTCGCCTTGCAGCGCGTGCAGATGATCCAGCGTGCGCAACGCCCGCTCGCCATCGCCGCTGGCGGTGAAGGCAGCGGCCAGGCGGGCCAGCAGCACCCGGTCATCCGGGTTCAATTGCACGGCCAGTAGCAACAGCACCAGGGCGCGCTGCCCCTGACCGACCCGCAGGTAAAGATCACCCAGGCCCTGCAACAGCTTGGCGGCATCGTGATCGTCGCGCTGCATCATTCCCCCGTCTCGGTTTCGACCCGCTGCCGATCCAGGGCCTGACGGGTGTCGAGCTCCTCACGGACGAGGGCCATGGCCAGTGTTCTGGTTTCACCGTCGAGCGGCAGCGTCGGCAGGATGCGTTCGAGAATGTCCTCGAGAATTTCCGCGGGCCGCGAGCCGGCGAACAGCCCAGGCTCCACACCAGCGGCCAGTTCCAACGCCTGCAGGTCATCCTGTATCGACGGCAGCGGCGGCGTGCGCGGCAGGCTGGGCTGGCGAACGACGGGTGGCGGCGTGGGTGAAACGGGGAGCAGCTCATTCGGGCGGGTACGAACCTCGGACGCTGCATCCGAAGGCGCCAGCGGGGCGCGTGAATCGATCTTCATGCTAACGCCCGAGCGTGAGGGCGAAACGCTCGTCACCGAGCGCCAGCACCACCTGACCGTCCTCGATGCGCTCGAGTTTCCAGCCACCTTCCAGCGGCGCACCGGGATACAGGCGCGCGCCTGATGCATTGATCACGTAGGGGTTGTCGCCGAACCACACGGCCTGGAAATTGACCCGAGGGCGGGCGGCGCTTTCGCGCACGCGGACATCGCCGCGCAGCACGTACTGGCGCCCGTACCGGCTGTCGAAGTACTGCTGCAGGGCCAGCCAGTCCTGCTCCTGGCCAGGCTCCACGGTACCACTGACGCGCACCTGCCCGGCGCTGACGTCGAGCTTGAGATTGTCCAGGCCGGCGGCCTTGGCCTGGCTGGCCAGGTCGGCGCGGGCCAATTGCAGCGACGCCGCCCTGGGCGCCTGTGCAGGCTGCTCCTCGGCGATACTCAGGCGCTGCAGCGATTCGGGCTCGGAAGCGTACATCGGGGTGTCGCGCAGCATTGCCAGGGCGCCCGCACAGATGAACATGAACAAGGCGGCGATGGCCCACTGCGCCTTGCCGTACCACACGGGATTCACAGCGGGGCCATTGCGTTCGGGTACGGCGAGGCGCAGGGTCGCTTCGCCGATACGGATATCCACAGGCAGTCGACCGCGGTAGCCGTGCCCGCGCGCGATCGTCGTTTCACGCCCGGCGCGGATCACCCGTACATCGCCACCGGTGGCCTCGACGCCGACGTGGCGAGCGCTGAAACGCAGGGTCAGATGACGCTCCACGACCCCGGCGTCGCGCAGCATCAGGTTCGTCGTAGCGCCACTGCCGATGCTATACACCGCTTCATCCAGCGACAGGGAAACGCCGCGATGGACGCCAGCGGTCACATCCAGACGGGGCAGGTCGCCGCTGTTCGGCAGGGCGGAACTAGAGGCTATCGCAGTCATTTGACTCACCGGGTTCGCGGCTCGCGCCAAGGCTCAGGGATCGCGTTATCGAGCGACGCAGTTGGCCAGAACGACCCTGCCACGCACTCGATGGAAAAGCTGCCGATAACGGCGCAGACACAGGTTGCAGGCGACGCCAGGCGCCGCCTGCAGCCCGGGTCAGTTCTGCGGACGCTGTTTGGTAGCGTCGAGCTCGGCTTTCTTGGCCGTGGTGATCTCGGTGATCTTGGCGGATTTCTCGATCGCCATATCGAACACCGCGGACATCTTGTCGATGGCGGCGTCTGCGTTGCCACTGCTTACTGGAGGAGTCTCAGCCATGGGATATCTCCGAACGAATCAAGGGGTAATTGGCGGCACCACCACCGGTGATAGCCGGTTCCAGGAAAACCACCTCGATGAGCGGGCTTTCCTGCAACGACTCGAAGCCTAGGGAGGGATCGCCAAGCGGTGTTGTTAAAGGTTGTTAAAGCTTGTTGAGCAACCGTTAACAGATGCGTAGAGCCGCGCCACTGGCCAGCTGCAGCGCAAGCATGCAAAATGCTTAACACGCTTAACCGAAGAAGAGTCCCTCGCATGAGCAGCCCCTCCAGTCAGATCGATACAGCCCCCAGCACCTCGCACGAGGCCGCCGCCCTCAGCGACAACTGGCTGGACACGCTGGTCGGCTATGCCTTGCGCCGCGCCCAGTTGAAAGTGTTCCAGCATCTGGTCGGCAACCTCGCCGAGCATGACCTGCGCCCCGCACAATTCACCGCCATGGTGATCATCGAGAACGAGCCCGGCCTGATGCAGGCGGATCTGGCCCGCCAACTGGCCATCGAACCACCGCAACTGGTGCCGCTGCTCAATAAACTGGAAACCCGCGGCCTGGCCCAACGCGTACGCGGCGTACAGGACAAGCGCGCCTACGGCGTGTTCCTCACCAAGGCCGGGCTGGCTCTGCTGGAACAACTCAAGGCCATCGCCGTGGCCAGCGACGAAGCGGCCACCGCCGCCCTGGACGACGACGAACGTGCCCAGTTGCTGCGCCTGTTGCACAAGGTCAACGGTTGAGCCGGACTGTCAGGTTGTAGGGTGGATCGGGGCGCGTAGCTGACGCTTCACCTACGCGGCCCGACCCATCCACCGTTCTGCAATCGCAATGGTGGACAAAAAGAGCGTTGTCCACCCTACGGGAACGACCGGCCGCTTACGCCACATTGTTTCCATTCATTTGCACATCACGCATCTGCGGATCAAAAGCGCCCGTCAATCCAGAAACGGTAGCGGTGCCCGCGCGGCATCGATCCGGGCAGTTCGCAGCTCGATCTCCGGAAGCAGATAGCTGAAGAAGAACGCCGCACTGTCGAGTTTCTTCTGATACCAGCAATCCTCGGCCAACAGCGGTTGCACCAGCCGTGCCGAGCGAGCCCAGGCGAACGCCAGCAGCGACCAGCCGATCAGATGGAGAAAATCCCCAGCGATCCGGTACGGGTATTCATCGTCGTTCTGGGCATGCGCAAAGATGTCCTTCACCAAGCCCCGAAACCTCACGCACAACGCTTTCAACTGCTCGGCATATTCACCGCCCGCCGCCACTTCCTGCTCGAACACCGCCAGCAACTCATCCAGAGCCGCGCCGCCATCGCCGAGCACCTTGCGCAGCAGCAGGTCGTTGGCCTGAATCTCGTTGCTGCCTTCGTAGATCATGGCGATGCGGCTATCGCGCAGGGTCTGTTCGATGGCGTACTCACCGATGTAGCCATAGCCACCGAAGACCTGCAACGCTTCGCTGGCAAGGTGAAAACCCTGGTCGGTGAAGAAGGCCTTGATGACCGGCGTCAGCAGGCTAGCCAGACGCTGAGCCTGCTGACGCGCACCCGCGCTGGCGGCGTGCTCGGCCTGATCCAGCAGATGCGCCCCCCAGTAACCGATGACACGCAGGCCCTGACTGACCGTACGCAGGCGCAGCAGGGCCAGGCGCATGGCCGGGTGATAATGGATCGGGTCGGTGCCAGCGGCGGCCACCCCGGCAGGGCGAGCGGGCGCGCGCATCTGCTGGCGCTGGCGAGCGTATTCGGCGGCGTTCTGCCAGGCCGCCTCGGCATGCCCCAGGCCCTGCAGGCCGACGTGCAGGCGCGCCGAATTCATCATCACGAACAAGGCCGCCAAGCCACGATTGGCCTCGCCAATCAACCAGCCCTGGGCACCGTCGAAACTCAGCGAGCAGGTGGCGCTGCCCTTGATGCCCATCTTGTGTTCGATGCCGTCACAGCGCACGGCATTGCGGCGACCGTCATCCAGCAGCTTGGGCACCAGAAACAGCGACACACCACGGCTGCCGCTCGGCGCATTCGGCAGGCGTGCCAGCACCAGATGCAGGATATCGTCGGTCAGGTCGTGCTCGCCGCCGGAGATGAACAGCTTGTTGCCGCTCACACGGTAGCTGCCATCGGGCTGCCCTTCGGCACGGCAGCGCAACAGACCGACATCGCTGCCGGCCTGGGGCTCGGTCAGGCACATGGTTGGCAGCGCCTGACCGTTGACGATGGATTCCAGGTAGCGCGTCCTGATGCCTTCCGGCGCGTGGGCCTGCAGGCACAGGTAGGCACCATGGGCGATGCCGGTGTACATGGACCAGGCATGGTTGCTGGCGTAGAGCATTTCCTGCAGCGCCGCGTCGAGCAGTTGCGGCAGGCCCTGGCCGCCATGGGCAGGATCACAGGCCAGCGCTGGCCAGCCGCCCTGCACATAAGCGCGGTAGGCCTCGACGAAACCATCGGGCGTGCTCACTTCGCCGTCTTGCCAGCAACAGCCCTGCCGGTCACCGCTGGCATTCAGCGGCGCCAGCACGCCTGAACTGAAACGCCCGGCCTCCTCCAGCACCTGCAGCGCCAACGGCAGATCGAGGTCAGCGAAAGACGGCAGCTCGGCCCAGGCAGCGTGCGCCTGCAGCCAGTGTTCGAGGACGAATTGCATATCGCGCAGAGGCGCGTGGTAGTGCCACATGATCGGTCTCCCAGCAGGCAGTGAAGGCGTCAGGCGTGATAGCCAGGGTTTTCGATCAGCAGCGCCATACCCTGGCCGCCACCGATGCAGGCGGCAGCGATGCCGTAGCGCAGATTGCCGTCGCGTAGCTGCCGCGCCAGGGTCATGACCAGGCGCAGGCCGGTGGCCGCCAGTGGATGGCCCAGGGCGATGGCGCCTCCGCGGCGATTGAGACGCCCAGGATCCAGCTCCAGTGTCTGGGCCACGGCCAGCACCTGGGCGCCCTGGGCTTCGTTGATTTCCAGCAGGGCGATGTCGTCCAGTGCCAGGCCGCTGCGCTGCAACAACAGGCGGATCGCCGGCGCCGGGCCGATGCCCATCGCTTCCGGCGCCACACCGACCACGCAGGCGGCCAGCAGCCGGGCCAGCGGCGGTCGTCTGCACGCGGATGCCCGCCCCACCAGCGCGGCGGCGGCGCCATCGACCACCGCGCAACTGTTGCCGGCGGTCTGCACACCATCGGTGTGGATCGCTGACAAGCGTGCCAATGCCTCGACATCGGTGGGTCGTGGGTGGCTGTCCTGCTCGACGCTCTCGACCCGCCGCGGTAACCGAATGCCGCGATTCCGATAACCCTCCAGCACGAATGTCTCGTTGCCGACGGCGACGATCTCCTCGGCCAGCCAGCCCGTATCGCGGGCCTGCAATGCACGCCGATGGCTGTCCAGCGCATAGGCATCCACCTGCTCGCGGCCGATGCCGTAATCGCGGGCCAGGCGCTCGGCGGTGGCGATCATGTCCAGATCCGGCGCCGGGTCGTGCAGCGCCTCCCAGAGGAAATCCTTGAATTCGACCGGCGCGCCGAGGCGGAAACCGCCGCGATGATCGTAGGCGGCGATGGGGTTGCGCGACATGGACTCGGCGCCCACGCACAGTGCCAGTTGCACACCGTCGCGCAGTTGCATGCCGGCCTGGCGCAACAGTTCCAGGCCGGTGCCGCAGATACGCTGCACGGCCAGCGCCGGCACGGTCTGCGGCACACCGCTGTAGAGGCCGATATGCCGCGGCAGCAGGTAGGCATCGAAACTGGCCTGGGCCATGGAGCCGGCCAGCACGCTGTCCACCGCTCGCGAATCGAGGCCGGCGCGCGACAGTACGGCACGCCCGACCTTGATGCCCAGGTCGATGGGCGACACCTGGGCCAGCGCGCCGTTCAGGTCGACCCAGGGGGTGCGCAGCGCCTCGATGATCGCCACATCGTCGAAGGCCGTGTACTGGCCGCCGCTCATGGACGTGGCTCGGCACGCAGGATCGAGTCGTCCCGGCCGCGGTACAGCGCCTCCACCTGCTCCGCCCGCCATTGCAGCACGGCACGCTGGTTGATCGAGCCCTTGTCGGTGATCTCGCCCCGGTCGATGGACGGTGCCTGCTCCAGCAGGGCGATCCATTCCAGACGCGTGGCATTGCCGGTGGCCGTCTGATTGAGGCGTTGCAGCCAGCCGGCGAACCAGTCGCGCACCGGGGCGCTGGCCAGCACCTGAGCATCGCTGGCCGAGGCATCCAGCCCGGCCAGTTGCCGGCACTCGTACAGGCGCGGGAACACCAGCAGGCCCAGGCATTCTCGATCCGGCGCGGTGACCACCACATCCTGCACATAGGGCGCGCCTTCCAGCACCGCGCGGTTGCGCAGCGGGCCGACGCTGACGAACACTCCGGAGGACAGCTTGAAGTCCTCGGCGATACGCCCGTCGAACATCAACCCCAGTTGCGGATCCGTCGGGTCGGCCAGCTTGAGGGCGTCGCCGGAGCAGTAGAAGCCATCCTCGTCGAACACTTCTTCGCTCTGCTGCGGCGCACGCCAGTAGCCGGGCATGATGTGCGGCCCGCGGAAACGCCCTTCCAGCTTGCCGGCCACCGGTACCAGGCGTACTTCGCAGCCCGGTGCCGGCAGGCCGATGTAGCCGGCCATGGACAGCGGCCCGGTGGTGAAGGTGCAGGACGGCGCGGCTTCGGTCATGCCCAGCCCGGCCATCATGCGGATGCGCTCGCCACAGTGCCGCTCGGCGACCCGGTCGAGGCGATCCCAGACGCTTTGCGACAGCCCGGCAGCGGCGAAGAAGAACAGTTTGATGCGGGCGAAGAAGGTCTCGCGCAACGCGGCATCCTGCTCCAGGGCGCTGACCAGTTCCTCCCAGCCCTTGGGCACGGTGAGGTAAGCCGTGGGCGAAATCTCGCGCAGATTGCGCAGGGTTTCGGCCATGCCCTGGGCGGTCGGTTTGCCCTGGTCGAGGTAGAAGGTGCCGCCGTTGTACAGCACGATGCCCAGGTTGTGGCTGCCGCCGAAGGTGTGGTTCCAGGGCAGCCAGTCGACCAGTACCGGCGGCTCTTCGCCGAACACCGGGAAGGTCTGCAGGAGCATCTGCTGATTGGCGCAGAGCATGCGCTGGGTGGTGACCACCGCCTTGGGCAGCTTGGTCGAACCAGAGGTGAACAGGAACTTGGCGATGCTGTCCGGCCCGGTGGCGGCGAATGCCGCCTCGGCCTCGGCGCCGCCGGGCTGTTGCAGCAGGCTGGCGAAGTCGATGCGCTGACGTCCGGCGATCTCGCCGCGCACGGAGACCAGCGGCACCTCGGCCGGCAGCACCGCATCGATGGCGCGCTGGAAGGGCGCGGCATCGCTGACGAACAACAGCCCCGGGCGCAGCAGATCGCAGACGTGGCGCAGCTTGGCGAAGTCCTGGGACAGCAACGAATAGGCCGGCGATACCGGGCAATAGGGAATGCCTGCGTACATGGCGCCAAGAGCGATCTGCAGATGCTCCAGATCGTTGCCGGAGAGGATCGCCAGCGGCCGGTCGGCACTCAGGCCGAAGCCGAGCAAGCCCTGCGCGATGGCGCGTACCCGGCTGAGCATCCGCGCATAGCTGATGCGCTGCCAGTCGCCGCCCTGGTCGCGGGCGGCGATAAAGGTCTGTTGCGGGCGCACCTCGGCCCAGTGCAGCAAGCGGTCGAGCAGGCGCTCGGGCAACGGCGCCAGCGGTTCCAGCGAGCGCATATGCAGAACGCCATGATGCTCACTGACCTCCACTGGCGGGCGGCCAATGGTTACCGGGCGATACTGCGGTCTGATATCGGAGTTCACCTTGCGTTTCTCCATCCGGGCGGATCTGTCCGCCGCTGTTGTTCTTGTTCTATCGGTGCGCCGCCGCCCCTCCTTCGAGGAAGGGCGGCAGGCAGGCGCAGAGACTGGATCGGCTGCAGCTAGATCGGATAGTGGCGTGGGCCGTTCTGCAAGGTTACCCAGCGCAACTGGGTGAACTGCTCGATCGCCGACCTGCCGCCAAAGCTGCCGTAGCCACTGGACTTGACCCCACCGAAGGGCATCTGCGCCTCGTCGTGCACGGTCGGCCCGTTGATATGGCAGATACCCGACTCGACGCGCTGGGCCAGGGCCAGTGCGCGAGTGGTATCGCGGCTGAAGATCGCCGCCGACAGGCCGAACTCGGAATCGTTGGCCAGACGCAGCAGTGCCTCGTCACCGTCGCCGCGCAGTACCACGGCCACCGGGCCGAAGGACTCCTCGGCGTACAGACGCATGGCCGGGGTCACACCGTCGAGCAGGGTGGCCTGCATGACACTGCCCTCGACCTGGCCGCCGGCGACCAGGCGCGCACCTTTATCCACTGCATCATCGACCAGCGCCTTGATGCGCTCGCCAGCCGAGACGTCGACCAGCGAACCCAGCACGGACGCGCTGTCAGCCGGATCACCGGCACGCAGGGTGGCGATCTTCTCGGCCAGCTTGCCGACGAAGGCGCCGGCCACCCGGCTGTCGACCACCAGGCGTTCGGTGGACATGCAGATCTGCCCCTGGTTGAAGTAGGCGCCGAAGGCCGCTGCTTCGACCGCGGCGTCCAGGTCGGCGTCATCCAGCACCAGCAGCGGCGCCTTGCCACCGAGCTCCAGCAGTGCCGGCTTGAGATGGCGTGCAGAGAGTTCGCCGACGATGCGCCCGACCTTGGTCGAGCCGGTGAAATTGACCCGTCGCACCGCCGGGTTGGCGATCAGCCGCTCGACGATGGCCGCAGCGTCTGCCGGGGCGTTGCTGATGACGTTGACCACGCCATCACCCAGGCCGGCATCCTGCAGCACCTGGCCGATCAGGCGATGTACCGCCGGGCTGAGCTCGGACGCCTTGAGCACCACTGTGTTACCACAGGCCAGCGGCATGGCGATGGCGCGGGTGGCGAGAATCACCGGGGCGTTCCAGGGCGCGATGCCCAGCACCACGCCGCAGGGTTGACGCAGGGCCATGGCGAAACTGCCGGGGACGTCGGAAGGAATCACCTCGCCGTTGATCTGCGTGGTCAGCGACGCAGCCTCGCGCAGCATGTTGGACGCCAGGTGCACGTTGAAACCGTACCAATTGGCCATCGCCCCGGTTTCCCCGGCGGCGGCGATGAACTCGCCGGCCCGCGCCTGCATCTGCTCGGCCGCCTTGAGCAGGCGTGTACGCCGCTCGTTGGGCACCAGCGCAGCCCAGACGGGAAAGGCAGCCTGGGCCGCGGCAACCGCCGCATCGGCATCCTCCAGGGTGGCGGCTGCGACCCGCGAGACCAGCTCGCCGGTCACCGGGTTGCGGCGCTCGAAGGTTCGTCCATCACCGGCGGGGCACGATTGGCCGCCGATCAGCAGGGGCACGTCCAGCATGATGATTCCTCATTCTTGTCTTTATCAGGAGCTGTCTTTATCGGGAATACCGTGGCGCTGTCAGCAGCGCCACCTAACGCCAGGCAGAGCGATCAGCGCTTGTAGGCCTGCAGACCGGGCTTGATGCTCTTGTCGTCGAGGAACTGCTTCATGCCCTGCTCGCGGCCGCCCTCTTCGTCGAGCAGGCGCGACTGATCGAGTTTGGCGTACAGATAGTCTTCGTTCTGCTCCCAGGTCAGCTCGCGGCAGCGCTTGAAGCCATGCTTGGCCGCGCGCAGCACCACCGGGTTCTTCTCCAGCAGATTGCGCGCCAGCTCCAGGGTGGTTTCACGCAGTTGCGCCAGAGGCACGCTCTCGTTGACCAGGCCCATCTCGGCGGCTTTCTGCCCGCCGAAGGTCTTGCCGGTCATGATGTAGTACAGCGACTGGCGGTGGCCCACGGTGTCGGCCATCGCCTTGCTCACCAGGTTGCCCGGCGGGATGCCCCAGTTGATCTCCGACAGACCGAAGGTGGCTTCGTCGGCGCAGATCGCCAGGTCGCAGGCCACCAGCGGGCTGAAGCCACCGCCGAAGCACCAGCCGTTGACCATGGCGATGGTCGGTTTGGCATAGAAGCGCAGCAGGCGCCATTGCCATTGCGAGGCCTCGCGGCGGATCTTCTCCTGGAGGATTTCCGGGCCGGCATCCACTTCGCGGAAGTATTCCTTGAGATCCATGCCGGCGGTCCATGACTCGCCGGCACCGGTCAGCACCAGCACGCGGGCCTCGGCATCCTGCTCCAGCACCTCGAGAATCTCGACCATCTCGCGATTGAGGGTCGGGCTCATGGCGTTGCGCTTTTCAGGACGGTTGAGAGTGACCCAGGCGATGCCTTCTTCGACATCGACCTTGACGGTTTGCCAGCGGCCTTCGTACTTGCTCATCGAATTGCTCTCTTGTTGTCTGTTATCGATGAGCAGAAGCTAACCCTGAAAAATAGTTATGTCAATTAACTATTTATCATAATCATCATTTCTGCTTGATAGGGACAAGGTTCAAAGCTCGATTCGCGCAGCGTTGGGCGCTGATAACCCCGATCAGTACACATGGCCACTGCGCTATAGCGAAAGGCTTACACAACAGTGCGCCGGTTGGCTCTGGTGACAAACCCAGGCAGCGCCGTAATCTAACCCCACTCCTGCAGCACAGGACGTGCTCAGGGTCATGGATGACGTGACCATAGCCAGGATGGCAGCCGACAGGATGTTGGCATTGGTCAATGAAAACCCGCTTCGGCGGGTTTTTTATTGCCTGCCATCCCTGGCGGCAACCCTTCGGGCCGTCGCAAGCGACGTTAAAAATGGCTCCCGGCCATTTTTTATTGCCTGTGGAAAAGTGCAGCGGCCAGAGGGCCACGCACCTTTCTCTCACGTCACCAGAAAAGCGTCATGCACCACGGCCTTCTGCAAACGCCGATCAGGCTAAGAAGCAGTGCCAGTGTGCGCGTCAGTCTGTCCATCGGCACAGCCTTCTCAGCGGGAAGTCGTCGAAACCACGGGCGCATCGGCAGGCCGCCGACGGCTCATGCCCAGTACCACCAGCGCGGCGATCACCAAACCGGGCGACGCTGCCAACAACACGCCAGCGGTACCCGCTCCTGCGGCAAGAATCTGCCCAGCCGCCAAGGGGCCGGAAACCGAACCCAGGCGGCCTACCGCCACCGCAGCGCCGACACCGGTAGCGCGCACCGAGGTCGGGTAGGTCGGTGGAGCCAACGCATAGAGCACCAGTTGCGCAGCGATGACGAACAGACCAGCCGCAAACCCGGCTACCGCCATGGCCAGCATGCCCGAGGCCAACCCCAGGCCTGCCAGGGATGCCAGCACGCCGCCATAAACGAACAAGACCACGCCTGTACGGCCACGACGATCCAGCAACACCCCGCCAAGCAGCGAGCCGATGGCGCCGCCGATGTTGAACAGCATCTGGATGGTGCCGGCCTGGGACTTGCTGAAGCCCTGTTCGAGCAGCAGAGAAGGCAGCCAGTTGAGCAGCATGTACATCACCGTGAGGGTGAAGAAATAGCTGATCCACAAGGCCAACGTCGCACCTGCGCGGTTTTCGCCAAACAGCGCATGCACGGTGGACTCGCGAACCGGCGCAGCGCTCTGATGCTGTTCGCGGAAATCCCGCGACTCGGGCAGCAGGATCATCAGCAGCGGCGTCACCAGCAACGGCGCCACGCCACCAACGATGAACACCGTCTGCCAGCTGTCACCACCGAGCATGCCGACCACCGCCGCGATGGCACCACCCAGCGGCACACCGCAGTACATGATGCTGATGGCGGTACCGCGGCGACGCTCGTCGACCGCTTCGGCGCACAACGCGATCAGGTTCGGCAATGCAGCGCCGAGGCCCAGGCCGGTCATGAAGCGCGCCAGCAACAGCGCGTTGACGCTACCGACGTAGGCCGTCCACAGCGAGAAGATTCCGAAGATGATCACCGCACCGATCAGCACTCGCTTGCGGCCGATGCGGTCGGCCAGCCAGCCACCGAAGAAGGCGCCGGGCAGCAGGCCGATGATGCTGGCACTGAACATCCAGCCCATCATTTTCTGATCGAGTTCGAAGGCCTGGCGAATCCCGGCGGCGGCGATGCCTGCCGATTGCAGATCCAGCCCCTCGATGAGCGCGACGATAAAACACAGCGTGACGGTCAGCGTCGAGCGACGCGATGGCGTGTCCATGGGTAACCTCGATTTTATTGTTGTTGTCTTCGCTCCCGGCAAACGGTCGATAACCGCCCGGGACTGTCGGCCGTCTGACGACCCTCAAAAAGATTAACAAATATAATCAATAACGAAAGTAATCTTTATTAAAGGCGGATTTGGCAAATTACCCAATACGAATCAGCGGCTTATCCGACCGAAACAATTAACATCAAACATAATTAATATTTTTAACGTTCGATTATCGAACGGTTCGGATTGACCACCTTCCATTGCCTTTCCATTCTCGCCACGCAGCAGGCAAGCAATCCTGCACCAGCGGCCCCTCCGGGAGCGCTATCGCAACGCGCCAACAACAAAAACAAAAGGACAATGACATGCAGACCCACCGGGTGAACACCGCCACAATTCCCTCTATCAGCCATTGCCGCTACAGCGGCCCTCTGCTGGTACTCCTGCTGGCGCCCTGGGTGCTGGCCGGTAATACACTGGCGGAAGGCTTCATCGAGGACAGCACGGCCAAGCTGACCACGCGCAACTACTACATGGATCGGGACTACAAGGATGACGGCGGCAAATCCGCAGCCCGCGAATGGGCCCAGGGTTTCATCCTGAAAATGGAGTCGGGCTACACGCCCGGCGACATCGGCTTCGGGCTGGACGTTACCGGCCTGCTGGGCGTGAAACTGGATTCGTCGCCAGGTCGCAGCGGCACGGAGCTGCTGCCGGTATCGGCCAGCACTGGCCGGGCGGCGGACGAATATTCACGCCTGGCGCCTACCGCGAAGATGCGCGTTGGCAAGACGGTGCTGAAAGCCGGCGACCTGTCGCTGTTCCTGCCCTCCGTCGTTGCCAGTCCGGCACGCCTGCTGCCACAGTCGTTCCGCGGTGCCCATCTGCAGTCCATGGATATCGACGACCTGACACTGCACGCCGGCTATATCGATCGCATCAACCGCCGCGACTCCACCGACTACCAGGCCATGACCGTCGCCTCGCCAAACCGGCGCTTCGACCCGACAGCGGAAAGCTCGCACGCGGTATCTTTCGGGGGCGACTATCAAGTCAGTCAGAGCCTGAAACTGCGCGCCTACCACACTGAAGTCGCCGACCTGTATCGCCAGGAATACCTCGGCCTGCTGCACGAACAGCCTGTGGGCCCCGGCGTGCTGAGCACCGACCTGCGCGCGTTCGACAGCGGCGAGGATGGCAGCGCCAAGGCTGGAAAAGTGGACAACCGCAACCTGGCGGCGCAGTTCGCCTATGCCATCGACGGTCATCGTTTCACCCTCGGTTACATGCACCAGAGCGGCGACAGCGCCAAGCCCTACATTTCCGGCACCGAATCCATGGTGATCAGTGAAATGGCGATGAGCTCGGATTTCGTCAATCCGAAGGAGCGTACCTGGCAGGCGATCTACGATTACGACTTCGCCGCTGCGGGCGTTCCCGGCCTGAAGACTCGCCTGCGCTATTTGCGTGGCGACAATATCGAGCTGGTCGCCCTGGACGGCAACGACCTCAAGGAACGCGAACTGCAGATGGAAGTGGGTTACGTCATCCAGAGCGGTACCTTCAAGGGGGTGGGCCTGAAGGCGCGGCACTCGATCTACCGCAACGACTTCCCCGCCGCCGCATCGTTTCGCGACGAAAACCAGACCCGCCTGCACATCGACTACACCCTGGCACTCTGGTAACGCTCGACGGAGCGCAGGGTATACCCTGCTCTCCGCATCGAGTCACGCCTGAGCAGGCTTCAACTCACGGGCTTTCTGCGCCGGCAGCAAGGTCAGCAACAGCAACGCGGCGGCAACGAATACCAGGGCGAACCATGTATACAACTGCAGCGGTTCCCAACCGCCATCGAGCATGAAGCCCGCCACGGTCGGCGACAGGATCGCACCGCCGCGACCGATACCAATGGCCCAGCCTACACCCGTGGCGCGCACCGAAGCGCCGTAGATCATCGGTGACAAGGCGTACAAACCCGCCACGCAACCATTGGAGAACAGGCCGATCAGCAGCCCCATGCCCAAAGCAGCGGTGAAGGACGAACCGATACTGGTGAACACCACCAGCAGCACTGCGGTGATCAGCATGAATGCCGCCAGCACACGGGCCAGGGAAAAACGTGCCGAAAGCAGGCCGAGCAATGCCGCACCGAAGATCCCACCAATGCTCAGCAGCACGCCGCCAGTCACGCCCTGTTGCACCGACAGACCGGATGAGGTGAGCAGTTTGGGCGTCCAGCTCATGATGAAGTAGAAGCCGAACATCACCAGAAAGAACAGCAGCCAGATCAGTAGCGTGCTGCGACGCAGATCCGGGTCGAACAGGCGCGCGAAGGTTCCGCCCTTGCTCTGCTCGCCCACGGCCAGTGCAGGCAGCGCCGCAAGACCTGGCTGACCCAGCTTGGCTGCCAGGCTATTGACCCTGAGCAGCGCCTTGGCAGGCTGTTTGGACAGCAGGAAATCCAGAGACTCGGGCAGCCACAGCAGCACCAGCGGAATGGCCGCGAAGGTCATCAGTCCGCCTGCGAAAAACACCGAACGCCAGCCCCATTGCGACAACAGCCACACCGCCAGCAAGCCGCCGAGGGTCGCCCCCAACGCATAGCCGGTGGACTGCAGGCTGACCGCCAGGCCGCGCCAGCGCTTGCACGCGTACTCACTGGCGATCACGTTACTGCTGGCCAGAATGCCGCCAATACCCAGGCCGGTGAGCCCACGCAGCAATGCCAATTGGGTGGGCGACTGGCTCAGCGCCGAGAGCAGCATGCCCGTACCGGACAGCACCAGACACAGCAGGATCAACGGACGCCGGCCAATACGATCCGCCCAGGGCGCGATGAACAGCGACCCGGCCGCCATGCCGAGCAGCCCGGCGCTGAGCAGCAGGCCGATTTCGGCGCCGCTGAGGTTCCACTCCGCAGCGACCGACGATGCCGTGAAAGCCATCACCAGCACGTCGAAGCCATCGATCATGTTGAGGACGATGCACACCCCGACGGCGACCCACTGAAAGCCGCGCATCGGCCCCTGATCGACGATATGCCGAAGATCGCTCATCGCATACCTCCCGCATCAGCGAGGGAGAACGCGCGGTAGTGAGATGCAGTTGCTTGCAACAGGAAGCGGCCTACGGGGGCGACGTCCTGAACGGGAAGAAAGTGGTTCATCAGCGCAAACCCTTGATTGTTTTTATGGGAAACAGCTGAGCCACGCTCGCAGAAATGGATCCAACTCTCAATCCACGGAAATCACCTGAAAAGCCCCTACCGATCCATTCGGATGGAGACAACGCCCGAAAACAGGCGCCACAGCGTGTATGACGCGCCTGAATATTACGTTCGCTGATCGGACAGTTTGTTTTGTTAATTATTTTCCCGACCAGCCATTGACAATACTCTGTTTAAAAATCAACCATTGGATCCAATAACACCAACAAGAACAGAGGTCACTCATGTACCCGAAAAATGCCTGGTATGTCGCCTGCACCCCCGACGAAATCGCCGACAAACCTTTGGGCCGGCAGATCTGCGGGGAGAAAATCGTCTTCTATCGCGGCGCCGACCAGCAGGTCGTGGCGCTGGAAGATTTCTGTCCGCACCGCGGCGCGCCCCTGTCTCTCGGCTATGTCGAGAATGGCAACCTGATCTGCGGCTATCACGGCCTGGAGATGGGCTGCGAAGGCAAGACCGTGGCCATGCCCGGCCAGCGCGTGCGAGGCTTTCCAGGCATCCGCCGCTTTACGGCGGTGGAGCGCTATGGCTTTGTCTGGGTGTGGACGGGGGATCAGGAGCTGGCCGATCCGGCCACCATCCACCATCTGGAGTGGGCGGAAAACCCTGAGTGGGCGTACGGCGGCGGACTGTTTCACATCAACTGCGACTACCGCCTGATGATCGACAACCTGATGGATCTGACCCACGAGACCTACGTGCACGCGTCGAGCATCGGTCAGAAGGAGATCGACGAAGCGCCGCCCGTCACCAAGGTGGAAGGTGATGAAGTGATCACCAGCCGCCATATGGAAAACATCATGGCACCGCCCTTCTGGCGTATGGCCCTGCGCGGTAACGGCCTGGCCGACGACGTGCCGGTGGATCGCTGGCAGATCTGCCGCTTCAGCCCACCCAGCCACGTGATGATCGAAGTGGGCGTGGCCCATGCAGGACATGGCGGCTACGAGGCGCCGGCGAACGTCAAGGCAGCCAGCGTGGTGGTGGATTTCATCACCCCCGAGAGCGACACCTCGATCTGGTACTTCTGGGGCATGGCGCGCAGCTTCAAGCCCGAGGATCAGGCACTCACCGACAGCATTCGCGAAGGCCAGGGCAAGATCTTCAGCGAAGACCTGGAGATGCTCGAGCTGCAGCAGCGCAACCTGCTGTGGCAACCCGAACGGCAGTTGCTCAAGCTCAATATCGACGCCGGCGGCGTGCAGTCACGACGCATCATCGAACGCCTGATCGCCGAAGAACAGGCCGCAGACGCCCAGAAGATCGACGTCCGCCAGGTCGGCTGAACCATCGTCCGCTGTGCTCGCCGCCAGTGCGGCGAGCGGATCGCCTTTTCGTGAGAACACCATCATGATCGACGTCGTCGTCAAAACCATCGAGCAGCAAGCCCAGGACATTCTCAGTTTCGACCTGGCCCGTGAAGATGATGCACCCCTGCCGGCATTCAGCGCCGGTGCCCATATCGACGTACACCTGCCGGACGGGCTGATTCGCCAGTATTCGCTGTGCAACCACCCGGAAGAGCGCCACCGCTACCAGATCGCCGTGCTGCAGAACGCCGATTCCCGCGGCGGCTCCAGAGCCATGCACGGGCTGCAGCAAGGCGTCAGGCTGAGCATCAGCGAACCCCGCAACCTGTTCCCGCTGCAGCACGACGCCAGGCGCCATCTGCTGATGGCCGGTGGAATCGGCATTACCCCGATCCTCTGCATGGCCGAGCGATTGAGCCACACCGGCGGTGATTTCACGCTGCACTACTTCGCCCGCTCGGCGCAGCAGGCGGCGTTCGTCGAACGCTTGCAGCAATCGCCGTTCGCCGACCGCGTGCACCTGCATTTCGATGAGGGTGACCCGAGCAAACGCCCGGATACCGCCGTCCTGATCGGCTCACCCCAGGCCCGGGCGCACCTCTACGTCTGCGGCCCCGGCGGCTTCATGGAGCATGTGCTCGATAGCGCCCGTAACCTGGGATGGGGGGGCGACAACCTGCACCGCGAATACTTCAGCGCTGAAGCGGATGACCAGCCCCAGGAAGGCTTCGAGATTCAGCTGGCCAGCAGCGGCGATGTGCTGCAGGTACCGGAAGGAGTCAGCGTGGTGGAGGTGCTGCGCGGCATCGGCGTGGAGATTCCGGTGTCCTGTGAGCAAGGCATCTGCGGTACCTGCCTGACCCGCGTGCTGGAAGGCGAACCGGATCATCGCGATCTGTTTCTCACCGAGGACGAACAGGCCGCCAACGACCAGTTCACACCCTGCTGCTCGCGCTCGAAAAGCGCGCGACTGGTGCTCGATATCTGACCTGCTGCGGGTCTTCCGTGGCTGCAAAGTAGCGCAAGCGGCCTTTCGTAGGGTGGACGACGCTTCACCCGTCCACCGCTCTGCAACCGCGATGGTGGATGAAAAGAGCGTCAGCTACGCGCCCCGATCCACCCTACGAGGTGAGCGTCCACTATCGCCTTGACGCTGCCAACAGCGGCCGAAATCAGCCACTGAGCACGCGAGCCATCACCTGAGTTCGCTCGTCGCCTTCGACGACCTCACGTATCACGCTATAGCCCAGTGCCGCGTAGAAGCTCACCGCGGTCAACGAGGCCGGCACCAGCAGTCGCTGAACGCCGGCATCACGCGCCACCCTTTCGACATACCTCATCAGCGCTTTACCCAAGCCACGCCCCTGTACGACAGGGAGGACGAACACCGACCTCACCACATCACCCGCCAGGCTCGCGGTGGCCACCACCCGTGCCTTATCGAGCAGCACGAACACCTGCCGCGAGGCCATGAGCTGACGCACGCCGTCTGCATCGAAATTGCTCGCCACCCGCTCGATCACATCGGGCGGATAATCCTGGGCATTGCTGAGCCGCAAGGTCTGCACGATGACCTGACTGATCGCCTCAGCGTCGCTCTCCAACGCGCGGCGGATCGACCAACCCGCCCCGCTCTCAGCCATGCCGCAATACCGTCATCGCCGTCTCGGCCGAATCACCCAACTGCGCCGTGCGTGCGTAACGCAGGGTGGCGTTGGCGTGCTCGCGCATGATCCCTTCGGCGCGAGCGCCCTGGCCGTTGATCAACGCATCGTAAACGGCGTGATGCTGCATATGGGCGAAGCTGAAACGGCGGTATTCACGGGGCATGTCGTTGCCATCCACCGCCAGGGAGCTGACCGAGGCGAACGGCAAGTGATCGTTGCGCGACAGGGCCACGGCAATGGCGCTGTTGCCGCTGGCCTCGATGATCGCCTGGTGAAATCGCTTGTTGAGGTCGTGATAGATTTCCAGCTCCTCCATCACCACATGGCCTTTCTCGAACAGGCGATCGCCCTCCACCAGGCAATCGTGCAGCCGGTTGCGAATAGCTTCGGACAAGCCGCGCTCGGCAGCCTGGCGCGCCGCCAACCCTTCCAGCACACCCCGCACCTCGACGGCGCCCGCAATATCGTCGTCGGTCACCGCACGCACCGTGTAACCGCGGCCAGGGGCCTTGCACAGCAGCCCCTCCTGCTCGAGCGTGCGAAAGGCAATGCGTATTGGCGTGCGCGAAACCTGCAGACGCTCGGCCGTGGGAATCTCGGCGATACGTTCGCCGGCCACCAGCTCGCCGGAGGCAATCATCTGTCGCAATGCTGCCAGTACCCGCTGTCCGGATTTGTACATCATGCCCTCGTCGCCACCATCGGAAGTCGCATCATACCGCCCGCCAGCGCTGCAGCGCCCAGCCGGCAAGACCGGCCGACACCACTTCGAACAGCGCAGCCCAGAGATTGAAGGTCTGCTGCGCGCCGCCATCGAGCCACAGGCCGGCGATACGCCCCAGCACCAGGCTGACATAGAGCACCAGCAGCAGGATCAGCGCCGGGCGGGTCAGATCACGCGACCACAGCCCCAGCCCGAGAAACACCGCCATACCGACCTGCAGGGTGCCGTAATAGGCACGCACATCCGTCACCGCGGCCGCCTCCATCAGCAACATGCCGCTGACGGCGCCCATCTCGTGAGGGCGCAGGAAATAGGCGAGGCCAAAGCCGGCGAGTACCAGAATCTGCACAGCGAGAAACACACGGGCAAACAGCATGGGCGTAGTCCTCCAAATAGGTTGAGCATAGGTCACTCAACGCTGCAGCCGGAAGGCGCTCGGCGTCTGGCCGGTCAGGCGCTTGAAGAAGCGCGAAAAATACGCCGGTTCGGAGAACTGCAGGGCGTCGGCGATCTGGCTGAGCGTCATCGACGAATACACCAGCAAGCGTTTGGCTTCGAGCAATTGCCGCTGGTGCACCAGCGCCTGGGCGCTTTGACCAGCGTAACGGCGGGTCATGCCGTTGAGGTGCGCGGTGGTGATGCCGAGCCGCTTCGCGTAACGCTCGATCGACAGCTGCTCGCGGAAATGTTGTTCCACCAGGCGGGTAAAGGCGGCCAGATGTTGCTCACCGCGCGTCGGCCGATCAGCGGCCTGGCGCACCAGCACCTGGCGCCCGAGCCAGACGGCCAGCACGCCGACCAGCGACTGCAGCAGCAGATTACGTGCCGGCGCACTTTGCCCATACTCCTGGTCGATAGCGTCGAACAGGGTATCCAGATAACCCTGGTCGGCACCTACCGGATACAGCGCCGGCGCGCTGAACACCGGGTGCTGAGCGCCCAGATGCGCCTCCAGTTGCGCCACCAACGGCGCGGCCAGGGTCAGCACGTAGCCATCCACATCGTCGGAAAACTGGAAGCCGTGCACACACAACGGCGGCAGTACCTGCAGCGCCGCTTCTTCGATGCGCGTCTGTACGCCTTCCACTTCGATCAGCGCCCAGCCGCGGCGTAAGTAAAGCAACTGCAGCAGATCCGGATGGCGATGGGGCTCGATCACCCAGTCGTGCAGGCGGCTGCGCTTGGGAATCGACTCGCAGTGCAGCAGGTCGGGCGTCGGCCACTCCAGGGCGTCGCCATACAGCTTGAACACCGGCACGGCGATTTGCTGCTGGGTCATGGCGCCTCCTTCAAGAAATGGCCGATAGGCGAACGGAGTTTATAAAAGTCCAAGTAAACGACGTGAATTTGCCTTATCCGCCGGACAAGTCCAATCAAAAATACAAACACAAGCGTCCATTACAACAAGCAGAGGACAATCCATGAAAACCTCCGTCGCCATTATCGGGGCCGGCCCGTCCGGCCTGCTGCTCGGCCAGTTGCTGCACAAGGCCGGTATCGACAACGTCATTCTCGAGCGACAAAGCCCCGACTACGTGCTCGGCCGAATCCGTGCCGGGGTGCTCGAACAGGGGATGGTCGATCTGCTGCGCGAGGCCGGCGTAGGCGCACGGATGGAGCGTGAAGGATTGGTACACGATGGCTTCGAGCTGGCCTTCGACGGCCGTCGCGAGCGCATCGACCTCAAGGGGTTGAGCGGCGGCAAGACGGTGATGATCTACGGGCAGACCGAGGTCACCCGCGACCTGATGGAAGCCCGCACGGCCAATGGCGCACCGATTCACTACGAAGTCAGCGACGTGCAATTGCACGACCTGAAGGACGGCACTCCCCACGTCACCTATCGAAAGGACAGCAAGGAACATCGCCTCGACTGCGACTACATCGCTGGCTGCGACGGTTTCCATGGTGTGTCGCGGCAATCGATTCCAGCCGAAGCTCTGCAGGTTTTCGAGCGGGTCTATCCATTCGGCTGGCTCGGCGTGCTGGCCGACACCCCGCCAGTGGCCGAGGAGCTGATCTACGCCAGCCACCCACGCGGCTTCGCCCTGTGCAGCATGCGTTCGCCAACACGCACCCGCTATTACGTGCAGGTAGGACTCGAAGAGCAGGTAGAGGATTGGCCCGACGAACGCTTCTGGGACGAACTCAGGTCGCGCCTGCCAGCCGACACCGCGGCCAGCCTGGTGACCGGCCCGTCCATCGAGAAGAGCATCGCGCCGCTGCGCAGCTTCGTCGTCGAGCCCATGCAGTACGGCCGCCTGTTTCTGCTCGGCGATGCCGCCCATATCGTCCCGCCGACCGGTGCCAAGGGCCTCAACCTGGCCGCCAGCGACGTCAGTACCCTGTACCGCATCCTGCTCAAGGTCTACCGCGAAGGCCGTACCGACTTGCTCGAACGCTACTCGTCGATCTGCCTGCGTCGCGTGTGGAAAGCCGAGCGCTTCTCCTGGTGGATGACCGGCCTGCTGCACAACTTCCCGGATACCGACGCCTTCACCGCGCGCATGCGTCAGACCGAACTGGATTACTTCGTGGGCTCCGAGGCGGGGCGCACCAGCATCGCCGAAAACTACGTGGGTCTACCCTACGAAGCCATCGAATGAGGTAAATGCTCTCTCGCAGCGCTATGCTCGCTCAACGTTCATCGAGGATCCCAGCATGCGCCCACTGCTTCTGCTCGCCGGCTTGTTCGCCGGCATCGTCCAGGCCGCCGAGCCACTCACCATCGACGTGCACCGCGATGCCAATTGCGGCTGTTGCAAGGGCTGGATCAGCCACCTGGAGGCCAACGGCTTTCAGGTCAACGATCACGTTGAAACCGATATGCACGCCGTCAAGCAGCGCCTCGGCGTGCCCGAGCACCTGGGCTCCTGCCACACCGGCATGATCGACGGCAAATTCGTCGAAGGTCATGTACCGGCGGCGGACATTCTCGCCCTGCGCCAACGTCCGGATCTGCTTGGCATCGCCGCCCCTGGAATGCCCACCGGCTCGCCGGGCATGGAGCGCGGCGACATCCGCGATGCCTATCAGGTCATCGGCCTGGACGCACAAGGCGGCGAAAGCGTGGTCAGTAGCTACCCGGGCAACTGATTGAAAGGACTAAAGCATGCGCTGGAAACGAGCACGACGCAGTGACAATGTGGTGGATGCCCGCGGCGGCGGATCGCGTTTTGGTGGTGGCCGCGGCCTGAGCCTGGGCGGTATCGCCATTGTCGTGGTGGTCGGCTTGCTGATGGGCCAGGATCCGCTGCAGATCCTCGGTCAGTTGGCGGGCCAATCAGACTCCTACTCCACCAGCCAGACGGATCGCCCCGCCACCAACGACGAGCAGTCGGAGTTCGTGCGAGCGGTTCTTGGCGACACCGAAGACACCTGGCGCGAGATATTCCAGTCCGCCAATCGCCAGTATCAGGATCCAACCCTGGTACTGTTCGATGGCGGCGTGAATTCCGCATGCGGCTTCGCCAGTTCGGCGGTCGGCCCCTTCTATTGTCCGGGCGACAAGCAGGTCTACCTGGATCTGAGCTTCTTCCGCGATCTGGAACAGCGCTACGGCGCGGCTGGCGACTTTGCCCAGGCCTATGTGATCGCCCACGAGGTCGGTCACCACGTGCAGACCCTGCTGGGCGTCTCCGCCAAGGTCAATGCGGCACGCCAGCGGGGCGAAAACCTGGAAGGTGCCAATGGCCTGCTGGTGCGTCAGGAGCTGCAGGCCGACTGCCTGGCCGGCATCTGGGCGCATCATGCGCAACGGCGCCTGGACTGGCTGGAACCCGGTGATCTGGAGGAAGCCCTGAACGCCGCCAACGCCATCGGCGACGACCGTCTGCAGCAGCAGGCCCGTGGTCAGGTGGTGCCGGACTCCTTCACCCACGGCACCTCGGCGCAGCGCGTGCGCTGGTTTACCACAGGCTTCGAAGGCGGCCAGGTCAACGCCTGCGACACCTTTTCAAGCGCACGGCTGTGAGCGTCTAGACTGAGTGGGCATGCGGGTACAGACGCATGCCCAACCACGGTAGCCAGGGTCGGCAACCGCCCACCCCACGGACAAGGAATGTACCGATGCCCATTCGCAATGACAGCGTTCTCCACGACACCGAAGACAAGGGCTGGTGGTGCCATCACGGCCTGCATCTGGAGCGCAGCTTCGTCGAGCTGTGTAGCCGTCATCTGCGGCTACCCGCCATGGAAAACCCGGAAAAGACGCACAACCCCTACGCTCCGGATCTTCTGGTCGAGGGTCGGCTGGCCGATCTCAAGGTGCAGAACACCCCCTTCTTCGTCAGCGCCCGCTATGGCCTGGATCCACGACGTACGGTGACCTTCAACCGCAAGGACTACGAACGCTATTCGCGGCTTTATCCACAGATCGACATTTATTACTGGGTCGACTGGACGCAGACCGAATCGCGCTTTGGCCGTGTCGACTACCTGGCAGGCATCTATCGCCTGCCCTTTGCCGAACTCGTCAAACTGATCGAAGCACCCGCACCAGAGCACCACTACAGGCATCGCCTCCAAGACACCCAGGGCAACGCCCGCTCATCCTTCCTGCTCGATCTGAATCGATTCGAAACCCTGCTGGAGCGCGATACGGCTACCGCACCGAGTATCGGCTAGGGCTGGCCGGCTGTACGCAAAACCCTGTGGACAGGCATACTTTGCGTTTTTCCAACGTCGGGCTTTCTGAAATGCGCATTCTTGTCACCGGCGGTGCGGGCTTCATCGGCTCCGCGCTGATTCGTCACCTGATGAACGACACCGATCACGAGGTGCTCAACCTCGACAAGCTGACCTACGCCGGCAACCTGGAATCCCTGAAGCAGGTCGCGGAAAATCCTCGATACAGCTTCCTGCAGGCTGATATCGGCGATCAGCCCGCGGTGGCCGATGCGCTGCAGCGTTTTCAGCCCGACGCCATCATGCACCTGGCCGCCGAATCCCACGTCGACCGCTCCATCGACGGCCCGGCAGCGTTCATCCAGACCAACATCGTCGGCACCTACACCCTGCTCGAAGCCACCCGTGCCTACTGGCTGGGCCTGGACGATCAGCGTCGTCAGGCGTTCCGCTTCCATCACATCTCCACCGACGAGGTGTATGGCGACCTGCACGGCGTCGACGACCTGTTCACCGAGCAGACGCCCTACGCGCCCAGCTCGCCCTATTCGGCCAGCAAGGCCGCCTCGGATCACCTGGTACGCGCCTGGCAGCGCACCTATGGCCTGCCGGTGCTGCTGACCAACTGCTCGAACAACTACGGCCCGTATCACTTCCCGGAAAAGTTGATCCCGCTGGTCATCCTCAATGCGCTGGATGGCAAATCGCTGCCGGTGTATGGCAACGGCCAGCAGGTGCGCGACTGGCTGTTCGTCGAGGATCACGCCCGCGCCCTGCTGCAGGTGGTCACCCGCGGCGAGGTTGGCGAGACCTACAATATCGGCGGCCACAACGAGCAGAAGAACCTCGATGTGGTGCACGCCATCTGCGACCTGCTCGACGAGCTTCAGCCGCGTGCAGCAGGCTCTTATCGCGACCAGATCACCTTCGTCACCGACCGCCCCGGCCACGACCTGCGCTATGCCATCGATGCAGGCAAGATCGAGCGCGAACTGGGCTGGACGCCGCAGGAAACCTTCCCCAGCGGCCTGCGCAAGACCGTGCGCTGGTACCTGGACAACCTCGACTGGTGCCGCCGCGTCCAGGACGGCAGCTATCAGCGTGAGCGGCTCGGCGCCCCCATGGAGCAACAACAATGAAAGGCATCATCCTCGCCGGAGGCTCCGGCACCCGCCTGCACCCGATCACCCTGGGCGTGTCCAAGCAACTGCTGCCGATCTACGACAAGCCGATGATCTACTACCCGCTGTCGGTGCTGATGCTTGCCGGCATCCGCGAGATCCTGATCATTTCCACACCCCACGACCTGCCGCAGTTCCAGAAGATGCTGGGCGACGGCAGCCAGTTCGGCCTGCAGTTGAGCTACGCCGAGCAGCCCGAACCGGATGGTCTGGCGCGTGCCTTCATCATCGGCGAGCAGTTCATCGGCACTGACCCGGTGTGCCTGATCCTCGGCGACAACATCTTCCATGGCCAGCACTTCACCGAAAAACTGCTGCGCGCCGCCCAGGCGGAAAAAGGTGCCACCGTGTTCGGCTACTGGGTCAAGGATCCCGAACGCTTCGGAGTGGTCGAGTTCGACGACCAGGGCCAGGCCATTTCCATCGAGGAAAAGCCGGCCCAGCCCCGCTCCCACTATGCGGTAACCGGGTTGTATTTCTACGACAACGACGTCATCGAGATCGCCAAGGCAGTCAAACCCTCGCCCCGCGGCGAGCTGGAAATCACCGACATCAACAATGCCTACCTGCAGCGTGGCGACCTGCGTGTGGAACGCTTCGGCCGTGGCTTCGCCTGGCTCGACACCGGCACCCACGACAGCCTGCTGGAAGCCTCGCAGTACGTGCAAACCATCGAGCACCGCCAGGGTCTGAAAGTCGCCTGTCTGGAAGAGATCGCCTACGGACAGGACTGGATCGACCGCGAATGCCTGCTGCGCCAGGCCAAGGCGTTCGGCAAGACCGGCTATGGCCAGTACCTGTTCAGCCTGGCCGAGGACAATTGATGCAAGTCATCCAAACCACTATCCCCGATGTACTCATTCTCGAACCCAAGGTGTTCGGCGATGAGCGCGGCTTCTTCTTCGAAAGTTTCAATGCCCAGGCCTTCACTGACGCGACCGGCCTGCAACGCCAGTTCGTTCAGGACAACCATTCGCGCTCGCAGCGCGGAGTGTTGCGCGGCCTGCACTATCAGGTGCAACAGGCCCAGGGCAAGCTGGTGCGGGTCACGGCTGGCGAGGTGTATGACGTCGCCGTGGATCTGCGTCGTCAGTCACCGACGTTCGGCCAGTGGGTCGGCGCGCACCTCTCTGCCGACAACAAGCGGCAGATGTGGGTGCCGGAAGGCTTCGCCCATGGTTTTCTGGTGCTCAGTGAATACGCCGAGTTCCTCTACAAGACCACCGACTACTACGCGCCCGCCCATGAGCGCTGCATTCGCTGGGATGACGCCAAGCTGGCCATCGACTGGCCGCTGCAGGAACAACCGCAATTGTCGGCCAAGGATCAGCAGGGCCGGGGCCTCGACGAGGCCGAGCTGTTCCCATGAAAATCCTTCTGCTCGGCCAGCACGGCCAGGTCAGCCGTGAACTGCAACTGCGGCTCGGCAAGCAGGACGAACTCACCGTTCTGGGCCGCGAACAGCTTGACCTAGGCAACCCGCAGCGCATTCGCGAGTGCGTACGTCAGGTACGCCCACAGCTGATTGTCAACGCTGCCGCGCACACCGCGGTCGATGCAGCGCAAAGCGAGCCGGATGCCGCTTTCGCCATCAATGCAATCGCGCCCGGCGTGCTCGCCGAAGAAGCTGCCGACCTCGACGCGCCGCTGATCCACTACTCCACCGATTATGTGTTCGATGGCAGCAAATCCGCGGCCTACAACGAGGATGACGCTCCCAATCCGCTGAGCGTCTATGGCCGTAGCAAGCTGGCCGGCGAGCAGGCCATCGCCGCGGTTGGCGGCAAGCATCTGATCCTGCGCACCAGTTGGGTGTATTCTCTGCACGGACGCAACTTCCTGCTGACCATGCAGCGCCTGCTGCAGGAGCGCGAGCAGCTCAGCGTGGTCGCCGACCAGATCGGCGCACCGACCTGGGCCGGCAGCATCGCCGCCGCCACCCAGCAGTTGATCCAGCGCTGGCAGACGGAGCAGGTCGCGGCCTGGGGCCTCTATCACTTCACCGCGCGTGGTGAAACCTCCTGGTTCGGCTTCGCCGAGGCCATCGCCGTGCAGTTGCAGGCGCAAGGTAAATCCGTCGCGCAACTGACGCCGATTGCCACCACGGACTACCCGACGCCGGCACAGCGCCCACTCAACTCGCGTCTCGACGGAACCCGCCTGGAGCGTGACTGGGGCGTACGTCTGCCGGATTGGCAGGATGGCCTGGAACACTGCCTGAACAACCCACGCTAGCAAAATGCAACGGCGGATTACGCTTCGCCAGACTACGCGCCCCGATCCGCCCTACGCCCGGATCACGGCACAACGCCAACCGTAGCCTGGATTAGCCGCAGGCGTAATCCGGGTTGGGCTTATCGGCCTCAGACTTTTGCCGTCATAATGCGCAGGTCTCTCTGGCGTCCATTTCATGAACACGATTCCCACCACCATGCCCAAACGCCCACGCTGGCGCAGCCTGGCCCTGCTGGCGCTACTGCTGGCGCCGCTGCTATGGCCGTTGCAACACCTCGCCGAGCGTTACTACCGTGCCGAACTAACCGAGCAGAATCGTCAGACCCTCGACCTGTACGTGGCCAACCTGCTGGGTACCCTGCGGCGCTACGAAGTGCTGCCGCCGATTCTCGGCGACCTGCCGGGTCTGCGCACCGTGCTGGCGACGCCAGGTGATGCCAGCGCTCAGGCAGCGGCCAATCATCTGCTCAAGCGCGTGCGTCAGCAGACCGGTGCCGACGTGATCTACCTGATGAATCCCTCCGGCGAAACCCTGGCGGCCTCCAACTGGGATCAGCAGGACTCCTTCGTACGCGGCAACTTCGCGTTCCGCCCCTATTTCCAGGAGGCCCTGGCCGGCCGTCTGGGACGCTTCTTCGGCCTTGGTACCACCTCCGGCAAGCGCGGTTACTACTTCGCCTCCGCCGTTTACGACGGCACCCGGAAGATCGGCGTCATGGTGATCAAGGTCGACCTCGACCACACCGAAAGCCTGTGGGGCAATACCCCGGAACAACTGCTGGTAACCGATGCCAATGGCGTGGTGATTCTTACCTCGCGCCCGGACTGGCGGTTTCACGCCAGTCGCCCGCTGGACAAGGCCGAACGCGCCTCCATCGCCGCCATCCAGCCGTATCCGACCCAGTCGCCACCGCCCCTGCGGCTCGATGCCGATGTCTGGCTGACGCAAAGTCGGGTGCTCGACGAAACCGGCTGGAGCGTCAGCATCCTCGCCCCACGGGTGATGCTCGACCGCTCGGTACGTACCGTGGTGGCCATCGGCGGCGCTGCCCTGCTGGTGCTGATTCTGCTGCTCGGCCTGATGATGCAGCGGCGCCGCCACTACCTCGACCGCATCGCCCTCAACACCCGCGCCCGCCAGGAGCTGGAACAGCGCGTACAGGAGCGTACCCAGGATCTGGAGCGCCTCAACAGCCGCCTGAAGCAGGAAGTGCTGGAACGCGAGCAGGCCCAGCAGGAACTGGTTCAGGCTCAGGACGAACTGGTACAGGCCGGCAAACTGACTGCCCTGGGTACAATGAGTGCCAGCATCAGCCACGAACTCAATCAGCCGCTGGCGGCCATCCGCAGCTATGCCGAGAACGCCGGCGTGCTGCTCGACCACGAGCGCACTGAAGATGCCCGCGGCAACCTCAGGCTGAATCAGCCAGCTGACTGAACGCATGGCCTCGATCATCGCCCACCTGCGCGCCTTCGCCCGCCGCGACCGGCATGCCCCGGAAAGCGTGGCCCTGCAGCCGGCCCTCGACGACGCCCTGGCGTTGCTGGCCAAGCGCCGTCGCGCCATGGATGTGGAGCTGATCCGCGACCTGCCCGACGCCACCCTCTGGGTACAGGCCGGCGAGACGCGCCTGCGCCAGGTGCTCAGCAACCTGCTGGCCAACGCCCTCGATGCCCTCGGCGAACGTCCGCAGCCGCGGCGCATCTGGATCAGCACCGAACTGCACGACAATCTGCTGGAATTGCACCTGCGCGACAATGGCCCGGGCTTCTCCGAGTCAGCCCTGGCCCACGCCCGTGAGCCCTTCTTCACCACCAAGACCAGTGCTCAGGGCCTCGGCCTCGGCCTGGCGATCTGCGACACCCTGATGCGCGCCCTGGGTGGCGAGTTGCTGTTCAGTAACCATCCCGAAGGGGGCGCTCATCTGATCCTGCGCCTGCGCACCGCTGAAAATGGCGTGAACATCCAGCCGCCCGAGGACTTCGCCGTATGACCACCATCGACGCCCGTACCCAGGTTCTGCTGATCGACGACGACCCGCACCTGCGCCAGGCCCTCAGCCAGACCCTCGACCTCGCGGGTCTCAAGGTCACCACACTGGTCGATGCCCAAGGCCTGGCCGAGCGCATCGACCGCGACTGGCCCGGCGTGGTGGTCAGCGATATCCGCATGCCCGGCGTCGACGGCCTGCAACTGCTGCAGCAACTGCACGAACAGGATCCGGAGCTGCCAGTGCTGCTGATCACCGGCCATGGCGACGTGCCCCTGGCCGTGCAGGCCATGCGCGCTGGCGCCTACGACTTCCTGGAGAAACCCTTCGCCAGCGAGGATCTGCTGGAAAGCGTCCGCCGTGCCCTGGCCCTGCGCCGCCTGGTGCTGGACAACCGCAGCCTGCGTCTGGCCCTGGCCGACCGCCAGCAACTCTCCGGGCGGCTGGTTGGCAACTCGCCTGCCATCCAGCGTCTGCGCGAACAGATCGGTTCCCTGGCGAGTATCAGCACCGATGTGCTGATACTCGGCGAGACAGGCGCCGGCAAGGAAGTGGTGGCCCGCGCCCTGCACGACCTGTCAGGCCGCCGCGACGGTCCTTTCGTGGCGATCAACGCTGGTGCCCTGGCCGAATCCGTGGTCGAAAGCGAGCTGTTCGGGCACGAGCCCGGTGCCTTCACCGGTGCGCAGAAGCGCCGTATCGGCAAATTCGAATTCGCCAATGGCGGCACGCTGTTTCTCGACGAGATCGAGAGCATGAGCCTGGAGGTGCAGGTCAAGTTGCTGCGTCTGCTGCAGGAGCGGATGGTCGAACGCCTCGGCGGCAACCAACTGATCCCTCTGGATATCCGCGTGATCGCCGCGACCAAGGAAGACCTGCGCACCGCTGCCGACCAGGGCCGCTTCCGTGCCGACCTTTACTACCGTCTGAACGTCGCTCCGCTACGCATTCCACCGCTGCGCGAGCGCGGTGAAGACATCCTGGTGCTGTTCCAGCACTTCGCCAATAACGCCAGCACCCGCCACGGCCTGCCCCAGCGCGAGCTGCAGCCCGGCCAGCGGGCCATGCTGTTGCGCCATCCCTGGCCGGGCAACGTGCGGGAACTGCAGAACGCCGGCGAGCGCTTCGCCCTGGGGCTGGATCTCGGCCTGGAGCTGTCGCTCGACAGCCAGTTGCACAGCGCGCCGCTGGCCGGCAGCCTCAGCGAGCAGGTCGAGGCCTTCGAACGCGCATTGATCGCCGCCGAACTGACCCGCTCTCACGGCTCGTTGCGCAGTCTGGCCGAAGCTTTGGGCGTGCCGCGCAAGACCTTGCACGACAAATTACGCAAGCATGGATTGAACTTTGCCGACGCTGGCGGTATTTCGCCAGATGACATCGAATAAATGAGCGGA
The DNA here is from genome assembly GCF_004327285.1 of Phytopseudomonas daroniae. GTDB lineage: Bacteria > Pseudomonadota > Gammaproteobacteria > Pseudomonadales > Pseudomonadaceae > Aquipseudomonas > Aquipseudomonas daroniae. The sequence continues at coordinate 55,227 of NZ_QJUI01000001.1, forward strand.
TTATTGCCGACTATTTCATCTACCCTGCAGACCTCTTGTAAAAGCCGGCAGCCGCAAGGGTTGCCGGCGCCTGTCGGGAAATCCAGCAAGCCATACCTGATAAGGCTTTGCGCTTGACGCAAAACTGCCCTGCGCGTTTTCGTCGCAGGCTGGCACAGTGCTTGCTCTAGTCCCCATCAGCGAAAAACAAGTACAAGTCCAGGTCTAAATCGCGGCCAACCGATCCTGCCGTTTCTGCGGCAATCCTCGACTCGCTCTTGTTCGCTCGTTTCAGCGCCCCACCAAAGGGGTGCGCCGTCCAACAACAAGATAGGCAACAAACAAGAGGAAGCATCCCCATGTTCAATTTCACTGCCAAAGCGCTGGTCTGCGCTCTGTCGCTGAGCATCGCCGGCCTGGCCCAGGCTGCCGACCCGATCTCCATCAAGTTCTCCCACGTGGTTGCCGAGCACACTCCGAAAGGTCAAGGCGCACTGCTGTTCAAGAAGCTCGTCGACGAGCGTATGGACGGCAAAGTGACCGTGCAGGTCTACCCGAACTCCTCGCTGTTCGGCGACGGCAAGGAAATGGAAGCGCTGCTGCTCGGCGACGTACAGATCATCGCCCCGTCCCTGGCCAAGTTCGAGCATTACACCAAGCAGATCCAGATCTACGATCTGCCGTTCCTGTTCAACGACATCAGCGCTGTGGATCGCTTCCAGCAGAGCCCGGAAGGCAAGTCCCTGCTCACCAGCATGGAAAGCAAAGGCATCACCGGCCTGGGTTACTGGCACAACGGCATGAAGCAGCTGTCGGCCAACAAGAAACTGGTTGAGCCGAAAGACGCCCGTGGCCTGAAATTCCGCGTACAGGCCTCCGCCGTGCTCGATGAGCAGTTCAAAGCCCTGCGCGCCGCGCCGCGCAAAATGAGCTTCGCCGAGGTGTATCAAGGCCTGCAGACCGGTGTGGTCAACGGTGCCGAAAACCCCTACTCGAACATCTACAGCCAGAAGATGCACGAAGTGCAGAAGTTCATCACCGAGTCCGACCACGGCGTGCTGGACTACATGGTGATCACCAACACCAAGTTCTGGGAAGGTCTGCCGGAAGATATCCGCACCGAACTGACCGAGATCCTCGCCGAGGTCACCGTCGAGGTGAACAAGCAGGCTGAAGCCCTGAACCAGAAAGACAAGCAGCGCATCATCGATGCCGGCACCACCGAAATCGTCACCCTGACTCCCGAGCAGCGTGAACTGTGGCGCGAAGCCATGCGTCCGGTGTGGAAGAAGTTCGAAGGCGAGATCGGTGCTGATCTGATCAAGGCTGCAGAGAACTCCAACCAGGCCAACTAAGGCCGGGCCAACGGCCTGATCATCCGGCCGCGCCTATCTGGCGGCGACTCCAGAGCGGAGTCGCCGCCCGCTTTACCGATAACGACATTCATCGCATGGCTGCAGCTTCGCTGCCGAGCCCTGGGTGTCGCTGTCCCTTACGTCGCTTCGCGACCGCTCTATTGACGGAGATAATCCCATGCACGCTGTCGCTCGTGTCTGGAACCAGCTCGAGGAAGTAATGGTGGCATTCCTGCTTGCAGGCATGACCCTGGTCACCTTCTCGTACGTGATATTCAACAATCTCTACGGAATTTTCTATTCCCTGGGCGATGCGCTGCCCTTCGCCAACGATGCCATGTTCAGCATCGGCGACGGCATCCTCTATGTCGCCCAGGAAATGACCTGGAGCGTGGCCCTGACCAAGGCCATGTTCGGCTGGCTGATCTTCGTCGGCCTGGCCTGGGGCGTACGTATCGGCGCGCACATCGGCGTCGATCTGCTGGTGCGCCTGTTCAAGCCCTCCCTGCAAAAGGCCGTGGCGATCCTCGCGCTGGTCATCTGCCTGGCCTACTGCGTGCTGATGGCCTACTCCAGCGAGCAATGGGTCGCCACCCTGATGCGCGCCGGTATTGGCGCCGAGGATCTGGATCGTTTCGGCGTCCAGCAGTGGCACATCGTGATCATCGTGCCGATCGGTTTCACCCTGATGTTCCTGCGTTTCGCCCAGGTGCTGGTGCGTGTGATTCAGAACAAGCAACTGGGTTTTGGTGGCCACGGCGAAGTCGAAGACGCCATCAAACTTGCCGAAGAAACGGAGGCTAAACGATGACCATCGCATTTCTGTTCGTCGCCCTGTTCGCGCTGATGTTCATCGGCATTCCGGTGGCGATTTCCCTGGGTTTGTCCGGGGCCATGACCATCCTGCTCTTCAGCAACGACTCGGTGCGTTCGCTGGCGATCAAGCTGTTCGAGACCAGCGAGCACTACACGCTGCTGGCGATTCCGTTCTTCCTGCTCTCCGGCGCCTTCATGACCAGTGGCGGCGTGGCCCGCCGGCTGATCGATTTCGCCAACGCCTGCGTCGGTCACATCAAGGGTGGCCTGGCCATTGCCGCGATCCTGGCGTGCATGCTGTTCGCCGCCCTGAGCGGCTCGTCGCCGGCCACGGTGGCGGCGGTCGGTTCGATCGTCATCGCCGGCATGGTGCGCTCGGGTTACAAGAAGGAGTTCGCTGCCGGCATCGTCTGTAACGCCGGTACCCTGGGCATCCTGATTCCACCGTCGATCGTCATGGTGGTGTACGCAACGGCAACTGAAACGTCCGTAGGCAAGCTGTTCATGGCCGGTGTGGTGCCGGGCCTGCTGCTGGGCGTGTTCCTGATGGTCACCATCTACATCATCGCCCGCGTGAAGAACATGCCGTCGCTGCCGCGTGCCTCCTTCGCCGAGATCATGGTGGCCGGGCGCAAGGCTGGCTGGGGCCTGGCGCTGATCGTGATCATCCTCGGCGGCATCTACTCGGGCATGTTCACGCCGACCGAAGCCGCTGCAGTGGCCGCGGTGTACGCGGCCTTCGTGGCGATCTTCATCTACAAGGACATGACCGTTCGCGAATGCCCGAAGGTGTTCATCGAGGCCGGCAAGCTGAGCGTGGTGCTGATGTTCATCATCGCCAACGCCATGCTCTTCGCCCACGTGCTGACCACCGAGCAGATCCCGCAGTCGATCACCGCCTGGGTGGTGGAGCAGGGCTTCAGCCCGATCGAGTTCCTGATCGTGGTGAACATCGTGCTGCTGGTCGCCGGTACCTTCATGGAGCCGTCGGCGATCATCCTGATCCTCGCGCCGATCCTGTTCCCGATCGCCATGCAGTTGGGCATCGACCCGATCCACTTGGGCATCATCATGGTGGTGAACATGGAGATCGGCCTGATCACGCCGCCGACCGGGCTCAACCTGTTCGTCACCTCGGCGGTCACCGGCATGCCGCTGACCCGCGTGGTGCGCGCGGTGTCGCCATGGCTGCTGGTGATGCTGGCGTTCCTGATCCTGGTGACCTACGTGCCGTTCATTTCGCTGGGCCTGCCGAACTGGCTGGGCATGTGATCTGACGTTCGTTGCGTAAACGAAGAAGCCCGGCCTCAGTGCCGGGCTTCTTCATTTCTACCCATAGGGTCACTGGCGATAGCCATCCGGGTCGTGCCGCGATCGTCGATAACGGGTAACCTTGTATCAAGTCGTGACTTGTGGGTCATGGATCGCGTCAACATAGGCATCCGAATAGCCGTCATGGCGCCTTTCTTCGTCAGAATTGCGCGCCTCGCCTCGATCCGCTGACCCGGCACCCGCTCGATAATGGCGCGTGTCGATCTAATTAGTTGAAGGAGTGTCCGCGTGAAGTCTCGTTTGCCTGTGATCGTCGGTTTCGGTGGCTACAATGCCGCTGGCCGCAGCTCCTTCCATCACGGTTTCCGCCGCACGGTGATCGAATCGCTGGACGACCAGGCACGCCGCGAAACCCTCATCGGCCTGGCCGTGATGACCAAGCTGGTGCGCGTGGTCGACGGCGCCTATCAGAGCCACGATGGCGAGCCGTTGTCTGCCGCCGACATCGAGCATCGCTACGGCGAGAAGGTACTCGCTTCAACCCTGGTACGCCGCATCGAGAAACAGCACCTCGACCCCGACGCTGCACACTGGCACAAGAGCATCGCCCTGAATGGCGAAGGCGGCAGCCTGACGTTCGTCAGCAACCGCAAGCAGCTGCCGGAGCCGCTGCCGGCCAACTGGTTCGTCGAGGAACTGGATGGCAACGAAGTGCGCGTCACCCTGCATGACAGCTGCGAATTCAAGGTCGACAGCTACCGTGCCCTGCCGGTGAAATCCGCCGGCCAGCTGCCGACCGGCTTCGAGCCCGGAGAGCTGTATAACTCGCGCTTCCATCCGCGCGGCCTGCAGATGGCCGTGGTCGGTGTCACCGATGCCCTGCGCGCCACCGGCGTGCCGTGGCAGACCATCGTTGATCAGGTAGCGCCGGACGAAATCGCGGTATTCGCCGGCAGCATCATGAGCCAGCTCGACGAGAACGGTTTTGGCGGCCTGATGCAGTCACGCCTCAAGGGCCACCGCGTCAGCTCCAAGCAGTTGGCCCTGGGCCTGAACACCATGCCGGCGGACTTCATCAACGCCTACGTACTGGGCAGCGTTGGCACCACCGGCAGCGTCACCGGCGCCTGCGCCACTTTCCTCTACAACCTGCAGAAAGGCATCGAACAGATCAATGCCGGCAACGCGCGGGTGGTGATCGTTGGCAACAGCGAGGCGCCGATCAATGCCGAATGCATCGAGGGCTATGGCGCCATGGGCGCACTGGCCACCGAAGACGGTCTGCGCCTGATCGAAGGCAAGACCGAGCCGGCCCAGGCTGAAGTGGATTTCCGTCGCGCCAGCCGCCCATTCGGCGACAACTGCGGCTTCACCCTGTCGGAAGCCTGCCAGTTCGTGGTGCTGATGGACGATGAACTGGCCCTGCAACTGGGTGCCGACATCCACGGCGCCGCCACCGACGTGTTCATCAACGCCGACGGCTTCAAGAAATCCATTTCCGCGCCTGGCCCAGGCAACTACCTGACCGTCGCCAAAGCCGTGGCCAGCGCCGCGCAACTACTCGGCATCGACGCCGTGCGCCAGCGCAGCTTCGTGCATGCCCACGGCTCCAGCACCCCGGCCAACCGGGTGACCGAGTCCGAGCTGCTCAATCGCGTGGCTAGCGCCTTCGCCATAGACAGCTGGCCGGTGGCCGCGGTCAAGGCCTATGTCGGTCATTCCCTGGCCACCGCCAGCGGCGACCAGGTGATTTCGGCCCTGGGCACCTTCAAGTACGGCATCATTCCCGGCATCAAGACCATCGATGCGGTGGCGCCGGACGTACACCAGCAGCACCTGAGCATCAGCAAAGTCGATCGTCCGGATCAGCGCATGGATGTGTGCTTCATCAACTCCAAGGGCTTCGGCGGCAACAACGCCAGCGGCGTGATCCTCGCTCCCCACGTGGTCGAACGCATGCTGCGCAAGCGCCATGGCGAGGCCGCGTTCAGCGCCTACCAGCAGCGCCGTGAACAGACCCGCGCCACTGCACGTGCCTATGACGAGCAGGCCCTGAAAGGTCAGCTGGATATCATCTACAACTTCGGCAACGACCTGATCGACGACACGCAGATCGATATCGACAGCGAGCAGATCAAGGTACCGGGCTTCGCCCAGCCGCTGGTGTTCAAGCAGGATGACCGCTACCGCGACATGCTCGACTGACAGCAACGTCCGGAGGCGAAGCGTTTAGAGCAAGCGCTTCGCCTGCTCGACCAGCAGCTCGCGCCATTCGGCATCGGCTGGCAGCGCCAGAAAGAAGGGATTGAGCAGCGATTCGCGGGCGTCATAGCGCAGCGGCTCGCCTTGCAAGGTCAGCACCACACCACCAGCGCCCTCGAGTACACCCTGGGCAGCGGCAGTGTCCCACTGCGAGGTCGGTGCCAGGCGTGGATAGCAATCTGCACTGCCTTCGGCTAGCTGGCAAAACTTCAGCGAACTGCCAACGCTGATCCGCTCCAGCTCACCGAAACGTGCAGCCAGAGCCGTAAGCAGTTGCTCCTGCTCGACGCTGCCATGGCGGCGGCTGGCGACCACGGTCAGGCCGCTGGCCGGTGTTTCACGCACGGAAATCGACTGAAATTCGCCATTCGCGTCGACACGCCGGGCACCCAGCCCGGCGCCGCCGTAGTAGCAGACCCCGGTCGCGGGAATGCCAACCACACCGAAGACCACTTGACCACGCTCGATCAACGCCACGTTGACGGTGAACTCCTCGCTGTCGGCGATGAACTCCTTGGTGCCGTCGAGCGGGTCGACCAGCCACCAGCGTGTCCAGCCGGCGCGCTCCGCCAGAGAAATGTCCGCCGCTTCCTCGGACAGCACCGGAATGTTCGCATCGAGTGCCTGCAGGCCCTCATTCAGCACATGATGCGCGGCCAGGTCGGCAGCAGTCACTGGCGAAGCATCGGCCTTCTCGATAACCCGCACGCCCGTGCGCCAGTAGGGCAGGATCGCCGTGCCCGCCTGCTGCACCAGCGCCAATACGGCTGGCAGTAACGGGTGGCTCATCGGCTCAGCTCCCCACGCTGCTCCAGCAGGTCGCGCACCAGATACAGTGCGGCCAGGGCGCGCCCCTCGCTGAACTGCGGATGCTGAATCAGGCTGGACAGCTCGCGAAGACTGATCTTGTCGACCCGCAGCGGCTCCGGCTCGTCGCCGGGCAGGCTCTGCGGATACAGATCGCGGGCCAGTACCACCTGGATCTTCTGGCTCATGTAGCCAGGCGACAGGCTCAGCTCAGTCAGGTGCTCAAGCTTGCGAGCGCCGAAACCGGCCTCTTCCTGCAGTTCTCGGTTGGCCGCTGCGAGCACATCCTCGTCCGGCTCGATCAGCCCCTTGGGCAGGGACAATTCGTATTCGCCGGTGCCACCGCAATACTCCTCGACCAGCAGCACGTGCTCCTCGTCGGCCAGCGCCACGATCATCACCGCGCCATACCCGGTGCCGCGCCCCACCAGACGCTCGTAGGTGCGCTCGGCGCCATTGGCGAAGCGCAGCTGGAGCTCCTCGACGCGGAACAGGCGGCTACTGGCGACGATCTCTCGGGCGATGACGGTGGGCTTCTGACGCATGGGGCAAGTCCTGCTGCTGGGCTGACCGGAACGGTTATCATACCGCGGCTGCCTGGGGTCTGTTGACGTTTCACGCACGGCCGCGCCGGAGCCCGTTTTGCCGCGAGGCAAGGCACGAGCTGCGAAGTTTAGCTGGCTAAATGAGTCAGCGAGAAACGCAGCATCGCGGCAAAACGGGCCCGGCCCTTCGGGTTGCGCGGGAAATCTCGCCATGCGTCGTTGGAGGACTTGGCAAGGGAACAACCATTCCCTGCGTCCTCCGCCTAGCCTGGCGAGATTTCTCGCGGCAACGCGGCTTGCGCTGAAACGTCAACAGACCCTAGCTGTCTGCGCCCTAAAGTGCGCATTTGACGACCAGCATACGCTGCAAGCCTCAACCTCCCCTGCTCAGGAAGCTGCCCAGCCATGAACCTGCCCTGGCCCGAGATCGATACCGTACTGCTGGACATGGACGGCACCCTGCTCGACCTGCATTTCGACAACCACTTCTGGCTCGAACACCTGCCGCAGCGCTATGCCGAACACCATGGCGTCAGTCGCGCCCTGGCCGATGCGGAACTGCAGCCGTTGTTCATCAAGCACGCCGGCCAGCTGAACTGGTATTGCACGGACTTCTGGAGCCGTGAGCTGAACCTGTCGATCCGCGACCTCAAGCGCGAGGTCGCCGACCTGATCGCCCTGCGCCCGGACGCCGACACCTTCCTCGCCGCCATCCGTAAGGCCGGCAAGCAGGTGGTGATGATCACCAACGCCCACCGCGACTCGCTGTCGCTGAAAATGGAGCGCATCGAACTGGCGCCCTACTTCGACCGCCTGATCAGCTCCCACGACTACGGTTTCCCCAAGGAAGACGCACAGTTCTGGTTCGCCCTGCAGCAGGATCTGCCCTTCGACCCGGCGCGCAGCCTGTTCATCGACGATAACGTGCCGATCCTGCGCAGCGCCCAGCGGTTCGGCGTGAAACACTTGCTGGCGGTGCATGAGCCGGATAGCCGCAAAGGCGTGAAGGACACCGAAGAATTCGAGGCAGTGCGGGATTATCGAGCGCTGTTGAACGGGCTGTAGGTAGCAAGAGCAGCTGCTCAAAGGCGTAAGCAGACGTAGGGTGGATGACGCTCTTTTCATCCACCATTGCGATCGCTAGGTTGGTGGACGGATGAAGCGTCGTCCACCCTACGTCATGAAGCCCACCAAATCGAATGTCCGCTTGCGCCTTATTCCTGCCCCTTATCCCATCTCACACCACTTAAGCCGCTTCCGCACCAAAAGGCTTCACCTCGGCTCCGACACGGTGCAAGAACCGCTCAAAAATCCTTCACAAATAAATTAAATACATAAAAATCAATTACTTAAAAACTGGCACCGCTCTTGCTCTAGCAATTCCAACTTGGATACAAGATGGAATCTCAGAGCATGTCCAACGCCCCCATCGCCTTCACCCTCGCCGACTGGCAACAGGCTTACCGTGACGCCACGCAGCCAGCAGATCTGTTGCATAGCCTGCTCGCGCAACTGAGCCACGACGACAACGCCTGGATCAGCCTGGCCAGCGCTGCACAACTCGACGCCCAGTTGAACCACCTGCAGGCCCTGCTCGATCAGGCCGAAGGCCAACGGGACAAGCTGCCGCTGTACGGCGTGCCATTCGCCATCAAGGACAATATCGACGCCGCGGGCTGGCCGACCACCGCCGCCTGCCCGCAGTTCGCCTACAGCGCCGAGGCCGATGCCACGGTGGTCGCGCGTCTGCGGGCCGCTGGTGCCATCCTGATCGGCAAGACCAATCTCGACCAGTTCGCCACCGGCCTGGTCGGTACCCGCTCGCCCCATGGCGCCGTCAGCAACAGCTTCAACCCCGATTACGTCAGCGGCGGCTCCAGCTCCGGCTCGGCCAGCGTGGTCGCGCGCGGCCTGGTGCCGTTCTCTCTGGGTACCGACACGGCTGGCTCGGGCCGTGTACCGGCGGGCTTCAACAACATCGTCGGGCTCAAGCCGACCAAGGGCTGGTTACCGAACACCGGCCTGGTGCCGGCGTGCCGTACGGTCGATTGCATCTCGGTGTTCGCCCTCACGGTCAGCGACGCCGAAACCGTCGCCCGTCTCGCTGGCGGTTACGACACAAAGGACGCCTACTCACGCATCAACCCCAACAGCGCCCCCGTCGGCATGAAGTCCGCACCGACTTTCGCCGTGCCGGACAGCCTGGAGTTTTTCGGCGATACGCAGACCCAGGCGGTATTCGAGCAGGCGCTGGAAAAACTGCGTGCCCTGGGCGTCACCCTGCAGCCCATCGATTTCAGCCCGTTCCGTGAACTGGCCGAGCAGCTGTATTACGGCCCCTGGGTCGCCGAGCGCACCGTCGCGGTGGAGGGCGTGGCGCCGGAGCATCTCGACCCGGTGGTGCGTGGCATCGTCGACAACGGCCACAAGTACAGCGCCTGCGACGCCTACAAGGCCGAGTACCTGCGCGCTGAACTGAGCCGCAGGATCAACGATGCCCTGGCGGGCTTCGATGCGCTGGTGGTGCCCACCTCGCCAACCATCCGCAGCCTCGCCGAGATGCGCCAGGAGCCGGTGCTGTTCAACAGCCAGTTCGGCATCTACACCAACTTCACCAATCTCGCCGATCTCTGCGCCCTGGCCGTACCGGCTGGCCTGCGCGACGACGGCCTGCCCGCCGGCATCACCCTGCTCGCGCCAGCCTGGCATGACCTGGCTCTGGCGGCCTTCTGCAAACGCTGGCAAGCCAGCCTGGAGCTGCCGCTCGGCGCCACCGGCCGTGCCCTGCCGACGCAGACGCCTTCAAAAACGGTACCTGCCGGCAGCGTGCGGGTAGCGGTAGTGGGCGCGCACCTGACCGGTATGCCGCTGAACTTCCAGCTGACCACCCGCAACGCAGTGCTGGTCGAGCAGACCCTGACCTCTCCGGACTATCGCCTCTACGCCCTGGCCGGCACCGTGCCGCCCAAACCGGGGCTGGCGCGCAGTGCGGACGGCACCTCGATCATCGTCGAGCTGTGGGACATCCCCCTGGCGCGTTTCGGCGAGTTCGTCGCCGAGATCCCCGCGCCTCTGGGTATCGGCAACCTGACCCTGGCCGACGGGCGCAGCGTGAAGGGCTTCATCTGCGAGCCCTGGGCGCTGAGTGATGCCCGTGACATCACCTCTTTCGGTGGCTGGCGCGCCTTTATCGCCAGCACCAAGGCCTGAAGCCTTTTTCCTGCCGCCAATGAACACGCCGGTGGAAAACGCTTCGCGGTTTTCCACCCTACGACGAGGCAACGAACATGTTCCAGACCGTACTGATCGCCAATCGCGGTGACCAGCCGCGCAGCGGCGCAGCGACGAAGTCAAAGTGCCGGGCGGGCGTAGCCCGTCACGGCGATCTCGCCACGGAGAACCACCATGTTTGAAACAGTCCTGATCGCCAACCGCGGGGAGATCGCCGTCCGCGCTATCCGCACCCTCAAGCGCCTAGGCGTGAAGAGCGTGGCGGTGTATTCCGACGCCGACCGCAATGCCCAACATGTAAGTGATGCCGATGTGGCCGTGGCCCTGGGCGGTGACAAGGCCGCCGACAGCTACCTGCGTATCGACAAGATTCTCGCGGCGGCCAGGGAAACCGGCGCTCAGGCGATCTATCCCGGTTATGGCTTCCTCTCGGAAAGCGCCGAATTCGCCGAGGCCTGCGAAAGCGCCGGGATCGCCTTCGTCGGTCCGACGCCCACGCAGATCCGCGAGTTCGGCCTCAAGCACCGGGCTCGCGAGCTGGCCGGCGAAGCGCAGGTGCCGATGGCGCCCGGTACCGGCCTGCTGCAGGATCTCGACGAAGCCCTGGCCGCGGCCGAAGGCATCGGTTACCCGGTGATGCTCAAGACCACCGCGGGCGGTGGCGGTATCGGCCTGACCCGCTGCGCCGACGCCGTAGCCCTGGCCAGCGCCTATGACGGCGTCAAGCGCATGGGCGAGCAGTTCTTCAGCGATGCGGGCGTGTTCCTCGAACGCTTCGTCGATCAGGCGCGCCACGTCGAAGTGCAGATATTCGGCGATGGCAAAGGCCGCGTGGCCGCCCTGGGAGAACGCGACTGCTCGCTGCAGCGGCGCAACCAGAAGGTGGTCGAGGAGACCCCGGCACCGAACCTGCCACAGGCGACCCGCGAACGCCTGCATGCCGCCGCCGTCGAGCTGGGCGAGTCGGTGAGCTACCGCAGCGCCGGCACCGTGGAGTTCATCTACGACGCCGCCCGCGACGATTTCTACTTTCTCGAAGTGAACACCCGCCTGCAGGTCGAGCACCCGGTGACCGAGATGGTCACCGGCCTCGACCTCATCGAGTGCATGCTGCGTGTGGCCGCTGGCGACGAGCTGGATTGGCCCGCCCTGAGCCGAGCCCCCGAGGGCGCCGCCATCGAAGTGCGCATCTATGCCGAAGATCCGCTGAAGAACTTCCAGCCCAGCCCCGGCGTGCTGACCGACGTGCACTTCCCGGACGATGTGCGCGTCGACGGCTGGGTCAGCACCGGCAGCATCGTGTCGGCCTTCTACGACCCGATGATCGCCAAGCTGATCGTTCACGCCTCCACCCGCGACGAGGCCATCGCAAAGCTGCAGAAGGCGTTGGGCGAAACCCGTCTGCACGGTATCGCCAGCAACCTCGATTACCTGCGCCAGGTGGTCGCCGAGCCGCGCTTCCACGACGCGCAGATCTGGACACGCCTGCTCGACACCTTCAGCTATGCGGCCCAGGTGGTCGAAGTACTGGAGCCCGGTACCTACAGCAGCGTGCAGGATTTCCCCGGCCGTCTCGGTTACTGGGACATCGGCGTGCCGCCGTCCGGGCCGATGGACGATTACGCCTTCCGCCTGGCCAACCGCATCGTCGGCAACCACGAGAGCGCCGCCGGGCTGGAGTTCACCCTGCAGGGCCCGGGCCTGCGCTTCCATAGCGATGCGCTGATCGCCCTCGCCGGTGCTGACTGCCCCGCCGAGCTGGACGGTGAAAGCGTGCCCTACTGGACGCCGATCACCGTCAAGGCCGGCCAGGTGCTCAAGCTCGGCCGCGCGACCAGCGGCTGCCGCACCTATCTGGCGGTGCGCGGCGGCTTCGATGTGCCCCTGTACCTGGGCAGTCGCTCGACCTTCGCTCTCGGCCAGTTCGGCGGCCATGCCGGGCGTACCCTGCGTACCGCCGACATGCTGGCGATCTCCCAGGATCTGCCCGCCTGCACCACGCCGGCTCCGGTCAGCGAGCCACGGGCGCTGGATGCCAGCCTGATTCCCGAGTACGGCAGCACCTGGCACATCGGTGTGCTCTATGGTCCTCACGGTGCGCCGGATTTCTTCACCTTTGATGCGATCGAGCAGTTCTTCGCCGCCGACTGGCAGGTGCACTACAACTCCAACCGCCTGGGCGTGCGCCTGAGCGGGCCGAAGCCGAGCTGGACACGCGCCGACGGCGGCGAAGCCGGCCTGCATCCGTCCAACGTGCATGATTGCGAATACGCCATCGGCGCCATCAACTTCACCGGCGACTTCCCGGTGATCCTCACCAAGGACGGTCCGAGCCTGGGCGGCTTCGTCTGCCCGGTGACCATCGCCAAGGCCGAGTTGTGGAAGGTCGGCCAGGTCAAGCCGGGCGACACCTTGCGCTTTCACCCGATCAGCTTCGAGCAGGCTCAGGCGCTGGAACAGGCGCAACTGGGCAGCCTCGAACGGCTGAGCGCGGTCAGCGCCGTACAGCTGCCGGTGCCCAGTCTGCAGCCGGGCGACACCGTGTCGGCCAGCGTACTGGCGGAGCTGCCGGCCGATGGTAGCCGCCCGCGCGCGGTCTACCGGCAGGCCGGCGATGCCTACATCCTGCTGGAGTACGGCGACAACGTGCTCGACCTGGCGCTGCGCCTGCGCGTGCATCTGCTGATGGAAGCGCTCAAGGCGACACCACTCGCCGGCCTGGAAGAACTGGCGCCGGGTGTCCGCTCGCTGCAGTTGCGTTACGACAGCCGCGTACTGCACCAGCAGGCGCTGCTCGATCATCTGCTGCGTCTTGAGCGCGAGCTGGGCGACGTCAGCACGCTCAAGGTGCCGACCCGTATCGTCCACCTGCCCATGGCCTTCGAAGACAGTGCCACGCTCGCTGCCGTCACCCGTTACAGCGAGACCGTGCGCAGCCAGGCGCCCTGGCTGCCGAACAACGTCGATTTCATTCAGCGCACCAATGGCCTGGCCAGCCGCGAGGAAGTACGCGACATCCTCTTCGCGGCCAGCTACCTGATCCTCGGCCTCGGCGACGTCTACCTCGATGCGCCCTGCGCCGTGCCGCTCGACCCGCGCCACCGCCTGCTCAGCTCCAAGTACAACCCGGCACGTACCTACACTGCAGAAGGCACCGTGGGCATCGGCGGCATGTACATGTGCATCTACGGCATGGATTCGCCCGGCGGCTATCAGCTGGTCGGCCGCACCCTGCCGATCTGGAACAAGTTCGTGAAGAACGCCCAGTTCGCCAACGGTCAGCCCTGGCTGCTGCACTTCTTCGACCAGGTGAAGTTCTACCCGGTCAGCGAGGCCGAACTGGACGAGTTCCGCGATGCCTTCCGCGAAGGCCGTGCGCAGATCCGCATCGAGCAGAGTACCTTCGACTTCGCCGAATACCAGACCTTTCTGGCGGACAATGCCAGCAGCATCAACGACTTCCAGCAGCGCCAGAAACAGGCCTTCGATTCCGAAGTGCAACTGTGGCGCGACGATGATGCCGACAGCCACACCGCGCCAGCCGCCAGCGCCGAGGACGATGAAGCCGTTGACGGCCAGGTGGTCAGTGCCGACATGTGCGGCAGCGTGTGGAAGGTGCTGGTCGAGCCCGGCCAGTACATCGAGGCCGGCATGCCGTTGCTGGTGGTCGAGGCGATGAAGATGGAGCTGGCCGTGCTCGCACCGCTGGCGGGTACGGTCAAGGCGGTGCGCTGCCAGCCGGGCAAGGCGGTTACCCCGGGCGATGTGCTGCTGATCCTCGACCCGAGCGAGGCGGCCTGACATGCAACTGGTCGACCCGATCAAGCGTGGCAAGGAGCGCCCGGAGAACCTCGCCGAGCGCATCTACCAACAGCTCAAGGACGACATCTTCGAGTTTCGTCTGCTGCCGGGCGACCGTTTCAGCGAGGGCGAAGTGGCCGAGCGCATGGCCGCCAGCCGCACGCCGGTGCGCCAGGCGCTGTATCGCCTGGAGCGCGAGGGGTACCTGGAGGTGTATTTCCGCAGCGGCTGGCAGGTCAAGCCATTCGACTTCCACCATTTCGAGGAGCTTTACGACGTGCGCATCGTCCTCGAACTGGCGGCGGTCAAGCGCCTTTGTGATCGCAGCGCCGGCGAGACCCCCGAACCGCTGGAGGAGCTGCAGCGCATCTGGATGGTGCAGCCCGAGCAGCGCCTGGACGACGGCCGCGAGGTTTCGCGGCTGGACGAACGCTTCCACTGCCAGTTGGTGGAAGCCACCGGCAACCGCGAGATGGCCCGCCTGCACGGCGAAGTCAGCGAGAAGATCCGCATCATCCGCCGCCTCGACTTCACCAAGACGCCACGGGTGGAAGCCACCTACGAAGAGCACGCACGCATTCTCGGCGCGATCCTGTCGCGCCGTTGCGAAGAAGCACAGCTGTTGCTGAAGACCCATATCGAGGTCAGCAAGGCGGAAGTGCGCAAGATCACCCTGCACATGCTGCACAGCGCCCGCCAGCGGGCCGTGCAGGCACAGGGCTGATCCGATGTCCCTTGACCAACTGCCAATAACACAACCACTTAATTGTTAGTGAATGGAGATCGCCCTATGCAACGTCGCAGCCTGATCAAGGCCTTCACCCTCTCCGCATCCATCGCCGCCATGGGCCTGAGCTGGAGCATCCAGGCAGCCGAGACCATCAAGGTCGGCATCCTGCACTCGCTGTCCGGCACCATGGCCATTTCAGAAACATCGCTCAAAGACATGGCGCTGATGACCATCGACGAGATCAACGCCAAGGGCGGGGTGCTCGGCAAGCAGCTCGAGCCGGTGGTGGTCGACCCGGCCTCCAACTGGCCGCTGTTCGCCGAGCGTGGCCGCCAGTTGCTGACCCAGGACAAGGTCGCGGTGACCTTCGGCTGCTGGACCTCGGTATCGCGTAAATCGGTACTGCCGGTCTACGAGGAACTCAACGGCCTGCTGTTCTACCCGGTGCAGTACGAGGGCGAGGAAATGTCGCCGAACGTGTTCTACACCGGCGCCGCGCCGAACCAGCAGGCGATCCCGGCGGTGGAATACCTGCTCAGCGAAGACGGCGGCGCCGCCAAGCGCTTCTTCCTGCTTGGCACCGACTACGTCTACCCGCGCACCACCAACAAGATCCTGCGCGCCTTCCTGCACAGCAAGGGCGTTCAGGACAAGGACATCGAAGAGGTCTACACGCCGTTCGGCCACAGCGATTACCAGACCATCGTCGCCAACATCAAGAAGTTCTCCGCAGGCGGCAAGACCGCGGTGGTCTCCACCGTCAACGGTGACTCCAACGTGCCGTTCTACAAGGAACTGGCCAACCAGGGCATCGAAGCCACCGACGTACCGGTGGTGGCCTTCTCGGTAGGCGAAGAAGAACTGCGCGGCATCGACACCAAGCCGCTGGTCGGTCACCTGGCCGCGTGGAACTATTTCCAGTCGGTGGAGAATCCGGTCAACGAGCAGTTCGTCGCCAACTGGAAAGCCTACGCCAAGGCCAAGAAGCTGCCGAACGCCGATACCGTGGTCACCAACGACCCGATGGAAGCCACCTACGTGGGCCTGCACATGTGGGCCCAGGCGGTCGAAAAGGCCGGCACCACCGACGTCGACAAGGTGCGTGAGGCCATGGCCGGCCAGGAATTCGCCGCGCCGAGCGGTTTCACCCTGAAGATGGACGAGAAGAACCATCACCTGCACAAGCCGGTGATGATCGGCGAAGTCCAGGACGACGGTCAGTTCGAAGTGGTCTGGGAAACCGACGGCCCGGTTCGCGCCCAGCCGTGGAGCCCGTACATCGAAGGCAACGACAAGAAAGGCGACACCCCGGTGAAGTCGAACTGATCCACAGCGCTACCTATCGGTAGGAGCCCGCTTGCGGGCGATCGATCTTCAGAGCAACTCGCTATTGAAGACTGATCGCCGGCAAGCCAGCTCCTACAGTTCCCCGGTTCTGCCGGGCAACCTAGGACATCCCCATGCACAACACCTTTGTCCGACTCTTTCTCAGCCTGCTGCTCCTGCTGCCGTTCGCCGCTCAGGCCGGCGACGCCAACGACTTCGTTGCCGCCAGCCCAGCGCAGCAAGCCAAACTGCTGGAAAGCTGGGCCGCCGCACCCGACCCGGCGCGTCAGCCACTGATCGACGCCCTGCAGCAGGGCCGCGTGACCGCGGATAGCGACAAGACCGCCTTTATCGAAACCGAGGACGGTTACCAAGCCGCCGAAGGCGAAGCAACGCCAACCGACACTCCGCGCAAATTGCGCCTGAACAATCGCCTGCGTGGCCTGGTCGCCAACGCCCAGGCCAGCCACCAGTTGCTTGCCGAAGAGCCGGCGCTGCGCCTGAGCGCCGCGCGGCAACTGCAGAGGAGCGCTCAGCCAGCACAACTGCCGCTGCTGTCCCAGGTGCTCGCCGCCGAAGAGGAAAGCAGCGTACACGACGCCCTGACCCTGGCCCTGGCCAACCTGCAACTGGTCGACCCCAACCCGGCGGTACGCCTGGCTGCCGTGCGCCTGCTCGGTGAAACCGGCGAGCCGCTGGCGCGTACCCGCCTGGAGAACCTGCTGGAGCCCGGCGTGGAGAGTGACGCTGGGGTGCGCACCGCTGCGGAAACCAGCCTGGCCCAGGTCAAGCGCAAGCTGCTGGTCGGCGAACTGCTCGGCCAGGCCTTCAGCGGCATGAGCCTGGGCTCGATCCTGCTGCTCGCCGCCCTGGGGCTGGCCATCACCTTCGGCCTGCTCGGGGTGATCAACATGGCCCACGGCGAGATGCTGATGCTCGGCGCCTACTCCACCTACATGGTGCAGATCCTGTTCCAGCGCTTCGCCCCCGAGGCCCTGGCGCTGTACCCGCTGGTGGCGCTGCCGGTGGCGTTCTTCGTCACCGCCGCCATCGGCATGGCGCTGGAGCGCACGGTGATCCGCCACCTCTACGGCCGCCCGCTGGAAACCCTGCTGGCCACCTGGGGCATCAGCCTGATCCTGATCCAGCTGGTGCGCGTGCTGTTCGGTGCGCAGAACGTCGAGGTGGCCAACCCCTACTGGCTGTCCGGCGGCATCCAGGTGCTGCCCAACCTGGTGCTGCCGTACAACCGTATCGTCATCATCGGCTTCGCCCTGTTCGTCGTCGTGCTCACCTGGCTGCTGCTGAACAAGACCCGCCTCGGCCTGAACGTGCGCGCCGTCACCCAGAACCGCAATATGGCCGCCTGCTGCGGCGTGCCCACCGGCCGCGTGGACATGCTGGCCTTCGGCCTCGGCTCGGGCATCGCCGGCCTCGGCGGCGTGGCCCTCAGCCAGATCGGCAACGTCGGCCCCGACCTGGGCCAGAGCTACATCATCGATTCGTTCCTGGTGGTGGTGCTCGGCGGCGTCGGCCAACTGGCCGGCAGCGTGATGGCGGCCTTCGGCTTAGGGCTAGCCAACAAGATCCTCGAACCGCAGATCGGCGCCGTACTGGGCAAGATCCTCATCCTCGCGTTGATCATTCTGTTCATCCAGAAGCGTCCGCAAGGCTTGTTCGCCCTGAAAGGGAGGGTGATCGATTGAACCGGATCCTCGACCGCAACACCGTGGGAGCTGGCCAAGCCAGCGACTGCATCACCACCATCGTTCGCGCGCATGGCGCGCTCCCACAGGTCGGCTTACAGGGGATTCACCGATGAACGCCGCCAACCAAACGCTGCTGGCCCGCGCCAGCCATAAGCTCGGCCCGCAGGTCTGCATCGTCATCGGCCTGCTGGTGCTCGCCGTGCTGATCGCCATGCCGCTGCTGCACCTGCTGCCCGGCGACCACGCCCTGCACGTTTCGGCTTACACGCTGACCCTGGTCGGCAAGATCCTCTGCTACTGCATCGTCGCCCTGGCGCTCGATCTGGTCTGGGGTTACGCCGGCCTGCTGTCTCTCGGCCACGGGCTGTTCTTCGCCCTCGGCGGCTATGCCATGGGCATGTACCTGATGCGCGAAGCCGCCGGCGACGGCCTGCCAGCGTTCATGAGCTTCCTCGCCTGGACGGAGCTGCCCTGGTACTGGTACGGCACCGACAATTTCCTCTGGGCCATGTGCCTGGTGGTGCTGGCGCCAGGGCTGCTGGCATTGGTGTTCGGCTTCTTCGCCTTCCGCTCGCGGATCAAGGGCGTGTATTTCTCGATCATGACTCAGGCACTGACCTTCGCCGGCATGCTGCTGTTCTTCCGCAACGAGACCGGCTTCGGCGGCAACAACGGCTTCACCAACTTCCGCAGCATCCTCGGTTTCGAGATCACCGCGGCGAGCACCCGCGCCACCCTGTTCCTGGCCACCGTGGTGCTGTTGGTAGGCAGCCTGTACCTGGGTTGGCGCCTGGCGCGCAGCAAGTTCGGCCGGGTGCTGACCGCCCTGCGCGACGCCGAGAACCGACTGATGTTCTGCGGCTACGATCCGCGCGGCTACAAGCTGTTCATCTGGGTGCTTTCGGCAGTGCTCTGCGGCCTGGCCGGTGCGCTGTACGTGCCTCAGGTCGGCATCATCAACCCCAGCGAGATGGCGCCGACCCAATCCATCGAGGCCGCCGTGTGGGTGGCGCTCGGTGGGCGCGGCACACTGATCGGCCCGCTGCTCGGTGCCGGTCTGGTCAACGGCATGAAGAGCTGGTTCACCGTGGCCTTCCCCGAGTATTGGCTGTTCGCCCTCGGCGCGCTGTTCATCGTGGTCACCCTGTTCCTGCCCAAGGGCGTAATCGGCCTCATCAAGCGAGGGGATAAATCATGAGAATCGCCCCCATCCCGGAAGCGATGATCGATCCAGCCGGCAGCAGCCGCGATGCCATCGGCCTGGGCCAGAGTGCGGGCAGTGGCCTGAACGTGCGCCATGGCACCATCCTGACCCTGGAGGACATCAACGTCGCCTTCGACGGGTTCAAGGCGCTGACCGACCTGACGCTGTACATCGGCGTCGGCGAACTGCGCTGCATCATCGGCCCCAACGGCGCCGGCAAGACCACCCTGATGGACGTGATCACCGGCAAGACCCGGCCGAACAGTGGCGTCGCCTACTTCGGCGAAACCTTCGACCTGACCCAGATGAGCGAAGTCGAGATCGCCCAGGCCGGCATCGGTCGCAAGTTCCAGAAGCCAACGGTATTCGAGGCACTGAGCGTGTTCGAAAACCTGGAGCTGGCGCAGAAGACCAACAAGTCCGTGTGGGCCAGCCTGCGCGCCAGACTCAGCGGCGAGCAGCGCGACCGCATCGACGAGGTACTCGCCACCATCCGTCTCGACGCTTCACGCCAGCGCCCGGCAGGCCTGCTGTCCCACGGTCAGAAGCAGTTCCTCGAGATCGGCATGCTGCTGATGCAGGATCCGCAGTTGCTGCTGCTCGACGAGCCGGTCGCCGGGATGACCGACGCGGAAACCGAATTCACCGCCGAGCTGTTCAAGTCCCTGGCGCGCAAGCACTCGCTGATGGTGGTCGAGCACGATATGGGCTTCGTCGGCACCATCGCCGACCACGTCACCGTGCTGCACCAGGGCCGGGTATTGGCCGAAGGCTCGCTGGACAGCGTGCAGGCCAACGAACGGGTGATCGAGGTTTACCTGGGGCGCTGACGCGCCAGCTGGAAAATTGTAGGGTGGATGACGCTTTTTTCATCCACCAGGAATCCACACGGTGGATGGATAACGCGTCAGCTACGCGCCCCGCTCCACCCTACGCCCTTGCCGCTTTAGGCTTGCGGCTCAGAGGGGTAAGTCATGCTCCAAGTCGAAAAGTTGCATCAGTACTACGGCGGCAGCCATATCCTGCGCGGCCTGTCGTTCGAGGCCAGGGTGGGTGAAGTCACCTGCCTGCTCGGGCGCAACGGCGTAGGCAAGACCACCCTGCTCAAATGCCTGATGGGCCTGCTTCCATCCAAGGAAGGCCAAGTCAGTTGGGAAGGCAAACCGATCACCGGCTTCAAGCCGCACCAGCGGGTACACGCCGGCATCGCCTACGTGCCCCAGGGCCGCGAGATCTTCGGCCGCCTTACGGTGGAGGAAAATCTGCTGATGGGCCTGTCGCGCTTCCCCGCCAGCCAGGCCAAGGAAGTGCCGGCCTTCATCTACGAGCTGTTCCCGGTGCTGCTGGAGATGAAACACCGCCGCGGTGGCGACCTCTCCGGCGGCCAGCAGCAACAGCTGGCCATCGGCCGCGCCCTGGCCAGCCAGCCACGCCTGCTGATCCTCGACGAACCCACCGAAGGCATCCAGCCTTCGGTGATCAAGGAAATCGGCGTGGTGATCAAGAAGCTCGCCGCCCGTGGCGATATGGCCATCCTGCTGGTCGAGCAATTCTACGACTTCGCCGCCGAGCTGGCCGACCAGTACCTGGTGATGAGCCGCGGCGAGATCGTCCAGCAGGGCCGTGGCGAGACCATGGAGGCGGATGGCGTGCGCGGGTTGGTGGCGATCTAAGCCCCGCCATCATGTCGGCGTAAAGGCGAAAGAAGCCGGTCGGTGACCCGCGTTGAACCATGGATCACGGCCTTCGGCCCCGGATTACGCCTGCGGCTAATCCAGGCTACGTTCTACGGTCTTAAAGGCGCAAACGGCCGTTCGTAGGGTGGACGACGCTTCACCTACGCGGCCCGACCCGTCCACCGCTCTGCAATCGCGATGGTGGATGAAAAGAGCGTCATCCACCCTACGTCTGCTTGCGCCTTACAGCAGCCCTTCAATCGGTGAAATCCGGCTCCAGCCGGGCGATCTGGCGCTTGATGCTTTGCAGATGCAGATGGGCGCTCTCGGCATTGCCTTCGAGCATGATCCGACAGGCCTTGCGCGCCTGTTCATGGGGCACGGCTTTCAGGGGCCGGCCGCTGGCCATGGCCTTGAGCTGCACCTCGGCGGCACGCTCCAGGTAGTAGAGATCGTCCCAGGCTTCGGCGATGGAGGCACCCAGCACCAGCGGGCCGTGATTCTTCAGCATCAGCACATCCGCCTCGCCCACCGCGCTGGCAATACGCTCGCCCTCGGCATTGTTCAGTGCCAGGCCGTTGTAATGCTCGTCCACCCGCATGCGGTCATAGAATTTCAGAGCCGTCTGCCCCGCCCAGATAAACGGGTCGCCTTCGAGCATGCACAGCGCCGTGGCGTTGGGCATATGGGTGTGGAACGCCGCCTTGGCCCGCGGGTGCAGGCGATGCAGCTGCGCGTGGATGAAGAACGCCGTGGCTTCCGGTGTGCCCTCCCCGGCCACCACACGGCCGTGGAAATCGCAGATCAGCAGCGACGAGGCGGTCACCTCGGCGAAGGCCAGGCCATAGGGATTGACCAGGAACAGGTCGTCATGGCCGGGCACCACGAAGGAAAAGTGATTGCAGATCCCCTCGCCCATACCGAGCCGCGCGGCCATACGAAAACAGGCCGCCAGGTCGATACGCGCCTGACGGATCGCCGGGCTGTCCAGGCTGTCGGCGAGACGCCGGTCAAGTGGCGTGGCGTTGACCTCGAATGCATGTGCCATGGTGGTGATCTCCAAGTACGTAGATCACATCACCCTAGCAAGTTGCCCCAACGGCGCCAGGGACAGTTACCGGCGGTCGACGGGCCAGATAGCTGACTCAGCGACTCCAGGCATCTGGCACTACGGAAGCACATCGCTTTATTCCTATGGTGAGTGACCTGTCATACCACGCCGACCGCACGGCCGGCCCCACTTCGCACTCACGAGGTCGCCATGAGCAGCCCAACGCAGATCAGCAACGACTATGTCCACGCCCTGGATCGCCAGTACGTTTTCCACTCCTGGTCGACCCAGGGCGCGCTCAACCCGCTGGTGATCGCCGGTGGCGCCGGGTGCACCTTGTGGGACTACGATGGGCGCGAGTACCTGGACTTCAGCAGCCAGTTGGTCAACACCAATATCGGCCACCAGCATCCCCGGGTGATTGCCGCGATCAAGGCCCAGGCCGAGCAGTTGGTGACCATCGCCCCGGCTACCGCCAACCTGATGCGCGGCGAGGCGGCCAAGCGCATCCTTTCCCACGCACCGGCCAACTTCAGCAAGGTGTTCTTCACCAACGCCGGTGCCGACGCCAACGAAAACGCCATGCGCATGGCGCGTACCTACAGCGGTCGCGACAAGATCCTCTCGGCCTATCGCTCCTACCACGGCAGCACCGGCTCGGCGATCGTCGCCACCGGCGATCCGCGCCGGGTGCCCAACGAATTCGCCCGCGGCCATGTGCATTTCTTCAATCCGTACCTGTTTCGCAGCGAATTCAATGCAACCAGCGAGGAAGAGGAATGTGCCCGCGCGCTGCAGCACCTGCGCCGAGTCATCGAATGCGAAGGCCCGGCCTCGATCGCCGCGATTCTGCTGGAAACCATTCCCGGTACCGCCGGCATTCTGGTGCCGCCGAAAGGCTACATGCAGGGCGTACGCGCCCTGGCCGACGAGTTCGGCATTCTGGTGATTCTCGATGAAGTGATGGCCGGTTTCGGCCGCACCGGCAGCTGGCTGGCACTGGACAACTTCGAGGTGGTGCCGGATCTGATCACCTTCGCCAAGGGCGTCAATTCCGGCTATGTACCGGCTGGCGGGGTGATGATCTCCCAGCCCATCGCCGAGTACTTCGACAGCCACTTCTTCCCCGGCGGCCTGACCTACTCCGGTCACCCCCTGGCCATGGCGGCGATCGTCGCCACCCTCGACACCATGGCCGAGGAAGGCATGGTCGACAACGCCCGGCAGATAGGCCAGGAACTGCTCGGCCCGGGCCTCAAGGCACTTGCCGGCAAATACCCGCTGATCGGCGAGGCACGCGGCATCGGCCTGTTCCAGGCGCTGGAATTCGTCGCCGACCCGGTGAAGAAAACGCCACTGGCGGCGCCAATCATGGCGCAGATGAAGGCCGCGCTGCTGGATCGCGGGCTGCTGGCCTTCGTGGTGGAAAACCGCATCCACGTGGTGCCGCCGTGCATGGTCAACGCGGCCCAGGTGCAGCAGGCCCTGGCGATCTTCGACGAAGTGATCGGCGAGTTCAGCGCCAAGTACCTGTAACAGACGAAAACCGGATGGGCCGGACTGCGCAGCTTAGGCGCCGAGCACAGATCCCGTAGGGTGGGTTAGCGGCGCAGGGCTCTGTAAGCCCTGGCAACACGGTGATGGAGCGCCGCGTAACCCACGAGCGATATCCGTGGCGGTGCAGATCGTGGGTTATCACAGATTGCAGCGGCATCACTGCTCCTGCAGCACCTCATTGAGGATACGGATGCCCGGCTCGATCAGCGGCACGTCGATGGCGTGAAAGCCCATTCGGAAATAGCGCTGCGGCGGCTCTTCGTTGAAGAAGAACTGCGCGCCCGGCTCGATCAGCACACTCTGCTGAGCGGCTGCCCAGGCCAGCCTCTGGCTGTCGACGCCTGCTGGCGCGCTGAGCCAGAAGGCGCCTGCACCAGCGCTGCTGACATGCCGACAGCCATCCAGAATGCTATCCAGCGCGCCATGCAGCGCCTCGCGACGGCGCCCGTACTCCTCGCGAAAACGCCGCAGGTGCGCATCGTAATGCCCCTGGGCAAGAAACTGGGCGAGCATGCGCTGATTGTTCAGCGGCGGATGGCGATACATCAGCCGGCGCAAGGCACGCAATTCCTCCACCAGCTCGGCATCGGCGACCAGATAGCCCAGCCGCAACCCCGGTGAAAACGCCTTGGACAGGCTACTCATGTACACCACCCGACCGCTGCTGTCGCTGGCCTTGAGAGCCGGCTGCGCGTGGCTGTCGAAATTCAGCTCGGCGTCGTAGTCATCCTCGATGACGATCTGATCGTGCTGGCGGATCTGCTGCAGCAACTGGCTGCGCCGCGCTGCGCTCATGCTCACGCCGGTGGGCACTTGGTGGCCAGGCGTGACATAGAGATATTCGCAGTCGTTGAGGCGCTCGTCGACGCGCATGCCCTGCTCGTCGACATCCTGTAAATGGATGTCCGCACCCTGCAGGTCGAAAACGTTCCAGGCATCACCGAATCCCGGATTTTCCAGCGCCACGCGGGTGCCCTTGCTCATCAGCAGGGTCGCCAGCAGGTAGAGAGCGTTCTGCGAACCGAGGGTGATGAGGATTTCATCGGCGCCAGCCCAGATGCCGCGCTTGGGCAGTACCCGGGTACGCAGTTGCTCGATCAGCATGGCGTCGTCCTGGTCGTGGCTGTCACGCAGCCACTCCGGGTTGCGCTCGTTGCGCATGCTGCTACGCGACACCTCGCGCCAGCGCTCCAGGGGAAACAGGTCGGCAATCGGCTGGCCGTAAATGAAGGGGTAGGTGAAACGCCGCCAGTTGCTAGGGCGCAGCACGCCATGCCTCAAACTCGGCTGCATCTTGAAGCGACCGCTCCATCCTGGTGCGCCGACGGCGTGCGGATTGGCATCGCTATGGGCCGGCGCCAGACGTGCCAGGGCGACTTCGCGCTGGCTGCCGCAGTAGTCAGGGTGCAGGTAATAGCCGCTGCGCGGTCGGCTGACCAGATAGCCGTTGTCGAGCAGGCTTTCGTAGACCAGCGCCACGGTGTTGCGGGAAATCGACAGTTGCTGGGACAGACGTCGGCAGGACGGCAAGGCCTCGTCCTGGGGGAAGCCGCCCGCGAGGATGGCGGACACCAGTGACTCACGCAGCTGCTCCTGCAATCCGCGCTGCTGGTCGAAATCCAGATGGAAGAAGTGGTCGATCATGGTCACTGCCGCTCCATGCGATGTGCTCACCACGAAGCAATTAGTGAGCCATGGCCCCCGTTCCAGGCTGGCCAGGCGAATGCGCCAAACTGCACCTATTGCCCGAGGCATTGCGCTCTCTATGGTGAAAAACAGCCACCTGGCACGCCCATCGCAAGCCAATCGATATGTCGACCTCTGGAGCGCTCACCATGACCCACACCGGCAACCCAACCCCAACGAACGGATTCGCCCAATTGCGCAAACTGGCGCTCGCAGGTCTGGCAGGTTGCCTGCTGGCCAATAGCATGATCGTCCACGCCGATATCGCCGACGTGGAAAAGCGCGGCTACCTGAGCGTGGCCACCGAGGACGACTACGCGCCGTTCAATTACATCGTCGACGGCAAGCCCGAGGGTTTCCACAAGGAGCTGCTGGAAGACCTCAAGGCCTACGCCAAGGAAAAAGGCTTCGACGTACGCCAGGAAATCCTGCCCTGGACAGGTCTGCTCGCCTCGGTATCTTCCGGTCAGTACGACATGGCCTTCACCGGCGCGCTGGTCACCGATGACCGCCTGCGCGTATTCAACTTCGCCCCGCCATTCGCTTCGGCCCAGCACTTCTACGTCAAGCGTGCCGGGGACGACCGCCTTGGTGACATCGCCAGCCTGTGTGGCAAGACCGCCGGTCTGCAGGCCGGCAGCGCCCTGCTCGCACGCCTGCCGGAGCTGAAGAAAATGATGGCCGATGCCGACTGCAAGATCGGCGAAGTGGTCGAGTACCAGTCCTATCCGGAAGCCTATGCGGATCTCGCCAACGGCCGCCTGGACTACGTGATCAACGCGCTGATCTCGGTCAACGACCTGGTCAAGACCCGCGGCGATACCTTCGCCAAGGGCATCGCGGTATCCGGCGACGGTTTCGCCGCCTGGCCGGTGCCGAAGAAGAGCCCCGAACTGTTGAAGCTGGTCACCGGCTTCATGGATCAGATCCGCGACAGCGGCCGTCTGGCCGAGCTGCAGACCAAGTGGTTCGGCGAGTCCTTCCCGGCCATGCCCAAGGAACCGATTACCGATGTCGAGCAGTTCCACACCCTGGCCGGCATGAAGTAATCCCGGCGCGTCACGGCAGACAACGAGCAGGCGCGGGGATTGCCAACCCCGCCTGACTCGCTCGCCTCATTTATCTCGCCCCAAAGGAGCCGCCATGAACGGACAAGCCTGGCTATTGCTGCTAGAGGGCGCCTGGACGACCCTGTGGATATCCGGCATCGCCATTGCCATCGGCGTGCTCACCGGGCTCGGCATCGCCTTGCTGCGCATGGCACGCATCCCCTTCCTGGAACAGCTGCTGATCCTCTACACCAGCCTGGCCCGCGCCACACCGCTGGTGACCCTGGTGCTGTTCATCTTCCTTTCCGCACCGATGTTCGGCGTCAACCTCGATCGCAACACCGCAGCCATCCTCGCCCTGACGCTCAATACCACCGCCTTCAACGCGGAGATCTGGCGCTCGGCATTCATCAGTTTCTCCCGCGACCAGAAGGAAGCGGCACTGGCCTGCGGCATGACCCAGGGCGTGTTCTTCCGCCGCATCATGCTGCCGCAGATGCTCACCAGCAGCCTGCCCGGCCTGGTCAACGAAATGTCCTTCCTGATCAAGGGCAGCCCGGCCATCGCCATCATCGGCATCGTCGACCTGACGCGGGTGACCAACCGCATCGCCGCCGTCACCTACGACCCACTGCCGCCGATTCTCGCTGCCGCGCTGCTGTACATGCTGATCATCGGCGTACTGCTCAAGCTGCAAGCGATTGCCGAGAAGAAAGCCAACCGGCTGGCCATGTAAGGAAATTTCAGCATGACCGAATGGAGCATTATCTGGGACGCCCGCGAAGCCTTCTTCAACGGCTTCCTCAACACCCTGGCGCTATTCGCCCTATCCATCGTCTTCGCCTTCGTGCTTGGCTGCGCGATGCTCTACAGCCTGGAAGAACGTACACCGCTGTCGATCCTGGTGCGCTGGCTGGTCAACGGCATGCGCATGCTGCCGTTCCTGATCCTCGCCTACCTGCTGTACTACGGCCTGCCGCGCCTGGGATTGCGCCTGGATGCCTGGACGGCCGGCCTGATCGCGCTGATCGTCTACCATGGCGCCTACTTCGCCGAGATCCTGCGCGGTAGCCGCCTGGTACTGCCGGCGGGCTATGTCGAGGCGGCCAAGGCCCATGGCTTCACGCCGTTCAAGCTGTTCATGCGCATCATCCTGCCGCAACTGGTGATCAAGACCCGGCCGCTGCTGGGCAACCAGTTGATCATCGCCCTCAAGGACACCGCCTTTCTGACCATCATCACCGTGCAGGAGCTGACCGCCGCCGCCAACTCGGTGCAGGCCACCTATTTCATTCCCACCGAAGCCTTCGTGGTGGTGATCGTTCTGTACTGGCTCATCAGCATCTGCCTGGAACTGGCGCTCAAATGGGCCGCACGCTTCGGCGCGAAACGAGGATTCGAACATGGCTGACATCCCGGCGGTACGCATTCACAACCTGTCCAAGAGCTTCTCCGACATCGAGGTACTGCGCGATATCGAACTGACCGTGAACAAGGGCGAGGTGGTCAGCGTGCTGGGCTCCTCCGGCTCGGGCAAGTCGACCATGCTGCGCTGCATCAACTGGCTGGAGGAGCCGGATCGCGGCAGCATCTACATCGCCGGCCAACGCATCGGGGTCAACGAAGAGGCCGGGCGCAGGATGACCAACCGAGAACTGGCGGCGATCCGCGCCAAGACCGGCATGGTGTTCCAGGGCTTCAACCTGTGGCCACATCTCAGCGTGCTGCAGAACGTCATGGAGGCGCCGGTACAGGTCAAGGGCATGGCCAAGGAACAGGCCCGTACCATTGCCATCGAATTACTGGAAAAAGTCGGCATGGGCGACAAGCGGGACAGTTATCCTTATACCCTCTCCGGCGGCCAGAAGCAGCGTGTGGCGATTGCCCGCGTACTGGCCATGAGTCCGGAGGTGATCCTGTTCGACGAGCCTACCTCGGCACTCGATCCGGAGCGCGTCGGCGAAGTGCTGACGGTGATGAAGAACCTCTCCGCCGAGGGCTACACCATGATCGTGGTCACCCACGAAATGGAGTTCGCCCGAGCGGTATCGGATCAGGTGGTGTTCCTGGAAAAAGGTAAGATCATCGAAAAATCCGCCCCGGAGAAATTCTTCAGCAACCCGGAGACCGAGCGGGTACGCAAGTTCCTCGAGCTCGAAGCCTGACGAACCAGGTCAGCTGCCTGACGCAGCGGCCGTTACTGACATTCTGAAAAGAGGCAGAACATGACCAAGGTAGTTTTCATCACCGGTGCAACCTCCGGTTTCGGCCGCGCCACCGCCCGCCGTTTCGCCGAAGCAGGCTGGGCACTGGTACTCAGCGGCCGGCGCCTGGAGCGCCTGGAGGCGCTCAAGTCCGAGCTCGAAGGCAAGGTGCCGGTGCACATCGCCACCCTCGACGTGCGTGATTCCAGCGCCGTCCAGGCCCTGGTCGACAGCCTGCCTGCACCATTCGACAAGATTCACGCGCTGATCAACAACGCCGGCCTGGCCCTGGCCCCGGAACCGGCGCAGAAAGTGGCGCTGGAAGACTGGCACACCATGATCGACACCAACATCACTGGCCTGGTCAACGTCACCCATGCCGTGCTGCCCAAACTGCTGGAAACCGGCAAGGGCGCCAGCATCGTCAACATCGGCTCGGTGGCCGGTGAATGGCCGTACCCGGGCGGCCACGTGTATGGCGCCAGCAAGGCGTTCGTCAAACAGTTCAGCTTCAACCTGCGCTGCGACCTGGTGTCCACCGGCGTGCGCGTCACCGACATCGCCCCAGGCATGGCGGAAACCGAGTTCACCCTGGTGCGCACCAAGGGCAACCAGGCCGCTTCCGACGCGCTGTACGGCAGCACCACGCCGCTGACCGCCGAGGATATCGCCGAGCAGATTTTCTACGTCGCCACTCTGCCCGACCATATCAACATCAACCGCCTGGAAATCATGCCCAGCCGCCAGGCCTGGTCGGCCTTCGCCGTCGACCGCGACAAGTGATGGTTAGGGCCTGTTGACGTTTCAGCGCAAGCCGAGTTGCCGAAACGTCAACAGCTCCTAGGCCGGGCGCACCCTGCGCCCGGCCTCTCGCGGTCATGGCTTGAGCAGGCTGGCGCATAACGACACTGCCGACAAAACCACCAGCAACACGCCAACCGCGCGGTGCAAGGCGAACGGCTGCCAGCGCGGCTGCAGCCACTGCCCCAGCAGGTTGCCGACCAGCGCCGGTAGCAACAGGGTCGCGGCCAGGTGCAGATGAGCCGTGCCGACCAGGCCAAACGCCCACATGCCAAGCAATGCCGTGGCACTGCTGGCGGCGAAGAACAGGATCGCCGTGGCGCGCAAGGCCAGCGGTGCAAGCCCGCACCTCAGCAGATAGAGCATCAGCGGCGGCCCGCCGGCAGATGCCAGGGTAGTCGCCAGGCCAGAGCCCAGGCCCGCCCAGAACGCCGGGCGCAAAGCCGGCATGCGCGCAGCCAACCGTGCCTGCGGCTGGCGCAGCACCAGCACACCGCCGATCAGGCACAGCAAGGCAATCACCGGCGCCAGCCAGGCCGCCGGCACCCAGGACAACGCCAGCACGCCGATGGGCACCGCCAGCCACATGCCGGCTATCAGGCGCGCCGCCAGCGGCCGCTGCACATCGCGCAGCGCACGCGGCCACAGACTGGCACTGCACAGCAGGTCGAGCAGCAGCACCACGGGAAGCACCTCGGCCGGAGGCTTGGTGATGAGCAGGCCCAGGGCCAGGATCATGGCGAAACCGAAACCGCTATAGCCGCGAACCAGGCCGGCGAACGCGGCCAGAAGCATGAACATGGCGGCCTCTCCAGGAAAACTGCCGCCACTCTATCCAGCACCTTTCAATCACGGCAGGGCCAGATGCCGCAAGCATCCGGGCCACGGCGAATCAGCCGTGGCGGCTCATCCGCGCCAGGCGCTGGGACAGTTCCTCGATAGTGCGCCCCAGCTCACGCAGAACCCCGGAGTCGCGCGCGCCTTCCTCGCTGGCGCCATGAATGCGTACCGCCAGTTCGCTGATCTCGTGGGTCACGTGGCTCTGTTGCTGAGCGGCCACCGCGATCTGTTGGGCGCGCTGGACGATATCCTCGAAACCGCTCACCGTCCCCTCCAGGGTGACCGCAACGCCGTTGGCCTGCTCGACCGCCTCCTGGGTTCGCCTGACACCGGCCTGCATGGTCGCGACCGCCTGTACGGAGGCATCGCGCAACTGGCCGATCATCACCTGGATCTCGTTGGCCGAGGCCTGGGTTCGCCCGGCCAGCGTGCGCACCTCGTCCGCCACCACGGCGAAGCCACGACCCTGTTCTCCGGCACGAGCCGCCTCGATGGCGGCATTCAGCGCGAGCAGGTTGGTCTGCTGGGAAATCGAGGTGATCACGGCGAGCACACTACCGACGCGCTCGATATCCGAGCCCAGCCGGCTGATGGCCGACTCGGCCTGGCCGATCTCCTGGGCCAGTGTCTGGATCGACTCGCTGTTGCCGCGCACGTTGCCCTGGCCCTGGCGCGCCGATGCCAGCGAGCGATCCGCGGTGTCCGAACAATCGGTGGTATTACCCGCCACTTCCTGCGCGCTGGCCGACATCTCGGTAATCGCAGTGGCCAGCAGGGCATTGTCCTCACGCTGGGTCTCGGCACGCTCGGCGATCATCACCGACAGGTGAGCCAGCTCCGATGCCTGGCGTTCCAGTACCCGCGACTCCCCGGCGATATCGAGCAACATGGCCCGCAGGGAACCGGCATAGCGGTTCACCGCGCCGCGTAGGGCGCCAATCTCGTCGGCCCGCTGCACCTGCAACTGGGCGCTGCCACCACCCTGACCGAGCTGCTCGATCTGCCCGGTGGTTTCCTCGATCTGGGTGAGCAGGCGACGGCCCGCCAGCCAGGCCAGGCCCAGCAACAGTGCCAGCAACGGCAGCAGGAACAGCAGGATCTCGCCGGTCAGGCGCTGGGCCAGGCCGGTCACCTGACGCTCCGGCGTGACCAGGCCGAGCTGCCAGCCGGTATCGCCAAGGGCCTGGAAACTGACGTAGGCGGGCCCCTGCAACTGCCCGTCATGCTCCAGCATGGTGGTCTGCTGCCCGGAGCGAGCAGCCTGCAATGCCACCTGCAACGGCCCGATGGCCGGCTGCCGGGCGATCAGGCCCGCCAGGGTCGGCAATTCGCTGCTCGCCTCGACACCAGGGAAGAACAGCAGGTTACCCGCCTGGTCGACGACGAAGGCATAACCACCAGTGACGTTACCTTCGCGCTGCAGGAACTGCGCAAGGCCATCGAGGCGCAAATCGAGCGTCGCCACACCGGCGAACTGCCCGGCGATCCGGTACGGCACGCTGCAGGTGGTCATGGCCACGCCAGTCACGCTGTCGAGATAGCCTTCGGACCAGACGCAGCGCCCTGGAGCGGCCGAGCGGGCGTCGCTGTACCAGGATTCATCCTGATAGGCAGCGGCTTCGGCCGCGTTGTAATCATCGCTGTAATCGAGGCGGCCACCTGCGTTACGCGCCCAGAAGAAACTGCGCCGCTGCACGTCTGGCTCGAATGCCCCCGGCTCCGGCCAAAGCCCGCCCCCTGCGATGGCCTGGTCTCCCTGGCTGTCGATAACGCCAGGCAGGCTATCACGCACCAGTTGCTCGTCACGCGGCAACGCTTCGGCCAGATGCGCCAGGGCCGCAGTGGTGCCCTGTATCTCGCTCAGCTGCAAGGCGAGCTGGCGCGCCAGCGCAGCAGCCGCCTGCTCGGCGGCGGTGACCCCCACCGCCATCAATTGCGGCTTGCCGCGCAAGGTCATCACCGAATACACCGCCAGGCTGGTCAGGATCAACAGCAGCAAGACTCCCCATGTCATCCGTTTGGCCACGCTCACAGGTAGTAATGCCATGACAGGCCCTCGCTCGGTTGATGGGTAACACCTTCCAACCATCATAGCCGGGCAAGCGGCATCGCAAACGGTTTCGTACGGGCGGCGCCCGCCATAGAGCCTTCGGCGATCAGCGGTATACCTCGACCAACGCAGGCACGGGCGGATCGATCCGAACGTTGTCCCGGGATGCCCCGCCGCGTGATACTTCAGTTGCTCCAGACCACACCCGCCAACCGAGACCGTCCATGCCCACCACCATCCGCAACGCCACGCCCGCCGACCTGCCCGGCATCCTCGCCATCTACAACGATGCCGTACTCAACACCACCGCGATCTGGAACGAGCAACCGGTAGACCTGGCTAATCGCCAGGAGTGGTTCGATGCGCGCGCGCGCCAGGGCTATCCGATTCTGTTGGCGGTGAACGAACGGGAGGAGGTGCTGGGCTATGCCTCCTTCGGCGACTGGCGCCCGTTCGAGGGTTTCTGCAATACGGTCGAGCACTCCGTGTACATCCGCAGCGATCAGCGCGGCCAGGGCCTCGGCCCGCTGCTGATGCAGGCGCTGATCGAACGGGCGAGAGGCACCGGCAAACACGTGATGGTAGCCGCCATCGAAAGCGGCAACAGCGCCTCGATCCGTCTGCATGAGCGCCTGGGCTTCGCCATCACCGGGCAGATGCCCCAGGTCGGCTGCAAGTTCGGCCGCTGGCTGGATCTGACCTTCATGCAATTGCTGCTGACGCCACAGCGCAGCACACCATGACCCTGCAGATCCGCCAGCTCGAGGAAGCTGACTTCAGCGAACACCGACAAGGGCTGATCGCACTGCTGCTCGATGCCGTGGCGAACGGCGCATCGGTAGGCTTTCTCGCCGATATCGACGCGGCGGAGGCTGACCGCTACTTCGGCGAGGTTCGCCATAATCTGAGCAGCGGCGCGTTGGCGATCTGGATCGCCGAGGACGAGGGGCAGCTACTGGGTTCGGTGCAGCTCAGCCTGTGCCTGAAACCCAACGGGCTGAATCGCGGTGAAGTGCAGAAGCTGCTGGTACTGAACAGCGCCCGGCGCCGGGGCATCGCCCGCCTGCTGATGCAGCACCTCGAAGCCCATGCCGATACGCTGCAACGCGGCCTGCTGTACCTGGACACCGAAGCCGGCAGCGAAGCGGAAAACCTCTATCGCCACCTTGGCTACACCTGCATCGGCGGCTTGCCCGACTATGCCTGCGGGCCGGACGGCCAGTATCGCGCCAACGCCATCTACTACAAGACGCTGTTTCGCCCGAGCTAACCGGCGCGCTCATCAGCGCAGCTGGCTGTCCTTGCTGCCGCGGCGATTGAAACCGCCGGCCTTGGCCTGTTCCTTGTCTTCCTGCGCCTGGCAGTTCACGCACAGCCGCACACCGGGAACGGCCTTGCGTCGCGCTTCGGGAATCGGCGCATCGCACTCTTCGCAGTGGCTCAGGCTCTCGCCCTTGGGCATCTGGCTGCGCGCGCGCTGCACCGCATCCTCGATGGTACTGTCGATCTGTTCCTGCACGGCGCCGTCTTGCGCCCAACCGGTAGCCATATCGCTCTCCCAATTAGTGGTGCTGACTGGAAGATAGGAGCACTCGGGCGCGATTGGCAAGCAGTGGCCGACGGCGGACGAATCGGCTCACGTTGCGCGGCCGCTGTCCGGCGTGGCGGGTGAAGCGGGGGCTATTCCTTGACGTTCATGAACTCGTCGGCCCAGGCCACGTAGTCTTCGGGCTGGGTATATTTGTGCGCCAGCTCGGAGGCGCTGAGGTCGCTGGCGATCGCACTGCGCTGCTCGCGCAGGCAATCGTAGGTGGCCTTGATCGCGGCGAAATAGGCGGCATGCCCGTTGACCACGATGCGTACGCCCAGCTTGGCCAGACGCGCGTTGTCACGTAGTTGTGGGTTGCCGTAGGTCACCAGCATCAGCGGCACGCTGAGGTGCTCGGCGATCTTCTCAAGATGGTCGAAGTCTTCGACGCCAACCATGCAGATGCCATCGGCACCGGCCTTCTGGTAGGCGACGGTACGCTTGATCACTTCATCGACGCTGAGCACGCCGGCGTTGGTACGGGCGATGATCGCCAAGTCCGGGTCGACCCGCGCCTCGAGGGCTGCACGTACCTTGCCGACGCCTTCGGCGACACTGATCAGATCCGTCGACTTGCGGTTGAATTGTGCGGGCAGCAGGGTGTCTTCGATGGTCAGCGCGGAGATACCGGCGCGTTCCAGCTCGACCACGGTGCGCATCACGTTCAGGGCATTGCCGTAGCCATGGTCTGCATCGGCGATTACCGGCAGGTTGGAAACACGACCGATGCGGGTGGCCTGCTCGACGAATTCGCTGAGGGTGATCAGTGCGAAATCAGGTGCGGCAAGCACCTGCAGCGAGGCCACCGAGCCGCCGAGGATGCCGACCTCGAAGCCGAGGTCGCCGGCGATCCGGGCGGACATCGGGTCGAAGACCGATGCGGTGTGGTAGCAGGAATCCGAGGCCAGCAGGGCACGGAAGGCACGCCGCAGTTCATGATGGGAAGCACGTTGCATGTTCGGCATAAGGCATTGTCCAGAACGTCAGATGAATCGGGTGCTCAGCGGCCTTGTGCCGGCCACCTCGAGCGAATTCTCGTGTCTTGCAGCTACCGGCACGAACACGGGCGGGCAGTCGCTTGGGCTGCCTGCGCGCCATTCGGGAGGTTTCATGCCGCCGGCCAGCGACGGATCCTCGCACCCAGCAGCAATTATCCCGCCAACTCAGCGCAGAGCGTCAGGCAGCTCTACATCAGGCAGCCACTGGCGGAAAATCGCCGAAAAGCTGCCGTCGCGGCGCATTTCCGCCAACTCGTTCTGCCAGGCGGCAACGATCGCCGGGTCGGTATCCAGGGAAAAGGCGATGTAATACGACGATTCCATGAACACCATCTGCGGCTGTACATCCGCCGGCGTCAGCCCTGCCGGGGCGAGCATGTCGCGCAGCAGGATGTCTTCCAGCATGATCAGACTGACCCGCCCATGGCCAAACATGGTGACCATGGTCTCCGGCGTCGGTACGCCATAGAGGTTCTGCAGGCCCTGACCTTTCAGCACTTCGTAGCTGTACCATTGCTTGGGCACCGCCAGCGGGCCACTGGCCGCGACATCTTCGATGCTCTCTATCTGCAGGTTGCTCGACTTCAGCGAGTAGAACCGCACCTTGCCATGCAGGATCGGCCCCACCCACTGAAAGCGCTTCTCCCGGTCAGGTGTACGCACCATGGCGAACAGCCCTACATCCGGCTCACGTTGGGCGATGGTGTAGGCCCGCGTCCAGGGCATCATCTCGATCTGCGCCTGCGACCCGGTGCGGGTGATCAGCTCGCGCACCACGTCGACACCAAAACCCTGCAGCTCGGCGCCCTTCATGAAGGCCGTGGGTGGCCCCGGCTCGGTAAGGATGCGCAGCTCAGCGTCCGCACGTGCACAGGACAGCAACGCGAGAAACAGCACACCGTAGCGACGCAACAGGCCCATTGGCCATCCCCATAAATACTGCAACGAGATCAGTGAACCCTGTACCGAAGCTCGGCACCTCGGTTTTGTCGACGCAAACCTGACGGCGATGACCGTCAATTTTACCGCAGTGCCTGGCTAATTTCAGCTAGCACCGTGTCAAAGCCTCTACAAGCGGACAAATTGTCGCTCACGGCACCGTTGAGCCAGGCAGTGGCGACGCCGAAGGACTTTGTGGTGATTGCGCCGACAATCGGGCTGGCGCCCGAGCGTCAGGCAGGCGATCATCGGGGCTCGTCCACCTACGCGCAATGACATGACCGACACCACGCAGACGCCCCCCGCTACACACAAACCTCGCCCATTCATCGATCTGCTGATCAGTATCCTGATTCCTTCGCTGATCCTCATGAAGCTCAGCGGCGAAGCCCGACTGGGCCCGGATGGCGCACTGGTGCTGGCTCTGGCCTTCCCACTGGGCTGGGGCGCGTTCGAGCTGCTCAAGTATCGCAAATTCAACTTCGTCGCCCTGCTCGGCCTGGTCAGCGTAATGCTCACCGGCGGCATCGGCCTGCTGCACCTGGACAACCAGTGGCTGGCGATCAAGGAAGCGGCCATCCCCGGCCTGATCGGCATCGCCGTGCTGGCGTCGACGCGTACCCGTTACCCGTTGATCCGCACGCTGCTGTTCAACAAGACGGTACTCAACGTCGACAAGATCCATGATCGCCTGGAACAGGGCGGCCATACCGAGCGCTTCGAATCGCGCCTGATGCTCGCCACCTACTGGCTCAGCGGTACCTTCTTCTTCTCGTCGGCAATGAACTACATACTGGCCAAGTGGATCGTCACCAGCCCGGCCGGCAGCGAAGCCTTCAACGACGAGCTGGGGCGCATGACGCTGCTCAGCTATCCGATGATCGCCATTCCGTCGATGATCATGCTGATGGCCATCTTCTACTACCTGTGGCGCACCATTCATGGTCTCACCGGCCTCAAACTGGAAGAGATCATGGCCAACACCGAGCAGGACAAGAAGTCCTGACGCCGCCTCGTCTTGCTGGATATCTACGCCTACCTGGGGCTGTTCGTCGCCGCGTTCGGCGCGGCGACGCTGCTCCCTTTGCAGTCCGAGGCGTTGCTGGTGGCGCTGCTGCTCGGTGCCGCCCAGCCGGTCTGGGCACTGCTGCTGGCCGCCAGCGCGGGCAACGTGCTCGGTTCGCTGGTCAATTGGTGGCTCGGCCGCTATCTGGAACGCTTTCGCGGGCGTCGCTGGTTTCCGGTCAGCGACAAACGCCTGCAGCAGGCCCAGGCCTGGTACGGCCGTTATGGGCGCTGGTCATTGCTGCTCAGCTGGTTACCGGTGATCGGCGACCCGCTGACGCTGGTGGCGGGCATCATGCGCGAACCACTGTGGCGTTTCGTGCTGATCGTAAGCCTCGCAAAAACTACCCGTTATGCCGTGCTGGCCGCGCTGACACTGGGTTTGAGCAGTTGAAAGGACACACTCGGTAACGGCCTGTAAAGCGGTGCCAGTTGAGCAACCGGCCCGCCTCCGGGATACTGCGCACCCTGTACACCTACATCGCGACGGGATATACCCTCGGGATAAGGTATGAACGATGGCTGCGACAGCTCATCGAATGCAGAGCCAACTGTCCGTAGAGACGTGAAACAGGGGATCGCAGTTGCAAGGTACCAAACCCACGATGAAACGCAGTGACCTGATCTGGACGCTGATCGGGTTGTGTGCCGTGGTGGCGTCCTGCTTCTTGCTCTACCGCGAAGTACGCAACATCTCTCTCGACGAGATCGCTGAAAGCCTCAGGGCCATTCCGCACCTCAACTGGATGCTCGCGGGTGCCGCCACCTTCGGCGCCTATTGCGCCCTGGCCTGGTACGACCGCATCGCCATCGCCCACCTGGGCAAGAAGATTTCCTGGCGCTTCATCACCCTGTGCTCCTTCACCACCTACGCCCTGGCCCACAATATCGGCGCGTCGGTGTTCTCCGGTGCAGTGGTTCGCTACCGCGCCTATCGCACCAAGGGCCTGACGCCCCACGAAATCGGCATCCTGATCGTCTTCTGCTCGTTCACCTTCGCCCTCGGCACCCTGCTGGCCAGCGGCTGCGTACTGGTACTTCAGCCGAATCTGATCCACCGCGTGCTGGACGTCACCCCGCTGGTTTCCATCGCCGTCGGCTCGTTCCTGTTGCTGCTGGTCGGCCTGTACGTGCTGGGCTCGTGGCTGCAGTTCAAACCCTGGAACTTCGGCAAGCTGCACGTCGAATACCCACGCCTGCGCATTGTCGGTCGCCAGTTGCTGGCAGGCCCGCTGGAGCTGGCCTGCGCCGCGGCGATCATCTATTTCGCGCTGCCGGAAGCCTATAATCCCGGCTACCTGGTCGTTCTCGGCGTGTTCCTCGCGTCCTTCTCGCTCGCCCTGCTGTCCCACGCTCCGGGCGGCTTGGGCGTGCTGGAGGTCAGCTTTCTCGCCGCGCTGCCAGAGATCCCCCCTTCGGACGTGCTGGCCGCGCTGATCGTGTTCCGCGGCTTCTACCTGCTACTGCCCTTCGCCCTGTCGCTGATCGTGGTGCTGGGCTTCGAATGGGGCCAATGGCGCCTCAAGCGCAGCGAAGCACAAAATCCTCCATTACCCTGACGAAGCGGCAGCACTCCAGCTGCATTTCGCCTAGAATGCGCGGCCGTTTTTTCAGGAGCCGCGCGTCAATGTCCTTTTCCACACCTGCCCGCGCCTGCGGTATCGACTTCGGCACTTCCAACTCCACCGTTGGCTGGTTGCGCCCGGGCGGCGAAACGCTGATCCCGCTGGAAGACGGCAAGATCACCCTGCCCTCGGTGGTGTTCTTCAACCTCGAAGAACGCCGCCCGGTCTATGGCCGCCTGGCCCTGCACGAGTACCTGGAAGGCTACGAAGGCCGCCTGATGCGCTCGCTGAAGAGCCTGCTCGGTTCCAAGCTGCTGAAGAGCGAAACCGCGGTGATGGGTAGCGCCCTGCCGTTCAAGGATCTGCTCGGTTTCTTCATCGGCGAACTGAAGAAACGCGCCGAAGCGGTTGCCGAGCGCCCGTTCGACGCCGTGGTACTGGGCCGCCCGGTGTTCTTCGTGGATGACGATCCGCAAGCCGACCAGGAAGCCGAGAAGACCCTGATCGCCGTGGCCCAGAAGCTGGGTTTCAAGGACGTATCCTTCCAGTACGAGCCGATTGCCGCGGCCTTCGACTACGAATCCACCATCGAGCGTGAAGAGCTGGTGCTGATCGTCGATATAGGCGGTGGTACCTCGGACTTTTCCCTGGTGCGCCTGGCACCGGAACGCCGGCAGCAGGCCGAGCGGCAGAACGACATCCTGGCCACTGGCGGTGTGCATATCGGTGGTACCGACTTCGACAAGCAGCTCAGCCTGCAGGGCGTGATGCCGCTGTTCGGCTACGGCAGCCGGATGAAGAGCGACGCGCTGATGCCCACCAGCTTCCACCTCAACCTGGCGACCTGGCACACCATCAACGTGGTCTATTCGGCCGCCTCGCAGCGGGCGCTGCAGAACATGCGTTACGACATCGTCGACCCGACCGGCATCGATCGACTATTCCGCCTGATCGAGCAGCGCGCCGGCCACTGGCTGGCGATGCAGGTGGAAGACAGCAAGATCGCTCTGACCGAGCATCTTCAGCATCCCATCGACCTGCAGCGCATCGAGGCCGGTCTGGTCGCCGAGCTGACTCGAGAGCTGTTCGAAGGCAGTATCGCCCCGCTGCTCGAGCGCGTCCGCGCCAGTGTTACCGGGTTGCTCGCCGATGCAGGCGTGGGGCTGGAGCAGGTCGACACGGTATTCTTCACCGGTGGCTCCAGCGGCGTGCCGGCCTTGCGCCAGAGTGTGGCCGCCCTGCTGCCCAATGCCCGACACGTGGAAGGCAATACGTTCGGCAGCATCGGCAGCGGGCTGGCCATCGAGGCGAAGAAACGTTACGGCTGACGCTGAACGAATGGGGACAAGGGGTCGCGGCTGCTTTATATTTCGCGATATTTCTCCATGGAAGGTCAGCCGTGCACACACTCGAACGTATCTACCCGCTGCAGATGGACGAAAGGCTGGCGGCCGACCAGGCAACTCTCGACCTGCATATGCAGCGCTACGCGTTCGCCAGCCGCTCACTGCATGGCCAACGCGTGCTCGACATGGCCTGCGGCTGCGGCTACGGCAGTGCGCTGCTGGCCGAACAGCACCCTGACAAGCAGATCACCGGCATCGACATCGATCCCGAAGCGATTGCCTATGCCCAGGCAAACTACCAGAAAGCCAATCTGCGCTACCTGTGCGCGAACGCAGAAACCTTCACCGACAGCGAGGGCTTCGACAGTATCGTCAGCCTGGAAACCATCGAGCATCTGCCCGACCCGGTTCGCCTGGTGGAGAACTACGCCAGCCTGCTGGCCAAGGGTGGCCGCATCATCGCCTCGGTGCCGACCACGCCGACCCTGGATGGCAACCCCCATCACCTTCACGATTTCAGCCCGCGCAGCTTCTTCGCGCTGTTCCGCCGCCACGGCCTTGAACCTCAGGAACGTTTCGAGCAGATCCAGCGCTGGGAGTTTTCCGGGTTGTTCAAGAAGCCCAGGAAAGCCGCCCGCCAGCACCGCTCGGAAGGCGTCGGCAACGCCGTGCTGGCGTACTACCGCAGCCACCCGCTGTACTTGTTCAAACGGCTTTTCTCGATCCTGCGCTATGGCGCCAGCAACCGCTATCTGACCTGCCGTTTCAGCGTCGACTGAGCGTGCAACGTAAGCGGTCGCTCGTAGGGTAGACGACGCTTTACCGTCCACCACCTTGCGATCGCAATGGTGGACAAAAAGAGCGTTGTCCACCCTACAACTCATGGCCGATTGCAAAGGGGATATCGCGATTGGGTGGGCCGAGGCCCACCATAGAGATCACAAACGGTGATTGCCTGGCAGGAAAGCGCCAGGCAGCGCGATCAACGCGGAACGGCGGGCTTCTTCGCCGGCTTCTTGCCTTTGCCCTTGCCGGCCCCCGCGCGCTCGCGGGCGGCCTGCTGGTTGCGCGCTTCGGCAGCCGCCTTGGCCTGCTCGCGCTTGTCCCAGGGCTTGCTGCCGTCGCTGCCACGCGGTGGCAGACCGGTGTGCTGGGTGAGGATGCGCCCACCAGCAGGCTTGCTGCCGGAATTACCCGCAACCTTCTTGCTGCCGGCAGGCGTGGAGTTCTTGCGGCGGGCACTCTGGTACTCATCAGCCTTCGGCTGATAGGTCGGGATCAAATGCTGCTTGCCGTCACCGATCAGGTCGGCACGCCCCATGCGCTGCAGCGCCTCACGCAGCATCGGCCAGCCCTTCGGATCGTGGTAACGCAGGAACGCCTTGTGCAGACGACGCTGCTCCTCGCTCTTGACGATGGTCACGCCGTCACTCTTGTAGGTGACCTTGCGCAGCGGGTTCTTGCCCGAGTGGTACATGGCCGTGGCGGTCGCCATCGGCGACGGGTAGAACGCCTGCACCTGGTCGGCGCGGAAGCCGTTGCCCTTGAGCCACAGGGCCAGGTTCATCATGTCTTCATCGGTGGTGCCAGGATGAGCGGCGATGAAGTAAGGGATCAGGTACTGCTCCTTGCCCGCTTCCTTGGAATACTTCTCGAACATGCGCTTGAACTTGTCATAGCTGCCAATGCCCGGTTTCATCATCTGGTTGAGCGGGCCTTCCTCGGTGTGCTCCGGGGCGATCTTCAGGTAGCCACCGACGTGGTGGGTGACCAGCTCCTTGACGTACTCCGGCGACTCGACCGCGAGGTCGTAGCGCAAGCCGGAAGCGATGAGAATCTTCTTCACCCCCGGCAACGCGCGGGCACTGCGATACAGCTGGATCAAGGAGGAGTGATCGGTATTCAGGTTCGGGCAGATGCCGGGGAACACGCAAGACGGCTTACGGCACGCGGATTCGATTTCCGGGCTCTTGCAGGCGATGCGGTACATGTTCGCAGTCGGGCCGCCGAGGTCGGAAATGACACCGGTAAAGCCCGGCACCTTGTCGCGAATTTCCTCGATCTCACGAATGATCGATTCTTCCGAACGGTTCTGGATGATGCGGCCTTCATGCTCGGTGATCGAGCAGAAGGTACAGCCGCCGAAGCAGCCGCGCATGATGTTCACCGAGAAACGGATCATCTCGTAGGCCGGGATCTTCTCCTTGCCGTACGCCGGATGCGGGACACGCATGTACGGCATGCCGAACACATAGTCCATTTCTTCGGTGGTCATCGGGATGGGTGGCGGGTTGAACCAGACATCGATTTCGCCGTGCTTCTGCA
This sequence comes from Phytopseudomonas daroniae, assembly GCF_004327285.1. Taxonomy (GTDB): domain Bacteria; phylum Pseudomonadota; class Gammaproteobacteria; order Pseudomonadales; family Pseudomonadaceae; genus Aquipseudomonas; species Aquipseudomonas daroniae. Next base: position 97,004 of record NZ_QJUI01000001.1, read on the forward strand.
CCAGCGCGCGGGCGTTGCCCGGGTTGGTCTCCAGGTGCAGTACACGGTTGGCGTGGGCATAGAGCACCGGATCGTTGCGCACCTTCTCCATGGACGGCAGGCGAATCACCGTCTTGTCGCGGGTCATCTTCGGGCTGGCGAGGATCTGCACAACTTTCGCTTCGTTCGGATCCTCGACCGGGCCTGAGCCGGCCGCACCCTTGTCCTGCTCGATGGCGCAGGCCTGGGTATCCTGGGTGTTGACGTACGGGTTGATGATCTTGTCGATCTTGCCCGGACGGTCAATGCGCGTGGAGTCGACTTCGTACCAGTCTTTCGGCGTGTCACGGCGAATGAAGGCGGTACCGCGGATATCGGTGATGGTTTCGATATTCTCGCCATAGGACAGACGCTGGGCGACTTCGACGATGGCACGCTCGGCGTTGCCGTAGAGCAAGATGTCGGCGCAGGCATCGATCAGGATCGAGTTACGTACCCGATCCTGCCAGTAGTCGTAGTGGGCGATGCGGCGCAGCGAGGCTTCGATGCCACCGAGCACGATCGGTACGTGCTTGTAGGCTTCCTTGCAGCGCTGGCTGTAGACCAGGCTGGCACGATCCGGGCGCTTGCCCGCCAGACCGCCAGGCGTGTAGGCGTCGTCGGAACGGATTTTCTTGTCCGCGGTGTAGCGATTGATCATCGAGTCCATGTTGCCGGCCGCGACGCCGAAGAACAGGTTTGGCTCGCCCAGCTTCATGAAGTCGTCTTTGGACTGCCAGTTGGGTTGGGCAATGATCCCGACGCGAAAACCCTGGGACTCCAGCAACCGGCCAATGATCGCCATCCCGAACGACGGGTGGTCGACGTAGGCATCACCGGTAACGATGATGATGTCGCAGGAATCCCAGCCAAGCTGATCCATCTCCTCCCTGCTCATCGGCAGGAAAGGCGCCGGGCCGAAGCACTCGGCCCAGTATTTTGGATAGTCGAACAGCGGCTTGGCGGCTTGCATGGCGATAACCGATTTAATCAGGAATTTCACGGGGCGCGGAATATAGCACAAATTTTAACCAAACCCGACTGTACCGCTGGGGTAAAACGTCGCTTGGCGGTCTATCTGACGGCATGCTGGCCCAGCCATTTTCTGACCTCGCTATTGATGCGCCCAGACCTGAGCATTGGCGCCTGGGCCGAAGTCATCACTCTTGAGCCAGTAGCACTGAACTGGAGCTCAACTCGCCTCTCAAACGGCAACATTCGTTCCAGGCAAACACCGGTCAGAGTTCCAACCGTGCAAGCTGGAGTTCGCAGCTTGTGCCTTGTCTAGCGGCAGAACGAACTCCGGCGCGAGCGTGCTGAAACCCTAAAAAACACGGTGAGGGTTATTCGTCCTCAAACTGGTAGCTGCCCGGCGCCAGGTTCTCGAAGCGCGAGTATTTGCCGAGGAACGCCAGACGTGCCGTACCCAGTGGGCCGTTACGCTGCTTGCCGATGATGATCTCGGCCACGCCCTTGTATTCGGTCTCGGGGTGATAGACCTCGTCCCGGTACACGAACATGATGATGTCGGCGTCCTGCTCGATCGCACCGGACTCGCGCAAGTCGGAGTTGATCGGGCGCTTGTTCGGGCGTTGCTCGAGCCCCCGGTTGAGCTGGGACAGCGCGATCACCGGGCAGTTGAACTCTTTGGCCAGCGCCTTGAGCGAGCGCGATATCTCGGAAATCTCGTTCACCCGGCTGTCGCCACTGGAGCCGGGAATCTGCATAAGTTGCAGGTAGTCGACCATGATCAGGCCGATCTCGCCATGTTCACGCGCCAGGCGCCGGGAACGTGCGCGCATCTCCGAAGGCGAGATACCGGCGGTATCGTCGATGAACAGCTTGCGGTCGTTGAGCAGGTTGACCGCCGAGGTCAGCCGCGGCCAATCGTCGTCATCCAGGCGACCGGCACGCACCTTGGTCTGATCGATACGACCAAGGGACGCCAGCATACGAATCACGATGGATTCGGAGGGCATCTCCAGGGAGTACACCAGGATCGACTTGTCGCTGCGCATCAGCGCGTTTTCCACCAGGTTCATGGCGAACGTGGTCTTACCCATCGACGGACGACCGGCGACGATAATCAGGTCGGCTGGCTGCAGGCCACTGGTCAGATCATCCAGATCGGAAAATCCGGTGGACAAGCCGGTAATCGCATCGCCGTTATTGAACAGCTCGTCGATACGGTCGATGGCCTTGACCAGAATATCGTTGATGCCCACCGGACCACCGGTCTTCGGTCGCGCCTCGGCGATCTGAAAGATCAGTCGTTCGGCTTCGTCGAGAATTTCCTCGCCCGTACGGCCTTCCGGCGCATAGGCGCTGTCAGCGATCTCGTTGCTGATACCGATCAGTTTGCGCAGCGTGGCGCGCTCGCGAATGATCTGCGCGTAGGCCTTGATGTTGGCCACCGACGGCGTGTTCTTCGCCAGTTCGCCCAGGTAGGCCAGGCCACCAACCTGAGGCAGCTGCCCTTCCTTGTCCAGTTGCTCAGACAGGGTCACCACGTCGAACGGTTGATTGCGCTCAGCAAGCTTGTGAATGGCGCGAAACACCAGGCGGTGATCGTGGCGGTAAAAATCGCCATCGGAAACCTGGTCGAGTACCCGCTCCCACGCATTGTTATCGAGCATCAGACCACCGAGCACCGCCTGCTCGGCCTCGATCGAGTGCGGCGGCACTTTCAGGGCAGAGGTTTGCAGGTCGTACTGTTCAGTGATGCTGATGTCGTTCATGGGAGCCTGGAAAGAATGCTTGCGTTGAAAAACAAAAGGCACGGCATCGCTTTCGCAATGCCGTGCCCGATGTTAGCGGGAACGCACCGGAGTGCAAACCCGCTGAGCAGCGCGATTAAGCGGCTACTACGATTACCTTTACGGTAGCTTCGACATCGCTGTGCAGGTGCACGGCTACGTCGTATTCGCCAACCTGGCGAATGGTACCGTTCGGCAGACGAACTTCAGCTTTGGCCACTTCAACGCCGGAGGCGGTCAGGGCATCAGCGATGTCGTGAGTACCGATGGAACCGAACAGCTTGCCTTCATCGCCCGCGGTAGCGGTGATGGTGACTTCCAGCTCGGCCAGCTGAGCAGCACGCGACTCGGCCGAAGCTTTCTTGTCGGCAGCGGCTTTTTCCAGGTCAGCGCGACGAGCTTCGAAAGCAGCGACGTTGGCTTCGGTGGCAGCGGTAGCTTTGCCTTGCGGCAGCAGGAAGTTACGGCCGTAACCGGCTTTAACGTTCACTTTATCGCCCAGGTTGCCCAGGTTGGCGATTTTTTCCAGCAGGATGACTTCCATTTGGGTGTTACCTCTTAACTTTTAACCTTCACCGTTGGCGGGGCCCGAACCGGGTTTGTCCGCCAGACGACCACGAAAATCAAACAGACTGTCGACGATGGCTAATACCACCAGCAAGGGAAAGATCAGTTGCATGAACAGCAGCAGCGTGATGTACAGCCCGACCAGCCAGAACTTCGACAGTCGGCCCTTGGCCACCAACCCATGCAACAGGGCGATGGCCGCGAACGCCAGCGGAACACTGCACAACGGCGTCAGCATTGCCATCTCGACACCCAGACTGGGCCCGAGCAGCATACCGACCAGCAGTAACATCGCCAGCATCGGCGGAAATCTCAGTTCGCGGAATTCGGAACCGAAACCTCCTGGGTTGTACAACGCCGCCTGCCAGAACCGCCCAAGCATCAGGCTCAGCAAGCTGACCACCTGCAGCAAAGCTGCCAGCAATCCGGTAAGAACCGGTGCAATAAGACTCTGGAGACGCGCCTGATCATCCACCGACATCTGTTGGTGAACGCCATCGAACATCTGCGGCAGCAGCTTACTCAGCTCCTGCGCCATGGCTTCGATGGGCTCGCGGAACGTCGCCCCCAATACCAGTCCATACACCAGGCCCAGTGCGATGCTGAACAACAGCACCCGTCTCCAGGACTGATTGGCGCGCAACACACACGCCAGCCCCAACGCGCCCAACAGCACCAACAAGGTGCGCGGCTCGCCGAAGTACCACCAGCCAATGGCCGGCAGCAAAGCCCAGGCGAGGATGCCAATGGCATCACTCAGACCACGCCGCAGAAGCACCAGGCATCCCGCGGCAGCACTCAACCAGAACAGCAGCGGCAATGCCGCAGAACCGACCACCACGAGGGTGGCCTGCATACGGCCGCGCATAATGAATTCTGCCAAGGCGCGCATGCGATTTATCCCTTACTACTTGTCGATCGTCCGATCTTATCGGCCGTGGCTGTCGGTGTAGGGCAGCAGGGCCAGGAAGCGGGCACGCTTGATAGCGGTAGCCAGCTGACGCTGATAACGAGCCTTGGTACCGGTGATACGGCTAGGAACGATTTTGCCGGTTTCCGAGATGTAGGCTTTCAGAGTGTTGAGATCTTTGAAATCGATCTCTTTCACGTCTTCAGCGGTGAAACGGCAGAATTTACGACGACGGAAGAAACGTGCCATGGGATTGGCTCCTCAAAAGATCCGTGGATTACTCGTCAGCGTTGTCGCTGTCGTTGTTGTCACTGTCATCGCCGTCATTGGACTCGGCATTTTCAGGACGCTCACGACGCTCACGGCGCTCACTGCGGTTTTCTTCGGCCTTGAGCATCTCGGATTGGCCGGTAACGGCTTCTTCACGACGGACGACAAGGTTACGGATCACGGCATCGTTGTAGCGGAAGTTGTCTTCCAGCTCGGCCAGGGCCTTGCCGCTGCACTCAACGTTCAGCATCACGTAGTGAGCCTTGTGAACGTTGTTGATGGCGTAGGCCAGTTGACGACGGCCCCAATCTTCCAGACGGTGGATTTTGCCACCGTCTTCTTCGATCAGCTTGGTGTAACGCTCGACCATGCCGCCGACTTGCTCGCTCTGATCCGGGTGAACCAGAAAGATGATTTCGTAATGACGCATGAATGCTCCTTACGGGTTGTAGCCTGCCGCGAAATGCGGTCAGGCAAGGAGTGAATGACACTATTGACTTGCTGAAACGAGGAGGCGCACAGGCGCCTGCCATAACGGCAAGGGGCGACATTCTAGAGAAGCCCCCCACCGCACGCAAGGTGAACTGGTGAAAATTTGAGCAAGAAGCTCCAAGCTCCAAGCTCCAGTGGCTGACGCCTCACCATCGCGGTCAAGCACCGCAGCCTCGTAGCCTGGGTTGAACGCAGCGATACCCGCGCCTTCCCGGGTGCCGCCTCGCTCGACCCGAGCTACCTGGGTGCAAGCGCCAAGCTTTTGCTCTTACTTGAGGCTTGTAGCTTGCCGCTTGCGGCTGCTCCGCTGGCGCAGCGCTTCGAACAGGCAGATACCGGTGGCCACCGACACGTTGAGGCTGCTGACGCTGCCGGCCATGGGCAGCTTCACCAGGTAATCACAGTGCTCGCGGGTCAGGCGACGCATGCCTTTGCCCTCGGCGCCCATGATCAGCACGGTCGGGCCGGTCATGTCCTGCTGGAACAGCTCCTGCTCGGCCTCACCCGCCGTACCGACGACCCACAGACCGCGCTGCTGGAGCTTTTCCAGGCTGCGCGCGAGGTTGGTCACCGCCACCAGCGGGATGACTTCGGCAGCACCACAAGCCACCTTGCGCACCACCGGCGTCAGCGTCGCGGATTTGTCTTTCGGCACGATCACCGCCAGCGCGCCCGCCGCATCGGCGGTGCGCAGGCAGGCGCCAAGGTTATGCGGATCGGTCACGCCATCGAGCACCAGCAACAGAGGCGGGCCTTCGCAACGGTCGAGCAGCTCTTCGAGCATCGCTTCGCCCCACACCTGACTGGGGCTGACTTCGGCAACCACGCCCTGGTGCACGCCCTCGACCCAGGCATCCATCTCGCGACGCTCGCATTGGCCGACGGCAACACGCGCCTGCCCAGCCAGTTCGAGCAGCGGCTGAACGCGAGGATCACTGCGACCATCGGCCAGCCAGATCTGCTTCACCCGCTTGGGGTGATGACGCAGCAGCGCTTCCACGGCATGCACGCCGTAGATCTTTTCCAGTTGACTCATGACTTGGCCTTGCTCTTCGATGGCCCCTTGCGATGCCGGCTCGGCTTGCCGCCCTTGTCCGCTGTCTTGCTGGCGCCCTTGCCAGACGACTTGGACTCGGCGAGCAGCGCCTTCTTGACATCACGGCTTTTCTGCACATCGGTGTTGCTGGCTGCACCGCCGCGCGAACCCTTGCCGCTACGACTGTCGCTGCCGGAGTCGCGACGCTTGCGTGTCGCCGGTGCTTCCTCAACGCCCTGAGCCATCTCGAAATCGATCTTGCGCTCGTCCAGATCGACGCGCATCACCTTCACCGAGACGCTGTCGCCGAGGCGGAAGCTGCGGCCGCTGCGCTCACCGGCGAGGCGGTGATGCACAGGGTCGAAGTGGTAATAATCGCCCGGCAGCGCAGTGACGTGCACCAGACCTTCGACATAGATGTCCTTGAGTTCGACGAACAGACCGAAGCCGGTCACTGCGGTGATCACGCCCGGGAAGGTTTCGCCGACGCGATCCTTCATGAACTCGCACTTGAGCCAGTTGACCACGTCACGGGTGGCTTCATCGGCACGCCGCTCGGACATCGAGCACTGTTCGCCGAGCTGCTCGAGGGTCGGCTCGTCGTACGGATAGATACGCGCCTTGGGCATGCTGACGGCACCGGCACGCTGAACATGAGGCGTATCCTGCTTGGAGCGGATCACACTGCGAATGGCACGGTGGATCAGCAGATCCGGGTAACGGCGGATCGGCGAAGTGAAGTGCGCGTACGCCTCGTAATTCAGACCGAAGTGACCCTGATTGTCGGCGCTGTAGACGGCCTGGCTGAGCGAACGCAGCATCACGGTCTGGATCAGGTGATAGTCCGGGCGCTCACGAATGCTTTCCAGCAGTGCCTGGTAATCCTTGGGCGACGGGCCGTCCTTGGATTTGCCGCGGTGCAGGGACAAGCCCAGCTCGGTGAGGAAGGCCTTGAGTTTTTCCAGGCGCTCCGGCGGCGGGCCGTCGTGCACGCGATACAGCGCAGGAATGCCGTGCTTCTGCATGAACGCCGCGGTGGCCACGTTGGCCGCCAGCATGCATTCCTCGATCAGCTTGTGGGCATCGTTGCGCTGAGTCGGGCGGATCTCCGCGATCTTGCGGCCGGAACCGAAGATGATGCGGGTTTCCTGGGTCTCGAAATCGATCGCGCCACGCTCATGACGTGCAGCGAGCAATACCTGATACAGCGAGTACAGTTGATTGAGGTGCGGCAGCACTTCCTTGTATTCGCTACGCAGGGCCTTGCCTTCGCTGCTCTTCGGCTGCTCGAGCATGGCGCTGACCTTGTTGTAGGTCAGCCGTGCATGGGAGTGGATCACCGCCTCGTAGAACTGATAGTCGGTCATCTTGCCGGTCTTGGAGATGGTGATCTCGCAGACCATGGCCAGACGGTCGACTTTCGGATTCAGCGAGCACAGACCGTTAGACAGCTCTTCCGGCAGCATGGGGATGACCCGCTCCGGGAAGTACACCGAGTTGCCACGCACCTGCGCCTCGGCATCCAGCGCCGAACCGACTTTCACGTAATGAGAAACGTCGGCGATGGCGACATAAAGCTTCCAGCCGCCGGAGAACAGCCGCCAGTTGCTGCCGTTTTTCTCGCAGTACACCGCGTCGTCGAAATCCCGCGCATCTTCACCGTCGATGGTGACGAAGGGGATATGGCGCATGTCGACGCGATGCTCCTTGTCCTTCTCTTCGACTTCCGGCTTGAGCTTGCGCGCTTCCTTGACCACGGCCTCGGGCCAGACGTGAGGAATATCGTAGCTGCGCAGCGCCACGTCGATTTCCATGCCCGGCGCCATGTAGTTGCCAACCACTTCGGTCACGTCGCCCTGGGGCTGGAAGCGCGGCGTCGGCCAGTGAGTGATAGCCACTTCGACGAACTGCCCCTGCTTGGCGCCACCGTTGCGTCCCGCCGTGACCAGCACTTCCTGCTGGATCTTCGGGTTGTCGGGAATCACGAAGCCGATACCGCTCTCTTCGTAATAACGACCGATGATGGTCTCGTGACCACGGGAGATCACTTCTACGATAGCGCCCTCACGGCGACCACGACGGTCGAGACCGGAAACCCGGGCCAGCGCCCGGTCGCCATCGAACACCAGACGCATCTGCGCCGGGCTGAGAAACAGATCGTCACTGCCGTCATCCGGCACCAGGAAGCCGAAGCCATCGCGGTGACCGTTGACGCGACCGAGGATCAGATCGAGCTTATCCACCGGCGCGTACGTGCCACGACGGGTGTAGATCAACTGGCCATCGCGCTCCATGGCGCGCAGTCGGCGGCGCAGCGCCTCGGCCTGATCTTCGGTAGTCAGCCCGAACTCGTCGAGCAGCTCCTCACGGTTGGCGGGCGAGCCGCGCTCGGCCAAGTGCTGAAGAATCAGCTCGCGGCTAGGAATGGGGTTGTCATACTTTTCCGCTTCACGAGCGGCCTCGGGATCGAGGGATTGCCAATCGGCCATTAGAACCTGTTCACCTTATCTATAGAGTCGGTTTTGCCATGTGTCTATTGAAGCGCGAAAGCGCCCTTCGGGTCAGCTTTCGACGCGAATAATTTTTCGCTGACGGGGGTTTACAAGGTAAAAGCACGACCGTATAGTTCGCGCCCACAGCGTCGAGCAGACGTTGTAACACGGAACAGATGAGCAATCATCCGTTTCAGTGCCCAGGTGGCGGAATTGGTAGACGCGCTGGTTTCAGGTATCAGTGATCGCAAGATCGTGGAAGTTCGAGTCTTCTCCTGGGCACCAAATTTAGAAGCATGATCTGATCGTGCTTCGGATAACGGACGCAATGCTCCGTGTCGGAAACGACGAAGATTGCACGCCCAGGTGGTGAAATTGGTAGACACGCCAGCTTCAGGTGCTGGTGACCTTACGGTCGTGGAAGTTCGAGTCTTCTCCTGGGCACCAATTCAAAAAACCGAGCCAATGGCTCGGTTTTTTATTGCCTGCAATAAAGCTGCAAGCTGCAAGCTGCAAGCTGCAAGCTGCAAGCTGCAAGCTGCAAGCTGCAAGCTGCAAGCTGCAAGCTGCAAGCTGCAAGCTGCAAGCTGCAAGCTGCAAGCTGCAAGCTAGCATGCAGCGCCCCGCAGCCCGTCAGTCAAGCCTCTGCTTTCACTTGAAGCTTATGGCTTGTAGCTTGCCGCTGCCCTTTCAGACCTTGAACTGCCCCAGGCTGGCCTTCAGTTGCCCCGCCAGACCGTCGAGCACACGACCACTGTTCGCCGTTGCCGCCACCGCCTCGGCCGCGCGCTGAGCTTCGGAATGAATCACCTCGACCCGCCCGCGCACCGCATCGGCGCCTTCGGCCTGATGAGCCGCCGCCTGAGTCGCTGCATTGATCGCACCGTGTACATCCTCCACCGAACGCTGCACCGCCTGCTGGAGGCGCGCACTCTCACGTAGCGCCGCCAGGCCCTGATCAGCCTGCTGACCAGCCTGACCAATCGCGCCGACCGCCTCACGAGCCCCCTGCTGCAGGGCAACGATGTGCGACTGGATATCGCCGGTCGACTGCTGGGTCTTGCTGGCCAACGCCCGCACCTCGTCAGCGACCACGGCGAAACCGCGGCCGCTCTCCCCTGCCCGCGCCGCCTCGATGGCGGCATTCAGCGCCAGCAGATTGGTCTGCTCGGCAATCGAGCGGATAACGGTCAGCACCACCTCGATCTGCTCACTCTGCTTGGCCAATCGCTCGATCACGGCTGAACCGGCATCGACACGCTGCACCAGCTCTTCAATGGAGCTGCCCACACGATTGGCGATGGTGGCATTTTCCTGGGTCGCCTGGCGGATCGCCTCGACCCGCTGCAAGGCCTCCTGCATGGCGCGACTCTCGGCTTGCGCCTCGTCCGCCATCGCCGCCAGCGCCTGCAGGCTGGCGGCCACTTCATCACGCTGCCTCTTGGCCGCCGATTCCGCCGCAGCACTACGGGTCGTCAACGCACTGATTTCCTGGCCGGTACGCACCGCCACTTCGCCAGCCTCACGCACGATGGGTTGCAATTTGGCGACGAAACGATTGACCGCCGAGGCCATTTCACCGATTTCGTCGCGACTGTCGATCTCGATACGCCGGGTCAGGTCACCCTCACCCGCCGCCAGATCGTCGAGGGCCGCGATCAAGGTGCGCAGGCGCACCACCACGCTGCGACCGAGCACGATAGCCAACGCCAGCAGCACACCGAAACCGACCACCGCCAACCCCAGGCCAATACGCCAGCGCAGGTTCGAGGCAGCCGCATCGACCGCCGCCCCGGTATTGGCCGACATACCTTGCGCCGCCTGTTGCGCCGCCGCCAGGCGTGCCGACAACGCCGCGGCACTTTCGGTGGACGCACCCGCCAGACTATCGGCGACCAGCTGCCCGCCACTGGCCAGCAGCGCCTCGAAGCGCGAATCGATGGCCGCCAGTTCGGCATCGATGGCTGAGGTGGACACGCCCATCAGCACCTTGCCGATTTCCACGCCGTTGGGGCTGATACCGGCCTCGACGAAGTACACGGTGGGATCGCTTTTGGCAGCGTCGATGACCTTGTCCAGCGCGCGCTCACCCGCCCCCTTCTCGAGCATGGTCTTGATCTGCTCGTTCTGTCGGTTGAGGTAGCGGGTCAGATGGTTACCTTCGGCATCGTCGTAGACGACGAACAACACATTGGGATTACGCTGCGCACGTCGGGCGAATTCGGACAGCGCCGGAGTATCGGAATCCCACATGGCCCGTGGCGCGACAGCCGCGAGCAACTGCGCCAGATCATTGGCGGAATCCTTCAGGCTCTTCTCCAGACTGGCGCGCATCTGCACGCGCTCTTCACCCAATCGGCTCGACAGGCCCGCGGAGAGGCTTTCACGGGTGCGCACCGAAAGACCACCCAGGCTGGCGGAAACTTCCTGATTGGCTTGCTCCAGCTCGCTGGAAAGGCGCCCGGCATCGTTGCCCAGTTGCCGCTCCAGATCGGTCACCAGGCCGTCTACCGTACTGCGGGTCAGCGCCAGCACCAGCAGCACCTGAACGAACAGCGCAATACCCAGCGCAATGAACACTGGCAGCAACAGACGACTACGAAATAGCGACAGAACAGCAACCACGGGCAAATCCTCCGACCGCCAGGGAAGCGGCAACTTCAAGGTAGGATCAAGACAAAGCAAGGCGCGTGCCGAATGACGGCATATTGCCAGATTGCGCCCGAGCAAGAGTGCCCGTCAAATGAAAACGGGCCGCACAAAGGCGACCCGTTTTCGTTACCCACTCACGGCTCCATGGGGAGCCGCCATTGCTCAGGCAAAAGGATGACGCAGTACGATGGTCTCGTTGCGATCCGGCCCGGTGGAGATGATATCGATCGGCGCACCGACCAGCTCTTCCACACGCTTGATATAGGCACGAGCGTTGGCTGGCAACTCTTCCAGAGTCTTGGCACCCAGGGTCGACTCGCTCCAGCCCGGCATCTCTTCGTAGACCGGCTCGAGGCCGATGTAGCTGTCGGCATCGGTCGGTGCATCGATGACCGCGCCGTTCTCGTTCTTGTAACCCACGCAGATGCGGATGGTTTCCAGACCGTCGAGCACGTCCAGCTTGGTCAGGCACAGGCCCGAGATGCTGTTGACGTCGATGGCGCGACGCAGGATCACGGCATCGAACCAGCCGCAACGACGGGCGCGGCCAGTGGTGGCACCGAACTCGTGACCACGCTTGGCCAGAAAGACACCGATATCATCGAACAGCTCGGTCGGGAACGGACCCGAGCCGACGCGGGTGGTGTAGGCCTTGGTGATACCCAGAATGTAATCCAGGTACATCGGGCCAACGCCAGAACCGGTAGCGATGCCGCCCGCAGTGGTGTTCGAACTGGTGACGTACGGGTAGGTACCGTGGTCGATGTCCAGCAGCGAACCCTGGGCGCCTTCGAACATGATGTCCTTGCCGGCGCGACGCAGGTTGTGCAGCTCGGCGGTGACGTCGAGCATCATCGGCTTGAGCAGTTCGGCGTATTCCATGCACTCGTCGAGAGTGGTCTGGAAGTCGATGGCCGGCTCTTTGTAGTAATTCACCAGCTGGAAGTTGTGGTAGTCCAGCAGCTCGCCCAGCTTGGCGGCGAAACGCTCGCGGTGGAACAGATCACCGATACGCAGGCCACGACGTGCGACCTTGTCTTCGTAGGCCGGGCCGATGCCACGACCGGTAGTACCGATCTTCAGTTCGCCACGGGCTTTCTCGCGCGCCTGATCCAGAGCGACGTGATAGGACAGGATCAGCGGGCAGGACGGGCTGATACGCAGACGCTCGCGCACCGGCACGCCTTTTTCTTCCAGCTTGTTGATCTCGCGCAGCAGCGCATCGGGCGCAACCACCACGCCGTTGCCGATCAGGCATTGCACGCCTTCACGCAGCACGCCCGACGGGATCAGGTGCAGCACGGTCTTCTCACCGTCGATCACCAGGGTGTGACCAGCATTGTGGCCGCCCTGGTAACGCACTACGGCGGCAGCATGCTCGGTCAACAGATCGACGATCTTGCCTTTGCCCTCATCACCCCACTGGGTGCCCAGGACGACGACATTCTTACCCATAACACTTGTCCTCTTCGCGCAAGCTTGAGCCGGTCACGGCCGGCGAAAGTAATTCAGAATAGACGACCACAGCGGTCGCTCAGTCCAGCGCCAGCACTTGCCAGCGACCGTCACGCAATAACAACTGGCGATCACAGCGAGCGTCTGCAGCCTCGGCCAGCGCCTGTCCCGGCAATGCCTGCACCACTCGCTCACCTTCGGCACGCAGACGGCGAACCGCCTGCCACAGGTAAACGTCATGGCTGTCCGGCGCCCAGATGCCTGCCGGCTCTTCGCCGAGCGGCATACGGCCGAGACTCACCAGGGTTTTCAGATCAGTGGAAAAACCAGTGGCCGGACGCGCCCGCCCAAAATCGGCACCGATGTCGTCATAGCGGCCGCCCTGGGCAATCGCCTGACCGACGGCCGGTACGAACGCTGCGAACACCACGCCGGTGTGGTAGTGATAACCACGCAGCTCACCGAGATCGAAGTACAGCGGCAGCTCCGGATAACGCACGCTCAGCGCATCGGCGATGGCCAACAGGTCATCCAGGGCTTCATGCACGTCATCCGGCGCCTCGACCAGACAAGCCTGAGCCAGATCCAGCACTTCACGACCGCCACACAACTCGCCAAGCGAACGCAGCATGCGGCGCAGCGCGTCGGGCAGGGCCTCGGTCAGCGCATCGATCTCGTCCATGGCCTTGCGCTGCAGCGCATCGAACAGCTGCTGCTCGACCTCGCCAGACAGCTCGGCGGCACGCGCCAGGCCACGGTAGATACCGACATGACCAAGATCCATGTGCACATCCGGCACCTCGGCCAGCTCCAGCGTATCGACCAGCAGGCTGATCACTTCGACATCGCTGGCCGGGCTGGCGTCGCCATACAACTCGGCGCCAAGCTGAATCGGACTACGCGAAGTGGTCAGCGCACGCGGCTGCGCATGCAGCACGCTGCCGGCATAACACAGCCTGCTCGGGCCTTCACGACGCAGCGTATGCGCATCGATGCGTGCCACTTGCGGGGTGATGTCGGCGCGAAAGCCCATCTGCCGGCCGGACAGTGGATCGGTCACCTTGAAGGTGCGCAGATCCAGATCCTGGCCAGCACCGGTCAGCAGCGACTCCAGGTACTCGATATGGGGGGTTACCACGAATTCATAGCCCCAGCGCTGGAACAGATCCAGCACCTGACGACGCGCGACTTCGATGCGCGCCGCCTCCGGAGGCAATACTTCCTCGATCCCATCTGGCAGCAGCCAGCGGTCTACCGTTGCCATTTCGCCATTTCCCTCTTGATTCGGGCGGCACAAGCCTTCAGTGAAGCGGATGGAAAGCCGAACCCGGCAACAGGCCGGTCAGCTCCAGGAACGGGCATCGAGACGATCAGTGAATTGATTGCACGAAGCCCCCACGCCAGGGGCGCGGAAAGAGGCAAGGTCATGAACCTTGAAAGACAGAACGTAACGCTCAGTTCGTGCCGCATGATTCCCACAGGCGCAAAAAAGCCGGGATTTTCCCGGCTGCTGCATCATACCACGGCTGAGGCCACAGGCCACAAGCTTCAGGCTACAAGCGGTCACCCGCCCTGTTTGTCGCCTGTTGCCTGTGGCCCGCGGCCGCCTTGTCAGGGTCGCGATTTTTCCAGGTAACGGAAGAAGTCGCTGCTCGGATCCAGCACCAGCACGTCACGCTTGTCGGAGAAGCTCTCGCGATAGGCGTTCAGGCTGCGATAGAAGGAGTAGAACTCCTGATCCTGACCGTAGGCCCTGGAGTAGATAGCAGCGGCTTGGGCATCACCCTCACCACGCAGCTCCTCGGCCTGCCGATAGGCTTCAGCGAGCAGTACACGCTGCTGACGATCGGCGTCTGCGCGAATACCTTCTGCCAGCTCCTTACCCTTGGCGCGATGCTCACGAGCCTCGCGCTCACGCTCCGAACTCATACGATCGAATACGCTGCGGTTGACTTCCTTGGGCAGGTCGATGGCCTTGACGCGAACGTCCACCACTTCGATGCCCAGCTCACGCTGCGCCGCACGATTGAGCGATGCCGTCACGTCAGCCATCAGCGCATCACGTTCGCCGGATACCGACTCGTGCAAGGTGCGTTTACCGAACTGGTCACGCAGCGATGCCTCGAGACGACGCGACAGGCGCTCATCGGCGATCTGCTTCATACCCGACGTCGCGGTGTAGTAACGCTCGGCATCCAGCACACGCCATTTGGCGTAGGCATCGACCATCAGCGCTTTCTTCTCAAGCGTCAGAAAGCGCGAGTTGACGGTATCGAGCGTCAGCAAACGGGCATCGAACTTGCGCACCTGGTTGACGTACGGAATCTTCATGTGCAGACCAGGCTGCACGTCCGGCTCGACAATCCGACCGAACTGCAGCAGCACTGCACGCTCGGTTTGCGCCACGATATAGAAGCTGCTCCAGGCGATCAGCGCCAGCACCACCCCTACGATCAGGGTCACCAGTGATTTATTGCTCATCAACGGCTCTCCCTTGTGCGCAGGTCGGCCTGCCCCAGATTGTTACCTACGCGCGCGCCGAGATCAGCCGCGCCAGCGCCAGAAACGCTACTGGACGAGCTGCTGCCACCACGGCTATCGATCATCTTGTCCAGCGGCAGGTAAAGCAGGTTGTTCTGCCCCTTGTCGCCAGTCACCAGCACCTTGCTGGTGTTGCTCATCATCTGCTGCATGGTATCCAGATACAGACGCTCACGCGTCACCTCGGGCGCCTTGCGGTACTCGGCCACCAGCGCAGTGAAACGATCCGCCTCACCCTGGGCGCGGGAGATCACTTCATCGCGGTAACCACTGGCATCCTCGATCAGGCGCTGAGCCTGACCACGGGCTTCCGGCACCACGCCATTGGCATAGGTTTCTGCCTGGTTCTTCTCGCGCTGCTCGTCTTCACGGGCACGAATCACGTCATCGAAAGCTTCCTGCACTTCACGCGGCGCCGCGGCACTCTGCAGGTTCACCTGAGTCACGGTGATACCGGTGCGATAAGTGTCGAGGAAACGCTGCAGACGCTCGCGCACATCACCAGCCATCTGCTCACGGCCTTCGGTCAGCACCTGATCCATCTCGGTGGAACCCACCACGTGGCGCACGGCACTGTCGGTCGCGTGCTGCAGGCTGGTTTCCGGCATGTCGACGTTGAGTACGAAGTCCTGCAGGTTGCTGATCTTGTACTGCACCGTCAGCGGTACTTCGATGATGTTTTCGTCTTCGGTCAACATCTGCCCTTGCTTGCTGTAAGCACGCTCACGGGTGACGTTTTCCTGGAACTTGCGATCGATCGGCGGGAAATAGATGTTCAGACCCGGACCGACCGTCTCGTGGTATTTACCGAAACGCAGCACGACGGCCTGTTCCTGCTCATCGACCACATAGATAGCGTTGTACAGCCAAAAGGCGCCCACTACGGCCAGCGCAACGAACAGCAGGCCGAAACCGCCCCCCTTGCCTCTGGAACCATTGTTGTCACTGCCGCGTTTCTTGCCGCCACCGAACAAACCATTGAGGCTGTCCTGCAGCTTGCGGAAGGCTTCGTCGAGATCCGGTGGTCCCTTGCGGTCACCGCCGCCACCGCCGCCGTTACCACGACGGCCGCCGCCACCCCAGGGATCCTGATTGTTCGAATTGCCACCCGGCTCATTCCAAGCCATAGCGCTCTCCATACTGATAAAGCAAAGACGCGCCAACGGCGCGCCCACCAATGCTACAGAATGCCCGCTTCCAGCGGCAAAATCACCGCTGCAGGCTTTATTGCAAAGTGTGTTGCTCGATGAATTCTAGCGGTTGCAGACCTTCTCGGCTGACCAATCGGTTCAATTCGACTCGTGGAATGCGCACCTGCAAAAGACTGCTGCCGTCATCGGCGTAAGACTCTTGCTGCACCGCACCCAACTCGAAGAACTGCGCCCGCAACCGGGCCAGCTGCTGCGGCAACTGCAAGGTAGCAACGAACAGATCATCGCCCAGCAGTTCGGCTACGGCCTGCCTGAGCAACGGCAAACCACGCCCATCACGGGCAGACAACCAAACCCGCTCTGGCCGACCGTCGGCATTACGCTGAATCTGCGGCTCGACACCTTCCAGCAGATCGAGCTTGTTGTAAACCTCGAGCACCGGCAGATCCTGCGCGCCGATTTCCCCCAGAACCGCCAGCACCTGTTCGATCTGCGCCGTACGCTCGGGCTCGTGAGCATCGATCACGTGCAGCAGCAGATCGGAATTGCTCGACTCTATCGAGCGTGGCGCGGAAGGCTTCAACCAGCTTGTGCGGCAGATGACGAATGAAACCTACGGTATCAGCCAGCACCACCGGCCCAAGATCGTCGAGCTGCAAACGACGCAGGGTTGGATCCAGGGTGGCGAACAGTTGGTCGGCAGCGTACACGTCCGACTCGGTCAGCGCATTGAACAGCGTGGACTTGCCAGCGTTGGTATAGCCGACCAGGGATACGGAGGGAATGTCCGCACGTCTGCGCCCACGGCGTGCCTGTTCGCGCTGGCTGCGTACCTTCTCCAGTCTCTGTTTGATCTGGCGAATGCGCACGCGTAGCAGGCGCCGGTCGGTTTCCAGCTGGGTTTCACCCGGGCCGCGCAGACCGATACCGCCTTTCTGCCGCTCAAGGTGAGTCCAACCACGCACCAGACGCGTGCTCATGTGGTCGAGCTGAGCCAGCTCGACCTGCAGCTTGCCTTCGTGAGTACGTGCGCGCTGGGCGAAGATATCGAGAATCAGCCCCGTACGATCCAGAACACGGCACTCGAACACACGCTCGAGGTTACGTTCCTGACTGGGCGTAAGGACGTGATTGAAAATGACCAGGTCGGCTTCGTGGGCCTTGACCTGATCACGCAACTCTTCCACCTTGCCGCTACCGATGAGGAATTTCGCAGTGGGCCGACTGTTCGGCACACTGAAAAAAGCCACTGCATCGGCACCAGCGGAAAGAGCCAGCTCTTGAAACTCCTGGGGATCCTCGCTCGCCTCGGTGTTTTGGCTATCCAGATGAACCAGGATGGCCCGTTCACCCCCTTCATGGCGCTCGAAGAACAATGCAGCCCCCTGGGTTAAGCGTTGCCAGGCTCGGACTCAGCCTGTTCGGACTCGGAAGCACTTGGCAGACGAACCGGGCGGCTCGGTACCACAGTGGAAATAGCGTGCTTGTAAACCATCTGGCTGACGGTGTTCTTCAACAGGATGACGAACTGATCGAAGGACTCGATCTGGCCCTGCAGTTTGATACCGTTGACCAGATAGATGGAAACCGGGACGCGTTCCTTACGCAAAGTGTTGAGGTAAGGGTCTTGTAGCGAATGCCCTTTTGACATGTGCCGCACTCCTTAATGGATCGATAATAGAATAGTTTTTGAACGATTTTGGTTAACCAGCAAACGGCTTTGGCACGCCTTCCCCCAAGGATAGACGGCCCGCGGCAAGATCTCAGGTCAATATGGAGACCGCCGCCAAGTATTTCAAGGCACGCGGCAGATTGTCGCAATCGAGACTGTTCAGCCAGTGCACATTTTCCCAACTACGCAACCAGGTGAACTGTCGTTTGGCCAGCTGACGAGTGGCGATGATACCCCGCTCACGCATCAACGACGTACTCAGACGCCCCTCCAGATGTTCCCATACCTGCCGGTAGCCCACTGCCCTTATAGACGGCAATTCCGCGTGCAGGTCACCTCTTCGATGCAGGCGTTCGACCTCGGCAACGAAGCCCTGTTCCAGCATCAGATCAAATCGTTGCGCGATTCGTTCGTGGAGAATTTGCCGCTGGGCAGGCGCTATCGCCAATTGCGCCACAGTATAGGGGAAACGGCCCTCTTCCGAGCCGACTTCACTCTGCCGCAGGCGCAATTCGGTCATGGTCATGCCGCTGACCCGGAATACCTCCAGAGCCCGCACCAGCCGCTGAGGATCATTGCGGTGAATGCGTGCCGCCGACTGCGGATCCACCGCATGCAGCTCCTCATGCAACACGCCCCAACCCTCGCGCTGTCCGCGCGCCTCGAGCTCGGCCCGCACCTCGGCATCGGCTCCCGGCATATCGGCCAGGCCATCGAGCAAGGCCTTGAAGTAGAGCATGGTACCGCCCACCAGCAGCGGAATACGTCCACGGGCGGTGATATCGGCCATGACGTTCAGGGCATCGCGGCGAAACTCGGCGGCCGAATAGGCTTCAGCGGGGTCGCGGATATCCACCAGATGATGGGGAAACGCGTCCAGAGTGGCCTTGTCCGGCTTGGCCGTGCCGATATCCATGCCCCGATAGACCAGCGCGGAGTCCACACTGACCAGTTCGCACGGCAGAACACGAGCCAGCGCCAGCGCCAGATCGGTCTTGCCGGCTGCGGTCGGCCCCA
Organism: Phytopseudomonas daroniae; assembly: GCF_004327285.1. Classification (GTDB taxonomy): domain Bacteria; phylum Pseudomonadota; class Gammaproteobacteria; order Pseudomonadales; family Pseudomonadaceae; genus Aquipseudomonas; species Aquipseudomonas daroniae. The sequence goes on from NZ_QJUI01000001.1 coordinate 116,033, forward strand.
TCAGAAAGATGGCGGGAGGAAGGGAGGACATCGGCAAGGCTCGGATAAACGGCCGCCCATTTTCAGGGTATGGGCCGCCACTCGCAAGCGCGGCCCACTCGTTACTGGCCGCGCATGAACAATTTGTCCAATTGATCCATGCTCATTTGCGTCCAGGTCGGTCGACCGTGGTTGCACTGGCCGCTGCGTTCGGTCTGCTCCATGTCGCGCAGCAGGCCATTCATCTCCGGCAGCGTGAGGCGGCGATTGGCGCGCACCGCACCATGGCAGGCCATGGTGCCAAGCAGCTCATTGAGATGAGCCTGAATGCGATCGCTGGTGCCATATTCGAGCAGATCGGAAAGCACATCACCGACCAGGCGCGTCGCCTCGGCCTGCTTGAGCAACGCCGGAATCTGCCGGATCGCCAGGGTTTCCGGGCCGAGCCTCTGCAGTTCGAAGCCCAGTTTCTGGAACCACAGCCCATGCTCCTCGGCACAATCCGCTTCGCGTTGGCTCACGGCGATGGATTCGGGCACCAGCAATGGCTGGCCGCGCAGCCCCTCACTGGCCATGGCCACCTTGAGACGCTCGTAAGTGATGCGCTCATGGGCCGCATGCATGTCCACGACGACGAGGCCATGGGCGCTTTCGGCGAGGATGTAGATGCCCTTGAGCTGAGCGATGGCGTAGCCCAGAGGCGGAATATCGCCCTGTGCTTCCGGCAACGAGGCCGGGGCACTGCCCGCAGGCATTGGCGCAAAGAACTCCCGATAGATGCCCTGAGCTTCCGCCGCTGGCAACGACGACTCGCTGCGCTGCCCCTGGTAACCGGAGCCCGGCGAGCGCCAAACGGACTCGACAGGCCGCTCCAGCACGCTGGCCGCCAAGCCCATTTCGCCCTGCGGGCCAAACTCGCCCGCGGCCTGGCCAGTGGGTCGCAGCATGGTTTCGACAGCAGCCGGCGTCGCCAGCTGATCTTCCGGCCGCACTTCACCCAAAGCCCGGTGCAAGGTGCCGTAGAGGAAATCATGAACCGTACGGCCTTCGCGGAAACGTACTTCGTGCTTGGTCGGATGCACGTTCACATCCACCGCAGTCGGGTCGATTTCCAGAAACAGCACGAAGGTCGGGTGACGGCCGTTGAACAGCACGTCGCGATAGGCCTGGCGTACCGCATGGGCGACCAGTTTGTCGCGCACCATGCGGCCGTTGACGTAGAAATATTGCAGATCCGCCTGGCTACGGGAAAACGTCGGCAAACCGACCCAGCCCCACAGATGCAAGCCATTGCGCTCGATATCGATGGGCAGCGCCTGCTCCAGGAAACCCGAGCTACAGACCGCCGCGACCCGTCGAGCACGACTGATGTCATCGTTGGCCTCATGCAGCGAGAGCACGCTCTTGCCGTTGTGGCGCAGGTGAAAGGCCACGTCGAAACGGGCCAGCGCCAGGCGTTTGATCACTTCCTGCAGATGATCGAATTCGGTCTTCTCGGCCTTCAGGAACTTGCGGCGGGCCGGCGTGTTGAAGAACAGGTCGCGCACTTCCACCGAGGTACCGACCGGATGCGCGGCCGGCTGAACACGCGGCTGCATGTCACGACCTTCGGTCTCCACCTGCCAGGCCTGATCGGCATCGGCGGTACGCGACGTGAGGGTCAGGCGAGCCACCGAACTGATCGACGCCAGGGCCTCCCCACGAAAGCCCATGCTCATGACCTGTTCGAGATCCTCCAGCTCGCGGATCTTGCTGGTGGCGTGACGGGCCAGGGCCAGGGGCAGGTCGTCCGCCGCGATGCCGCGGCCATCGTCGCGAACGCGCAGCAGCTTCACACCGCCTTGCTCGACATCCACCTCGATACGTTTGGCGCCGGAATCCAGGCTGTTTTCCAGCAGCTCCTTGATGACCGAAGCCGGCCGTTCGACCACCTCACCCGCGGCAATCTGGTTCGCCAGCCGCGGACTCAGCAGCTGGATGCGCATCACTTCGGTCATGGCTGGCCTGCCAGCGAGGTCGCGGGGATGTGCAGCGTCTGGCCGACCTTGATCACATCGGTTTTCAGCGAATTGGCGGAACGCAGCGTCGCCAGGCTGATCTGGTAACGCTGGGCGATCAGCGCCAGGCTCTCACCCGAGCTGACCACGTGCTCGCGAGGCCCCTGAACGATCTTGCCATTGTCACGCAGCCAGGCAATGTAAGTACCTGGCGGCGGATTCTGCTCGAAGAATTGCTTGACGCCTGTGACGATCGAGCGCGACAGCGTGCGCTGATGAGCCGCACTAAACAGCTTGCGCGCTTCGGTCGGGTTGGAAATGAACCCGGTTTCCACCAGGATCGACGGAATATCCGGGGACTTCAGCACCATAAAGCCGGCCTGTTCGACACGGCGCTTGTGCAGCGGAGTGATCTGCCCCATCTGCCCCAGCACTTTCTGGCCGACGTTCAGGCTGGATGACAGCGATGCCGTCATCGACAGATCGAGCAGCACGCCGGCAAGCATCCGATCCTTGTCTTCGAGGCTGACGTTGCCAGCACCACCGATCAGGTCGGACTGGTTCTCGGTATCGGCCAGCCAACGTGCGGTCTCCGAAGTCGCACCACGATCCGACAAGGCATACACCGAAGCACCGAACGCCGCAGCGCGGGGGGCGGCATCGGCATGGATGGAAACGAACAGGTCGGCGCCCTTCTTGCGAGCGATCTCGGTGCGTTTGCGCAGCGGGATGAAATAGTCGCCGGTACGCACCAGCTCACCACGGAAGCCTTTCTCGGCGTTGATCTGCCGTTGCAGCTCCTTGGCGATGGCCAGGGTCACGTGCTTCTCGAATTGCCCCTTGGTTGGGCCGAGGGCGCCCGGATCCTCGCCGCCGTGACCGGCATCGATGGCAATCACGATGTCGCGCTTGCCGCCTGGCACGGGTGCCAGCCTGGGCGGCGCCTGGGTCGGCGTGACCGGCACCGGTGGTGCGCTGGCCGTTGTCGTCGAAGGCAGGCTTGGCGCGGCGTCCGCAGCCTGATCGAACAGATCGACTACCAGGCGATGACCGTACTGCTGATTCGGTGCCAGGGTGAAACTCTTCGGCGTGACCTGAGACGACAGATCGATGACCACGCGCAAGTCGTCGGCGCTGCGCTGCGCCGAACGCAACGCGGTGATCGGCGTATTGCTCAACGCGAGTTGATCCAGCGGGGTCACCAGTTTGGCGCCGCTGATATCGATGACGATGCGATCCGGGGCAGACAGGGTGAACACACTGTGCTGCACCGGCCCGGAGAGGTCGAAGACCAGGCGCGTGTTGTCCGGCGCGCGCCAGAGGCGAACGCTGCGCACATCCGATGCGGCCCACACGTCGGCTGCCATGACCGCCAACATCAGTCCGACCGCGATCAATCGCGCGCCTATGCGCATACCCGCCCCCACTTTCTTGTTCATGCCCCGGCAGCCAACACGGCACACCAGCTATCACCCTTCGCACCATGACTGCGAAGTAGCAGCGAACGGCCACCCGCTCGCGGGGTAATGGTAATGTCCAGGTCGGCCTTTGGCAAAACGCCGGTACCGCGCTGCGGCCACTCGATCAGGCACAAGGCATCGCCCTCGAAGTAATCGCGAATCCCCAGAAACTCCAGCTCCTCCGGATCGACCAGCCGATAGAGGTCGAAATGAAAGGCGCGAATCGAGCCGATTTCGTAGGGTTCCACCAGGGTGAACGTCGGGCTCTTGACCGCGCCCTTGTGCCCCAATCCTTGCAGCATGCCGCGTGAAAGCGTGGTTTTGCCCGCACCCAGGTCGCCTTCGAGGTAAATCACCCCGCGCCCTTTAGTGACGTTGGCGATACGCGCACCGAGCGCCAGCATGGCGTCCTCATCGGCGGCGAACAGTTCTATTTCGGACAAGCGGCTCGCTCCTGCAACAAATGGCGGATAGCGTCGCACAGATCGCTCGCCGCCAGACCATTTCCTTTACCTGCCAGGTACTCACCTGCTCCGGCATGCAGCCAGACACCCAGGCTGGCGGCCTCCCATGGGGTACAGCCCTGGGCGATCAGCGCACCGATCAGCCCGGCCAGCACATCCCCCAGGCCGGCGCCGGCCATCACCGGGTCACCACGATCACAGACCAGCAGGTGGCCAGCCGGGTCGGCGATCAGCGTACCAGCACCTTTCAGCACACAAATCACTCGGTAGCGTTGGGCCAGCGCCCTGGCCGCGGCCGGGCGATCGGCCTGCAACGCCTGGGTCGAGATGCCCAGCAGGCGCGCCGCCTCGCCGGGATGCGGAGTGATCACGTTACCCGGCTCGATGCTCACGACACCCGCGGCGAGCAGATTGAGGGCATCGGCGTCCCATACCTGGGCGGCGGACGACGCCGATGCGGCCGACAACAGGCTGCGAGCCCAGGCATTCTGGCCGAGGCCCGGCCCAACCACCCACACCGTGATTTTGCTACCAATATCATGCAATTGATTGGCCGAGGCGACCGCCAGGCTCATCACCTCCGGCAGTCGGGTCTGTGCAGCGCCGATATGCTCGGCGCGAGTCGCCAACGACACCATGCCGGCACCGCCACGCAGCGCGCTCTGCGCTGACAGCAGCGCGGCACCGCCAGTGCCATGATCGCCACCCACCACCAGCACATGACCAAGCCGGCCCTTGTGGGTGGTCGGTTGTCGAGCGGGCACCCGCGGCAGAACATGGCCTGCCAGACGCTGCGCAACGGATTGCTGATCGGCGACGGTCGCCGCGTCGGCCTGCAAGTCGTCGAACGTCAGACGGCCGACATGATCGAGCGCCTGGCCGACGAACAGGCCGATCTTCAAGCCAATCAGGGTCACGGTGAGCCGGGCCTTTACCGCCACGCCCAGCACCTGCCCGGTATCGGCGCAGATGCCCGAGGGAATATCCACCGCCAGCACGGGGTAGTCACTGCCATTGATCCAGCGAATCGCGTCGGCATAGGGCTCACGCACGGCGCCCGCCAGACCAGTACCGAGCAACGCATCGACCAGCACGCCTTGCGGCTCGAGCCCTTTCTCCCAGACCAGAACTTCGACTCCGGCGGCCAGGGCCTCATCGCGCGCCAGGGCGGCGTCGCCCTGCAGGCGCTGCGGCTCGGCTACCGCCAATAGCCTAACCTGCCACCCGGCACGGAGTGCCAGTGCAGCCACCAGGTAACCATCGCCGGCATTATTACCGTGCCCGGCCAGCACGGTGATCGCGCCTGCGTCAGGCCAGTTGCGGCGCAAGGCGCGCCAGATGGCGTGTGCGGCGCGCTGCATCAGCACGAAACCTGGCGTGCCAGCGGCGATCAGCCGGGCGTCCAGCCCACGCACCTGGGCGGCGCTGTAAAGCGCGATGGGAAGATCATCTGATGAATGCCGCATGCCTGTGCTCCGATGTCTGGCAGAATTATACGTCGACTATCCCAGATTCCCGCCTCGCATGACTGACGCCACCCTCGACCTCACCAGCCTCGCCCAGTCCATAAAGGACTGGGGGCGCGAACTGGGCTTCCAGCAGGTTGGCATCAGCGGCCTGGAGCTGGGCGAACACGAGGCGCACCTGCAGCGCTGGCTGGATGCCGGCTATCAGGGCGAGATGGACTATATGGCCGCGCATGGCCGCAAACGTTCACATCCGGACGAACTGGTGCCCGGCACCCTGCGAGTGGTCTCGCTGCGCATGGATTACCTGCCTGGCGACACACAGATGGCGCAGCGCCTGCAGGAGCCGGAAAAGGCCTATGTGTCGCGTTACGCCCTGGGCCGCGACTACCACAAGCTGATCCGCAAACGCCTGCAACAATTGGCCGAGCGCATTCAGCAGGCCATCGGGCCATTCGGCTACCGAGCCTTCGTCGACAGCGCGCCGGTGCTGGAAAAGGCCATCGCCGAACAATCGGGCCTGGGCTGGATCGGCAAGAACACACTGGTGCTCAACCGCAAGGCCGGCAGTTACTTCTTCCTCGGTGAGCTGTTCGTCGATATACCGCTGCCCGAGGACGCGCCCCACGCCAGCGAACATTGCGGCCGCTGCAGCGCCTGTCTGGATGTCTGCCCGACGGCCGCTTTCGTCGGCCCTTACGTGCTCGATGCGCGGCGCTGCATTTCCTACCTGACCATCGAGCTGAAAGGCCCGATTCCCGAGGAACTGCGCGCGCCCATCGGCAATCGCGTGTTCGGCTGTGACGACTGCCAGATGGTCTGCCCGTGGAATCGCTTCGCCAAAGCCACCGAGCAGAGTGACTTCCAGCCACGGCACAGCCTGGACAACGCCGAGCTGGCCGAGCTGTTTCGCTGGAGCGAGGAAGAATTTCTCAGCCGTACCGAGGGGTCACCGCTGCGCCGCGCCGGTTACGAGCGCTGGTTGCGCAACCTGGCCGTCGGCCTGGGCAACGCACCCTCGAGCATTCCGGTGCTGGAGGCGCTGGAAGCCCGTCGTGAGCACCCATCGGAGCTGGTGCGCGAGCACGTGCAATGGGCGCTGGAACAACATGCGAGGCGCGCCTAGCACCACTCTCCCTTAGCCTGGGTTGAGCGCAGCGATACCCAGGACGTTACCAGCCCCGGAATCCCCGGGTTACGCCTTCGGCTAACCCAGGCTACGGGCTAGCCACTGCAACTGATGCTTGAAGCTTGTGGCTTGCAGCTTGACGCTGCGGCCCTCAGACCTTGAGCAGGTGCTGGCGATAGTACTTGAGCTCGGCAATCGACTCGCGGATGTCGTCCAGCGCCAGGTGGCTGCCCTTCTTCAGGAAGCCATCCTTGATCTCGGGTGCCCAGCGCTCGGCGAGGATCTTCAGGGTCGAAACATCCAGATAGCGATAGTGGAAGTAGGCTTCCAGCGCCGGCATGTACTTGTAGAGGAAGCGTCGATCCTGGCCGATGCTGTTGCCGCAGATCGGCGACTTGCCCTTCGGCACCCATTTTTCCAGAAACGCGATGGTCTGCGCTTCAGCTTCAGCCTGGCTGATACGGCTCGCGCGCACGCGCTGGGTCAGACCACTTTCGCCGTGGGTGCGCGTGTTCCACTCGTCCATGGCCGCCAGACGCTCGTCGCTCTGGTGCACGGCGATCACCGGACCTTCGGCCAGCACGTTGAGCTCGGTGTCGGTAACGATGGTGGCCATTTCGATGATGACGTCCGTCTCGGGGTCAAGCCCGGTCATCTCCAGGTCGATCCAGATCAGGTTCTGTGGATTCTGCATGCTGCGCTCCTCTGTAGAACCGCCATTCTAGCAGGCCATTGAAAAACGTAGACGAGGCAGCCAGCGCAAGGCAAAAACAGGCGAAAAAGCGGAGTTTACGCGTTGTAAATGAGCATTTTGAGCCTGTTTTTAACGCCGCGATGGCAACGCAGGTAGTTTTTCAATGGCCTGTGAGCCGATCTCCCAAAGCAGCAGGCGCGAATCGCGCCAGTCTTTCAGCTCGACCACCCGCTGCGCCGCCACGCCAGGAATCTCGAAGGTATTACTGATAAGCCAGGCGCCTGCTGGCAGCTCGGCACGGGCCTTGCCCCACAGCGCGGACATGGGCGCAGGCGACAAAAAGCAGTAGGCGACATCAACCACTGCGAGATCGCTGCGCCAGAGGTTCTCGTAACGGATCCGGCAATTGCGCTGACCGATACTGCGCAGGCGCGCGATGGCATAAGACAACGGCGCGGTCTCTACCCCGGTGAACTGTGCCTGGGGAAAACGCCGCGCCAGCCACAGTAGAGTGCCCGCCGGGCCACAGCCGAGGTCGACGAAAGCGAAATGCTCGCCACGCTCCTCGAGCAACCGCGCCAGCTCGCGTCGGCTGCCGGCGCCGGTAAGGTACAGCGGTACCCGTTCAGCAAAACTGTTCCAGTTGAGCAGTAGTAGCAGTACGAAACCAACCAGGAACAACCAGGACGGCAGCGGTGCGCCACTGGCCAACAGCAGGCACGGCACGAACGCGAGGTTCAGCCACCACCACCAGCGCGACAACCCCAACCAGCGCGCCAGGCTTGCTGCCAACAAACCGTGCAGCAGGCCGGCCACCAGCGGGCTGGGCCGCCAACTGGACAGATGGGCCGCAGCAATGATCGCCAGCCCCATGCACAAAGTGACAACCAGCTGGATCAGCAAGGCCAGCAACGCCGGGTAGCGCTCACCCAGACGGCACAGCGCGCGATGAAAAACAGCCATGCCCAGGAGGCTCATAGGGAGACGGACGGCCAGTCTAGCGCGGGGAACAGGAAATTGCCGCTGCTGCGGGCATGCTAGACTCGCAGCCATTTTCAGCGCATCACAAACTCGGAAGCCCCATGGCCAAACGCCAACTCAACCGCCGGCAAAACTGGCGCATCGAAAAGATCCAGGGTGAACGCGCCGCACGCGCGGCCAAACGCGAATCGCGCGTGGTGGAGACCTTGGAAGGCGGCGACCTGGGCCCGGAGCAGACCGGCCTGGTGATCGCTCACTTCGGCGTACAGGTGGAAGTCGAGGCCACGGACGGCGAGCTGTCGGGACAGGTATTTCGCTGCCATCTGCGCGCCAACCTGCCGACACTGGTCACCGGTGACCGCGTAGTGTGGCGCCCTGGCAATCAGGGCATTGGCGTGATCGTCGCGCAACTGCCACGCGATACCGAACTGTGCCGACCGGACACCCGTGGCCAACTGAAGCCGGTGGCCGCCAACGTCGATCTGATCGTCATCGTCTTTGCGCCACTGCCCGAACCTCACGCCAACCTGATCGACCGCTACCTGGTCGCTGCCGAACATGCCGGTATCCGTCCGCTGCTGCTGCTCAACAAGGCCGACCTGATCGATGTGCAGAACGAAACAGCGCTGAATGCCCTGCTCGGCGTGTATCGCCAGCTGGGCTACCCGCTGCTGGAAGTGTCCGCCCTGGAGGGCGATGGCATGGAACAGCTCAAGCAGCAACTCGACGGCAATATCAGCGTATTCGTCGGCCAGTCCGGCGTGGGCAAATCCTCGCTGGTCAACAGCCTGCTACCGGGCGTCGACACCCGGGTTGGCCCGTTGTCCGAACTGACCGGCAAGGGCACGCACACCACCACCACGGCGCGGCTGTTCCATTTCCCCGGCGGCGGCCAGCTGATCGACTCACCGGGTATCCGTGAATTCGGCCTGGTGCATGTCAGCCGTGACGACGTGGAGGCGGGCTTCATAGAATTCGCCGAGTTGCTCGGGCATTGCCGTTTCCGTGACTGCAAGCATGACCGCGAGCCAGGCTGCGCGCTGCTCAAGGCGCTGGAGGATGGGCGCATTCAACCGCAGCGGATGAACAGCTACCGGCATATTCTGGCCAGCCTGCCGGAGTCGGAGTACTGAACAACCAACTGGTAGGAACATGAAAGGGCGCCAGCTACGCGCCTGATCACTCCTCGGGCTGATCCATGTGCAGCGCGCCGCCATCGAAGATATTCAACCGCTCACGCACCTGCTCACTGGATAACGGCTCGACAACCGACGCGCCGCCGGTGCCGCCAGCTGGAGCGTCCGGCGCCTGATCGGGCGCTACCTCGCCACCGCCCTGCTCGCCTTCAATGGTGCGCTGGGCCTTCTTGGTCAGCACCACGATATCGATGCGCCGGTTTACCGGATTGAAGGGGTCGTCACGGTCGAAGAGTGCCGAGGACGCGTAGCCGACCACCCGCGCGACCTGCGCATCGTCATAGCCGGCGGCGATCAACACACGGCGCGCGGCGTTGGCGCGGTTGGCCGACAACTCCCAGTTGCCAAAACCACCGGCACCGGCAAAGGGCTTGGCATCGGTGTGGCCGCTGATGCTGATCTTGTTCGGCACCGCCTTGATGGTGTCGGTCAGCGCAAACAGGATGTCCTCGAAATACGGCTGCAACCGGGCGCTACCCAAGGCAAACATCGGCCGGTTCTCAGCGTCGACGATCTGGATGCGCAGACCATCCTGGGTGATTTCGAAAAGAATCTGATCCTTGAAACGCTGCAATTGCGGATCCTGCTCGACCTTGTTCTGCAGTTCCTGCAGCAACAGTTCGAGGCGCTCGCGCTCCAACTCTTCGGCCATGGCCTCAGCTTTCTCGGCATCCAGCTCGGCCGGATCCTTGGGATCGGCGTCAGCCTGATCACCAGGCGACTCCTGCGGCTGATCGTTTAGGGTGCGATCCGGCGAAGGCGTGGGCGAGCCACCGAGGTCAATCACGTAGGGGCTGGCGCTCTCGGAAAATCCGACGGGATCCTTGAAGTAACCGGAGATCAGCTTCTTCTGCTCAGGCGTAGCCGACGACATCAGCCACATCACCATGAAGAAGGCCATCATCGCCGTGGCGAAGTCGGCGAAGGCAATCTTCCAGGCACCACCGTGGTGGCCGCCAACGACCTTCTTGACTCGCTTGACGATGATTGGCTGGTTGTTTTCCATGGTGCCTAGTTCCCGCGCATGGCCTGTTCAAGCTCGCTAAAGCTCGGGCGGTGCGCCGGGTAAAGAGTCTTGCGCGAGAACTCCACCGCCAGCGACGGCGGCATACCGGAGGCCGAAGCCACCAGGCCGGCCTTGATGGCCTCGTAGACGTTCAGTTCTTCCTTGGCATCGTGCTCCAGCGCCGCGGCCAGCGGGCCGAAGAAACCGTAGGCGCCAAGAATGCCGAGGAATGTACCGACCAGCGCGGTACCCACTTTCTCGCCGATCTGCGCGTTGTCCGCCTCGGCGAGGATCGACATGGTGAGCACGATACCCAATACCGCTGCGACGATACCCATGGCCGGCAGAGCGTCGGCAACCTTCGAGATGGCATGGGACGGGTGTTCTAGCTCGTCCTTGAGGCTGGTCAGCTCCATGTCGAACAGGCCTTCCAGTTCGTGCGGTGCCATGTTGCCCGAGGACATGATGCGCAGGTAATCGCAGATGAAGGCGACCATGCGCTCATCGCCCAGTACCGCCGGGTACTTGCTGAAGATCGGACTGGCGGCGGGCTCCTCGAGGTCGGCCTCGATGGCCATCATCCCCTCGCGTCGCGCCTTGTTGAGAATCTCGTAGAGCAGACGCAGCACCTCCAGATAATAGTCATGGGTGTAGCGCGACTTGAACATCTTCAGAGATTTCTTGAGGACGGTCATGAACATGCTGCCAGGGTTGGCCTGCAGGAACGCGCCCAGCGCGGCACCGCCGATGATCAGCACCTCGAAAGGATGCGCCAGCGCCATTAGCTGACCGCCAGATAGAACGAAACCGCCGAACACACTGGCGATGACAACGAGGATGCCGATGATTTTGGCCATAGAAAAAACTTACGAAAGTGAAAAGAAAGGGAAGACGTGCGAAACACCCCTTCTACTTATCGGAAGAGATGCGCGAGACTATAGTCAGTTAAGTCTAAAAAAAGCCATTTTCGCATATCCCCATGGTCGCAAGCACACCGTTACCGCGCACACTCGATGCCTGGCTCAAGCAGCTGGATGGTCAGGTGCTGCCCATCCCGACCCAATATCACCAGCAGGTACGCCAGGCGCTGGGCGATAGCCGTCGTTCGTTGCGCGAGATCGCCGAGCTGATGCAGGACAGCCCGGCGCTGGTGCTAAGCGTACTGCGCGAAGCCAATCGTAAAGACAGCAGCCTCGGTGAAGCGGCGGAAAGCCTGGAAACCGCACTCAATCGCCTGGGCCTCAAACGGGCCGAAGAACTGCTGGTACGCATACCGGCCAGGGCTGTTGCCGATATTCCCCAGCCACTGCGGCAGATCCAGCTGATCAGCCAGCACGCCGCACAGCAGGCCAATGGTCTGTTCGCTGCACGCCTCGCTCGTCTATGGCAGGAAATCCACTGGGGCAGCCTGCTGTTCCTCTCCCCGGTATGGGCATTGCTGGCGGCTCATCCGCAACTGTTCGAGGCATGGGAGCAACGGGTACTGATCAAGGGCGAGTCGCCTGCACGGGTCGAGCACGACCTGCTGGGTATTTCCCTGTTCGAATTGTGCCTGGCGCTGGCCAAGCATTGGCGCCTGCCTGCCTGGATCATCAAGGGCTATCAGTTGCTGCTCAACGACCGGCGCCTGTTGGCCAAGGCACTGCGCCTGGCACGCCGACACGATGATCCGCTGCGCCAGCAGCAGGAACTGGACGCCGACCCGACGCTGCAGCGCTGGCTTACCCAGCCGGCCAACAGCATTCTGCTGGCCAATGTACTCGCGGTCTCGGCGCACAACGCCTGGAGCGGTAGCCACACCCGACGTTGGCAACGACTCAACAGCCTGTACCTGCAGATGCCATTGCCGGAGCTGCACCAGCACATTCACCAGAATGCCGCGCAAAGTGCGCGGCAACTGGACACCACCGGCCTCTGGCACCCCGCCGAGGCGCTGCTGTGGCCCTGGGATACGCGGCACTTGCAGACGCCCGAACCGGCACCGCAAGCCACCGACTGGCGCCAACTGTGCACCCAGCTGCTTGCCCAACCAACGACGTTTACCAACGTGCAACAGCTCACCCGTTGCGCCCGCCAGGCGCTGCAGGCGACCGGCCTGTCGCGCCTGGTCATGCTGCTGGCCGACCGCAACCACAGCCGCCTTCAAGTACAGCAGCATGCCGGGGTCGATGCTGGCACCAACGGCCTGACTCTCGACCCGGCGCAAAGCCAGGTATTGCGCCGCCTGCTGCAGGCACCGGCACAGTTGCACCTGACACCGGCCAATATCGCCCAGTTTTCCGCCCTGCTCCCAGGCAACCTGAAAGCCCTGCTGCCCAGTGAACATCTGCTGATTCGCTCCCTGGCCAGTAATGATCGTGTAGTGATGATCCTGTTCGCCGACCTGCACGGAAAACCGATCAGCGATACTGTCCTGCAAGCCTTCGCCAAGACCGCGCAATGCATAGAGCGCGCCCTGGACACGTTCAGCAAACACAACCGCTGAGCGACGGCTCTTTTCCCCGGCCTTGCCTGCGCTACAATCCCGTTCTTATTTCTGCCAACGAGGCCTGCATGACTGCCTTCGACGAACTGCCGCTGGTCATCGAGCCAGCGGATCTCGCTACGCGACTGGAAGAGCCGAGCCTGATTCTGGTCGACCTCAGCAGCAGCGCCCGTTATCAGGCCGGCCACATTCCCGGCGCCCGCTTCGTCGACGCCAAACGTACCCAGTTGGGCAAGCCGCCAGCACCCGGCCTGCAGCCCGGCCAAGCCGCGCTGGAGCAGTTGTTCAGCGAGCTTGGCCATCACCCGGATGCCACCTACGTGGTCTATGACGACGAGGGCGGCGGCTGGGCCGGACGCTTCATCTGGCTGCTGGATGTGATCGGACAGCAGCGTTACCACTTCCTCAACGGCGGCCTCAGCGCCTGGGAGGCGGAGCAGCGCCCGCTTAGCCAGGATGTCCCGGAAGAGAAAAACACCTCGGTGTCCCTGTCCCTGAGTGATGAGCCGACCGCCAGCCTGGATTACCTGAAGTCGCGCCTGGGCGCCGACGACCTGGCCATCTGGGATGCCCGCTCGCTGGAGGAATACCGCGGCGAGAAGGTGCAGGCAGCCAGGGGCGGGCATATTCCCGGCGCCATCCATTTCGAGTGGACGGCCGGCATGGATCCCGCACGCGCCCTGCGCATCCGTGAGGATATCGGCCAGCAACTGAACCAGCTGGGCCTGAGCGCCGACAAGGAAATCATCACCCACTGCCAGACCCATCGCCGCTCCGGCTTCACCTACCTGGTCGCCAAGGCCCTGGGCTATCCGCGGGTCAAGGCCTACGCCGGTTCCTGGAGCGAATGGGGCAATCATCCCGATACACCTGTCGAACAATAAGTGTGACTTGACTGTCCACTTGTCATTCGCCCGGCAAGAGACGTCGGGCTGCCAAGGAATAAAGATGAAAGAACGCCTGTTTATCCTCAGCCAGTACCTGACCCCGCATCACCTGCTGTCGCGCCTGATCGGCTGCGCTGCAGAATGCCGGGCGCCCTGGTTCAAGAACCGCCTGATCACCTGGTTCGCCAAGCAGTATCAGGTCGACATGAGCGAGGCGCAGGTCGAAGACCCGACCGCCTTCGAACACTTCAACGCGTTCTTCACCCGCGCCCTGAAAGAAGGCGCCCGCCCTCTGGACAACCTGCCCGGCGCGGTGCTCTGCCCTGCCGACGGCGCCGTCAGCCAGCTCGGCCGGATCGAACATGGTCGCGTGTTCCAGGCCAAGGGCCACAGCTACAGCGTGACCGAGCTACTGGGTGGTGACAGCGAGCGCGCTGCACCTTTCATGGGCGGCGACTTCGCTACCGTCTATCTGTCGCCCAAGGATTACCACCGCGTCCATATGCCGCTGGCGGGTACATTGAAGGAAATGATCTACGTACCTGGTCGCCTGTTCTCGGTGAACCAGACCACGGCCGAAAACGTTCCCGAGCTGTTCGCCCGCAACGAACGCGTGGTCTGCCTGTTCGATACCGAGCGTGGCCCAATGGCCGTGGTGTTGGTTGGCGCGATGATCGTCGCCTCCATCGAAACTGTCTGGGCCGGCCTGATCACGCCACCCAAGCGGGAGCTGAAAACCGTACGCTACGACGAGGCCGCGCGGGCACCGATCAGTCTCGACAAAGGTGCGGAGCTGGGCCGCTTCAAGCTCGGCTCCACTGCCATCGTGCTGTTCGGCCCCGAGCAGGTGCAATGGGCCGAGGAGCTGGGTGCCAACAGTCCGGTGCGCATGGGCCAGTTGCTGGGTAAATGAGCCAAGAGCCTGTTCACGATCCTTGTGTACTTGGCAAATAGGAACCGTACTCCTATGGATCGACGGCAATCAGGCAGTAGGGTGGACGACGCTTCACCTATGCGGCCCGATCCGTCCACCGATTCACGATCGCAATGGTGGACAAAAAGAGCGTTGTCCACCCTACGTCCGCTCCCACCACGTTGCCGCCATTGCACGTGGAGTCTCGTCGAGAAATCGTGGACGGACTCCAAGAACGCGACATGCAGCCTTTGCCATCAGCGCCGCAAGGGCTGCGATGATGGCATTACGATGCTAGAGTTGCCTCCGATAACCGAACGATTCACTCGCAAGCTGGCGCTGGAGTAACGAAGTTAGATGGATAAACAGAGCCCCCACCTTTTGCTCCGCGTTCCGACGCCGACCAAGCAGGGCCTGACTTTCTGCGACGCCACGCCTCGCGACCTGAAACGCTGGATTGCCGGCCTGCCCAAGGCCAATATTGGCGAAACCGCACGCCAGCTGTATCAGGCGCTGATCGAGCTCAATCAGCTGCTGACGCCCTCGGATAACCGCCTGCAACTGCTCGAGCTGCTGCGCCCCGAGGTGTATTTCGTCTGCCAGCATCTGGAGCGCCACTTTCTCAACCAGGCCATCGTCCTCGACGAACGCCCGCGTAAAGTGGCCAACCTGTGCCAGGCCCTGCAGAACCACCTGGCCATCGGTTACAAGCTGATCGTTTCGCGCCTCGCTTCGCAGCCGAACCGCGAACGCAACCAACTGCTCGGCATCGCACTGCAACGTGCCGTTCACAGCCTCAATGGCCCACTGGTTCGTACCAGCCAGCTGTATTGCCCGGTTCCCGAAGGCTTGTGGCTGGAGCTGCACCAACTCTATCTGATCGCTCGTCAGCAGAATCTGCACAAGGTAGTAATCCGCGACCCTCTGGCTCGCCATACTCAGGGGCTGAGTGTCGAACAAAGCTACATCGTGGCCCTGCTGATCGGCTGCTCGCGCTGCAACCAGATGCGTCAGAGCGCCATCTCCCGCCTGGCCGAGGCACTGGAGCCCTGGAGCGCGCTGGTCAACCTGCAGGCGGACGGTCATCCATCAAGCATCTTCGCCGTGGCGCCGCAACTGGATGGCCCGCTACGCTATACCTCGCTGTTCCAGCCGAGCGAACTGCAGGGCGCGCTGGGTATCGACCCGACACTGCTGGTCGACACCATCAAGGATTATCTGCAGTTGCTGCCCGAGGAGCGATCCCGATCCCGCCTGCAGGTGCCGGACGGTTTCACTGTCGACATGCTGCAACACGCAGCCGCCGCCTGGGGCGACATTTCCGAACGTACCTTTCAGCGTACCCAGGGCACAGGCAGCATGACGCTGTGCATCGGCATGAGCGCATTGAACTACTACCTGGCCAACGGCCGGGCATTCAGCGAGATTCTCAAGCAACCGCTAAAGACCACCGCCTCGTTCAAGCCGGTCAGCAGTGAACCGGACATCTGGTCCAGCGCCCACGACGCCCAACGCATCAACGATTGGGAAAACGGATTCCCGTTCGAAGAAATCGAATACCACAAGCCCGCCGAGAAGCAGGAGCTGTCGACGTCTGACGCCAGCGAAAGCTACCCGAGCTACGCGTTGTCGATCGTCAACCACAGCCCAGGCGGCTATTGCCTGTCCTGGCCCAAGGAAGTCCCCAACCAGTTGCAGGCCGGTGAATTGCTGGGCATCCGCGACAACCCTCAACAGGGCTGGAGTGTCGCGGTGGTGCGCTGGATTCGCCAGGTACGCGGTGGCGGCACGCAGATGGGCATCGAACTGATCGCCCCATACGCACAGTCCTGTGGCCTGCAACTGGTGCGCAAGGCCGAGCAGAACAGCCAGTACCTGCGTGCGCTGCTGCTGCCCGAAATCGCCGCCATTTCCCGGCCGGCCACACTGATAACACCGCGCCTGCCCTTCCAGGAAGGTAGCAAGGTGCTGATCAACACCAACGGCAAAGAACACCGCGCCGTGCTGAGTAAAAAGCAGACCAGCACCAGCAGTTTCAGCCAGTTCGAATACCACGATCTCGAGCAGAAAACCGCGGATCACGCGACCTCTGTCACAGCCTCCGGAAGCCAGCGGCCGGCCGGGGAGGAAGACTTTGACTCACTCTGGAAGTCACTGTAGATTGCGGGAAATCCTTTATTTCCTGCTTTCTTCTGCTGTTTTATCGCAGATTCGACTTCGCTAATGGCCATCGAAAAGAAAACCATCCGCCTGCTGATTCTCGAAGACTCGCAGAACGAGGCCGAGCGTCTCGTCAGCCTGTTCCGCAACGCCGGTAATGCGACTCGCGTACACCGCCTGACCTCCAGCGAGGATCTGCTCGAAGCCCTCGAGAACAACTGGGATCTGCTGATCTGCGCACCGCTCAGCGAATGCCTGGAACCTCATGAGGCCCTCGCCTCCATTCGCCGTCAGGGCAAAGACATTCCGGTCATCCTGTTGCTGGCTGACAATGAGCCCGATAGCGTGACCGAAGCGCTCATGCTGGGTGCTCAGGATGCCCTGCCCCAGGGTGAAGATGAGCGCCTGGTGCTGGTCGCTCGTCGCGAACTGGTCAACCTCGAGGAACGTCGCGCACGCCGCGCCGCCGAGGTAGCCCTGCGCGAGGCGGAGAAGCGCTGCCAACTGCTGCTGGACAGTTCGGTCGATGCCATCGCCTATGTGCACGACGGCATGCATATCTATGCCAACCGCGCCTATCTCGAATTGTTCGGCTTCGACGACGCCGAAGAGCTGGAAGGCCTGCCGATGATCGATCTGATCGGCAGCGCCGACCAGAGTGCCTTCAAGGACTTCCTGAAAAACCACCAGCATCTGGACAACACCGAGCTGGCCTGCGCGGGCGTGCGCACCGACGACAGCACCTTCTCGGCGCGCGTCACGCTGTCTCCAGCGGCGTACGACGGCGAACCCTGCATTCAGGTGGTGATTCGTGCCGAAAGTGGCAACGCCGAGCTGGAAGAGAAGCTACGGGAAATCAGCAGTCAGGATCTGGTGACCGGCCTGTATAACCGCGCCCACTTCATCGAGCTGATGGACACGGCTGCCCACCGCGCCGTCAACGACGAGCAATCAGCGAGCCTGGCCTACATTCGTGTCGACCGTTATGCCGCCCTGCTCGCTGAAATGGGCCTCGGGGCCATCGATCTGCTGCTTACCGACCTGGCCACCCTGCTCCGCGCGCATTTCCCGCAGGATGCACACCTGGCGCGCTTCGGGGACGATGTGTTCGCCGTTTTGCAGACGGGCATGTCGCCACAGCAACAGCGCCCGCAGCTCGAAGCCCTGCTGAAAAAAACCGAAGGACATCTGTTCGACATCAACGGGCGCACCGCACAGACCACCCTGTCGATCGGCGTTGCGGGTCTCAACGAAACCACGCCCAAGGCCGGAGAAGTCATCGACCGCGCCCAGCGCTGCGCCGACCAGATCGACGAGCCCGGCACCCTCAAGCTGTTCGACCCGGCTGAAGAATTGGCTGCGGCTGCAAGCCGCGGCAGCGTGGTGGCCATGGTGCAGCAAGCCCTTGAGCAGAACAGCTTCCGCCTGCTGTTCCAGCCGGTCATCAGTCTGCGTGGCGATGAACACGAACACTATGAAGTGCTGCTGCGCCTGCTAAGCCCTTCGGGGCAGGAAGTCCCGCCCGGACAATTCCTCGCCGTGGCCAGGGAAGCGGGAATGGGCGAAAGGATCGACCGCTGGGTGATCCTCAGCTCGATCAAACTGCTCGCCGATCACCGCTCCAAGGGGCACGCGACTCGCCTGTTCGTGCATCTTTCCAATGCCAGCCTGCAGGATCAGACGCTGCTGCCGTGGCTCAGCGTTGCCCTGAAAGCCGCGCGCCTGCCATCCGATGCGCTGGTATTCCAGTTCAGCGAGCCGGACGCCATCGCCTATCTGAAACAGGCAAAAGCGCTGGCCCAGGGCCTCAAGGATCTGCACTGTCATATCGCCCTGAGCCAGTTCGGCTGCGCACTGAACCCATTCAACACGCTCAGGCACCTGCCCGTCGATTTCGTCAAAATCGACGGCTCCTTCTCCAAGGATCTGACCGACCCGGCCAACCAGGAAGCCCTGAAAACCATGCTGGCCAGCCTGCACAGCCAGGCCAAGCTGACCATCGTGCCGTTCGTGGAATCCGCCAGCGTGCTCGCCACGCTGTGGCAGGCCGGCACGAACTACATCCAGGGCTACTACCTGCAGGGCCCGAGTCAGTCGATGAACTACAACTTCTCGGCCGACGAATAAGCGAACGGAGCGAAAGGGTCTGTTAGCGCTCCGGCGCGGTCATGCTGAATCATTAACAGACCCGCGTCACCCGTCTTATTCCTGTCCGTCGCGGTCGCGAAAACCCAGCAGATAAAGGATGCCATCCAGCCCCAGGGTGGAAATCGCCTGCTTGGCCGACTGTTTGACCAGTGGCTTGGCGCGGAACGCCACACCCAAACCGGCGATGGCCAGCATCGGCAGGTCATTGGCGCCATCGCCGACAGCGATGGTCTGCTCCAGACGCAGCCCCTCTTTATGCGCCAGCTCGCGCAGCAGATCCGCCTTGCGCTGCGCATCGACGATGGGCTCGACGGCTACGCCGGTGACCTTGCCATCGATCACTTCCAGCTCGTTGGCGAATACGTAATCGATGCCCAGCCTGGCCTGCAGCTGCTTGGCGAAGTAGGTGAAGCCGCCGGACAGGATGGCCGTCTTGTAGCCCAGGCGCTTGAGCTCGGCGAACAGGTTCTCGGCACCTTCGGTCAGGCGCAGCGACGCGCCGATCTCGTCCAGCACGCCGACATCCAGGCCCTTGAGCAGCGCCAGGCGCTCCTTGAAGCTGGCACGGAAGTCCAGCTCGCCGCGCATCGCCCGCTCGGTAATTTCCGACACCTGCTCACCAACGCCGGCAGCCTTGGCCAGCTCGTCGATCACTTCCGCCTCGATCAGCGTGGAATCCATGTCGAACACCGCCAGGCGGCGGTTACGGCGGAACAACGAATCGGCCTGGAAGGCGATATCGACATTCAGCTCCTGGGCCACGCTGAGGAATTCGGCACGCAGGGCAGCCGAATCGCTGGGCTCGCCACGCACGGAAAATTCGATGCAGCCCTTGCCCTGCTCCGCCGGCATGTCCAGCGGCATGCGCCCGGACAACCTGTCGATATGATCGATGTTCAAGCCGTACTTGGCCGTGATCGCGCTGACGCGCTGCAACTGCTCGGCGGTGACCTTGCGGGTCAACAGCGTCACGCTATGCCGCGCCTTGCCCTGGCCGGCGACCCAACTCTGGTAATCGTCTTCCGATACCGGCGTGAAACGCACCTGCTGGTCGAGCTTGTAGGCGGTGAAGAGGATGTCCTTGAGCACCGAGGATGCGCGCTCGTTATCGGGGATTTCCACCAGGATGCCGAACGACAGGGTGTCGTGGATGACTGCCTGGCCGATGTCGAGGATGTTCACGCCACCTTGGGCCAATACGCCGGTAATGGCAGCCGTGAGGCCAGGCCGATCTTCACCGGTAATGTTGATCAGGACGATTTCGCGCAAGGCGTACTCCGGAGCTCGCAGGACAATGAACGGTCTGCCGAACGGCGATGTGCAGCAGGGCCGGTGAAAAGCGCACATTCTAACCACTTTCAACACATCCCGAACACGCGCGGCGCTTTGCCCTGCGCGGGTCGCTCGCTATACTGCGCGGCACCTACAGTCGACATGAGCCGAGCTCTGTGAACCGGCCCGCCCCCGTAAAGCCCGATAATTTCTTCCTTCTGCTTTTCCGTGCACTGCGCCAACGTCGCGTGCCGCTGGCATTGCGCATCGTCAGTCACAGTTTGCTGCTGGTGGCCATGGCGCTGGTGATCTATGCCTGGGTGATTGGCATGCAGTTCAAGCAGGCCATGCAGCAGCAGGCCGAAGCCCTGGGCAGCAGCCTGATCACGCAGACGGCGGCCTCGGCTACCGAGCTGCTGGTGTCCAACGACATCCTCAGCCTCAACGTGCTGCTCAACAACCTGGTGAAGAACCCGCTGGTGGCCCACGCAGCCATCTACAGCGTGGATAACCGCATCCTCGCCGAAGCCGGCACGCGCCCGAGCAAGAGCATGCTCGGCGAAACCGAAGGTTTGTACTCCACCCCCATCACCTTCCAGGAAGTGATGGCCGGACAATTGCGCATCAGCCTCGACATGCAGCAATTCCAGCAGCCGATGACCATCAGCCTGCAGAGCATGGGCATTCTCAGCCTGATCCTGCTGGCACTGACGCTCTCCCTGAGCCTGCGCCTGGGCCGACAGATCTCCACGCCACTGCTGCAGCTGCGCGTCTGGTTGCGCGACCCGGATGATCCTGCCCCAGGTGCCGGTCGCCAGGACGAAATCGGCGAGCTGGCGCGCCAGCTGCAAGCCCGCCTGGTGCCGGAAAAGCCGGAACCGGAGCCTGAGTTCGACGACCTCGACGATCTGGACGAGCAGTTCCTGGATGACGCGGATGAAGACGAAGACGATCGCGACGACGAGCCGCACTTCGAGGTTCGCGACCTGCGCGACACTCGCTTCGACGCCGACGATTACGATCCACCGAGCCGCGGACGTGCCGAGGACGCTGACGACGATGCGTTCGCCGATTTGTATGACAGCGACGAAACGCCTGCTCACATCGCCCCGACGCCACCTGCAGCGCCACAGAAAAGTGCCGTGCTGGCCGTCCAGCTGGGCGCCCAGGAACAGCTGCGTCGCCTGCCGCGCACGCGCCTGATGGAGCTGCTGCAAAGCTACCGCGACTGCCTGGATAAAGCCGCGACCCTGTACAAGGCCGAGTTGCACACCCTGAACGATGGCAGCAGCCTGATGCTGTTCCACCATCAGGACAGCCAGGACGATTACCTGACCCACGCCATCTGCTGCGGCGAACTGCTGCGTGCCCTGGGCCACGCCCTGCAGATCGAGGTTGCCGACAGCGGTATCACCCTGCATCTGCAGCTCGGCCTGACCCTGGGCGAAGACCTGCAGGATCTCGGTCAAGGTGACCTGCTGCTGAGCGAAACCGCGCAGGATGCCCTGGCGCTTTCCCAGCACAGCCGTAATCTGCTGCTGGTCGAACGCCGCGTGGGCGAAGATGCCACGCTACGCCAGCGCGCCCGCATCCGCGCCATCGCCAGCCCCGAGGGCGCCAGCTGCGTCGAGCGCCTGCTCGATCCCTATCCGGCGTTGCTCGAACGGCAAATGGCCCGGCTGCGCGAAGAGCGCTAAGAACCTGCTCACGATCTGCTGCGTGTCACCTGCAGACGTATCATGTTCGACCGCAAGAAGGCGATAGCGGCCGTTCGAAATTTGTATCGGATGTGCCGGCCAAATGTCGGATTACGCTTCGCTAATCCAACCTACGAGGCCATGGCACGAATGTAGCCTGGATTAGCCGCAGGCGTAATCCGGGGCCGAAGGCCTGATCCTTCGTTCAACGCGGATCATCGATCCGGCCGCTATCGTCTTGTAGCGTCCTGTCAGGCATTACGCAACGCCCACGAAAAGGCCGGCGCAAGGCCTAATGCCAGTCAGTTAAGCGTTTGGCCCGCAAAACGGCGGTTTGTCCTGGCCCTGTAGGAGCCGCGCCCCCGCGGCGAATAGTGAGCACGCCGCGGATTTTGCAGGATGGCCACCATCGCATCGCTCCGAGGACGACGCTCCTACACGGGCGGCGGTTTGCCGCTCATCTGTAGGTGCCCTCCCGGCTCCATACAAAACCTTATCTGATCGGCATTAGGCGCAAGGCCGGCCGTTTTCCCACGTCAAGCGATCAGAGCTTGGCGATGGACACTTCCGTCGACTTCACGAAGGCGATCACTTCGCTGCCCACGCCCAGCTCCAGCTCGCGCACGGAACGGGTAGTGATCACCGAAGTAACGATGCCTGCAGCGGTCTGCACGTCGATTTCCGATAGTACGTCGCCTTCGACGATTTCCTTGATGGTGCCTTTGAACTGGTTACGAACGTTGATGGCTTTAATGGTCATGTCAAATTTCTCCTGGGGTCGAATTTAGCGGCAAGCTTCAAGCTGCAAGCGACAAGAGAGCGCTCAGGCTTTTACTTGCAGCTTGTGGGGGGCGGCTATCCGCCTTGAAGCTTGTCGCTGCTTTTAAAGCGCCCAGCGCAGTTGCGTCGGGAGCGGTGAAACGGGATCGGGCTGCGGTGGTAGCTCGGGCAGTTGCAGAACGCGGTTGAGCACCTCGGCCTCCAGCGAGGCGAGGCGTGCCGAGCCCTTGTTGCGTGGGCGCGGCAGGTTCACTTCGAGATCCAGGCCGACCTGGCCGTCTTCGATCAGAATGACCCGGTCAGCGGTCGCGACGGCTTCGCTGACGTCGTGGGTGACCAGCAGCACGGTAAAACCGTGCTTCTGCCACAGGCTTTCGATCAACTGCTGCATTTCGATACGGGTCAGGGCATCCAGTGCACCCAGCGGCTCGTCGAGCAGCAGCAGGCGTGGTTCATGAATCAGCGCACGAGCCAGGGCCACGCGTTGTTTCTGGCCACCGGACAGCGCCGCCGGCCATTCGTTGGCGCGCTCGCCCAGGCCGACAGCTTCCAGCACCTGCTGAGCCTTGGGGCGCCAGTCACCGGTGAGGCCGAGGCCGACGTTGTCGATCACGCGTTTCCACGGCAGCAGACGCGCTTCCTGAAACATCAGACGGGTGTCGTCGCGGGTCGCGGCCAGGGTGCCGTTGCCGGCCAGCAGCTCGCCGCCAGTGGGCTGATCGAGGCCGGCGAGCAGACGCAGCAGGGTGCTCTTGCCGCAACCACTGCGCCCGACCACGGCAACGAACTGACCGGAAGGAATGCGCAGGTCGATGTCCTTGAGTACCTGGCGTTCGCCAAAGGATTTCTGAATGCCGCGGATAGTCAGCGGCGTGCCCCGTTTGAGGCTATGCAAAGCGGTCATTTCGCACCTGCCTTGGCCTGATAGGCCGGATGCCAACGCAACCAGGCACGTTCAAGTCCACGGGCGGCAACGTCGGCCAGCTTGCCGAGCACCGCGTATAGCAGAATCGCCAGCACCACCACGTCGGTCTGCAGGAATTCACGGGCGTTCATCGCCAGGTAACCGATGCCGCTGCTGGCGGAAATGGTTTCGGCGACGATCAGGGTCAGCCACATCAGGCCGAGGGCGAAACGCACACCGACCAGAATCGATGGCAGCGCACCCGGGAGGATCACCTGCCGGAACAGCGCGAAGCCGGACAGACCATAGCTGCGCGACATCTCCACCAGCGCCGGGTCGACGTTGCGGATGCCGTGGTAAGTATTCAGGTAGATGGGGAACAGCGTGCCGAGGGCGACCAGGAAAATCTTCGCGCTCTCATCGATACCGAACCACAGGATCACCAGCGGAATCAGTGCCAGGTGCGGCACGTTGCGGATCATCTGCACCGAGCTGTCGATCAGGCGCTCACCCCATTTCGACAAGCCCGTGATGAACCCCAGCGCCAGGCCGATGCCGCCGCCAATGGCGAAGCCAACGCCAGCGCGCCAACCGCTGATCGCCAGGTGCGTCCAGATCTCGCCACTGGACAGCAGTTGCCAGCCGGCCTCGAATACCGCGCTGGGTGCCGGCAGAATACGCGTGGACAGCAGCCCCAGGGCTACCGAACCCTGCCAGGCGACCAGCAGCGCCACGGGCAGCGCCCATGGCGCCAGGCGCAGGGCCAGGTTATGGAAAGACGTGTTGCTCATTGCATACCTCAATCATCACGGGATGGCCGGGCGTCCAGGCCCGGCAGCGTTTCAACTGGCCGAAGCCGCCTTGGGCAGGATGTCGTTGGCGACCATTTCACCGAACGGGCTGACATAGTTCGCACCTTCCGGCAGCGCCGGGCGGTTCACATCCAGGTGCGGGAACAGCAGCTCGGCGACCCGATAAGATTCTTCGAGGTGCGGATAACCGGAGAAGATGAAAGTATCGATGCCCAGCGCGGCGTATTCCTTGACCCGCTCGGCGACCGTAGGGCCATCGCCGACCAGCGCGGTACCGGCACCACCGCGCACCAGGCCGACGCCTGCCCACAGGTTGGGTGACACTTCCAGATTGTCCTTGCTGCCGCCGTGCAGGGCAGCCATGCGCTGCTGGCCGACCGAGTCGAAGCGCGCCAGGGACGCCTGGGCACGGGCGATGGTGTCGTCGTCGACATGGGCGATCAGCTTGTCGGCGGCTTGCCAGGCTTCCTCGTTGGTTTCCCGGACGATCACGTGCAGACGAATGCCGAAGCGCACTTCACGGCCCTGGGCCGCGGCTTTCTCGCGCACTGCGGCGATCTTCTCGGCCACCGCAGCCGGTGGCTCGCCCCAGGTCAGGTACAGCTCGACCTGCTCGGCGGCGAGATCCTGCGCCGCTTCCGAGGAACCGCCGAAATACAGTGGCGGACGCGGTTGCTGGATCGGCGGGTAAAGCAGCTTGGCGCCCTTCACCTGGATGTGTTTGCCGTCGTAATCGACCACCTCGCCTTCCAGCACACGGCGCCAGATGCGGGTGAACTCGACGGACGCTTCGTAACGCTCGGCGTGGGACAGGTTCAGACCGTCACCCGCCAGTTCGTCCGGGTCACCGCCGGTAACCAGATTGAACAGCGCACGGCCGCCAGACAGACGATCCAGGGTCGCGGCCTGGCGCGCGGCCACGGTCGGAGAAATGATGCCCGGACGCAGGGCAACGAGGAACTTCAGACGCTGGGTCACCGGGATCAGCGAGGCGGCGACCAGCCAGGAATCCTCGCAGGAACGACCGGTGGGAATCAGTACGCCGCCGAAACCGAGGCGGTCGGCAGCCTGGGCGATTTGCTGCAGGTAACCGTGGTCAACGGCGCGGGCCCCTTGCGAGGTACCGAGATAATGGCCGTCGCCGTGGGTCGGCAGAAACCAGAAAATGTTCAGACTCATGGAGTGGTCTCCTTGGGATTGGGTCGCTGCGTGGCCGCCGGCCACGCAGCTGGATGTCTTACTGCTGGGTTTTCTGAGCAGCCGCGAGCGATGCTGGCCGAGTCCAGATCACGTCCTTGATGCTCAACTTCTTGGGAATCAGTTTCAGCTCGGTGAAGGTGTCGGCGATCTTCTGCTGCGCCGCCACCACTTCCGGAGTAAGCGTCGCAGCGCCGTAGCCCTGGCGCTTCACTGCGATCGAGGTGATGTCCTTGGGCAGACCAAGCAGTGGTGCCACCAGATCGGTGACCGCATCCGGGTCGGCCTTGGAGTCTTCACCCACGGCACGCACTTCCTCGATCAGCACGTTGAGTACCGCTGGGTTCTTCTCGGCGTAGGGCTTGGTCGCCAGGTAAAACTGATGGTTGTCGACCAGGCCTTCGCCATCGCGCAGGGTGCGCGCCTGCAACTGCTGCTCGGCGGCCGCCTGGAAGGGATCCCAGATGACCCAGGCGTCGACGCTGCCACGCTCGAACGCCGCGCGGGCATCGGCGGGCGGCAGGTAAACGGGCTGAATGTCGCTGTATTTCAGGCCGGCATCTTCCAGGGCACGTACCAGCAGGTAGTGCACGTTGGAGCCTTTATTCAGGGCGACCTTCTTGCCTTTGAGCTCGGCCACCGACTTGAGCGGCGAATCCTTGGGAACCAGAATCGCTTCGCTGTGTGGTGCTGGTGGTTCGTAGGCCACGTAGAGCAGATCGGCACCGGCCGCCTGGGCGAATACCGGCGGCGTTTCACCGGTTACGCCGAAATCCACCGAGCCGACGTTCAGACCTTCGAGCAGTTGCGGACCACCCGGAAACTCCGTCCATTTGACGTCCACGCCCTTTTCGGCAAGACGCTTCTCCAGCGTGCCCTTGGCCTTGAGAAGCACCAGGGTGCCGTATTTCTGATAGCCGATACGCAGTGTCTCGGCTTGAGCGTGAGTAATGGCGCCGAAGGAAATGGCCGCGGCAAACAAGGCGACCAGACTCCGACGCAAAGTGATAGTGCGCATGGCGCTCTCCTCTGCATTGAGTATTTGGCCACCTGCCGCCTCGTTGTCGGGCTAGTAAGGTGGGTAATGGATGGAAAACCACCCATAGGAATGTGTGTGAATCGTTGCCTCAGGCGCTCCAGCGCCCGCTGATCAGGCGTTCGTTCAACAAGCCCGGCTCGATCGGTTGTGGCCGGCGGTTGAGCGCCTGAATCAGGTGTTGCAAGGCGTCATCCAGACGCTGTTCCAGTACCGGTAGCAGATCGGCCCCGGTGTCGGTGTAGGCGATCTGGCTGTCATCGGCGAAAACGCCGTGCAGCACTTCCTGAGCCTTGAGCGCGGACAGCACCGGTTTCAGGGCGTAATCCACGGCCAGCATGTGTGCGCTGCTGCCGCCAGTGGCGATTGGCAGCACCACCTTGTGGTGCAGGGCGCGCTCGGGCAGCACATCGAGCAGGGTTTTCAATGCCCCGGAAAACGAGGCCTTGTACACCGGTGTCGCCACGATCAGCCCATCAGCGGCGGCCACATGGGCCTGCAGCCCCTGAATCCGCGGGCTGTCGAAACGGGCGAAGAGCAGATCCTCAGCCTCGAAGTCGCGCACCTGATAGGTCACCACCTCGACGCCATGGGATTGCAGCCACTGCCGCGCCCTATCGAGCAGCACGTTCGAGCGCGACTTCCGGCTCGGACTGCCGCCCAGTAAAACCACCAACATGGGACGTCCTTACTTGTTCGGTTGCGGGGTGAGGCGCAGGTACGGCTTCACCGCCCGGTAACCTTTGGGGAAACGCTGCTTGATCTCGTCTTCGTCTTTCAGCGAGGGCACGATCACCACGTCGTCGCCGTCCTGCCAGTTGGCTGGAGTGGCCACCTTGTGGCTGTCGGTGAGTTGCAGCGAGTCGACCACACGCAAAATTTCGTTGAAGTTTCGGCCCGTGCTCGCCGGGTAGGTGATGGTCAGGCGAACCTTCTTGTTCGGGTCGATGACGAATAGCGAACGCACGGTCAGGGTATCGTTGGCGTTAGGGTGGATGAGGTCGTAGAGCTCGGAAACCTTGCGATCGGCATCGGCCAGGATCGGGAAGTTGACCGCCGTGTTCTGGGTCTCGTTGATGTCGTCGATCCACTTCACGTGGGAATCCACCGGGTCGACGGACAAAGCGATGGCCTTGAGATTGCGCTTGGCGAATTCGTCTTTCAGCTTGGCGGTGAAGCCCAGCTCGGTAGTGCACACCGGAGTGAAGTCTGCCGGATGAGAAAACAGAATGCCCCACTGGCTGCCCAGCCACTCGTGGAAGCGGATACGGCCTTCGCTGGAATCCTGTTCGAAGTCAGGGGCGATGTCGCCAAGGCGGATGCTCATGCTGTGTGCTCCTTCAGTGAGTCGTTGCGTGGCGCTCACTATGCTCAGGAACACAAAATATTAAAAAGAATAAATAATGATTTATTTATAACCAAAACAACAATCACACCGACAGGCCCATTGCGCATAGTCAACAGCGGGCCTGCCCAACCTGATGGCTGTCAGCCGAGCACGCGCGCCGGATTACCCACCACCGTCGCTCCTGCAGGAATGTCGCGGGTAACCACACTGCCAGCGCCGATCAATGCGTTGTCACCGACAGTCACGCCCGGCAGGATCAGCGCACCCGCCCCAATCCACACGTTGCGGCCGATTTTTACCGGTCGGCCGAATTCCAGACCGGATTCGCGTTCGGCGGGGTCGCGCGGGTGATCGGCGGTGAGGATCTGCACACCCGGGCCGATCTGGGTCTTGTCGCCAATACTCACGGCCACCACGTCGAGAATCACGCAGTTGAAGTTGATGAACACCTCGTCACCCAGGCTGATATTGAAGCCGTAGTCGCAGTGAAACGGCGAACGCACCACCACGCCTCGGCCAATCGTAGCCAGGCGTTCGGCCAACACCTGGGTGCGCTCGGCAGGTGACAGGCCGAGGTTGCCGTTGTAGCGCGCCAGCCAGGCAATGGTTGCGGCGCTCTCGGCCTGCAGTTCGGGATCGCTGGCCAGATAGAGTTCACCGATCAGCATTTTGTGTTTTTCACTGAGTGCCATGGCTCGTTGCCCCTTCGCGAATGTTCAGTAAAGAACGTTCGGGCACCCATGGGTTCCGGCGATCGGACCACATGGTCTTTGCAAATCAATTCGCAGGTACGGCACCAAGTAGCAGATCTCTGGTGTGCGACGGCCGCTGGGGGTGCCAAAACGCAGGCAAAAAAAACCGGGCAAATGCCCGGCAAGATTCCACCACGAGGAATGGGGTCGCGCGATCGAAGCGGCTAGCCGCCGTCGCGCTGAGCACCTACCCAAACGTGGCGCAGGCAGACTCGAATAAAAAGGGCGAGGGAAGCAACGCTTCGCCCCGCCCGAAAAACCTTACAGCAGTGGCAGGCTGTAGCTGACGATCAGACGGTTCTCGTCGACATCCGTAGTGGTCGCCACGCTGCTGCGCAGGCTGGCGTTACGCCAGGAGAAGCCCAGGCCTTTTAGCGAGCCCTGCTGCACGGTGTAGTCCAGGCGGAAATCACGCTCCCATTCCTTGCGGTCGCCTTGGGTCGAATCGATATTGTCGCCCTTGAGGTAAGTGACGATCGCCTTCAGCCCCGGCACGCCAACGGTACCGAAGTCATAGCCGTACTCGGCCAGCCAGGTGCGCTCACCGGCACTGAGGAACTTGCCGATCTGACGGTCGGTGATCAGGTAGGAGGTGGAACCGTCACCCTGGTTGAGGAACGGGAAGGCGCTGTCGCCAGAAACCTGCTGATAACCGGCACTCAGCGCATGGCCGCCGAGGCTGTAGGTGAACAGGGCGCTCCAGGTCTGGTTGTCGACTTCACCCGCAGTGACGCCATTACCGTAGTAGCCACTGCTCAGGTAGCCTTCGGCACGACCGGCAGCGCTGCCGTTCTTGCCATCGGAACTGCTGTCGAAATAACGCAGATCGGTTTTCAGGCTACCGGCCGGCAGCGCCAGGTTGTGCACCAGACCGAGGAAGTGCTGCTTGTAGAAGTCTTCCAGGTTGCCGTAGTAGTACTGCGCGGTCAGATCCTTGGTGATCTTGTAGTCACCACCGGCGAAGTAGAATTTGTTGGTATCGGCAATAGGGGTGCCAACGGGGGTGCCCGTCGGGCGAGCCGCGCCGCCAATCCGCAGGCCGACGTCATCGGTAGAAGAACGGGTCTTGGTGTGTTCCAGCTGACCAGCAGTCAGGGTCAGGCCGTCGATCTCGTTGGAGATGACCTGACCACCGTCGAACAGTTGCGGCAGCAGACGACCGTCGTTGAAGGTCACGACTGGCAGCTTCGGCTGCAGGGTGCCCAGGCGCAGCTCGGTCTTGGAGAGGCGGAACTTGGCGGTGGCGCCAGCCTTGCTGTAGTCGTTCACGGCGCTGCCATCGCTTTCCAGCGGGAACAGCGCACCCGGATTGCGATCACGATCCGCCTTGCCCACCCTGCCGCCGGAATCCAGGCGCAGGCCATACAGGCCGATCACATCGACGCCCACCCCCACGGTGCCCTCGGTGAAACCGGACTGGTAGTTGAAGATGAAGCCCTGACCCCACTCGTTCGCCTCACCAGTGTTGTCTGCAGTGTTTTTGCTGTTCAGGTCGTAATAGAAATTGCGCAGGTCGAGTTTGGCCGTGCTGTCTTCGATAAAGCCTGCGGCGCCGGCCTGTTGAGCCAGAGTGGCGATAGTGACGGCCAGGGCCAGGGTGGATTTTTTCATGTGTGATGCTCCAGGGGCATGAATCGTGAGCTGGCTCGGGCCAGACTCGATAGGCGCTAGTTATTGGCAGGTGCAAGGCTAAGCCAAGGCAGATAAAACAAAAAAGAATCAATAATTACTAACAAATTACTTTTTTGAATATGCAAGCCGTAAGCGGCCGCCCAGAAACTGTATTGGATGTGCCGGCCAAATGTCGGATTACGCTTCGCCAGGCTACGCGCCCCGATCCAGCCTACGGGATCATGGCACGAATGTAGCCTGGATTAGCCGCAGGCGTAATCCGGGGCCGAAGGCCGTGATCCATGGTTCAACGCGGGTCACCGACCGGCTGCTTGCGCCTTGTAGCATCCTGTCAGGCGCCCCTTGATTCTGACTCGCGAGATCGTGAGCCGGCTCTCAGGTCGTAGGATGGGTGAAACCCATCGGAAATTGATGGGTTTCACCCATCCTACGGGCTGGTGGATGAAAAGAGCGTCATCCACCCTACGTCCGCTTGCGCCTTGTAGCGTCCTGTCAGGCGCCCCTTGATTCTGACTCGCGAAATCGTGAGCCGGCTCTCAGGTCGTAGGATGGGTGAAACCCATCGGAAATTGATGGGTTTCACCCATCCTACGGGCTGGTGGATGAAAAGAGCGTCATCCACCCTACGTCCGCTTACGCCTTGTAGCGTCCTGTCAGGCACCCCTTGATTCTGACTCGCGAAATCGTGAGCCGGTTCTCAGAACAGCTCTAGCTGCCCACCGATCAGCGCGGTGAAATCGTCATCCACGAACGGCAGGATGGCATCGGCCACCGGCTGCAATTGCTTGGTCAGGTAGTGGCCGTAATCGATCGGCGCGCGGCGCAGCTCCAGCGGCTCAGGCCCGGCCACGCTCATCACGTAACTGATCCAGCCTCCACTCTGGTATTGCCGCGGCCGCCCCTGCTCATCGTTATGAGCATCGGCCAGACGTGCAGCCCGGACGTGGGGTGGTACGTTGCGCTGGTAATCACCGAGGCGTCGGCGCAGACGCTTGCGGTACACCAGGCGCTCGTCGAACTCGCCATTCAGAGTGCTCTGCACATAGTCGCGCACGTAATCCTGATAGGGCTGACGCTTGAAGATGCGCAGATACAGCTCCTGCTGGAACTGCCGGGCCAGCGGCGACCAGTCACTACGCACCGTTTCCAATCCCTTGAAAACCATCTCTTCGCGGCCATCGGCATGCTGGATCAGCCCGGCGTAGCGCTTCTTGCTGCCCTCTTCCATACCGCGGATGGTCGGCATCAGAAAGCGGCTGAAGTGGGTTTCGAACTGCAGTTCAAGGGCACTCTGCAAGCCGAACTCGGCCTGCAGGTGCTCGCGCCACCAGGCGTTGACCCGCTGCACCAGCCCCCGGCCGATCTGCTTGGCGTCATCCTCGGAATGGGCGCTACGCAGCCACACGAAGGTGGAGTCGGTGTCACCGTAGATCACCGCATGCCCCTCGGCCTCGATCAGCTCGCGCGTACGGCGCATCACTTCATGGCCGCGCAGGGTGATGGAGGACGCCAGGCGCGTATCGAAGAAGCGGCAACCACTGGAACCCAGCACACCATAGAAGGCGTTCATGATGATCTTCAGTGCCTGGGACAGGGGTGCGTTGCCTTCCCGTTTCGCGGCTTCCCGGCCCTCCCACACACGTTCGACGATGGCCGGCAGGCAATGCCGGGTGCGCGAAAAGCGCGCGCCGCGAAAGCCCGGTACCGAATGGGTATCCTCGGGTTGGCGCAGACCTTCGACCAGTCCCACCGGGTCGATCAGAAAGGTGCGGATCAGCGACGGGTAGAGGCTTTTGTAATCCAGTACCAGCACCGACTCGTACAGACCCGGCCGCGAATCCATGACGAAACCGCCTGGGCTGGCTTCGGGCGGGCGCTCGCCCTGGTTGGGCGCAACGAAACCCTGGCGATGCATCAGTGGCATATACAGGTGGCTGAAAGCGGCCACCGAACCACCGCTGCGATCCACCGGCAGGCCGGTGACCGTGGCCCGTTCGAGGAGGAAGGTGAGCAGTTCGGTCTTGGCGAAGATGCGCGTTACCAGCTCGCAGTCCTTGAGGTTGTAGCGGGCCAGGGCCGGCTTGTCCTCGGCGAACATGCGATTGATCTCGTCCATGCGCTGGTAGGGATTGTCGATCGCCTTGCCCTCGCCAAGCAGTTGCTGAGCGACGCTTTCCAGGCTGAAGGACTGAAAACTCCAGGTAGCCGAGCGTAGCGCCTCGATGCCATCGATGATCAGACGGCCCGGCGCACTGGCGAAGAAATGCTGCTTGGAGCCGTGCTCGCGCCAGCCCAGGGCTTCGCCGCCACGGCCGAGGCGCAGCGGCACCTGCAGGCGCTGGGCGTGCTCCTGCAGTACGCGCAGGTCGAACTGCACCAGGTTCCAGCCGATGATGGCGTCCGGATCAAAGCGTTCCAGCCAGCCATTCAAGGCTTCCAGCAACGCGGCACGGCTATCCAGATAAGCGAGGTCGAAGTCGACCTCGGTGTCGCGGTTCGGCGGCCCGAGCATGTACACCTGACGCTGGCCACAACCTTCCAGAGCGATGGAATACAGCTCGCCGCGCGCTGTGGTTTCGATATCCAGGGAGACCAGCTTGAGCTGCGGGCGATAGTCCGGCGCCGGCTTCAACTGCGCATCGATCAGCACACCCTCGTCCGTCGGCGTACCGCCGAACAGCACAGGGGCGGTGATGAAACGCTCCATCAGGTAACGCTCGGGCGGGCGGATATCGGCCTCGTAGACATCCACACCGCCCTGGCGCAAGGTCTGCTCGAGCTGGATCAAGGGGCGTTGTTGGCGGCAATACAGACCGAGCACCGGCCGCTGACGGAAATCACGCAGCTGCAGCGGGCGCAGTTCGACATCCGGCGTCTTGCCCAGCAAGGCCTCGGCACGTGCGCGGTGCTCGACGGGAATGAAGGCCACCGACCTTTGCGGCGGCAGGCGGATCAGGCGCGGGCCGTCGTCGGTCGACAGCCAGAATTCCACCTGGGTACCGGCCGGCGTGTCGCGCCAATGCCGGGTCAGGACGAAGCCCCGCTGTAGATCCACCCTGTCACCTCAAATCCTGTTCAGGGTGCGATGTTATCGCGCATCGTCACGCCCCGTCCGCGCAAAGCCGGCGCAATGCGGTTAAATGGTCACCCACGTTCTGCGTTAGGGTCTGTTGACGCTTCACACACGGCCGCGCCGGAGCCCGTTTTGCCGCGAGGCAAGGCACGAGCCGCGAAGTTTAGTGGGCTAAATGAGCCGGCGAGAAACGCAGCATCGCGGCAAAACGGGCCCGGCCCTTCGGGTGGGGCCGCCTAGGTTGCGCGGGAAATCTCGCCATGCGTCGTTGGAGGACTTGGCAAGGGAACTACCATTCCCTGCGTCCTCCGCCTAACCTGGCGATATTTCTCGCGGCAACGCGGCTCGCGTTGAAACGTCAACAGACCCTAAGGCCCGTCATGTCCCTCGACCACGATCAGCTGCAACAGATCACCACCCGCACCCTGGCTCATTACCAGGCCAGTGCCGAAGGCTTTCGCGAGGGCACCCGCGACCATGACGTCAGCCAGAACATCGAAGCGCTGCTGCGTCACACCCGCGGCACGGCACCCCTGAGCATTCTCGATTTCGGCTGTGGCCCAGGCCGCGACCTGCGCACGTTCGCGGCGCTCGGCCATCGCCCAGTCGGGCTGGACGGCTGCCCGCAATTCGTCGCCATGGCCCGCGCCGACAGCGGCTGCGAGGTCTGGCAGCAGGACTTTCTCGCCCTGAACCTACCGCCAGAACACTTCGACGGCATCTTCGCCAACGCCGTACTCTTCCATATTCCGAGCCAGGAGCTGCCGCGAGTGCTGAAGGAGCTGCTTGCCAGCCTGAAACCTGGTGGCGTGCTGTTCAGCTCCAACCCGAGGGGCGACAACAGAGAAGGCTGGAGCGGCGAACGCTACGGTGCCTGGCATGACCTGGAAAGCTGGCGCCTCCTGCTGGTTGCCGCCGGTTTCGACGAGCTGGAACATTACTACCGTCCGGCTGGCCTGCCACGCGAGCAACAGCCCTGGCTGGCCAGCGTGTGGCGCCGTCGAGATACTCCATGATGCAGGCCCACGGTCGTATCGATGAAAGCGGCCGGTGGCGCGATTGATTGGGGCAGAAGCCCAGCGGATAGCCGGCGATCACCAGCGACAGCCTCCGTTAACACACTCCGGCAGCGAGAATGCCTCTGTTAGACTGCGGCGACAGTCCCCACCGGAGAACACGATGCCCAAGGTCGGAATGCAGCCGATCCGCCGCTCGCAACTGATTGCGGCGACCCTCGAAGCCGTCGACCAGGTTGGCATGAGCGATGCCAGCATCGCCTACATCGCGCGCCTCGCCGGCGTGTCGAACGGCATCATCAGCCATTACTTCCAGGACAAGAACGGCCTGCTCGAAGCGACCATGCGCCACCTCATGCAGGCGCTGAGCGAAGCCGTGCATGCGCGCTACCGCTTGCTGCGCGAAGACACCCCGCAGGCTCGCTTGCGGGCGATCATCGACGGCAACTTCGACGAGACCCAGGTCAGCGGCCCCGCGATGAAAACCTGGCTGGCGTTCTGGGCCAGCAGCATGCATCAGCCCTCTCTGCGGCGCCTGCAGCGGGTCAACGACCAGCGCCTGTATTCCAATCTATGCGGCCAGTTCCGCCGCGTGCTGCCGCAACCCCAGGCCCGCGCCGCCGCCCGCGGCATGGCTGCCCTTATCGATGGCCTGTGGCTGCGCGGCGCGCTGTCCGGGGAGAATTTCGATACCCGCCAGGCGGCGCAGATCGCCTACGACTACCTCGACCTGCAACTGGCCAAGGCCGGCTGATTTACTCGCTGCATCCTCGCGCAATGATCGGCATCGATCGCCTGCAAGCCCCCTCTTATTAAGTAGGATGGGGCGGGCCGCGCAGGTGCAACCCGTCGATTTCTGATGGGTTGCACCCATCCTACGACCGTCCGCTAAGCCAGCGGAAGCGGACGCTCACCCCGTAGGGTGGATCGGGGCGCGTAGCTGACGCTCTTTTCATCCACCATTGCGATTGCAGCCCGCAAGGCTAGGCACCCCCGCGGCTCCTACACGGCAGCATCCCTCCAAACTCAGTTCAAAGCTGATCCACATGTCGTATTCGGCTCGATGCTCGTCGCGCCTGGAATCTTTATTGATTGATCGATCAATAAAAATAAAGTAGGCTGTTTTTTAACCAAATCGGCTGACATGTCTTTTCATCTCGATCACGCCGATCCATCCGCCAGGGCGCGTGCAGCGTCCTGGCCCGATCAGGAGCACGCCCCATGGCCCGATTCGAAGACCAGAAGCTCTATATAGGTGGCAGCTATGTCGACTCCAGCAGCAGCGCGACTTTCCAGAGCATCAATCCGGCCAATGGCGAGGTGCTGGCCAACGTTCAGCGCGCCAGCCAGGAAGATGTCGAGCGTGCCGTTGTCAGCGCCGAGCAGGGCCAGAAAGTCTGGGCCGCGATGACCGCCATGCAGCGCTCGCGCATCCTGCGTCGCGCCGTGGACATCTTGCGTGAGCGCAACGATGAGCTGGCCGAGCTGGAAACCCTGGACACCGGCAAACCGCTGAGCGAAACCCGCTTCGTCGACATCGTCACCGGTGCCGACGTGCTCGAGTATTACGCCGGCCTGATCCCAGCCATCGAGGGCGAGCAGATTCCGCTGCGCGACACCAGCTTCGTCTATACACGTCGCGAGCCACTGGGCGTGGTCGCCGGTATTGGCGCCTGGAACTATCCGATTCAGATCGCCCTGTGGAAATCCGCTCCGGCCCTGGCTGCCGGCAACGCGATGATCTTCAAGCCCAGCGAAGTCACCTCGCTGACCACCCTCAAGCTGGCCGAAATCTACAGCGAAGCCGGCCTGCCGGATGGCGTGTTCAACGTGCTCACCGGCAGCGGCAGCGAAGTCGGTCAGTGGCTCACCGAGCATCCGCGGATCGAGAAGATTTCCTTTACCGGCGGCACCGTCACCGGCAAGAAGGTCATGGCCAGCGCCTCCAGTTCGTCGCTCAAGGAAGTGACCATGGAACTGGGCGGCAAGTCGCCGTTGATCATCTTCGAAGATGCCGACCTGGAACGCGCCGCCGACATCGCGGTGATGGCCAACTTCTACAGCTCCGGCCAGGTGTGCACCAACGGCACCCGGGTCTTCGTGCCTCGTGCCCTGCAGGCGCGCTTCGAAAGCAAGGTGCTCGAGCGGGTCAAACGCATTCGTCTGGGCAGCCCGCAGGACGAGCAGACCAACTTCGGCCCGCTGGTCAGTTTCGCCCATATGGAAAGCGTCCTCGGCTACATCGAGAAGGGTCGCCAGCAAGGCGCGCGCCTGCTGGTCGGCGGCGAACGCGTGACGGATGGCGACTACGCCAACGGCGCCTACGTGGCACCGACCGTGTTCACCGACTGTCGTGACGACATGACCATCGTGCGCGAGGAGATCTTCGGCCCGGTGATGAGCATCCTCGTCTACGACAGCGAGGAAGAAGTCATCCGCCGCGCCAACGACACCGATTACGGCCTGGCCGCCGGCATCGTCACCCGCGACCTGACCCGTGCGCACCGGGTTATCCACAAGCTGGAAGCGGGCATCTGCTGGATCAACACCTGGGGCGAATCCCCCGCCGAGATGCCAGTGGGCGGCTACAAACAATCCGGTGTCGGCCGCGAGAACGGCCTGACCACCCTGGCTCACTACACCCGCATCAAGTCCGTGCAGGTCGAGCTGGGCGATTACGCCTCGGTGTTCTGACGAAAACAGCTACAAGCCACAAGCTGCAAGTAGAAGAGAAAGCGCCTTCGGCTTTTTCTTGCCGCTTGAAGCTTGCCGCTTTCACCCAGAGGGTGCTGCTTTATGGAATACGATTACATCATCATTGGCGCCGGCTCGGCCGGTAACGTGCTGGCAACCCGTCTGACCGAGGACGCCGACGTCAGCGTACTGCTGCTGGAAGCCGGCGGCCCCGACTATCGCCTCGACTTCCGTACCCAGATGCCCGCCGCCCTGGCTTTCCCACTGCAGGGCCGGCGCTACAACTGGGCCTACGAGACCGACCCCGAACCGTACATGAACAACCGCCGCATGGAATGCGGGCGCGGCAAGGGCCTGGGCGGCTCGTCGCTGATCAACGGCATGTGCTACATCCGCGGCAACGCCATGGATTTCGACAACTGGGCCAAGCAGCCCGGCCTCGAAGACTGGGGCTACCTGGACTGCCTGCCGTATTTCCGCAAGGCGGAAACCCGCGATATCGGCCCCAACGACTACCACGGCGGAGACGGCCCGGTCAGCGTGACCACACCCAAGGCCGGTAACAACCCGTTGTTCCACGCCATGGTCGAGGCAGGCGTGCAGGCCGGTTATCCACGTACCGACGACCTCAACGGCTATCAGCAGGAAGGCTTCGGCCCGATGGATCGCACGGTGACCCCGGAAGGTCGCCGCGCCAGCACGGCGCGTGGTTATCTGGATCAGGCACGCGAGCGCCCGAACCTGACCATCGTCACCCACGCCACCACCGACCGCATTCTGTTCGACGGCAAGCGCGCCAGCGGCGTCAGCTACCTGGTCGGCAACTCCAACGAGGCCACTACCGCCAGCGCGCGCCGTGAAGTGCTGCTGTGCGCTGGCGCCATCGCCTCGCCGCAGATCCTGCAGCGCTCCGGCGTCGGCCCGGGCGAGCTGCTGCGCGACCTGGACATCGAAGTACTGCACGATCTGCCCGGTGTCGGCGCCAACCTGCAGGATCACCTGGAAATGTATCTGCAATACGCCTGCACCCAGCCCGTGTCGCTGTACCCGGCTCTGAAGCTGCTCAACCAGCCAGGCATCGGCGCCAAATGGCTGCTCAAAGGCGACGGCATCGGCGCCAGCAACCAGTTCGAGGCGGGCGGTTTCATCCGCTCCCGTGCGGGGTTCGAGTGGCCGAACCTGCAGTTCCACTTCCTGCCGGTGGCGATCAACTACAACGGCAGCAACGCGGTGAACGAACACGGCTTCCAGGCCCACGTCGGCTCCATGCGTTCGCCGAGCCGCGGGCGCGTGCAGCTGAAGTCCAAGGATCCGCGCCAGCACCCGAGTATCCTGTTCAACTACATGTCCCATGAACAGGACTGGCAGGAATTTCGCGACGGTATCCGCCTGACCCGCGAGATCATGAACCAGCCGGCCCTGGATCCGTACCGCGGCCGCGAACTGAGCCCCGGTGCTCATGTGCAGACTGACGACGAGCTGGACACCTTCATCCGCGAACACGCGGAAACCGCCTTCCACCCCTCCTGCTCGTGCAAGATGGGCGAAGACGACATGGCGGTAGTCGATGGCCAGGGCCGTGTGCACGGCCTGCAGGGCCTGCGGGTCGTGGACGCATCGATCATGCCGGAAATCATCACCGGCAACCTCAATGCCACCACCATCATGATCGCCGAGAAGATCGCCGACCGCATTCGCGGCCACGAGGCCCTGCCACGCAGCACCGCGCCGTACTACAAGGCCGCTGGCGCGCCAGTACGCGGCACGTCGCAACGTACGGCCGAAGCGATGCGCTCTGCATCCTGAGGCCAGCGCCGCTTCGAGCTCCCCGGGGACTCGAAGCGGCCGCTGCAATCGCTGAGACATTCCCGCCCATCATCGGTCAAACTGCGCTACCACTTGCCGACCGCCGATCACCATGACCCTGCTCGACGCCCGCACTGCCCGCCTGCTGCCCTGGATTGTCGCCATCGCATTCTTCATGCAGACGCTGGATGGCACCATTCTCAACACCGCCCTGCCGAGCATGGCCGCGGATCTTTCCGAAGACCCGCTGCGCATGCAATCGGTGGTCATCGCCTACATGCTCACCGTGGCACTGTTGATTCCCGCCTCCGGCTGGCTGGCCGACCGCTTCGGCACGCGGCATATCTTCTTTGGCGCCATCCTGCTGTTCAGCCTCGGCTCGCTGCTGTGCGCCGTCTCGCAGTCGCTGAACATGCTGGTGATCGCACGCATCATCCAGGGCCTCGGCGGTGCGCTGATGATGCCGGTGGGCCGCCTGGTGGTGTTGCGCGCCTATCCGCGTAGCGAGCTGGTGCGGATCATGAGCTTCATCACCCTGCCCGGTCTGCTCGGCCCACTGATCGGCCCGACGCTGGGCGGCTGGCTGGTGGAGTACACCAGTTGGCACTGGATCTTCCTGCTCAACCTGCCGGTCGGCGCCCTCGGTTGCTGGGCCGCGTTTCGCTTCATGCCGGACTTGCGCGGCCCCGAGCGCACCCGTTTCGATCTGGTCGGTTTCCTGCTGTTCGGCGCCGCCATGCTGCTGATCACCCTGTCGCTGGAAGGCCTCGGCGAACTGCATCTGCCCCATGTGCGGGTGATGCTCCTGCTGCTCGGCGGCCTGGCCTGCCTCGCAGCCTACTGGCTGCGCGCCGGGCGTACAGCCAACGCCCTGTTCCCGCCCAGCCTGTTCCATACCCGCAGCTTCGCCGTGGGCATTCTCGGCAACATCTTCGCCCGCCTGGGCAGCGGTGCCCTGCCGTTTCTCACGCCACTGTTACTGCAACTGGGTATGGGCTACTCGCCAGCCCAGGCCGGCATGAGCATGATTCCCCTGGCCCTGGCCGCCATGGCGATGAAGCCCCTGGCCAAGCCGCTGATCGACCGCCTCGGTTACCGACGTATCCTCACCAGCAATACCGTGCTGCTCGGCCTGCTGATCGCCAGCATGGCCCTGGTCGACGGTCAGACCTCCCACGTGCAATTGGTCATTCAACTGGGCCTGATCGGCGCCGTCAATTCACTGCAGTTCACCGCCATGAACACCGTGACCCTGATCGACCTGCGCGATAGCGAAGCCAGCAGCGGCAACGGCCTGCTGTCGGTGGTGGTACAACTGTCGATGAGCCTCGGCATCGCCGCTGCAGCCGCGCTGCTCGGTGGCTTCAGCCTGGACAGGGGCGCGGCAGATGGCGTGCTGGGTGCCTTCCAGGCCACTTACCTGTGCGTGGGTCTACTGTCGATACTGGCCGCGGGGATCTTCCTGCAGTTGTCCCCGGATGACGGCCGCAGCGCCCGGCGGGTCAAGGTCGACATCGACGAGTAGCGATAGGCACAGGGACGAGGGCCTGCCGCCGCTTGAGCGCGACACTGCTTGCGCTTAAACGGCAACAGGCCCTGGCACGGCGCCTGTTACACTAGCCGCCTTCAAACGTTCCCCTAGGCTCTGTACCGTGACCGCCACCGCTTTTTCCTCGCTTGCCCTGTCGCCCGCCATGCTGGCGAACCTCGAGTCCCTCGGTTACGCGCAGATGACGCCGATCCAGGCGCAAAGCCTGCCGGTCATGCTCAAGGGCATGGATCTGATTGCCCAGGCCAAGACCGGCAGCGGCAAGACCGCCGCCTTCGGCATCGGCCTGCTGGCGCCACTCAACCCGCGTTACTTCGGCTGTCAGGCGCTGGTGCTGTGCCCGACCCGTGAGCTGGCCGACCAGGTCGCCAAGGAACTGCGCCGCCTGGCGCGCGGCGAAGACAACATCAAGATTCTCACTCTCTGCGGTGGCGTGCCCTTCGGCCCGCAGATCGGCTCCCTGGAGCACGGCGCACAGATCATCGTCGGCACGCCGGGTCGGGTACAGCAGCACCTGGCCAAGGGCACGCTGAAGCTGGACGGGCTGAATACCCTGGTGCTCGACGAAGCCGACCGCATGCTCGACATGGGCTTCTACGACAGCATCGCCGAGATCATCGGGCAGACTCCGGAGCGCCGCCAGACGCTGCTGTTCTCGGCCACCTACCCGGCCGGTATCAAGCAGTTGTCCGCGACCTTCATGCGCAACCCGCAGCAGGTCAAGGCCGAGGCATTGCACGACGACAGCCAGATCGAGCAGCGCTTCTACGAAATCTCGCCGGAGCAGCGCATGCAGGCCGTGGTCGATGTACTGGCCAGCTTCCGACCGCAGTCCAGCGTAGCCTTCTGCTTCACCAAGCAGCAGTGCCAGGAAGTGGTCGATCATCTGACCGCGGCGGGCATCTCGGCCTCGGCACTGCACGGTGACCTGGAGCAGCGTGACCGCGATCAGGTGCTGGCGATGTTCGCCAACCGCAGCCTGTCGGTTCTGGTGGCCACCGACGTCGCAGCCCGCGGTCTGGATATCGATGCCCTGGACATGGTGATCAACGTCGAGCTGGCGCGTGATGCCGAGATCCACATTCACCGCGTCGGCCGCACCGGCCGCGCCGGTGAGAAGGGCATCGCCGTCAGCCTGGTGGCGCCACCCGAGGCGCACCGTGCCCAGGCCATCGAAGCCCTGCAGAAGAGCCCGCTGACCTGGCACCCGCTGAACAGTCTCAAAGCCCGTGCCGGTGAGCCGCTGCAACCGCCGATGATCACCCTGTGCATCGGCGCAGGGCGCAAGGACAAACTGCGCCCTGGCGACATCCTCGGCGCTCTCACTGGCGAGGCGGGTATCCCCGGCAGCCAGGTCGGCAAGATCGCCATCTTCGACTTCCAGGCCTATGTCGCAGTCGAGCGCAACGTCGCCAAACAGGCGCTCAAGCACCTTAGCGAAGGCAAGATCAAAGGCCGCTCGTTACGCGTGCGCACGTTATAGACTCAAGGCAACCGCAGATCGGCCACAGGGGGTTCCGTGCGCAATATTCTGGTCATCGAAGACAGCCCGCTGGTACTGAAAATCCTCGAACACCTGTTCCGCCAGGAAACGGATCTGCAACCGGTGTTCTGTGCCTCTCTGGCTGAAGCCGAGGTGATGCTGGAAACCTCGGCGGAGCTGTTCTTCGCCGCCATCGTCGATCTGCATCTGCCGGACGCGCCGGATGGCGAAAGCGTCGACCTGGTGATGCGCTACGCCCTGCCGTGCATCGTGCTCAGCGGCTCGTACAACGAAAAGCGCCGCGACGACCTGCTGCTCAAGGGCGTGGTCGATTATGTACTCAAGGAAAGCCAGCACTCCTACGAGTACGCCTTCCGCCTGTTGCACCGACTGGAGAGTAACAGCCAGGTGAAGATTCTGGTTGCCGAGGACTCCGAGGCCACGCGCCACTTCATTCGTCATGTGCTGGCGCCGCATCGCTACCAGATCATCGATGCCTGCGACGGCGACGAAGCCCTGCGCATCCTCAAGGAACAACCGGATATCGACCTGCTGGTGGTCGACCACAGCATGCCCGGCATCAGCGGCTTCGAACTGGTCAAGCTGCTGCGCCAGAAGATGAAACGCAACGAACTGATCATCCTCGGCCTGTCCGCCGACGCCAAGGGCTCGCTCAGCGCCATGTTCATCAAGCACGGCGCCGACGACTTCCTGCGCAAGCCGTTCTGCCCTGAAGAACTGAACTGCCGGGTGATCTCGACCCTGGAGCGCCGCGACCTGATGCGCGCGCTGAAGCAGGCCGCGCAATTCGACGCGCTGACC
Organism: Phytopseudomonas daroniae; assembly: GCF_004327285.1. Lineage (GTDB taxonomy): Bacteria > Pseudomonadota > Gammaproteobacteria > Pseudomonadales > Pseudomonadaceae > Aquipseudomonas > Aquipseudomonas daroniae. Next base: position 158,871 of record NZ_QJUI01000001.1, read on the forward strand.
GGATTGAATAACCGCCGAGCCTTCTACGAGCAGGGCATTCAACAGTTCCAGCAGGCCCAGCGCGGTGGCCGCAACCTGAGCGTGGCGATGCTCGACATGGACTTCTTCAAGCAGATCAACGACGAGCACGGCCACGCCAGTGGCGACGCCGCCCTGATCGCGTTCTCACGGGCGCTGAGTGCGGCCTTCCCCGATGCCCTGCTCGGCCGCCTGGGCGGCGAGGAGTTCGCCATGGTCAGCCAGCAGGACGCCGAGCAGTTGAGCCAGGCACTCGATCGCCTGCGTGAGCAGTGCGGGCAGCTCAAGTACGCCATCGGCGCACCGCCGCTGTCATTCAGCGCAGGTGTCTACCATGGCGCACCGGATGACCTGGAAAGCCTTCTGCACCTGGCCGACGTGCGACTCTATCAGGCCAAGCGTCAGGGTCGCGCACGCACGCTCTGGCAGTAGCAGCCACGTTCCTACAGGCCGTGACGCTCCATGATCGCGGCATAGCTGCCATCGGCGCGCATGGCTGCGATCGCGGCGTCGAAGCGCTTGGCGATCTCGGCATGCTTGCCATGACTGAGGCGGATGAGAATGTGCAGGCCGTTCTCGCTCAAGGGCGTTGGCAGCAATTCCAGTTGATCGGCCATGCCCTTGAGCTGGTGGTTGAACTGAAACCGCACGACGTATTCATCTTCCAGCGCCAGGCTCACCCGGCCACGCTGCACCATGTGCGCGGCGCTCTCGAAACTGCTGACAGCGACCTTGCGCAAATTGTTGTCGGCACCGAATTCCTGGGAATAGGCGTAACCACGTAGCACGGCGATCCGATAGGGATACAGGTCGGAGAGCTGTGTGAAGGCAATGGCATCGCCCTTGCGCTGCACGAGACGGATTCGATTGATCAGGTATGGCTCGGAAAAGTAGCCGAACCCGGAACGCTCGTCGCTGTACCAGGCATTCACCAGCACATCGTAGTCAGCCCGCTGCAACCCCAGGATGGCACGCGCCCAGGGCACCTCACGGTAATCGCTGGTGTAGCCGGCGCGGCCCAGGGCGGTCGTCACCAGTTCTACCGCAACGCCATTGCCAGGTAACCGCTGATCGGTGAACGGCGGCCAGGTATCGGCGACCAGATGCAGGTGCTCAGCGGCCGCGGCCCAGGGCAGCAGGAATAGCGACAGGAACCACGCTCGCCAGCTTTTCAATGGTCTTGGGCCCCGAAAGCCAAGGGTGAACGCGCCACGTGCGACACCCGACGGCGCGGCTGAGATGGTGGCAGACAAAATAGTGGCAACTGGCCATTTTCACGTCATTCATTGAGCATAATCGCTAGACCCGTTCAGGCAATGTGCAGCTCGTAAAAAAGTCCGCCATCGAAGCACCGTGGTGGCGACTGAACCCGGTCGGCATTCGACATCCGCCTGTAATTGCCCACAACAGCGCCCCGAGTCCGAGTCGGCAGATATCCTTACCCAGACGCTATCGCAGCGTCAGCTGCCGACAGCTGAATCACGCCTTCAGGTAAACTGCGCCGTTTCGCGTCAGCCCGCAGCGATGCCTGGCGCCTAGCGTATGCGAGGACATTGCCGTGCTTTCACCCCAGGTTGTCATCATCGGTGCCGGCGCGGCCGGGCTGATGTGCGCCATGAGCGCCGCTGCGCGTGGCCGCAGCGTGCTGCTGCTCGACCACGCCAACAAAGCCGGCAAGAAGATCCTCATGTCCGGCGGCGGGCGCTGCAACTTCACCAATATGTACTGCGAGCCGAGTAACTTCCTCTCGCACAACCCGCACTTCTGCAAATCAGCCCTGGCGCGCTTCACCCAGTGGGATTTCATCGCCCTGGTCACCAAGCACGGCGTGCCCTACCACGAGAAGAAACTCGGCCAGTTGTTCTGCGACCACAAGTCCAGCGACATCCTCGGCATGTTGCTGGACGAATGCGAGCAGGCCGGCGTCGACCTGCGCCTCGACACGTCGGTGAGTACCATCGAGCGCGGCGAAAATGGCTACCGGTTGAGCACCAGCCTCGGCCCGGTGAGCTGTGAATCCCTGGTGGTCGCCACCGGTGGGCTGTCGATTCCGACCTTGGGCGCCACTGGCTTCGCTTATCAGATCGCCCGTCAGTTCGGCCACACTCTGTTGCCGACCCGCGCGGGCCTGGTGCCATTCACGCTGACCGATCCGCAGCTGAAAATGTTGTGCAGCGAGCTGTCCGGCACCTCGGTAGAGGATTGCCGGGTCAGTTGCAACGGCCAGAGTTTCGTCGAGAACATCCTGTTCACCCACCGTGGCCTCAGCGGCCCGGCGATCCTGCAGATTTCCTCTTACTGGCAACCTGGCGACAGCGTCAGCATCGATTTGCTGCCACATATCGACCTGCCGCAATGGTTGCAGGAACAGCAACGCGAGCGCCCCAACAGCGAGCTGAAGACCCTGTTGGGCGAGCTGTTCACCAAGAAGATGGCCGGCCTGCTGGCCGAACACTGGTTTGCCTCCAAACCGATGAAGCAGTACACCCCGGCCGAGCTCAAGGCCATAGCCGAGCGTCTGGCAGACTGGCAGCTGGTGCCCGCCGGCACCGAAGGCTATCGCACCGCGGAAGTCACCCTCGGCGGCATCGACACCAAAGAGGTGTCGTCCAAGACCATGGAGTCGCTGAAATCGCCGGGACTGTATTTCGTCGGCGAGGCGCTCGATGTCACCGGCCATCTAGGCGGCTTCAACTTCCAGTGGGCCTGGGCTTCGGGGTATGCGGCGGCGCAGTATGTGTAGTCGTTAAGCCAGCCTTTCGCCCAACAAAAACGCGCCCTGACAGGCTGTGTGAAAACTACTGCGCTCGGTCATGCGGCGTTAAAAACCGGCTCAAAATGCTCATTTACAACTCGTAAACTGCGCTTTTTCGCCGGTTTTTGCCTTGCCTGACCTTCGCTCGCTACGTTTTCACACGGCCTGCTGAGGCGCGTTTTTTCTCATGCAGAGGCTTTCAGCTACGGGACGCCTGAGTATCGATGCGGGTGGCCTGCTCGACAGCACCACGCTCTTCACCGGCGTAGGACACCGCCGCGGTGAAGACCACATCGGTGTGCGAGTTCAGGGCGGTCTCGAAGGAATCCTGCACCACACCGATGACGAAGCCGATGGCCACGACCTGCATGGCGATGTCGGTATCCACCCCGAACAGGCTCGTCGCCATCGGGATCAGCAGCAACGAACCACCGGCCACGCCGGACACACCCGCGGCAGCGAGAGACGACACTACGCAGAGCAGCAGCGCGGTCGGCAGATCGACGCTGATACCCAGCGTGTGAGTGGTGGCCAGGGCCATCACGGAAATGGTGATCGCGGCGCCGGCCATGTTGATGGTCGCGCCCAGTGGGATGGTGATCGAGTAGGTGTCCCTGTCCAGCTTGAGCTTCTCGCACAGACGCAGGTTGACCGGAATGTTGGCCGCCGAGCTGCGGGTGAAGAAGGCGGTCACCGCGCTCTCGCGCAGCACCGTGAACAGCAGCGGATAAGGATTGCGGCGCATCTTGATGTAGGCGAGCAGCGGGTTGACCACCAGCGTGACCACCAGCATGCAGCCCACCATCACCAGCAACAGGCGGGCGTAACCATACAGCGCTTCGAAGCCGGAGGCCGCCAGGGTACTGGCAACCAGGCCGAAGATACCGATCGGCGCCTGCTCGATGACAAAACGCACAACCCGTGTGATGGCATCGGACATGTCGCCCAAAAACACTCGGGTGGTAGGCGCGGCATGCCGCAGGAATAAGCCAAGTGCTATTGCCCAGGCCAGGATGGCGATGTAGTTGGAGGTGTTCAGCGCCTGCACCGGGCCGACGAAGATGCTGGTCAACAGGTTGTGCAGCACGTCGATGATGCTGCCCGGCGGATTGCCTTCAGCCGAGCTGATATCCAGCGACAGTGTGGTGGGAAACAGGAAACTGGCGCATACCGCCAGGGCCGCGGCACTGAAGGTACTGATCAGGTACATCATCAGCACTGGGCGAATGTGGGTGGGCTGGCCACTCTGGTGGGCCGCCAGGGAGGACATCACCAGCACCAGCACGAGTACCGGCGCGACCGCCTTCAGAGCGAGGATGAACAGTTCGCCAAGCAGGCCGACCTTGAGCGCGGCGGCCGGCGAGAAATAGGCGAGCAGAATGCCCAGCACCAGGCCGATGAAAATGCGGAGCACCAGGCTGGTATTGGAATAGGCGGAGGCAATGCGTTTTAGAGTATTCATGTAGTAGACGCTGTCCAGAATTCTAGGCTTGATGGCATTGGGGGACAGGTCAGCAGGGGCATGAGCCACGCCAACCGGGCAGGTCACCCCACGACATCACGCGATTATAAGGGAGGGGGATGGGATCAGCGCCATTTAGATGGTATGGGTGGTCATGCAGGTAGGTCTCGCTTGTTATTGTTGTGGGACTTTCAACGCAGAATGCGGGCCCGTCAGCCTGAATCCCATGGGATTCAGGCTGACGAACGGCTCAGCACTCGATGATGTTCACGGCCAGGCCGCCGCGTGCGGTTTCCTTGTATTTGGTCAGCATGTCGGCGCCGGTTTCGCGCATGGTCTTGATCACCTTGTCCAGGCTCACGTGGTGCGAGCCATTGCCATACAAAGCCATACGCGCCGCATTGATGGCCTTGACCGAGGCGATGGCGTTGCGTTCGATGCAGGGGATTTGCACCAGCCCGCCGACCGGATCGCAGGTCAGCCCCAGGTGGTGCTCCATGCCGATCTCCGCAGCGTTCTCGACCTGTTCGGGCGTACCGCCCAGCACCGCGCACAGCGCGCCGGCAGCCATCGAACAAGCCACGCCAACTTCCCCCTGGCAGCCGACCTCGGCACCGCTGATGGAGGCATTCTCCTTGTAGAGAATGCCGATGGCACCGGCCGTGAGCAGGAAATCGATGATGCCCTTGTCGTCCGATCCGGCGATGGCCTGGGCGTAGTAATGCAGCACTGCGGGAATGATGCCCGCCGCGCCGTTGGTGGGTGCCGTGACCACGCGCCCACCCGCGGCATTTTCTTCGTTGACGGCCAGCGCCCAGAGATTGACCCAGTCGAGCATGCGCAACGGGTCTTCCTGGGGACTGCGCTGGAACACGCCAAGACGTTCGGCCAACTGCGCAGCACGGCGCTTGACCTTGAAGCCGCCAGGCAGGATGCCCTCGGTACGACAGCCGCGGTCGACACAGGCCTGCATCACACGCCAGATCGCCAGCAAGCCGCTGTCGATCTCTTCGTCGCTGCGCCAATGCCGCTCGTTGCGGCGCATCACCTCGGCGATGCTGATGCCGTGCTCCTGAGCCAGATTCAGCAGGTCGACACCGGAGCGAAACGGCAGTGGCAGGCTGGTGGCGTCCGGTGCGATTTCCTTGTGTCGCGAGCCGTCGGCCAGCACCGACTCATTGACCACGAAACCGCCACCGACCGAATAGTAGGTGGCCTCGTGCACCTGCAGGCCGGCCGCATCGAAGGCAGCGAAGCGCAGGCCGTTGGCATGCAGCGGCAGCGCCTTGCGAATCATTTTCAGGTCGGTCTTTTCGTTGAAAGCGATGGCATGCCCGCCAGGTAGCGTGATGCGCTTATGGCTGCGAATGGTCTCGATATAGTCGGCTACCTGATCGACATCGACGGTATCCGGCTCATGGCCGCTAAGGCCAAGCAGCACCGCCTTATCACTGCCATGGCCCTTGCCGGTTGCGCCCAGCGAGCCGTACAGCTCGGCCACCACCCGCACGACGTGGGGCATGTGGCCCTGGTTTTCCAGAGCATGGGTGAACAGGGCGGCGGCGCGCATCGGCCCGACGGTGTGCGAGCTCGATGGGCCGATGCCCACTTTGAACAGGTCGAATACGCTAATGGCCATGGTGGTGTTTTTCTTTTATGAGGTGAAGACAGGTGCCCGGTTACGCACCGTCGATGGGAAAAATCTAAGACCCTACTTTCATTATGTATACTGATTTATTCTTACTATATTGATTAGAAAAACTTACCTATAGAGCCTACCCATGGATCTGATCCGTTTACGCACCCTTCGCGAGCTGGCCCGCTGCGGCACCATGGCGGCTACCGCCGAGTTCCTGCACCTCACGCCCTCTGCGGTTTCCCAGCAGATCACGCAGCTGGAGCGCGAGGCCGATGTGGCACTGATCGAGCGGCGGGGTCGTGGCGTGGTGCTGACGCCAGCAGGTGGTCGGCTGGTGGCACACGTCGAACGTATCCTGGTGATTCTCGACGAAGCTCGTTCGGAACTGGCGCAGATGCGCAGCGAAATCGCCGGTGAACTGCGAGTGGCCGCGTTTCCTTCGATCGCAGCGGCGCTGGTCGCCCCCATCGTGCGCAATCTGCGTGAGGCCTATCCGCGCCTGGACGTGGTGGTGGCCGATCTGGAGCCGCAGGAGAGCCTGAGTGCCCTGAGTGCCTGGCAGATCGATGTGGCGGTAGTCGATGACCTGGCCGGTGCGGCCAAATCGCGTCAGGAGCACTACGAGCTGATCCCGCTGACCGAAGACCGCCTGCACGTGCTGCTACCGACGAGCCACCCGCTGGCATCGCGCAGCACCCTGACCATCGCCGACCTGCAGGACGAAGCCTGGGCGCTGGACTCCACCAACAGCTCGTTCGGCGAGTTCATCGGCAACCTGTGCCGACGCTCCGGCTTCGTGCCACGCATCAACGCGCACTGTGCCGGTTTCGAAATGGTCGCGGCGATGGTGGCGTCCGGCAATTCGATTTCGGTGGTCTCGGGCTTGCGTCTGGTGCGACCGCTGGAAAACGTCACGGCCGTGCGTTTGGCTCCGGCCATTCAGCGCAAGATATTCCTCGCCTACCGAAAGGGCGAGCGCAAGCACCCGGCCGTAACCGTATTCCTCGACGAGGCGATACGGACGGCAGGAGTGCTAGGGTCTGTTGACCTTTCAGCGCAAGCCGCGTTGCCGCGAGAAATCTCGCCAGGCTAGGCGGAGGACGCCGGTAATGGTCGTTCCCTTGCCAAGTCCTCCAACGACGCATGGCGAGATTTCCCGCGCAACCCGTAGGGCCGGGCCCGTTTTGCCGCGATGCTGCGTTTCTCGCCGGCTCATTTAGCCAGCTAAACTTCGCGGCTCGTGCCTTGCCTCGCGGCAAAACGGGCTCCGGCGCGGTCGTGCTGAAACGTCAACAGACCCTAGAGGGGTACCAAAGGATCGAAGTCCAAGACGAGCCAGGCAAAGCCTGATTCGCCTCGGAACCTGCTCCCGGGATCAGAAGCGGAATACTTCCGCGTCGATCCGGATCGGTTCGGCTACCGGCATTTTCGGCGGTTCCTGGCGCGCGGCCGGAACCGGCGCTTTCTTGCGCGGCTCCTCGGTAGCGATCGGCGTGTTAGCGTGACTCTTCACAGCAGTAGCCAGTTGCTCGATCAGTTGCTGCACCACAACGCTCTGGGCGCGCACCTGATCAGCTACAGCACCCTGGTGCTTCTCTTCCAGGCGTACCAGCCGGCTATCGAGCAACTGCCCTTCCTGACCAACCAGGCGCCATTGCGCTTCAAGCACTGCAGGCTGGCGTGGGCCGGAATCCAGGCGAGTCACGGATAACAGTACTTGTACCTGGGCCTTGAAGCCTGGGTTGTCCGAAGCGAGCACCAGACGCTGGCTGTTGATCCGGCCCGACAACTGGCGCAACACCTGGCGATCCAGATCGGTAGCCAGGCTGCCTGCCCAGCGGGCATTGCCGGCGGTGCTCAGGCTGCCGTCGTCCTGGCGCTGCAGCAGCGCTTCACGCTGTAGATAATCCGCGACAGTGATGGGGCCCAGCAGTACGCTCATCCCGTCCTTGTCAGCGGTTTTGGTGGCGCTGGTGCCACCATCGAGCTGATAGAGCGAGACGGGCATGAAATGCGAACAGCCGGTCAGCGTCAGCAGACCAGCCAGGAGAAGCGTGAGAGGAAGCCGCTTAACAATCATCAATGTCTTCCAGCTGGCAATATCGCCAGCGACCATGGCTACAGGTAAAGGGTCAAAAAACAAAAAATAGGTAAATCACCGCGTCGACAAACCCCCGGCGAGGTGTCAAATAATCCCTGTCCATAAGCAATGTGCTTGCCATCGAGCGCCTTGATCCGAAAAAGACGGTATACGTCCCACCACCAGGCGGGCACGCAAGAGCGATATCATCCGTCAAACCGGCCTGCAACTCCAGTAGCAGGCCACTTGCCAGTAGGCGTTTACTCGACCAGCAAAGCGTCGACGCGCTGGAAGCCACGCGGCAATTTGTTGCCGCGTCGGCCACGTTCGCCCTTGTAGTGCTCAAGGTCATCGGCCTTCAGGGACAGGGTACGCTTGCCGGCCTGCAATACAAGCGTCGCGCCCTGGGGCAGCACGGCCAGGTCGGTGAGGTACTCCTCACGACTGGCGACGCGCTCACCGGGGATACCGATGATCTTGTTGCCTTTGCCCTTGCCCAGTTGCGGCAGGTCGGCGACCTTGAACAGCAGCAGACGACCTTCGGTAGTGACTGCCGCCAACCAGTCTTCCTCGCGATTGGCCAGCGGCCGCGGTGCCACTACCCGCGCGCCATTGGGCAGGCTGAGCAGGGCCTTGCCGGCCTTGTTCTTGGCCTGCAGGTCTTCGCCCTTGACCACGAAACCGTAGCCGGCGTCCGAGGCGATCACGTACAGCGCCTCATCATCGGGCAGCAGCACGCACTCGAAGGTGGCGCCTGGCGGTGGCGTCAGGCGACCGGTCAGCGGCTCGCCCTGGCCCCGTGCCGACGGCAGCGAATGCGCCGCCAGCGAATAGCTACGCCCAGTGGAATCGATGAATACCGCGTATTGATTGGAGCGCCCCGGCGCCGCTGCCTTGAAGCCGTCACCGGCCTTGTAGGAGAGCCCGGTGGCGTCGATGTCGTGGCCCTTGCCGCAGCGTACCCAGCCTTTTTCCGAGATCACCACGGTGACCGGCTCGGTCGGCATCAGCTCGGTTTCCGAAAGCGCCTTGGCTTCAGCACGGGCAACGATCGGCGAACGGCGGTCATCGCCATACTTCTCGGCGTCTTCGATGATTTCCTTGCGCACCAGCTTCTTCAGCTTGGCTTCGCTGCCCAGCAGGGTCAGCAGCTTGTCGCGTTCCTTGGCCAGCTCATCCTGCTCGCCACGGATCTTCATTTCTTCCAGGCGGGCCAGTTGGCGCAGGCGCGTGTCGAGGATGTAGTCGGCTTGCACCTCGCTCAGCGCGAAACGCTCGATCAGGCGTGCCTTGGGATGATCCTCGGTGCGGATGATCTGGATCACTTCATCCAGGTTGAGGAAGGCAACCAGCAAGCCCTCCAACAGATGCAGGCGCTTCTCGACCTTGTCCAGACGGAATTGCAGACGGCGGCGTACCGTATTGACGCGGTACTCCAGCCATTCGCGCAACAATTGCCGCAGGTTCTTCACCTGGGGCTTGCCATCCAGGCCGATGACGTTGCTGTTGACCCGGTAGCTCGACTCCAGCTCGGTGGTGGCGAACAGGTGCTGCATCAGCTCATCGGCATCCACCCGGTTGGAACGCGGGATGATGACGATGCGGCAGGGATGTTCGTGATCCGACTCGTCGCGCAGGTCGGCGACCATCGGTAGCTTCTTGGCCTGCATCTGGCCGGCGATCTGCTCCAGCACCTTGGCACCGGACACCTGGTGCGGCAGCGCGGTGACCACGATGTCGCCGTCCTCGACGCTATACACGGCGCGCATGCGTACCGAGCCGCGACCGGTTTCGTAGATTTTCAGCAGATCGGCACGCGGGGTGATGACCTCCGCCTCGGTCGGATAGTCCGGGCCGAGCACGTGCTCGCAGAGCTGCTCCACCGTGGCATTGGGCTCGTCGAGCAGGCGTACGCAGGCGGCCGCGACTTCGCGCAGGTTATGCGGCGGCACGTCGGTGGCCATGCCCACGGCGATGCCGGTTGTGCCATTGAGCAGCAGGTTGGGCAGACGCGCCGGCAGGGTCGCCGGCTCGTTCAGGGTGCCATCGAAGTTCGGCACCCAATCCACCGTGCCCTGACCGAGCTCGGTCAGCAGCACTTCGGAATAGCGCGACAGACGCGCCTCGGTGTAACGCATGGCGGCGAAGGACTTGGGATCGTCCGGCGCCCCCCAGTTGCCCTGGCCATCGACCAGGGTGTAGCGGTAACTGAACGGTTGCGCCATCAGCACCATGGCTTCGTAGCAGGCCGAGTCGCCGTGCGGGTGGAACTTGCCGAGCACATCGCCGACGGTACGCGCCGATTTCTTGTGCTTGGAATCGGCGTCCAGCCCCAACTCGCTCATGGCATAGACGATACGACGCTGCACCGGTTTGAGACCGTCGCCGATATGCGGCAGCGCGCGATCCATGATCACGTACATCGAATAGTTGAGATAAGCCTGCTCGGTGAAGTCGGCAAGGGAGCGGCGTTCGACACCGTCCAGGCTCAGATCGAGGGTTTCGCTCATGCGTGCCTCATTGCAAGGTTGATTGGCGCAACATCAAGGTGCCGTCGCGCTGACTGAATTCAAGTTGTTTCAAGGCGCTCATGCCCAGCAGGACTTCATCGCCGTCCATGCCCGGCGCGATGAGCGCGGATACGTCATGCAGGACGATATCGCCAAGCTGCAGGCGCTCCAGGCGCGTGCGGTGCGCCGTGGCGCGGCCATTGGCGGTACTGATCTGCACGGGCGCGCCAGACTGCAGGCCGAGACTGCGGGCGACCTGGCTGGGTATGGCGACCTGGGTAGCGCCGGTATCGAGCAGGAAAGTCACCGGATCGCCGTTGATCTGCCCATCGACCAGATAATGCCCGCCGCGGCTGCTGGCCAGACGCACTTCGACGTAATCGCTGCCATGCACCGACTGCGGCTGGCGGTTGGGATGGTTCTTGTCATCTTCCCATTTGCCGAAGAAATGCGTGGCCAGCAGCAGCCCCGCCCCCCAGGCCAGCACCAGCATCACCCGGCCGGCACGACGGCCGGCGGTCTGTTCGCTCACCGCGTCACGCCCCAGCCACCGGCAGGTGCGGCGAAGCGCCAGACCACCGGGCGCTTCTCGCCATCGCCACGCGCATGGCCGCCATTGTCGACACCGACCCAGGCGCCCTCCTCGTCGATCGACAGCGCCTCGGCCACACCGTAGCTCATGGGATAGCGACGTTCGTCGGTCAGCGCCTCAGCGGCGAATGACCAGCAGCGCTCGGCGTCGCCGGTCGCTGGCGTACGGCGGCAGATGCGATGGGCCTGACGCTCCAGGGTAAAGAGTTTTTCGTTGTGAAAAGCCAGGCCGGAGAAGTCCACCGGCGCTGGTGCCCCGCCCAGCGCCTCGGGTGAGGCTTCCTGGCCACCCTCGCTGAGCAGCACGCAACCGCCTTCGCAGAGCCAGGTAGCGCGACGATGATGCAGCACCACCAGGCCGCGCCGCTGTTTTTCCGCCGCCAGCCACAGGCGCTCGCCTGCCGGATCGACGGCGATGCCTTCGAACAGCGAGTTGAAATGCAGCAGCATGCCGCTGGCGCGCGCCTGGCGCACCATGCCTTCGGGCAGGGTCAGCCACTGCGCATCGGCGGCTGGCGGCACCTGCAGCACCGCGGCGCGGCTTTCACTGACCAGATAGCGATTGCCCTTGGCGTCGCAGGAGATGCCTTCGAAATCCAGATGGCCACCGCGCACCAGGCCGGACACCCAGGCGCGCATGCGCAGGCCCCAAGGCAGCGGCATCACCGGCGCTGGCGGCGCCACGAAATGCTCGACCTCGGCCTGCCAGATACGATCGGAAGAATCGAGGCGATAGAGGCGATCGTCTTCGCGGTCGGATACCGCCCACAGCGCGTCGCCGCACCAGGCCAGGCCGGACAGATTGCCGGCGTCCATCCCGGCGACCGGGTGTTCGCTGAGCAGCTTGAGCTCCTCGAGCGCTGGCGTATCGGCGAGCAGCGGCGTCACTGACGCCAGCAACAGGGCGCCGAGCAGGTGCCGCATCAGAGCAGTACCTCGGCCAGGTTACCCTTGGACTCCAGCCAGGACTTGCGGTCGCCGGCACGCTTCTTCGCCAGCAGCATGTCCATCATTTCGCGAGTACCCTCGAAGTCCTCGAGGGTCAGTTGCACCAGCCGCCGAGTATTGGGATCCATGGTGGTTTCGCGTAACTGCGGCGGGTTCATTTCGCCCAGGCCCTTGAAGCGGGTGACCTGCGGCTTGCCGCGTTTCTTCTCGGCCACCAGACGATCGAGAATGCCGTCGCGCTCTGGTTCGTCCAGGGCGTAGTAGATTTCCTTGCCGAGATCGATGCGATACAGCGGCGGCATCGCCACGTACACATGACCTGCATCCACCAACGGACGGAAATGCTGCACGAACAGTGCGCAGAGCAGCGTGGCGATGTGCAGGCCGTCGGAGTCGGCATCGGCGAGGATGCAGATCTTGCCGTAACGCAACTGGCCCAGATCGCTGGAGCCGGGGTCAAGACCGACGGCCACGGCGATGTTGTGCACTTCCTGGCTGGCCAGCACTTCGCCGCCGTCCACTTCCCAGGTGTTGAGGATCTTGCCGCGCAACGGCAGGATCGCCTGAAACTCCTTGTCCCGCGCCTGCTTGGCCGAGCCACCGGCGGAGTCGCCCTCGACCAGGAACAGCTCGCAACGCATCGGGTTCTGCCCGGCGCAATCGGCCAGCTTGCCGGGCAATGCCGGGCCCTGAGTGATCTTCTTGCGCTCGACCTTCTTGCCGGCCTTGAGACGGCGGCTGGCGTTGCTGATGGCCAGTTCGGCCAACTGCTGACCGAACTCCGGATGCGCGTTGAGCCACAGGCTGAAGGCGTCCTTGACCACACCGGAGACGAACGCAGCCGCCTCTCGGGAGGACAGCCGCTCTTTGGTCTGCCCGGAGAACTGAGCATCCTGCATCTTCATCGAGAGCACGAAGGCGATACGCTCCCAGACGTCTTCCGGGGCCAGCTTGACCCCACGGGGCAGCAGGTTGCGAAACTCGCAGAATTCGCGCATGGCGTCCAGCAGGCCCTGACGCAGACCGTTGACGTGGGTACCGCCCTGGGCGGTGGGGATCAGGTTGACGTAGCTTTCCTGCACCGAGTCGCCGCCTTCCGGCAGCCACAGCAGCGCCCAATCCACCGCCTCCTTGTTACCGGCCAGGCTGCCGCAGAAGGGTTCGTTGGGCAGGCGCTCGTACTCGCTGACCGCATCGACCAGGTAGGAACGCAGGCCGTCTTCATATAACCACTCGACCTGCTCGCCGCTCGCCTTGTCATAAAAGCTCACCGCCAGGCCGGGGCACAGCACGGCCTTGGCCTTGAGCACGTGTTTGAGGCGGCTGACCGAGAACTTGTGGGAATCGAAATATTTGCCGTCCGGCCAGAAATGCACGCTGGTGCCGGTGTTGCGCTTGCCAACCGTGCCGATCACTTCCAGGTCGCTGGCCTTGAAGCCATCGGCGAAGGCCATGGAATATTCGTTGCCGTCGCGCTTGACCCGCACTTCGACACGGGTCGACAGGGCGTTGACCACCGAGATACCCACACCGTGCAGACCGCCGGAAAACTGGTAGTTCTTGTTGGAAAACTTGCCGCCGGCGTGCAGCTTGGTAAGGATCAGTTCGACACCAGGTACGCCCTCTTCCGGGTGAATGTCCACTGGCATACCGCGACCGTCATCGCTCACTTCCAGGGAGTTGTCCTCGTGGAGGATTACCTGAATGGATTTGGCGTGACCCGCCAGGGCTTCGTCGACACTGTTGTCGATGACTTCCTGGGCCAGGTGGTTGGGGCGGCTGGTGTCGGTATACATCCCCGGCCGCTTGCGCACCGGATCAAGGCCGGAAAGGACTTCGATGGCATCTGCGTTGTAGGCGTTTTGCTGGGCCATAGGTCTCTGAAATGCTCTGATTGATCGGGGTTCGGGCGCGGCCGGTCAGGACACGGACGCGATGCCGGCGAAGGCGAACAGCATGGGCAGGTGCTCTGCGAAGCCCTGGAAGCCATGATCACCGCCGGCCTCGATGCGCAGCGCGCAATGCCGGTAGTACGCCTGGGCGTGCCGGTAATCGAGGGTTTCATCGGCGGTCTGCAGCCATACCTGATAACGGGCCGGATCCGTGGGCGGCGGGGTCTCGAGTTCCGCCAGTGCCGCCACGTGATCGGCAGTCAGATCCCAGGTTTCGCCACTGTAATGGTTGCATTGCGGGCCGAGGTAACCGTCGAACAACCGGTGCGGGCACACCGCCGGGTTGATCAACAGCGCCTTGAGGCCATGCCGTTCGGCCAGGTGGGTCGCATAGTAGCCGCCCAGGGAGCTGCCGACCAGAGTGGGGCGGCCGAGTTCAGCGATCAGCGCCTCGAGCTCGGCAATAGCCTGGCGCGGGTGATGAGGCAGGGCAGGAACCCGCAGTTGCGCTTGCAACCCCATGGCGGTCATGGCGACGGTCAGTTGGCTGGCCTTGGTGGAAGCCGGCGAACTATTGAGCCCATGGATATAAAGAATGCCTGTAGTCATAACGAGAGGCTACTAGCGCCGCCCTATAGGCCGCAAGCGTTGCTAGTGTAGCGTCACCCATCAAATGTGGTATCCGAGCGATTAGACTGAGTGGTCGCTCAAAGGCGACAGCGGACGCTCACCCCGTAGGGTGGATGACGCTCTTTTCATCCACCATTGCGATCGCAGAGCGGTGGACGGGTGAAGCGTCGTCCACCCTACGACAGGCCGTTTACCGTAGAACGTAGCCTGGATTAGCCGCAGGCGTAATCCGGGGCCGAAGGCCGTGATCGATGGTTCAACGCGGGTCACCGACCGGCTGCTCCCGCCTTATGGCTGCCATCCCACATTACGATATCCCGTTCGCCGCCTCGGCTCATCGACCCCCTGGCCGACATATGACCGTTGTCGCGACACCAGGGTCTGATGACGTTTCAGCGCAAGCCGCGTTGCCGCGTCAACAGACCCTAGTACCCGCCAACACTGTAGTCAGGCTCGAAAACGATGCCACTGACCCTCGATATCTCGGTTTCCAGCCGCCCATCACTGTGCAGACGCAGCCAGCGGTAGCCGGGCGCCGTGCTATCGACCTGAAAATCCTCGCTGCCTGGCGTGAACTGTACGCAGGTCGACGGTGAGGCCAGAAGCCGCACCTTGCCGCGCATCTCATCGATCGTCTGGTGGACGTGCCCCCAGAGAATCGCCCGCGCCTGGGGAAACCGATCCAGTACGGCGAACAGCGCATCGGGGTTGCGCAGCCCGATCGGCGCCATCCACTGACAGCCGATATCCACCGGGTGGTGATGCAGGCAGATCAGATGGTGACGATCCGGCGCCTCGCTCAATGCCCGCTCCAACAGCGCCAGCTGCGGCTCCTGAAGGTAACCGGGCACCGCGCCGGGGATCGACGAATCGAGCATGATCAACCGCCAGGTGCCGAGATCCACGACCGGTTCCAGCAGATCGCTACCCACGCAGGCCGCCTGCATCGCCAGGATGTCGTCATGGTTGCCGGGAATCCAGCGGGCTGACGTTCTCAGCGCGGCGCTCAGTTCGAGAAAGCGCGCATAGGAGGCCGGGCTGCCGTCCTGGGACAAATCACCAGTGGCCAGAATCATGTCGATGGCCGGCTGCTCTTCAAGCACCAGATCGACCACCTGGCGCAGGCTGTCAGCGGTGTCCATGCCCAGCAGCTTGCCGTCCGTGCCGGCAAACAGATGGCTGTCGGTAAGCTGCACCAGCAATACCGAAGAATCAGCAGGGGTGGACGCGTACGCACTCGGCAAAGTGCTTCTCCATAAGAGGGCAAGTGCAAATTATGGAATCGCGATGTGGCCCGGTAAACCCACTAATAGTGACTAGTTCACAGAAACCCGAAGCATTCTTATGACAAAGAATTAGCTCAAACCAGCGGTTCGGTCTCGTGCCCACATGCAAGGCAGTGGCTCAGCCATTCACCGAGAAACACGTTGAGCTGGGTTTTCTCGTCCGGTTGGTGCATGGCCGCGTTGGGATAGGGATAGATGCCGCGAAAGCGTCGCGCGCTCTGGGCACCGGTCACCTCGGCCATGCGTGCGTCGTGATAGACGCGCACTTCCAGTTGCGGTACCGGCAGCCAGGGCAGGCTGTGTTCCTGACGCACCTGCACCGTGGAAGTGTATGGGCACCTCTCCACCACTTCCAGCGCCAGCACGCCAAGCTGCCGCTCGCCCTGACTGAGCGCCACGCGCCGCGCGCCCTGGGCTTCGCGCATACCTGGCAACAAACGCATCAGCCGTGCGTAATTGGCCTCGCAAGCAGCCTGCAGCTCGACCAGATCGACCCGGTAGCGCTCACGCAGCAGATTTACCCCCATAGGCCCCTTACCTCGGCGCGATTCAGCGCCAGCCACTGCAAGGCGATGATGCTCGCCGCATTGTTGATCAGCCCATCCCTGACCGCCTGCAAGGCATCCTCGAAAGGCCATACCTGCACGCGAATGTCCTCGCCCTCTTCCTCCAGGCCGTGTATGCCGCCCACCCCGGCGCTGTCGCAACGACCGAGAAACAGATGCACGAACTCGTCGGAGCCGCCCGGCGACGGGAAATAGCGGGTTATCGGCCACAACGACGTCAGCGTCAGCCCAGCTTCTTCCTCGGCTTCACGTAGCGCCACTTCATCGGGCTCTTCGTCCTTGTCGATCAAGCCTGCCACCAGCTCGACCAACCAGGGGTTGGTGGCCTTGTGCATGGCGCCGACGCGAAACTGCTCGATCAGCACCACGCTGTCGGTCACCGCATCGTAGGGCAGCACGCAAACGGCATCGTGGCGGATGAACAGTTCACGGCTAAGCACCGGCCCCATGCCGCCTGAGAACTGCTGGTGGCGCAGGCGGAAGCGATCCAGGCGATAAAAACCTCGGAAGCACTCTTCACGCTCGATGATTTCCACCGCATCCGGGCCGGGGGTAAAGGTTTCGGTCATCTGCTGCTCTCTCGTTACGTGCGGATTGAATGCATCCTAGGGTCTGTTAAGGCTCTCCCGCAAGCGATGCAGCGAAAGCCTGGCCGATCCGCTCGCGTTGGCGAATAATCGCGAACTCCCCTGCCGTCAGGCAGTCGAACACCCGTCCTTCGCCAATGGCTTTTCCTGCATGAATACATCCACCATTGCCCGCCTCGGCGCTATCCTCAGCCTCGGTCTGTTGCTCGGCGCCTGCCAAAGCCTGTCCAAACCCGACACGCCGCCAGCCCTCGCCACCACCCATGAGCGCTGGGAACACAAAGCGCCAGGCTGCACCGCCCAGGACTGCCCATTGGTCAATATCGAGCTGCAGCGCCTGGCCGATCAGCCCGAGCTCAATGCGCGCATCGAATCGACCCTGCTTGGCCTGGTGAGCGCCGCCACCGATACCCGACCGCAATCGCTGGCCGATCACGAGCGCGAGTTTCTCGCCAACGGCAAGCCCGGCTGGGTCAGCTATCTGCAGGCCAAGGTACTGAGCCAACATGACCGCCTGGTGGTGATCGAGCTGTCCAGCTACCACTTCATTGGCGGTGCCCATGGCGTACCCGGGCGCACCTACCTGAATTACGACCGCGAGCTGAACAAGGTACTGAGCCTGCAGGACATCCTCGTCCCCGGCGAAGAAACAGCGTTCTGGCAGATCGCCCAGCGCGCCCACCAGGCCTGGCTGATCGCTCAGGGCCACGGTGACGATGCCGACTACCGTCAGACCTGGCCATTCGAGCGCACGCCGAACATCGCCTTGAACCCTGATGCCGTGCTGCTCAAATACGATGTCGCGCGCCTGGCGCCCTACTCCGACGGCCACCCGGAGATAAAGATTCCCTACAGCCAGCTGCAGGGCATCCTGCGCCCGGTCTACGTGCCAGGTGGTGCTGCACGCTGAGTGAAGTCCGGGTGAACGGCAACCATGCCGCTCACCCGGCTGGGCTTCACACCTGTCGGTAGATCACTGACCCCTCTTCCTTGAAACGCTCGGCCTGCTCCTTGAAGCCTGCCTCGACTGCCTTGCTCTCGTCGGACAGACCATTGACCTTGGCGTACTCGCGCACTTCCTGAGTGATTTTCATCGAGCAGAACTTCGGCCCACACATGGAACAGAAGTGAGCGACCTTGGCCGAGTCCTTGGGTAGGGTTTCGTCGTGGAAGCTGCGTGCGGTATCCGGGTCAAGACCCAGGTTGAACTGGTCTTCCCAGCGGAACTCGAAGCGCGCCTTGCTCAGCGCGTTGTCGCGGATCTGCGCGCCCGGATGGCCTTTCGCCAGGTCGGCCGCATGGGCGGCGATCTTGTAGGTGATGATGCCGGTCTTGACGTCATCCTTGTTCGGCAGACCGAGGTGTTCCTTGGGCGTGACGTAGCAGAGCATGGCGCAACCGAACCAGCCGATCATCGCCGCCCCGATGCCGCTGGTGATGTGGTCGTAGCCCGGTGCGATGTCGGTAGTCAGCGGCCCGAGGGTGTAGAACGGCGCCTCGTCGCAGCACTCCAGCTGCTTGTCCATGTTCTCCTTGATCAGTTGCATCGGCACGTGGCCGGGGCCCTCGATCATGCACTGCACGTCGTGCTTCCAGGCGATCTTGGTCAGTTCGCCAAGGGTTTCCAGTTCGCCGAACTGTGCGGCATCGTTGGCGTCGGCGATGGAGCCCGGACGCAGGCCATCGCCCAGCGAGAAGCTGACGTCGTAGGCCTTCATGATTTCGCAGATGTCTTCGAAGTGGGTGTAGAGGAAGTTTTCCTTGTGGTGCGCCAGGCACCACTTGGCCATGATCGAACCACCGCGGCTGACGATGCCGGTAACCCGCTTGGCGGTCAGCGGCACATAGCGCAGCAGCACGCCGGCGTGGATGGTGAAGTAATCGACGCCCTGCTCGGCCTGTTCGATCAGGGTGTCGCGAAACAGCTCCCAGGTCAGGTCTTCGGCCACGCCATTGACCTTCTCCAGCGCCTGATAGATCGGCACGGTGCCGATCGGCACTGGCGAGTTGCGGATGATCCATTCGCGGGTTTCGTGAATATGCTTGCCGGTGGACAGATCCATCACCGTGTCCGACCCCCAGCGAATGCCCCAGGTCAGCTTGGCGACTTCTTCCTCGATGCTCGATCCCAGCGCCGAGTTGCCGATATTGCCGTTGATCTTCACCAGGAAGTTGCGGCCGATGATCATCGGTTCCAGCTCGGTGTGGTTGATGTTCGCCGGGATGATGGCGCGGCCGCGGGCCACTTCGTCACGGACGAATTCCGCGGTGATCTCCTTGGGAATGCTGGCGCCGAAACTGTTGCCGCCATGTTGTTCCTCGAGCAGACCGGCGGCGCGGTGCTCGGCGAGCTTCATGTTCTCGCGGATGGCGATGTATTCCATCTCCGGAGTAATGATGCCCTGACGCGCGTAATGCATCTGGCTGACGTTCTTGCCGGGCTTGGCACGACGCGGGTTGCGTACGTGGGCGAAGCGCATCTTGGTCAGCTCGGCATCAGCCAGGCGGCGTTGCCCGAACTCCGAAGAGAGGCCTTCGAGGCGCTCGGTGTCGCCACGATCCTCGATCCACGCCGAACGCACATCGGCAAGCCCTTTGCGTACGTCGATGGTCACGCTAGGGTCGGTGTAAGGGCCGGAGGTGTCGTACACGGTGACCGGGGCATTGATCTCGCCACCGCTCCTGGTTTCAGAGAATGCGGTAGGCGTCACATCCAGGCTGATCTCGCGCATCGGCACGCGGATGTCCGGGCGGGAACCCTGGACGTAGATTTTCTGCGAACGGGGAAAGGGCTGGATCGACTGCTGGTCGACTTGTGCGGATTCGCTGAGATTCTGTTGTTGTTTGACGCTCATCGGTTGGCTCCTCGGCTGGATGTCGGAGCGAACCTGATCGATGCGTGATGAAGCAACGCCGCGCCAAGAGCTGTCGGAACATGCGGGAGTCATGATAGAGCGCCGGCATGATCGGACAGCCTGGGCGCGGGCACACCACAGACGCGGTGCGGGGGTATCCACCGGGCAGATCGCTGAAAAACTAGCTGCCTTGCCATCGCGGCGTTAAAAACAGCCTCAAAATGCTCATGTACTACTCGTACACTCCGCGTTTTCGCCTGTTTTTGCCTTGCGCTGGCTGCCTCGCCTACGTTTTTCAACGATCTGTAGAGGCGGATACCTCTTGTTCCCTACGCAGGCCTTAACCTGATCAGGTTCAACGGGATCCGGAACTATCCGATCTCAGCCTCCGATTCGAGGCACCCCGACAAGAACCCGGCCAGTCTACTGACAGCCGGCAACGGCGGCAACGTGGATACGACCCGCAGGTCGGATAGTGACGTTTACATAGTCGGCACCGCGCGCCTTGACCACCCCGATGGCCGGGCTTAGTCTCGCCGACTACTGCCCACTCTAGGATTCACTGACATGCTGCGCAGACTCTCCCTGGCCGTAGCCGTGACCGCCGCCTCAACCGCCACGACCTGGGCAGATCCTGCCCCACTATCGGTGCGTACCGATCTGATGTCGGTGTATCAGGAAGCCGCCGCCAACAATGCAGACCTGGCCGCCGCCCGTGCCGACTTCCAGGCCCGCCGCGAAGGCGTACCCCAGGCCCGCGCCGGCCTGCTGCCGAACCTCAGCGCCGGCGCACGGATGAACGATACCCGCACCGCACTGGAGACGCCGGCCGCGACCCTGTCACGTAGCGGCACGGTTTATCAGGCCAACCTCAGCCAGCCGCTGTTCCGCGCCGATCGCTGGTTCCAGCTGCAGGCCGCCGAGGCGGTCAGCGAGCAGGCAGCCCTGGAGCTGTCTGCCACTGAACAGAACCTGATACTGCAGAGCGCCGACGCCTACTTCTCGGTGCTGCGCGCCCAGGACAACCTGGCCTCGACCAAGGCCGAAGAGGCCGCCTTCAAACGCCAGCTCGACCAGGCCAACGAGCGCTTCGAGGTTGGCCTGTCGGACAAGACCGACGTGCTCCAGGCCCAGGCCGGCTTCGATACGGCGCGAGCCAACCGGATCATCGCCGACCGTCAGGTGGAGGACGCCTTCCAGGCCCTGATCACCTTGACCAACCGCGAGTACCGCAGCATCGAAGGCATCCAGCACAGCCTGCCGATTCTCACTCCGATGCCCAACGACGCTACCGCCTGGGTCAACACGGCCGCAGTGCAGAACCTCAACCTGCAGGCCAGCAATTTCGCGGTCAACGCCGCCGAAGAAACCCTGCGTCAGCGCAAGGCCGGGCACGCGCCGACCCTCGACGCCGTGGCCAGCTATCAGCGCGGCGACAACGACAACCTCGGTTTCACCAATACCGAAAGGCCGGGCGAGCCCCACTACAGCGGCGACGTAAGCCAGCGCAGCATCGGCCTGGAACTGAACATCCCGCTGTACAGCGGTGGCCTGACCAGCTCCCAGGCCCGCGAAGCCTATCAGCGCCTCAGCCAGTCCGAGCAGCAACGTGAAGGGCTACGCCGCGAGGTGGTGCAGAACACCCGCAACCTGTATCGCGCGGTGAATACCGACGTGGAAACCGTGCAGGCCCGCCGCCAGTCGATCATCTCCAACCAGAGTGCACTGGAGGCCACGGAAATCGGTTATCAGGTAGGCACACGCAATATCGTCGACGTGCTCGACGCCCAACGCCAGCTGTACAACGCGGTGCGCAACTACAACGACGCACGCTACGACTACATCCTCAACAACCTGCGCCTGAAGCAGGCTGCCGGCACCCTCAGCCCCGCAGACCTGGACGCCCTGGGTCGTTACCTGAAACCGGACTACAACCCGGATCGCGACTTCCTGCCCCCGGATCTGGCCCGCGCTGCCGAGGCCCAGCTGCAAGGCGAATAAGCAGGGTGGATCGGGGCGCGTAGCTGACGCTTTTTTCGTCCACCATTGCGGTCTCGACACGCTGTCGTCACAGGATGCGATTTAGTCGTAGGATGGGTGAAACCCATCAATTGCCGATGGGTTGCACCCATCCTACGACCTGCGATTACCCGCTTCCGCTACTTTGCTGCCTAAATACCAGAAACCTGCCTTGAAAGATCACGAACAGGTTCTATGCGAGCAGCCTTGCCAACCCATCCAGCAACCGCTGCAGCGCGCCTTGATTGGCCTTGAGCACTGCCAGGCCGGCCTCGCGCATGGCCGCCGCACGTGCAGGCTCGTGCAACAGCAACGCGACCTGGGCGCCGAGCGCCTTGGCATCCGCCACCTCGCAGAGCGCGCCACGCTCAAGCAGTTGCGCGGTGATCTCCTGAAAGTTGAAGCGGTGCGGCCCCATGATCACCGGAAGCCCCAGCGCCGCTGGCTCCAGCGGGTTATGGCCGCCCGTCTCGACCAGGCTGCCGCCGACGAAGGCGACATCAGCCAGGCCATACAGAAACATCAATTCGCCCATGCTGTCGCCGAGCAGTACCTGCACATTAGGGCCAACAGCCTCGCCTGAAGAGCGACGCACGAAACTCAGGCCTGCCTCACGCAGCTGCGCGGCAGCACTGTCGAAACGCTCCAGATGACGGGGCACCAGAATCAGCAGAGCATCCGGCTGAGTAGCGAGCAATTGCTGATGCGCCTGTATCACCAGCGCATCTTCTCCCTCACGGGTGCTGGCGGCGATCCACACAGGCCGTTGCTGCGCCTGCCATTGCTCACGCAGCGTAGTGGCACGCGCCAACACAGTTGCATCCACTTGCTGGTCGAACTTGATCGAGCCGGTCACCTCTACCGCTTCAGGCCGGGCTCCGAGGGCAATGAAGCGCTGCGCCTCGACCTGGCTCTGTACCGCGAGCAAAGTCAGCTCGGCGAGCATCGGCGCAGTGAGCTTGGCAAAGCGTCCGTAGCCTCTGGCGGAGCGCTCGGACAATCGGCCATTGGCCAGCGCCACCGGAATACCTCGACGGGCACACTGGTGGATGTAGTTGGGCCACAGCTCGGTTTCCATGATCACCGCCAGGCGCGGACGAACTCGCTCGAGAAAGCGCGACGCAGCCCAGGGCAGATCGTAGGGCAGGTAGCAATGCTGTACGCGGCCAGCGAACTGCTCCTCGGGAAACAGCGCACGAATACGCTCGGAACCGGTCGGGGTCATGCTGGTCAGGGTGATCGGCAGTTCCGGGTAACGCGCCAGCAGCTCACGCACCAGCGGCGCCGCCGCGATGCTTTCCCCGACCGATACGGCATGCACCCAGATACCACCAGAGCGCAGCGGCGGCAGACCGAAGGCAAAGCGCTCGCCGACACGTTTGGCATAGGCAGGCGCGCGCCAGGCTCGCCAAATCAGGCGTAGACCGATCAACGGCAGGCAGAGATGGAACAGCAGGGTATAGAGATGTCGATTCATGGCGGGGAAGCTTAGGGGCTGCGACCATTGCAGCACAAGCCAGGACAAGTGCTGCCCCTGCTCATGGTTCCAACACGCATAGGCGCTCGGCCAGGTACTGCGCCAGCCACTGCGCCGCCGGCCCCAGGGCCTCATCACGACGAAACACCAGTTCCAGCGGCAACGGTGGCGCGATCCAGTCGCTGCTCAGCTCGACCAGATGCCCCTGATAGGTCGGGTACTGCGCTACGTGCCGGGGCAGGCAGGCCCAGCCCAGGTTGCGCATCAGCAGCTCGGCCATCACGTAAAAACTGTCGGTGCGCCAGGCCGTGGGGCTGACCCGCTCGTTACCGGGATAGTGACTGTCCTGCAGAGTAATCAGCAGTTGTCGGTGCCTGGCCAATTCGCGACGACCGACGGAGCGCCCCTGTGCCAGCGGATGACCGGCGCCGCAGACCATGACCATATCCACCATGCCCAGGCGGCGGCGCTCCAGCTCAGCGGGCATGCCCTCGTGATGAAACAGCAGACCGAGGTCGGCACGCCGCTCCAGCAGTTGTCGCGCCACCACACCCTGCCCGCCGCTGGTCATTTGCAACTCGACCCGCGGAAAGGCCTGGGCCAGCGCCTCCAGGCTGTCGAGCACCGGCGGCATCGGCAAGGCTTCGTCCTGGGCCAGACGCAGGCAGACCTCCTCGCCTCGCGACAGCCCCAGCGCGCGCCCCTCCAGTCGCTGACACTGGCGCAGCAGCTCGCGAGCTTCTTCGAGCAACGCCTGACCGGCCTCAGTGAGGCGCGGCTGACGACCGCTACTACGCTCGAACAGGCGCACGCCAAGATCGTCTTCCAGGGCCGCCACGGCAGTACTGACCGCCGACTGCACACGTCCAAAGCGTCGCGCTACGGCAGAAAACGAATTGCCCTCGGCGACAGCAACGAAGACCTCCAGTTGCTCAAGACTCCAGCGCACAACCTATCTCCACTTCAGATAGGTAATGAGTTTACCTAATAAAGTGAGTCCGTAGAATTGGCGCTCTGTTAATAGGAGTGCTGCCGATGAACGGTTATCTCTATCTCGCCCTGGCCATTGCTGCCGAGGTGGTCGCCACCACTTCCATGAAGGCCGTCGACGGCTTCAACAAGCCCCTGCCACTGCTGCTGGTGATCGTCGGTTACAGCATCGCGTTCTGGATGCTGATCCTGGTGGTGCGCACCATCCCTGTGGGTATTGCCTACGCCATCTGGGCTGGCCTGGGCATCGTGCTGGTCAGCATCGCGGCCATGTTCGTCTATGGCCAGAAACCGGATCTGCCCGCAGTGCTGGGCATGGGCCTGATCGTCAGCGGCGTGGTGGTGATCCAGCTGTTCTCCCGCGTTACCGGCCATTGAAAGCAGCTGCAAGCCTCAAGCGGCAAGTTGAAGCAGACCGGTGCAACGCCTGGCTTTGGCTTCTAGCTTGAAACCTAGGGTCTGTTCCCGTTTCACGCACGGCCGCGCCGGAGCCAGTTTTTGCGCGAGGCAAGGCACGAGATGTGAAGTTTGGCGGGCCAAATGAGCCATCGAGTAACGCCGCATCGCGCAAAAACTGGCCCGGCCCTGCGGGTTGCGCGGGAAATGACCTCCGCTGTCGTTGCAGGACTTGGCAAGGGAACAACCATTCCCGGCGTCCTGCGCCTAACCGGAGGCCATTTCTCGCGGCAACGCGGCTCGCGCTGAAACGGAAACAGACCCTAAGGCTCTCCCCTCCCCGCGGGGCTATACTGCGCACCTGTTTTCCTGAGAGGCACCCGCATGTCCCAAACTCTGAGCACAGACGTCCTGATCGTCGGCG
This sequence comes from Phytopseudomonas daroniae, assembly GCF_004327285.1. Classification (GTDB taxonomy): domain Bacteria; phylum Pseudomonadota; class Gammaproteobacteria; order Pseudomonadales; family Pseudomonadaceae; genus Aquipseudomonas; species Aquipseudomonas daroniae. The sequence goes on from NZ_QJUI01000001.1 coordinate 183,996, forward strand.
GTGGTGTCGCCGGTCTGTGGCTGAATGCGCGCCTGCGTGCCCAGGGCTACGCTACCTTGCTGGTGGAGCGCGAGAGCCTGGGTGGCGGGCAGAGCGTCAAGTCCCAGGGGATCATTCACGGCGGCGCCAAATATGCCCTGCACGGCGCCCTGAGCGGCGCCTCCGAAGCCATCGCCGACATGCCACGGCGCTGGCGCGAAGCGCTGGACGGTAGCGGCGAATTGGATCTATCCGGCGTGCGCCTGCTCTCCGATGCGCATTACCTGTGGTCGCCCGGCACCCTGGCCGGCAACCTCACCAGCTTCTTCGCCAGCAAAGCCGTGCGCGGCCGCGTCGATCAGGTCAAGGGCGAGCAATTGCCGGCGGCCCTGCAAGACCCGAAATTCAAGGGCAAGGTCTACCGCCTGGCGGAACTGGTAGTCGACGTGCCCAGCCTGATCGCACGCCTGGCCGATCTGGCCGGCGACAGCCTGCTAGCCGCCAACGACATCCAGCCGGTTCACGAGCATGGACAACTCGTCGGCCTGAGTGTCGATGGCCGAGAAATCCGTGCTCAGCGCATCGTGCTCAGCGCCGGTCGCGGCAATGCCGACCTGCTCACCAGCTTGCATATCGCGCAACCAACCCAGCAACTGCGTCCCCTGCATATGGTGATGGTCAAGGGGCCGACCCTGAAGCCGCTGTATGCTCACTGCCTCGGCGGTGGCCCCAAGCCGCGGATCACGGTCACCAGCCACCCGAGTGCCGATGGCGAGTGGGTCTGGTACCTCGGCGGCGACCTGGCCGAAGCCGACGGCGTGGCACGCGACGAGGCGGCGCAGATCGAGGCTGCGCGCAAAGAGCTCGCGCAATTGCTGCCCTGGGTCGACCTGTCGGCAGCCCAGTGGGCAACCCTGCGAGTCGACCGCGCCGAACCTGCGCAAAGCGGCCTGGTGCGCCCGGACAATGCCTTTGTCAGCGCCCAAGGTGCGCTGCTGGTCGGCTGGCCGACCAAACTGGCCTTGGCGCCGGACTTCGCCGACCGCGTGCTGGCCAGCCTCGAGCATGACGGTATTCGCCCTGGCCAGCACGCCGCCCCGCCCGAGCTACCACGCCCGGCAATTGGCCGCCCCGCCTGGGAGACGTCATTCTGATGCGCGATCTACACCAGCTACACCGCCCTCTGGGCTCTACAGGCCTCAGCGTTTCTCCCCTCGGGCTGGGCACGGTGAAGCTCGGCCGTGATCAGGGTGTCAAATACCCCAATGGCTTCACCATTCCCGATGATCAGCAGGTGCACCAACTGCTCGATCTGGCCCGCGAGCTGGGTATCAACCTGATCGATACGGCACCGGCCTACGGCACCAGCGAACAACGCCTCGGCCCGCTGCTACGCGGCCAGCGTCAGGACTGGGTGATCGTCAGCAAGGTGGGCGAGGAATTCGAAGGTGGGCAGTCCCGCTTCGACTTCTCCCGCGCTCATACGCGCCTGTCGGTGGAGCGCAGTCTGAAACGCCTGGAAACGGACTACATCGACCTGATGCTGGTGCACTCCAACGGCGATGATCTGTCGATCCTGCAAAACGAAGCCGTCTACGACACCCTTGCCGAACTCAAGCAGGCCGGGCTTATCCGCGGCTTCGGCTTCTCCGGCAAGACCGTCGAAGGTGGTCTGCTGGCGCTCGAACGTGGCGACTGCGCCATGATTACCTACAACCTCGGCGAGCAGCACGAAAAACCGGTATTGGACTATGCTGCCTGTCACGCCAAAGGCATCCTGATCAAGAAGGCACTGGCCAGCGGTCATGCCTGCCTCGATGCCGGCGTCGATCCGGTACGCGCCAGCTTCGAGCTGATTTTCGGCCACCCAGGCGTCGGCAGTGCAATCGTCGGCACCATCAATCCACTGCACCTGGCCCACAATGTCGCCATGGCCGCCGAAGTAATCGTTGCCACTAATGCCGGTAACAAAGCATCAGGAGATTAATGAATCTGGCGTACCACGCACGCCCTTGACGCCGCATATGCGGCCGACCCCGACGTAAGAAGGAGCCGACATGCCGCGTATCATTTCCCGCAAGAACCCCGCTACCTTCAAGACCCTGCCGCTATTCGTCGAGGCAACCGCCGACGGCCTCGCCTACCAGAGCCTTGGCCGGCCGCTGAACTTCAGCGAAATGCTGGAGCGCCGCAAAACCGTCGAGCTAAATGACAGCCAGCGTTTTGCGGTAGAGCTAGCCAACCTCGGCGTCTCGGTACGCCTGACCCTGAACTGGCAAGGCCGCGAATATTGGCTGCTGGTGCGCCAGCGGCGTCTCGACCGCGGAGACGTAGTCCTCAAGCTGATCTCCGGTTACGTACCGGCCCATGAGCTCAACCTGCCGCTGCTGACAGCAATTCAGGAGGTGGCCGAAGAGTGCCTGCTGGAGACCAGCGAAGGCTGGCTCCACGGCCGCTTCGGTGAAACCTGGCTGCCAGCCCCTTATGAGGGCACGCTCAAGTACCGCGAGGGCGTTCACTTCCAGCTCAGCCCCTTGTCCGGCGCAGCGCGCCCCGTGCAATGCGGCAATCTGAACCTGCTGGAGCGCCCTCGCGCCTACGTGCACGTGCCGACCGCCTCACTGCAGCTGGTTTACGACCTGCGCCTGGATCTGCCCAAAGAGGTAAAGCAACTCAGCCTCCTTCATGTCGATGAGCATCTGGAAGACGGTAAGCTGATCGCTCGCCTGGATCATGCGCGCCCGGATCTGTATCTGATCCCTCTGGATCAGGGCCACCCGACAGCCCAACTGATGACCTTGCGCCAGGGCCAACTGGTACCCGCGAACACCCGCGGACTGTGGCTGGCCGAGAGTTTCGCCCCCCAGGACGGCTGGCTGGTGCGTGATGAACGCATTCGCTGGAAGGACTGGCTGGCGCAGCAGAATCTCACACCGAAGGCTCACAAGTCCGGCCCCGCCGCCACCCGCGCAGGTACGACTTCAACGCCCAGAGTGCGCCTGGATACCGCCGCAGCTGTCTAACGGACAGCAGGCACGTTGCATGGCAATCGGATGAAAAATTCAAAGTAAAACCCCGCCGGACAGCGGGGTTTGGTGTTCAGCGACTGCGAATCTTCTCGACGATGGCGGTGGTCGAGCTGTTCTCGACCAATCCCAGCACCCGTACTTCACCACCGTAGGCCAGCACGATGTCGGCACCAACCACCTGGTTGATGCCATAGTCGCCGCCCTTGACCAGCACATCGGGCTGAACCTGCTTGAGCAGACGTTCCGGCGTGTCCTCGCTGAAACTCACCACCCAATCCACGGCACCAAGACCGGCCAATACCGCCATACGCCGATCCACGGCATTGATCGGTCGGCCCGGGCCTTTGAGGCGGCTGACCGAGGCATCGTCGTTGATCGCCACGACGAGGCGATCACCCTGGGCACGCGCCTGCTCGAGATAGGTCACATGACCGGCATGCAGAATATCGAAGCAGCCATTGGTGAACACGATCTTCTCACCGTGGGCACGAGCATCCTCAGTGGCCAGCAACAGTTGCTCCAGGCTCAGTACGCCACGTTCGGAGCCCTCTTCACGCTGCACCGCACGGCGCAGCTCGGGCGTACTGATCGCCGCTGTACCCAGCTTGCCAACCACGATGCCCGCCGCGAGGTTGGCCAATGCCACGGCCTGGGGCAACTCCTCACCCGCCGCGATGGAAGCGGCCAGTGTCGAGATCACCGTATCCCCTGCCCCAGTCACATCGAACACTTCGCGTGCACGCGCCGGCAGATGCAGCGGCGCGTGCTCCGGGCGCAGCAGGGTCATGCCATGCTCGCCTCGGGTTACCAGCAGCGCGCCAAGATCAAGCTCACGCATCAAACGGGCGCCACGACTGACCAGCTCCGCTTCGTCTTCACAACGGCCGACGATCAGCTCGAATTCGCTGAGGTTCGGGGTAATCAGGCTGGCACCGCGGTAGATGGAAAAATCCTTGCCTTTCGGGTCGGCCAACACCGGAATACCCCGCGCCCGAGCAGCCTGAATCAACACTTGATGGTTCTGCAGAGCACCTTTGCCATAGTCGGACAGCACCAGCACCTTGACCTGATCCAGCAACTGCTCGACCTGCCGCGCCAAGGCATCGGCGTCGGTGTGGAAAGGCTCCTCGAAATCCATGCGCAGCAACTGCTGATGGCGGCTCATCACCCGCAGCTTGACGATGGTCGGCTGCTCGGCGATTTGCTGGAAATAGGTTTTCACGCCAACTGCCGCAAGGCTATCGCGCAAACTGTCCGCAGCCTCATCCTCACCAGTGACCCCGACCAGCACCGCCGGCGCGCCCAACGCAGCGATATTCAGCGCAACGTTGGCTGCACCGCCGGGTCGATCCTCGATCTGCTCGACCTTGACCACCGGAACCGGAGCCTCAGGCGAAATACGCGAGGTAGCGCCGTGCCAATAACGATCAAGCATGACATCACCCACCACGAGAACGGGGGCCTGATCGAAACGGGGCATGGATAACTTCATGCGGAACTCCGGCTTTCTGAACGCTGAAAATGACAAGGATTCTAGCATAGCGACAACCTGCAACAGGCTTCACGCGTCCTGAGCTACGACATCAGGTAAACTGCCGCACGCCCTCAACGCCGAGCAAGTAGATCTGCATGTCACGCCTCAGTAACGAACAGTTTTCCGCCCTGCGCCAGCATGCTGAAGTGATCGAGGCCGACCATCATGGTGAAAAAGTCCTCAAACTGGTCGACGGCAGCTTTCTCAAACTGTTTCGCCGCAAACGGCTGATCTCCTCGGCCACCCTGGTTTCCCATGCCAAGCGGTTTGCTGACAACGCCGCAGAACTGAAACGACGCGATATTCTGTGTCCGGAGATCATCGCGACTTATCGCATTCGCGGCATCGAACGCACCGCGGTTCATTACTGGCCCCTTCCCGGCAAGACCTTGCGCCAGTTGCTCGTCCAGCCAAGCGATGAACACACACAGCTATGCCGTGATCTAGGTGCACTGATCGCAGAGTTGCATGACAAAGGTGTGTATTTCCGCTCTTTGCATTTGGGTAACGTCGTGCAGGACGAGGCAAGCCGACTCGGGCTGATCGACATTTCCGACATGGCCTGCGGCGAAGCTGCGTTGGGCCGGCTGAAGCGCTCGCGCAACTTTCAGCACCTGTTCCGCTACCCACAGGATGTGGACAAGCTGCAGGCAAACCGCGAGGCCTTCATCGACGGTTACGTAGAGGATCTGACGCCTGCTGACGCGAGTCACTTCCGCAAGCACCTCAGATCCCTGTTCGACCAACAAGCAGCTACCAGCAGCAAAGCATGAGCACACTCAGCGTATTGCTGCCGGTGTACAACGCGGCGCCCTATGTCGAGGATGCGCTGAATTCGCTGCTGCAACAGAGTCGGCCGGCGGATCAGATCGTCGTGATCAATGACGGCTCCACCGACGGCTCAGCGGAAATCCTCGAACGTCTGGCCCGGCGCGAGCAACGCATCGAACTGCACAACACAGCCAACGGTGGCGTATCACGAGCACGTAATCTGGGCCTGCACCATTGCAGCGGTGATTACATCGCCCTGATGGATGCGGATGACCAAAGCCTGCCCGCGCGCTTCGAGCAACAGCTCGCAACCATGGACAGGCTGCAACTGGACGCCTGCGGATGCGCACTGCGTACTTTTGGCCGTAGAAACCGCACCATCGTCTACCCTGGTGACGACGCTACGCTCAAAGCCAACTACCTGTTCTATGGCCGAACCATTCCAGGCCCCGCGGTGATGTTGCGGCGCAGCGCCATCGCCGACACCCGCTTCGATGAAAGCCTGCGCTATGCAGAAGACTTCGGATTCTTTCTGGCCCTGATACTGCAGTCGCCGACCTTGCACCTACACAATATCGAACAGCCACTCTACGCCTACCGCACCCATGCAGAACAAGCCTCGCAACGCCTGGCGGCCGAGAACCAGGCCAATCTCAGCGAGCTCCTGCACTGCTGGCTGCCGGTGGCGGGTATCGAATGCGGACGCCTGCAATTGGCCAGCCACTACCGTCTCTGGCATGACCAGTTGGCGTTGTCGGACGAGGAGCTCGAGCACTACCTGCCGCTTATGCAAAGCTTGTGCGGCTGGCTGCAGAACCAGACTGGAAGCGACCCGATAATCCGGGCGCTATGGACGAGAGCGGCCCTGCTGCATGCCAGAGATAGCCGCGCGACAGCCCTTATCGAGAAGGTATCAGGACTCAAGCTGCCGCTATGGCAGCGGCTGGCTGCGCGCTTTCATCGCAGGCGTTAGGGCCAGCGCCAGGGTCAGCGGAATCCAGGTGAGAAACCAGATCTCCCGTGGCTTACTCCAGATCCCGGCACCATCGGATAGGAAAGCCACCGAAGCGAAACACCAGACCCCAAGCAGAGCGCCGCCAAGCATAGAATCGCGGGCTCGCCAACCGGTCAGGAACAGCAATCCCCAGATAGCCAGCCAGAGGATCAGGCCGACACCTCCCAGATCCAGTCCCACATTAATGAACAGGTTATGGGGATGGTCGAAGACCATACCGACAGTTTCCAAAGCCAGGCTATAAACACTACCGAGCCCCAACCCTCCCAATGGATGCTGCGCCAGCAAAGCCCACCCCTCGGCTGCAAGTTCTGGCCGATAAGACAGCCCCCGATTGGTAAGCAAGGCTGGCATCCACAGCACAAGCCCGGCAAGCGCAACAACTGCGCAAGCGACAGGAATCCGATAAATCCACTCTCGACGCAAAACCGCCGTGAACAATAAGCCGGCGGCCAGTGCGAACCAGACACCGCGACTCTGGGTAAAGAATATGAAGCCGGCCAGCGACAACAACGCCAGGCACCAGAATGCCTGATGCACCAGCCGTACCGGCTTGAGGTACAAAAGCACCATCAGGAAGAAGCCGAATACATGGGCCGCCAGGATCGGATGGCTCAGTTGCCAGAAGCTGGTCAAACGGAAACTCAGCGGCAAGTCATAGAGCACGTAAGCGGTATAGATGCAGACTCCCGCCAGCATCGCCATGAAATAGCAACTGATGCCAAGCAGACCGATCAGCCAACGCTTATCCAGACCCGCAGCCAGAACCCCAGCCCAGAGCGTCAGGTAGATCATCAAGGCATGCTTGACCTCCCTGCCCGGCTCATCGCTATTGCTCCAGAGACTACTGAGCAGCGCCCAGGCAAAAAATATCGTCAACACCACCATCAAAGGGGAAAACCAGTCGCGCCATGCTTGCCGATTGACCGTGAGCAGATAAAGCGTCGGCAGCCATAGCAATACAATGACCAACTGGTAATAGAGCCCACTGCTCGGCAACGCAATGCCAAGCACCAGGCAAAGCAACCCAGGCAACAAAATCAGCGGGCTCTTGGCGCCGAGTATCCGAGCGCCTACATGACTATTCGACAAAACCCAGCATCTCCATCATCAGTCGAAGCCTGCATAGGGCTTCGTCGTTCTCATTATCAATCGCGGTCAGAGACCATCTTTATCTGACCAGCAGGGTATCGAGCAGTCCCAGGTACTGGCGCCGAAAGTCCTCGATGGCATGGGCCTGGCGCAAATAGGAATAGGCCTGCCGCCCTTCAGCCTCACGCGCTTCGGCAGACAATTCGAGTAGCGTGCGCAATTGCTGCGCCAAGGTAGGTACATCTGCAGGCTCGAATATCCGCCCGCCACAATCCTGAAGAATGGGCCGCAAGCTATCGATGCTGGAACCCAGAACGGGAAGCCTGCCACTCATGCCCTCCAGCAATGCCAAAGGCAGCCCCTCGCTGAGCGAGGGCATGACGAAGGCATCGAATGCCTGTACGTACTGCAACGCGTCATCCAGGGTGCCAGGCAAACACACACGTTCCTGCAACTGGTGCTGCCTGATACAGGCCTCCAGCTCTGCCCGGCAACGGCCGTCACCGATAATCACCAGGCGGGCTTGGGGAAAGTCATCCTTCAGCCGTGCGAAGGCCTGCAACAGGAAGATATGTCCCTTCACCGGAACCAGCCGGCCGATCGTGCCGATGACGGTATCACCGGATCCTAGCCGCAATCGCTCCCGGGCCACGCCCCGCTCGAGCTGCAAAGACTCGGCGCGGTCGATATCGATGGCATTGTTGATCTGCAGCGTATTGTCTTGCGTCAGGTTGCATCGAGACGCCAACAGATCCTCACGAACCGCCCGAGACACGCCGACGAAACGCCAGGCATCGGTCAGCAAGCGACGCATGATCCACTGCCGATAACCCCGATCGAATTCCCCAAGGCCATGTAGAACGCCAATACATGCGGGAATCTTCAAGCAAAGATTGAGCAACATCAGCAGATTGATCGGCTTGAACCGGTGCGCCACGACTGCATCGTAGCGCTGCTCGCGACAGTGTTTGTACAACGCCCAGAGCACCCGCAAGCGCAGCCCCTTGGTTGCCGCCTGGCTGAATTCGAAATACACCGAACGCGCGGCGCAGCTATGTGGCTCACCGTCTTTCGGGCGACCACGCAGAAAAGCCGTGGTCACATCATAACGTTCAGCAGGCAGGGACTTGACGATCTGCTCGGCCAGGTCAGCGGCACTGACGTTGTAACGGTTCTGCAATTGCAGCACCTTGAAACGTCGCGTCACGGGGAACGCCTCTTACCATTCGATCCGAGCAAGATACGCAGCACCTTACGGGTGTATGACCAGCGCAGCAGCACCATGGGGTCGGCCCTCAGCGCCTTGCGGTAGAAGGCCAGAGCTTCGGCATACTCCCCAGCGTTACTGAAGAGCCTGAAGAGCGATAGACAACGCTGCCCCAAGTAGCGCCGCCTCAAGTTCTGATATCGCTTCGGCATCCGCTGCGAGGAAAAAACCTCATCGACCAAGGCCAAACCGGTTTGCCGGGCGAACGCAAGATTACGTCGCAGGCTGGCCGGATGCTTGTAAATGACCGCCATAAAGGCGCCTAGCGCGGTGCACGGGTAACGCGCCAGAACCTGGGCGAAGACAGGAATGTCTTCGGCATTGCGGAAACATTCGGGGTAAAGGCCATCGGCAAAAACGTCACGGTGCATGGCGCAGGCACCGTTGCACAGTGAAAGCGTTTTATCGAATAGGTACGCCCGCAAGCGCTCCTCGGGCGTAGCGGCTATCGATGACACGGGATGCACCGCACGCTGCCCATCGAACGCAACGGAGTGATGACCACCTATGACCATCCTGGTATCGGGCTGCTCGGCTACATGCGCACTCAATGCCGCAAGAGTGCCAGGGAGCATCTCATCATCGGCATCGAGAAAAATCAGAAACTGCCCGCACGATTGGGCAATACCATAATTTCTCACCGAAGCCAGTCCACCATTTTCCTTGCGCAAGGCGGTGAAACGCTCCCCATGGGCTATCTGCAACTCAGCGATAACCCTGGGCGTTTCATCGGTCGAGCCATCATCGATGACCAGCAGTTCGGCGTCGGCATCCGACAATTGCGCCAGCACCGAGCCCACGGCACGCGGCAGTACCGCCGCGTAGTTGTAGGTCGGGATGATGACACTGATTAACTTTTCAGACATTGGGAATCCATCACGGCTCGAACGCAACCAGGGGCGTCGACATGTAAAAGTCGCACCATCTCAAACGTCGGGCTGAATGGTCGGCTCCTCTTGTGCACCATCGCGCTCATCATCAAGTCCCATGGCATGCAAGCGCGAATAGTAGCCATTAAGAGCCAGCAACGACTCGTGGGTTCCCCGTTCGACGATACGGCCCTGATCCATGACCAGAATCAGATCAGCTTTCTCGATAGTAGACAGCCGATGCGCGATGACCAAGGTCGTGCGCCCTTCCATTACTCGATCCAGAGCACCCTGGATATAACGCTCCGACTCGGTATCGAGTGCCGATGTGGCTTCATCGAGAATCAACACCGGAGCGCTTTTGAGAAGCGCCCGCGCGATAGCCAGGCGTTGACGCTGGCCACCCGAAAGCATGACGCCATTCTCACCGACCACCGTATCGAAGCCCTGTGGCAAACGCTCGATGAACTCGCTGGCATAAGCGGCGCGAGCCGCCTCCTCAACCTGCTCACGCGGTAGCTGCCGTAGATCACCATAGGCAATATTGTTCAGTACCGTATCGTTGAACAGCGAGACCTGCTGAGTAACCAGGGCAATATGTTTGCGCAGGTTCTCGATCCGATAGTCCTCCACGGGCGTACCATCGAGCAGGATCAGCCCCTCGCCGTGCTGATAGAAACGCGGAATCAGATTGGCCAACGTCGATTTACCGCTACCGGAACGTCCGACCAGAGCCACCATCTGCCCCGGCTCGACGGTGAAGCTGATGTCACTCAGAACGGTTCGATCTGTCCCCGGGTAGACGAAGCTCAACTGGCGAACCTCCAGCGCACCACGAACCTTGTCCTTCTCAATGCTGCCTTGATCCGGCTCAGGTGTTTCATCCAGTTGCTCGAAGATGCTCTCGGCACCCGCCAAGCCTTTCTGGATGGTCGAGCTGACCTCGGAAAGCTGGCGGATCGGCTTGGGCAATAACCCGGCGGCAGTGATATAGGCCACCAGATCCCCAACGCTGGCATCGCCACGCAGGAACAACACCAGGAACATCAGGAAAGCCATGGCGGCGTAGTTGACGAACTGCAGCGACGGCGTATAGATCGCACCAGTACGGGTCATCCGCAGTTGCTTGCGCGTGCTGTCCTCGCTGGCCTCAAGAAAGCGCTCACGCTCATAGCGCTCACCACCGAAACTGCGCACCACCCGGTAATTCTGAATGGTTTCGGACGATACGTGGGTCAGCTCGCCCATGGCGCTCTGAATCTTGCGACTTTGGCTGCGGAACTTCTTGCTGGCGCTTTTCACCATCAGGGCGATCAGCGGCAGAATCGCCACCATCACCATGGTCAGCTTCCAGTTCATCCACAGCAGGTAGCCGAACAAGAAAAGCACGGTGAGCCCTTCACGTACCATTACCTTCAGTGCATCGGTGGCTGCACCGGTCACGGAGCCGACGTTGTAGGTGATCCGGGAGATCAGATAGCCCGTGGCATGGTTATCGAAATAGCGATTGGGTAAGGTCAGCAAGTTGTTGAACAGCGCGATGCGTAGATCCTGAACCAACCCCAGGGACACCCGCGCCAAGTAGTAGCCGCCCAAAAACGACCCCAGCCCCTGCCAGACAGTGATCAACAACAAGGCCAGCGGCACACCATAGAGAAGCTGCATGCTGCCCAGCAAAGGCAGATCTACCGCTCCAGCATCCGGCGCGGCCAGCCCATCAACGAAATACTTGAGCAGACCGGCTAGCATCGGCTGGGTCGAGGCGAAGATGATGTAGCCGACCATGCTGATGCCAAACATAGCCCAGTAGCGCTTCATATAGCTCAGCAGACGCATGTACAGCTTGAAGCTGGAAAGCGGGGCAGCTTGCCCTGAAAGCTCAGGCATCTGGATTCCATCCGAAAAACAAGACGGCCAGTTTATCACAGGGCCCAACGACGTTCCGAGCTAACGCCCGGTCGTGGCTAGCGCCGAAGGGACGTAGGATTACGGCACCTAAGGACAACGCAAACCAGATAAACTGCAGGCCTCGACGCACACCAGCCAGCAACGCGCACTCTTATTCAAAAAGCAAAATCAGACATCCATGAAAAAGACAGAATCCGCCCTGGAAAAGAATATAAACGTGGTATTCGGCTTTTACCTAAACCCTAAATCGAACTGGAAAGCCATACTATCCGGCCAACTGAACGACCTGAAGAGATACCAGCTGTTGGCAGCCGCAAAACTGCACATAATAATAACCAACCCGCATAATACAGAAGGCGCCGAGAACATCATAAGAAACATATGCGGCTCGACACCAACAATCCTGACATACGCTGAAAACGCCTACGAGTACTGGGCATTGAAATATGCCTGGGATCTGGCCAACAGCAATCCGAACGGACAACTGGCCTACCTGCATTCGAAAGGGATAAGCTATGACATCGAAAAAAGAACCCGCTTCGAGAAAACGCTCACCCGAGAAACATTCCAAGGGTGGAGAAAAATAACCCGACTGCTTGACGATAAGGCCATACGCAAAGTGGGCCTCTTCCCCTCGACCGAAGGATGGATCTGGTTCAACTTCTGGTGGACCACCGCACATTACATAACCACCCTGCCGGAACCCATTATCAGTACCGACCGGTATACCCATGAGTCCTGGCTTCACAGAACGAGTGCGCCCCTAGAAAAAGACTGCTTCTCCCTCTATTCAGGGGCAGTGGGCAATTTCGACGTCGATGAAACCAACGCAAAAATGAAAGCACTTACGAAATCGGCAGTCTTGCAAATACCGGCCCTGCGGAGGTTGGCCCTTCAACTGAAGAAGACTGTACACCCCCTGCTCCAGCGCCAGAAAAACAGCTAAGGAAGAGCCGCCATGCCTACCGTAACGGTGATAGTGCCTAACTTCAACCATAGAGATTACCTTGAAGAGCGGCTAGCAAGCATTTTCAACCAGACCTTCGACGACTACGAAGTATTACTTCTCGACGACGCATCGACCGATAGCAGCGCCGAGCTATTACAATCGTACGCCACACACCTCAAGGTCTCACAACTGATAATAAACAAGGACAACTCAGGTTCGACATTCAAACAATGGAATTCGGGCATCGAGAAGGCGCAAGGCAAATACATATGGATCGCCGAGTCCGACGACCGTGCAGAACCGAATTTCCTATCGACGATGGTAATGGCTCTAGAAGCCGATGAGCGCAAAGTCATAGCGTATAGCCAATCCACACGCATCGATAAAACAGGAGCCGCCATTGGTGATTGGGGCGATTGGACAGAAGACCTGGCGCCCGGGCTGTTCAAATCCGATTTTGAAATGAGCGGTATAGAATTCGTAGAACGACTGCTCATTCATCGAAATGTCATCCCAAACGCCAGTGCCGTTTTATTTCGCAGAGAAAACTACTTATTCCATGCCAAGGCCGACCCCACGGTAAAGTACTGTGGAGACTGGCTGTCATGGCTGAAGTTGGCGCTATCGGGGAACGTGCATTACAGCGCCCAAAAACTCAACCATTTTCGCCAGCACGAAAAAAGTGTCATAGCGACGCGCGCTGCCAACCAGAAAGCATCCTTCATAAAGAAATACGACATCGTGATGCGGAAAAAGCTCAATGACTACCTGAGCGCCATCGACGCGCCCGTCTCTCTACGCGAAAAGAGCCATGCTCTTCTGCGAAAGGATGCCGAAAAAGAAGCGAGGCTCGCGATCAGAAACGCAGATAGAGAAAATGAAAGACGCTACAACCCCCTTGTAGCGCACAATTTATCCGGCACAGCAAAACTACGCGCCCAGCTACGACTGCTCAGTTACAAGATCAAGACAAAAATGAAGTCTCGATAAATACCCTCTCACTTGCCGCTATCCAGCAAGTACCTTAATGCAGGGCGCCATAGAGCTGGAGAGCGCCAGGCTCGGCTGGCAAGAATCCAGCGCCAGCGCAGGTGTGGAGAAAAATGGGCCTTTCGCAATATCCTCAACCAATAGCGCGTCGCTGCGACCTCACGCTGACGAATTTCGGCCGCCGTCAAGGAGCCGATATAAAAGGGTAATTCGACAGGGGCGGATGAGTAATACGACAGGGCCTTGGTTGCCCAATCGGCGCCAAAATTGCCCATTGAATAATGCAGCAAATCGATATCGAAGATCACGGAAACAGTATGATTGATCGCGACCCGCAGACTGAAATCCACGTCATAGAAATGAAACCCGTCGACACGCTCATCAAACGGGGTTTCATGCCACACTGAACGCCTCGTACACATCCATACGCCATCGATGGCGACCACTTCAATGCGCTCGGCGTCCTCGGGCCGATAGTACATGCGCCACATAGAACCTTTATCGGCACCATGGTAGACGTTCATGCAGATATCCTGCCTCATGCCAGTAGACCACCCCGAGGGAACCGCTGCTTTGTAGCGCCCGCCCGCCACCCCGATGAGACCGAGACGCGCATCGTCGTCAAAATGCTCGAGAACACGCACACCCCAATCGCCAGTAAGAAACTCGACATCCTCGTGGACAAAACAAAGGATTGGGTAGATGGCGCGTTGTGCTCCCTCATTGTAGGCCGCGCACAACCCCAAGCCTCGCTCACGATTATCAATGACCACAATCTCGTGCGCCAAGCCGATCGTTTGCGCAATGCTCGCAGAAACGCGTTCCAACCTGGCGGGTGAAATACTGCAAATAATCACCGATATCAAGTCACCGACCTCGTATCTTCTTAATGCCCAACAAATACAAAGGCACTTTCAAATACAGTTTCAGATACTTCCTGAAAAAGTAGTAACCACTCTTACCCGACCATTTTCGCTCGAAGACGTATTGCGACCTCTTGGTCATCAACCACTGACGCAACGTGCTGTGGGTTTTGAGCGTTCGACTATCAAGATGGTCAACAACCGAGTTGGTAACCAGCCCATGCAACAATCTCTTCTCTTTCAGGGTTCGAGCGTAGTCATCATCTGCATACCAAAAATAGAAGCGCTCATCCAGCATACCGGTTATCTCAAGCATCTCGCGCCTGAAGACCAAACACCAACCTGATATTTCTCTTAAAACTCCATATCCGTAATGGATACCGCTGTGCAACTCAAATCCATTACGAGGGTGATGCAAGGAACAAATCGGGCTAGCACTATAGAGTTTGTCATCTGCCGAAAAAGCCTTAAGCAGGCTCGTGGCCCAACCAGGGTGAAAACTCAGATCGTTATTGCAGATCGCGACAAAGGGGCTGCTTCCTTTGGCGATGCCATGGTTCATATAACGATGATAGTTAAACGGTGGTGGTAGATAGACTGTTTCAACAGAAGCAAAATCATAAGCCGGCGCAGCATGATTGGACTCGACCACGATGACTCGAAAAACAACCGAATCAGGACTCTCCGACGCAAGCAATGTACTGAGGCAATGCTCGGTCATACGCCGAAGCTCTTCATTCTTGGCGAAACTCAATATGACGACGTCGATGGAGACGGGCGTTCCACTGATGGTGAATTGTGGGTGAGACTCAAGCATGTCGGTTCCCTGCAGTAGTACCTTTTTTCAACAGAAGATGCCTGACTCGCTTCAGAAGTTGGCGATCCCACTCACGCAGAGGAACCTGACGAAGCAGGCTCCACGCATATTTCTTGTCATCCATGACCGCCATACGCAAGGCTTTGGTGATCAGCCGCGCTTTGGCTGATGCATAAGCCTTGTGCCCTTTGTACGAGTAAATCACCTGCAACCCATAGTCGTACTCGGATTTATAGTTTTTTGACAGGCTATCGGGATGTTTGCGATATAGAGTCACGACGTCAGGCAGGATATCCACGAAGTACCCGGCATGGGCGACCTTCAGCGTCATCTGGAAATCCTGAACCTTGATAGCCGGATCGTACCCACCGACCTTCATCATCGCATCGCGGCGGTAGACGGCAATATTGCCGCCGACGACCAATGCAGCAGCGAGTGCCTGATCAAAGTCATAACGCCGGATCGGTCGGTTCTTGTCTTTTTTGGGCAAGATCGCGCCCCGCTCGTCGATACGCACGGCCACACCACCCAGGCAACCTACTTCCGGATGCTCCTGCAGATAGGCCGCTTGCAGCGCAAGGCGCCCTGCGGGCATCACATCATCCGCATCGAAAGTCGCAATGTATGTTCCCTGAGCCCGTGCCAACCCAGCATTAAGCGCCGCGCTGACGCCTTGATTCTCTTGCTGAATGAACTCTATTCGACGAGCCCGCGTGCTCTCCCGGAAAGCCTGTAGCGTGCGTTCGATAACCGGGACACTCTCATCACGAGAGCCGTCATCAACGACGATAAGTTCGAAATTGTCGTACTCCTGCTCCAGTACGCTGCGCAGTGCGTCAGCCACGTAGGCTGCATAGTTGTAGCAGGGGACAATGACCGAGACGAGAGGCAGCTCAGCGGGTTTCATTCATTACCTCACCAACCGGCCAAGGTCGCCAGCCCTGCGCCCCCACCTGCCAGGAGTCGGCAAGGTGCAGTTCATACGGGCCTATCAGCGCATCGGCAGAGACACCTTTCCACTGCTCGTTCTTCCACATCATGAAATGCAGATAGGGCAACTCTAGGTTTCCCTGCTCGCTGTTGGTCAGCCGACCATTGTGTAGGAACCAGCTGTCGGCCACCACGCGTCGCCCATCCTCATGAAGAGTATAGGTGCTGTGCGCTTCAACAAATTCGCTGCGCTGGCTCCAAGCGTTGAAACGTGCCACGAATGCACGCAGCGGTTCCGGCCAGTTCTTATGACGAACGAAAATCCGGCTGAAAGCGCCTTCGTCGAGCGCCTGATGAGCTTGATCCTCGTAGCGACGCTGCCAGTCGGGAATCAGTCGAAAGGCGTCCCGCATGAGGGGGGTATTTCGCAATAGACACAGATGCCCAGATATTCTTCTACTATGGGTGGCGAAGAGATCCTTGCTCCGCAGGCGCTCGGGCGTGAAATAGCCCCGCAGATCGCCGTACACGACGTCGATGTCGCCAAAGGCCCAGAAGTCATAACCCTGAAGATCATCGACATGCACGGCGCCCAATGCAGGTTTGATATCACACAATTTGTAAGCGTTGCGTGGCTGGAAATCGATCCCTAAACGGGACGAAACCAGAGCGCAGTAATCACTGAAACTGGTGCTGACGAACTGCACATTGGCAGGTGCGCTGGCAGGAATCGCACAGTCGGTATAAAGCAGCCAGTCGATACTGGGATTGCGCCGACATCCTTCGAGAAAGAAGTCGAACCAGAATGGCCATTGGCCGAAATAAGGGATCAGAAAACGGATGCTTGGGATTCCGCTCACCTGCTCTCGCTGCATCATAGCCATCGAAAAATCCCGGGTTGATTCAGTGAAAATGGCTGGTAAAAGGCAGCGCCCAGAAACGTTGCTGAACAGCCGAGTCCGAGAAGCGCTCTTGCAGCCTCTGGCTCATCGCCAGGCGACACTGCCGAACCTGCTCCACCGAAAGGGTCGAGAGCTTCACAAGGCTTTCGGCAAGGGCTGCACTATCGCCCAACGGAAACAGTATTCCGACATCCTTGACCACCTCGCGCGCGCCACCGCAGTCAGTGCTGATCAAAGGCACACCTGCCGCCATGGCTTCCAGAAGCACCATACCGAACGGCTCGTGATCCGAGCTGAGGGCAAAAACATCGAATGCTTGAAAAAATCTACGAGCATCAGGAACCTGCCCCAGAAAAAGGGTTCGCTCGGCAATACCGAGCTCGGCACTCAGCGCCTTCAGAGAAACCTCAAGGCGCCCTTTCCCGCATATCACCAAGACGCTATTGCTCGGCAACTGCGGCAACGCTGCGGCAAACGCTCTCAACAACGTAGCCTGATCCTTATCCGCATGAAGCCGGCCCACGTTGCCCACAACCCAGGCATCACAAGGCAACCCCAGAGCCTGGCGAGCGCCTTCACGAGGTATGACACGGGCCTGCGCCTGCGCAATATCGATCCGGTTGTACAGGCTCAGAATCCGCTCCTGCGACCAGCCGGCGAGATTATTCCGGATATCGTCACGCACGGCATCGGAGACGCCCAGCAACAGCAGTCTCTGACGAAAAACATTGGCGAAGAAGCGCCGGGAAAGGCGCTGGTAAACACCGAAGGCGTGGTTCACACCAATTACCGGCAAGCCAGTGCCAAGGCAGGCAATATAGGTCGACTTGAACCGGTGGGCGATGCAAAGCTTGAAATCACGCGAGCGAGCCAGACGGCTGACATCACGGATGGCGCGCACCTTAAGCCCGCGCATGTCACGCGAACCGTAGCCTAGAAAAACCACCTCATCCGAAGCGGAGCCGGCCTCGACCTCGGCATCAGCGGCTCCGGTCAGGTAGACAGTCATTACCTTGAACCGGGTACCGACGAAGAGGCTGGCATATTGGCGGGCACAGTCCAGGAAAGGCCCGTCATAGCCATGACAAATCTGCAGAACCCAGGGCTCAGGGCTGCTCATTCGGTATCGTCCCGTCCTTGACCACCAGAATATCTTCCATGATCAGGTACTGCAGATCCGAGCCGAAGAACATGTTCAGCGCATCGGTCGGGGAGCAGATCATCGGTTCGCCGCGGCGATTGAGCGAGGTGTTCAGGGACACGCCGTTACCGGTGAGCTTTTCCAGCTCCAGCATCAGGTCGTACCAGCGCGGGTTGTATTCGCGCTTGAGCACCTGGGCGCGAGAGGTGCCGTCTTCGTGGACGACTTCGCTGACGCGCTCCTTCCACTCGTCGTTGACCTCGAAGGTGAAGGTCATGAACGGGCTCGGATGGTCGACCTTGAGCATCTGTTCGGCGACGGTGTCGAGCATGGATGGGCAGAAGGGTCTCCAGCGCTCGCGGAACTTGATCTGCTCATTGATGCGGTCGGCCACACCCGGAATACTCGGGCAGCCGATGATGGAGCGGCCGCCCAAAGCGCGCGGGCCGAACTCCATACGGCCCTGGAACCAGGCCACGGGGTTGCCGTCGACCATGATCCGGGCGATGCGCTGCGGCATGTCGTCGATCTGCTGCCATTTCGGCGCGTTCGGGTGGCGTGCGCAAGCGGCGATGACGTCTTCGTTGGAGTAGGCTGGGCCGAGGTAAACGTGCTCCATCTTCTCGACCGGCACACCACGCTTGTGGGAAACGTAGGCGGCGGCGCCGACCGAAGTACCGGCATCGCCGGAAGCCGGCTGAACGAACAGCTCCTTGACCTCGGGGCGAGCGATGATCTTCTGGTTGAGCTTGACGTTCAGCGCACAGCCGCCGGCGAAGGCGATCTTGCCGGTTTCGCGAATGATGTCGCCCAGGTAGTAATCCATCATTTCCAGGGCCAGCTTCTCGAACAGCGCCTGCATGCTGGCGGCGTAGTGGATGTAGGGATCGTCGGCGATGTCGCCTTCACGCCTGGGCCCCAGCCACTCGATCAGCTTGGGCGAAAAGTAGAAGCCCTTGCCCTTTTCCTTGTAGCGACGCAGGCCGATGACGTTGGCGTAATCGGTGTTGATCACC
Organism: Phytopseudomonas daroniae; assembly: GCF_004327285.1. Lineage (GTDB taxonomy): Bacteria > Pseudomonadota > Gammaproteobacteria > Pseudomonadales > Pseudomonadaceae > Aquipseudomonas > Aquipseudomonas daroniae. Next base: position 203,068 of record NZ_QJUI01000001.1, read on the forward strand.
AGTTCGCCATTCTCGAACTTGGCCAGGCGGGAAAAATCGTATTTGCTGGCATCGCCATAGGGCGCCATGCCCATGACCTTGAATTCGCCGTCGAGCATCTCGAAGCCGAGAAATTCGGTGACCGCGCCATACAGACCACCAAGGGAGTCCGGGTCAAAGAATTCCTTGATCTTGTGGATGCGGCCGTTCTCGCCATAGCCGAAGAAGGTGGTGGCGTACTCGCCCTTGCCATCGATACCGAGAATCGCGGTCTTCTCGGTGAAGCCCGAGCAGTGGTAGGCGCTGGCCGCGTGAGCCAGGTGGTGCTCGACCGGTTCGATCTTGACCTTCTTGGCGTCGAAACCGAGCTGTTCCAGGCACCAGACGATCTTCTTGCGGTAGCGCTTGTAGCGACGATTGCCCATGAGGATGGCGTCAAGGGCACGATCCGGCGCATACCAGTAGCGCTTGGCGTAGTGCCAGCGCGCTTTGCCGAACAGGCTGACGGGTGCGAAGGGAATCGCCACCACATCGACGTCCGACGGCTTGATACCAGCCTGCTCCAGACAGAACTTGGCCGACTCGTAGGGCATGCGACTCTTCGCGTGCTTGTCGCGCACGAAGCGCTCTTCTTCAGCGGCCGCGATCAACTTGCCGTCGATATACAGCGCAGCGGATGGATCATGGCTGAGGGCGCCGGAAAGGCCGAGAATCGTCAATGCCACGGATAAAGCCTCTTAGTGCGGTTGCCGGACGTCGACAACCGCGGTTGTTTGGTTTCGCCAAGCCCGCCTGGAGCGGACTCAGGTGATAGTTGGCAAACGCCGATCCAGTTCCTGGTACAGGGCGCTATCTGCCGGCCAGTTGCGCAAGAAACGCGCACGATCCCGGGCATAGGCAGCCGTGAAACTGCTGGCGCTGCCGTGATGCTGCATGGCATCCAGGTCGATCAGCGCCGGGCGGCCAGCCTGCCACAATATGTTGGTGCCCTTGAAGTCGCCGTGGCTGATGCGCTCACGCAGCAGCGCCGCGAACAAGGTTTCCAGCGCCTGCAAGTCCGCCTCGGGCGGCAACTCACCTGCCTGGCAGGGCGCGAAACGGGTAATTATATCCACACCCGGCGTGTGTTCGGTAATCAGATAAGCCTGGCGGCGCAGCCACAAGGTACGACGCTCCAGCACGGCCAGCGGCCTGGGTGTGGCGATGCCGAGAAAATCCAGGCGATTGCCTTCGCACCAGCTGTGCCAGGCACGGCTCGGGCGCCAGAAACGTCTTAGCCAGTGCCCGAAGCCCTTGATGTTGTAGCGTTTGATGACCATCTGCCGGCCTGCCTGTTCGACCCGCGCCACGGTGGACGAGCCGCCCAGTTTGAGGGGCTGGCCTGCGGCAATCGCCGCATCCGGATCAGCCAGCAATGTTGCCAGCAGTGCGTCTTCCTCTCGCCTGACGACCTGCAAACGCGAGGCGCTGCGCCAGACGCGAAAGGCTGTGCACTCACGTCCGATCTTGGCCATGAACGCCTGCATGCGCGATGCCCGCGCCTTCGTCACGGCCTTCAGCAACGCCTCCAGCGGCAGCGCATGCTCGCCATTGACCAGCAGGTAATGCACCAGCAGCTCTTCGATAAAGCTGTCGATGGCACCGGGAAACTGCGCGAAGAACAGGCCCAGATTGGCCAGCACCTTGTCTCGCGACAAGGGCTGCCCTGGCGCTTCCGCGCGAATGCCACCACCATCGATCAGGTATAGACGACCCTCCTGGCGCAGCAGATTGTCCAGGTGCAGATCCTCTTGCCACAGCCCTTTGCGGTGCAGCTCGGCGATGACGGCCAAGGCTTCGCCCAGCACCTGTTGCTGAGCGTCGCTCAACCAGGGCTGGTCGGCCACCGCCTGCCAGTCATCGGCCAGGCTGCGCGCATTTTCGAGAAACTCGAACAACAGCCAGCCGCCCTCGCCAGAGGTCGAACCATGCTCGAGCAACGACGGTGTGCATAACCCCTGCTCAACCAGTAATTGGGCGCCCAGCAACTCGCGAGAGAAGTGTCGCTCGGCCTTGCTGCCGACCAGCAACTTGGCCAGCACCGCACGCCCTTGCCACTGCGCCTGCCCCACATAGCGCTGGCCAGGCAACACGCGCAGCAAGCTTTGCAGCTCGAGGAGCTGGCCAGCAGGCGTTTCGAGCAGCAGCGGCAACTCGGGGCTACGCCCCGCATCGGTCAGAGAAGCCAGTTTCATGGGCGTTGGGCCTTGTCCTTGAAGCGCGCCGTCAGGCGCTGCAACCAATGATCCACGTTCTCCTCACTCCCCAGATAGGCGGTCAGGAACCCGACTGTATCCTCGTCATTCCACGGATTGGCGCGGCGCAGCAGCGGTTCGAGATCCTTGATGCGATCACGCTCGCCGAAGAACAGCGGACGCGTCTTCTCCAGATCGATCAGTTGAGCCGCGAAACCGCTGTCGCTGGGTTGCAGGAAGATGTGCTTGGGATAGAAGCAGCCATGCAATTGCCCTTTGTCATGCACCTGACGGGCCAGTGCCCCACAGGCACTGACGATCGCCAGACGTTGCTCGGCAGCGAGCTGCGTCCAGCCTGGCAGCAGGCTGTCGAGATCCTGCCAACCATCCAGCGCTCGGGTCAGCAGAATGGCCCGGCGCTCGCCGGCGATGCGTCGCTCGGCGTAGAACGACGCACTCATGGCAGGGATGCCCAGGTGGCTGTAGCGGCGAATGCTGCGGAACTCGCGAGCCAGGGTCGGTTCGCCCAATGGACGCTCCAGGCTGCGAGTCAGGTAGTTGCTCTGGCGTTTGAGGTAGTACCCGTGGCCATCCAGGTCGAGCCGGTACACCGAACTCCAGCCACCACGGGGCGCCTTGTTGGGTTCGTCCACCGCATGCAGCTCGAGCGCCCACAGCGCCTCGAAGCTGGCCAGGCCGTGACGTTCGAGCAGCGAGCGATCTTCGCTGTCGATGAAGTCCTTCATTCTCTTCCCTCGAAATAGCGGACGATCTGGCCGATGCGCTGCTTGTCGCTGTCGTTCAAGCGCTCGCGACGCCGATACTGCAGATAGAAGCGCAGCCGCTGAGTACGCGACAAATGATATTTAGCGACTTTGTCCAGACAAGCCAGATCCTTGACGATACGCCTGCGCAGAAAAGGCCCCCACCAGAAGGCCCCGGTCGGGCAATCGATGAAATACAGGCGACGGTGCTCGTCGACCAACAGGTTGCGCCACTTCAGATCGTTGTGCGTGAAGTGATGATCGTGCAGGGTGCGCGTGGCCTTGGCCAGCTGGTAGCTGACATCCTCGACCCAGGCACGATCACGCAGGCGTGCATCGCCGCTGGCGGCAAGGCGCGACATGTCCATGGTGTCGACCAGTTCCTGAGTGATCAGCGCGCCCCGACCAAAGGCGGTGCCTTTGCGCTCCAGGCCGTAGGCGGCAATGGGCGCAGTCGGAATGCCCCAGGCGGCGAAATGCTTGAGGTTCTGCCACTCGGCCTTGACCCGCGGCCTGCCGACGAACCGCCGAACGCCCTTGCCCGCGCCGTGGTAGCGCTTGACGTAATAACGCAGCCCATCGAATTCAACACGGATCACATCCGAGAGCGGATCGTGGGTAATCGGCTCACCCTCCAGGGCGAACACGGCGTCAAGGGTAGCAAACGCTCTGGCAGCCCCTGGCGTCGCCAGAGCGGTGACTCGCCACTCACTCATGACTGGCCCCTGTTTCGTATTTACGTGCGTAGCGCGACAGCAACCGTTCGGCCTTGCGCTGCAGCCAGGCCAGCAGCGCGGCTTCGTCGCGCAGAATCTGGCGTAGCGAACGTGCACTTCCGGCTGCAGCGAAATACCCCTTGAGGAAGCGCAGAAAGTCGCGCTGGGTCAGGCCGATATTCAACGCCGAGAAATACAGGCCGGCCAGATCCTTGTCGCGCCAGCGCCGCGGCACGGCGGGACGCAACTGGGCGCGATGCAGATCGATCACCGACAAACGGAAATCATCGGCACTGAAGGGCTTGTCGGTGTGCAGCAGGAAGTGACAAATGTAGCAGTCGCGATGATTGACTCCTGCCGCGTGCATACGTCCAGTCATATCAGCAACACGGAGGATCAGCGCCCATTTCAGTCCCGGCAGAGGTGGCTGCTCCGGCCAGGCCTGGGTCAGTTGCTCGAGGTCGATGGTCGGCGCCAATTCTTCGGTAATGATGAAGGAATGCTGCTGCGCCGGGTTACTGCCGCGCTCGCCATAGGCCACGGCAGTCATGGTCGGCACACCGGCTTCGGTCAGACGCTGGATGGCCTTCCACTCCTGGCCGGCGCCGAGCACCGGTAGACGCCATGTGCTGAGATTCTTGACGATCTCGCCCCAGCCAACGCCGCGGTGAATCTTGACGAAATAACCCCTGCCGTCGACCTCGGCACGCAAGGTGCGGCGTGCTTCCAGCTCACGGTAAACCTGCCCCTGCAGGCGTTCGACCTCAGCGAAGGCATCCTTGCCGGCCCACAGGGACTTGAAGGGTTCAGCGAGAATCAGGCGCATAAGCCCCCCTGTAGGAGCCGCGCCCTCGCGGCGAATGCTGAAGGCGACAGAAATCTTGTGGAACGGCCACGAGTGCACCGCGCCGAGGACGACGCTCCTACAGGGTCGATGCTTGCCAGAGCAGCTGGATTGCTCATGGGCGCGGCGCCAGGATCACATCGGCCGCGTGCTGCGGCATGCTGTACAGGTCGGCGGTATCGGCGAATGCCAGGCCGTTGCGCTGCCAAACCAGGCGCTGCGCCGGGTCGCTGAGCATATCGGCCAGCGCTTGATCGAGCGCACCCTGCTCGAAGGGGCTGGGCAGCACGCGCCCGGCATCGGCATCGAGGATGTAATGGGCATAGCCGCAGACCTCGGTCACCAGCACCGGCAGGCCTGCCACCAGCGCCTCCAGCAGTACCGTACCGGTGTTCTCGTTGTAGGCCGGATGAATCAGCAGATCGGCGCCCAGCAGAAATCGCGGCACATCGTCTCGCCCCTTGAGAAAGGAAACCTGATCGGCGATCCCCAGAGCCTTGCTCTGCATCTGGAAGGCTTTCGGATCATCCTGGCCGATGACGAACAGGCGCGTGCGCTTGCGCAGCGCAGAAGGCAGTGCCGCCAGCGCTTTCAGGCTGCGATCCAGACCCTTGGTCTTGAAGCCGGAGCCGATCTGTACCAGCAGCAGATCATCTTCGGCCAGGCCGAACTCGCGACGGAACTCGGCGCGTACCTCGGCCGCGTTAGCCGGTGCGCGACGATCCACCGAGATACCCGGCGGCAGCAGATGGAAGCGCTCGAGCGGGGTGCCATAGTGTTTGACGAACAGCGGCTGCTGCACCTCGGAAATCATCAGGATCTCGGTGCGCGATCCGGGCGCGAATACCTCCCGCTCGTACTCGGCAAAATGCTTGTAGCGGCCCCAGCGGCGATACACCGGATTGCGCAGGGTCTGCGCTTTATCTTCGAAACAACCGTCGGCGGCGTAGTAGACGTCCAGGCCGGGCATCTTGTTGAAGCCCACCACCCGGTCGACCGGCCGTTGGCGCAGATCGGCCTGCACCCAGGCGGTCAGCTTTTCGTTGCGGTGATGATTGAACAGTGCCTTGACCGGCACGACCACCACCTCGAAACCGGCGGGCACTTCGCCCTCCCAGATCGGCGTGTACACGCGGATCTCATGACCACGCCGCTGACACTCCAGGGCAATGCGCATGAAGTCGCGCTGCAACCCGCCGAACGGGAAATATTTATAAAGGATGAAAGCCAGGCGCATTGCCCCTCCACTCGTCTGGTTGTGGTCGCGCCTCGAAATCTCGCCAGCCGGACGCTTGTGATCGGCCAGCGGCATCAGTCTATCCCCATATCCAGCAGCAGCGCGTGCAACTCGGTGAACACCCTCTGCGGCAACAAATCATCGAAGCACGGCTTGTCGCGATCGCCCTTGCCGGCATCCGGGCCAGTGGCACACAGGTGAACCTGAGCACGACCATAGGCGCCAACACGGCCCGGCAGCGTCGGCCCGTACAACGACACGGTGGGCACATCCAGCGCCGCGGCCAGATGTCCCAACCCGGTATCCACGGCAACACAGGCCTGGGCACCGGCGAGCACCTTGGCCATTCCGGCCAGGTTCAGCTTCGGCAATACCGCCGCCCCGTCGATGCCACTGGCGATACGCTCGGCACGGGCCTTCTCGACTTCATTGCCCCAGGGCAGGCGAATCGACCAGCCCTGTTCGGCGACCCGCTCGGCCAGCTCACGCCAATAGGCCTCGGGCCAGTGCTTGCTGGCCCAGGTGGTGCCGTGCAGAAACACCAGATAAGGGCGCGCCTGCGGATCTGCAAGCTGGGCGCGGTTCAAACCATAGTCGCCCAGACCAGCGGGCACACTGTACCCCAGCGCCTGGCCGAACAGCTGACGCACCCGCTCCAGGGCGTGCTGGGCGCGCGGCACGCTGTAACAGCGATCATAGAAGCGCGCAGCGATCGGTTCACGGGCCGACTTGCGATCCAGCCCGGCCACCGGTGCCTTGACGTAGCGAGTCAGCCAGGCGCTCTTGAGCAAGCCCTGCGCATCGATCACCAGATCGTAGCGGGTGTCACGCAAGCGTTTCTTGAAGCGCGACCACTCGCCGCTGCGCAGGGTCTGCAGGGGGTGCTTGCGCCAGCGACGGATGGCCACAGGAATGACTTGAGACACCGCCGGGTGCCAGGCTGGAATCTCGGCGAAACCCTCTTCCACCACCCAGTCGAAGCGGATACCGGGAATGGCCCGAGCCGCGTCGGTCAGAGCCGGCAGGGTATGGATCACGTCGCCCAGTGACGAGGTTTTGATCAACAGCACTCGCATCCGGCGCTACACCTCGACCGGATGGGCGACGAGCCGATCCAGCGCATCAACGGCGACGCGCGGTTCGAGCTGCACCAGGCAGTTGTAATGGCCAAAGCGGCAGGTACGGTCAAAACACGGACTGCACTCTATGCCCAGGCGGATGATTTCCACCTGTTCGGCCAGCGGCGGGGTGAACTGCGGCGACGTGGAGCCATAGACCGCCACCAATGGGCGGTTGAGCGCCGCCGCCACGTGCATCAACCCGGAATCGTTGGACACCACCGAAGCGGCGCAGGACAGCAGGTCGATGGCCTGGGCCAGGCTGGTTTCGCCACACAGGTTGACCACTTCTTCGCGCAGCCCCGGAATCAGCCGCGAACGGATATCTTCACCGACCGGATGATCCTTCTTCGAACCGAACAGCCAGACCTGCCAGCCCTCACGGATCTTGTGCTCGGCAACGCGGGCGTAATGCTCGCTCGGCCAGCGCTTGGCCTCGCCGAACTCGGCGCCGGGGCACAGGGCCAGAACCGGGCGATCCAGGGTCAGGCCGAAACTCGCCAGCGCCGCGTCACGGGTAGCCGGATCGATACTCAGCGAGGGTCGCGGATAAGGTTGCGGCAGCTCGACGCCCGGCGCATAGGCCAGCGCCATGAAGCGCTCGATCATCAGCGGGTAGCGTGCCTTGTCCAGGGTGCGAACGTCGTTGAGCAGGCCGTAGCGCATTTCGCCCTTCCAGCCGGTACGCACGGGGATACCCGCGAAGAACGGCACCAGTGCCGATTTCAACGAGTTGGGCAGCAGGATCGCCTGGTCATAACGGCCGGCCAGGGATTTGCCGATGCGCCGCCGAGTGGCCAGCTCCAGCACGCCATGGCCCAGGGGAAAGCTCAGGGCTTCGCGCACTTCGGGCATGCGTTCGAGGATCGGCCGGCTCCACTCCGGCGCCAGCACGTCGATGGCGCAATCGGGATGGCGAACTTTCAGACATTGAAACAATGTCTGCGCCATCACCATGTCGCCTACCCACGAAGGGCCGATGATCAGAATATTCATAAGCTCAGCGGTACAATGATTGAGGGGCATGGTGGTAAGCGACTGCCATCAGCTCAAGCCCAGTTCACGCCAGATACGCATCACGTTGCGTCGGTGCTCGTGGAACTGGTCGCCACCCACTACCCCAGGCTGCTTCTGCAACGCCTGTCGGTGGGCTGCAGAGCGGTAGGTTTTGTAAGCGTCCTGGAGCAGGGTCGCCTCGCCATCACGTAGCAGACCGAGCCGATCCAGGCCTTCCAGAATGCGGATATTATCGGTGAACTCGAGCAGTACCGGGTGCTGCTTCGACCACGCCAGGGCCGCGTATTGCACCATAAATTCGATATCGACGATACCTCCGGCGTCCTGCTTGAGGTCGAAGGCCGCGGCGGCGTCGAAGGCATTCTCCGCGGTGCCGGCAGCGGTGGTGCGGGTGCCAAGATTGTCACGCATCTTCGCGCGCATCTCGCTGACTTCGGCCTGCAACTTGGCCTGATCGCGCTCGCGGGCGAGGACGGCCGTACGCACTTCGGCGAATGCCGCGGCCACCCGCTGACAGCCGACCAGCACCCGGGCACGCACCAGCGCCTGATGCTCCCAGGTCCAGGCTTCGCTTTCCTGATAACGGCGGAAGGCACCCAGAGAACTGACCAGCAATCCGGCCGCCCCGGAAGGCCGCAGGCGCATATCGACCTCGTAAAGCTGGCCGGAGTTGGTCTGTGCCGTCAGCAGGTGGATGATGCGCTGACCCAGCCGAGTGAAGAACTGCGCACCGTCGATGGGCTTGGCGCCATCGGTCTCGGCCTGGGGATCGCCGTCATGAATGAACACCAGATCCAGATCGGAGCCATGGCCCAGCTCGATACCACCGACCTTTCCGTAGCCGACGATGATGAAGTCCGGCGCGCACAAACTGCCGTCTAGCCGCTGCGGTGTGCCATGACGGGCGACCATCTGCCGCCAGGCCAGCGCCAGCACCTGGTCGAGAATGGCCTCGGCCAGCCAGGTCAGGTAATCGCTGACTTTCATCAGCGGCAACGTGCCAGTGATTTCCGAAGCCGCCACGCGCAGGCCGTGAGCCAGTTTGAAATGGCGCAGGGCTTCCATCTGCTGTTCCAGATCCTCTTCGGGGATGCGCGTCAGCCGCTCCTGCAGCTCGGCAGCCAGCTCCGGTGCCTGAGGCGGGCTGAACAGGCGTCCTTCGTTGAGCAGTTCGTCGAGCAGCAGCGGAAAGCGCGTGATCTGCTCGGCGATCCACGGGCTGGCCGCACACAGGGTCAGCAGGCGCAGTAACGCATTGGGGTTTTCCGTGAGCAGCACCAGGTAGGCGGAGCGCCGGGCTACCGCTTCGATCAGCGGCAAGACCCGCTCCAGCACCAGATCCGGCTTTTCCTGCTCCACCGTGGCGGCCAGCAGCCGCGGGATGAAGGCATCCAGGCGCTCGCGACCGATGCGCTGCATCGCCCGTACCTGATTGCCGTTGCGCAGCCCCACCAGGCGTTGCCAGGCGGCCTGGGCATCGGCGAACCCGGCTTCGGCCAATTGCCGGCAGGCCGCTTCTTCGTCCCGATCGTCGTTCCACAGCGGCAGCCAGGCGGCGCCGACCATGGGCTCTTCGCCAATGTCCTGATCTTCGTCCGGGTCGGCGATGACCTGGCGGAAGTGCCAGTCGACGCGACCACGCCACTGCATCAACTGCGCATGGAAAGCTTCCCAGTCGTCGAAGCCGAGCATGAAGGCCACCCGTGCACGATCTTCGTCGTTGTCCGGCAGCATCTGCGTCTGCCGGTCATCGATGGCCTGCAGGGCATGCTCGGTATAACGCAGGAAGGCATAACCGGCGAGCAGTTCGTCGACTGCCTGCGCTGGCAGATAACCCTGCCCCTTGAGAGTATCGAGCACCTTGAGCAGCGAACGCTGCTGCAGGCTGAGATCGCGACCGCCGTGGATCAGTTGGAAGGCCTGGGCGATGAACTCCACTTCACGGATGCCACCAGAGCCGAGCTTGATGTTTTCGGCCATGCCCTTGCGCCGGACTTCCTGCTGAATCAGCTGCTTCATGGTGCGCAGCGCGTCGATGGCGGAAAAATCCAGATAACGGCGATAGACGAACGGGCGCAACATCTCCAGCAATTGCGCGCCGGCCTCCTGGTCACCGCCGACCACCCGCGCCTTGATCATCGCATAGCGCTCCCAGTCGCGACCCTGATCCTGGTAGTACTGCTCCAGCGCGTTGAAACTGAACACCAGCGCACCGGAAGAACCATAGGGGCGCAGGCGCATGTCGGTGCGGAACACGAAGCCGTCGACGGTGATGGCGTCCAGCGCCTTGATCAGCTTCTGGCCCAGGCGGATGAAGAACTCCTGGTTATCCAGCGGCCGCTTGACCCCCTGGGTTTCGCCGCCTTCCGGATAGCCGAAGATCAGATCGATATCCGACGACAGGTTCAGCTCATGGGCACCAAGCTTGCCCATGCCGAGGATGACCATATGCTGCGGCTCGCCAGTGCGGTGCCCGACCGGCGTGCCGAACTGCTCACAGTGCTTGGGATAGAGCCATTGATAGGCCAGATCGATGCAGGCATCGGCCAGGTCGGATAAATCGCGGCACGTCTCCACCAGATCCGCCTGACGACTGATATCGCGCCAGATGATGCGCAGCTGCTGGCGATTGCGAAAGCGCCGCAGACTGCGCGCCAAGGCATTCTCGTCAGCACATTCGCTCAACTGTCTTGCAAGCTGCCCGCGCAACTCACCGGCTGCCAGGCGGCGTTCCAGCTCGCCACTGTCGGCCAGGTCGAGCAGCATTTTCGGGTCGCGTAGCCCCTGCTGCGTCACGAAGTCGCTCGCGGCCGTCACCCGTTGCAAATGCTCCTTGCGCAGCGGCGGCCAGGCAGCGAAGCCGGTGGCGGCCTGGGGAGACAATTCACTGAAGGTCTGAGTCAGCGACTGCTCGGCGCGCTGGGCCAGCGGCATGAGGATGGCAGGCAAAGAGACGAGCGCGGGCAAGCTCATGGTCTATCCTTTTCGGCGGGCTACTGAGCCTGTTGGAAAACCGGCGAAGCCCTGCGAAGGCTCGCCGCGTATGGCTCACGCCTGATTTGATTGTAGTTTTGCTGCTAATGAATCAATCGTAAGAGCTGAAATCGCCAGCGAAATGTAGTAAAACTACACGAAGCCGGATCTACCCAACCGGTATATCCAAGAATTAATGTGCCCGCTCAAAAAGCCGGCCACGCATCCTGGCTTCCGATTCTGGAAGCCTTTCCGCTCTGGAGCAAGCCATGCAAGACCTCGATCCAATCGAAACCCAGGAATGGCTGGACGCGCTGGAATCCGTCCTCGACAAGGAAGGCGAAGACCGTGCCCACTATCTGATGACGCGCCTGGGTGAGTTGGCCACTCGTAGCGGCACGCAGTTGCCCTATTCGATCACCACACCCTATCGCAACACCATCCCGGTAACCCGCGAAGCGCGCATGCCGGGCGACCTGTTCATGGAACGCCGCATCCGCTCGATCGTTCGCTGGAACGCCCTGGCCATGGTGATGCGCGCCAACATGCAGGATCCGGATCTGGGTGGCCACATCTCCACCTTCGCCTCCAGTGCGACCCTCTACGACATCGGCTTCAACTACTTCTTCCAGGCTCCGACCGATGAGCATGGCGGCGACCTGATCTACTATCAGGGCCACGCCTCTCCCGGCATCTACGCACGCGCCTTCCTGGAAGGCCGCCTGAGCGAAGAGCAGATGCTCAAGTTCCGTCAGGAAGTGGACGGTGGCGGCCTGTCGTCCTACCCGCACCCGCATCTGATGCCGGACTTCTGGCAGTTCCCCACCGTTTCCATGGGCTTGGGCCCGATCACCGCGATCTACCAGGCACGCTTCATGAAGTACCTGGAAAACCGCGGTTTCATCCCGGCCGGCAAGCAGAAGGTCTGGTGCTTCATCGGCGACGGCGAGTGCGACGAGCCGGAAACCCTGGGCGCCATCTCCCTGGCCGGCCGCGAAAACCTCGACAACCTGATCTTCGTCATCAACTGCAACCTGCAGCGCCTCGACGGCCCAGTGCGTGGTAACAGCAAGATCATCCAGGAACTGGAAGGCAACTTCCGCGGTGCCAACTGGAACGTCAACAAGGTCATCTGGGGCCGCATGTGGGATCCGCTGTTCGCCCAGGACGAAGACGGCCGCATGCAGCGTCGCATGGATCAGGCCATCGACGGCGAGTACCAGAACTACAAGGCCAAGGACGGCGCCTACGTGCGCCAGCACTTCTTCGGTGCCGACCCGGAGCTGCTCAAGCGCGTCGAGAAGCTCTCCGACGAGGAGATCTTCAATCTCAACCGCGGCGGCCACGACCCCTACAAGGTCTATGCGGCCTACCATCAGGCGGTCAACCACAAGGGTCAGCCGACCGTCATCCTGGCCAAGACCATCAAGGGCTATGGCACCGGTGCCGGCGAAGCGAAGAACACCGCGCACAACACCAAGAAGGTCGATATCGAGTCGCTGAAGAAATTCCGCGATCGCTTCGACATCCCGCTGAACGATTCGCAGTTGGAAGAACTGCCGTTCTACCGTCCGGCCGAAGACAGCGCGGAAATGAAGTACCTGCGCAAGTGCCGCGAGAAGCTCGGTGGCCACCTGCCGCAGCGCAACCGCGGCACCATCAGCATCCCGACCCCGCCGCTGGACACCCTCAAGGCTGTTCTGGACGGCTCCGGCGACCGCGAAATTTCCACCACCATGGCGTTCGGCCGCATCCTTGCGTCGCTGGTCAAGGACAAGGAGCTGGGCAAGCGTATCGTCCCGATCCTCGCTGACGAAGCCCGTACCTTCGGTATGGAAGGCATGTTTCGCCAGTTGGGTATCTACTCGCCTGTCGGCCAGCTGTACGAGCCGGTCGACCGCGACCAGGTGATGTACTACCGCGAAGAGAAGGACGGCCAGATCCTCCAGGAAGGCCTCAACGAGGCCGGTGCGTTCTCCTCCTTCATCGCTGCCGGTACCGCCTACAGCAACTACAACACACCGATGCTGCCGGTCTACATCTTCTACTCGATGTTCGGCTTCCAGCGTATCGGTGACCTGGCCTGGGCAGCTGGCGACGGCCAGACCCGCGGCTTCCTACTGGGCGGCACTTCCGGCCGCACCACGCTGAACGGTGAAGGCCTGCAGCACGAGGACGGCCACAGCCACATCCTCGCCAGCACCATCCCCAACGTGCGCAGCTACGATCCAACCTATGCCTACGAGCTGGCGGTGATCGTGCGCGAAGGCACGCACCGGATGATGACCCTGCAGGAAAACGTTTATTACTACATCACCGTGATGAACGAGAACTACCAGCAGCCCGCCATGCCGGAAGGTGTCGAAGAAGGCATCATCAAGGGCATGTACCTGCTCGAAGAGGACAAGAAGGAAGCCGCCCACCACGTGCAACTGCTGGGCTGCGGCACCATCCTCAACGAAGTTCGCGAAGCGGCGAAGATCCTGCGCAACGATTACAACATCGGCGCCGACGTATGGAGCGTCACCAGCTTCAACGAACTGCGCCGTGACGGCCTGGCCGTGGAACGCAGCAACCGCCTGCACCCGGGCGACGAGCCCAAGCAGAGCTATGTCGAACAGTGCCTGAACGGCCGCAAAGGCCCGGTTGTGGCGAGCACCGACTACATGAAGCTGTTCGCCGAGCAGATTCGTCAGTGGGTACCGGTCAAGGAATACAAGGTGCTGGGCACCGACGGTTACGGCCGCAGCGACAGCCGCCGCAAACTGCGCGATTTCTTCGAAGTGGATCGCCGCTGGGTCGTCCTGGCTGCGCTCGAAGCGCTGGCCGATCGTGGTGAGATCGAACGTAAAGTCGTGGCCGAGGCCATCGTCAAGTTCGGTATCGATCCCGAAAAACGTAACCCTCTGGACTGCTAAGGAGACGCATTGTGAGTGAATTGATTCGCGTACCCGACATCGGCGGTGGTGAGGGTGAAGTCATCGAGTTGTTCGTCAAGGTTGGCGACCGCATCGAGGCAGATCAAAGCCTGCTGACCCTCGAGTCGGACAAGGCCAGCATGGAGATTCCGGCCCCCAAAGCCGGCGTCGTCAAGAGCCTGAAAGTCAAGCTGGGCGATAACCTGAAAGAAGGCGACGAACTGCTCGAACTGGACGTGGAAGGCGATGCCGAGGCCGCTCCGGCCAAGCAAGAGCAGGCGCCTGCCCAGGCAGAACCTGCCGCTGCAGCGCAGCAAGCCGCCGAGCCACAGGCTCAGTCGGCGGGCAGTGCCGAGCCTCAGGAAGTCAAGGTGCCGGACATCGGTTCCAGCGCCAAGGCCAGCGTGATCGAAGTGTCGGTCAAGCCGGGCGACACCATTGAGGCCGATCAATCGCTGATCACCCTCGAGTCCGACAAGGCCAGCATGGAAATCCCCTCGCCCGCCGCAGGCGTGGTGGAGAGCGTGTCGATCAAGGTTGGTGACGAAGTCGGTACCGGCGACCTGATCCTGATACTCAAAGGCGCTGCTGGCGCACAGCCGAAGCAGGCTGCCAGCGCTCCGGCTGCCGCACCAAGTGCTGCTGCCCCTGCCGAAGCCGCCGCTCCTGCGGCAGTCGAAGAAGAGCCGGCAGGCGAAAGCAGTGAAGAAGTGCGTATTCCGGATATTGGCGAAGACGCTGCTGGCGTGATCGAAGTGCTGGTCAAGGTTGGCGACAGCGTCGAAACCGAACAGTCGCTGATCGTGCTGGAATCGGCCAAGGCCAGCATGGAGATCCCGGCCCCCAAGGCCGGGGTTATCGAGAGCATCGCCATCAAGGTCGGTGATCAGGCCAAGACCGGCGACCTGATCCTGGTGCTGAAAGTCCAGGGCAAGGCAGCCGCCAAACCCGCGGCCGCCGCTCAGGCTCCAGCTGCCGCCCCGGAACAGACCAAAGCGGCCAACGTCCAGGGTTCGGTACCCGCCAAGGCCGCACCGCAGGCCGCACCGCAGGCCGCTCCAGCGGCCACGCCAAGCCGAGACGGCAGCAAAGTGCACGCCGGCCCGGCCGTGCGCCAGCTGGCCCGCGAATTCGGCGTCGAGCTGAGCGCCGTGGCAGGTACCGGCCCGAAAGGTCGCATCCTCAAGGAAGACGTGCAGGTCTACGTCAAGGCCGAGCTGCAGAAGGCCAAATCGGCTCCTGCCGCAGCAGCGGCTGGCGCTACCGGCGGTGCAGGCATTCCGCCGATCCCGACCATCGATTTCAGCAAGTTCGGTGAAATCGAAGAAGTGCCGATGACCCGCCTGATGCAGGTCGGTGCTGCCAACCTGCACCGCAGCTGGCTGAACGTGCCGCACGTGACGCAGTTCGACTCGGCAGACATCACCGAGCTGGAAGCTTTCCGCGTCGCCCAGAAGGCCGTCGCCGAGAAAGCCGGCGTCAAGCTGACCGTTCTGCCGCTGTTGCTCAAGGCCTGCGCTTACCTGCTCAAGGAACTGCCGGACTTCAACAGTTCGTTGGCTCCGAGCGGCAAGGCCGTGATCCGCAAGAAATACGTGCACATCGGCTTCGCCGTCGATACTCCGGATGGCCTGCTGGTGCCGGTGATCAAGAACGTCGACCAGAAGAGCCTGCTGCAACTGGCTGCCGAAGCCGCCGCACTGGCGGAAAAAGCGCGCAACAAGAAGCTCTCGGCTGACGACATGCAGGGCGCCTGCTTCACCATCTCCAGCCTCGGTCACATTGGCGGCACCGGCTTCACGCCGATCGTCAACGCACCGGAAGTGGCGATCCTCGGTGTCAGCAAGGCAACCATCCAGCCGGTATGGGATGGCAAAGCCTTCCAGCCCAAGCTGATGCTGCCGCTGTCGCTGTCCTACGATCACCGCGTGATCAATGGTGCAGCCGCCGCACGCTTCACCAAGCGCCTGGGCGATGTACTGACCGATATCCGCACCATGCTGCTGTAAACGAACCATTTTCGAGCGCCACGCTCGTACCCTCGACCCCGCCCGATCAGGCGGGGTTTTTTTTGCCTGTTTTCACGGTAACCGCCGCGTTCGAAGACGCCAGAACAAGCTTGATAGTCATCAAAATAAAATAATTATTTATTTAAAATCAGCACGTTAAAAGAAAGACATCACAATGCCACTAGATTTCTTGTCAGCCGTCACACCATGGTGCAACCTAGGCGCCATTACCGCCTCACAGCGGCCAGGGAGATGCGGCAACACCCCTCGTTAGCGCTATAGTGAAAAGGCCAGGCGTTGCCTGCGCCAGCAGATGGATACAGCCATTCGATGAAAAGCCATCCCGATACCGCGAGCCGTGTAACGGCCGAGGTCGTGACGCAACTGCCCGTGCCTTCTCGGCTCGGCATGATGCGTTTCGAGCGGATGAACGAAGCGAACTGGCTTCTGCTGTTTCTCGACGCGTCCTGCGAAAAGCAGTTCGGGATTTCTGCCAGTGATCTCTGCACGCTGGTGGAAACCCCCTACGCCAGCCTGATGGAGCCGGAAACGCGCTACCGCCTGCACGATGCCATTCAGCAACAATTGTCGGAAAGTGCTCACTACCTGGTGCGCTACACCCTGCATACACCTCAAGGCCCGCTGAGGTTGATGGAGCTCGGCGAGCCGTTCAGGCAGCGCGGACGACATCTGCTGCGCGGCTACCTGATGATCATCGGCGACGACAACGCGGATCTCTCCACGGCTGAGCCACCAGCGCCTACCGAGGCTCTGGACTCGCTGGAGCACTTCCAGCGAAGCCAGGCTGAGCTACAGCAGCATCAATTGCGTTCTCTCGCCCAGCAACAACTCATCGTGCGCCTGGCCAGCCAACGCTATCAGGGCAGCGACCCGACACGTGAAGCGGCCGAGCTGATCACCCGTAGCGCCTGTGAGATCTACAGGGTCGCCCGAGCCGGCATCTGGCATATCAATGGCGATACCCTCGATCCCGTGGCACTTTACCTGCTGGATCAGAATCACTACGAAATACCGTTGCCGATCGATGGGCGTCGTTATCCGAACTACCTTCGCGCCCTGAAGGAAAGTCGCTCGCTGAATGCTCATGACGCCGAAAACGATCCGCGCACCAGTGAGCTGCGCGATGACTATCTGCGCCCCGAAGCGATCACCGCCATACTCGATGCCAGTATCCGTGTCGGCGGTGAACTGGTCGCCGTGCTCTGCCTGGAACATACCGGCGGGCCACGTATCTGGCAGGCGGACGAAATAGCTTTCGCCGGCGAGCTGGCGGATCAATATGCCAACGTGCTGAGCAATCAGGAGCGGCGCAACACCACCAGTGCCCTGTACCTGTTCCAGCGCGCCGTAGAGCAGAGCGCCAGCGCCTTCATCCTGCTCAATCGCGACGGCATGGTGGAGTACGTCAACCCGAGTTTCACAGCAATTACCCAGTACAGCGCCGACGAGGTGCAGGGCCGTCAGCTTGCCGAGCTGCCAGCCCTGGAAAATCTCAGTGATCTGCTATTCGACAGCACCTCCGGGCTGGCCGAACAGAACAGCTGGCAGGGCGAGTTCAAGAGCCGGCGCAAGAACCTGGAACCCTACTGGGGGCAGTTCTCGATTTCCAAGGTGCATGCGGACGACGGCACCCTGACCCATTACATCGGCATCTACGAAGACATCACCGTAACCAAGCAGTCCCAACAACGCATCGAGCGCCTGGCCTACAGCGATAACCTCACGGGTCTGGGTAACCGCTACGCCTTCATCCGCGCCCTGGAAAAACGCTTCGCCAGCAGCGGCAGCTCTCCGGTCAGCCTGCTGCTGGTCGACATCGATAACTTCAAGCGCATCAACGACACCCTCGGCCACCAGACCGGCGACAAGTTGCTGGTAAGCCTGGCCAAACGCCTGCGCAACAGCTTCGGCGGCGAAGGCACCCTGGCGCGCTTCGCCAGCAACGAATTCGCCATCCTGCTCGACAACTGCCAAAGCGAGCGGGGTCAGCTCATCGCTCAGCAGGTGCTGGAAACCCTGGACAAACCGTTGTTCGTCGATAACCAGTTGATCAACCTCACGGGATCCGTAGGCCTGGCCTGTTCGCCCGAACACGGCGAGGATCCACAGACGCTGATGAAACATGCCGGCCTGGCGTTGCACAAAGCCAAGGCCAACGGCAAGCATCAGTTGCAGGTGTTCACCGACGTTCTCAATGCCGAAGCCAACTACAAGCTGTTCGTGGAAAACAACCTGCGCCGCGCCCTGACGCAGAACGAACTGGAAGTGTTCTATCAGCCCAAGCTTTGCCTGAAAACCGGGCAGTTGCTGGGCGTGGAAGCCTTGCTGCGCTGGCAACACCCGGAAAAAGGCATGATCCGCCCGGATCAGTTCATCAGCGTGGCCGAAGAAACCGGCTTGATCATTCCCATCGGCAAATGGGTGGTGCGCCAGGCCTGCCGCATGAGCAAGCAGCTCACCGCCGTGGGGCTGGGCAACCTGCAGGTGGCGATCAACCTGTCGCCCAAGCAGTTCAGCGACCCGGATCTGGTCGGTTCGATCGCCGCCATCCTCGACGAGGAGCAATTGCCGCCACAGATGCTCGAACTGGAGCTCACCGAAGGCCTGCTGCTGGAAGCCACCGAAGACACCCGCAGCCAGCTAAGCCGTTTGAAACAACTGGGCCTGACTCTGGCCATGGACGACTTCGGCACCGGCTACTCGTCGCTCAGCTACCTGAAGAAATTCCCGATCGACGTGATCAAGATCGACCGCAGCTTCATCAAGGACATTCCGGAAAATCAGGACGACATGGAAATCACCTCAGCGGTGATCGCCATGGCTCACAACCTCAAGCTCAAAGTGGTCGCCGAAGGTATCGAAACCCCGGCCCAGTTGAACTTCCTGCGCCGTCAGCACTGCGATATCGGCCAGGGCTACCTGTTCGACCGCCCCATAGCGGGACGCGATCTGGTAGAAAGCCTGAAGCGCTACCCGCGGCGCCCCACACGCTGAACGGCACGTCCAGCAGACGCCGCGGTCTACCCCAAACAACGATTCGGAGAACATGCCCCATGGTCTTACGCTCGCAAATTCTCGCTCACAAACTCGAACTGCCCAGTGCCGAACAGGCTTTGCCTGGTCGCGATACGCCGATTTCGGTGCCCGAAGCCCATTACATCAACGGCAACCCGCTGCAGGGCCCATTCCCCGCGGGCCTGCAGACCGCGCTGTTCGGGCTGGGTTGTTTCTGGGGCGCCGAGCGCCGCTTCTGGCAGCAGCCTGGTGTGTGGACGACCGCCGTGGGCTATGCCGGTGGTCACACACCCAACCCGACCTACGAGGAAACCTGCTCAGGCCTGACGGGCCATGCCGAGGTGGTGCTGGTCGTGTTCGACCCGCAACAAACCAGCTATGAAGAGCTGCTCAAGGTGTTCTGGGAAGTGCACAACCCGACTCAGGGTATGCGTCAGGGCAACGACATCGGCAGCCAGTACCGCTCGGCCATCTACTGCACGGATGAACAGCAGCTCGAGATTGCCCGCCGTAGTCAGGCGCAGTTCCAGAACGAACTGGAGAAATCCGGCTTTGGCGAGATCACCACGGAAATCGCCCCGGCACCGCCCTTCTATTACGCCGAGGCCTACCACCAGCAGTACCTGGCGAAGAATCCGGAAGGCTATTGCGGCCTGGGCGGAACCGGAGTGTGCCTGCCAGCCTGAGCACCGCAGTAGTCCTATACGGCCGGTCATCACAACACAGGCTCCGATGGAAAGGACACGCCCCATGCGCCCAAGGAAGAAACGCTGATCATCGACCTGGCACGGGAACCGGCGCTGAGCATCGCCAGCAGCTTGCGTGCTTCGCAACTGCCACCGCAAGCCCGCGAATACCTGAACCCGCGCCAACAGCTGAGCTATTACGTCGACTCTCGACGGCGTTAGAAAGTCCCGAGATTTACGTCTGATCGTGGCAGTGATAAGGCGAAAGCGGACATTCGATTTGGTGGGCTTCATGACGTAGGGTGGACGACGCTTCACCTGCGCGGCCCGATCCGTCCACCAACCTAGCGATCGCAATGGTGGATGAAAAGAGCGTCATCCACCCTACGTCTGCTTACGCCTTGAAGCCGTCGGCCAGCCGGGTAGCCCCTACTCCGCGATCAGCCAGTCCAGGCGGAAGCTGCCCTGGCTCTGAGCAAGGCGCTCGGTCAACCAGGGCAGTAGCGCACGTAGTTCGTCTTCCAGCCCCCAAGGTGGATTGCTGATCAGCAGGCCGGAGCCGTTGAGGCGCTGCGCCTCGTCGGCCGGGTGCACGAACAGTTCGACACGCAGCAGCTTGGGTGCCGTGCTCTTTTCCATATCGCGGTAGAAACGCTTGAGCTGACGCTCGTCCTTGATCGGATACCAGATCGCGACCACGGTCTGGCGCATGCGTCCGATGGCCTCATTAAGCGCTGTCACGCAGCGTTCGAGTTCGTCGGCCTTTTCGAAGGGCGGATCGATCAGCAATACCGCGCGCTTCTCGCGGCTCGGCAGCAGGGCTCGTGGCACGTGCCAGCCCTCGCCCAGGTGCACGGCAACGCGGCGGTCGCCTGCCATGTTCTCCTTGAGCAGGCGACCGTCCTCGGGATGTTTTTCGTTCAGGTGCAGGCGATCCTGCTCACGGGTCTGCAAGCGCGCCAGCTCCGGCGAACCGGGATAATGACGCAGGACGCCATCGGGGTTCATCGTGCGGATCACTTCCAGGTAATCGAGCAGTGGATCCGGCACATCCGTGGCCTCCCACAGGCGGCCTATCCCTTCACGCCATTCGCCAGTGCGACTGGCCTGATCCCCCGCAAGGTCGTACAGACCAACGCCAGCATGGCTATCGAGGTAGGCATAGGGCGCCTCCTTGCGCGCCAGCAGGGCGAACAGACGGCACAGCACCAGGTGTTTCAACACATCGGCATGGTTGCCGGCATGGAAGGCGTGGCGGTAATTCATCATCGACTCCTGAGCAGGGGGCGAATTGTAGCCGTCCTGCGCCCGCGGTGCAGCGCCTGGCATGGATTGGCCGGGCAGCGTCCGGCTTGTTCCTCGGCATCACGGCTGTCGATGATGCTGGCGGCGTACGCGCAGCTCCCTAGACTGGCCTTATACAACCGGAGAGACATCATGCCCGAGACCTTGCTCAGCGCCCGCAATCTGGCGTTCGAACTCTATGAAGTGCTGAACGCCGAAGCACTCACCAGCCGCCAGCGGTTCAACGAGCACAACCGGGAAACCTTCGAGGCGGCGCTGGAGACCGCGCGCAGCATTGCCGAGGAGCTGTTCGCCACGCACAACCGCAAAGGCGACGAACATGAGCCGCAGTATGTCGAAGGCACCGCGCAACTGATCGCCGAAGTCAAACCCGCGCTGCAGGCCTTTATCGATGCCGGCTTTCTGAACGCGACCAGAGACTTCGAGGCAGGCGGCATGCAGTTGCCCAACCTGTTGTCCCAGGCTTGTTTCGCGCATTTCCAGGCGGCCAACATCGCCACGGCCTCCTACCCGCTGCTGACCATGGCGGCCGCCAACCTCATCGAAGCCTTCGGCGATGAGGCGCAGAAGCGCCGCTTCCTGCAGCCGATGATCGAGGGTCGCTTCTTCGGCACCATGGCCCTGACCGAGCCCCACGCCGGCTCTTCCCTCGCCGACATTCGCACCCGCGCCGAGCCGGCGGCCGACGGCAGCTACCGCCTCAAGGGCAACAAGATCTTCATCTCCGGTGGCGACCATGGGCTGAGCGAAAACATCGTCCATCTGGTGCTGGCCCGACTGCCCGATGCACCCGCCGGGGTGAAAGGCATCTCGCTGTTCATCGTGCCGAAATTTCTGATCAATGAAGATGGCAACCAGGGCCCACGCAACGACGTGACCCTGGCGGGTCTGTTCCACAAGATGGGCTGGCGTGGCACCACGTCCACGGCGCTGAATTTCGGCGATCAAGGTAACTGTGTCGGCTATCTGGTGGGCAAACCACACGCAGGCCTGTCCTACATGTTCCAGATGATGAACGAGGCGCGCATCGGTGTCGGCATGGGTGCAGTGATGCTCGGCTACGCCGGTTATCTGTACTCTCTGGAATATGCACGCCAGCGTACGCAGGGCCGCCTGCCCGACGGCAAGAGTTCGGCAAGTGATCAGGTGGCGATCATCGAGCACGCCGACGTGCGCCGTATGCTGCTCACCCAGAAGGCCTACGTGGAAGGTGCCTTCGATCTTGCTTTGTATTGCGCCCGTCTGTTCGACGATAGCCAGACCCTGGTAGACGCCGAGCAGCGCGAGCAGGCGGGGCAACTGCTCGACCTGCTGACCCCGGTGGCCAAATCCTGGCCGTCCGAGTACTGCCTCCAGGCCAATGCCCTGGCAATCCAGATTCTCGGCGGCCACGGTTATACCCGCGATCACCCGGTGGAACAGTATTACCGCGATAACCGCCTCAATCCGCTCCACGAAGGCACCCACGGCATTCAGTCACTCGACCTGCTGGGGCGCAAGGTCGGCCAGCAGAGTGGCGCGGCGCTCAAGGCGTTGAGCCGACAGATCATCGATACCTGCCAGCGCGCCGAGCCCTTTACCGAACTGGACGCACTGCGTCAGCCGCTGGAAAAATTACTGGCGCGCCTGTCGAACGTGACGCTGGCGCTGCTTGGCGATCTGCAGCAGGGTCGCCTCAACAGCGCCCTGGCAGACTCGGCGCTGTATCTCAAGGTGTTTGGGCATATGGTGATCGGCTGGCGCTGGCTGGAACAGGCCATCCACGCCGAGGGCGGTCGACAGAGCGGTAACCCGGCGGACGCCGACTTCTACCGCGGCAAGCTGCAGGCCGCGCGCTACTTCCTGCTCCGCGAAGTACCGGGCTGTCATCACGACCTGGATCTGCTGGAGCGGCGCGACGATACGTGCCTGGCGATGAACGAGGCGTGGTTTTGACCCGGCTGATTGAATTTCAATCGCACGGGAGAAACCGTAGGGTGGGTCGGGCCGCGCAGGTTAGGTGCCTGTTCCAGGCAGCCCGGCGCATGCAATTCCTGCTACGCCGTAACCCACCATGCCGCAACGCCGAATATCGCCTAAAGGCGACTCAGCGCGGAATGATCACCGGTGCGCTGAGCTTTTCCAGCAGGCTGGCCTGAGCGCTGCGCGAGTTCTGGTTGCCGGTCGGGGAAATCCGCAGGTAGCGTCCGTCAGGCTGCAGTACCCAGGCATGAGTGTTGTCCGTCAGGTAGGCCTCCAGCTCCTTCTTGACCCGGGTGATGAGCTTCTTGCCCTCTACCGGGAAGCAGGTCTCCACCCGCTTGTCGAGGTTACGCTCCATCCAGTCGGCGCTGGACAGGTAGATCTTCTCTTCGCCGCCATTGAGGAAGTAGAACACCCGGGTGTGCTCGAGGAAGCGACCGATGATCGAGCGCACCTGGATATTGTGCGATACCCCCGGAATCCCCGGACGCAGGCAGCACATGCCGCGCACCACAAGATCGATCCTCACGCCAGTCTGGCTGGCCTTGTACAGCGCGCGAATGATCTTCGGATCGGTCAGCGAGTTGAACTTGGCGATGATATGCGCCGGCTTGCCCTCGCTGGCCAGGTGGGTTTCCTTGGCGATCAGGTCGAGCAGGGCTTTCTTCAGGGTAAAGGGTGCATGCAGAAGCTTCTTCATGCGCAGGGTCTTGCCCATGCCGATCAGTTGGCTGAACAGCTTGGACACATCCTCCCCCAGCGCCACATCGGCAGTGAGCAGGCTGTAGTCGGTATATAGACGTGCGTTGGCGGCGTGGTAGTTGCCAGTGCCCAGGTGCGCATAGCGGCGAATCTCACCATTCTCACGACGCAGAATGAGCATCATCTTGGCGTGGGTCTTGAAACCCACCACACCGTAGATCACCACCGCGCCTGCAGCCTGCAGACGGCTGGCCAGGGCCAGGTTGGACTCCTCGTCAAAACGCGCGCGCAACTCGATCACTGCGGTGACTTCCTTGCCGTTGCGCGCGGCCTCCACCAGCGCATCGACGATCTCCGAGTTGGCGCCCGAGCGATACAGCGTCTGCTTGATCGCGAGGACATGGGGATCCTTGGCCGCCTGGCGCAACATGTCCACCACCGGGGTGAAGGACTCGAAGGGGTGCAACAGCAGGATATCCTGCTTGCTGATCACGCTGAACAGGTTCTCGCTGTTCTGTAGCAGCTTGGGGATCACCGGCGTGAAGGGCAGATTCTGCAGTTCCGGATGGCTATCCAGACCGGTGATACTGAACAGGCGGGTCAGGTTGACCGGGCCGTTGACCTGGTAAAGCTCGTGCTCCGACAGGCCGAACTGCTTGAGCAACTGATCGGTGAGGTGTTTCGGGCAAGTGTCGACCACTTCCAGGCGCACAGCGTCACCGTAGCGACGGCTGAACAACTCGCCACGCAGAGCGCGGGCCAGGTCTTCGACGTCCTCGGTATCCACCGACAGGTCGGCGTTACGGGTCAGGCGGAACTGGTAGCAGCCCTTGACCTTCATACCGGGGAACAGGTCGTCGGCGTGGGCATGGATCATCGACGACAGGAACACGTAGTTGGCACCAGAACCACCGACGTCTTCCGGCACCTTGATGATGCGCGGCAACAGGCGCGGCGCCGGGATGATCGCCAGACCAGAGTCGCGGCCGAAGGCATCGACGCCCTCCAGCTCTACGATGAAGTTCAGGCTCTTGTTGACCAGCAGCGGAAACGGGTGAGTCGGGTCGAGACCGATCGGCGTGATGATCGGTGCGATCTCGTCGCGGAAGTAGCGACGCACCCAGGCCTTGAGCTTGGTCGTCCAGTAGCGCCGGCGTACGAAGTTGATGCCGTGCTTGGCCAGCGCCGGGAACAGGGTGTCGTTGAGGATGGCGTACTGGCGGCCGACCTGCTCATGTACCAGCTCGGCAATCCGCGACAGTGCCTGGTGCGGCTGCAGGCCGTCGGCACCGGCCTGCTCGCGGGCGAAATTGATCTGCTTCTTCAGCCCGGCGACGCGGATCTCGAAGAACTCGTCGAGGTTGCTGGAGAAGATCAACAGGAACTTGAGACGTTCGAGCAGCGGATAGGACTCGTCCAGCGCCTGCTCCAGCACGCGGATGTTGAACTGCAGCTGCGACAGCTCGCGATGGATGTACAGGCTACTGTCATCCAGACTGGGCACTGCCACGGCCACCGCCGTGGTTTCGACTACTGGCGTTTCCACTACTGTTTCCACCGGCGCCTCGTCGATCACCGGCAGGCTGACTGCCGGTACATCGTGCTGTTCGTTCTCACTGAGTCCTTCGCTGTTCATTGAAATGCCCTGGAGGGGCTATTGCCCCTGTCGTATGAGTTCGGCCGCACGCACGGCGAAATAAGTGAGGATGCCGTCGGCACCCGCTCGTTTGCAGGCCGTCAGCGACTCGAGGATTACCGCCTCGCTGAGCCAGCCGTTCTGAATGGCGGCCATGTGCATCGCGTATTCGCCACTGACCTGATAGACAAAGGTCGGCACCTTGAATTCGTTCTTGACCCGATGAACGATGTCCAGATACGGCATGCCCGGCTTGACCATGACCATGTCGGCGCCTTCGGCCAGGTCGGCGGCGACTTCGTGCAGCGCCTCGTCACTGTTGGCCGGATCCATCTGGTAGGAAGCCTTGTTGGCCTTGCCCAGGTTCAGCGAGGAACCCACCGCATCGCGGAACGGGCCGTAATAGGCGCTGGCGTACTTGGCAGAGTAGGCCATGATCCGTACGTTGACGTGATCGGCCAGCTCCAGCGCCTCGCGGATGGCCTGAATGCGCCCATCCATCATGTCCGAGGGTGCCACCACCTGGGCGCCGGCTTCAGCATGGGACAGCGCCTGCTTGACCAGTGCATCGACGGTGATGTCGTTCTGCACATAGCCTTCTTCGTCAAGAATGCCGTCCTGGCCGTGGGTGGTGAACGGGTCGAGGGCCACGTCGGTGATCACCCCGAGTTCGGGGAACCGCGCGCGCAACGCACGGGTGGCGCGCTGGGCGATGCCATCCGGGTTCCAGGCTTCGCGACCGTCGAGGGTTTTCTTTTCTGCGGGGGTTACCGGGAACAGGGCCAGAGCAGGGATACCCAGCGCTACCCACTTTTCCGCTTCCTGCAGCAGGAGGTCGATGGACAGACGCTCAACGCCCGGCATGGACGCCACCGCTTCACGCTGATTCTCGCCGTCGAGCACGAATACCGGCAGGATCAGGTCGTTGGTGGTCAGCACGTTCTCACGCACCAGACGCCGGGAAAAGTCGTCACGACGATTGCGACGCAGGCGGGTGGCTGGAAACAGGCGGTTGGCGGGGGTAAAGCTCACGGCAGACTCCTGGGCCCGCTCGAGCGGGCGAAGTGTGACAGTTATAAGCCGCCATTATGACCAAATGATGACGCCGATAACGAATACTGCGACGGTGCGTCGCAGTTGATAAGGCACATCGAAAAAGCCAAAAGCCTACGCAGTCGGAAAAAAGCTGCGGCTGGCCATTTCACAGTCTCCCGACAAATGCTGTTTTACGTTGTCGAACGGCGTACCTTGAACTCTCTCCTCTACGGTCAACTTGCATGCTGGAAAATCTGCTGCAGCACTTCGGTTACCCGGCCCTGGCGCTGGGCACTTTTCTCGAAGGCGAAATGTCGTTGTTGCTGGCGGCCTACCTGGCGTTGCGCGGCATTCTCGACATCGAGCTGGTGATGGTTTTCGCCTTTCTCGGCACCTACGCCAGTGATCAGCTGTGGTTCCACCTGGGTCGCCGTCATGGGCGGCGCATCCTCGATCGCCGCCCGCAGTGGCAGGCGCTGAGCGATAAGGCGCTGGTGTATCTGCGCCGCCACCCGGATCTGTGGGTGCTGGGCTTTCGTTTCCTCTACGGCATGCGCACGGTGATGCCACTGGCTATCGGCCTCTCCGGCTACCCGCGACGCCGCTACGTGATCCTCGATGCCATCGGCGCGGCGATCTGGGCCGTCGTGCTCGGCACCCTGGCTTACAAGCTCGGCCGCGTACTCGAAAGCCTGCTTGGCGAGCTGCATCAGGTTCAGCTGTACCTGTTCGGCGGTTTGCTGGTTCTCGGCCTTGGCATCTGGCTATACCGTCGCAGACAGCGCAGCAGCTGAAACACGACGGTTGACGATAGCCCTGCGCACGCTTAAACACCTGTAACAATTGGCTGACAGTCCAGTCATAACAGAAGATACATTTCCCCAGGCAAGACCGCCGGACATCAGATCCGGGCTCGGTTCGTACCTCATCAGGAGTTGGTCGATGAACAAAAAAGTCGCAGTGATTCTTTCCGGTTGTGGCGTCTATGACGGCTCGGAAATCCACGAGAGCGTAATCACCCTGCTGCGTCTCGACCAGCGCGGTGCAGAGGTGCAGTGCTTCGCGCCCAATATCGACCAGGTACACGTACTCAACCACCTCAATGGCGAAGAAATGCAGCCGGCGCGTAACGTGCTTGTGGAGTCCGCGCGCATTGCCCGCGGCAATATCAAGGACGTGCGCGAACTGCGTGCCGACGACTTCGATGCTCTGATCCTGCCGGGTGGTTTCGGCGCTGCCAAGAATCTTTCCGACTTCGCCAGCAGCGGCAGCGACTGTAGCGTACAGGCCGACGTACTGGCCGCTGCGCAGTCGTTCGTCAGCGCCGCCAAGCCCATAGGGCTGATCTGCATCGCCCCGGCTCTGGCCGCACGCATCTTCGGTGCCGGCGTGATCTGTACCATCGGCCATGATGCCGACACGGCCGCCGCCCTGGGCAAGATGGGCGCCGAGCACGTCGAGTGCAACGTCGAAGACATCGTCGAAGATCCCAAGCGCAAACTGGTGACCACCCCGGCTTACATGCTGGCCAATTCAATCTCCCAGGCAGCATCAGGGATCAATAAGCTGGTCGATCGGGTGCTGGAACTGACCCACGAGTGACAGGCTTGCCGTTTGGCCTTTCGTAGGGTGGGTCACGCTTTACCGACCCACCAGGCCATTCAGCGCCAATCTCGGCTCGTCGGATTGCCTACATCCGCCACCTTCCAGCCCCGGGTATCGCTTCGCTCAACCCAGGCTAGGATTCGGGATCCGGCCGCTCATTCAACCGCGTGACAGGCGCGTCAGCAGACGATCCAGCGAGTTGGCGAAAGCCTGCCGATCCCTGTCGCCGTAGGCGGCCTGACCACCACCGACCTGCCCCTGCTCACGCAGGTCGGTGAACAGATTGCGCACCGCCAGACGCTCGCCCATGTTGCGCTCGTCGAATTCCTTGCCGCGCGGATCCAGCGCCGCCACACCTTTCTTCACCAGGCGATCAGCCAGCGGCACATCGCTGCAGATCACCAGTTCACCCGGCAGCGCATGCTCCACCAGATAGTCGTCGGCCGCATCCGGGCCGCTCGGCACCACGATCAACCGTACGCAGGCGAACGCAGGTTTGGGCTGGGCCTGGCCGGCGACCATGATCACGTTGAAGTTACGCTTGAGGGCGAACTTGACCACCTGATCCCGAGCGGCCCGTGGGCAGGCGTCGGCATCGATCCACACACGCATACCCGCCAGCCTCAGACCGGCGCGCGACGCACGGTGGCCAGCAACGCTGCAGCACCGACGAACAGCACGCCAAAGCTGCGATTCATGATCCGTTGCTGGCGCGGCGTACGCAGCAGGCGCAGGACGCGTACGGCCAGGCCGGTATAGCCGGCCATGACGATCAGGTCGACGACGATCATGGTCACGCCGATGGTCAGGTACTGCTCGACCAGTGGCGCATGGGGGTTGATGAACTGCGGCAGCACCGCCAGCATGAACACGATTGCCTTGGGGTTGCCGAAATTCACCAGAAAGCCGCGCAACACCAGGCTCAGCGGCCGGCCAATCGGGCGCTCGCCGCTGATGCTCATGTCGGCAGGCAGCGCCCGCCATTGGCGCCAGCCCAGGTACACCAGGTAGGCAACACCGAACCACTTGATCAGGCTGAAGGCCAGCGCCGAGGTCGCCAGCACCGCGCCGACGCCGGCCGCGACGATGGCGATCTGCAGCGCCAGGCCGAGCTGCAGGCCCAGTGCGTTCCAGTAACCACGCAGAAAGCCGTATTGCAGGCCGGCCGACATCGACGCGATGGCACCGGCTCCCGGCGACAGGCTGATCAGCCAACAGGCGACGAAGAAAGCGAGCCAGGTTTCCAGAGCCATAGTGACGACCTCGAATTAGTGACGATCAGGATTCGATCTTGCGCGGAGCAGGAACATCGCCGTTGCGCCAGCGCCGCACGGCCTTCTGGAAGAACAGGCTGTTGGGAATCTGTACCCAGGTTCCCGGCGCATCACCGGTCAGGTCTTCCAGGGTGGTATAGAACAGATTGATGTCCAGAACGCGGCCACGTACGCCGGGTTTGTCGGCGCTTTCCAGCACCTCGACGCAGTCGCCGATACGGAACGGCCCGAGAGCAAAGATCAGCAAGGCACAGAACAGGTTCGACAGCACGCTCCAGATGGCAAAGAAGGCGATGGCTGCCACGGCGACGAAGCCGGTCAAGGCGCCCCACAGAACCTGTGCCGAGACACCCAGTCGCTCGAGCACCAGCATGAAGGCGCTGCCGAGGATCAGCCAGCGAGTCAGGCCACGCAACGGCACCAGCAGCTCTCCCGGCAGCTGGGGGTAACGGTGGCCCAGCCGAGTGATGCCGCGGGTGAGAATACGCTGCGCCAGCCAGGCCAGAACCAGAATCAGCACCACCTGACCGGTGCGCATCAGTGGCTGGCTCCAGGCCGTCAGCCAGGCCAGATCGGTGACATCGAAGTTCAACCTATTGCCTCCAGTTCCTGTTGCAAGGTTTCCAGGGTTTCCAGCGCTTCCAGCCACTGCTCTTCCAACTCGGCTTCACGGCTCTTGAGCCCTGCCTGCTCGGCCAGAGCCTGGCGCAGCTCTTCCTTGCGCGTCGCCTCGTAGATGGCGCTATCGCCCAGGCGCTCTTCCAGTGCGGCGAGCTTGCCCTGCACCTGGCCGAGCTCGGCTTCGAGCTTGTCCGCCGCCTTCTTGTGCGGCGCCAGTTGCTGACGCAGCGCAGCGGCGGCCTGGCGCTGCCCACGCTTGTCGTTGCCGGTGCCGGCCGGTGCCGCAGTCGCCGGAGCCGCCTGCCGCTGACGATAATCCACCAGCCAGCGCGCGTAATCCTCCAGGTCACCGTCGAACGGCACCACGCGCCCATCCGCCACCAGCAGAAACTCGTCGGTGGTGCTCTTGAGCAGATGACGATCGTGAGACACCACCACCACTGCCCCGGCAAACTCCTGCAGCGCCATAGTCAGCGCCAGGCGCATTTCCAGATCCAGGTGGTTGGTCGGTTCGTCGAGCAGCAGCAGGTTGGGCTTGCCCCAGGCGATCAGCGCCAGAGCCAGGCGTGCCTTCTCGCCACCGGAGAAATTCAGCACCGGCTCATCGCAGCGCGGCCCACGGAAATCGAAGCCACCGAGGAAATCGCGCAGGGTCTGCTCGCGCTCGGTCGGCGCAATGCGTTGCAGGTGCAGCAATGGGCTGGCCTTGTCGTCGAGGGCATCGAGCTGGTGCTGGGCGAAGTAGCCGATCACCAGGTTCTCGCCACGCTGCAGGCTGCCGCCCAAGGGCTGCAACTCACCGGAAAGGTTCTTGATCAGAGTCGATTTACCCGCGCCGTTCGGGCCGAGCAGGCCGATCCGTGCGCCGGGCACCAGGCTCAGCTTGACCGGCTGCAGCACGGTCTTGTCGCCATACCCCAGACGCCCCTCACTGAGGCTGAGCAGCGGCGTGGAAATCTTGTCGGCCTCGCGGAACACGAAATCGAAGGGCGAGTCGACATGGGCCGCACTCAGCTCCTCCATGCGTTCCAATGCCTTGATGCGGCTCTGTGCCTGGCGCGCCTTGGTGGCCTGGGCCTTGAAGCGGGCGATGTACTTTTCCATGTGCGCCCGCTGCGCCTGCTGTTTCTCGTAGGCTTGCTGCTGCTGAGCCAGGCGCTCGGCGCGGGTACGCTCGAAGGCGCTGTAGCCGCCGCGATAAAGGGTCAGCTTGCGCTGATCGACATGGGCGACGTGATCGACCACCGCATCGAGAAAATCACGGTCGTGGGAAATCAGCAGCAAGGTGCCGGGATAGCTTTGCAGCCAGCCTTCGAGCCAGAGGATGGCATCCAGATCCAGGTGGTTGGTCGGCTCGTCGAGCAGCAGCAGGTCGGACGGACACATCAGCGCCTGGGCCAGGTTCAGGCGCATGCGCCAGCCACCGGAGAAGTCGCCGACCCTTTGCCCCATCTGCGCATTGTCGAAACCCAGGCCAGCCAGCAGCTTGCGTGCACGGGCGTCGGCGGTATAGCCGTCGGCGCTGTCCAGCTCGCTGTGCAGGCGGGCGATGGCGCTGCCGTCCTGACGCTGTTCGGCAGTCGCCAGCTCAGCCTGCACGCGGCGCAGGTTGTGGTCACCGTCGAGCACGTAGTCCACGGCCAGACGTTCGAGGTTATCGACCTCCTGACGCATATGGGCGATGCGCCAGTCGCCGGGCAGCAGGCAATCGCCGGCATCCGGGGTCAACTCGCCGCGCAGCAGGGCGAACAGGCTGGATTTGCCGGCGCCGTTGGCACCGATAAGACCGGCTTTGTGGCCGGCGTGCAGGGTCAGCTCGGCGTCTTCTAGCAGACGCTGCGGGCCACGCTGTAAGGTAAGGTTCAGGAGTCGGATCATAATGGCGGCGGATTCTACCAGAGTCCCTTGCCGCATACTCGGAAGGTGCCATGACTGCTGACCTGTGGGATTTCGCCACCACGCTGTACGCCCGTCCGGGTGTGGAGGCCGCTTGCCTGACGCAGCAGGACGCCGGCACGGACGTCTGCCTGCTGCTCTGTGGCCTGTGGCTGGACCGTCTCGGCACGCCCCATAACGGTGAGTTCGAAGCGCAATTACGGCAGATCGCAGCGCACTGGCAACGCGACGTCGTCAAACCGCTCAGAGCACTGCGCCAGGCCTGGCGTACGTCAGCGCAGCAAGACCCGGCGCTGGCCGACCTGCGGCAAAGGGTCAAACAGCTGGAGTTGGATGCGGAACGGGAACAGTTGCTTCGCCTGGAGGCGCTGGCTCAGAGCTGGCCGCAGCAGCCGAGCAGTGGTCAGCGGGATTGGCTGGATGCTCTGGCTTCGGTTGCCTCGGCGCCTGCCGTAGAGGCTCGCGAACACTTGTATGGAGCTAGCCTCACGAATGGTCTGGATTGAGCGCGGCGATACCCAGGATCCCCCGGAGTACCGCATGGTGGGTCGGTGAAGCGTGACCCACCCTACGAGAGTGCAGGCCTGAACCTGGTGTTCAGACCTGCAATTCCTTATCCAGGACTTCTTCGATTTCGCTCTTGATCTTGCCGCTCATCACCGACAGCAACAGACCCAGATTGAGCTGCAGGTTAACGCGATCCTCGCTGACCGCGATCCGCCCGTCGGCGCCACTGCGCTTGAATTCCAGGGTGTCGCCGTTCCACTGATAACGCACGTCGTATTCCCGCGCCAGGCGCTCGGCCAGCCTTTCGGCCTTGCCCCGGGCAGCCTCGATCCCCAGGTTGTGGGGGCGGTCGACGGTAATTTTGGCCATCAAGGCTCTCCTGACTGAAAATGCTGGCGAGGGAATATACAAGAAGCGCCCTGTGACCCACTACCGCGCTTGCAGCCTGTGCCGGGGTTTTCGGTTTAGAATGCCCGCACTCGGCTTATAGAGCCTCTCGGATTTCAGGAAAGGGCGACATGAACGATCCGCGCAAGAACGACGGCAGCGAACCCACCACCCACTTCGGCTTCCAGGATGTTCCGGAAAGCAGGAAGGCGGAGAAGGTCGCCGAAGTGTTCCACTCGGTGGCCGCCAAGTACGACCTGATGAACGACCTGCTTTCCGGCGGCATGCATCGTCTGTGGAAGCGTTTCACCATCGAACTGTCCGGCGTACGCAGCGGCAACCGCGTGCTGGATATCGCGGGCGGCACCGGCGACCTGGCCCGGCAGTTCTCGCGCCTGGTCGGCGAAACCGGCGAAGTGGTGCTGGCCGATATCAATGCCTCGATGCTCAAGGTCGGCCGTGACCGCCTGCTCGACCGTGGCGTATCGGGCAACATCGCGTTCGTTCAGGCAGACGCCGAAAAGCTGCCCTTCCCGGACAACCATTTCGACTGCGTGACCATCGCCTTCGGCCTGCGCAACGTCACCCATAAAGACGCCGCCATCGCCTCCATGCTGCGGGTGCTCAAACCCGGCGGTCGCCTGCTGGTGCTGGAGTTCTCCAAACCCAAGAGCAGCCTGCTGTCCAAGGTCTACGACACCTACTCGTTCAACTTCATGCCGCTGGTGGGCAAGCTGGTCACCAACGACGCCGAGAGCTATCGCTACCTGGCCGAGTCGATCCGCATGCACCCGGATCAGGACACCCTCAAGGCCATGATGCAGGGTGCCGGCTTCGACCGAGTGACCTACCACAACATGACCGGCGGCATCGTCGCCCTGCACCGCGGTATCAAGCCCTGATGCTGACCCAGGCCCTGTTCGCAGGCGTCGAGCGCGGCCTCAACCGCGTCCTGGCGCTGGACAGCACCGCCCTGCCACGCCTGGCCCGGCTGAATGGTCGAGTGATTGCGGTCGAATCGCGGGCACCAGCGTTACAGCTGTTCATCCTCGCCGATGGCGAGGGCCTGCGTCTGGCCAGCCAGTGGGCCGGCGAGGTCGACTGCACCCTGCGCGCGCCCGCCAGCGCTCTGCTGCGTCTGGCCCTGGCCAAGGACAAGCAGGCCGTGCTGCACGAGCCGGAGGTCGATCTCGACGGCGACAGTGGCGCGCTGATGGAACTGACCGGCGTACTGCAGGATCTCGAACTGGACTGGGAGTACGAGCTGTCGCGCTGGCTCGGCCCCGTCGCCACGCCGCTGCTGGCCGGTCACCTGCGCAGCCGCACAGGCTGGACGCGGGACAATCTGCACAGCCTGCAATTGAGCCTCGCCGACTACCTCAGCGAAGAGTCGCGCGCCCTGGTTGGTTACCGCGAGGCCGAGGCGCGTTTTGCCGAACTGGATGACCTGAAACTTTCCCTCGATCGTCTCGACGCGCGCATCGAGCGTCTCGTCCAACGCCATAAGCCCATCGCATGAAGCTGCTTGCCGTTCGTCGTCTGTTGCGCATCCTCTACGTGGTCATCCGCTACCGCCTGGATGACCTGCTGTTCGCCCTGCCGCTGCCGTTCTGGCTGCGTGCGCCGCGTGTTTTGCTGCCGTGGCGCTGGCTGCCGCGCAAGCCCTCGTCCCTGAGCCGCGGCGCCAGCCTGCGCCTGGCCCTGGAAGAGCTGGGGCCGATCTTCATCAAGTTCGGCCAGTTGCTGTCCACTCGCCGCGACCTGCTGCCGCCGGATATCGCCGACGAACTGGCGCACCTGCAGGATCGCGTACCGCCGTTCGACCCGGCCAAATCCCTGGCGCTGATCGAAGAACAGCTCGGCGTGCCGGTCAGCCAGGCGTTCGCCCGTTTCGATACGCAGCCACTGGCATCGGCATCGGTGGCCCAGGTGCACGCCGCGCAGCTGAAAAGCGGTGAGGAAGTGGTGGTCAAGGTGGTGCGCCCCGGCCTCAAGCCAGTGATCAAGGCCGACATGGCCTGGCTGTTCCTGCTCGCCAAACTGGCCGAACGCGCCTCGGCCGAAGCCCGCCGCCTGCACCCGGTGGACGTGGTCAGCGACTACGAGAAGACCATCTACGACGAGCTCGACCTGCTCCGTGAGGCGGCCAACGCCAGCCAGCTGCGGCGCAACTTCGAGGGTTCGGATCTACTCTACGTACCGCAGGTTTACTGGGACTGGTGCCGACCCAAGGTGCTGGTGATGGAGCGCATCTACGGCGTGCAGGTCAACGACATGGCGACCCTGGCCGATCAGCGCACAGACATGAAACGGCTGGCCGAACGCGGTGTGGAGATTTTCTTCACCCAGGTGTTCACCCACAGCTTCTTCCATGCCGACATGCACCCCGGCAATATCTTCGTCAGCACGCGAACGCCCTGGAACCCGCAGTACATCGCAATCGACTGCGGCATCATCGGCAGCCTCACCCCCGAGGATCAGGACTACCTGGCGCGCAACCTGGTGGCCTTCTTCAAGCGCGACTACCGCAAGGTGGCGCAGCTGCACATCGACTCAGGCTGGGTACCGGCCGAAACCCAGGTCAACGATTTCGAAGCGGCGATCCGCACCGTGTGCGAGCCGATCTTCGAGCGCCCGCTCAAGGACATCTCCTTCGGCCTGCTGCTGATGCGCCTGTTCCAGACCGCGCGACGTTTCAACATGGAAATCCAGCCGCAGCTGGTGCTGCTGCAGAAGACCCTGCTGAACATCGAAGGCCTGGGTCGCCAGCTTTACCCGGATCTGGATCTGTGGACGACCGCCCAGCCGTTCCTCGAGCGCTGGATGCGCGAGCGAGTCAGCCCGCGCAACCTGCTGCACAACCTGCAGAGCCAGGTCGAGCAGGTGCCACACCTGGCCAACATGACCCGCAGCCTGCTCGAGCGCATGGCCCAGCCCCATGCCAACGACCCGCCACCGCCGTGGCGCGAACGCGATGGCTGGGCAGTGCGGCTGATCGGCGCAGCACTGCTCGGCGGTGGCGTGGTGCTGGCTCTGGGCGCCGGCAACCTGAGCGAACCGGCCACGGCCTGGCCGACCTGGCTGATGAGCGCCAGTGGTCTGTACCTGATCCTGCGCCGATAGCCAGCCAACGCCGTGGCTGGCACACTTGGCAACGAGAGAGCAGGCGCCGCTGCGCCATGAATACGAGAGAGCAATGAACGACTGGCTAGATGAAATCAACTGGAACGAGGACGGCCTGGTACCGGCCATCGCCCAGGATCACCAGACCGGCCGCATCCTCATGATGGCCTGGATGAACCGCGAAGCCCTGGCCCTGACCGCCAGCGAACAGCGCGCCATCTACTGGTCGCGTTCGCGCGGCAAGCTGTGGCGCAAGGGCGAGGAATCCGGCCACGTGCAGAAGCTCCACGAGCTGCGCCTGGACTGTGACGCCGACGTGATCGTGCTGATGGTCGAACAGCTCGGCGGCATCGCCTGCCACACCGGTCGCGAAAGCTGCTTCTACCGGGTGTTCGAGAAGGGTGCCTGGAAGACCGTCGACGCCGTGTTGAAAGATCCGCACACCATATATGCACCGGAACACCGCCATGACTGATACCCTCAAACGCTTGGCCGAGGTGCTGGAATCGCGCAAGGGTGCGGCACCGGACAGCTCCTACGTGGCCAGCCTGTACCACAAGGGTCTGAACAAGATCCTGGAGAAGGTCGGCGAGGAATCGGTGGAAACCATTCTTGCCGCCAAGGACGCTGCCACCAGCGGTGACTGCAGCGACCTGATCTACGAAACTGCCGATCTATGGTTCCATAGCCTGGTCATGCTGGCCGCGCTGGATCAGCACCCGCAGGCGGTGCTGGACGAACTGGATCGCCGTTTCGGCCTGTCCGGGCATGCGGAGAAAGCAGCGCGCCCGGATAGCGACAACCAATAGCGGGCCGCTGAAAACGTAGGTAGGTTTTCAACAGCCTGATAGAGACTCTGACGAGGACAACAAAACATGGGCATTTTCGATTGGAAACACTGGGTAGTCATCCTTATCGTCGTCGTGCTGGTGTTCGGCACCAAGAAACTCAAGAACCTTGGTTCCGACGTCGGTGAAACCATCAAGGGTTTTCGCAAGGCAATGAACGAAGACGAAAGCAAACCGGCCGACCCGCAGGCTCAGCAACCGCACCAGCAACAGGCGCCGCTGAACCAGCCGCACACCGTCGAAGGCCAGGCCAGCAAGGTCGAAGAACCCCTGCGCAAGGACTGAGGCCAGAGCATGTTCGGTATCAGTTTCAGCGAGCTGCTGCTGGTCGGATTGATCGCCCTGCTGGTGCTCGGCCCCGAGCGCCTGCCCGGTGCCGCGCGTACCGCGGGGCTGTGGATCGGCCGCATCAAGCGCAGCTTCAATGCGATCAAGTCGGAGGTCGAGCGCGAAATCGGCGCCGACGAGATCCGGCGCCAGCTGCATAACGAACACATTCTCGACCTGGAGCGGGAAATGCAGGCGGTGAAGAACGACATTCTGCCACCGAGCACACCCGCGCCCCAGGCCGAAACGCCGCCGCCCACGCAGTATTCGGCACCCGGCGCCGAGCCCGCCCCGGCAGCCGCTGCGCCTGAGCACACCCCCGTTACAGGGCCCGAACCGGCGCCCGTCGCCAGCCAGGACAAGACGCCGCAACCATGAGTCGACTCTCCGACAACGACCAGGAAATGCCGCTGGTTTCCCATCTCGCCGAGTTGCGTACGCGCCTGCTGCGCTGCGTGGCGGCGATCTTCCTGATCTTCGCCGGCCTGTTCTACTTCGCGCAGAAGATCTACACCCTGGTTTCCGCACCGCTACGTGAGTACCTGCCGGAAGGCGCAACGATGATCGCCACGGACGTGGCCTCGCCGTTCCTCACCCCGTTCAAGCTGACCATGATCGTCGCGGTGTTCCTGGCCATGCCGGTGATCCTGCATCAGGTCTGGGGCTTCATCGCACCGGGCCTGTACAAACACGAGAAGCGCATCGCCATCCCGTTGCTGGTCTCCAGCATCATTCTCTTTTACAGCGGCATGGCCTTCGCCTATTTTCTGGTGTTCCCGATCATCTTCCACTTCTTCGCCAGCGTGACGCCCGAAGGTGTGTCGATGATGACCGATATCGCCAGCTACCTCGATTTCGTGATGACGCTGTTCTTCGCCTTCGGCGTGGCCTTCGAGATTCCCGTGGCCGTGGTGCTGCTGATCTGGATCGGCGTGGTCGATGTCGAGTACCTGCGCAAGACTCGCCCCTACGTGATCATCGGCTGCTTCGTGGTCGGCATGATCCTGACGCCGCCGGACATTTTCTCGCAGACCCTGCTGGCAGTGCCGATGTGGTTGCTGTTCGAGCTGGGCATCATCGCCGGCAGCCTGATCCGCAAGCGTCGCGGCGAGCCCGACGACGAGGAAACCCCGGCCGATCAGCCGCCCAGCACGCAGCCATGAACCTGCTGCTCCTCGAGGACGGCGACTTCATCGCCGCCGACCGCGTACGCCTCGATGGCCGCCGCCTGACTCACCTGCACGAGGTGCACCGCGCCGAGAACGGCGACACCTTGAGGGTCGGCCGCCTCGGCGGCGACATGGGCCGCGGTCAGCTACTGCAGCTGGACGCCAGCAGCGCCGAACTGCAGGTCAGCTTCGACCAACCACCACCGGCCAAGCTGCCGATTACCCTGTTGCTCGCCCTGCCACGACCGAAGATGCTCAAGCGCGTGCTGCAAAGCGTCGCCGCCATGGGCGTGCCGCGGCTGATCCTGCTCAACAGCTACCGGGTGGAAAAGAGTTTCTGGCAGACGCCCTTTCTCGAGCCGGCGGCGATTCGCGAGCAGTTGATTCTCGGCCTGGAACAGGCGCGTGACACGGTACTACCCGAGGTGATCATCGAGAAGCGCTTCAAGCCCTTCGTCGAGGATCGCCTGCCGCAACTGGCGGCTGGCACTCTCGGCCTGGTCGGCCATCCCGGTCACTACCCGGCGAGCCCCCGCGCTGTCGAGCAGCCGGTCACCCTGGCCATCGGCCCCGAAGGCGGCTGGATTCCCTATGAGGTGGACAAACTGGCCGAGGCCGGTCTGCAGCCCGTGCAACTCGGCGAGCGCATTCTGCGGGTGGAAACGGCGGTCACCGCCCTGCTCGCCCGACTGTTCTGACCCGTAGGGTGGACGGCGCTTCATCCGTCCACCAGCCCCGGCTCCGCGATGCTGGATGAAAAAGGCGTCAGCTACGCGCCCCGATCCACCCTACGTCTGGGTTGAGTACAGCGATACCCAGGAAATTTCAGGTGCCGGTGCGCTCGACCTGGCCACCGTCGCACAGCATGATGCGATTGAAACCTTGGCCACTCGCCAAACTCATATCGCGTAACGCACCGAACCGCGCACCGATTTGGCGCGAACGTCGCGCCTGCCTATGATGGGCACTTCGCGCCCACAAGGAGTTGCCATGCGCCGCCTGCTCACCGGCCTCACCGTTATCCTCCTGCTGCTGCTCAATACCCTGATCCTGATCGGGCCGATGCTGCTCATCGCCCTCGGCAAGTTCGTGCTGCCGGGCAAGGCACTGAAGGCCGCCTGCTCGCGCCAGGTGATGTGGGTTGCCGAGTTCTGGGCGGAAAACTGCAAACGCATCTTCGCGGCTCTTACGCCCACCCAGTGGGATATACGCGGCGGTGGCGAGCTGCATCAGGACACTTCCTATCTGGTGATCAGCAACCACCAGTCCTGGGTCGACATCCCGGCGCTGGTGCAAGCCTTCAACCGCAAGGCGCCCTACTTCAAGTTCTTCCTCAAGCAGCAACTGATCTGGGTGCCCTTTCTCGGCCTGGCGTTCTGGGCGCTGGATTACCCGTTCATGAAGCGTTATTCCAAGGCAAAGCTGGAAAAATATCCGCACCTCAAGGGACAGGATCTGCTGATCACCAAGCATGCCTGCGAGAAATTCAAGGAACTGCCGGTTACCGTGGTCAACTACCTGGAAGGCACCCGCTTCACCCCGGCCAAACAGGCTCAGCAGGGCTCGCCCTACCAGTACCTGCTCAAGCCCAAGGCCGGTGGTGTGGCCTTCGTGCTCGCCGCCCTGGGCGAACAACTGGACGCCATTCTCGACGTCACCATCGTCTATGCGGAAAAGACCCCGCCCGGTTTCTGGAAGCTGATCAGCGGCCAGGTGCCAAGGGTCATCATGGATATCCGTACGCGACCACTTGATCCCGCCCTGTGGCAGGGCGATTACCAGAACGATGGCGAATTCCGCCAGTACGTACAGGCCTGGGTCAGCGGTTTATGGGAAGAAAAAGACCAACGCATCGCCCAGCTCAAGAGCGATCTGGTACACCGTTGATCAGACCTTAGCCATCATTGCCAGCAAACGCTCGCCATCAAGCGCCCTGCAAAGGCCTTCGGGCTTCTGCATCGGCGCATCCTCTGCGGCCAGCATGGCATTGAGCACGGCCTCGTCAGTGGCCTGGACAGCCGCCAGATAAAGTGCGTCGAGGCACTCGTCGTTGAGGTAGTCGAGATTCAGCCTGGTCGTCGACAGCTGTGGCAATGCCCGAGGATTGGCGACGCTGAAGGCAAGGAAGATATCGCCGGAGTTGTTGCCGCCGGGTGTGCCGCCCAGGCCGATGCCGATACCGGCGCGCTGCGCCAGGCGCCCCAGCTGGTGCGGCAGCAGCGGCGCGTCGGTGGCGAGGATGACGATGATCGAGCCGCGCTCGCGCTCCAGCCCGCTCGGCGCGTCTTCGCCCCAGCGTTCGCCCACCGGCACGCCGCACACCTTGAGCCAGGCGCGCTGGCCGTGGTTGGCCTGCACCAGGGCGCCGAGGGTGTAGCGCTGGCCGTCGATCTCGACCAGGCGCGAGGCGCTGCCGGTGCCGCCCTTGAAGCCGTAGCAGATCATGCCGTTGCCGCCGCCGACGTTGCCTTCGGCGATCGGCCCGGCGGATGCCGCATCCAGCGCGGCCAGGGCATCGGCCTCGCCGACGTGCTGGCCGTT
Source organism: Phytopseudomonas daroniae (assembly GCF_004327285.1). Taxonomy (GTDB): domain Bacteria; phylum Pseudomonadota; class Gammaproteobacteria; order Pseudomonadales; family Pseudomonadaceae; genus Aquipseudomonas; species Aquipseudomonas daroniae. The sequence continues at coordinate 243,537 of NZ_QJUI01000001.1, forward strand.
GATGTCGTTGATCACCCCGTCGTAGGTCTCGGCCACCACCGGCATGGCCCACAGGTGCTGGTGCTGCCAGGCTTCGGCGTACTGGCGGATGATCCAGCGCGTGGCGGCGTGGTGGACGATGCCGACGCTGTGCGAGTTGGTGATGCACAGCGGGCCGACGAAGTAGCCGCCGTGTTCGATCCAGTGGGTGCCGGTCATCTCGCCGTTGCCGTTGAGCGCGTGGAAGCCCGCCCACACCGGCTGCGGCTCGGGGTTGCGGCCACGCGGCAGGATGGCGGTGACGCCGGTCTGGATGCGCCGGCCGTTGTCGGCCAGGCCGTTGATCGTGCGGTAGCCGACCAGCACGCCGGGTACGTCGGTGATGGCGTTGTGCGGGCCGGTGCTGCCGGGCAGCGGCAGGCCGAGTTCGCGGGCGCGAGGTCTAGCCATGGGCGTCATCCTGGGAGGTGGCGGGCTTGCGGTTGCGCAGGTACAGGCCGAGGGCGGCGATCAGCAGCGAGGCGAGCAGCAGCAGGGTGGCGATGGCGTTGATCTCGGGCTTGATGCCGCGACGGATCATGCCGTAGATGAAGACCGGCAGCGTGGTCGAGTCGACACCGGCGATGAAGTAGGTGATCACCAGGTCGTCCATCGAGATGATGAACGCCAGCAATGCCCCACCGACCACTCCGGGCAGGATCTGCGGCAGGGTCACCCGGCGGAAGGTGATCCAAGGCGAGGCGCCGAGGTCGGCCGAGGCCTCTTCCAGGCGTGTGTCCATGCCGGCCAGGCGCGCGCTGACGATGAGGAACACGTAGCTGATCAGGAAGGTGCAGTGGCCGATGATGATCGAAGTCTTGCCCAGCGGCAGTCCGACGCCGACGAAGAAGATCAGCAGGGCAATGCCGAGCACGATGTCGGGCATCAGCATCGGCATGAACAGCAGCACCCGGTAGAACTTCTGCAGGCGGAAGCGATGGCGCGCCAGGGCCAGCGCGGTGAGCGTACCGATCACGGTGGAGATCGCCGTGGTGGTCAGCGCCACCATCAGACTGGTGCGTAGCGCCGCCAGCAACTGGTCGGTGGACTCCACGTACAGCGCGTTCTCGCTGAGGCTGGTGGACAGGCCGAACAACGAGCGGTACCAGTCCAGGCTGAAACTGTCCCAGATCATCATGTTGATCGGGTTGCTGTTGAACGAGTAGGCGACGATCAGGCCGATCGGCAGGTACAGGAAGACGAAGAAGGCCAGGCTGTAGCCGCCCAGCAGGCGGCGGCCGAGCCATGCGAGCATCGTGTTCATCGGCTGGCCTCCTGCATGCTGTTGCGTCCCTGAACCACTACGTAGAGCACCAGGCAGATCAGTACCGCCGCCATCAGCAGCATCGCCAGGGCCGCGCCGAACGGCCAGTTGCGCGCGGCGAGGAACTGCTGCTCGACCAGGCTGCCGATCATCAGCACGCGCGCGCCGCCCAGCAGCGACGGCACGATGAAGTTGCCCAGGCTGGGGATGAACACGATGATCGAGCCGGCGGCGATACCCGGCAGGGTCATGGGGAAGATCACCTTCCAGAAGGTCTGCCAGCGGCTCGCGCCAAGATCGGCCGAGGCCTCCAGCAGGCGCCGGTCGAGCTTCTCGACACTGGCGTAGACCGGCATGAACATGAACGGGATGAAGATGTAGGTCATGCCGATCAGCACCGCCGTCTCGGTGTAGATCAGCTCCAGCGGATTGTGGATGCCCAGCGCCAGCAGCGTGGTGTTGATGAAGCCGCTGGGGCGCAGGATCAGCAGCCAGGCGTACAGACGCACGATCAGGCTGGTGAAGAACGGCAGGGTGATCAGGAACAGGCAGAAGTTGCGCATGCGCTCGGGCTGGCGAGCCACCCAGAAGGCGGCCGGATAGCACAGCGCCAGGGTCGCCAGCACGGTCAGCCCGGCCAGCTTGAACGAGCGCAGGATGATCGCCAGGTAGACCGGGTCGAAGTCCTCAACGGTGCCATCGGCCCAGCCCAGCACGCGGCCGAAATTGTCCGGATAGAAATTCCATTCAACACCGCCATACAACCCCGGCTCGAGCAGGCTGTAGAGCGCCATGATCGCCAGCGGAGAGAGGAAGAACACGCCGATGACCAGCGTCACCGGGCCGAGCAGGCCGATCAGGCGCAGGCGTTCGCCCAGCATCAGGCACCTCCCGGGATCAGGTGCGCGGCCTCCAGGCCGTACCAGAGCTGCAGCGCAGCGCCGGGGCGCAGCTGCTGCACGCCCTGCAGCGCGGCGTCGCGCAGCACCGCCTTGACCCGGCGGCCATGGGCGGTGCGCAGCAGCAGTTCGAAGTCCTTGCCGATGAACAGCACCTGCTCCAGTTGCCCGTCGAGCGCGGCGAAGCCCTCGCCGGGGCGGTGCAGGTGGAACTGTTCCGGGCGCAGCATCAGTTGTGCGTACTGCCCGCGTTGCAACCCGCCATGGCGCACCCGCAGCAGGTCGCCCTGGCTGTCCATCAGGTAGGCGACGCCCTGGTCGACGGCGGTCACGTGCACGTCGAACAGGTTGCTCTCGCCGATGAAGCCGGCGACGAAGGCGTTGGCCGGGCGCTGGTAGATTTCCGCCGGGGCGCCGATCTGCTGGATATGGCCGCCATCGAGCACGACGATGCGGTCGCTCATGGTCAGCGCCTCTTCCTGGTCGTGGGTGACGAAGACGAAGGCGATGCCCAGCTCGTGCTGCAGGTTCTTCAGTTCGCGCTGCATGGCCTGGCGCAACTGGCGGTCGAGCGCCGACAGCGGCTCGTCGAGCAGCAGCAGCGCCGGGCGGTCGACGATGGCGCGGGCCAGCGCCACGCGCTGCTGCTGGCCGCCGGAAAGCTGGCCGGGCTTGCGCAGTTGCATGCCGGCCAGGCCGACCAGCTCCAGCGCTTCGCCGACACGCTGGCGTTTCTCCGCCTTGCCCACGCCGCGCACATCCAGGGCATAGCCGACGTTGTCGCCGATGCTCATGTGCGGGAACAGCGCGTAGCTCTGGAACACCGTGTGCACCGGGCGGCGGTGCGGCGGCACGGCGTTCATCGGCAGGCCCTGGATCAGCAGCTCGCCGCCGTCCAGTTGCTCGAAACCGCTGATGGTGCGCAGCAGCGTGGTCTTGCCGCAGCCGGACGGCCCCAGCAGGGTGACGAACTCGTTGGCGCCGACGGCCAGGTCGAGGCCGTCGATGGCGCGCACCAGATGCCCTTCGGGGGCGCGGTAATGCTTCACGGCGGCGCGAATCTCGACCACCGGCGCGGTCTGGGTGAAGACAGTCATGACAACTCCCGGAAAGGTGTAAAGCCGCCGCGGCTAAAGCCCCGCCCATACCTCCGTAGGATGGGTTGAGCGAAGCGATACCCATCGCACGCTGACCCGGGTATCGCTTCGCTCAACCCAGGCTACTTCGATGCGATGCTCCAGCCGCGACCTGCCAGCACTCAGTTGGCGGTACGCACGCGCGTCCACACCCGGTCGTACTGACGCAGGCCCTTACCCAGATCCTCGAAGATCTGCAGCTTGGCCATCACCTCGGCGGGCGGGTTGACCTGCGGGTTGTCGCGCAGCTCGGCCGGCAGCAGCTTGAGCGCTTCCTTGTTGGGCGTGCCGTTCATCTGCTGCGCGGTGTTCAGCGCGGCGATCTCCGGTTGCAGAAAGAAGCTCATGAAGCGCTTGGCGTTGGCCTTGTTCGGCGCGCTCCTGAGCACGCACATGTCTTCCTGGTACAGGGTCGCACCTTCTCTGGGGATGACGTAGGCGAGATTCTGCGGATCCTGCTTCACGTACATCATCGCGCCGACGAAATAATGCGCGGCCGCGGCATCGCCGGACTGCACCATCGGCACGCTATCGTAGGTGAAGGCGGAGATCAGCGGCTTGCGCTCGATCAGCCAGTCGGCGGCCTGCCTGAGCTCGGCGGCATCGTTGCTGTTGACCGACTTGCCGTCCTTGATCAGACCGACGCCGAGGGTTTCGCGCATGTCGTCGAGCATGATCACCTTCTTGCCGGCCTGCGCCTCGGCGAAGAAATCGTCCCAGCTCTCGATCGGCCTGGACACCTTGCTCTTGTTGTAGAAGATGCCCACCGTGCCCCAGGCGTAAGGCATGCAGTACTCGCCCTGGGGATCGGACTTGGCGCGCAGGAAGGCCGGATCGATGTTGGCGAAGCCCGGATCCTGGTTGATGTCGGTCTTCTCCAACAGGCCGAGCGCGGCCATGCTGTCGTGCATGTGTACCGAGGGGAAGACGATGTCGTAGCCTTTGGCGCCGGCCTGCAGCTTGGCGAGCATTTCCTCGTTGCTGCCGTAGGTGTCGAGCGACACCTTGATGCCGGTTTCGGCGCTGAAGCGGCTCAGCACCTCGGGGTTGATGTAATCCCCCCAGTTGTATAGCCGCAGTTCCTCGGCAGCCTGGGCGGCGCCGGAGACGAGACTGCCGCCGCAGGCGACGCACAGGGCGAGATGACGCAGGGGACGCGGGATGGGCATATTCCTGTTCTCCACTGTTATGACCGCTCGAAGGCGCGGCATTTGCTTGTTGCGGCAGGAATTGCGCAAGAGTCGAGCGCGGGGCGGAAAGACTTCTGCTGGCTTTCTTCACCCGTATAGCGGCAGATCGAGGTCTCTTTGCGGTACGGTTGTAGCGTAGAATATATTTATTCCAAAGACCAACAATTTGACATTTAAATGTCAGAACGATTTGGCATGGCAGGGGAAACGGACATGCTCGATGGCAAGATGCAACACCTGGAAGGCAAGCTGACGCCGGCCGAGCGCACCTTATGGGCCTATATCCAGGCCAACCTGGAAACCCTGGCGTTCGAGAACGGCGCCAGCCTGGCGGCCAAGAGCGGGGTCAGCCCCAACACCGTCAGCCGTTTCCTGCGGCGCCTCGGCTACAAGGGCCTGAAGAGCCTCAAGGAAGAACTGCGCGACGAGGTCCGCGTGCAATCACTGCTCAACACCACGCTGATCGACCGCGTCGAACAGCAGCCCGACGATCTGCTGGCCCATCTCAACGAGGAGATCGAGGCGCTCAGCGCCTTCGCCAACCAGCTCGGCAGCCAGCACTGGCAGGACATCGTCGCCCGGGTCAGCCAGGCCGAACGGGTGTTCGTCTGCGGCTTCCAGACCATCCGCGGGCTGGCCGAGGACTTCGCCAACCGCCTGGCCCTGGTGCGCTCGGGCGTGGAGTTCCTCGACCTCTACAGCGGCGTGCTCGGCCAGTGGATCGACAGCCACAACCAGCGCTGCTGCGTGATCCTGATCGACATCGCGCCCTATGCCGAGGCCGGCGTCGCCTTCGCCAACAACTGCCTGCAGCAGGGCACCGACCTGGTGGTGTTCACCGACGAGTACGGCATCGCCCGGCACATCGACACCCCCCACATCATCACCATGAAGACCAAGACCGGCCTGATCCTGGAGTCCACCGGCGGCCTGACCAGCGCCCTCAACGTGCTGCTGCACTGCGTGGCCAGTTCGCGCAAGGATCAGCTCAAGGAGCGCCTGGCGGCGTACCGCGCGCGGGTGGAAAGCCTGAAGCTGTACCGACCCTGAGCCCGACCCCACGCGGTTGCGCCCATGGTGGTTACCCCGCCACGTGGATCGTGACCGGAGTACGGCTTGCCCCGTAGCCTGGGTCGAGCGCAGCGATACCCAGGGGACGGTTTCCCGGGTGTCGCTGCGCTCGACCCGAGCTACGGATAGCGTTCGACCGCCAGATTCGTGTGGGAGCCGCGACCTCGCGGCGATTGGTGGCCGTGACACGGTTTGTGGAAAGGCCGCCAGCGCCTCGCGCCGGGGTCGACGCTCCTACGGACGCCGAACGGCTCTGGCAGGCCATAAAAAATGGCCGGGAGCCATTTTTAACGTCGCTGGCGACAGCCCGCAGGGTGGCCGCCAGGGATGGCAGGCCATAAAAAAGCGCATGCCGGCATTAGTTATTGTTATGGCGAAACCCGCCTGCCGCTGAAAGCCGCTGGGTACACTCGAGGCTATTCAACGGGGAGGGTTCACCATGAAATCGACAAACCTGCTGCGTGGCGCCGGCCTGCTGCCCATGATCACGTTGTCCGCCGTGTGCCTGCTGGCATCGGGCCACAGCTGGGCGGAGCGCACACTGCGTGTCGCCCACGCCTCGAGCGGCGACAGCCTGGTCAACCAGGCGATGACGCGCTTCGCCGCCGAACTCGAGGCCAGAAGCGGCGGCGAGTTGAAAGCCAGGGTGTTCCCCGATGGACAGCTGGGCGATGAAGGCCCGATCGCCGAATCCGTGGGCATGGGCTCGATCGACATCGGCCTGGGTGGCGTGGTCGAACCCATCGACCCGAGGCTGAACGTGGTCACCCTGCCCTTCCTGTTCCAGGATGCGGCCAATGTCTATGCCTTCTTCGATACGGACGCCGGCAAGGAAGTACTGGGCTTCGGCCACGATCACGGTTACAAGGTGCTGGCCCCACTGGACTCGGGCTTCCGTCAGTTCGTCGGCAGCCGCAAGGCCATCGTCACACCCGCGGATCTGGCCGGCATGAAGGTGCGCACGCCGCCGATGCCGACCATCCTCGCCACCATGAAGCAGTTCGGCGCCCTGGCCCAGTCGATTCCCTACGGCGAGGTCTACACCTCGCTGCAATCCGGCGTGGTCGACGGCGCCGAACCGGAGGCCCGCGACTACTACGACCAGAAGTGGTACGAGCCGGCAGGCTACCTGTCGATCGCCAACTACCTGTGGTCGGCGAACTGGTGGTACATGAACCTCGACACCTACGAAAGCCTCGAGCCGGCCCAGCGCGACGCGCTCGATGCCGCCGTGGCCGATGTCACCGCCTGGTACCGCGGCCAGCTGGGCGCCGTGACCGAGCAGGTGATCGCCGAGCTGCAGACCAAGGGCGTCAAGGTCAACCAGGTCGATACCGCACCGTTCGGGGCCATGGCCGGCCCGGTGTACGACACCTTCGCCAGGGAATGGGGCGACGAACTCATCCAGCGCGTGCGCAGCGCCGCCGCAGCCAGCGCCCAGCCCTGAAGGAGCCCGCATGAGTCAGTTGCCTGAAACCAGCGCCCGGCAAGGCTGGGGCGAGCGCGTGTTGTGCCTGATCGGTGGGTTGCTGTTTATCGCCACCTTCACCGCCATCGTGGCGGGCATGGCCGCGCGCAGCTTCAAGCTGTCGGGCTTCGAGTGGTCGTTCGAGATCGCCGGCATCGGCTTCATCTGGATCACCTTCATCGGCACCGCCATCGCCGAGCTGCGCGGTGAGAACGTCTGCTTCGACGGCCTGTTGAAGCTCATGCCGGCCCGTGCCCAGCACGCCATGACGGTGCTCTGCGCCGTGTTGCTGGCCGGCGTGTCCGGCTGGCTGCTGTACAGCGCACTGGCGGTGCTCAAGCGCTCGGCCTGGGTTCCCACGCCGGTGCTGCGCTGGCCCACCGGCATCACCACCCTGGCCCTGATCAGTTGTGCGGTGGTTCTGCTGCTGATCGCGGCCATCCGTCTGTTCAAGGTATTTTCCGGCCGCGGCCGCGTACTGGGAGCGACCCGATGATCATCGCCCTGCTGTTCGGTGGCTTCTTCCTGTTCCTCCTGCTGGGCGTGCCGGTGGTCTGGTCGATGGCCGCCGCTACCATCATCACCCTGATCTTCGGCGATGTCGGCGTACCGGTGGGCTGGCTGGCGCAGCAGACCATCCGCGGCGCCGACTCGCTCTCGCTGATGGCCATTCCGCTGTTCCTGTTCGCCGGCGAGCTGATGAACCGCGGCGGCCTGACCCGGCAGATCATGCGCATCGCCGAGCACCTCTTCGGGCGCTTTCGCGGCGGGCTCGGCCTGGTCAACGTGGCCACCTCGTTCGTCTACGGCGGCCTGACCGGCTCGGCCACCGCCGACACCGGCGCAGTGGCCAAGGTGATGATCCCGGCCATGGAGGAGCGGGGCTATCCCAAGGCCTTCGCCGCCGCGGTCACGGCGGCGTCCGGCACCCTGGGCATCATCCTGCCGCCGAGCGTGGTGTTCATCATCTACGGCGTGCTGACCAACACCTCCATCGGCGGCCTGTTCATGGCCGGCATCCTGCCGGGCGTGCTGCTGGCGCTGACCTTCATGGTCGCCGCCTACGTGGTCGGCGTGAAGGAGAACTTCCCGCGCCAGGACACCCGGCCGAGCTGGCGGCGCCTCTTCCTCGACCTGCGCGCGGCGCTGCCGGCGCTGCTGATGCCGCCGCTGATTCTCGGCTCGATCGTCAGCGGCCTGGCCACGGCCACCGAGGCAGCGGCGCTGTCAGTGATCTACGCCCTGCTGGTCGGCGCGCTGGTCTATCGCGAGCTGTCCTGGGACGTGCTCTGGCCCTCGATCATCGAAGCGGTCAGCACCACCGGGGCGATCATGATCATCATGGCCGTGGCGGTACCCTTCAGCTGGCTGCTGACCGTGGAGCAGGTGCCACAGACCATCGCCACCTGGATCACCAGCCTGCATGGCGGCGCGGTGGTGGACATCGTCCTGGTCATTCTCGCCCTGGTGGTGGTCGGCCTGTGGCTGGATCTGGGCCCGGCGCTGATCATCCTCGCGCCGATCCTGGTGCCGATCGCCCAGAGCGCGGGCCTGGAACCCTACCAGATCGGCGTGCTGTTCACCGTCACCCTCGGCGTCGGCCTGTTCACCCCGCCGGTGGGCACCAACATCTTCGTCGTCTGTAACGTCGCCAAGCTGAGCATCGGCGCGGTATCGCGGCGCCTGGTGCCGTTCTGGGTGGCCAGCGCCGTGGCCATCGTGCTGCTGGTGATCTTCCCCGAACTCACCGAGTGGCTGCCGAGAATGGCCGGTTACTGAACCCCCTTTATCACTGAACCGCTCTACCCGACTTCAAGGAAACCATGCGATGCACCATCTCGTTGGTGGAATATCCAGCGCCGGCCGCGCTTTGCCCGCTCTGGACGGAATCCCCTTTCTGGCACAGCGTGCCGCGGCCCATCAGGTCTGGGATACGAATGGCCGCGCCTATATCGATACGGCCATGGGCTTCGGCGCGGCCAAGCTCGGCCATGCCGACCCGGACGTGCTGGACGCGGTGACCGAGGCGCTGCGACGCGCGCCCATGCCATCCTACGCCCACGCCCTGGAGGAGCAGGCGGCCAGCGCGCTGGCGAGCTGTACTGGCGCGCTGGATCAGGTGATCTTCGTCAACACCGGCAGCGAAGCGGTGCACCTCGCCTGCCGTGCCGCCCGGGCCTATACCGGGCGCAAGCTGGTGGCCAAGTTCGCCGCCGGCTACGACGGCTGGTACGACCCGGTCGCCTTCGGCAACGCCGCCAGCGCCGACGCCGAGATGCCCGGCGCGCGGCCGGTGAAGGACGGCATGACCCTGCTGCGCTACAACGACTTCGACGACATCGAGCGATTGTTCGCGCAGCACCCCGACATCGCCGCGGTGCTGCTCGAGCCGATGCTGGCCAACGCCGGCTGCGTGGTTCCGGCGCCCGGTTATCTGGAGCGGCTGTGCAAGAGCGCCCACGCCCATGGCGCACTGGTGATCCTCGACGAAGTGCTGATGGGCTTCCAGGTGCGCGCCGGGCTGTTCAGCCAGGCCTTCGCGGTGGACGCCGACCTGGCCTGCGTCGGCAAGGCGATAGGCAGTGGTATTCCGGTCGCGGCGGTGCTGGGAACGGCAGAGGTCATGCGCGGATTCGAAACCGGCAACGTCGTGCGCGCCGGTACCTACAGCGGCAACCCACCGGCCTGCGCCGCCGTGCTGGCGACGCTCGGCAAGCTCAAGCGCTTCGACTACGCGACGCACCAGGCCGACGGCAACTGGTTGCGTCAGGCGCTGGAACAGGTCTTCGCGCGCAACGGCCTGGCACTGAGCACCAGCGGCTATGGCAGTGTCTTCAGTTGCTGGCACGCGCCACGGGCACCGAGCGATTACAGCGAGGCCAGCGCCTGGCTGAAGCCGCAGCGCTCGCTGGATCTGCACCTGGCACTGCGCCGGCGCGGCCTGCTGACGATGCCCGCCGGATACGGGCGCATCTACCTTTCGGTCGCGCATACCCGTGCCGTGCTGGAGCAGATGCTGGAGATATTCAGCGAAGTGGCCGAAGCCTGGGCCTAGCCCCAAATGCCAGTCAGTCAAGCATTTGACCCACAAAACGGCGGTTTGCCCTGGCTCTGTGGGAGCCGCGACCCCGCGGCGATGGGTGGTCGCACCGTGAATCCCGCTGTATGGCTGCCATCGCATCGCGCGGAGACAGCTTCGTTCGCGTTAGATAGAGCGCTCAGGCGATGGCGGCCTGGCAGCTATCGGCGTCGAATTTCTGCTCGATGAAGTGCGCCAGGCGGCGCACGGCCAGGCGCGCGCCACTCGGCATGACCAGGGCGAGCTCCTGGCTGGCGAGGGCGGGCAGGCCCTCTTCGGGGCCGAGAATGCGCCAGTCGGCGGGGACGGCCGTGGCGGGCAGCACGGTCAGCGCTTCGCCCATGCGGATGGCGGCCTGCACGCCCTGGATATGTGATGAGGTACAGACGATACGCCACTGGCACCCGGCCCGATCGAGGGCCGCGATGGCCTTGGGCCGCGCCCGGCAGCCCTCGGGAAACAGCACCAGCGGCAAGGGCGAGAGCAGTTCCGGTCGCCTGTCCGGATGCGTGCACCAGAGCAGGGCCTCGCGCTTGAGCAGCACTCCGATGGGGCGATCCTTCTCCCGGGAAATGATGGCCATGTCCAGGGTGCCATCCTGCAGCATCTGCTCCAGGCGGTAGGAGAAGTCACAGATTACCTCGACCTGGGCATCGGCCTGCCGTAGCGGGTAATCGCGCAGCAGCAGCGAGCCGATGCTTTCCAGGTAATCGTCGGGCATGCCCACCCGAATACGTGTCGCCTCGCTTTCTCCCAGCGCGAACAGCGCCTCGTCCTCCAGCTCGCGGATGCGCCGTGCATAGCCGATCAGCAGCTCACCGGCACGGGTCAGGCTGACACCACGCCGCGAGCGTTCGACCAGCCGCTTGCCCAGGCGATCTTCCAGGCGCGAGATCATCAGGCTCACGGCGGCCTGGGTCTTGCCGATGTGCTCACCTGCCGCCGTGAAGCCGCCGTGGTCGATGACCGCGACGAAAGCGGCCAGGGCATCGGTATCGAGGTGGCGCATGGGGATGCTCCGAATACAGCCTGAAGGGTGCTAGGGTCTGTTGACGTTGCCGCGAATGCTGCGTTTCTCGACGCTCATTTGGAACGACCAAACTTCACGTCTCGTGCCTTGCCTCGCGGCAAAACGGGCTCCGGCGCGGTCGTGCTGAAACGTCAACAGACCCTAGGCAATGCAAGTTCCGTTCCCCGGCCAGCCAAGTACGGCACGCGCCATCGCGGTGCGCCGTGTTCAATCGGGCAGGATCATGTGCCCCGACTCGTCCAGCGGCGCGAAGGGGTTGTGGGCCAACTCCCACACATGTCCATCGGGGTCGGCGAAATAACCGGAGTAGCCACCCCAGAAGACCTTCTCCGGTGCCTTGAGCAGTGTGCCTCCGCAGGCGATGGCGTGGGCCATGGCGGCGTCCACCGCCTCCGGGCTTTCCAGGTTGTGCGCCAGGGTCACGCCGGAAAAGGCCGGCTTGCCCGGTTGCTCGTCGATGTTCGCGTCCCGGGCCAGTTCATCCCGGGCGAACAGCGTCAGCACGAGTCCCTTGAGCTTGATGAAAACGATCTGCTCCTGGGAGGCCGAGGAGCGTTTCCAGCCCAGTCTCTGGTAAAACGCCGCGCTGGCTTGAACGTCGTCGACGCCAAGGGTGATCAGGGAAATGCGTCGGTCGAAGGACATGCCGGTCTCCAGTGGCAAATGCATATTGTCAGGGGGGAATCCATACGTCTTGGCCGCATCGAGGCCAGGGCCATGGCAACGATGCAGTATCGCACGCGTAGGAGCCCCGACCTCGGGGCGATGCGATGGCAGCCATACAACGGGATTCGCGGTGCGACCACCCATCGCCGCGGGGGCGCGGCTCCCACACACCTGAGCAACGCCATAGCCGCTTCCGAAACCTGGAAGCGGAGCCGGCTGGCCCCGCTCCCGGCTGGCTTCACGCCGCGCTGAAGGTCTTGTGCGGGTCGATGACGAATTTCTTCGGCACGCCGGCATCGAACTCGCCGTAACCGCGTGGTGCATCGTCCAGGCTGATGACCTGCACGCCGACCACCTCGGCGATGTTGATGCGATCCCACATGATCGCCTGCATCAGCGCGCGGTTGTACTTCATCACCGGGGTCTGGCCAGTGTGGAAGCTGTGCGACTTGGCCCAGCCGAGACCGAAGCGGATGCTCAGGCTGCCGATCTTCGCCGCCGCGTCCACCGCGCCCGGGTCTTCGGTGACGTAGAGGCCGGGGATGCCGATCTTGCCGGCTACCCGTACCACGCCCATCAACGAGTTGAGAACCGTGGCAGGTGCCTCGTGCTGAGCGCCGGCATGGCCATGCCCCCGGGCCTCGAAGCCCACCGCATCGACGGCGCAATCCACTTCCGGTTCACCGAGCAGGTCGGCGATCTGCTCGTGCAGCGGCGTGTCCTTGGACAGGTCGGCGATTTCGAACCCCTGTGCCTTGGCGTGTGCCAGGCGCACCGGATTGACGTCACCGATGATGACCACCGCCGCGCCGAGCAGCCGAGCCGAAGCCGCTGCCGCCAGGCCAACCGGGCCGGCACCCGCCACATAGACGGTGCTGCCAGGGCCGACGCCGGCCGTGACGGCACCGTGGTAACCGGTCGGCAGAATGTCGGAGAGGCAGGTCAGGTCGCGAATCTTCTCCATGGCCTTGTCGCGATCCGGCAGTTTCAGCAGGTTGAAGTCGGCGTAAGGTACCAGCACGTATTCGGCCTGGCCGCCCGTCCAGTCGCCCATATCCACGTAGCCATAGGCACCACCGGCACGCGCCGGGTTGACGGTCAGGCAGACGCCGGTGTGCTGTTCCTTGCAGGAGCGGCAGCGGCCGCAGGCGACGTTGAAGGGCACGGACACCAGGTCGCCGATCTTCAGGTTCTCGACATCGCTGCCTTTCTCGATCACTTCACCGGTGATCTCGTGGCCGAGCACCAGGCCGACCTGGGCGGTGGTACGGCCACGCACCATATGCTGGTCGGAACCGCAGATATTGGTGGAGACCACCTTGAGGATGACACCGTGTTCGATCTTGCGACCACGCGGATCCTGCATTTTCGGGTAGTCGATCTTCTGTACTTCGACCTTGCCTGTGCCGAGATAGACGACACCGCGATTACCAGACATATGTCTCTCCTTTCTTCTTGTGGATACAAAGACGCGACGGCTGTCGCGCAGGCCTTGTAGCGGAGCGTTGAAGCGTCTGTATCGGCACGCGCCGAAAACTGGCAGGAGGCGTGCCGAATCGGCGTATCGACGATCGATCGTCGAACGCAGGTCTGGGGAGAGTAGCCAGCGGCTGTCGGTTGCGTGGGCGCAGAACCGACAGTCGACGTTCCATGTGCGGCAGATACAGCCGCCAGGATGTCGTTGGCGCTACAGCACCACGGTGCGGTTGGCGTTGAGGAACACCCGGCGCTCGAGGAAATAACCGACGGCACGGGCCAGGGTCAGGCACTCGATATCACGGCCCTTGGCGACCAGATCCTCGGGGTAGTGCGCGTGATCGACGCTTTCCACGCCCTGGGTGATGATCGGGCCTTCGTCGAGATCGTTATTGATGAAGTGCGCCGTGGCACCGACCAGCTTCACGCCCTTCTGGTAAGCCTGGTGATAGGGCTTGGCGCCCTTGAAGCCGGGCAACAGCGAGTGATGGATGTTGATCGCCCGGCCGTCGAGTTTGCGGCACAGGTCGGCGGACAGTACCTGCATGTAGCGGGCGAGCACCACCAGCTCGGCGCCGGTTTCCTCGACCACCTGCATCACCCTGCGCTCTTGCGCCGGTTTGTCGTTGGGATCGAGGGGGAAGTGGTGATACGGGATGCCGTGCCAGTCGGCCAGCGGCTTGAGATCCGGATGGTTGGAGACGATGGCGGTGATGTCCATCGGCAACTGCCCGGTGCGCTGACGGTAGAGCAGATCGTTGAGGCAGTGATCGGCCTTGGAGACCATGATCACTACCTTGGCGCGATAGCCCGGCGACGTCAGCTCGGTGTGCATATCGAACGGCGCGGTGCGCTCGCCGAGGCCGGCGAGGAAGGCCGATTCATCGAAATCGGCCTGGGCACGAAATTCGACGCGGATGAAAAATCGGCTGGCCAGCCGGTCATCGAAGCTGTGGTGTTCGGTGACGTAGCAGCCCTGTTCGAACAGGTAACGGGTGACCACATCCACCGTGCCAAGCAGGCTCGGGCAGTGGGCGGTAAGAATCCAGGTGTCGGGGGTGCGGCTCATAACAAACTCCGATGATGTTCACCCCTCTCCCCCCGGGAGAGGGGCCGGGAGTGAGGGTTCTTTGGGCTTGCTCAGTTTCATGCTCGAACGGCTGGTTCGTAGATACCGTCTTAACCCTCACCTCGCAATAGCGAGTTGCGGGTTAAAGGGTTGGCCGGATTTGAGCACCCCGTAAGCGATGCATAGCAGCTTGCGCATGGCCGCGCAGACGATCTGTTTGCCGGTCTTGCCTTTTGCTCGCAGTCGCTCGGCCATTGCCCGGATCGCTGAATTGTAAGTCAGGGAGGTAACCGCCGGCAGGTAAAGTCCGCCGCGCAGTAATGCAGACCCCATCCGCGATATACGCACATGCCCTTTGTGCTTGCCCGACTCCTGCAGCCTTGGATTCAAACCGGCAAATGCGGTGACGGCTCGGCTGTCGTCGAAGCGCCGTATATCACCCAGCTCCGCCAGCAGTAACGCCGCTGTTCTGTCGGCAATGCCATCGATACTCTTGAGCAGATCGCGTTGCCCTCTCAGATCATCGTTGTCATCGAAGTGCTGCTTGATCGCCTTGAGTGTGTCAGCAATCTGCTGACGAATATGCCCCAGTACCGACTGGATCGACGCGGCTACCTTGGCATCGCTCGTCACGTCCAGACGATTCTGTTCCATCTGCTCCAGTTCCTGCAGATCCTTGAGGCGATGTGTCAGCGCTTTGAGGCGTTTGATCGAAGGCTGTTCCGGTTTCCAGGCGCGCAGTTCTTTCTGATGCCGATGGCCATAATCGGCAATTAGCTTGGCGTCGACCTTGTCGGTCTTTACTCTCTGCAGCTGACTGCGGGCGTAAAACGCGATCTGAGCCGGGTTCAGCACGCAGACCTGATAACCGCGCTCATACAACCATTCAGCCAAGGCCTCATGGTAAATGCCGGTCGCTTCCATCACGATCCAGGCCTGCGCCTCAGCGTGTTTGTTCAGCCATTGCAGCAGCACTTCAAACCCCTTTGGGTCGTTGGCCAGCTTGGCTTTGGTGCGGTGTTTGCCATTGGCCTGAAGCGTGGCGATATCGAAGGTGTGCTTGGCGACGTCGATGCCAACAACAGTACTCATCATCTCCTCCTTTGGGTTGCTGATCGTCACTGCATCCGTCCAACCTTGCTGATGCGAGCTCGAAGCTCTGGATACCGTTCGGACTTAGCGGATGAGTGTGGAGGGGCGCAGCGCAATCTACGTTGCAAGCTCAAGGCTTAAGGGTGGACACGGCTTGCAGCTCCTCCCCCGATGATCAGTCGGGAACCATAGCCTCACTGAAAGGCTGTAGTCGAGATACAAGGGTGGACGACGCTTGCCTACGCGGCCCGATCCACCCTACGTCTGCTTACGCCTTGATCCTGCAGCCCGTAGGATGGGTGAAACCCATCAATTGCCGATGGGTTGCACCCATACGACCGTCCGCTTGCGCCTTGATCCTGCCATTCACCGAAACGAGAGCCTAGGCCTCGACCGCCAGACCATACTCGCCGCTGGCGTCCTGCAGCCAGGCCCAGATGTAATCGGCGAAGCTGCGGCGCACCAGCAGTTCCCAGGTGTCTTCGCCGGTATGGCGGATATACAACTGGGTCTTGGCGAAGTTGCTGCCGACCGCCTTGCCCACCGGGAACTGGCTGGGATGAACGTCGTAGCTGGTGGATTTCATCAACACGTCGCGCACGTTCGGGCCGCTCAGTTCGAGGAGGGTCTGCCCGCCGCTGACGTTGACCACCTGAATGTGCTGGCCATCCAGCGCCTCACGTAGCCTCTGCTCGGTGGCGAGCTCCTCGCCACGCGGCACGATGACCAGGAACTCGTCCGGACTCATCCACTGCACCGAGCTGTCGCCCTTGGCCACCAGGCCCAGGGCCACCGGCAGTTCCAGCCCCAGGGCCTTGTGCACACCTTCGGCGAAAGCCGCGTCCTTGCCGTCACCACGCAAGGTCAGGTGCCCCAGGAGCTTCTTCTCGCGCAGGGTCACGCCCGCACCACTTCTGCCCTTGCCGACCAGCTCGTTGAAGCCGGCATGGTGCAGCGGCGACTCGACTTTTACGCCGGAATCATCGGGACGCTGCTGGTAGACGTTTGCTGCTGTCATGTCGTCAGTCCTTCATAGGTGGGAGACGCCTTCGAGGACGCCACCCTTTCGCTCTTGCTTGCGGCTTGCAACTTGGAGCTTGCCGCTGCTCAAACCACGTTCTGCCGTTCGCCTTTCGGGTCGTAGAACACCGAGCTGACGATCTGTGCTTCGATCAACCGACCGTCGCGGGTCGGTGCGAACACCTTCTGGCCCATACGCTTGATGCCGCCCTTGACCAGTGCCAGGGCGATACCGTGGCCCAGGGTCGCGCTCATGTAGCTGGAGGTCACGTGGCCGGCCATCTTCATCGGCTTGGGCTGGTTCGGGTCGAATACCAGTTGGGTGCCCTCGGGCAGCACGTCATTGAGGTTCACCGGTTTGAGGCCGACCAGTTGCTTGCGGTCTTCCTTGAGGGTGTCCTCGCGGTTCATGCCGCGCCAGCCGATCCACGAGAACGGCTTGGTGCGGCCGACGCACCAGCCCATGTTGAGATCGTCCGGAGTGACGGTGGAGTCGGTGTCCTGGCCAACGATGATGAAGCCCTTCTCGGCACGCAGCACGTGCATGGTCTCGGTGCCGTACGGGGTCAGGTCGTATTGCTTGCCGGCTTCGGCGATCTTTTCCAGCACGCCCATGGCGTAGTCGGCCTGGATGTTCACCTCGTAGCTCAGCTCGCCGGTGAAGGAGATGCGGAACACCCTGGCCGGCACGCCGGCGACCAAGCCTTCCTGCCAGGTCATGAACGGGAAGGCTTCCGGCGACAGATCGATATCGGTGACCTCGGCCAGCAGTTTGCGGCTGTTGGGGCCGGACAGGGTCAGGGTCGCCCAGTGGTCGGTGACCGAGGTGAAGTACACCTTCAGCTCCGGCCATTCGGTCTGGTGGTACAGCTCCAGCCACTGCAGCACCCGAGCGGCGCCGCCCGTGGTGGTGGTCATCAGGAAGTGATTGTCGGCAAGGCAGGCGGTCACGCCGTCATCGAAGACCATGCCGTCTTCCTTGCACATCAGGCCATAGCGCGCCTTGCCCACGTCGAGCTTGGTCCAGGCGTTGGTGTAGACGCGGTTGAGGAACTCGCGGGCGTCCGGGCCCTGGATGTCGATCTTGCCGAGGGTCGAGGCGTCCAGCAGGCCGACGCTGGCACGCACCGCCTTGCACTCGCGGGCGACGGCGGCATGCAGGTCTTCGGCGCCACGCGGGAAGTACCACGGCCGCTTCCACTGGCCGACATCCTCGAACTTGGCGCCCTGCCGGACGTGCCAGGCCTGCAGCGCGGTGTAGCGCTTGGGCTCGAACAGCGCACCGGCGTTGCGCCCGGCTACCGCACCGAAGGAAACCGGCGTGTAATTGGGGCGGAACATCGTGGTGCCCATCTGCGGAATGCTCACGCCAAGGGCGCGGGCAGCGATGGCCAGACCATTGATATTGCCCAGCTTGCCCTGGTCGGTACCAAAGCCCAGCGCGGTGTAGCGCTTGACGTGTTCTACCGACTCGAAGCCCTCGCGCACGGCCAACTCGATGCCAGCGGTGGTGACGTCGTTCTGCAGGTCGACGAACTGCTTGGGAGCACGCGCCGTGGGCTTGTCGTGGGGCACCTGATAAAGACCGATGGAGGCTTCCTCGACGCGCTTTTCGGCACGCGGCAGTTCACCGCTGACGGCTGCGAAGCCGCTCTCGGCCGCGGCCTTGGCGCCCGCTTCGAAACCGTCAGCCAGCACATCACCGAGCTTGAACACGCCATTCACCGCACCGGCGCAAACCCGTGCCTGCATGCCCAGGCCATCGCCGGGCACGAAGGCGAGGATGTCTTCCTGCCAGGTCGGGCGACCGCCCAGGTGCGACGCCAGGTGCACCACCGGGCTATAGCCGCCGGAGCTGGCGATCAGATCGCACTCCAGCCACTCGCCGGGGCTGGTGACCTTGAAGGATTGCGGATCGATGGCGGCGATGCGTGCGGCCTCCACGCGCTTGCTACCCTTGACGTCGAGCACCGAGCTGCCGGTCAGCACGCGTACGCCCCGGGAGCGCGCCTCTTCGACCCAACTGCCGCGCGGGTTGCTGCGCGCATCGGCGATGGCCACCACCTTGAGACCGGCATCGAGCCAGTCCAGGGCCGTCTTGTAGGCGTAATCGTTGGTGGTGGCGAGCACCAGCTTCTTGCCGGGCGCCACGCCATAACGGCGCACGTAGGTGGAAACGGCCCCGGCCAGCATGTTGCCCGGCACATCGTTGTTGCCGTACACCAGCGGGCGCTCGTGGGCACCGACCGCCAGCACCACGCGCTTGGCACGTACGCGGTGCAGACGCTGGCGGACCGGACGATGGGCGAATGCGCCAAGCGGCGCGCTGTCGCCGAGGTGATCGGTGCAGCGCTCGTGAATGGTCAGGAAGTTGTGGTCGTGGTAACCGTTGACCGTGGCACGCGGCAGCAGGACGACTTCCGGGAAGGTCTTCAGCTCGGCCACCACCTTGCTCACCCACTCGGTAGCGGGCAGGCCGTCGAGTTGCTCACGGGTATCCAGCAGGCTGCCGCCGAACTCTTCCTGCTCGTCGGCGAGAATCACCCGCGCACCACTGCGCGCGGCAGCCAGCGCCGCGGCCAGACCAGCCGCGCCCGCGCCGACCACCAGCACGTCACAGTGCCGGTTGACGTGATCGTAGGTGTCCACGTCATTCTCTTTCGGCGCACGGCCGAGCCCGGCGGCCTTGCGGATGTACTTCTCGTACGTCAGCCACATGTTCTGCGGGTACATGAAGGTCTTGTAGTAGAAACCGGGCGGCATCATGCCGCCACCGACCTTGCCGAGAATGCCCATCAGGTCGGTGTTCACGCTCGGCCAGCCGTTGGTGCTGCCGGCCACCAGGCCGGCATAGAGCGCCTGCTGGGTAGCGCGGATGTTCGGTACCTGAGTGGCTTCGCGGGAGCCGACCTGCAGCACGGCGTTCGGCTCCTCGGCACCCGCGGCGACGATGCCGCGCGGGCGTGAGTATTTGAAGCTGCGGCCGATGATATCGACGCCATTGGCCAGCAACGCGGCAGCCAGGGTGTCGCCCGCATACCCGCTGTAGGACTGGCCGTTGAAGGTGAAGCTCAGCGGCTGACTGCGGTCGATGCGACCGCCGTTGGCGAGGCGATTGATCTGGCTCATGCCGTGGCTCCTTGGGCGAGCGGTGCTGGCTCGGCGACTGCTTCGGTCACGCTGGGTTTCTCGCCGATCCGGTAGGTCTCGAGAATCTGGTAGCTGACGGTGTGGCGGGTGGCGTTGAAATACTTGCGGCAACCGGCAGCATGCAGCCATAGCTCATGACGCAGGCCACGGGGGTTGTCGCGAAACCACATGTACTCGCCCCATTCGGCATCGCTGCAGGCAGCCGGATCCAGCGGCCGCGGGATGTGGGCCTGGCCGGCCGGGCTGAGTTCCTCTTCGGCGCGAAGTTCGCCGCAGTGCGGGCAGAAGATGTGCAGCATGGTTGGAGCCTCCGGTGAATCTTGTTACCTGCTCGAATCGTCGAGAAGGGCTCGTTCCGCTCCCTCTCCCCCTGGGAGAGGGCTGGGGAGAGGGGCTCCTGGGCCAATCGTGGCGCCTGGAACAACCCTCACCCGCCCTTCGGGCACCCTCTCCCAGAAGGAGAGGGACATTCAGTTGTTGCGCTGCGCGCAACCTTTCAATGTGCGACTGCCGCGGCGCCGTGTTCATCCACTAGCGCGCCGGTGTGAAAGCGCTCGATGGAGAACGGTTCAGCCAACGGATGGGGCTCGCCCTTGGCCAGGGTCGCGGCGAACACATGGCCGGAGCCCGGTGTGGCCTTGAAGCCGCCGGTTCCCCAACCGCAGTTGATGAACAGGTTCTTGACCGGTGTCTTGCCGATGATCGGGCAGGCGTCCGGCGTGGTGTCGACGATGCCGCCCCACTGACGGTTCATGCGCACCCGCGAGAGCACCGGGAACATCTCGACGATGGCCTCGATGGTGTGCTCGATGATCGGGTAGGAGCCGCGCTGGCCATAGCCGACCCAGCCGTCGATACCGGCACCGATGACCAGGTCGCCCTTGTCCGACTGGCTGATGTAGCCGTGCACGGCGTTGGACATGATCACGCTGTCGATGATCGGCTTGATCGGTTCGGAAACCAGGGCCTGCAACGGATGGGATTCGATCGGCAACCTGAAGCCGGCCTTGTGTGCCAGCGGCCCGGTGTTGCCCGCCACCACCATGCCGACGCGCTTGGCGCCGATGAAACCCTTGTTGGTTTCCACGCCGATCACCGCACCATCCTGTTTGCGGAAGCCGGTGACTTCGGTCTGCTGGATCAGATCCACACCCAGGGCATCGGCGGCGCGCGCGTAGCCCCAGGCCACGGCATCGTGACGGGCATTGCCGGCACGACGCTGTACCGAGGCGCCAAGCACCGGATAACGGGTATTGGCGCTGCAATCCAGGTAGGGGATTTCCTCGGCCACCTGCTTGGTGTCGAGCAATTCGTTGGGGATGCCGTTGAGGATGTTGGCGGTCACCAGACGTTCAGCGTCACGCAAGTCCTGCAGGGTATGGCACAAGTGGTAGCAACCGCGCTGGGAGAACATCACGTTGTAGTTCAGATCCTGGGACAGGCCTTCCCACAACTTCATGGCGTGCTCGTACAGCGCCGACGACTCGTCCAGCAGGTAGTTGGAGCGCACGATGGTGGTGTTGCGCGCGGTGTTACCGCCGCCCAGCCAGCCCTTCTCGATCACCGCGATATTCTTGATGCCATGCACTTTGGCCAGGTAATAGGCGGTGGCCAGGCCGTGACCGCCACCACCGATGATGACCACATCGTAGACCGGCCTGGGCGTCGGGTTGCGCCACATGCGCTGCCAGTTCTCGTGGTGGCTGAAGGAATGCTTGAACAGGCCGAAGCCGGAATAGCGCTGCATGGGGAACTCCTGAATTCTGCTTGCTTGTAGGAGCTCACCTGAACCGTAGGATGGGTGAAACCCATCAGTTTTCGATGGGTTCCACCCATCCTACGATGTCAAAGCCTGTGGCCCCTACGTGACGACAATGCGTTAGCGATACACCGGGTAATCGGCACACAACCCGGCAGCCAGCCCGGCCACCTGGGCCTCGACATCGGCGTCGCCGAGGTGCTCGAGGATGTCGCTGATCCAGCCCGCCAGCTCACGGCACTGGACTTCCTTGAAGCCGCGGGTGGTGACCGCCGGGGTACCGATACGCAGGCCGGACGTCACGAACGGCGATTGCGGATCGTTGGGCACGGCGTTCTTGTTCACCGTGATGCCGGCGCGGCCAAGAGCAGCGTCGGCATCCTTGCCGGTAATGCCCTGCTTGATCAGCGAGAGCAGGAACAGGTGGTTGTCGGTACCACCGGAGACCACATCGAAACCACGCTCGATGAATACCTCGGCCATGGCCTGGGCATTCTTGATCACCTGTGCCTGGTAGTCCTTGAAACTCGGCTCCAGAGCTTCCTTGAAACACACCGCCTTGCCGGCGATCACATGCATCAGCGGGCCGCCCTGGGCGCCCGGGAAAACCGCGGCGTTGAGTTTCTTCTCGATTTCTTCGTTGGCCTTGGCAAGGATCAGCCCGCCACGCGGCCCACGCAGGGTCTTGTGGGTGGTGGTGGTGACCACATCGGCGAAGGGAATCGGATTCGGGTACAGACCGGCCGCGACCAGCCCGGCAACGTGGGCCATGTCGACGAACAGGTATGCGCCGACCTTGTCGGCGATGGCACGAAAGCGTGGGAAATCCAGGGTCTTGGAGTAGGCGGAGAAACCGGCGACGACCATCTTCGGCTTGTGCTCGATGGCCAGGCGCTCGACTTCGTCGTAGTCGATCAGCCCGGTGTCGGTATCAATGCCGTACTGCACGGCGTTGTACAGCTTGCCGGACGAGCTGACCTTGGCGCCGTGGGTCAGGTGACCACCATGGGCCAGGCTCATGCCGAGGATAGTATCGCCGGCCTGCAGCAGCGCCAGGTATACGGCGGAGTTGGCCGACGAACCGGAGTGCGGCTGCACGTTGGCGTAATCGGCACCGAACAGCTGCTTGGCGCGATCGATGGCCAACTGCTCGACTTTATCCACATGCTCGCAACCGCCGTAGTAGCGCTTGCCCGGATAGCCTTCGGCGTACTTGTTGGTCAGGCCGCTGCCCTGCGCCTCCATCACCCGCTTGCTGGTGTAGTTTTCCGAGGCGATCAGTTCGATGTGATGTTCCTGACGACGCTCCTCTGCATTCATCGCGCTGAGCAGTGCGTCATCGTAGCCCTGAATCCGGTCTTGCTTGCTGAACATCACGTATCTCCCCGAGGCGCCTGAAGGCGCCGCATCTGGCTCGGTTGCTCGATATGAGTCTTGTTGCAGCGATGGTATGACTCGCCCTCGAGAACCAGATGCCTATGCACGCCACGGGAGATTGCGTTTGCGACATGGGCGAGTGTCGCAATCACGCATGCGTGAAAGCCGGTCAGACGCTGCGCAGCGCCACCAGGACAAGAAAGTGCGCGGGGTAGAACAGGTAGGCCCAGCGCCGTACCGGCGGTATCGGGAACGGCGGGCGCTGACGCAACAGCAAGAGACCGATCAGCGGGGCGAGCAGGCAGATGCCGAGCACGCTCCAGGCGAACGGGTCGCCACGAGCGGCGTCGCGGTAGAACGGTGCCCAGTAGTTGGCCGCCAGGCAGCAGAGCATCGGCAGCAACCAAGCGATATAGGGTTTGCGCAGCGCCAGCAGGAAGGCGGCGGGCAACACGGCTCCGAAGGAGCCGAACATCAGCCAGTCATGGCCAAACACGGCGATCACCAGCGCAGCCGCACCCAGCAAGCAGGCCTGGAGCTGCGGCCGCTGCACGGCGTTGGCGATCAGCAGGCCAAGCACCAGGGTCGGCAGCACGTTGAGCGATTCCGCCGTAGGCACCAGCATGCGGTAAGGCCACTCAGACAGCAGCGAGAACAGCAGCAACCAGCCGAGATAGCTCAGGGACACGCCACTCGAAGCGCCGACTCTCGGCCGTGCGACATTGGCGGCGATCGCCAGACAGAACAGCGGAAAGGCCAGGCGGCCAGGCACGTAGAGAAAATACAGGGAGGGCCAGACATGGCGAAGGTGATCGATCAGCATGGTCAGCAGCGCCAGCCATTTGATCAGGTCGAGGGCCGCGTCACGGCCAAAAGGCATTTGCAGGGAAGCAGATGGGGCTGGAGGCATGCGCATGCGTCACGCAGGGGGATGAAGCTGCACGGTAGAGGCTGTCTGCGCCTCGGCGCAAATCAAAAGGCGGCGCAGGGCTGCACCCTGCGCCGTCCGTACGACACTGACTACTGCAATTGCGCGTTGCAACTGCTCGAGGCAGTGACCAGACGCTGTTGCAGCGCTGCATCCGGCGGAACCTGCTGGCTCATCTCGGCCATTTCCGCCTCGCTGAACTCCTCGCTGACCTTGGTCGCGGCGCAGTCGCAGAACGCGGTGAGTTTCTCCTGAGAGTGGCCGGACTGAGCGCCTTTCACGCACTCCTGAACGAAGGTCGCTTTGGCTTCTGGTGACCAGGGCTCGGCTGCCACGGCCGGTAGGGCGAAGGCGAGCGGTGCGAAAAGTGCGATCAGATGACGGTAGCTCATGGTGGGCTCCTGTAGCTTGGAATCGGCGAGTCCTTGAATACGACTCTCTGCTTTGTGAGCCCATCGGCGCCTGTGAGTTCAGAATGAATGCCCTGAACAATATGTCGCGCCAGCGAGTTCTATGCATACCCAAGGCGGGCTAAAGTAGCGGCATACGCCCGCACGGGGCGACGCAGACAAGGATTTTCCAATGCCCGACAACGCCCAGCAATTCGCCAGCGACAACTACTCTGGCATCTGCCCCGAGGCCTGGGAAGCCATGGCAGAGGCCAACCAGGGTCATCAGCGCGCCTACGGCGATGACGAATGGACAGCCCGCGCCGCCGACCATTTCCGAAGCCTGTTCGAAACCGACTGCGACGTGTTCTTCGCCTTCAACGGCACCGCCGCCAACTCCCTGGCTCTTTCCGCGCTGTGCCAGAGCTACCACAGCGTGATCTGCTCGGAGACCGCCCACGTCGAGACCGACGAATGCGGCGCGCCGGAATTCTTTTCCAACGGCTCCAAACTGCTCATCGCACACACCGAGCAGGGCAAACTGACCCCGGCCTCGATCCGCGAGATCGCCCTCAAGCGCAAGGACATCCATTACCCGAAACCTCGCGTGGTCACCCTGACCCAGGCTACCGAAGTCGGCACCGTCTACCGCCCCGAGGAAATCCAGGCGATCAGCCAGACCTGCGACGAACTCGGCCTGAACTTGCACATGGACGGCGCGCGCTTCTCCAATGCCTGCGCCTTCCTCAACTGCAGCCCCGCGGAGCTGACCTGGAAAGCCGGTGTCGATGTGCTCTGCTTCGGCGGCACCAAGAACGGCATGGCGGTCGGCGAGGCGATCCTGTTCTTCAACCGTGACCTGGCCGAAGACTTCGACTACCGCTGCAAGCAGGCCGGGCAACTGGCCTCGAAGATGCGCTACCTGTCGGCGCCCTGGGTCGGCATCCTGCAGAACGACGCCTGGCTGCGCTATGCCAACCATGCCAACCGCTGCGCGCAACTGCTCGCCGAACTGGTGGAGGACGTGCCCGGTGTCAGCCTGATGTTCCCGGTGGAAGCCAACGGCGTGTTCCTGCAGATGTCCGAACCCGCCATCGCCGCCCTGACCGCCCGCGGCTGGCGCTTCTACACCTTTATCGGTGCTGGCGGCGCCCGCTTCATGTGCTCCTGGGACACCGAAGAGGCTCGCGTCCGCCAACTGGCAGCGGATATTCGCGAAGTGATGGCCGGCTAAAGAGACGACTTCCTGCGTCAGTTCGCCGGGGTGGTTCTGGAGCGCATCCCAACATCGCTGCGCTCGCTCACAAGCGCTCCGGCAAGGTGTTGGCTGCGCTCAGAGCAGGTTCGTTGGCCAGCAGTTTGGCGCGCCAGGCGGGTATCTCGCTCTCCGTCACATCCAGGCGCTTGAGCCACTGATCGGCCGACCAGCCGACCAGCCGCAACTCCCCGTCATGAGAGCCTCCGTGTAACGAGCCTACGGTCTCGTAGCGGATGCCCTTGAGTACATGGTTCAGCAGCACGTAGGCGGCCGGTTTCGGGTCTTCGGCATCACCACCCAGGTACGGATAGGCGCCGGCCTGGATCACTACACCGTTACCGTAGTCGTAGAAGGCGAAATGGCTGGATGGCAGTTGCGCACGCAATGCCTCCAAGCCGCCTGCCAGATCCAAGCGCTCCTGATCGAGCAACGTCAACCAACTGATGGTTTTGATCTTGGGTTGTTTGAACTGCGGACGGTTAGCCAACAAAGCTGCAGTGCCTACATCCAGCTCTGGCATACGTGCAGCCATAAATGCCTCAGTCGGCTCGTTACTGCTCTGACTTGTGGGGGAAAGGTTGAAAGCGTAGCTAACATAGCCCTGCTCTGGATTCAGCCGCCGTGCAAAACCCAGAAAAAGGCGTAGAAAATCCAGCGGCTGTTGCTCTTGGTAAAGAAGCGGTATGGAAAATTCCAACACACTCAAATCACGCCCAATCCTCGCCTGCCAGCCCCGCTTGCCATAAACATCAAAAACCCAGGCGCTGGCATCGCGAGATTGCTTGCCGCTGGTGTAGCAGAAGCTGAGATGATCGTCTTCATCCATTGCCCCCATCATCTCGCGCAGCGACTTGGCGTCACCGTATGCTGTCAGTGGTTTTCCTTGCGGGGGCTCTTCACGCCAAAGCCAGGTAAGGTGCGGCTCGGCCAAGTGCCTAAACTCGTCGAAGCATTGGCACAGCGCCTCACGCACCAAAGGGGTATGAGCCTCCTTGAAATAAAGCGTACCGCGTAGGCAAAGCACCGCGCCGATATAGTCCTCGGGACCACCTTTCATCAGCAGGTTGCCGGGCAGCGCTGGTAGCCCGGTGAGAGACGCGACGCGACCATCTGGCCTCGTAAAGCACTCGATCAGTTGATCTGCCAGCTGCGCCGCTGTACGCAGAGCAGTGGCGGACGGGCCATTTAGCGGAAGGCAGGAAAGCGGCAACGGGTAGTCGACCCAGGGCGTCAGCCCATGTTCATCGGACGTGACCGTGGCTTCCCACCCATCCTCCGCATACAGGCGCACCTGATGATTGGCCATGGGCAAACCGGTTTCCTGATTAGTCAGGGCAAAACGCTGCCGCTCGCTCACAAGCGCTCCGGCAAGGTGTTGGCTGCGCTCAGAGCAGGTTCGTTGGCCAGCAGTTTGGCACGCCAGGCGGGTACCTCACTCTCCGTCACATCCAGGCGCTTGAGCCACTGGTCGGCCGACCAGCCGACCAGGCGCAACTCGCCGTCATGAGAACCTCCGTGTAACGAGCCTACGGTCTCGTAGCGGATGCCCTTGAGTACATGGTTCAGCAGCACGTAGGGAGCCGGTTTGGGGTCTTCAGCATCGCCGCCAAGGTAGGGGTAAGCGCCGGCCTGGATCACGATACCGTTACCATAATCGTAGAAGGCGAAATGGCTGGATGGCAGTTGGGCGCGCAGAGCCTCCAGGCCGCCTGCCAGCTCCAAGCGTTCCTGGTCGAGCAAGGTCAGCCAACTGACGGTTTTGATCTTGGGATGTTTGAACTGCGGGCGGTTAGCCAATAAAGCCGCCGTGCCTGCATCCAGCCCGGGCATACGTGCGGCCATAAAGGCTTCAGTGGGTTGATTATCGTCCCGCTTGGTTATTGAGAGGTTGTAGGCATGACCCGCATAACCTTGTTCCGGGTTCAGCCGTCGCGAGAAGTCGATAAATAGCTGCAGAAACTTAATCGGGCTCTGCTCCTGATACAACAGTGGAATTGAGAATTGCAGAACGCTGAGATTTCGTCCGATTCGAGCCTCCCAAGCAGACTTGCCATAAATCTCGAAGAACCAGGGACTAGCATCATTCGCCCGGCGACCACTCGTGTAATAGAACGTCAGCGGGTAATCCTCATCCATACCGGATAGTATTTCACGCAACGGTTTTGCATCACTGTACGCAGTCAGTGGCTTTCCTTCTGGTGGCTCCTCACGCCACAGCCAGGTGAGATGGGGCTCGGCCAAGCGCTTGAATTCGTCGAAGCATTGGCACAGTGCCTCGCGCACTAGGGGGGTATGGGCCTCCTTGAAATAAAGCGTACCGCGCAGGCAAAGCATCGCACCGATATAATCTTCGCGACCACCCTTCATTAACAGGTTGCCAGGTATTTCCAATAGATTCGGTTGTTTGGCCAATTCCTCGGCCATGTTGAATTCCGGTTCCATAATATTTCCTCCGATCTAATAGGCGGGGATCATCGGTCGCGGGGAGCGGCCACGTGTCAGGATGTACATCACACCACTAGCAATAGCAGCGGCCCATCCCAACTCCTCAATCGGCACCTTGGAACCTTGATTCGTCTGGCTACAATCGCAATCGGTGGGTTTCATTTCGACTACCTTCCACTCATCACCTGCAATAGCTGCATAGGCATCTACCTGGTTTTGGTTTGACGGATCAGGCGGAAACTTCATCTCTACCACCTGCTTGATATTGTCCTGAGTCGGCGGCAGGTTGGGATCCTTGACGATCACCACGTCAGGCCGGCGAATCATGCCTCGTCCAGGTTTAAACGGTGGGTGCTCCGGATCTTCATCCCAGTACTTACTGATCCAACCTGGAATCCAGCCATGGGGGTTGTTGCCGGTCTGGCTGTCGAGGATGGGTTGCGGCGGATGCTTGGTCATGTCGTAACTGACCTCGGGCTTGTACGGGCTGCGCCTCTGGAGAATTTCGTCCAGCTCTCCCAGGCGCTGGGCCACGCAGGCCTGCTTGAGACTCTTGCCGTTCTGACTGACGTTGGGCGTGGTGCTGCAATAGCAGATCGCCGAACACAACACGTTCTTGTCCTGTGGGTCGAGCTTAGGCTCCAGGGTGCCGAGAGGGTTGACCTTGCCGTCGGGGCTCATACCTCCCTGAGAAAGGCTAGGCTGCTCGCTCATGCTTCGCCTCCCTGCACCAGATCGATATGGATGGACTCCGAAGCAGCACGCTTGACCCACGATGTCATGCCTTCGGCATCTGTCGTCTCGAGCGAACTCCAGCCATCACTCGACCAGACTTTTACTCTGCGCCCGACGACCGGCTTACCTGTTTCCTGGTCAATGAGTTGAAAGCGCCCTGAGTAAAGCGCATTGCTACTGACAAGTGCTGCAACAGGAGAGACCGGAGCGGGTACGAACATGTCACCGATGATGACCGTGCCTGAACCACCGATGATCACGTTGCCGTGCGCACCAACACTGCCAAGTGTTGCGGCAGGCTTGCCGTTGATGAATACCGTGGACGAAACAGCAGACGTAATGGAGCTGCCGCAGGCAGAAACATCACCCTCTCGTGCCGCCGGCAGACCATCGAAGATGACATCGGGAGAGCCTTGGACGATCGGGTTGTTGCCATGCCCTGGCAATGGACAAGCTGTTGGATCTGTAACACGCGCAGCGGGTTTTCCACTCATGGTGCCTATCCCTGCAAATAGTGAGTGAGGTCAAGGATGTGTGCCGCACTACCGAGTGGTGCTCTACGGGGAGAGAGCGACAACCTTCCTTGAAAATCGCGCACGAAAGTAGCAGGTATGAAGTGCGCAACTTTTTGCGCACTTCAGCGCGATCCCGCGTGAATATTGGGATACATGAACCTGTAACAATTTAATTTATCTCATCCCTTCCAGAGCTGGGCCAAGCTCATGCAGCTCACCACCTCAACACCCGAGCCATCGATAACAGCTGATAAGGGTCGGCTCGAGCGCCCATTTCAGCGACTGGGGATAACCGATGACACAATCCCCAGATAAGGTGGGCGACGCTGTGGATAAGCTGTCGGCAACGGGCTACAGGCCACACAGTTTGGCGCCTTTGGCGGTTCGTACAAAAAACGTTCTATTTCAATAGGTTGAGCTTAGGGTTACACACACTCGCTGTGCAGCAGCCTTTGCACAAGCTGTGCATATGTACTCACAGACCAGGTATTACTTGGCTTGTAGCGGACTGATTGTTTTTTGATCACTCCCGCCAGAGACAATTTCGTCCACAGCTATCAGGAAGTGTCATCCAAGCCTTGTGGACAGCCGTCCCCATAATCCGTGGACGATGACGTGGATAAACTGTAGGTAAACCCCTACAGCCATTGCCAGACAAGGGTCTCAGCGATTTGAGCGAAAAACGTTCTATTTCAAAAGGTTGGAGAGTTATCTACACACAGAAGCTGTGCGCTTACCTGTGCATAAGGTGTTCAGTACAGGCTACAGGCCAGTGAATACGGCGGCTGCAGCGTACTGATCATTTTTTGTTCGACGCGTGTTTCGCTGCGCCTAGCGTTCACCAAGAGCATGCAAGCACCGTCGGGGCTGGCTACAGGTGAATAACCCTGCGGCTGCCTTTCCCCAAAGTCCGTGGATCAAGCTGTGAATAACCTGTCGTCACTCGGCCGCAGGCCTTTATCCATCATGCCTGTAGGGAAACGATCAAAAATCGAACGATTTCATAAGATTGACTTATCACTCAAAACACCTGCACGGGAGTGACTCACTCTGTTTTACACACAATAACTGTGTATACAGCTGTGGATAACCTGTCCAGCAATCCACCACCTCCAACGCCCGTGGCTTCTGCAGGCGTGTGCTGCATTTTCGTTCAATACCTGCACCGCGCAGCGCAGCCAAACGGCGCGTGTCCCAGTGACGCAGGGCAGGATCGCATTGGATGACAGACGAATCAGCAGCAAGGCTTGCACACAATTACTGTGCGCCTGGCTGTGGATAAGCTGTTCGACACTGGCTGCAGCCCACGAACAGCAAGCCCTGCAGGCCGTTGGCTACTTTCTAGCCAACGGCTCGATATCAGTAATCGATGCTCACATCGCTACGCGGTACGCTGCAGCAGGACAGGATGTACCCCTCGGCCACGTCTTCGTCGGTGATCCCGCCGTTGTGTTCCATATCCACTTCCCCGGCGGTCTTGAGCACCTTGCAGGTACCGCAGATGCCCATACCGCAGGCCTTGGGGATATGCAGGCCGAGTTTCGACGCCGCCGCATGCACGGTTTCGCCTGGGCCGACCTGAATGCTCTTGCCCGTGCTGGTGAACTGCACCTGATTGAGGTCGGCCGCCGGCACCCGTGGCGCATCGGCGGCCTGCTCGGCAAGCTCCCGGACATCCTGACGCACCTCCGCCGGCACCGGGCCAAAGGCTTCCTCATGGTAGCGGCTCATATCGAAGCCCTTGGCTTCGAGCAGCCGCTTGACTGCCGCCATATAGGGCGTAGGCCCACAGCAGAAGATTTCCCGTTGCAGATAGTCCGGCGCCATCAGTTGCAACATGGACTCGTTGAGGTATCCGCGGTAGCCGGACCAGGCCTCGCCCAGGCCGTGCTTCTCGCAGATCACATGCAAGTTGAAGTTGCTGATCCGCGCCGCCATGTGCTCCAGCTCGCGGTGATAGATGATGTCCTTCGGCGAGCGCGCGCTGTGCACGAAGACCATATCGACGTTGGCGTTGGTGTCATAGAACCAGCGGGCCATCGACATGACCGGGGTGATGCCGACCCCACCGCTGAGAAACAGTACCTTGTCCGCCGGAAAGTCGATGGCGTTGAACAACCCCACCGGGCCATGCACCGCCAGTTCCTGCCCTTCGGCGAGATTGTCGTGCAGCCAGTTGGAAACCTTGCCGCCCGGCACCCGCTTGATGGTGATGGAAAAACTGTAAGGCACCGAGGGCGCGCTGGAAATGGTGTAGGAGCGCATCACCGGCAGGCCGTCGATCTCCAGTTCCAGGGTGACGAACTGCCCCGGCTTGAAGAAGAACAGCACCGGCTGGTCGGCCATGAAGCAGAAGGTGCGGACATCCCATGTTTCCTGGATGACCTTGACGCAACGCACCACGTGGCGGCCATTGCTCCAGGTCTGGGTAGTGACGGGATAGAGGAAGTCGTTCGACATGGTCGTTTCTCTCGCGCACGCAGGCCGCTCACCGGCCCTGTCTTTGCCGCGATTGTGCGCAACGCACCTGTCGCTCATTTACCTGCCAGCGACATCGGCATGCTAACGGCGACCTGCCCCGTAGACACTGGCGTACCGAGTCGGGAAATGATTCGAGCATGTCGCCCATGGATAAGGTTCGCGCCGCGCCCGGCTCCACACTCGCCCCCAAGCCGAACAGGATAAGAGCGCCAGCCGCAGCCCCTAAGCAAAACGCCATTCGGCAGGCGATCAGGGAGCGACGCGCCACCTTGCGTACCACCGCAATAGCCACTTTTACGGCGTGCGCAGCGCGCTCGCCACGAGGAGTTTTCCGATGACCGTCACCTCTACGCTGAGCCTTGGCGATCCACTGGAACCGGCACGCGCCGCTACCGCCGAGATGCTGCAGAACCGCGAGCGCACCTTTTCCCTGCCGCAGCCGTTCTACAACGACGAACGCGTGTTCCAGCTCGACATGCAGGAGATCTTCCACAAGGAATGGCTGATCGCCGGCATGACCTGCGAAATCCCCACCAAGGGCAACTACCTGACCCTGCAGATCGGCGACAACCCGATCCTCGTCATCCGCGGTGCCGACGGCATCGTGCATGCTTTCCACAACGTCTGCCGGCATCGCGGCTCGCGCCTGTGCACCAGCGACAAGGGCAAGGTGGCCAAGCTGGTCTGTCCTTACCACCAGTGGACGTACGAACTGGATGGCCGGCTGCTGTTCGCAGGCACCGAAATGGGCGCCGACTTCGACATGCAGCAGTTCGGCCTCAAGCCGGTTAGCTGCAAGACGGCGGGCGGTTACATCTTCATCTCACTGGCCGAGAATCCACCGGCTATCGACGAGTTCCTCTCCACGCTGGCCCATTACATGGAGCCCTACGATATGGAGAACACCAAGGTGGCGGTGCAGACCACCCTGATGGAAAAGGCCAACTGGAAGCTGGTGCTGGAAAACAACCGCGAGTGCTATCACTGCAACGGCTCGCACCCGGAGCTGCTCAACACCTTGCTGGAGTGGGACGACGTTACCGACCCTCGGGCCAGTCAGTCATTCAAGGATCATGTCGCCGAATCGGCGGCCAAGTGGGAAGCCGAGAAAATTCCCTTCGCCCACGCCAGCTTCGGCCTGCGCAACCGCATCGTGCGCATGCCGCTGCTCAAGGGCACGGTATCCATGACCATGGATGGCAAACAGGGCAGCAAAAAGCTCATGGGCCGCATCCAGAACCCGGATCTGGGCTCCATGCGCATCCTGCACCTGCCGCATTCGTGGAACCACTGCATGGGTGATCACCTCATCGTCTTCACGGTGTGGCCGATCAGCGCCCAGGAAACCATGGTCTCCACCAAGTGGCTGGTACACAAGGACGCCGTCGAAGGCGTCGACTACGACGTGGCACGCCTGCGTGAAGTATGGGACGCCACCAACAACCAGGATCGGCGCCTGGCCGAAGAGAACCAGCGCGGCATCAACTCCACCGCCTACCAGCCCGGCCCCTACTCCAAGACCTATGAGTTCGGCGTGGTCAACTTCATCGACTGGTACAGCGAACGCATGCTCAACAACCTCGGCGCTGCACCCGCTCCCTACCTGCGCGACGTCACCGCGCAGTAAGCGACATACGGCTGCAGAGTGGCGTAAACAGCCTGTCGTAGGGTGGACGACGCTTCACCGTCCACCGCTCTGAGATCGCGATGGTGGATGAAAAGAGCGTCATCCACCCTACGTCCGCTTGTGGCTGCTATCGCCTTTGACCGACCTGCCACCCCGAAAATGGCCCCGCAGCCCCGCCGGACTCAACACCGGCGGGGCTTCTCTTTGCCCGCTCGGTTTATGAACGGGATGTTTCACAGCATTTCACGCCGGTAAGCGAAACAATCGAGGCAGTCCCGGCCATAGACGCACACGCGGCTCCCTCTGCGAAGCGGCTCGGCCACCAGCTTCCACTTCGCGAGGAATCTACCGTGAGCGTGAAACCACTGAGCAAAGGCCCCAACGAACAGACAGGCGGTGATGGCCTGCGATTCGATAGCCTCATGCGCCTGAGCCTGAAGGCCAAGGGTGACACGAAGCCCAAGGAAGACCGCATCGCCACCGATAACGAGAAGTGGCCACCCGTGGACAAGACCCAGGTCGAAGCAGCCAAGGACGGCAAGATCCGTTACGAGCTGAACGGCCAGGGCGTGGTGGTCGAGCGTTCGGTCAACCCGGAGCTGTACAAGTTTCTGGTCAACCTGCACACCCTCAACCAGTCGCCTGGACAGAAAGCTCAAGTGGTTGCAGCGATGGGCGACGAACACCTTATCGCCGACCGCAACACCGAGGTACAGGACTGGGGCGACTACGCCCAGTTCAAGTGGCAGGGCAACCTGGAAGACGCCGAAGTGATCACCTACATCACCGCCGACGGCGAAACCGTCAGCGTCTCCAAGGCGCTGACCCCCGAGCTGTTCGCCTCGGTGCAGCAGATCGGCCTGTCACGCTACACACTCGAGCAGCGCGTGGCCGATGGACGTGAGGTCGCTGGTGCCGACACCTATGTGGCCGAGCATGACATTGCCCTTTGGGGCGGCCCGGACGAGTTCGGCAATGGGGTCATCCAGTTCGAGACCAAGGACGGCAAGAAGTACGTCGTATCCCAGCACGAAAACAAGGAGATGTACGACCGTGTCGCGGGGATGTGGAGTGATCACGTCAAAGGCGGCGACTCGATCCAGGAACTTCGTGAAAAGTACGATCTGCCCGACCTCGATGCTCTGGATCTGCTCGGCCAGAGCAGTGGCGAGAAAGCCAACAAGGACGACAAGGATGAGATGACGGTGGTCGAGCTGGCCACCAAGAACCTGCTCGACAAGTACAAGAAGCTCATCGACGACGGCGAGGTCGGCAAGGACAGCGACATCTACAAGCTGGTCAAGGCCATCGAGGCCAAGGCCGCCATGGAGAGCGGCCACCAGATCACCCCCTACATAGAAGACCCGCGTGGCGGCGACACCACCTGGCGAAAGTTCGACACCGATGGCGAAACCCTCAGCGAAGAGGACATGCAGGACATCCTCAACGGCAACTCGGTGGATAAGCTGCTCAGCGAGATGTTCACCAGCGGCGACGGCGAGAAAGACAAGATCGGCAAGGAATTCCAGGCCGAGCTGGACAGCGCCATCGAGAAGGTCAGCGGCGAAGACAAGACCAAGCTGGCGGACGAAATCTACGAAACCCTGACCAGCCTGGACTTCGTCAGATACCTGGCGGACATGAAGAAACAGGGCCTGAACAGCGAAGGCCAAGCGGAAGTCGCCCGCCTCGCTTCGAGCCTGGAACTGCTCGACCCGGAGCGCGCCCGCCAGGCTGAATCGGCGCTCAAGCAGAACGGCATTCTGATCGAGATCGACACCCTGGTCGGCGACCCCGGTGCGATTCCCGACGAATACAAGGAAATGGCCTACAAGGACATGGGCGCGCTGATCAAGACCGTGCTCAAGTCCGCCGACATCCCGCGTCGAGTGCAGGAGACCATCGAGAAGTTCTACAACGAGCTGCTCAACGACAAGACCAAGATGGCCGACTTCGTCGAGCTCAGCAACCAACTGAACAATGGCACCATCACCCAGGCCGAGTTCGACCAGCAGATGCAGGGCAAGTACGTGCCCATGGATGTCAGCAAGGACGACTTCGCCAAGGCCTTGGGCACCCTCAACAAATACGGCGTGCTCGGCACCATCTCCGCCTTCGGCTCACTGGGCGGCGCCATCTACATGCTCTCGGCGAAGAACGGCCAGTTGGCCGACGAGCCGCTGGAGCGCCTGGCCATCGCCAAGGACTTCATCACCTTCCTCGGTGGCGGCGCGCAGTTCGAGAAGACCGGCATATTCGACCTGTTCACCAAAACCAACACCGCCGAGCTGCTGGGCCTGAGCAAGACCGTGCCGGAAATCTGGGGCAAGGAAAGCGCGCTCGGCAAGAAGATCGAAGGATTCCTGCGCGACAAGGGCATCTCTGGCATTCCCGAAGCGGTGCAGGATCGCGCCAACAGCATGATCGAGCTGGGCTCATTGAACAGCGGCGGCGGCAGCGACGCACTCGACCAGGTCAGGCTCTCGGCCGAAGCGTCGGGCATCGGTTCCCTGGACGACGCCGGCAGTCGCGCCCTGCTCGACGACATCATCACCCGCGCTGGCGGCAACCCGCCCGAGGACTGGTCTCGCTACAACAGCCTCAACCAGATCGCCGAAGAACAGAACCTGACCATCAGCGAAGAGCACATCAATGACGCTATCGCCGAACGCCGTGCGGCCAACGGTCTGGGCGACATTCCCGACGATGCCTCGGTCAACGAGTTCGCCAACCATCTGGACGACGCCGCCAACCGTGCGCTGCCACCGTCCATCACCTCCTCCGGCTATTCCACCTACACCGACGCCCTGTCTTCGATCTACGAAGACGCCGTGGAGTATTTCGAAGAGCGCAACATCACCCCACCGAGCCGCGAGTCCTTCGATCGGGTGGTCAACGAACGGTTGGAAGAGTCAGGCCGCAGCACGCCGGCCGGCGGCGATCCGTTCGACGGCAACCTGGAGCTCGATCGTCAATCGATCAACGAGATGTTCGAGCACGAAAATCGCACGCCTCCGGCCGCCGACGTCGTCGATGATGCCATCGAACGGGTCAACGCCTCCGTGCGCAGCAATACCTCGGTACAGGGCATCGTCGATACGCGCACCATCCAGGATGCGCTGAGCACCACCGATACACCATCGATCAAACCTGGCCTGGCGGCGAAAATTGGCGGCACGCTGACCAAGGTGCTGGGCGTGGCTCCGGATATCCTCAGCGTCGCCGATATCGTGATGGGCGGCTTCGCGATCAAGGACGCCATCGCCAACAACAGCGACCTGGGCAAGGCTGCCGGTGCCTTGCAAATCATCAGTGGCGTGGCCGGCACAACGGCAGGCGTGATCGGCACCGTCGGCCTGTTCGCCAGCATCGGTGCACTGGCAGGCGCCACCGGACCGCTGTTCCTGATCACCGCAGGCCTCGGGCTGATCGCCGGCATCATCGGCATTTTCGTCGATCATGAGAAAAAGCAGAAAGCCACCGACAAGGAAGGCCAGTGGTTCAAGGATCTCGCCGAACTCGGCCTGACCCAGGAAGACTGGGGCGACAAGCTCGAATACGCACGTTACAGCTTCTACGAATACGACGGCCGCGACGCCCCGGCCGGGCAAAGCATCTACGACTATCAGAAGGACGAGTGGGAGCATTTCAAGGACACGCCCCAGGAAGGGGGCTCGTCTATCAACCGCCTCGACGATGACCTGCACCTGGCCAAGTACGACAGGGCCTTCTACCAGGAGAATCGCGAGGTCATCCACACCATCCGTGAGCGCTGGGATGACTGGAACGGCAAGGACGCCATCGTCAGCAAGAAGGATCTGGAAAAGATCGCCAATGGCGATGGCAGCGACGAGGAGAAAGCGGCCGCGCAATTCCTGCTCGACAACAACGACTTCTTCGACCAGCTCGACACCCAATGGGGCAAGGGCGGCCAGGATGGCAAGGTAAGCACCAACGACCTCAACACCTGGCTGAAAATGGTCGGTGCCCATGAGGAGAAGTTCGACCGGGCCTTCTTCGACGAGCACCAGAGCATCATCGATACCATCCGCGACCGTTGGGATGACTGGAACGGCAAGGACGCCATCGTCAGCAAGAAGGATCTGGAGAAGATCGCGGATGGCGACGGCAGCGACGCCGAGAAAGAGGCCGCGCGCTTCCTGCTCGACAACCAGGGCTTCTTCGACCAGCTCGACAACCTGGCCAAGAACGACCGCCGCGACGGCAAGATCAGCACTGGCGACCTGGAAACCTGGCTGAAAGCCATCGGCGTGGAGAAGACCGACAAGAGCGAGCTGACCTACAACCCCAACGACAATACGCCGGCCTGGCGGGTGATGCGCGGCTAATCTGCAGAAGCAAACTTACCGACTCCGACAGGGAGGATCGATTGGCAACAGGGTTCAGTAGGAGCCCGCTTGCGGGCGACCCGCAGCTCGGCGCGTTACCCCCTGCGGCTGATCGAGCACCTAATGATCGCCGGCAAGCCGGCTCCTACAGAAGAGCCCCGGTTGGCAGCAGGCTCGAGGAGCCCGCTTGCGGGCGATTGTGGCTGCACACGTACGGGTCAGTTGCGCGCCTGTAGAAGCCTTGTCTTGAAGCTCTACCTCACCGGCAACCCGATCACTCGACCGACATGGACGGAGCGCGGCACACCCTGTTGCGAGTCAGCCAGTTCGGCAACCCGTTGCGCCACCTGCACATCGAACGGCGCAGAGCGGCCGCTTGGCGTGTCGATGTTCATCAGCATCTGCTCGCTTTCGGCCAGCAGTCGCTCGCCCTCGACGGTCTCCAGGCGGTGAAGGATATGCAGGCGCTTGCGGTCATGGTCGAGCAGTTGGGTGCGCACCTGAACACCCACACCGAGTTTCACCTCGGCGAGGAAATTGAGGTGGCATTCCAGGGTATAGATCGTGTGCCCGGTACGTGCCCTGCCCGCCTCGTCCAGGCCGACAAGATCCATCAGCCCATCGGTGGCGAAGCTGCAGATCAGCAGGTAATAGGCATCGCGCAGATGGCCGTTGTAATCCACCCAATCGGCTTGCACGGCGGTACGGTAGGTGACGGGCAACATGCTCATTCCTCGAAGGCGAAACCGTGGCGCGCCTTGGTCTGGCGCACGGCATCGAGCACCGCTAGCAGGCAGTCGTCACGATAGCGTTCCAGCTCGGCAATGCTGCGCTGGCCCTGCTGCACGCTGGTGCCGGCGACCACGTCATCGATCAGCGATTCGGTCAGTTCGGGTGCCTGCAGATAGGTCCAGGGCAGCTTCAGAGCGGGGCCGAACTGGGCCATGAAATGGCGCATGCCGGCGTCGCCGCCAGCCAGGGTGTAGGTCATGAAGGTACCCATGAACGACCAGCGCAGCCCGGCGCCAAAGCGGATCGCATCGTCGATCTCGCCGGTGCTGGCCACGCCATCGTTGACCAGGTGCAGCGCCTCACGCCATAGCGCTTCGAGCAGGCGGTCGGCGATAAAGCCCGGCACTTCCTTGCGCACGTGCAACGGGCGCATACCCAAAGCGCCGTAGATGGCGATGGCGGCCTGCACCGCGTCAGGCGCGGTGCGTTCGCCACCGACCACTTCCACCAGCGGCAGCAGGTACACCGGGTTGAAGGGATGGCCGACCACGCAGCGCTCCGGGTGCTGCGCTTCGGCATAGAACTCGCTGGGCAGCAGGCCCGAGGTACTGGAACCGATGATCACATCCGGCCGCGCAGCCACACTGATCCGACCGTGCAGTTCGAGCTTGAGGTCGAGCCGCTCGGGCGCGCTCTCCTGGATGAAATCGGCATCGGCCACGCAGGCCTCGAGGTCGTCGAAAAAGCGCAAGCGCTCCATCGCGGCGCCCGGCGCCAGTCCCTGCTTCTGCAGCGCCGGCCAGGCGTTGGCAATGCGTGTCCGCAGCGCGGCCTCGGCGCCGGGCGCCGGATCCCAGGCATGCACGTCGAGGCCGTGGGCCAGGGCGCGGGCGACCCAACCGGCGCCAATCA
Organism: Phytopseudomonas daroniae; assembly: GCF_004327285.1. Classification (GTDB taxonomy): domain Bacteria; phylum Pseudomonadota; class Gammaproteobacteria; order Pseudomonadales; family Pseudomonadaceae; genus Aquipseudomonas; species Aquipseudomonas daroniae. Next base: position 282,672 of record NZ_QJUI01000001.1, read on the forward strand.
CGCCAGTGCCAAGGACGGCGAAGGTTTTGACAGTGGTAACGAAAGACATATCAGGCTCCAGATCGCAGGCTCAACGAGGTTTGAGGCTCATCTTTTCGCGTCCTTCGGCCGGGCTCAGCACCCGCCCGCCAAGACGTTCGATGATCTCTACCGCACGCTCGACCAGCGAGCCGTTACTGGCCGGCACGCCCTTGTCCAGCCAGATGTTGTCTTCCAGGCCGACCCGCACGTTGCCGCCTAGCAACATGGCCTGGGCAGCCATGGGCATCTGCATGCGACCGATACCGAAGCCGGCCCAGGTCAGACCCGCCGGCAGGTTGTCGACCATGGCCTTCATGGTCGCGGTATCCGCTGGTGCGCCCCAGGGAATGCCCAGGCATAGTTGGATCAGTGGGTCGTCCAGCAAGCCCTCCTTGATCATCTGCTTGGCGAACCACAGGTGGCCGGTGTCGAAGATTTCCAGCTCGGCCTTCACACCCAGCTCGGTGATGCGCTTGGCACCCGCACGCAGTTGTGCCGGAGTGGAGACGTAGATGAAGTCGCCATCACCGAAATTCAGGGTGCCGCAATCCAGGGTGCAGATCTCCGGCAGCAGCTCCTCGATATGGGCCAGCCGAGTCAACGGCCCGACCAGATCGGTGCCGGCACCGAACTCCAGCGGCTGCTCGCCCCGACCGATCTCCAGGTCGCCGCCCATGCCGGCGGTCAGGTTGATGATCACATCGGTGTCGCTCTCGCGGATGCGCTCGACCAACTCGCGATACAGCGCCACGTCGCGGCTCGGCTTGCCGGTCTGCGGGTCACGCACGTGACAGTGGGCAACGGTGGCGCCGGCCTTGGCGGCTTCGATGGCGGCATCGGCGATCTGCTTCGGCGTCACCGGAATGGCCGGATGGCGGCCCACGGTATCGCCAGCGCCGGTGACCGCGCAGGTGACGATGATTTCATGGTTCACGGTCGATCTCCTTTGTTCGGGACGAACGCCGCCCCCGCGCGCAGGCACGGTCACGGCAAGTTGAGTATTAGTTTGCTAGCGCTTCGCTGGCCGGTTTGCCGTCGAAGGTGGTGACGCCTTCCAGCCAGCCGACGACTACCTGTGGATTGGCGGCAATCCACTCGCGGGCCACCTTGGCAGCCGGCTGACGATCCATGATCGGCTGCATAAGCTCCGCCTCCTGCTCACTGGTAAAGCGCAGGCTGGTCAACAAGCGGTTGGCATTCGGGCAGCGCTGGGCATAGTCCGGGGCAGTGACCGTGGATACGGTAGCGGCGCCGTCATTGGGGCCGAACACATCCTCGGTACCGGTCAGGTAGGTGATCGGCATCTGCAGGTTCATCGGGTGTGGTTTCCAGCCAAAGAACACCACCGGTTTCTCATTCCTCACCGCGCGCCCGACGGCAGCGAGCATGCCGGCTTCGCTGGACTCCACCAATTTGAAATCACCGAGACCGAACTGGTTGCCGTCGATCATCTTCTGGATCGCCGTGTTGGCTCCGGAACCCGCCTCGATACCGTAGATCTTGCCATCCAGCTCGTCCTTGAAGCGGGCAATGTCGGCCAGGGTTTTCAGGCCCTTCTCGGCCGCGTAACCGGGTACGGCCAGCACTGCCACGGCATCGTCCAGCGAGGGCTGATCGGCCACCTTCACCGCGCCGGAGGCGAGGAAAGGCTTGATGTTGTCGTCCATGATCGGCTTCCAGTAGCCGAGAAAGGCGTCGACCTGGCCTTTCTGGATGCCGGCGAAGATGATCTGCTGCGACGCCTGCGTCTGGGTGGTCTGGTAACCAAGACCCTGCAGCAATTCGCTGGCTACGGCGGTGGTAGCAACCACATCCGTCCAGCCAACGGCGCCGAGGCGGACGGTCTTGCAACTCTCCTCGTCGGCGGCCAGCAAGGGTGAGCTGAATAAGGTAAAGGTGCAGCAAGCTGCGAACGCAGTGAGCGCTTTCATAATGGGGCTCCTCAACGGTTTCGTGTCGTTCTTAGTACCGTGTGACCGGAACAACGAAGTTCCGATGAGTCCACCTTACGCAGTTGCCGGGCAATCAATTCGAACTATATCGACATAAAAAAGGATCATAACGACTTGATCCATCGGCGTACCTGCCGTTAGATGCGGACTCCACACGCGGGGGATTCCGCCATGTCGCACAGCTTCTGCTTTCTCCTGCTGCCCGGTTTTTCGATGATGGGGCTGATGTCTGCCATCGAGCCGTTGCGGGTCGCCAATCGCTTTCACGCCCCGCACTACAGCTGGCGCCTGCTCAGTGACGATGGCCAGGCCGTGCAGGCCAGCAACGGCATGTCGCTCAATGTCGACGGCGCCCTGGACGGCGCCTTGACGGACACCAGCCTGTTCGTGGTTGCCGGCTTCGACCCGCTGGCAGGTTTCACGGCGCAGCTGGCGAGCCGCCTGCGTCGGGCGGAGCGAGAATGCCGGGTATTGGGCGGCATCGACACTGGCAGCTTCGTGCTGGCCGAAGCCGGGCTGCTGGAACCACGCCAACGCTTCACCCTGCACTGGGAAGCGCTGGATGCCTTTCGCGAACGTTATCCACAGCTGCAACCGACCCAGGAGCTGTTCGAGATCGATGGCCAGCGCATCACCAGTGCCGGCGGCACCAGCAGCCTCGACCTGATGCTCGGGCTGATCGGCCGCGACCATGGCGAGCCGCTTTCGATCCAGGTGTCCGAGCAGTTCGTGCTTGGGCGCATTCGCACGCGCCTCGATCACCAGCGCATGCAGATCACCAGCCGCTACGGTATTCATAACCGCAAGCTGGTACAGGTAGTTGGTGAGATGGAACGCAGTACCGAAGCGCCCCGCTCGCCGGGTGAACTGGCCAGCGCGGTCGGTATCACTCCACGGCAGTTGGAGCGCCTGTTTCGTCAGCACCTGAGCACCACTCCCGTCACCTTCTATCTTGGCGTGCGCCTGGACAAGGCGCGCCAGCTGCTGCGCCAGAGCGACATGAGCGTGCTCGAGGTGGCGTTGGCCTGCGGTTTCGAGTCGGCGTCCTACTTCGCCCGCCGCTACCGCGCCCGCTTCGCCGTCAGCCCCCGTGAGGACAGACACGAAGCGGCACCACCCACCCTACGACCGTGAAAAGGCGAAAGCGGACGGTCGCAGGATGGGTGAACCCCATCGGTAATTGATGGGTTTCACCCATCCTGCCGAGGTCGCGGCGGGCTGTGGACGGCGCTTCACCTACTACGCGGCCCGACCCGTCCACCGCTCTACGATCGCATGGTGATGAAAAGAGCGTCAGCTACGCGCCCCGATCCACCCTACGTCTGCTTACGCCTTGCTCCAGCCACCCGTCACGAAACGGCGGCCAGCCAAGTCCAGCCATCAGGCGGGGTAGTTTTCCTACCGTTCACGCCATTCGGCTTGAACCTCACGCAATCTATCCCCATATAACAGGTCAACCCCGGAGCTGCCGAAGGAGCACGCCCTTGACTACCATCGTTTCAGTCCGCCGCCACGGTAAAGTCGTCATGGGTGGCGACGGCCAGGTTTCCCTCGGCAATACCGTGATGAAAGGCAATGCGAAAAAAGTTCGCCGCCTGTACCACGGTCAGGTCATCGCCGGTTTCGCCGGTGCCACCGCCGATGCCTTCACCCTGTTCGAACGTTTCGAGTCGCAACTGGAAAGACACCAGGGCCATCTGGTACGCGCCGCCGTCGAACTGGCCAAGGACTGGCGTACCGACCGCTCCCTGAGCCGTCTGGAAGCCATGCTGGCCGTGGCCAACAAGGACGCCTCACTGATCATCACCGGCAATGGTGACGTGGTCGAACCCGAGCACGGTTTGATCGCCATGGGCTCCGGTGGCGGCTTCGCCCAGGCCGCGGCCCTGGCGCTGCTGCAGAAAGGCAGCGACGAGCTCGACGCGCGCGAGATCGCCGAAACCGCCTTGAGAATCGCCGGTTCCATCTGCGTCTTCACCAATCAGAATCTGACCATCGAGGAGCTGGACTCGGCTATCTGAGCCCAGTCCTGATCGGAGCCCGCTCATGTCCATGACACCCCGCGAGATCGTCCACGAACTCAACCGCCACATCATCGGCCAGGATGACGCCAAACGCGCCGTGGCCATCGCCCTGCGCAATCGCTGGCGGCGCATGCAACTGCCGCTCGACCTGCGCGCCGAAGTGACGCCCAAGAACATCCTGATGATCGGCCCGACCGGGGTCGGCAAGACCGAGATCGCCCGTCGCCTGGCCAAGCTGGCCAATGCGCCCTTCCTGAAAGTGGAAGCCACCAAGTTCACCGAGGTCGGCTACGTCGGCCGTGACGTGGAGTCGATCATTCGTGACCTGGCCGACGCCGCCGTGAAGATGCTCCGCGAGCAGGAAATCCTGCGCGTGCGTCATCGCGCCGAAGACGCCGCCGAAGACCGCATTCTCGATGCCCTGCTGCCGCCGGCACGCAATGGTTTTGCCGAGGAAGCGGCGTCGGGCGATTCCAATACCCGTCAGCTGTTCCGCAAGCGCCTGCGTGAAGGCCAGCTGGATGACAAGGAAATCGAGATCGAAGTGGCCGACAGCCCCGCCGGTATCGAAATCATGACCCCGCCTGGCATGGAAGAAATGACCAGCCAGCTGCAGAACCTGTTCTCCAACATGGGCAAGGGCAAGAAAAAGAGCCGCAAGCTCAAGGTCAAGGACGCGCTGAAGCTGGTGCGCGAAGAAGAAGCCGGGCGCCTGGTCAACGAGGAAGAACTCAAGGCCAAGGCCCTTGAGGCCGTCGAGCAGCACGGCATCGTGTTCATCGACGAAATCGACAAGGTGGCCAAGCGCGCCAACGCTGGCGGTGCCGACGTTTCCCGCGAAGGCGTACAGCGCGACCTGCTGCCGCTGATCGAGGGCTGCACCGTCAACACCAAGCTGGGCATGGTCAAGACCGACCACATCCTGTTCATCGCATCCGGTGCTTTCCATCTCAGCAAGCCGAGCGATCTGGTGCCGGAACTGCAGGGGCGCCTGCCGATCCGTGTCGAGCTCAAGGCGCTGTCGCCGGAAGATTTCGAACGCATCCTCAGCGAACCCCACGCCTCGCTCACCGAGCAGTATGTGGCACTGCTGCAGACCGAAGGCCTGGGCGTGGAATTTGCCGAAGACGGCATCAAGCGTCTGGCCGAGATCGCCTGGCAGGTCAACGAGAAGACCGAGAACATCGGCGCCCGTCGCCTGCACACCCTGCTGGAACGTCTGCTGGAGGAGGTATCCTTCAGTGCCGGCGATCTGGCTGGCCAGCAGAATGGCGAGGTCATCCGTATCGATGCGGCCTACGTCAACAGCCACCTCGGCGAGCTGGCGGAAGACGAAGACCTGTCGCGCTATATCCTCTGAGAGCAGCGGCAAGCGGTAAGCCACAAGCGTCAAGCCAAGAGCGGCCTGCTTTTGACTCCAGCTTGTAGCTTGCCACTTGCGGCTTGGAGCTAGCATGCGTATCCCCACCTCGATCAAGCTGCACAAGGCGTCTCGCACGCTGGAACTGCAATACGGCAACGACAGCTACAAGCTGCCGGCCGAGTTTCTGCGCGTGCACTCGCCATCGGCCGAGGTGCAAGGGCATGGCAAACCGATTCTGCAGACGGGAAAACTCAATGTCGCGCTGATCGGCATCGAACCCGCTGGCAATTATGCCCTCAAGCTGACCTTCGACGACGGCCACGACAGTGGGCTGTTCAGTTGGGACTACCTCCATCAACTGGCGCTACGCCAGGACGAACTGTGGCGTGACTATCTAGCCGCCCTCGCTGCCGCCGGCAAATCCCGCGACCCCGACGAATCGATAGTGCGTCTGATGCTCTGACGCACCTGCGATCAACGCTACTCTCTCACCGCTACTGGCCCAACTTGCGCTAACGTCTAAACTCGGGTGAGCAAAGTAATTCAGGTTCACCCGCCATCCTCTGGATGCCGCAAACGCCACTACCACTGCCACCGCAAACCTCGACAGCTACAGCGCCGTTGCCCGCAAGGAACGTCTGCCCGTCGTGGGGAAAAGGGAGCGTTGTCGATGAGTGAAAAGCAGAACGATGACCTGACGTACAAGCCGTCGAAAAGCACCATGGGGCTCAACCCGGTCATCGGCATACGCGGCAGGGATCTGCTCACTTCCGCCCGCCTGGTACTGACCCAGGCCATCCGCCAGCCCCTGCACAGCGCCCGCCATGTAGCGCACTTCGGCGTCGAGATGAAGAATGTGCTGCTCGGCCAGTCGCAGCTGCAACCCGATGACAATGACCGCCGCTTCAACGATCCGGCATGGAGCCAGAATCCGCTCTACCGCCGCTACCTGCAAACCTACCTGGCCTGGCGCAAGGAGTTGCACGACTGGGTCGAACACAGCTCGCTGTCCGAGCAGGATGTCAGTCGCGGCCACTTCGTCATCAACCTGATGACCGAAGCCATGGCACCGAGCAACACCATGGCCAATCCGGCAGCGGTCAAACGCTTCTTCGAAACCGGCGGCAAGAGTCTGCTCGACGGTCTCTCGCACATGGCCAAGGATCTGGTGAACAACGGCGGCATGCCCAGCCAGGTCAACATGAAGGCCTTCGAGGTTGGCAAGAACGTCGCCACCACCGAAGGCGCCGTGGTATTTCGCAACGATGTGCTGGAGCTGATCCAGTATCGTCCGGTTACCGAGCAGGTCTTCAAGCGGCCGTTGCTGGTGGTACCACCACAGATCAACAAATACTACGTGTTCGACCTGTCGCCCGAAAAAAGCCTGGCGCGCTTTCTGCTGCGCAACCATGTGCAGACCTTCATCGTCAGTTGGCGCAACCCGACCAAGGCACAGCGCGAATGGGGTCTGTCGACCTATATCGAGGCGCTCAAGGAAGCCGTCGAGGTAGTCTGCGCGATTACCGGCAGCACCGACCTGAACGTGCTCGGCGCCTGCTCCGGCGGCGCCACCACCGCCTCGTTGCTGGGCCATTACGCAGCTCTGGGCGAACACAGGATTCATGCCCAGACGCTGCTGGTCAGCGTGCTGGATACCCGGCTCGACAGCCAGTTCGCGCTGTTCGCCGACGAGCAGACTCTGGAAGCGGCCAAGCGCCGCTCCTATCAGGCCGGCGTGCTGGAAGGCAGCGACATGGCCAAGGTATTCGCCTGGATGCGCCCCAATGACCTGATCTGGAATTACTGGGTCAACAACTACCTGCTCGGCAACGAGCCGCCGGTGTTCGACATTCTCTACTGGAACAACGACACCACGCGCCTGCCAGCCGCCTTGCACGGCGAATTCATCGAGATGTTCCAGACCAATCCGCTGACCCGCGCGGGTGGCCTCGAAGTGTGCGGCACACCGGTCGACCTCGGCCAGGTGACCTGCGACGCTTACGTGGTGGCGGGCAGCAACGACCACATCACTCCGTGGACATCCTGCTACAAGTCGGCCCGGCTGTTCGGCGGCCAGTGCGAATTCGTGCTGTCCAGCAGCGGCCACATCCAGAGTATCCTCAACCCGCCAGGCAATCCCAAGGCGCGTTACATGACCAATCCCGACATGCCGACCGACCCCAAGGCCTGGCAGGAAGACGCGACCAAGCACACCGATTCCTGGTGGCTGCATTGGCAGAAATGGCTGGTCGCTCGCTCCGGGGAAAGCAAGAAGGCACCGAGCAAGCTGGGCAACAAGCGCTATCCCTCCGGCGAGGCCGCGCCTGGCACCTATGTCCACGAACGCTGAACGATAGGTTACCGCGATGGCCTGCCCGGGCGAGGTCACCGGCGACGATCACTGACAGAGGTTGCCACATGTCACTATCCTTCGTGTTCCGCACCATCGCCCTGGATGGTCAGACCATCCGTACCGCCGTGCGGGCCGGCAGCCCCGACAAGGTGCCGCTGCTGATCTTCAACGGCATCGGTGCCAACCTCGAGTTGGTGATGCCCTTCGTCCGCGCGCTGGACAAGGATCTGGAAATCATCGCCTTCGACGTTCCCGGCGTAGGCGGTTCCTCTACACCGAGCATCCCCTACCGGTTCCCCGGCCTGGCCAAGCTGGCCGCCCGCATGCTCGATTACCTGGACTACGGCCAGGTCAATGTCATCGGTGTGTCCTGGGGTGGCGCCCTGGCTCAGCAATTCGCCCGCGATTACCCGGAGCGCTGCAAGAAGCTGGTGCTGGCGGCGACGTCCGCCGGCGCGGTGATGATTCCGGGCAAGCCCAGGGTGCTCTGGCGTATGGCAAGCCCTCGCCGCTACCTGCAACCGTCCTATGGCGTGCATATCGCCGCAGACATTTACGGCGGCGCTTTCCGCCGCGATCCCAAGCTCGCCCTGGCCCATGCCAGCAAGGTGCGCTCGGGCGGCAAGCTGGGTTACTACTGGCAACTGTTCGCCGGCATGGGCTGGACCAGCATCCACTGGCTGCACAAGATCCGCCAACCGACGCTGGTGCTGGCCGGCGACGATGACCCGATCATTCCACTGCTCAACATGCGCCTGCTGGCCTGGCGCATTCCCAACTCCGAACTGCACGTGATCGACGACGGCCACCTGTTTCTGGTGACCCGGGCCGAGGTGGTGGCGCCGATCATCATGAAATTTCTCGCCGAGGAGCGGCAACCCGCCGTGATGCACCCGCAAAACGTCACGGTGGTTCGCGGCCAGCCGTAACGCCCAGGGCAGGAAAGGTAACGCGTCGGCATTCCTGTACTACTGTGAAGAGTCGGATGGTGCCATTGCCATTGATCAATCAGCAGAGCCCAGACAACGGAGTGTTGCCATGCCAGACAAGCGTCGTACCGAGGGTCTGCCCCATTCGCCCCATGTGCTGAATGCACAGAATGCCGTGGTCGGCCTGCGCGGTCGCGACCTGCTCTCCACCGTGCGCACGCTTGCCTTGCAAGGCCTCAGGCAACCGGTGCACAGCGCACGTCACGTCCTGCAACTGGGCGGGCAGATCGGGCGCATCCTGCTCGGCGACGACCTGCATAGCGTCAATCCCAAGGATGCGCGTTTCGCCGACCCGACCTGGCAGCACAACCCCTTCTACCGGCGCAGCCTGCAAGGCTACCTGGCCTGGCAGAAACAGCTGGATAGCTGGATCGATGAAAGCGATCTGAGCGCGGATGAGCGCAGTCGCGCACGCTTCATTTCCTCGCTGATCGGCGATGCCTTCTCACCGTCCAACAGCCTGCTCAATCCACTGGCGCTCAAGGAGCTGTTCAACACCGGTGGCGGTAGTGTGATCAAAGGCCTCGGCCATCTGTTCGATGACCTGCTGAACAACGACGGGCTGCCCAGCCAGGTCACCAGGCAAGCTTTCGAAATCGGCCGCAACATCGCCAGCACACCCGGCGCGGTGGTATATCGCAACGAAATGCTGGAGTTGATCCAGTATCGCCCCATGAGCGAAAAGCAGTACGCCAAGCCGCTGCTGATCGTGCCGCCGCAAATCAACAAGTACTACGTATTCGACCTGAGCCCGGACAAGAGCTTCGTCCAGTACGCGCTGAAAAATGGCCTGCGCACATTCATCATCAGTTGGCGCAACCCGGATGTACGCCACCGCGACTGGGGATTGTCGAGTTACGCCGAAGCCATCGAGCAAGCCATGCAAGCCTGCCAAGCCATCAGCGGCAGCAAATCGGTCAACCTGCTCGGCGCCTGCGCAGGCGGCCTGAGCATCGCCGCGCTACAGGGCCACCTGCAGGCGAAAAAGCAGTTGCGCAAGGTTGGCTGCAGCACCTACCTGGTTAGTCTGCTGGACAGTCGGATCGATGGCCCCGCGATGCTTTTCGCCGATGAGCAGACCCTGGAGAATGCCAAGCGTCGCTCCTACCAGAAAGGCGTGCTGGACGGCCGGGAAATGGCCAGGATATTCGCCTGGATGCGCCCCAACGACCTGATATGGAATTACTGGGTCAACAATTACCTGCTGGGCAAACAGCCGCCAGCCTTCGACATTCTCTACTGGAACAACGACAGCACACGCCTGCCTGCGGCGTTTCACGGCGACCTGATCGACTTTTTCAAAGACAACCCGATGGTGCGCAGCGGTGGACTCGACGTCCGTGGAACCCCCATCGACCTGCGCAAGGTCACGGTCGACAGCTTCAGTGTCGCCGGCCGCAACGATCACATCACGCCCTGGGACGCGGTCTACCGCTCGGTACTGCTGCTCGGTGGTGAGCGCCAGTTCGTGCTTTCCAACGCAGGCCACATCCAGAGCATCCTCAACCCGCCAGGCAATCCCAAATCCAATTACCTGAAGAGCAACGAACTCAGTCTGGATCCACGCGCCTGGCACCATGACGCCGAACAGACCCAGGGCAGTTGGTGGCCACGGTGGCTGGAGTGGATCCAGCAACGCTCCGGCGCTCAGCGCGACACCCAGATGCCCCTGGGCAACGCCGATTACCCACCGCTGGACGCCGCGCCCGGCACTTACGTACGGGTGCGCTGATCGGGATGAAGACCCGCGAACGTATCCTGGAAACCACCCTGCTGCTGTTCAACGAGCGGGGCGAGCCGAACGTCTCGACGCTGGAAATCGCCAACGAGCTGGGCATCAGCCCTGGCAACCTGTACTACCACTTTCATGGCAAGGAGCCGCTGATCCTGGAACTGTTCGAACAGTTCCAGGCGAGGCTCTCAACACTGCTCGCACCTCCCGCCGAGGCCGATCTCGACGCCCAGGACTACTGGCTGTTTCTGCATCTGATTGCCGAGGGCATGTCGGCCTATCGCTTTCTCTTCCAGGATCTTTCCCACCTCAGCGGCCGCCTGCCCAAACTGGCCCACGGCATGCGCCTGTGGCTTGGCAAGCTCAGACGCACGCTCACCACCCTGCTGATGCGTCTCAAGCAGCAGAACGAGCTCGACAGCGATGACTACGCCCTGGAACAACTGGTAGAGCAGATCGTACTGACCCTGCTGTTCTCTCAGGATTACCAACGCATCGTCGCCCAGCATGCCGACAGCAGGCTGGTGGTTTACCAGGTGATGATGCTGGTCGCGCCGCATCTACAGGACGGGGCCCGTCAAACCACCGAGTTATTGGCACGCAGCTATCTGAGAGATGCCTCGGCCTGAAATGAAAACGCCCGACACAGGGTCGGGCGTTTTCGTCGCGCAGGACAGCCTTAGGACTGATTGCTCGAGGTTGGTGTTGCGGCGGCCGGCGGCGCTGCATTCGGCAGCGGAGTGCTGACAGGTGTTGCAGGCGTAGCCGGTGCGGCCTTGGTCGCCGCAGGTTTCTTCACCGCGGGTTTCGTCGCAGCGGGTTTGCTCACAGCCTTGGCGGCTGGTTTCGACGCCGCTTTCAGCGCTGGCTTGGCAGCAGGTTTGGCAGGGCTCTTGCTGGTCGCCGCGGGCTTGGCCGCTGCCGTTTTGCCTGCAGGGGCTTTCTTCGCCGCCGCGGGTTTGGCTGCTACCGCTTTGGCGGCAGGTTTGGCAGCCGGTTTTGCCGCAGGCTTGCTTGCAGCTTTGCTGGCGGCTGCAGGTTTAGCGGCAACCTTGGTCGCAGCGGGTTTGCTGGCAGCTTTGGCAGCGGTGCTTTTTGCAGCGGGCTTCGCAGCCGGCTTGGCAACCACCTTGGTGGAAACGCCCGTCAGGGCTTCAAGCTGCTTGGTCAGCAGATCGACCTTGTCGTTTAGCGACTTGACCTCGTTGCGGCTCGGCACGCCCAAGCGCGAAATCGCGTTGTTCAGGCGCTTGTCGAATGCCTCTTCAAGCTCGCCCCACTTGCCAATCGCCTTGCCCTTGACCTCATCGACGCGGGACTTGGCGCCGCCGACCGTGGAATCAACCGACGACTTCACCGCATCGGTCTGCTTGTCCACGTTGCTCTTGGCCGTCTTCTCGGCCTTCTCGCCATCCTTGACCAGAGTGTCGAACAGCTTGGTGCCGTCCTTACTGACCTTGGAGTATGCGCCCAAGCCCGCCAACCAGATCTGTCGCGAGTACTTTTCAACCTCGCCGATCCACGAGCCGGTCTGTTTCTCGGATTTCTTTTTGACAGCCATCCTGCTCTCCTTATTTGGTACGCGCGACATGCTCGAGCAACGCACTCAGCTCATCCAGCTTAGCAGACAGGGCTTCGATATCCTGTCGAGCGGGAACGCCGAGCCGGTTGAGGGCGCCTGCCACGCGAGAGTCGAAGGCCTGCTCGATCTTCTCGATGCGCGCGGCGACCTTATTCTTCACGACGGACACTCTGCTTTTGACTCCGTCGATTTGGCCATTGGCCGCCTCGACTTGTTCATTGACCTGCTTCTTGCCTCGCTGTTCCGCTTCTGCGCCGAGGCGGATCAGTTCTCGAAGGTAATCGAGGCCTTCCTGCCCCGCCTTGGCGTACACCCCCAAGCCGGCCAACCACACCTTTCGGGCATAGGACGGCGCGTCGCTCACGACAACGAGTGTGGTATCGGCAAGCGTTTTCTTCCTGACGGTAGCGTTCGACATGGTGCACCTCGCAGTTACATGGGAGATGGCCTGTGCAGCACAGGCTTGCAAAACACCCTAACGAGGAAAACTAGAATACACATACTAATCGGCGCGACCGTATGACACCCGGGTTGCCGCAAAGAAGAAGGGAACGGAGCAGTCGAATCGACACGAGCCTTGCACTCGCTGAAGACAGTCTGCGGGCACTCCATTCAGGAGTGTCCGCAGACTTCATGGCACCTGGATCAGTTGGCGCTAGGCGGTGTCACACCATTGGTAGGACTAGCGGCAGGAGTCGGTGCCGCGGTCGGCTCATTGGCTGGCTTGCTCGCGACAGGGGATGCTGCGACGGCAGGCTTTTCGGCCGCAGCAGGTTTGCTGGCAGCAGGCTTCGGTGCAGCTTTAGGAGCTGACTTGGCGGCAGTGGTAGTAGCCGGTTTAGTGGCTGCTGGCTTCGCGGCGGCTTTGGCAGCTGGCTTCGCGGCAGTGGGTTTTGCTGCAGCTTTAGCGGCTGGTTTGGCGGCAGCGGTAACAGTCGGTTTGGTGGCTGCCGGCTTCGCGGCGGCTTTGGCAGCTGGCTTGGCGGCAGCGGGTTTCGCTGTGGCTTTAGCGGCTGGTTTGGCGGCAGCGGTAGCAGCCGATTTGGCGGCTGCCGGCTTCGCGGCGGCTTTGGCGGCCGGCTTGGCGGCAGCGGGTTTCGCTACGGCTTTAGCGGCTGGTTTGGCGGCAGCGGTAGCAGCCGGTTTGGTGGCTGCTGGCTTCGCGGCGGCTTTGGCAGCTGGCTTGGTGGCAGCGGGTTTTGCTGCAGTTTTAGCGGCTGCTGGCTTCGCGGCGGCTTTGGCGGCCGGCTTGGCGGCAGCGGGTTTCGCTGTGGCTTTAGCGGCTGGTTTGGCGGCAGCGGTAGCAGCCGATTTGGCGGCTGCCGGCTTCGCGGCGGTTTTCGCGGCCGGTTTGGCGGCAGCGGATTTCGCAGCGGCTTTAGTGGCTGGTTTGGCGGCAGCGGCTTTGGCAACTGACTTGGCAGCTGCAGGTCTCGCGACGGTTTTAGCGGCTGGTTTGGCGGCAGTCTTGCTGCGGCTGGACAGAACCTTGCCGGCAGCCTCGCGAACCTTACCGACGCCCTGCGCCAGTTTCAGGCTCTCTTGCGCATCACGTTTGAGCTGAACGATGTACTGACGGGTTTCGCTCTGGCGAGCCTGCAGTGCATCCAGCACACCTTCCAGTTCGTCGACAACGGACTTGGCCTTGGACTGCGCCTTGGCCTTGCCTGCAGCAGCCGCAGCTTGCAGTTTACCGCGTGCCTTGTGCAGTTTCTCCTGCGCACCACCGCGCTGTTTCTCCAGTTTGGCGAGCACTTTTTCGGCATCGACCAAGGCCTGCGAGCAAGCACTTTCGAGATGCTCGAGCAAACTTCCGGACAGTTGTTGAAGCAAATGCAAAGGAGTGGTGACCGATTTCTTTTTCACGTTTTTCGTGGCCGACATGACGCGCCTCCTGGCGGATGAGTTGAAGCCATACTAGACGTGTGAATTTGCGCCCGCCAGAGGCGCTTTGCAAGCACATGCGTAACGTGCTCGTAACGCACATCTGCATACAGATGAGGGAGACAACAGCGCCGCGACAAGTCGCGGCGCCGAATGTCATACAGCGGCGGTGGTAGCCTGCTGCTTGTGGGCGGTGTGCAACACTTCGATCAGACAGTCTTCGAGCTCGAAACGCTCGTGCAGCATCTGACCAAGGCGCTTGAGTTCGGCACTGACTGCCTCGATGTCACCACAATCGCCTTCATCACAGCGATCATTGAACGTCAGTGCGGCTTCAGTGATCACTTCAAGGCGCGGATAGATCTGTTTGGCCAGCTCAAGACCGCGCTGGTCACCGAACGCTCGAGCCTCTTCGGTGAGCTGCTGGTAAACCTCGAAATGCCCGGCGGAAACGTAGTCGACGAGGATTTCGCAGAAACGCTGCATGACGGCCTTGTCGCTGACATCATCGATGGCTGCGTAGGCCTTGATCAGTTCCGCGCGTTCCTGCAACCAGCGATCGATCAACAGGTGTACGCCGCCCCATCGCTCCTGTGCATTCTGGCAACTTTCGAGCATGGTGATCTTCCTCCCTTATCGGTATTTCCTATAGGCATTCGGGCAACGACTATCGTTCAGCAAATTGTCGCCACTGCGAATCGGAAGCTGGCTGACCGCCCTATCGGCAGTATTCCTCTGCTGCCGTTTTGGTGTGAGCCCTGCTCGTGCACCGACAACGACGAAAGCATCACGCCTCGATCCCTGAACGCGCAGCCGAGTCTGGACACTAGCATGATTCGCATGGCAGTCCGACCACTCATTTCGACTCAGGTTATGCTCGACCACCCAAGCCTTCAAGACAGCTCGTCATAAACGCCGACCAGGGGCCGGCGCAGGGAAAAACGACTAGCTGCCGACACCCGCGTACTGCGGATCAGCGGGCGGTACGGCGGGAACGCTGGCGACCTGACCGCTCAGGCGACGGTCGAGCAGACCAAGGCCTTCCTGAAACAAACGGTTACTGCGTTCTACCTCACCCAACTGCGCGAGCAGTCGTGCCAGCTCGGCACAGGTTTCCGGATGACGCTCGAACGTCAGGCTGCTCTCGAAGTACTCCCGGGCCTTGCCCCACAGCTGGTTTTGCAAGCTCAGCCGGCCCAGAGTCAGCAGCAGCCCAGCATCATCGGGATGCTGTTTCAGCCAGCCCTCGGCAGCCTGCAGCTGCCTGGCCGGGTCGCGACCGTGCAGCAGACCATAAAGGCGCGCCAGGCGGCTGTCGTACTCGCGATTCAGCGCTTTGTTGAGCAGTTCCTCGGCACCGGGCTCGGCCCCCAGCATGCGCAGGCGATCGGCATACACGGCAAGCAGCTCGGGCTCACCGCGCAGGTTGGGAGACAGTCGCTCCCAGGCCTGCGCCAGAGAAGGCAGTGCGCTTTCATCGGCAGCGTTCAGGTCGATGTCCGTCAGATACTCGCGCCAGGCACGGCGCTCCAGCGCCATCAGCTCGGCGGGGCCCAGGGCTTTTTCCTTGCGCAGTACCGGCAGCAATTTCAACAGTGCATGCCAATCACCGCGCAGCACATACAACTGCTGCAATTGACGCAGAACCTGCGGGTTGCGTGGATGACGCTCATGCATCACCAGCAGGGTTTCCTGGGCCGTTTCGACTTGCCCACGCGCCAACTGCAGTTCGGCATGGGTCAAAGCGATGGCCAGCTCGGCGTTCGGCTGACGTTCCAGCGCCTCGGCCAGCAACGCATCGCTCTCTTCGTAGTGCTCAAGATTGTGGGCAGCGCGCGCGGCGCCGAGGTAGTGAATCAGTGGTCGTGGCTCGTTCCGTGCAATCCGGCTCAGGTGTGTCTGGGCCTTGGCCCAGCGACCCTCGATCAGCTCCTGAAAGCCATGCTCGGATGCACTGCGCACACGCCGTTCACGGTGCAGGCGCGACCATGGATTGACCAGCCCGAGCGAAGTCAGCAACGCGCGAACGACCAGGCGCAACAGCCAGAGCGCCAGCCAGACCGCCACGATCAGCAGCACGAATGCCCACAGGGTCGATTCGTAGCGGAAACCCTGGTAGGCGAACAGCACATAGCCCTTGTGCTCGGAGATGGCCAGGCCAAGCAGCGCCAGCCCACCGATCACCACCAGGGCGAGCAGCAGCAGGTAAACGCGCTTCATGGACGCCCCTCCTCGTTGCCGAGTGCCTCATCGCTCGGCGCATCCTTCAGACGTTCACGTGCCGAATGTTTGTGCTCGATGTAGGCCTGCACCGCATTGAGCGACTGGGTCAGCTCGGGCACCTCGATTTCGATGGGCTTGTCGACCAACTCGCCGACCCGCGTGCGCAGGGCACGGCTGTCCGGGTTGTCACGATTGAAGTTGGCGTCCAGCACCTCGCCAGCCTGTTGCAGCGCCTGACGATAGACCTGGGTCTCGCCATGCAGCGCCGCCCATTGCGCCTGCTCGAGCGCGAGGCTCAGGGCCAGGCGCACCTGGGTCAGACTCTGTCCGGCGAGCAGCGGGCGCACGTTCTGATCGGCATTGAAATCCAGGCGGAAATACTGCGACAGCGTCTGCAGGCCGTGGCTCCACCAGGTGCCTGGCTCGCTGTCTGCAGCCAGTTCGCCGAGCACACCACCATCGGCGACGAACTTGGGGTTCAGCGAGTTCAGTTGCGATGCCTGCTCGCGCAGGGCAGCCAGTTGCAGGAACAGCCCGGTACGATCCGGGTTGTCGGTCGAGCGCAGCGCCTCCAGGCTCTTGGCCAACTGCTCGCGGGCTGCGAACGCCGCCGGGTCATCCTGGTCGCGGAGAATCTCGTCGGCCGCCTGCACCAGCGCGGTGGCGCTGTTGGTGTCCTGCAGCGCCGACAACCGCAGACTGGCCAGGCGCAGCAGGTGCTCGGCTTCGGCCAGGCGCCAGTCCTGACGGCTGGCGCCGAGCACGGTTTCCAGACGCTGGTTGAGCAATTGCTGGTCACCCTGCAACTGGGCGACCAGACGGCGACGTTCTTCGAGCTCCTGCACCGTCGGCAGTTGTTCGAAACGCTCGCTCAGGCTGTTGGTACGTTGCGACAGCGCCTGAGTCTGGCTGCGTGCCTCTTCTAGCTGGCCTGACTGCTGCTGCGCTCCGGTCTCCAGGGTTCGCAGTTGCCAGACACTCCAGCCACCGACAGCGACGCCGATCGCACCGACCAACAGGGCCACCGCCGCCAGTGCAGAGCCCCGTGAGGCGGGCCTGGCTTCACCGGCAACCGGAGAAGATTCGAGGGCGGGTTGTACAGGCTGCTCCTGCTCTTTCGGGGTAGTCGCTTCGCTCACGTATCCATCCTTTGCTTCACAAGTCGGGCGAAGCCTGCGCACGCAAGGCCGCCAACAACGCCGCGGTATCAGCACCACGACAATCCACAACATTCAGCGCACCCAGTTCGCGGGCCATGGTGGCAACTCGCGGACTCGGTACGAACAAGGGTAGTTGCGCCAGCCGTAACCAGTCATCCATCGCCAGCTGGCGCAGATGCATCAGGCCCTGCCCACTGCTGACCACCAGCCCATTCAGGCGTTCCACCTGTAATAGTCTCTGCAGGGTAGCGGCAGGGTAATCCGGCAGCACGCGACGATAGACTGGCAGAAAGTCGACCTCGACGCCCTGGCTCTGCAAGCGCTCGGCGAGCAATGTGCGGCCATCTTCGCCACGAATGATCAGCACCCGCGGAAACAGGGCTTCCTGCAGAGCCGCCTGCAGCTCGGGCAACGCCAGCAAGGCCTCGCTGTCGTCCCCGCCGCTCGGCCAGGATACCGGTAGCCCGTAATCAGCGAGAATCTGCCCGGTTCCTGCGCCAACGCTGAACCAGGGCTGATCGGAAAGGGGCTGCGGCCAGTAACGATCGAGCAGGTCGAGGCCGAAACGGGCAGCCGGTTTGCTCACCACGATCACCGCCGTGTAGCGGTGCAGTTCACAGATGATTGCGCTTTGCTGCGGGGTTTCCGGCAGAGGTTCGATGCTCAACAGCGGCAGGCAGACGCCACGGATGCCGTCTTTGCCGAGGGCCGCGGCCAGCGCCTGGCATTCCTGCTCAGGACGTGTCAGCAGCAGGCGCCAGCCACTCACTCGACAGCGGCCTCGCCGTAAATGGCCTGCAGGATCGTGCCTGCACCTTGAACCAGCAAGGCTTCGGCCACTTCGACGCCCAGGCGCTCGGCATCCTCTGCGACACCGCGCTGCTCGGCACGCAGCAAACGGCTGCCATCCGGTTCGCCGACCAGGCCGCGCAACCACAGCTGCTCGCCTTCGAGAATCGCATAGCAGGCAATAGGCACCTGGCAGCCGCCGTTCAGGCGCTTGTTCATGGCCCGTTCGGCGCTGACCCGCAGCGCGGTTTCGCTGTGATTGAGTGGCGCCAGCAACGCCTGCAGTTCGATATCGTCGACCCGGCACTCGATACCGACCGCTCCCTGACCGCCCGCTGGCAGGCTCTGTTCGACGCTGATGGAGTCGCGGATACGCGCTTCGAAGCCCAGACGAATCAGCCCGGCAGCGGCGAGAATGATGGCGTCGTACTCACCGGCATCCAGCTTGGCCAGACGGGTGTTGACGTTGCCGCGCAGGAACTGGATTTTCAGATCGGGACGACGAGCCAGCAGTTGCGCCTGGCGGCGCAGGCTGGAAGTGCCGACCACACTGCCGACAGGGAGCGTATCGAGGCTGTCGAAATGGTTGGAGACGAAGGCATCGCGCGGGTCTTCGCGCTCGCAGATGCAGTACAGGCCCAGGCCTTCGGGGAAATCCATGGGCACGTCCTTCATCGAATGCACGGCGATGTCGGCCTGGTTTTCCAGCAGCGCGGTTTCCAGCTCCTTGACGAACAATCCCTTGCCACCGATCTTCGCCAGCGGCGCGTCGAGCAGTTTGTCGCCGCGACTGACCATCGGCACCAGGCTCACCTGTAGCCCCGGATGGGCCTGTTCGAGACGTGCCTTGACGTGTTCGGCCTGCCACAGGGCCAGGGCGCTCTTGCGAGTAGCGATGCGGATTTCGCGGGGCATGGGACAATTCCAGAAAACCAATTGCCACCGATGATAACAGGCTCTCGGGTCGCCAGCCCGAAGCCTCCTGCGACCCTTCGCCCTATCCTAGATGTGGTTCATCAGCTTACGCACCCCCGCCACATGACGGCGGCTGACCACGAGCGCATCGCCATTGAGCCCCTTGAGGTAGAGCTGGAAGTGCCCGAGCGGCGTGCGCTGCAGCCGCTCGATGCGCTCACGGGCCACCAGAGCGTTGCGGTGGATGCGCACGAAGCGATCACCAAATTCGTCCTCCAGCGCCTTGAGCGGCTCGTCCAGCAGCACCTCGCCACCCTCGTGACGCAGGGTCACGTACTTGTGGTCGGCGATGAAGTAGATCACGTGATCCAACGGGATCAGCTCGATACCTTTGCGGGTGCGGGCGCTGATATGGCTGCGCGGGCCGACACCGCTTTCCGCGGCAGGGCGGGTGAGCGCAGCCAGTTGCACGCGGTTGAGGCGCTCGGCCTTTTTCAGCGCTTTCTCGAGGTGCTCGGGGCGTACCGGTTTGACCAGATAGCCTACGGCACTGACCTCGAACGCCTCTATGGCAAACTCATCATGAGCCGTGCAGAAGATCACTGCAGGCGGTGCTTCGCGCTCGCAGAGCCGGGCTGCGGCTTGCAGGCCATCGAGGCCCGGCATGCGGATATCGAGCAGCACGACATCGGGCTTGAGGCTCTCGACCAGAGCGAGTGCCTCTTCACCATTGCTCGCAGAGGGCTCGACAACACGATAACCCTCCAGCGCGGCAACCATGCGGCTCAAGCGCTCTCGGGCAAGGGGTTCGTCATCGACGATCAAGACATTCATAATGATCTGGCTTCCTGCATGGGTCTTGCACATGGGTAGCGTAGACGGGTGTAGTGACGGCCATCACGACGTTCCACGCTGAGATTGGCTTGCGAACCGAAAAGTGCCGCAAGACGTGCGTCGATATTGGCCAGCGCCTGATGGGTTCCGCGCGAGGCCAGAGGCATGCCACCGTCCTCGTATGGGTTGCTGACGCTGAGATGGAATACGCCATCGATGTAATTGGCTGATATCTGCACCAGTCCCCCTTCGATACGTGGCTGGATACCGTAGATCAAGGCATTCTCCAGCAGCGGCTGCAGAGTCAGCTGGGGAATGGGTAAATCAGCGGGTACATCATCAACTTCCCACTGCAACTGTAGTCGCTCGCCGAGCCGATAGTGCTCGATCGACAGGTAGCGCTGCGCCAGCTCCAGTTCCTCGTTCCAGCTTACGAGACTACCGGGCCTGGCCAGGCTTGCCCGGAACAGGTCGGAAAGATCCAGCACCGCCTGTTCTGCCCTAGCAGAATCTGTGACAACCAGGCTGGCGATGCTGTTCAAACTGTTGAACAGGAAATGCGGGCGGATCCTCGCCTGCAGCGATTCGATGCGCGCACGCAATTCGGCCTGCTCCTGGCGTCGCCACTGGCTCTGCAGGTAGAAATAGCGCAGCAGCAGCGCCGACATGATCAGGCTGATCAAGGCGTGCCGCAGATAGAGGTTCACCTCGCCATCGTGGGGCAGCGGCCCGCCGAGGTCGTAGTAATCGGCGACCGCCGTACAACCCAGGGTCAGGCCGACAACCAGGGCGCAGCATGCCGCTCCGGCCCACATGGCCTGCAGCCGTGCGAGCAGCGGCCGCAAGCGGCACAGCAGCGCCGACGCCAACAGTACGATCCACTGCACGAACAGCGAGGTCAGCGCCAGGCGCACCCAGTCGAAACCGGGCAGCATCGGCTCGGCGAGCACCAGCACGAGCACCAGCAACTCCGCGAGCAGCACGGTGCTGAGCAGCGCCTCGGGCTGACACAGTTCCGGCACGAAGAAATCGTCGGCGGCGGTGGGGGGCGAGGTCTTGCGATTCCTGTTCATCGCCGCAGTTTCCGCGCGCGCCTCGGAGCCGGCAAGAGACCCCATCGCAAGCGGACGAAATAACCCACCGAAATGCGTTACTGCTGATGAAATTGTGATCCAGCCAACACTCGCCCGAGCCGCTGCGCAGGCCGACGTGTCTGTTATCATCAGCGGACTTTTCCGTCGTGCCGGAAACTTCCGGCCCGTCCGCACCTGCATACAGCCGAGTCAGACCATGAGCATCGAAAAAACCAATCAGTCCTGGGGCGGCCGCTTCAGCGAGCCCGTCGACGCCTTCGTCGCCCGTTTCACCGCCTCGGTGGAATTCGACAAGCGCCTGTATCGCCACGACATCATGGGTTCCATCGCCCACGCCACCATGCTGGCCAAGGCGGGCGTGCTGACCGATGCCGAGCGCGATGCGATCATCGACGGCCTCAAGCAGATCCAGAGCGAGATCGAGGCCGGCAGCTTCGACTGGCGCGTCGATCTGGAAGACGTGCACATGAACATCGAGGCCCGCCTGACCGACCGCATCGGCGTGACCGGCAAGAAGCTGCACACCGGACGCTCGCGCAACGACCAGGTGGCGACCGACATCCGCCTGTGGCTGCGTGACGAAATCGACCTGATCCTCGCTGAGATCACCCGCCTGCAGCAGGGCCTGCTGGAGCAGGCCGAGCGTGAAGCCGAAACCATCATGCCTGGCTTCACTCACTTGCAGACCGCACAGCCGGTGACCTTCGGCCACCACCTGCTGGCCTGGTTCGAAATGCTCAGCCGCGACTACGAGCGCCTGGTCGACTGCCGCAAGCGCACCAACCGCATGCCGCTGGGCAGCGCCGCGCTGGCGGGCACCACTTACCCGATCCAGCGTGAAATCACCGCCAAGCTGCTGGGTTTCGACGCCGTGGGCGGCAACTCCCTGGACGGTGTGTCGGATCGCGATTTCGCCATCGAATTCTGCGCCGCTGCCGCCGTGGCGATGATGCACCTGTCGCGCTTCTCGGAAGAGCTGGTGCTGTGGACCAGCGCCCAGTTCCAGTTCATCGATCTGCCGGATCGTTTCTGCACCGGCTCCTCGATCATGCCGCAGAAGAAGAACCCGGACGTACCCGAGCTGGTACGTGGCAAGACCGGCCGCGTGTTCGGTGCGCTGACCGGCCTGCTGACCCTGATGAAGGGCCAGCCGCTGGCCTACAACAAGGACAACCAGGAAGACAAGGAACCACTGTTCGACGCCGCCGACACCCTGCGCGACTCGCTGCGTGCCTTCGCCGACATGATTCCGGCGATCAAGCCCAGGCACGCCATCATGCGCGAGGCGGCGCTGCGTGGTTTCTCCACCGCCACCGACCTGGCCGACTACCTGGTGCGCAAGGGCCTGCCCTTCCGCGACTGCCACGAAATCGTCGGCCATGCGGTGAAGTACGGCGTGGACAGCGGTAAGGATCTGGCCGAGATGAGCCTCGAAGAGCTGCGCCAGTTCAGCGACCAGATCGAGCAGGAGGTGTTCGCCGTACTGACCCTGGAAGGCTCGGTCAACGCCCGTGACCATATCGGCGGCACCGCACCGCGCCAGGTACGCCTGGCCGTGGAGCGCGGCAAAGCCTTGCTCGCTTCGCGCTGAATGCAAACCTGGACACCCGGCCGGCGTATCTCGGTGGTCGGCTGCTCCGGTGCGGGCAAGACCACGCTGTCGCGCCGGTTAGCGCAGCGCCTGAGCTATCGCCATGTGGAGCTGGATGCGCTGTATCACCAGCCTGACTGGCAACCATTGCCCGCGGAGCAGTTCCAGCAGGCGGTGGCCGATGCCCTGCAAGGTGACGGCTGGGTAGTGGAAGGTAATTATTCCGTGGTACGCCCGCAGATCCTGGAGCAGGCGGATACGGTGATCTGGCTTGACCTGCCCAGGGCGGCGGTGATGCGTCAGTTGCTGCCACGTACCCTGAAACGCATCGCGTTGCGCAAGCCGCTCTGGAATGGCAACCGCGAACGCTGGAGCAATCTGTTCAGCGTCAAACCCGAGCAGTCGATTCTGGCCTGGGCCTGGACGCGCCATGCCACCTACCGGCAACGTTACGGTGACGAAATGCGCAACGCACCGGCTCACCGCCATTATCTGCGTCTGGATTCACGCGAGGCCGTCGAGCGCTTTCTGACGAGCCTGCCAGCTGACGCAACAACGCGATAAACGATCCATTCCCTCTGGAAGACCTAGATGCCACTCAACATTCGCCCCACGGTGCGTGAAGACGCCGCCCTGATCCTGCGCTTCATCACCGATCTGGCCATCTACGAAAAGGCCGAGCACGAGGTCAAGACCGACGTCGCCGGTATCGAGAACAGCCTGTTCGCGGAGGGCAGCAGCGCCCACGGCCTGATCTGCGAGCGGGACGGCGAGCCCATCGGCTACGCAGTGTACTTCTTCAATTACTCGACCTGGCTGGGCAAGCACGGCCTGTACCTGGAAGACCTCTACGTCACCCCGCAGCAACGCGGCGTCGGCGCCGGCAAGGCGCTGTTGCGCCACCTGGCCAAACTGGCGGTGGCGCGTGGCTGCGGTCGCTTCGAGTGGTCAGTGCTGGACTGGAATCAGCCAGCCATCGACTTCTACGACTCCATCGGCGCCAACCCCCAGAACGAGTGGATCGGCTACCGCCTCACCGGCGAAGCACTGACCCGTTTCGCCGCTGGCTGATCAGCCCTTCAAGCGCGCCTGCATGTGGGCCATGAAAGGGCCCACCGCCGCTTCCTTGTCGGCAGCGATGCGCTGCACGTTGGGGCTGCTGGCAAAGCGCTCGAGCAGCGCCCTGGCTTGCGGGAGTTCCGCCAGCAGGTCGATCTCGAACAGTTTGTGCGCAACGGCAGCAGCCAGGTCGATGCTGTACAGGAAGTACAGATCGGCCAGGGTCAGTCTGTCGCCCGCCACATAGGGCGAGAACGCCCCCAGACGCCTGAGCGAATCGATGCCGCCCAGCAGTTCGTCGCGGCTTTTCTTGAGGATCGCCGCGTCTACCTGCATACCGAAGAAGGCCTGGGCATAGCAGGCACGGGCCGGTAACTCGATGTACAGCTCGATGTGCTTGGCCAGGGCACGAACCCGGGCCTGGGCGAAAGCACCTTCAGGCAACAGTGCGACGCCCTGCCCCAATGCTTCGAGGTATTCGAGGATCGCCGAGGTCTCGCTGATATAGCCCTCGTCGGTCTGCAATACCGGCACCTTGCCGCGCGGACTGATGGAGAGGAAGGATTCATCACGGGATGCGTAGACCTCCACTTCCTCGAACGGCAGGCCCTTTTCCAGCAGGGCGAGCTTGACCATATTGTAGTAATTGCTGACCGCGAAACCATGAAGCCTGAGCATGGATTGGTATCCTCTGATAGACAGCCGGGATGAGCACGCTAACGCCATTCACGAGGCTTTGCCACGACTACTTCCCGCTAACTGGCTGCAGCCGCTCTGGCCTGCTACTCTGCCGCCTCGAGCGCTCGCTGCGCCGCATGCGGGCACCGATACCGCCCGGAAACCCCCACCATGGACTGGAGTTACACCATGAAGAATCTGTTCTTCTTCGACGCGATGCTCACCCCGAAAATCATCACTTTCGTCTACTGGCTATTGCTGCTCAGCGTGGCGATCAGCGGCCTGACGATGATGTTCAGCAGTTACGGCAGCTTCCTCGGCGGCCTCGGCACGCTGATCGGTGGCGCCATCGCCGCGCGTATCTGGTGCGAGCTGATGATCGTGCTGTTCAAGATCCACGAAAACCTGCAGAAGATCGCCAACCGCGACTAGAGTCTGTTGACGTATCAGTACGCCCGCGCACCTTGCATGCGCGGGCGCTGTAGCTACTCCAGCGCGGCGGCTCCCGCCAGTGCCACCTGCCCGTCCTGGGTCGGGTGCATGCCCGATACCCCGATAGCGCCGATGACCTTGCCGCCCTGCACCAGCGGCACGCCACCTTCCAGCAGAATGGCGTTGTGCATCGACAACAGGCGTAATGCCGCACCGCCGGTGGCCAGGGTCTCTTCGAAACCCTTGGTCGAACGCTTGAACAGCGCAGCGGTGGACGCCTTCTTGATCGCCACCTCGACACTGCCCAGGGCAGCCTCATCGAGCTTGTGCAACAGCACCAGGTGCCCGCCGCTATCGGCCACGGCGATCACCATCGGCCAGCCATTGGCACGCGCCTCCCACTCTGCCGCCGCCGCGATATGCCTCGCCTGCTCCAGGCCGATAGGCGTGCCATAGCTCAGCACCCCTGGGGCGAAAGCGACCGGCGCGCTCATGGCATGGCCTGCCCGCCGTTGACATCGAGCACCTGGCCGGTGATGTAGCCACTGCAGGCGTGCGAGGCAAGAAACAGATACGACGGCGCCATTTCCTCCGGTGTGCCGAAACGGCCCATGGGGATGGTGGTGCTGACCGCAGCGCGCGCGGCGTCGTCCTTGTCGGCGTGGAAGGCGGTATCCACGGTGCCCGGCGAGACGATGTTGAAGCGGATATTGGCCGGGGTGAATTCACGCACCCAGTTGCGCTGGATGTTGTGCAGCCAGGCCTTGGCCGCCGCGTAAAGGCTGGCGCCTGGGCCACCACCGCCATGAGCGGCGATCGAGCCAGTGGTGATCACCGCAGCGCTCTGCCCACTGGCCTTGGCCGAGGCACGCAGATGGGGAATGGCTTCGCGGGTGACCATCAGTGCCGAGCGCAGGTTGACGTCGGTCATGGCATCGAAGAAGGCGTCGTCGATGCTTTCCAGGCCACGGCGCTCGAGCAGCGCACCGGCGTTGTTGATCAGCACGTCGATGCCGCCGAAGCGTTCGACGAAAGCCGCGACGGTAGCCACGCAGACGTCGGTCTTGCCAAGGTCGCCAGCAAAGAACGCGGCCTGGCCGCCATCGGCCGACAGTTCGCTGAGCAGGGCGTCGAGATTGGCCGGCGTGTTGCGTGCGGTGATGCCGACATGGGCGCCGAGTTTGGCGAAGGCACGGGCAGTGGCCAGGCCGATACCCAGCGTGGAGCCGGTGATCAGTACGCGCTTGCCGCGCAGGTCGTTGAAGTTCATTGGGTGCATTCCTCTTTGGGAGTGGCTGGAGATTGAGGGGTGAGGCCGGCGCGACGCTTCAATAGGCGCAGCAGCAGCGGCAACATCCACAGCGACAGGGTGATGATGGCCAGCGTCAGGGAAACCGGGCGTTCGAAGAACACCATCAGATCGCCTTGGGCGCGCATCATCGAAGTGATGAAGGTTTCTTCGAACATGGGCCCGAGGACGATGCCGAGAATCATCGGCGCCAACGGGAAACCGTTCTCCTCCATAAGGAAACCGACGATGCCAAAGGCCAGGATGGTGACGATGGCGAACAGGCTGTTTTCCACGGCGAAGGCGCCGACGATGGAGAACGCCAGGATCACCGGCATGAGGATGCTCTGCGGTACCTGCAGCACGCGCTTGAACAGCTTGATGGCGAGAAAGCCGAAGGGGATCAGCATGATGTTGGCCAGCAGGAACGCCAGGAACACCGCGTTGATCATGTCGGCGTTCTCGGTGAAGATCGTCGGCCCCGGATTCAGCCCCTTCATGAACAGCACGCCGATGACGATGGCGGTCAGCGAATCACCGGGAATGCCGAACACCGTGGCCGGGATGAAACTGCCACCCACCGCCGCGTTGTTGGCCGCCGTGGCCGGGACGATCTTGGCCATGCTGACCTCGTCCGGCGTGGTGCGCTTGGCCGCCGCGCGCTTCGACATGGCGTAGGAAATGTACGCAGCGACATCGGCCCCCGCCCCCGGCAGAATCCCCACCAGAACCCCGACTACCGAGCCCTGACCGACGCCCGCCTTGTATTTGAAGATATCGCGCAGCGCCTGCAGCAGCATCGGCTTCTGCGCCACCAGCGCTGCCTGCCGGGAGTTGCCGACGCGGCTGTTGCGGGTGCAGAAGCGCAGGATTTCCGCCACGGCGAACAGGCCAATGATCACCGGGATGAAACCCAGGCCACCGAGCAGATCGGCATTGCCGAAGGTGAAGCGTGCCTCGCCGGATACCGGATCCAGCCCCACGCTGGCCACCAGTAAACCGAGCAGCAGCGAGACGGCGCCCTTGACGGGCGAACTGTCGGACACCGCGATGGCCGCGGTCAGGCCCATGCAGGCCAGCCAGAAATATTCGAAGGAGCTGAAGTTGAGGGCGAATTCGGCCAGGAACGGCGCGAACAGGATCAGCGCCAACACGCCGATAGTGCCGCCAATGGCCGAGCTGATCGCACTCATGCTCAGGGCGTATTCGCCCAGGCCACGCTGCGCCAGGCCATAGCAGGGTTCGGTATAAGCCGCCGAGGCGGGCGTACCCGGCATGCGCATGTACACCGCAGGCAGGTCACCGGCGAAGATCGCCATGGCCGCCATGGTGACGATGGCGGCAATAGCCGGCACCGGATCCATGAAGAAGGTCACCGGTACCATCAGCGCCACCGCCATGGTCGCGGTAAGGCCGGGAATGGCACCGACGAACAATCCGTAGATAGCGGCGACCATCATCACCGCCAGGACTTCGAAGGTCATCACCATGCCGAAGGCATTGATTATCGCGTCCACGGTCAGCCCCCTAGATAATCGGTGAGAAGGCCCATGGGCAGTTGCACGCTCATCACCTGCTGGAAGAACAGGTAGAGGAACAGGGTCGCCAGCACGGCGGTGACCCAGGACAGCAGTGGTCGACCGCTGAAACGCTGGCAGAGCACACCGATCAGCAACACCGAGCAGAGAATGAAGCCCAGGGTTTCGATGACGGTAATGAAGGCGCCCACCAGCAGCGGCACCAGCAGGATGTTGATCAGCCGCTCGCGATCGCGCAGCCACGGGCCGGCCTGCGCCAGCCAGAAGCCGCCGCCATCCTGGCTGCGCGCCAGACGAACGCCCTTGGCCAGCAGGATCACGCCACAGAGCGCCAGCAGGCCACCGATGATGGACGGGAAGAAACCCGCACCGTATTGAAAGAACGGCGAGACTTTCATCTGCTGGCCGCTGAGCAGAACACCCAGGCCGAGCAGGGTGAAAAATACCCCGAGGGCGATATCACTGAATTTCATGCTGTGCGCTCCTGTCGATCAGCCGCTGCACCCACCTGCCCTAGCGGCAGGCGAGTGCCATGGCGATTACGGGTTGAGCTTGCCGATCAGCGCCTGGACATCACGAGTGTGCTGTTCCAGGTACTCACCGAAAGCTTCGGCGCTGCGCCATTGCGGACGGAAACCTCGGGCTTCCATTTCCTTGCGCCATTCGGGGTCGTTGTAGATCTTCTCCAGGGTCGCTTCGAGCTTGACCTTGATGTCGTCCGGCAGGCCGGCAGGCGCTACCAGGGCACGGAACGAACCCAGCTCCAGATCCAGGCCGGTTTCTTCTTTCAGAGTCGGCACGTCCGGGTAGGCGGCCTGACGCTCGGAACCGAATACCGCGAGGCTGCGCACCTTGTTGGAACGCAGCAGCGCATCGGCCTCGGGCAGCGAGCACGGCACGAAGTCGACGCCACCGGCAGCCAGATCCTGCATTGCCGCAGCGGCGCCCTGACCAGGAATCATGCGAATCTTCTGCAGGTCGACCTGCCAGGCATCCAGCAGCCCGGCCACGGCCATCGGCCACGAACCGCCACAACCGCCGGCGCAGGCGATGGTGTACTTGGCGGGATCGGCTTTCAGCGCATCGAGCGCCTGACGCAGGCTGGTGAAGGGGGAGTCGGTGTTGACCTGAAAACCGGCCAGGTCGAAGTTGTACTGGCCGATGGGGGTGAAATCGCTGGCCTTGAAGTCGGCCTGACCCATTTCCTTGTAGTGGGCATAGTTGAACAGAATGCCCAGGGTGTAGCCGTCGGCCTTGGAACTGATGATCCTCTGGATGCCGACCACGCCACCGCCCTGCCCCAGGTTGATGACGTTGAACTGCTGCCCCAGCTCCTGCTTGAGGTACTTGGACAGGATCCGCGCGGTACCGTCGGAACCACCGCCCGCGCCAGCCGGCACGATGATGCTCACCGGACGGCTCGGCCATTCGGCGGCCATCGCTGGCATGGCCAGGCCTAGCGCCAGGGTCAGTGCGGCCAGCTTGCAACCGGCGCGGCTCAGCAGCTTGCCGAGGGTGGAGGAATGCGACATGCGAGGTGCATGGTTAACGAGCATAACGAGCTCTCCTTTTATTATTGTCGAGTACGGCTGTCATGTTGATCGGGTGCAGCGGATCTCAGTGTTGCGTTGCTCTCCAGGCGGTCACGAAGGCTGCGGCGTTCGCGCCGACCTCGGTTGCACTCATGCCTGGCTTGTACAGCGCCGAGCCAAGGCCGAAACCACTGGCGCCCGCTTCGACATAGGCCGCCATACCGGCAGGCGTGATGCCACCGACCGGCAGCAGGGGTATGTCCCGCGAGAACACCGCACGCCACGCCTTGACGATCGACGGGTTGAACTGCTCGGCGGGAAACAGCTTGAGCACCTGGGCGCCCGCCTCCAGCGCGGCGAAGCCTTCACTTGGTGTGGCCACGCCAGGCGAGCTGAACAGCCCGGCATGGCGCGTGGCACGAATCACCTCGGGGTTGCAGTTGGGCGATACGACCAGCCGCCCACCGGCTTGCGCCACTTCCTCGACCTGCCGGGTGCTGAGCACGGTGCCGGCCCCGATCAGCGCGCGATCACCCAGCTCAGCCGCCAGCAAGCCGATGCTCTGCAAGGGTTGCGGCGAATTCAGCGGAATCTCGATCAGCCGGAAGCCGGCTTCGTACAACGCCAGGCCGACCGGTACGATCTCTTGGGGTGTGACGCCGCGCAGGATGGCGATCAGCGGCAGTTGCTGCAGATAGGTATCAGACATGCAGGGCACTCCTCGAAACGGGGGTAGGCGTTGCGATGACCAGGGCGGCGGCGCAGGCCAGGTACCAGAGGCCTGCGACACCGGCGTTTTCCAGGGTACGCACGGAGGCGACACCGAAGCGCGTCAGGGCCAGGCGATAACGCTCGCAAAGGTGCGCGTCACCAATAAGCACCAACGGTGGGCACTCATCCTCCTTGATACTGGCGAGCACACTGCGCAGCTCCTCGCCGATCAGCAGCCCGGAGAGGTAATCCAGGCTTTCACCCGCCGTCAGGCGCTCGGTGAGCAGCAGGCTGCGGGTGCTGAACAGGCGCCCGGAAACACCTTCCGCAGCGCTTTGCCGGGCCGCGTCGAGGCCACGAAAGAAAGCCTCATCGCTGCGTTCACTGCCCTGCTCACGAGCCGGCCGGCCGAGAATCGAATGGTCACGCAAGACCGCGAACAGCTCGCCAGTCATATGAGTGGTGAAATGGTCGATCGCGCCGTCGCGCACCGTGACCCATTTGCTATGGGTGCCAGGCAGCACCAACAAGGCGTTGTCGCGCAGTTCGGGCGCCAGTTGCAGAGCGCCGAACACCTGGGTCTCTTCACCGCGAATCACATTGGGCAGCGCACTGGCTTCGAGCACGCCAGGCACCATATGCAAGGTGCCACAGGCAGTGTCCAGGGCCAGCAGCCCCTCGACCAGATCGCTGACGTTGGCCGGACACAGTGCATAGGGCACTTCGTGCCAGCCCTGGCGGCTGCCGATCATGCCGCACGCCAGCGCCGGCAAGCCCGGCCACTGGCGGTACCAGTCACCGACCAGCTCTTCATAAGCACGGGCGAAGTCGCCATCGGGCGTGTGCTGAATGCCCCACGGCCGGCTCTGCGTGGCCAGCACCCGGCCAGCCTCACCCAGCAGATAGGCACGCAATGAAGAGGTGCCCCAGTCCAGGGCGATCAGCGTCGGCGTGAGGCGGTCGGTCATGAAGCACTCCAGCCCAGTTCACGGGAAATGGCGACCGCACAGGCGATCACGTCCGGGCGCAACTCATGCAGACGCGCCTCCGGCATGTAGGGAATGGCGCTGGCGACACTCAGCGCGGCGACGATCTGCCCACTGGCGTCGCGAACCGGCGCGGCGACGCAACGCACGCCCAGCTCGTTCTCTTCCAGATCGAAGCTGAAACCGCTTTCGGCATAGCCACTCATCAGGCCGCGGAATTCCTCCCACGGGGTGAACTCCTCACGCAGACCAGACTGCCCGGCGCGCCGCTGCAGGCCCTGTTCGTAGAGCTCCAGCCACTGCGCCTCGGGCAGATCGAGCATCAGCGACTTGCCGATGCCGGTCAGTGCCAACGGCATGCGCAAGCCAATCCGCGAACGCATTTCCAGGCCGCGACTGCTGGGCAGCTTCTCGATGTAGAGCACGTCGCCATCGTCACGTACGCCCAGGTGCACGGTGTCCTGGGTAAGCCGCGCCAGCGCCTCCAGATAGGGCCGCGCGACGTTCGCCAGGGGCATCTGCGCACGGGCCTTGTAGCCCAGTTCGATAAGCTTGGGGCCTAGCTGATAGCCACCGGCATTGCCGCCAATGGCACGCAGGTAGCCGGCCTGTACCAGGGCGGCAATCAGGCGATGCGTGGTGCTGCGCGTGCAGCCGATGGTCGTGCCGATGTCGACCAGGCTGCTGGCACCCTGGGCAACGGCGTCGATCACGGCCAGGCCTCTGAACAGCGCCTGGGCACCCGTAGGTGCTTGATTGTTGTTTTTATCGGGCATGGGACTCTCCTGGCGATGGACTCTAATCGGCTTTTCAGCAATTCTCAATATGCGAAACAAACTCCCATATTATAGGAATAAATTGAGCCGTACGGCATTTCGCGTGGCCAGCCAGTACGCGCGCTGTCAAACTGGCCGCTCTTTCCAGCCACATGGATCTGCGACATGAGCACTGCCGACGAGCACGACGACGCAACCTTCACCGAGCACACACTGGTTCAGGCCATCGAGAATCAGCTGGAATCCGGCGAGCCGGCCTTCGCCCAATCGGTGCTGAACAAGCTGACGCTGGTGGGCTACGAACGCGAGGAGATCGTGCAGATGATGGCCATGGTGCTCGCTCATGAAGTGGACACCATGTTGCGTGAGGATCGTCCCTTCGATGCCGAAGGTTATGAGCAGGCGCTGCGTGCGCTGCCGACACTGCCCGAGGAAAACTGAGCCGGCAGCGGCCACTGCCCGCCACCAGAAGATTTTTCGCTCGATGGCTGCATGCCCCAGCGAACCGACGCCGGCTTGACTACACTTGGCCTGCGGGGCGCCAGACACCCCCGGAGCCCACGGCCGATGCCGTGCACGACAATAACAGGCAGGAGTCACCATGGCCTTTACCGCCGAACTGGTCGCCGAACTGGAAATCCTTTTGCTGTTCAATCTGGACAACGGTCAGGAGGGATTGAAGATCCACCACGATGCAGCACCATCCGTAGTCGCCGCCGCCGAGCGTCTGCACGACAAGGGGCTGATCAGCCTCAGCGATGGCGGCTACCTGACCCGCCTGGGTCATGAAGCGGCCGAGCACGCACAAAGTCTGCGGGCCATTCTCAGCGTCCCACAACCCGCCTGAACCCGAACCAGCGCCTGCCGCCCTGATGGTGGCAGGCCTCTCTCCTGCGAACGATTGCGACAGGGCACTGCACGACTGTAGTCTTGCTCATCACCCGGCCGAGCCCGAGCATGACGCGCCATCCGCCCCTGCGCCCCAATATCGACGACGGCATCGACCGCAAGGTGCTCAGCCAGTTGCGTGCGCGCTTCATGGCCGTCAATCACGGTCGCCAGCAGCGCGCCATGCAGGCCTTGTCGAGCCGCCAGCAACAGGTGCTCACGCTGCTGCCGCTGCTGTTTCACGTCAATCATCCTCTGCTGCCCGGTTACGTTTGCGCACAGACGCCCGCCGGCCTCAGCGGCTTCGAGCCAAGCGCCGAGCTGCTCGCCGAAGCACAGCGCCTGACCCGCTCCTTCGCCTACAAGCCGGCCCGTGGCCCGACGCCCACACCGATCCACGGTCTGTTTCTGATGGGCAGCCTGGGCACCGTGGCACAGGCCGAACGAAGCGACATGGATCTGTGGGTCTGCCATGCCAGCGACCTCAGCGCTGATGCCCGTAGCGAGCTGCGCCGCAAGTGCGACCTGCTGCAAACCTGGGCCGCCGGCCAGGGCACCGAGGCGCACTTCTTCCTGATCGACCCGGAGCGCTTTCGTGCTGGCGAGCGTGAAGTCCGGCTCACCTCGGATGACTGCGGCACCACCCAGCACTTTCTGCTGCTCGACGAGTTCTACCGAACGGCGATCTGGCTGGGCGGCCGCACACCGCTCTGGTGGCTGGTGCCCGCCGTCGACGAACACCGCTACCAGCGGTTTACCGCGACCCTGCTGAGCAAACGATTCATTCGCGCCGAGGATGTCATCGACTTCGGCCACCTGGCCCATGTGCCCTCCGGCGAGTTCATCGGCGCCGGCATGTGGCAGCTGTTCAAGGGCATCGAGTCGCCGTACAAATCCGTGCTCAAGCT
This sequence comes from Phytopseudomonas daroniae, assembly GCF_004327285.1. Taxonomy (GTDB): domain Bacteria; phylum Pseudomonadota; class Gammaproteobacteria; order Pseudomonadales; family Pseudomonadaceae; genus Aquipseudomonas; species Aquipseudomonas daroniae. Next base: position 315,974 of record NZ_QJUI01000001.1, read on the forward strand.
GCTGCTCACCGAGGTCTACGCCAGCGAGCATCCACGACTGGAGTGCCTGTCGCTGCGCTTCAAGCAGTCGGTGTACGACGGCCAGCTGGATCTCGACGAACTCGATCCCTACGTCCTGATCTACCGCCGACTGGAGGAGTACCTCGAAGCACGCGGCGAGTCCGAGCGCCTGGAACTGGTGCGCCGCTGCCTGTATCTGAAGGTCAACAAAAAGATCAGCAAACCGCCGCGCAACCGTGCCAAGAGCTGGCAACGCCTGCTGCTGGAACGCCTGACCGCCCAGTGGGGCTGGGGTGAGCGCCAACTGGTGATGCTCGACAGCCGTAGCCAGTGGAAAGTCCGCCAGGTGAGCGCCGAACGCCAAGCGCTGGTCAACGAACTCAACTACAGCTACCGCTTCCTGTCCCTGTTCGCGCGCAATCAGGCCGGCGACGCGGAGCCTGATAGCCGTGAGCTGGCCGTACTCGGCCGCCGTCTGTATGCGGCGTTCGAACGTCGGGCCGGCAAGGTGGAATTCATCAACCCGGGCATCGCTCCGGATCTCGGCGAAGACACCCTGACACTGGTGCACTGCCCCACACCGAAGGGCGACCGCTGGGCGCTGTTCAATGGCAGCCTAGGCTCTCAGGAATGGCTGGATTTCGCGCCGCTGCGACAGGCCCGCAGCCTGATCGAACTGCTCGCCTGGTGCCACCGCAACGGCGTCATCGACAGCAGCACACACCTGGCGCTGCACCCGGGCGCCAGCGACCTCAGTGAGTTCGAACTCAGCCACCTGCTCAACTGCCTGGCGCAGGCACTGCCCATGCCGCTGGGCAGCGTGCCGGAAAGCGCCCTGCTGCGCGCCCGTCGACCGACGGCAGTGCTATTGCTGGTCAACGTCGGCGTCGACCCGCTCAAGCAACACAGCCAGATGAACCTGCACATGATCAGCGAACGCACGGATCCGCTGGGTTACTCCGGCGTGCGCGAGAACCTGGTACTGACGCTCGACCAGATTACCCTCAACAGCTGGAACGAGCTGCTGGTGGAGCGTTACGAGGGCCCCAATGCCCTGCTCGACTGCTTCGCCGATCTGCTCAACGCGCTGCCCGCCAGCGGTGGGCGCCCCAAGCTGCATGTGCGCTGTTTCTGCCGCAATCGCTCTGCGACCATCGTCGAACGTGTCGAGGAACTGTTGCGCGAGCTGATCACCGGCCTCGACAGTGGCGATCGCCAGCGCTACCTGCTGCAGATCACCCGACGCTATCACCTGCTCGACCTGACGCCTGGCCAGGTTCGCCACACCACGCTGGATGACCTGCCGGCACTGCTCGAACACCTGGCCCAGGATCGAACCGAATACAACCCGCTACGCCTCGACCGCAATGCTCTGGAAGGTGAGGATCTGGCACTGATTCTCAGCGCGGGGCGCCCCGCCTGCATTCAGGTGTTCTATCGCCTGCACGAAGCGGATCCCCAGGCGCAGATCACCGTGCTCGACGAGCATGGTGCGGTGTGGCGCACCCAGGCGCCGTTCCATGACGAATCCAGCCTGCTGGCACCCCTGCAGCGTTTTCTGCAGTCGCTACTGTACCGGCGCAACGCCGCACTGGCTCTGGAAAGCCCGCAGATACCACTGGAAATCATCTACCAGCAGCTACTGCCCGACGCGCCACTGCGCGCTCAGCGCCTGGAACAACGGCCCGCGCCACTGACGCAAGTGAGCCAGCCGTTCTACGATGTGCAGGCGATCGTCGAACCCGGCAGTGGCCAGCGCGCCTACATCAGCCTGTACTGCAACCACCGGGAATTCTCCGAACTCGAATATGGCGACAACCTGTTCAGCAGCGTGGCCCGGCATATCCTCGCCCAGCGCAGCGAGGCAGAGCGCTATCCCTGCTACATCACCGACCTGGATCTTTCCGCCCTGCTGGGCGACCGGCAACCGTCGGTGGTGCATTACCTGCGCTACAAGGCGAGCCTGGAAGAGGCACTGAACAGTGCGCTGCTCGCCCTCTAAGCGCTTATTGATAATAATTCTCAGCATGGGATAACATGCGCATTCGCTGTGACACGCCCGCTGTGCACAGCTCCCGGCAGCCCCATCGTGTCCTTACCGCCCAGCAAACTCGACCTCTACCTCACCCACCGCAATGCTCTGGTGGACTATGCTGCGTCCCTCGTCAATTGCCGCGCCCAGGCGGAAGACGTGGTGCAGGAGGCCTGGTTGCGCTTCAACAGTCGCGACCGTGCCGAATCGGTGATCGATCAGCCTGTGGGCTACCTCTACCGTATCGTGCGCAACCTGGCCTTCGACCTGACCCGCCGACTCGCCACCGAGCGACGCCAGCCCGGTAGCGAAAACCTGCTCGAAACGCTCTCCGATAACAGCCCCGGCCCCGAGCAGCAGGCCAGCAGCAGCGCCGAATTGCGCATCGTCAATGCTGCCCTGGCGGAGCTGCCGGAGCGCGTGCGCAGAGCCTTCGAAATGCATCGTCTGCACGGCCATACCCTGCAGCACATCGCGGTCACCCTGGGCATCTCCGTTGGTCTGGCCCATCAATTGGTGCACCAGGCGCTGTGCCATTGCGCCGATCGATTGGAGCAGGCCAATGGATGATCTGAAAATTCTTGACGCTGACGCGTCATTTGCTCAGAGCATACGACTGTGCGAACCTCTGGCCCCTTTCTACATGACCCCGACTCGACCATGACCGGCCCGCTCAGACACACCGCACTGGACTGGCTGCTGCGCATCCAGCAGAACCCGGAGGATGCCGATCTGCGCAGTGGTTTGGCTGCCTGGTTGGCGGTCGACGCCAGCCATGTCGAGGCTTACCGCAAGGCTGAGCGGGTCTGGCGAATCACCGGAATGGCCCAAGTGGCGGCTGCGCCCGCAGAGATTGCCGAAATACACCCCCTACCACACCTCAACGCACCGCTAAACCCGGCAGCACCACCAGCACGGCCACGTCGGCGCCGCTGGCCGGGCCTGCTGGCAGGCGCTCTGGGCGTCTGCCTGCTGGTATTCATTGCCCCTCGCAGTTACCTCGCCTACCAGAGCGACTACCGCACCAGCCTCGGCCAGCAGCACACGGTCGAACTGGAGGACGGCAGCCGCGTACACTTGGACAGCGAGTCGGCGATTGCCGTGAGTTATTACGGTGACCGCCGCGAGGTGCATCTGCTGGCTGGCCAGGCGTTCTTCGACGTGGCGCCGGACAAGGCGCGTCCCTTCAGCGTAAGCGCTCAGGCGCTGCAGATTACCGTCACCGGCACGGCGTTCAACGTCGCCATCCGCCGAAACGGGCTCGCCGTAGCGGTGCAGCACGGATCGGTACGCGTGGCCGAAGACGGCACTACACTGGCTAGTGCCTTGAGTGCTGGCGACCGTTTGCGTTGGCAACCGGAGAAGCACGAGGCAACGCGCGACAAGCTTCCCGTCAGCCAGATCGCCACCTGGCAGAAGGGACAGTTGGTGGTGCGCGATGCACGGATCGCCGATGTACTGGAAGAGCTGCGTCCTTACCTGCCCGGCAAGGTCGCACTACGCGACAGCTCGCTTGGCGAGCAGCGCGTCACCGGCGTCTACGCCCTGGCAGATCCGGACGCCGCTCTGCGCGCGGTGATCCAACCCTATCAGGGCCAGGTCAGCACCTGGACGCCCTGGCTGCGGGTAATCACGCGCCAGCCCTGAGCGCGCTCGACCGCCGTTTTTTCGAAACGTAGAAAATAATTCATGAATTTCTGAAAATTCATCGAGCCCGCGCGTCTTTGCCCTGAACACGAATCGATAGAGATTCGCATTAGCTTTCAACGAGGCCGTTCGGCCCGCTCGGGGAAGACCATGAATACGCAGTCGCACCGGCTCAAACGCCCGTCCACAGGCACTCGAAAACTGTGCAAGACCATCAGCCTCGGCCTATTCAGCCTGTATGGCGCCCTTCCCCTGGCAACCAGCCATGCCCAGGAAGCGACCGAACCGGCCAGCGCGATGCTGCAACGCCAGCACACCTTCGCTATCGACGCCCAACCCCTGGCCGACGCACTGATCGCCTTCGCCCAGCAGAGCGGTCTGCAGGTCAGCGTCGACCCGAGCCTGGTCGGCCATCTGCGCGGCAACCTCGTGCGTGGGCAGATGAGTAGCGAGCAGGCACTGTCTCGGTTGCTGGACGGCAGCAATGTGGGCTGGGACTACCAGCAACAGGTGGTGATCCTCCATCAGCTGGCGAGCCAGGACAGTGCTATCGAGCTGGGCAACACCGTGGTGCTGGGGAAATCGGAAAGCCACTATCAGGGCGAAGAGATCATCGACCGACGAGCCATCGAGAGCTTCGCCGGCGCCAATGGCGACCTCACGACATTGCTCAGGATGCACCCCAGCGTGCGTTTCGACACCACCCAGCAAAGCTCGAAGACCCCTGGCGAGATCAGCCCGGCAGACATCAGCATCAACGGCGCCAAGTTCTACCAGAACAATTTCATGATCGACGGCATCAGCATCAATAACGACCTCAACCCCGCCGCCAGCAGTGGCAGCCGCATGGACGTCAATGGCATCTACGACGTCCCCAGCAATGCCTTCGGCATCGCCATCGATGCCGACCTGTTGGAAGAGGTACGCGTCTACGACAGCAACGTGCCGGCCGAATACGGACGCTTCAACGGTGGGGTGATCGATGCCATCACCCGGCGCCCGCGGGAAGGCTTGCATGGCAAGATTTCGGCCAGCATGACCCGCTCCGAATGGACCGAATACCACCTCAGCGACGACGATATCAGCGCCGAAGAATTCGAGTTGTCCAGCGACTACACTCACCAGCCGGAATTCAAGAAGCTGACCACCAGGATGATGCTCGAGGGCATGCTCACGGAAAACTTCGGCCTGATCGGCAACGTGATACGCAAGACTTCGGAAATCCCCCTGTATGCCTATGCCGATGGTTACCAGAGCCAGAACGACAAGGTCAAGCGCGATCAGACCCGGAAGAGCGACAACTACATGCTCAAGGGTTTCTGGATCCCCAACGAGCGCCTGGATCTGAGCTTCACCCTGATCGACGCCCCAGCGGAGGCGGAATACTTCAAGGCCAACGAGAAGAACTCGGGGTTCACCGTCCAGTCCGGCGGACAGAGTGCCGCACTGCAGGCCATCTGGAAGGGCGATCAGGTTATCCAGACCCACAAGCTGTCCTGGAAGCAGGTGCAGAGTTCGCGGGACGCCGACAGCAACGTGAAGAAACAGTGGCGCTGGTCGCAGGAAAAGAACTGGGGCAACCCGGCGCGTGGCGTCACCGCCACCAGCCTCGAAGGCGGCATGGGCGACCTGGAACAGGAGCAGCGCGGTTTCGAATATGCCTTCAAGGCCGAGCTGCAACCTCTCGACTTCCTAGGCGCCACTCACACCCTGAGCAGTGGCCTGGAACTGAGCCGCCAGGAGGCGCGCTACGAGGTCACCGAGGACTCCTGGGGTGCCAGCGTGCTCAGGCTTTCCAATGCCACGGGCAGCAGCAGCTGCGTGACCGCCAACGGCCTGCTCGACGACGAATACTGCTCGATCAGCATCAATGCTGCGGGGGTGGCCCAGCGTCAGTATTTCGGCACGCTCAGCTACGTCAAGGCCGGCGAAATCGAGCTGGATCAGACCAGCTACGCGCTGTTCCTGCAGGACGAAATCCAGATCGGCCGGCTCAACCTGCGTCCCGGCCTGCGCCTGGATGGCGACGACTACATGGACAAGAAAACCCTGGCGCCACGCTTTGCGGCCAGCTATGACCTGCTGGGCGACGGGCGCACAGTGTTCAGCGCCGGCGCCAACCGCTACTACGGCCGCAACCTGTTCAAGTATCGCCTGGCCGACGGCCGCCAGTCGCTCTGGTGGCGGGCCACCCGGGGCGCCAGCAGCGCCGACACCATTACCGACTTCAGTGCACTGGTGAACTACGGTGTGGACGAAAGCAGCTTCCGCAAGCTGGACATTCCCTACGACGACGAGTGGATGCTCGGCCTGACCCAGGAGATGCTCGGCATGCGCTTCGACCTCAAGTACGTACACCGTGATGGTCGTGACCAGATCGTGCGGGCACGCTCGCGTGACCTCGACCTGGTGGACGGCGATGGCAGCACCACCATCGCCAACTACTACACCTACACCAACGCCGCCCGCAGCGAGAGCGAAACCGTCACCCTGAGCATCACGCCGCTGCAGAATCTGCGCATGGCCGGCACCGTCACCAGCCTGCAGGCCGCCTTCGACTGGAACCAGACCAAGAGTACTTTCGACAGCTCCGACTATGACACCATCTTCACCTCGAGCAGGCTGGACGACGAGGATGTGTATTTCGATGGCAAGTTGCTGCCCTACAGCGAACTGCCCGCCAGCAACTTCAATCGACCCTGGACGGCCCGCCTCAATACCATCACCAGCATTCCCGCATTGAACCTGACCTGGAGCAACTTCTTCCGTTATCGCGGTGCGTATGAGCAGATCTACCGGGATGGCACCATCACCATCGACGACACCAGCTACGAACAGTACCTCGTTGGCGACGCGAAAGCCGCCATCACCTGGGATACCAGGGTCAAGCTGGACATCCCGCTGCAGGGCGAGCAGGCCCTGTACATGGCGGTGGACGTCACCAACCTGACCAACCATGTCAACGATGTAGTGGGCAGCACCGGCAAATTGAGCTACGAAACCGGTCGCCAGTACTGGCTCGAAGTCGGCTATCAGTTCTAAGAGCGCGCCCCATGCATATCGTGAAAATCCTCTTCACGGCACTGGCGGCGCTGCTGCTCGGTGCCTGTGCCCATACGCCCGCCGATCACGCGCCACTACGCTGGCACCCCATCGTCACCCGCGGCGAACTGCCCAACGGTCTTCGCTACAACCTGATTCCCATCGACATCCAGAAGGGCCGCCTGGATATACGCCTGACGGTGCACGCCGGGTCGGTGGACGAGGCCGACGATCAGGTCGGCGTCGCCCATATGCTCGAGCATCTGGCGTTCTACAGCCATGGCGGCGAAGCCCTGGATGTGCGTCAGCGCCTGCAGAAGGCCGGCTGGCAACAGGGCCGCCACTTCAATGCGGTCACCAACTACGAACGCACTCAATACCTGCTGAGCCCGCCTGACGGTACGGCCAGTGTCGAGCTGTCGCTGAAAGCGCTGGCCACGATGGCCTTCGCCGGCGATTTCACGGCAGACGACCTGCAGCGCGAGCGACCCATCGTCATCGAGGAATGGCGTGGTGGCCTGGGTGTCGCGCAGCGCATGAACGCCAAACGTGCAGCGGCGCAACGCACCGGCTCCCGTTATCCGGCGCATCGCACCATCGGCAACCGCAAGGCCATCGAGCAGGCGCAGTTGCCGACACTGAAAGCCTTCCAGCAGCGCTGGTACCTGCCGAACAACATGGTGCTGAATGTCGTTGGTGACTTCGATCCCCGGCAAATGGCCAAGCAGATCGAACGCCATTTCGGCCAGGCGCAACGGGGCGAGCGCCCGTCACGCGAGCACCTCGAACTGCCGCTGGACGACAAGCTGAAGATCTTCCGCGTGCAGGACAGCCAGAGCGGCAGCAATCAGGTCGCTTTGCTGATGCGTTTCCAGCAGCTGGATATCCGCGAACAGACGCTCGCGGGAGGACGTGATCGCCTGCTGGATCGCCTGGCACTCACTGCACTGTCGCGCCAGTTGCGCCGCCAGCCACTGGAAGATGGCATCGGCAGCCTGACTGCGGTGAAAACCCAGATTGGCCGACGCACCGGCGTGCTGGCGGTGGCCGCCAGCGTCAAAGGCCAGCACCACGAGCAGGCACTGCAAACCCTGTTGCGCGAACTCGAGCGGGTGCGGCAACACGGATTGCACGAAGAAGACGTGACAGCCGTCAAGGACGAGGTGCGACAGATCGCCGAGCGCATGCTGACGAAGCCGGCGCCGCGGGACTTCGACGGCTGGGTGCGGCAGCTCAACGACGCCACCCTGGGCGAGCGCTTGCTGCAGGAGCCCGTGGTCATCGCTCGCAACGCCCTCGTCAATCTGGATCGCATCAGCAAGCGCGAGCTGCAACGGCGCATCGTCAGTTGGCTCGACAGCCCGGATCGGGTGCTGCAACTCAGCGCTCCAGGCGGCATGCAACTGAAACTACCTGATGTCGGGCGCGTCGAGCTGCAGGTGTGGCAACTGGCCAATACTCACCTGGAGCCCCCAAGGAAACCCGTGGCACAGCAGGAGCTCAGCATTCCCAGCCTGCAAAGCAGCGCGCCGCCCGGCAGTATCGGAACACGCCGCAGCTTCGCTCGCGAGAAGGTCGAACACTGGCAGTTGAGCAACGGCGACCGCCTGGTGTGGCTGCGTGCCAAGGGCGCTGATGGCATGGCGCAGTTGCGCGTCGACTCAAGCGCGGGCTTCCTGTATCAGGGCGCACAGTCCTGGCGCGCGCAGATCGCCAACCAACTGGCCTTGCAGATGCCGCCGCCAGGCTGGAGTGGTGATCAACTCAAAGCCTGGAAACAACGCGAAGCCGTGCAGTTGTCCTTCACTCAGGGCCCGCAACGCCTGGAGGCGCAGGGCAGTGCCGCTGCGCACAAGCTGGCCAGCCTGCTGGCGCTCTACCAGGCGCAGCAGACCCGCAGCGATCTGGATGAAGCGGCCTATACCGAGACGCTCGCCGATCTGCGCGAACGCCTGCTGCGCCGACAAGATCACGTGCGTAGCGAGCAGGACGCGACCTGGCGAAGAATCAAGCAGGGCCAGGACGACTGGCAGGAACCCACCGCCAAGGAGCTCGACGCACTCAATCGGCAGGTGCTGGAGACGGAATGGCGCCGCCAGTCCGCTGCGCCGGTAACCTACTACCTGATGACCGACCTGCCTGAGAGCGAGCTGGAAACACTGATCAGCCGCTACCTGGCGGGCATCCCGCGTGGTGAGCCACTGGCCAGCACGGCCAGCCCACGTCGGCCCGGTCAGCGCAAGGCCACCCTGGCCATCGCTCGTGAGCCACGCGCCAGCCTTTATGCGGGCAGCTTCCAGCCCTATCCATGGAGCCCGGCGGATGCCGCCCGGGTCGCTGCACTACGCGAGATAGCCAATGGCTTGCTGAAACGGCGCCTGCGCGGCGAGGCTGCTGGCATCTACAGCCTGAAGTTCGACAGCGAACTCAGCCCCGAGCATCAACGCATCGACAGCGAGCTGAGATTCAGCAGCGACCCGCAACGCGCCGATGAGCTATGGCAACTGGCGCGACAGACCTTGTCTGCCCTGCCCGACGTCATCGACGAAAAGCACGTGGCCCCCCTGCGCCGGGAGCTGACCCGTCAGGAAGCACTGCGTCGTGAGGATCCCACCACCCAGCTGCATCGCCTGATGCTCAGCGAGCGCGCGTGGCGCGACCCGCGCTACCTGAGCGAGCAGCATCGACTGCCTGCGGCGCTCGAGCCTGCTGCCCTGAAGCGACTGGCGCGCCAGCTCTTCCCGGAAAGCAATGAAGTACACCTGCAGGTGTTACCCGTGCAGGGCGCAGAATCATGAAAACCCTGCGTCTGTTATTAGTTCTCTCCCGCCCATTCTGGGCCAGCCGCGCCGGCTGGCCGGGTTGGCTGCTGCTGGCTTCGGTGTTCGCCATGGGCATCGGCATCGTGCAGGTCAACGTATACATCAATGCGTGGAGCAAGACGTTCTACGACACCCTGGCGACCTTCAACGGCAGCGCGCTGCTCGATCTCATGGGCAGTTACGCACTGGCCATCGGTGCGTTGATCGTGGTGATCGTTTCGAAGAACTGGCTGACCAAGGCGCTGATCCTGCGCTGGCGCCAGCATCTCAACGATCACATGCTCGAGCGCTGGCTGGGCGACCGTCGCTACTACCGACTGGGGCTGAGCAGCGAACCTGATCACCCTGATCAACGGATCGCCGAGGATGTGCACCTGCTGACGGACAAGACCATCGGCCTGGTGGTCTCACTGTTCATCAACACGATGCAGATCGGCGCCTTCGTCAGTGTCCTCTGGCAGCTCTCCGGTACCCAAACCTTCACCCTCGGCGATTACAGCGTGACCCTCGAGGGCTATCTGGTCTGGGCCGTGGTGATCTATACCTTGATCGGCACCCTGATCACTCACTGGCTGGGCCATCCACTGCACGACCTCAACTATGAGCGCCAACGCAGCGAGGCGGCGTTTCGCGCGGATCTACTGCGCAAACGCGAGCATGCCGAGCAGATCGCCCTGTACGGCGGTGAACAGGCCGAACGGCAGAGCCTGGAGCTGCGTTTCTCCGCCATCGCCGACAACTGGCGAGACCTGATGCGCCGGGAGCTGAAGCTCGGGACATTCACAGTCGGCTATGAGCGCGTCAGCAATATCGTGCCGGTATTCATCGCCCTACCCGCGTTCCTGGCCAAGACCATTACCCTGGGCGGATTGATGCAGATCCGCACGGCGTTCGGCGCCGTACACGGATCACTGAGCTGGTTTATCTACTCCTACCGTACCCTGATGGAATGGAGCGCTACAGTGCAGCGTCTGGGCCAGTTCCAGCAGGCCATGGAGCGGCTGGAACCCCTTGAGCCCAGTCATGGCGAGACGCTCAACACCTGCGCACTGGATGTACTGCGTCCCGATGGCGAACCGTTGCTCTGCGGCCTGACACTGCAGGCTCGCCCTGGTGAATGGCTGCGTCTGGCGGGCGCCAGCGGCCTGGGCAAGACCACCCTGCTGCGCACCCTGATGGGCCTCTGGCCTCATCACCGCGGCACCTGGCAACTACCGGGCGGACGCAGCCTGCTGTTGCCGCAAAAACCGTACCTGGCCAACGGCCGCCTGGAACAGTTGCTGGCCTATCCGGCGACGCAGACGCCCAACGCTCTGGAGCTGATCGGCGCGCTGAAGGATGTGGGACTCGACCATCTCACTGATGAGCTGGAGCGAGAAACAGAATGGGGCCGGGAGCTCTCAGGTGGCGAACAGCAGCGCCTGGCCCTGGCCCGCGCCCTGCTCTATCGTCCGGATACCCTGTACCTCGACGAAGCCACCAATCAGCTCGACGAACATGCAGCCTGTGGATTGCTCGGGCGACTGCGTGAACGCCTGCCCGACTGCACCCTGATCGGCGTCAGCCACCAGCCAGCGGTACAGCGTCTGTTCGAGCGCAGCATCGATCTGCAGGAATGCGCAGCGACCTGTAGGCCGGTGAAGCTGGAGCTATCACCGGCTTGACTGTAACGGCACTCGACCCGGGTCACTCGCAGGAAGGACTCGGCACGCCGCAAAGGGCCGAGGCAGGTGGCGCGAAGAATCCTAGCGGTCGTACTCACCCGCCGCTTCCGGTTGATACTCCACCGCCAGCAGGGTCAGTTTGAGTTGTTTGCCACCCGGCGCTGGCCAGTCGATATGCTGGCCGACGCTCAGACCCAGCAAGGCAGTGCCTACTGGCGCAAGAACCGACACCTTGCCCTCACCGCCTGCGTCCTGGGGGTAAACCAGGGTCAGATGATAGTCCTTGCCGCTGCCTTCTTCGCGGCAATGCACGCGCGAATTCATGGTCACCACGCCTGCCGGTACCTGATCGTGGCCGACCACCTCCGCCCGATCCAGTTCGGCCTGCAAGGCTTCGGCAATCGGGCCGAAATCATCGAGGCTGTCGAGCAATTGCTCCAGGCGCTGCAGATCGAGGCGGGTAATGGTGATGGACGGTGTGCTGGCCATGGTGCGTGCGTGTCTCCTTTGCTGGACGCCAAAAAAAGCAAAACCCCATCGAGACGACGGGGTTTTGCACAGATTGAGCCGACCGTAACACAGCCACCCAAATAAACAAGAGCAGCCTCAGGGCCTGTCGGCTTCGCTCAGGCAGCAGCGCCGCTGACAGGGCGAAGCAACACGCTAACTGGCCAGGATCGGCTCAGCGGCGACTTCAGATTTCATCGAACTCAAGACTGGCACCGGACTGTTCAACGACGATGCGCTCGAGCATCTCGCTCAGCAACTCGTCGCTGGTATCGCAGATCCAGCGCTGGTTGCCCTCGTCGTAATCGAAGTGGAAACCACCGGATCGAGCCGCCAGCCATAGCTGACGCAGCGCCGGCTGACGGCTGAAAATCAGCTGCGAGCCATTTTCGAAGCGCACCGTCAGTACGCCAGCGGAGTTTTCCAGATCGAGATCCAGATCGCTGTCGTCGAAGATGTCTTCCACCGCCTGCTGCACGGCATCGACCAGGTCGTGGAAACGGGCTTCGGTCAAACTCATTGCACTTACCTCATGAAAGATTCAGCAACATCAAACGTAACAGAAGGGGCGACCGCGTTCTGTTCAGCGCACGTCAGTATGCCAGGGCAAAGCCCCGCCGGACGGGAACCCCGCCGCATAGGCAACATGCCGGGGGGTCGGTATACTCTGGTGCAATTATGCTTTATTACAAGGATTTGACCATGAAGCGGCTGTTCACTGCCCTCATCGCGCTCGTCGCCGTCACCACCCTGCTCAGCGGCTGTGGTCAGAAAGGCCCGCTGTACCTGCCGGATGATACCCAGTCCGCGCCTGCGCAAGACAGATAAGGACGGCTCATGAACACCTTCGAATACCGCGACGGCTCGCTGTTCGCGGAAGGTGTGGCGTTGTCCGCCGTTGCCCAGCGCTTCGGCACGCCCACCTATGTCTACTCGCGCGCTCACATCGAGGCGCAGTACCGCGCCTACGCCGATGCGCTGGCCGGCATGCCGCATCTGGTGTGTTTCGCCGTCAAGGCCAACTCCAATCTCGGCGTGCTGAACGTACTGGCGCGCCTGGGCGCGGGCTTCGACATCGTTTCGCGCGGTGAACTGGAGCGTGTCCTGGCCGCTGGTGGCGCCGCCGACAAGATCGTCTTCTCTGGTGTCGGCAAGACCCGTGACGACATGCGCCGCGCTCTGGAAGTCGGTGTGCACTGCTTCAACGTCGAATCGACCGATGAGCTGGAGCGCCTGCAACAGGTCGCTGCCGAACTCGGCAAGACCGCGGCGATCTCCCTGCGCGTCAACCCGGACGTGGACGCCGGTACTCACCCGTACATATCCACCGGCCTGAAAGAAAACAAGTTCGGTATCGCCATCGCCGATGCCGAAGCGGTCTACGCCCGCGCCGCCGCGCTGCCCAACCTGGCGGTGGTCGGTGTCGATTGCCATATCGGCTCGCAACTGACCAGCCTGCCGCCGTTCCTCGATGCGCTCGACCGCCTGCTGGTGCTGGTCGACCGCCTTGCCGAGCAAGGCATCCACCTTCGCCACATCGACCTGGGCGGCGGTCTCGGCGTGCAGTACCGCGACGAACAGCCGCCACTGGCCGGCGACTATATCCAGGCGGTGCGCCAACGCATCGAAGGCCGCGATCTGGCACTGGTATTCGAACCGGGCCGCTTCATCGTCGCCAACGCCGGCGTGCTGCTGACCCGCGTGGAATACCTCAAGCACACCGAGCACAAGGATTTCGCCATCGTCGACGCGGCGATGAACGACCTGATCCGCCCCGCCCTGTACCAGGCCTGGATGGACGTGGTACCGGTACAACCGCGCGAGGGCACCAGCCGTCAGTACGATATCGTCGGGCCGATCTGCGAAACCGGTGATTTCCTCGCCAAGGAGCGCGACCTGACCCTGGCCGAAGGCGACTTGCTGGCCGTGCGTTCGGCCGGCGCCTACGGTTTCGTCATGAGCTCCAACTACAACACCCGCGGCCGTGCCGCCGAGGTAATGGTGGACGGCGAGCAGACCTTCGAGGTGCGTCGGCGGGAAACTCTGGACGAACTCTTCGTGGGCGAAAGCCGCCTGCCGGAGTGATGCCGATGTTATTGCGCTTTACCAAAATGCATGGCCTCGGCAACGACTTCATGGTGCTCGACCTGGTCAGCCAGCATGCCCATATCCAGCCCAAGCACGCCAAACAGTGGGGCGATCGCCACACCGGCGTGGGCTTCGACCAGTTGTTGCTGGTCGAACCGCCACAGAGCCCGGACGTCGACTTCCGCTACCGCATCTTCAACTCCGATGGCAGTGAAGTGGAACAGTGCGGCAACGGCGCGCGCTGCTTCGCCCGTTTCGTGCTGGACAAGCGCCTGACGGTGAAGAAAACCATCCGCGTGGAAACCAAGGGCGGCATCATCGAGCTCAGCGTTCGCGCCGACGGGCTGATCACCGTGGACATGGGCGCGCCGCGCCTGCTGCCCCAGGAGATCCCCTTCCAGGCCGACGCCGAAGCCCTGAGCTACGCTGTCGAGGTCGAAGGCAAAGCCCACGAGTTGGCAGCAGTATCCATGGGCAACCCCCATGCGGTACTGCGTGTCGATGATGTCGGCAACGCGCCAGTGCATGAATTGGGGTCGAAACTGGAACACCACCCGCGCTTCCCACAGCGGGCGAATGTCGGCTTCCTGCAGGTCATCGACCGCCAACGCGGACGCCTGCGCGTCTGGGAGCGCGGTGTTGGGGAAACCCAGGCCTGCGGTACCGGCGCCTGCGCCGCGGCCGTCGCCGCGATCCGCCAGGGCTGGATGGACTCGCCCATACAACTGGAACTGCCGGGCGGCAAGCTGACCATCGAGTGGGCAGGCCCCGGCCAGCCGGTTATGATGACCGGCCCCGCCGTGCGCGTGTACGAAGGACAGGTTCGCCTATGACTGACCAGCAGGATTCGCCCAAGCCCCTGGACTCGGAAACGGTCGCCGCCTATCTGCGCCTGCACCCCGAGTTCTTCATCGACCACGATGAGCTGATTCCCGAGCTGCGCATTCCGCACCAGCGCGGCGATACCGTGTCGCTGGTCGAGCGCCAGGTCAAACTGCTGCGCGAACGCAACATCGAGATGCGCCAGCGCCTGTCGCATCTGATGGACGTGGCCCGCGACAACGACCGGCTGTTCGACAAGACCCGTCGCCTGGTACTCGACCTGATGGACGCCAGCAGCCTCGAAGAAGTGGTCAGTTGCGTGGAAGACAGCCTGCGCCGCGAATTCCAGGTGCCCTTCGTGGGGCTGATCCTGTTCAGCGACACACCGCTGCCGGTCGGCCGCAGCGTCAGCAACGCGGAGGCTCATCAGGCCATCGGCGGCCTGCTGGCAGGCGGCAAGACCATCTGCGGCGTGCTGCGCGAACACGAACTGAACTTCCTGTTCGGCGAAGCGGGCGAGCAGGTCGGCTCGGCTGCGGTGGTCGGCCTTTCCTATCAGGGTCTGCATGGTGTGCTGGCGATCGGCAGTACCGATTCGCAGCATTACAAGAGCTCTCTGGGCACCCTGTTCCTCGGTTATATCGCCGAAGTTCTGTCTCGAGTGCTCCCACGTTTCTCCGCTCCACTGCGCTCGGTACGCTAGAGCAGCTTCAAGCCACAAGCTGCAAGTTGAAGCAAGTGCGCTGTCATCCACGCCTTACTTGGAGCTTGAAGCTTGAAGCTTGCCGCTGATCTTGAAGCCTATCTCGAACACCTGCGCAGCGAGCGCCAGGTGTCTGTTCACACGTTGGACGGCTACCGCCGCGACCTCAACAAGCTGCTCGCCTATTGCGAGAAGGAACAGCTCAGCGACTGGGCAGCCCTCGATACCTCGCGCCTGCGTCGCCAGGTGGCCCGCCTGCACATGGACGGCCAATCGGCCCGCAGCCTCGCCCGCCTGCTTTCGGCCACCCGCGGCCTGTATCGCTACCTGATTCGTGAAGGCCATTGCCGCCACGATCCGGCCAGTGGCCTGACGCCGCCCAAGGGCGAGCGCAGGCTTCCCAAGGTGCTGGATGTGGATCGCGCCAGCCAACTGCTCGACGGCGCCCAGGAAGACGATTTCATCGCCCGCCGCGATCACGCCATGCTCGAGCTGTTCTATTCCTCGGGGCTACGCCTCTCGGAGCTGGTCGCCCTGAGTCTCGATGGACTCGACCTGCCTGCCGGCCTGGTGCGAGTGGTCGGCAAGGGCAACAAGGTGCGCGAGCTGCCGGTCGGCGGCAAGGCCCGTGAAGCCCTGGAACAATGGCTGCCGCTACGCGCCCTGGCCAACCCGCCGGATGGTGCGCTGTTCATCAGCCGCCAGGGTCGACGCATCGGTGCCCGCGCCGTGCAGCTGCGAGTGCGCCAGGCGGGCATCAGCGAACTGGGCCAGCACATTCATCCGCACATGCTGCGTCACTCTTTCGCCAGCCATATGCTCGAGTCGTCTCAGGATCTGCGCGCGGTGCAGGAATTGCTCGGCCATGCCGACATCGCCACCACGCAAATCTACACCCACCTGGACTTCCAGCACCTGAGCAAGGTCTACGACAGCGCCCACCCAAGGGCCAAACGCCGCAAGGAACAGGACTCATGAGCATCCGCCTGATCACCTTCGATCTCGATGACACCCTGTGGGACAACCGCCCGGTGATCATGGGTGCCGAGACAGCCATGCGCGACTGGATCAGCACCCATGCACCGAATCTGGCGAGCCAGCCGGTGGATTACCTGGGGCAAACCCGTGGCCGCCTGCTGGAAGGCGAACCGAGCCTGAGATACCGCCTTAGCGAGTTGCGCCGCCGCACCCTGCGCCACGCCCTGGAAGGCGTCGGCTATGCCGCGGACGAAGCACAGCACCTGGCCGAAGGCGCCTTCCAGGCGATGCTCGAGGCGCGTCACGCCATCACCTTTTTTGCCGATACCGTCACCACACTGGAGCGACTGGCCAACCAGTACCAACTGGGTGTGATCACCAACGGCAATGCCGATGTGCGCCGACTCGGGCTGGCAGACTACTTCAGCTTCATCCTTTGTGCCGAAGAGTTGGGGGTCGGCAAACCTGACCCCAAACCGTTCCAGGAAGCACTCAGCCGCTCCGGCATGCAGGCCGCACAAGCCGTGCACATCGGTGACCACCCAGGTGACGATATCGCCGGCGCGCGCGCGGCGGGATGGCGCGCCGTATGGTTCAACCCCGAAGACAAGGCCTGGGCCGGCGACGACGAGGCCGATGCACAGATCCGCAGCCTGGGGGAATTACCGATGCTGCTGGAGCGCTGGGCGTAGGATGGGTGCAACCCATCGGCAGTTGATGGGTTTCACCCATCCTACGATCTAGCCCGGATATTTCACCAGAACGTAGCCTGGATTAGCCCCCGGCGTAATCCGGGGCCGAAGGCCTGATCCTTCGTTTAACACGGATCATCGACCGTCCGCTTCCGCCTTCGACTTGCTTCTCACTCCCCATACGCAAAAGCCCGCCTTCTCAGGCGGGCTTTTGCGTATACAACCAGCTTTCGCCTCAGATCGGGCGACTGCCGTATTTGCTGTCAGGCTTCTTGGGTGGATCGGAAACCACATTGGGCTCCACTTCCTGCACCTTGCCGCCACGGGTCAAGAACTCTTCCATGGCGCGAGCCAGGGCATCGCGTTCCTTTTGCTTGGCTTCGACACTCGGCAGCTCGTCAACCTCGACCGCTTTCTTGGCTTTGCCCTTCTTGGCAGGCGCCGCGCTGTCGGATTCGCTGTCGTCATCGCCGTCATCGCTATCCGCTGCCGCCAGCTCCTCGCCGTCGTCCTCGTCTACGCCTTCCAGCTCGTCTTGTTCCAGTTCTTCGTCGCTCATGTTCAGCCTCATGACTTGCGAAAAGCAGGTTAGTTATAGCCCAGTCGTCCAACGTTGCCGAACGCCTGGGAAAAATTCAATTTGCCGTACCTTGCAAGGTCGCCAGCACTCGACGCGCACCACCCTGCTCACGGTGCTCACCAAGGTAAATCCCTTGCCAGGTGCCCAGTGCCAGACGCCCATGACTCACCGGGATCTGCAACTGAACGCCCAACACGCTCGACTTGAAGTGCGCCGGCAAATCATCCGGGCCTTCGTCGCAGTGCTCGTACCCCGCTGTGTCCTCAGGGATGAGACGGCGAAAAAAACGCTCGAAGTCGCGGCGTACTGCCGGGTCGGCGTTTTCGTTGACGGTCAGAGACGCCGACGTGTGCTGCAGCCACAGGTGTAACAGACCCATCCTGTAGCTCGCCAGTTCCGGTAACGCATCCTGCAATTCATCGGTAACGAGATGAAAGCCTCGTGGCCGTGGACGCAGGGTGATCAGCCGTTGCTGCCACATGTTCGTCGCCCTCTTTTCAACGCGCGCATTTTAGCGTGCCGTACAAAAAAGCAAAGGGCGCCTGAGCGCCCTTTGCAGTTGTTCGACCATCACTTTTCCGCGATGAGGCTCCGGTAGAGCCGCAAAGGTCGAAACCTTTGCGGCTCTACCCAGCAGATCACTTCTGGCTGGTGAACTCCGGATAGGCTTCCATCCCGCACTGGGAAAGATCCACACCTTCGTATTCCTCTTCCTCGCTCACGCGCAGGCCGAACAGCGCCTTGATCACGGCCCAGATGATCAGGCTGGTGATGAAGACCCAACCGAAGATGCCCAGGATACCGATGATCTGTGCGCCGAAGCTGGCTTCGGCATTGGTCAGCGGTACCGCCAGCACACCCCAGATACCCACGACACCGTGCACGGAGATGGCACCGACCGGATCGTCGATCTTGATCTTGTCGAAGGCCAGGACGCTGAACACCACCAGGGCACCGCCCACGGCACCGATCAGGGTGGCCTGCAGGCCGCTCGGCGACAGCGGGTCGGCAGTGATGGCCACCAGGCCGGCCAGGGCGCCGTTGATCATCATGGTCAGGTCGGTCTTGCCGAACAGGATGCGCGAGACGATCATCGCCGCGATCAGGCCACCGGCGGCTGCCATGTTGGTGTTGACGAACACTTGCGCAACGTTGTTGGCCGAGTCGATATCGGAGATCTTCAGCTCGGAACCGCCGTTGAAACCGAACCAACCCATCCACAGGATGAACATACCCAGGGTCGCCAGCGGCAGGTTGGCCCCCGGAATCGGATTGATCTGGCCGTTCGGGCCATATTTGCCCTTGCGTGGGCCGAGCAGGATGACACCGGCCAGAGCCGCGCTGGCACCCGCCATGTGCACGATGCCGGAACCGGCGTAGTCGGAATAGCCCAGCGCGTCCAGCCAGCCCTCGCCCCAGCTCCAGGAGCCCTGGATCGGGTAGATGAAACCGGTCATGACCACCGCGAAGGCCAGGAAAGGCCACAAGCGCATACGCTCGGCCACCGCGCCGGAAATGATCGACATGCAGGCGCCGGCGAAGACGATCTGGAAGAAGAAGTCGGAACGCGCCGAGTAATAGGGCGCATCTTCTTCACCGGTCACCGCCTCGGCGAGGTTCTCGTCGCCGATCAGGAAGCCCAGGCTGGGAAACACCATGCCATCCGAGGAGTACATGATGTAGTAGCCGACCAGCAGGTACATCACCGAGGCAATGGCGAACAGGGAGATGTTCTTGGCCAGAATCTCGGTGGTGTTCTTGCTGCGCACGAGCCCTGATTCAAGCATGCAGAAACCTGCCGCCATCCACATGACCAGGGCGCCGCAAATCAGAAAATAGAAGGTATCGAAACCGTACTGCAATGCCGCCAATGCTGTGTTGTCCATTTTTCACCTCTAGCCGTCGCGCTTGTTATGCGCTATTCGGTCGAGGCGCCCGGGTTGGCTCCGGACGCACTCCGTGTGCTTTAGGCTCGCGACCGAAGCGGCGAGCCCGCGATACTTACAGGATGTAACCGCGCTCGTTGTGCTGAGCCAGGTCGAGCCCGACCGACTCTTCTTCCTCGCTGACACGCAGGCCCATGACCACGTCGATGACCTTGAGGATCACGTAAGTGACGATGGCGGTGTAGATCACGGTGAAAGCGACGCCTTTGAACTGGATCCACACTTGTGCCGCGATATTCTCCACCTCGCCGAAGCCACCCAGTGCCGGAGCGGCGAACACGCCGGTCAACAGGGCGCCGACGATACCGCCGACACCATGCACGCCGAATACGTCCAGGGAGTCGTCGTAGCCCAGCTTGCGCTTGAGGCTGGTGGCACAGAAGAAGCAGATAACGCCGGAGGCCAGGCCGATGATCATCGCGCCCATAGGGCCGACGGTTCCGGCAGCCGGGGTGATGGCGACCAGGCCGGCAACCACGCCGGAAGCGATACCCAGCGCGCTCGGTTTGCCGTGGGTGATCCACTCGGCGAACATCCAGCTCAGGGCAGCGGCGGCGGTGGCGATCTGGGTAACCAGCATAGCCATGCCGGCGGTGTCGTCAGCCGCGGCCGCGGAGCCGGCATTGAAACCGAACCAGCCGACCCAGAGCATGGCGGCACCGACCAGGGTGTAGCCCAGGTTGTGCGGTGCCATGGCCACGCTCGGGAAGCCCTTGCGCTTGCCCAGCACGATGCAGGCGATCAGGCCAGCGATACCGGCATTGATGTGCACCACGGTGCCACCGGCGAAGTCCAGCACGCCCCAGTCCCACATCAGCGCACCGTCGCCACTCCAGACCATGTGCGCGATCGGCGCATAGACCAGGGTGAACCAGACGGTCATGAACACCAGCATGGCCGAGAACTTCATGCGCTCGGCGAAAGCGCCGACGATCAGGGCCGGGGTGATGATGGCGAAGGTCATCTGGAAGGTGACGAATACGCTTTCCGGGAAGGCTTCCGTCAGCGAATCCTTGGTCAGGTTGCCGAGGAACATGTTGCCCAGGCCGCCCACGAAGGAACTGAAGTTGGTCACGCCGGCTTCCATCCCGGTGGTGTCGAACGCCAGGCTATAGCCGTAGGCGAACCACAGCAGGCTCATCAACGCGGTGATGGCGAAGCACTGCATCATCACCGACAGGACGTTCTTGGAACGCACCATGCCAGCGTAGAACAACGCCAGGCCGGGAATGGTCATGAACAGCACCAGAGCGGTGGCGGTCAGCATCCAGGCCGTGTCACCGGAATTCAGCGTCGCTTCCTGGGCCATGGCCAGGCCCGGGAAAAACAGGGACGAAAGGGCTCCAAGCCCTGCGATTCTTCGCAGAGTCATGATTTAACTCCTGGGACGTATGGGGGTGGGGGCGGAGCTTAGATCGCGTCGGTATCGGTTTCGCCGGTACGGATGCGGATCGCCTGTTCCAGGTTGACTACGAAAATCTTGCCGTCACCGATCTTGCCGGTGTTGGCAGCTTTGGTGATGGCTTCAATGACACGATCCAACTGATCGTCGGCGATGGCCACGTCGATCTTTACCTTGGGCAGGAAGTCGACGACGTATTCAGCGCCGCGGTACAGCTCGGTGTGACCCTTCTGACGACCGAAGCCTTTCACTTCGGTAACGGTGATGCCTTGCACCCCGATTTCCGACAGCGACTCGCGAACGTCGTCCAGCTTGAACGGCTTGATGATGGCAGTGACTAGTTTCATGAAACTCTCTCCCGTGTAAGGTGGACTTGCCCCAGGAATTCTTACCCCGTCGCAAGTCTAAGCTCAGTGTCTGGCTTTTGTATGCATCGGTTGCCAACACAGGCTGATCCGATACCACCAACCGCTCCCGGCGAAACATTCCCCGCCCGCACGATACAACCGAACCGCATCAGTGCATGGGTCATGAGCGACTAAGCAGAAAGCTTGCCAATACCGACAAAGCGCCTCATTTCAGGACGTTACGGGAGCGCAGGGGCTTACCGGGAAATATCCCCAGCAGTCAGCGCACCAGAACGGCGCCAAACCGCACCCCGCACTGCACGCTATTGGTGCAAACACCTCGACCCGTTCACAAAAACCGCCGTGCTACACTGCCGCCAATCGTTTCCGGAAGGTTCCCATGCTGCCACCCAAAGCTCTGCTCGACGCCCTCAGCAGCCAGGCCACACGCCTGCTCAGCGGTGATAATCCCTTGCCACGCAGCGAAATCGAGAGCCAGCTCAAGGCTCTGTTGCAAGGCACCTTCAGCAAGCTGGATCTGGTCAGCCGCGAAGAGTTCGATAGCCAGATGGTGGTTCTGGCCCGCACTCGTGCTCGCCTCGAGGCCCTGGAAGCCAAGGTCGCAGAAATCGAGTCGCGCACCGCACCAGCGCAGCAAACACCGGTCGAGTAACCTGCTCGGCACGATCAAGGAGTGATCGATGTCATTGGCCATAGTCCATAGCCGTGCCCAGGTCGGCGTAGACGCCCCAGCCGTTACCGTCGAGGCCCACCTGGCCAACGGCCTGCCGTCCCTGGCGCTGGTCGGCTTGCCGGAAACAGCGGTCAAGGAAAGCAAGGATCGCGTGCGCAGCGCCATCCTCAACTGCGCGCTGGATTTCCCGCCTCGTCGTATTACCTTGAACCTGGCGCCAGCCGATTTACCGAAGGACGGCGGCCGTTTCGACCTTGCCATCGCCCTGGGGATTCTGGCTGCCAGCGGCCAATTGCCGGCGGACTCCCTCATCCCACTCGAATGCCTTGGCGAACTGGCACTGTCCGGCACGGTGCGTCCGGTGCAAGGCGTGCTGCCCGCAGCCCTGGCGGCTCGAGAAGCTGGGCGCACCCTTGTGGTGCCCAGGGAAAATGCCGAGGAAGCCAGCCTGGCATCAGGACTTACGGTACTGGCTGTCGATCATCTTCTGGAACTGGTCGCCCACTTGAACGGCCAGACACCACTGGCCCCGTATCAGGCTCAGGGGCTGCTGCGCCAGGCTCAGCCCTACCCGGATCTGGCCGAAGTACAGGGACAAATCGCCGCCAAGCGTGCTCTGCTGGTCGCTGCCGCTGGCGGTCATAACCTGTTGCTCAGTGGCCCGCCCGGCACGGGCAAGACACTGCTGGCCAGCCGTCTCCCCGGATTGTTGCCACCGCTGACCGAGGAAGAAGCGCTGCAGGTGGCGGCGATTCGTTCGGTAGCCAGCCATACGCCCTTGCAAAGCTGGCCGCAGCGTCCCTTTAGGCATCCCCATCACAGCGCATCGGGGCCAGCACTGGTGGGTGGAGGCAGTCGTCCTCAACCAGGAGAAATAACGCTTGCCCATCACGGCGTATTATTTCTGGACGAGCTACCCGAGTTCGATCGGCGCGTCCTTGAGGTCTTGAGAGAGCCCCTCGAAAGCGGTCATATCGTGATCGCCCGGGCTCGCGACAAAGTCAGCTTCCCCGCCAGGTTCCAACTCGTTGCGGCAATGAATCCATGCCCCTGTGGCTTTCTCGGCGATCCCAGCGGCCGCTGCCGCTGTGGCCCGGAACAGATCCAGCGCTACCGCGGCAAGTTGTCCGGCCCACTGCTCGACCGTATCGATCTGCATATCACCGTGGCGCGGGAAAGCACGGCTCTCAATGCGCCGCAGGACAGCGGCGAAAGCACTGCCACGGCTGCGGCGCGGGTTGCGGCAGCACGGGATATCCAGTTGCGGCGTCAGGGTACTGCCAATGCCTTTCTCGACCTGTCGGGGCTGCGCGAGCACTGCGCGCTAGGCGACACCGACCGCCAGTGGCTGGAGCACGCCTGCGAACGCCTCACCCTGTCACTGCGCTCCGCTCACCGCGTGCTCAAGGTCGCGCGCACGCTGGCGGATCTGCAGGCGCACACCGAGATCAGCCGCCAGCACCTGGCAGAAGCCCTGCAATACCGCACCAACTTGTGAGGTGTGCAGAAATTAAGCTGAACGAAACGACAAGCAAACCTATCGATAGCTGTCACATTCAAGAACCTGACTATCGGGATGGTACACTGCCTGGCCTTCCGCCCTTGGCGGCCATCCGATAAACAGAGTCGCATCGCCATCCGCTCGTCTGCCTGATCTGGCCTAAGCTCGAACAGGTATGCGCGTACATCATGGACTGACTCAGACCAAGGAGAGCTAGCTCAATGGAGGCACCTCTGTCTTCTCGCTCCACCCTCAACCCGCCGGTATTCTTCGGCTCGACCTTTCTGATCGCCTGCCTGGTGATCTACAGCACCGTGTTCAAGGACAACGCCCAGAGCGTGTTCGGCGCTACCCAGGCCTGGATCATCGAGAACGCCAGCTGGGTTTATATCCTGGCTGTGGCCCTGATCCTGCTGTTCGTGGTGTTCCTCGCCGTGAGTCGCTACGGCGACATCAAGCTTGGCCCCGACCACAGCGAACCCGAATACAACAACACCACCTGGTTCTCCATGCTGTTCTGTGCGGGCATGGGTATCGGCCTGATGTTCTTTGGCGTGGCCGAACCGGTGATGCACTTCATCGACCCGCCAGTGGGCGACCCGCAGACCGTCCAAGCAGCCAAAGAGGCGATGAAACTGACCTTCTTCCACTGGGGTCTGCACGCCTGGGCAATCTATGCCATCGTCGCGCTGATCCTGGCTTACTTCGCCTACCGGCATAATTTGCCGCTGACCCTGCGCTCGGCGCTCTATCCGCTGATCGGCGACCGTATCTACGGCCCCATCGGCCATGCGGTGGACATCTTCGCGGTGATCGGCACCGTGCTCGGCGTAGCCACTTCGCTGGGTTACGGCGTGCTGCAGATCAACACCGGCCTCAACCATCTGTATGGTTTACCGACCACGACAACCGTGCAGATCGGCCTGCTGATCTGCACCATGGGCCTGGCGACCATTTCGGTGGTCAGCGGTCTGGACAAGGGGATTCGCCGTCTTTCCGAGTTGAACATGCTGCTGGCCGTGGGCCTGCTGCTGATCGTGCTGATGCTCGGCCCCACCGTGTTCATCCTGCAGACCTTCGTGCAGAACACTGGTGGCTACCTGTCGGAGATCGTCAGCAAGACCTTCAACCTCTACGCGTATGAACCCACCGACTGGATCGGCGGCTGGACGCTGTTCTACTGGGGCTGGTGGCTGTCCTGGTCACCCTTCGTTGGCCTGTTCATCGCGCGTATTTCCCGTGGCCGCACCATTCGCCAGTTCATCAGCGGCGTGCTGGTCGTGCCAGCTGGTTTCACTCTACTGTGGATGACCGTGTTCGGTGATACCGCCATCCATATGATCATGGTCGATGGCATCACCGACCTGGCAGAAGCCGTAGACAAAGATAGCGCTCTAGCGCTGTTCGCGTTCCTTGAGCACTTCCCACTATCAATGATCCTGTCGCAGATCGCGGTCTTGATGATCGTGGTGTTCTTCGTCACGTCAGCTGACTCGGGCGCCATGGTGGTGGATATGCTGGCGTCCGGAGGGCAAGATCAGACACCCGTATGGCAGCGAATTTTCTGGGCCGTGCTGATGGGTGTAGTTGCCGCTTCGCTACTGTTGGCCGATGGCCTCAAGGCGCTGCAGACCGCGACCATCGCCAGTGCCCTGCCCTTCGTGGTCGCGCTGATGGCATCGATGTGGGGCCTGCTACGCGCCCTGCAGCTGGACGCGGCCAAGCGCAACCTGCGCGATCAGGTTTCGCTCAGCTCGCGTAGCAGTACCAGCCCGGGCGGCTGGCAGCGTCGTCTGCGCAGCATGGTCATGCTGCCACGTCGCTCCCATGTGAACCGCTTTATCAGCGAGACCGTCGTTCCGGCCTGCCAGCAGGTGGCTGAAGAACTGCGCAAGCAGGGCCGTGAAGCCAGCGTAGAGAGCGGCGAAGACGGCCGCGTAACACTATCGGTCAGCCATGGCAGCGAAGCGGACTTCCATTACCATGTACGCCCACGCGCCCTGATCCAGCCAAGCTTCGTGATGCGCGACACCCGCGATGACACCAACGAAGAGCGCAAGTACTTCCGCGCCGAAGTCCACCTGGACGAAGGCGGTCAGGATTACGACGTGATGGGCTGGAATCGCGAAGAAGTGATCGGCGATATCCTCGACCAATACGAGCGCCATATGCACTTCCTGCATCTGACCCGCTAAGGCGTCGCGCAAAACAAAACGCCCGGGCCGATACCCGGGCGTTTTCGTTCTGGCTTGGTATTCCTATCGCCAGGCGCCTCCAGCTGGCGGCGACCTGCCCTACCCAGAGAGGTAGGCGCCCCCGGTTCCTACAGACAACGGAAGTGGAGTACTTGCCGACACGCTTCAGAAAAGACAATGCCCGCCCCGCTGACGCAGACGGCGGGCATTGCTTGTCGACCAAACGGGCTCAATGAGCGGGCTTGGCCTCCGGGCGAGCGGCGATCGTTGCCTGGCTTTCTTCCATGACCTGCTGAATCGACTTGCGCCGACGCTCTTCCGCACGGTGGGCGAAGAACCACACCAGGAAGGTGGCGAAGGACACCGCCAGCAGGATCAGGCTGGCCACGGCGTTGATCGCCGGAGTAACGCCCAGGCGTACCTTGGAGAACACCTCCATCGGCAGCGTGGTGGCGCCAGGACCGGACACGAAGCTGGCCAGCACCAGATCATCCAGGGACAGGGCGAAGGACATCATGCCGCCGGCCATCAGCGAGGGCGCGATCATCGGGATGGTGATCAGAAAGAATACCTTCCACGGCCGCGCACCAAGATCCATGGCGGCTTCCTCGATGGACAGATCCAGCTCGCGCAGACGCGCCGACACCACCACTGCCACGTAGGCCGAGCAGAAGGTGGTGTGGGCGATCCAGATGGTCATCATGCCGCGCTCTGCAGGCCAGCCGATCAGTTGCGCCATCGCCACGAACAGCAGCAACAGCGACAGGCCGGTGATCACTTCCGGCATGACCAGCGGTGCGGTGACCAGCCCGCCGAACAGTGTGCGCCCCTTGAAACGGTGAACCCGGGTCAGCACGAAAGCCGCCAAAGTGCCCAGTGCCACCGCAGCGATCGCCGTGTAGCAGGCGATTTCCAGGGAGCGCCACACTGCGCCCATCAGTTGCCGGTCATCGAGCAGGCTGACGTACCACCTGGTCGACCAGCCGCCCCATACCGTTACCAGCCGCGAGGCGTTGAACGAATAGATCACCAGGATCAGCATCGGCAGGTAGATGAATGCGAAACCGGCCCAGAGCATGAAGGTGGAGAAACGGAAACTTTTCATGCCCGTCCCTCCATCTCTTTGGCTTGGTTCCTGTTGAACAGGATGATCGGAATCAACAGCAACGCCAGCATCACCACCGCCAGGGCGGATGCCACCGGCCAGTCGCGGTTGTTGAAGAATTCCTGCCACAACACCTTGCCGATCATCAGGGTTTCCGGGCCGCCAAGCAGCTCTGGGATGACGAACTCGCCCACCACCGGAATGAACACCAGCATGCAGCCGGCGATGATGCCGTTTTTCGACAGCGGCACGGTGATTTTCCAGAAGCTGTTGAAGTTGCTCGAACCGAGATCCGACGCGGCCTCCAGCAGGCTCTGATCGTGCTTCACCAGGTTGGCGAACAGCGGCAGGATCATGAACGGCAGGTACGAATAGACGATACCGATATACACCGCCGTGTTGGTGTTGAGGATCTGCAGCGGTGAGTCGATCAGGCCAATGCTCTGCAGGAAGCCATTGAGCAGACCGTTGTTGCTGAGAATGCCCATCCAGGCATAGACGCGGATCAGGATCGCGGTCCAGGTCGGCATCATCACCAGCAACAGCAGAACCATCTGGGTTTCTTTATTCGCCCGAGCGATGGCGTAGGCCATCGGATAGCCGATCAACAGGCAGGCAACGGTACTGAAGAAGGCGATCTTCAGCGAGCCCAGATAGGCCGCCAGGTACAACTCATCTTCGGTGAGGAAGATGTAGTTACCCAGGTTCAGCACCACCTGCAGGGTGTTATCCACCCAGGTGTAGATCTCCGTGTAAGGTGGAATCGCCACGTCTGCTTCGGCGAAACTGATCTTCAGGACGATGACGAACGGCAACAGAAAGAACAAAAACAGCCAGATGAACGGGATGCCGATCACAAGGTGTCGGCCGTTAGGCATACGCTTGGTCAGGCTGCTCATCTTCATGACTGCAACACCACGCCGCTGTCGTCTTCCCAGAACACCACCACCGGGTCGTCCCAGGTCGGCCGCTTGCCACGGCGCTCGGCGTTGGCGATGAAGCACTGCACGATCTGCCCCGAAGTCAGCTTGACGTAATAGACCGAGTGGCCGCCCAGGTAGGCGATATCGTGAACGCTGCCATGGCTCCAGTTGTAGTCCGGGTGCTCATGATCGCTGGGCAGTTGCGTGGCCATCAGCAATTTTTCCGGACGCAGCGCATAGGTGACCTGGGTCTCCTGGGCGCGGGTGGTAATGCCATGGCCGATGTAGATCGGCTTGTCCAGCTGTGGACAGTTGATCACCGCGTGGTCGGTGTCATCGTGAACGATCTGCCCTTCGAACAGGTTGACGTTGCCGATGAACTCGCAGACCAGGCGACTGGCCGGCGTCTCGTAGATATCGATGGGGCTGCCGATCTGGGCGATCCAGCCCAGGTGCATGATGGCGATACGCTGGGCCATGGTCATGGCCTCTTCCTGGTCGTGGGTCACCATCACGCAGGTCACGCCCACGCGCTCGATGATCTCCACCAACTCCAGTTGCATCTGCGAGCGCAGCTTCTTGTCCAGCGCGCCCATGGGCTCATCGAGCAACAGCAGCTTGGGCTTCTTCGCCAGGGAGCGGGCCAGGGCCACGCGCTGACGCTGGCCGCCGGACAACTGATGGGGCTTGCGCTTGGCGTACTGGCTCATCTGCACCAGCTTGAGCATCTCGGCCACGCGAGCTTCGATCTCTTCCTTGGGCAGCTTGTCCTGCTTGAGACCGAAGGCGATGTTGTCGGCCACGCTCATGTGCGGGAACAGCGCGTAGGACTGGAACATCATGTTGATCGGCCGCTCGTAGGGCGGCATGTCGGTGATGTCCTGGCCGTCGAGGAAGATACGCCCCTCGGTCGGCCGCTCGAACCCGGCGAGCATGCGCAGCAGGGTCGACTTTCCCGAACCGGAGCCACCAAGCAGGGCGAAGATCTCGCCCTTGTTGATGGTCAGCGATACGTCTTCGACAGCGATGGTCTCGTCGAACTTCTTGGTCACACGCTCGATCTTGACCAGCACCTCTTTCGGTTGCTGACTCCCTTCGATGACCTTCTTATAGGTACTGGAAGCAACTGCCATTACCAAACTCCCGCAGCAAAAATGGCGCCCGGCAAGAGCCGGGCGCTAAACAGGCCGTTGAAAAACGTAGCCGAGGCAGCCGATGCGAGGCAAAAACGGGCGAAAAAGCGGAGTGTACGAGGAGTACATGAGCATTTTGAGCTTGTTTTTAACGAAGCAACGGCAACGTAGGTAGTTTTTCAACGGCCTGGTCATGGGTTTATCTTCCGGACTTGATCTTCGTCCAGCTTCGCGTCATCAGGCGCTGCGCCGTGGGCGGCAGTTCGGCTGAGATGTACAACTTGTCCAGAACGGCCTGCGGTGGGTACACCGACTCGTCCTGACGAATGTCCTGATCCATCAGTTCCCCAGCCTTGGTGTTGGGATTGGCATAACCGACATAGTCACTGACCTCGGCGATCACTTGCGGATCGAGCAGGTAGTTGATGAAGGCATGGGCCTGCTCGACATTGCTGGCATCCTTGGGGATGGCGAGCATGTCGAACCACAGGTTGGCGCCCTCCTTGGGAATCGCGTAGGCGATTTCGACGCCCTTGCCGGCCTCCTCGGCACGATCGGCCGCTTGCAAGACGTCACCCGAGTAACCGAGCGCCACGCAGATATTGCCGTTGGCCAGATCGCTGATGTATTTCGAAGAGTGGAAGTAACTCACGTAGGGCCGCACTTCCAGCAACTTGGCCTCGGCCTTGGCGTAGTCATCGCTACTCTGGCTGTTTGGATCGAGGCCCAGGTAGTTGAGTACCGAGGGGATCATCTCATCCGCCGAGTCGAGGAAGGAGACGCCACAGGTGGCCAGCTTCTTCATGTTCTCCGGCTCGAACAACACGGCCCAGGAATCGATTTCGTCGACGCCCAGCACTTCCTTGACCTTGGCGACGTTGTAGCCAATGCCGTTGGTACCCCACAGATAAGGCACCGCATATTGATTGCCCGGATCGTTGCTTTCGAGCTGCTTGAGCAGCGCCGGGTCGAGGTTGTTCCAGTTCGGCAACTTGCTACGGTCGAGCTTCTGGAAAGCGCCCGCCTTGATCTGCTTGCCGAGGAAATGGTTGGACGGCACCACCACGTCGTAGCCGCTACGGCCCGCGAGCAGTTTGCCTTCCAGGGTTTCGTTGGAGTCGAAGACGTCATAGACCGGTTTGATGCCCGTGGCTTTCTGGAACTCGGCCAGGGTGTCCTCACCGATGTAATCGCTCCAGTTGTAGATATGCACGGTACCGTCCGCATGTGCCAGGGTTGCCAAGCCAACCGAAAGCGCGGTCGTTGTCAGGATCTTGCCCAGGGGAAAATGCACAGGTCGTCCTCTTCTTGTGAATCATCACCAATCGGTGACGCATCGCGGTTTGAGTGAGCATCGCGACTGGGCCGCAACGTTCGGCGGGCGGCGATCCGCCCGTTATCCCTGCTGGAGCGCGAACCGCGGCGCAAAACGCCGCCGCGGTTGCTGCTTGATCAGCGACCGGACTTGATCTTCGTCCAGCTGCGGGTCATGGCGCGCTGGGCAGCCGGCGGCAGGTCAGGGAAAGCGTACAGCTTGGTCATGGTCTCCTCGCTCGGATAGATGCCCGGGTCGTCACGGATAGCCTCATCCACCAGCGGCGTAGCCTTGAGGTTACCGTTGGGGAACTGCACTTCGTTGGTGATTTCGGCCATGATTTCCGGCTTCATCAGGAAGTTCATGAAGGCGTAGGCCGACTCGACGTTTTCCGCATCGGCCGGGATGGCCACCATGTCGAAGAAGGTACCGGCACCTTCCTTCGGAATGTTGTAGGCCACCTGAACCTTGCCACCGGCTTCTTCAGCACGGGACTTGGCCTGGTACACATCACCCGAATAACCCACGGCTACGCAGAGGTTGCCGTTGGCCAGGTCGGAAATGTACTTGGAGGAGTGGAAATAGGTGATCGACGGACGGATCTTCAGGAACAGCGCCTCGGCTTCCTTGAGCTCCTGCGGATCGGTGCTGGTCGGCTCATAGCCCAGGTACTGCAGGGCGATCGGCAGAACCTCGGTCGGTGAGTCGAGGAAGGAAACGCCACAGGATTTCAGCTTCTCGATGTTTTCCGGCTTGAACAGCAGATCCCAGGAATCCACCGGGGCGTTCTCGCCCAGCACGGCCTTGACCTTTTCCGGGTTGAAGCCGATACCGATCGAGCCCCACATGTACGGGAACGCGTACTGGTTGCCCGGATCGCTGACCTCGACGGTCTTCAGCAGGGCGGTATCCAGGTTCTGCCAGTTCGGCAGCTTGGACTTGTCCAGCGGCTGATAGACCTTGGCCTTGATGTGCTTGGCCAGGAAGTTGTTCGACGGCACCACGATGTCGTAACCGGACTTGCCAGCGAACAGCTTAGCTTCCAGGGTCTCGTTGGAATCGAAGACGTCGTAGACGACCTTGATGCCGGTCTCCTTGGTGAACTTGGCCACGGTATCCGCAGCGATGTAGTCCGACCAGTTGTAGACGTTCAGTACCTTGCTATCAGCCTGTGCCATGCCGGCCATGGTGCCGGCCAGCGTCACGGCTAGCAGAGTCTTGCCGAAAGTCTTGATCATGCGGTTCAGCTCCATTTGTGGTGTTGATTATCCGGGTTGCCACGCATTGCCGCGTGATCCCTTTTGTTGGCCGGCGCAGTCTGGCGATAACCGCCCTGTTGCTCAAGCCAGTAAAGCACGGGCGGTGAGATCCAGGCATTTGCGGGCCTTTTCCACCAGCTCGTCGATTTCCGTCTTGCTGATCACCAATGGCGGCGAAATGATCATGGTGTCGCCAACGGCGCGCATGATCAGCCCGTTCTCGAAGCAGTGACCGCGGCAGATCATGCCGACAGCCTTGTCGCTTGGATAACGCTCGCGGGTCTGCTTGTCCTTCACCAGTTCGATGGCGCCGAGCATGCCGACTCCACGCACCTCCCCCACCAGCGGGTGATCCGCCAGCTCACGCAGTCGTTTCTGCAAATACGGTGCCGTTTCTTCTCTGACTCGCTCGACGATCTTTTCTTCGCGCAGAATTCGAATGTTTTCCAGCGCCACCGCCGCCGCTACCGGATGCCCGGAGTAGGTGAAACCGTGGTTGAAGTCGCCCCCTTCGTTGAGCACCTCGACGATTTCGTCACGCACCACCAGACCCCCCATTGGCACATAGCCGGAGGTCAGGCCCTTGGCGATGGTCATCATGTCCGGCGTGTTGCCGTAGTAATCGCTACCGAACCACTCACCGGTGCGGCCGAACCCACAGATCACCTCATCGGCGACGAAGAGGATTTCGTACTTGGCGAGGATCTCGCGCACCTTCGGCCAGTAGCTGTCCGGCGGGATGATCACGCCGCCAGCGCCCTGGATCGGCTCGGCGATGAACGCCGCGACGTTGTTCTCGCCGACGTCGAGAATCTTCTTCTCCAGCTCCTCGGCCGCCCAGATACCGAAAGCTTCCGGGGTCATGTCCCCCCCTTCACCGAACCAGTACGGCTGGGCGATATGCACGATGCCAGGAATCGGCAGGCCGCCCTGCTCGTGCATGCCCTTCATACCGCCCAGGCTGGCACCGGCGACCGTGGAGCCGTGGTAGCCGTTCTCGCGGGCGATCACCACCGTCTTCTCGGGCTTGCCCTTGAGCGCCCAGTAATGGCGCACCATACGCAGCATGGTGTCGTTGCCTTCGGAACCGGAGCCGGTGAAGAACACGTGGTTCATGCCCGCCGGGGTCACCTCGGAGAGCGCCTTGGCCAGTTCCAGCACTGGCGGGTGAGCGGTCTGGAAAAAGGTGTTGTAGAACGGCAGCTCACGCATCTGCTTGCTGGCGGCCTCGACCAGTTCTTCACGGCCATAGCCGATGGCGATGCACCATAGCCCGGCCATGCCATCGAGGATTTTGTTGCCCTCGCTATCCCACAGGTGCACACCCTCGCCGCGGGTGATGATGCGCGGGCCCTTCTCGGCCAGCTGCTTGAAATCGCTGAAAGGCGCCAGGTGATGGTCGCGGCTCATGGCCTGCCATTGCTGGGTCTTCGGGTTGTTTGCCGTCATATACACCTCATCTATATACGGGGCCGTGCGGATCGCGCGCCAGCCCCGGCTGAATCAGACCGAGAGCAGCAGGAACTCGCGTTCCCAGGAGCTGATCACGCGCTTGAAGTTCTCGTGCTCGGCACGCTTGACCGCCACGTAGCCGCGAACGAACTTGTGGCCCAGGTACTGCTCGACCACCTGGCAGGTTTCCATGCGCTCCAGCGCAGCTTCCAGGGTCAGCGGCAGGCGCAGGTTGCGGCGTTCATAGCCGCGCCCCACCACCGGAGCGCTTGGCTCGATGCCTTCGACCATGCCGATGTAGCCGCACAGCAGGCTGGCCGCCAGGGCCAGATAGGGGTTGGCGTCGGCGCCAGCCAGGCGGTTCTCGACCCGGCGGTTCTGCGGCGTGGCGTCCGGCACGCGCAGGCCCACAGTGCGGTTCTCCTCGCCCCACTCGACGTTCACCGGCGCCGAGGTGTCCGGCAGGAAGCGGCGGAACGAGTTGACGTTGGGAGCGAACAGCGGCAACAGCTCAGGGATGTATTTCTGCAGGCCGCCGATGTGATGCATGAACAGCTCGCTCATCGAGCCGTCTTCATTGGAGAAGATGTTCTTGCCGGTGTTCTTGTCGATGATGCTCTGGTGCAGGTGCATGGCACTGCCGGGCTCGTCGGTGATCGGCTTGGCCATGAAGGTCGCCGCCACATCGTGCTTGAGTGCCGCTTCACGCATGGTGCGCTTGAACACCAGAATCTGATCGGCCAGGTGCAAGGCTTCGCCGTGACGGAAGTTGATCTCCATCTGCGCCGGGCCTTCTTCGTGGATCAGGGTGTCCAGATCCAGGCCTTGCAGCTCGCACCAGTCGTACATGTCTTCGAACAGCGGATCGAATTCGTTGGCCGCATCGATGGAGAAGCTCTGCCGACCGGTTTCCGGACGCCCGGAACGGCCCATCGGCGCCACCAGCGGGAAATCCGGATCGCTGTTGCGCTTGGTCAGGTAGAACTCCATCTCCGGCGCCACGATTGGCTGCCAACCCTTGTCGGCATAGAGCCGCAGCACTTTCTTGAGGATGTTGCGCGGCGACAGCTCGATCGGGTTGCCTTGCTTGTCGTAGGTGTCGTGGATCACCTGCGCGGTCGGCTCGATGGCCCAGGGCACGATGAACACGGCGTTCTCGTCCGGACGGCAGATCATGTCGATATCAGCCGGGTCGAGCAGGTCGTAATAGACGTCATCTTCGACGTAATCGCCGGTCACGGTCTGCAGCAATACGCTTTCGGGCAGGCGCATGCCCTTTTCGTCGAGGAATTTGTTGGTCGGCGAGATCTTGCCACGGGCGATACCCGTCAGGTCGCTGACCAGACATTCGACTTCGGTGATCTTGCGTTCTTTCAGCCAGCTGGAAAGCTGGTCCAATTTGGTACTCATAGAGACCTCAGGGTTTATGAAACCGGCATCCTCGGCCGGCTCGACATGCCCACGTTCCAACGAACCTCGGCTGGAGGTTCGTTGGAACACAGGATAATTCGGGTTGCCACGCAGCCTCCGACAAGCGCCCGGCACGCACAGGCGTGCGAGCGAGACCGCCACGCGCGGAAAGCGCTGTTTTGCCACACTGCCCACGACTGTAACCGACCTTTGTTGCACTCGACAGACCCTGCATCTGCAAAGCGCGGGCCGCTACACGATGGCGCGAGCCGGTATGACAAAAAGCAAAAGCGCATTCTCGGTTTAACGAACGAGATGAAGCACGACGCAATTCTGGGTGGCGAGGCAAGGTGACTGGGAAAGGATAGGGAATACTGACAGGGTGTGCAGATTTTCGAGCGGGACGAGCAACCTGGGCTGACCCGCTCAGGCAGCAGGCTGGATGACGAGCAGTCGCACCCCGATGATGATCGTCGCCAGCGTCTGAGTCAGGGTATGCCCCGAACTGCGCGGCACAAGCAATGACGCTGGAGAGCGGCATGCAAATCATGAAACACCCGTATTGTTGGATTATCAGGGGTTCGACCGAGCTTATCCTTGTTCATTTTTTTATACAACACGGCAGCATCAGCTCACGGCCCACTCATATGCATGACAAAAATGCTGCCGGGGTTTACGTTTCGAAATGAGCTGAAACGCCCTGAAAATGGCCACTGCGCTCTTCTTTAGGGCAGCATCGCCTTATCTTGACAGTACCTGGCGTTTGGGATTGACTCCCGGTGTGTCAGTAATTGATTGATATTTTTAACAACATAGGTGTTGCATCATGTCGGTACCCCCGCGTGCCGTTCAGCTTAATGAAGCGAACGCGTTCCTCAAGGAACATCCTGAGGTTCAGTTCGTCGACCTTCTGATTGCAGATATGAATGGCGTGGTGCGCGGCAAGCGCATCGAACGCGCCAGCCTCCACAAGGTGTATGAAAAGGGCATCAACCTCCCCGCCTCGCTGTTCGCCCTGGACATCAACGGCGCCACCGTGGAAAGCACCGGCCTCGGCCTGGATATCGGCGATGCCGACCGTATCTGTTTCCCCATCCCCAATACCCTGTGCAAGGAACCCTGGCAGAAGCGCCCAACCGCGCAATTGCTGATGACCATGCACGAACTGGACGGCAGCCCCTTCTTCGCCGACCCCCGTGAGGTATTGCGCCAGGTGGTGCAGAAGTTCGACGAACTCGGCCTGATCATTTGCGCAGCCTTCGAACTCGAGTTCTACCTGATCGACCAGGAGAACGTGAATGGCCGACCACAACCACCGCGCTCGCCCATTTCCGGCAAGCGCCCGCATTCGACCCAGGTCTACCTGATCGATGACCTCGACGAATACGTCGACTGCCTGCAGGACATGCTCGAAGCCGCCAAGGAACAGGATCTGCCGGCCGACGCCATCGTCAAGGAAAGCGCCCCGGCGCAGTTCGAAGTCAACCTGCACCACACCAAGGACGCGCTCAAGGCCTGCGACCACGCGCTGCTGCTCAAGCGCCTGATCAAGAACATCGCCTACGACCACGAGATGGACTCGACCTTCATGGCCAAGCCCTACCCGGGCCAGGCGGGCAACGGCCTGCATGTACACATCTCGTTGCTCGACAAGAAGACCGGCGAGAACATCTTCGCCACCGACGATCCGGAGCAGCATGCACCGCTGCGCCATGCCATCGCCGGCATCCTGGAAACCATGCCCGCTTCGATGGCGTTCCTGTGCCCGAACGTCAACTCGTACCGCCGTTTCGGCGCCCAGTTCTACGTGCCGAACGCGCCGAGCTGGGGCCTGGATAACCGTACGGTGGCCGTGCGCGTGCCGACTGGCAGCAGCGATGCCATTCGTATCGAGCACCGCGTAGCCGGCGCCGATGCCAACCCGTACCTGATGATGGCCTCGATCCTCGCCGGTATTCACCACGGCCTGACCAACCAGTTGGAGCCAGGCGAACCGATCGAGGGCAACTCCTACGAACAGTTGGAGCAGAGCCTGCCGAACAACCTGCGCGATGCCTTGCGCGAGCTGGACGACAGCGAAGTGTTGAACAAGTACATCAGCCCGGATTACATCGACATCTTCGTCGCCTGCAAGGAAGCCGAGCTGCAGGAATTCGAGACCACCATCTCGGATCTGGAATACAACTGGTACCTGCACACGGTCTGATGCTCTGTGGCTTCACGCCTCATCGTTCGAAGCCACTGTTAGGATCTGTTGACGTTTCAACGCGAGCCGTGCGTGAAACGTCAACAGACCCTACAACACCTGCTGAGATAGACTTCTGCCTATTTCAGCCGCGCCTTGCCTCGGAGTACTACATGTCGACCCTAACCACCACACCCCGTGCCGATGGCTTTCGCATGCCGGCTGAATGGGAACCGCACAGCCAGACTTGGATGGTCTGGCCGGAGCGTCCGGACAACTGGCGACTGGGCGGCAAGCCCGCGCAACACGCGTTCACCGCTGTGGCCAGGGCCATCGCCGAATTCGAACCAGTGACGGTCTGCGTATCCGCCGGGCAATACGAGAATGCCAGTGCACACCTGCAACACGAGCGTATCCGTGTCGTGGAAATGACCACCGACGACGCCTGGGTACGCGATACCGGGCCGACTTTCGTGACCAGCGCGCGCGGTGAACTGCGCGGCGTTGACTGGGGCTTCAATGCCTGGGGTGGTTTCGAGGGTGGTCTGTATTTCCCCTGGCTGCGCGACGACCAGGTCGCCAACAAGATTCTTGGTCTGGAAGGCTGCGACGGTTACCGCACCGAAGGCTTCGTGCTCGAAGGCGGCTCGATTCACGTCGATGGCGAAGGCACCCTGATCACCACCGAGGAATGCCTGCTCAACCACAACCGCAATCCGCACCTGAACCGCGAGCAGATCGAAGCCGTGCTGGCCGAACACCTGGCCATCGACAAGGTCATCTGGCTGCCGGATGGCCTGTACAACGACGAGACCGATGGCCACGTCGACAACTTCTGCTGCTACGTACGCCCAGGTGAAGTGCTGCTGGCCTGGACGGACGATCGGGAAAACCCCAACTACCCGCGCTGCCAGGCCGCCCTGCACGTGCTGGAGAATACCCGTGACGCCAAGGGTCGTGCCCTGACCGTGCACAAGATGCCGATTCCCGGCCCGCTGTATGCAAGCGAGGAAGAATGCGCCGGAGTCGACCGCGTGCTCGGCAGCCAGGAACGTAGTCCGGAGGTACGCCTGGCCGGCTCCTACGTGAACTTCCTGATCGTCAATGGCGGCATCGTCGCGCCAAGCTTCGATGACCCCAAGGACGAGGAAGCCAAGGCCATGCTCGAACGCCTGTTTCCCGAGCATCGCGTGGTCATGGTGCCGGGCCGGGAGATCCTGCTGGGAGGCGGCAATATCCACTGCATCACCCAGCAGCAGCCACTGGCGCAGAAAGGCTGAACAGCCACCGCCGGGATCAGCGGCCGGTCACTCGGCCGTTTCCACTTCCTCCATGACCAGCGCCGGCTCGAAGGGCGCCGGTCGTGGCGTGTCATTGGTCGAAGGCGGCAGCATCGGCACAGCGAACGCCGGTTGCTCGCCGGTCAGGGTCTTCAGGAAAGCGGTGATGGAGCCGATCTCCCCCTCGCTCAACTGACGCCCCAACTGCAGACGCGCCATCACGTCCACGGCCTTCTCCAGCTCCCAGTAGGCGCCATCGTGGAAGTAGGGGTAGGTCAGCTCGACATTGCGTAGCGTCGGTACCTTGAACAGGAAGCGGTCGGTATCCTTGCCGGTCAGACCGGCCACGCCCTCGGCGGGATTGTCGGTCTGGTAGGCCTCCACCAGGCCCATCTTCTGAAAGGAATTGCCGCCCATGGCCGGGCCGTTGTGGCAGGCCACGCAACCGATCGACTTGAACAGCTGATAACCCTCCAGCTCGGCCGAGGACAAGGCCGCATCATCGCCCTTGAGCCACAGGTCGAAACGCGAATTGGGCGTGACCAGGGTCTTCTCGAACTCGGCAATGGCATCGGTCACCGCATCCAGGGTGATCTCCTCGCTCTGGTAGACCCGCTTGAAGGATTCGCGGTACTGCGGGATGGAGCGCAGCACGTCGATCGCCAGGATATGGGTGAAGGCCATTTCCTTGGGGTTGGCGATGGGGCCGGCGGCCTGCTCCTTGAGATCGGCGGCGCGACCGTCCCAGAACTGCGCCAGGTTCAAGCTGGAGTTGAGTACGGTCGGTGAATTGATCGGCCCCTGCTGCCAGTGATGACCAATGGAGGTGGGCAGGTTGTCGCTGCCGCCCATGCTCAGGTTGTGGCACGAGTTGCAGGAGATGAACCCCGAACGCGACAGGCGCGGGTCGAAGAACAACTGCTTGCCCAGCTCGACCTTGGCGCTGTCGGTGGCCGTATAGGGCTGGATGGGTGAAACCGGTTCGTCGCTTCGCGGCACGGACCAGGCATCGAGACTCAGGCAAAGTCCCGCGATCAACAGAGAAATACCGCGCATGGAGAGCTCCTCGTTCTATCAGGCTTATTGGCCGTCCCACGATGAGCGCAGTAGCAAGGCTGGCTTTTGACGGGGGTCAACCCTTGCCCTTAAACCATACAAAAACAAAGGATATACGCGCGCGTCATGTTGTCGCTCAAACAAAAGCCCGGAACCAGTCCGGGCTTTTGCATTGATACGAGCCGCAGCGTGGCGCGGCTCGGCACTCCAGCTTAGAGCAGCGGGATGCTGTAGCTGACGATCAGGCGGTTCTGATCGACGTCACCGGACGAGGTCTGGCTACGCAGAGCGGCGTTACGCCAGGCGAAGCCCACACCTTTCAGAGCGCCTTCCTGGAGCACGTAGCTGAGGGTCAGGTCACGCTCCCACTCTTTCTGGTCGCCGCCCACCGCCTTGATGTTGTCGCCCTTCATGTACAGTACGTTGGCGGTCAGGCCGGGAACACCGATCTTGCCGAAGTCATAGCCATACTGGGTGATCCAGGTACGCTCGCCGGCACGGCCGAAGTTGGTGATCTGGCGGTCGGTGATCAGGTAGGTAGTAGCACCACCCTGGCCTGGGATCGAACCCTGGTTCAGCTGGATGAAGTTGCTATCACCGGAAACCTGCTGGTAGCCGGCGCTCAGGGCATGGCCTTCCAGGCTGTAGGTGAAGAAGGCACTCCAGGTACGGTTGTCCACTTCACCGGAAGTCACACCATTACCGTAGTAGCCGCTGCCCAGGTAGCCGTCGGCCCGACCGGCCACACTGCCGTTCTTGCCATCGGAACCGGTGTCGAAGTAGCGCAGATCGGATTTCAGCGAGCCAGCACCCAGCGCCAGCGTGTGGGTCAGACCCAGGAAGTGCTGCTTGTAGAAATCATCCAGATTGCCGTAGTAGTACTGAACCAGCAGATCCTTGTTGATCTTGTAGTCGGCACCGCCATAGTAGAACTTGTTGCTGTCCGCACCGGCACCGGCGCCAGCGATGGCCAGCGAATCAGTGTTGCTCGACGCACGCCCCTTGGAATGCTCCAGCTGACCCAGGATCAGGGTCAGGTTGTCAATTTCATTCGAGGTGATCTGCGCACCCTCGAAGGTCTGCGGGATCAGACGGCCATCGTTGAAAACCACGACCGGCAGCTTCGGCTGCAGGGTACCGATCTGGGCGATGGTCTTGGAAACGCGAATCTTGCCAGTCAGGCCCAGGCTGCTGAATTCGTCTACGGCGCTGTTGTCGCTGTCCGTCGGGAACAGGACACCGGGAGTACGGCTACGACCCGCCTTGTTGGTGCGGCTACCGGAGTCCAGCTTCACGCCCAGCAGGCCCAGCGCATCGACGCCGAAACCCACGGTACCCTCGGTGAAACCCGATTGCAGATTCAACTGGAATGCCTGACCCCATTCCTTGTTGCTCGGGCTATCGCTGTCACGGATATCGTTATTGAAATAGAAGTTACGCAGATCCAGCTTGGCCGTGCTGTCTTCGATAAAGGCAGCGTTAGCAGCGTTGCCCAGGGTCAGACCCAGAGTACCGACTGCTACGGCCAGCGCCAGGGAAGTTTTTTTCATCGTGATATCTCCAGTGTCTTTTCTTTTATTGGTTGCAGCACATCGGTCTGATGGGTGATGCCTCAACGGCACTAAATCAGCCGAATTCGGGGCACGACCGTCGGGCACCAGGCAGCCATAAAGACGCCACAGGTAACCTGGACGGCAGCACGAAAGCGCTCAGGAATGAAGGAATTGAAAGCGAAGGCGGCGGAAAAAGGGCATCGTTCGGTTCTCTGTATTGTTATTGTCGGCCGCTGTCTGGCCGTTACTGAATGGAATCTAGCACAGCAGGTTATGTGCCATGAACGACTGAAGTCGCATAACAACCAATATTTCAACATGTTACCGAAAATAGCGAGATAACCAGCGGCCGCTCAA
The DNA here is from genome assembly GCF_004327285.1 of Phytopseudomonas daroniae. Taxonomy (GTDB): domain Bacteria; phylum Pseudomonadota; class Gammaproteobacteria; order Pseudomonadales; family Pseudomonadaceae; genus Aquipseudomonas; species Aquipseudomonas daroniae. Next base: position 356,664 of record NZ_QJUI01000001.1, read on the forward strand.
CTGGAGAAATGAGCAATTAGCCGCCGATAAAAAGGCAGCGCTGGGCGACTTTCCGCCACTATCAGCTCGTGACGATCTGGTTTTTTCCCTGGCGCTTGGCCTGGTACATGGCCGCGTCGGCACGGGCGTAGAGCACATCGAGCCCAGGATCACCGCTGCGCAGCGAGGTCAGTCCCTGGCTAACGGTGATGCCGAATGCGTTGCCCTCATGATTGAAAGCCAGCCGCTGGATTTCTCGCTGCAGGCGCTGGGCGATCTGCGACGCCAGCTCCGGTTCGCAGCCTGGAAACAACGCAGCGAACTCCTCGCCACCGATACGCCCGAACAGATCGCCGCGGCGCAAGACCGAGCTGGCGCAACTGGCCAGTTGTTGCAGCACCTGGTCACCGACCTGATGGCCGTAGCTGTCGTTTATGTGCTTGAAGTCGTCCAGATCCAGCAGCAGGAAGGCCAACGGCTGCCCCTGACTACGGGCCAGTTCGAACTCACCTTGAGCACATTCGAAGAAGTGCCTGCGGTTGCTGCTCTGGGTCAGCACGTCAGTGGTGGCCAGGCGATGCAGCTCACCTTCGAGCTGCTTCTTCTCGGTGATGTCTTCGGCGATGCCGAAGATGATCGGCGACGCCAGGCTGTCGCTGTGACGGCCAATAAAGCACTTGTCACTGAGCCAGCGAATCTCGCCATCCGACCGAATGATACGGTACTCGCGGGCCTCGACTGCACCGGTATCCAGCACCTGGGCCATACTCTGCGCGGCGAATTCCAGATCGTCAGGGTAGATGCTGTTGAGCCATTCGCCGTAATCGGCCAGCAATAGCCCCGCCGAGCGCCCGAAGACCCGCTCATAGGCCGGGCTGACGTAAATGATCTGCTGGGTTTCCCAATCGAACGCCCAGAGCACAGCGTTGACGCTACCCAATAAGGTGCTGAACAGCTGCTCTCGCTCACGCAAACGGGTACCTTCCGCGCGGCTGTGCAACAGTGCCATGGTCAGCTCTTCCAGGTCGATAGTGCCGAGTTCATCCATATACCGATCCTGAGCAACGTCGAGTTGATTGCGGTGGGTTGCCAAGCGGGATCAAAAAAGCCCGCCGAGTGGCGGGCTTTTAGGTGGCAACCGGGTCAACTGCTATGACCGTCGGTGCTCCGGGCGGTTCACAGCCCCGTGTACGATTGCGTACCAGATCACACTGTGGCGGGGCGCAGGGAGTAGGTTTTGAGCTGCTCGGCAAAATCGCGCAGGGACTGAATGCCACTGGCTTCGGCGTCCTGCACCCAATGTTTCATCGCTTCGAGCATGTCGTGACCATTGGCACTGGTCTTGGCCCATATCAGCTGGAGCGCCAGGCGTTTCTCGTAGATGACCTTGAGCGCCTGGCTATGTGCCAGCATGGCGTCGATATGCACCTGCTGCTTGTCGTGCAGTAGGCTCGGCTCCCGCGACAGCAGCCGCTTGGCGCGACGGAACTGGTGACGCACGGACTCGTCGGCCTTGGCCAGCTCCTGCTTGACCAGCGGGCCGATTACCAATTTGCGGTACTGGGCCATGATCTGGAAGCGGTTGTTGAGGATCGCCATGGCGGTGTCCATGTCCAGAATACCCTTGCCAGGAACCCGGTGAGCGATCGGCGCAACCCGCTGCACCTTGGCCAGGCGCAGGAAGCTGAACAGGCGTATCCAGGCCCAACCCATGTCGAATTCCCAGCGTTTGACTGACAGCTTGGCCGAGTTGGGATAGGTGTGATGGTTGTTGTGCAACTCTTCGCCGCCCACGATGATGCCCCAAGGCACCAGGTTGGTGGCCGCGTCGCGACACTCGAAGTTGCGGTAGCCCACAGCATGGCCGAGGCCGTTGATGACACCGGCGGCCCAGAACGGAATCCACATCATCTGGATCGCCCAGACGGTAAGGCCCAGCGCGCCGAACAGTGCCACATCGATGATCAGCATCAACGCGATACCGCCTATGGGAAACCGCGAGTAAATCTTGCGCTCGACCCAGTCATCAGGGCAATTCTTGCCGTAAATACGCAAAGTGTCCTGATTCTTCGCCTCTTCGGCATATAATTCGGCACCTTTACGCATGACCGTCCCCAGTCCCTTTACCACCGGGCTGTGGGGATCTTCAGCGGTTTCGCACTTGGCGTGGTGCTTGCGATGAATGGCCGTCCATTCACGGGTGTTCATGGCAGTGGTCAGCCACAGCCAGAAACGGAAGAAATGCTTGAGCGCAGAATGCAGTTCCAGAGAGCGGTGCGCCGAATAACGGTGCAGATAGACCGTTACGCTGACGATGGTGACGTGGGTCATCAGCAAGGTGACGATGATGAGCTGCCAGACCGACAGGTCGAGAAAACCGTTGTACCACATAGGTAGGGGCACCTCATTACAGAGAAAGACGCAGTGCGGCCGAAAGGCCAGCTCCCGCATTATCAACATCAGCAGTTGGAAAACCACTTGGTCTTTTGACTGAGGATGTTACAACGATGGCCCCAACAGTGACCTTCCCTCGAGATCAAGAATCGAATCACCCTTTATGAGCACTCGCCAAGGCGCATTACGCCTGACTTTGAACTACCTGGTGGCAGCCGGCCTGTGGATCATCTTCAGCGATATGCTGCTGGCATCGCTCGGCCTGACCGTCCGACAGACGGAGCAGATCCAGGTATGGAAGGGGTTGGTCTTCGTCCTGCTGACCAGCGCCATACTGTATTTGACGATACGCAATCACCTGGAACGGCAGGCACGCATCGGCACAGCCCTGCACGCCAGCGAAGAACGTCTCAGCCTGGCCCTGTCAGCGACCGAGGATGGTCTTTGGGACTGGAACCTGCGTCGCCAGACCGTTTACTACTCGACGGGTTATCACGCGCTGCTGGGCATGCAAGATGGCGAACTGAGCAATGATCGCGAACAGTGGGAACAGCTGCTGCACCCCGAGGATCGACCGCATTACCAGCGCGTCCTCAACGAATTCGTGCAGGCGACCAGCGACTCTTCTTACGAGAACACCTATCGCCTGCGCCATCGCGACGGCAGCTATCGCTGGGTATTGTCACGTGGCCGTCTGCAACTGGACGCGCAGGGCCGCCCGGAACGCTTCATCGGCACGGTAAGGGACATCACCCAGCGCCGCGCCGATGCCGACAGCCTGCGCCAGGCCGCTGCGGTGTTCGAAGCGACCCAGGAAGGCGTGCTGGTCACGGATGTGCGACAGAACATCGTGCATATCAACCCAGCGTTCAGCCGGATCACCGGCTACAGCGAAGCGGAAATCCTCGGCAAGCATCCAACGCTGCTGAAGTCCGGCCGTCACGACGCAGCCTTCTACCAGCACCTCTGGCATACCCTGCAAACCCTGGGCACCTGGAGCGGCGAGGTCTGGAACCGCCGCAAGGACGGTGAAATCTACCCGCAGTGGCAGTGCATCCGTGCCATCCACGACGACAATGGGCTGCTTAGCCACTATGTCGCAGTGTTCTCCGATATCAGCGTGCTCAAGCATTCCCAACATGAGCTGGATTACCTCGCCCACCACGACCCGCTAAGCAACCTGCCCAACCGCCTGCTGTTCACCGAGCGCGTCGAACACGCTCTGGAACGGGCGCAGAGCGAAGCACATCGCGGCGCGGTACTGGTGGTCGACCTGGATCACTTCAAGCACATCAATGAAAGCCTCGGCCATAACGTCGGCGACCTGCTGCTCAAGGCCACCGGCGAGCGTCTCGCCAAACAGCTCGACAAAGGTGCAACGCTGGCCCGCCTGGGCGGCGACGAGTTCGGCCTGCTCAGTGAAGATTGCCCCCAGGCTGAACAGGCCGCCTGCCTGGCTCAACAACTGGTCGATTGCCTCAACGAGCCCTTCATGCTCGACGGCCAGGAGTTGTTCATCTCCGCCAGCGTCGGCATCTGCCTGTACCCGAACGACGCACAGACCGTCGAAGAGGTGCTGCGCAATGTGGACTCGGCCCTGTTCAAGGCGAAGAGCAGTGGCCGTGAGGGTTTTGCCTTCTATGGCCAGGAGCAGACCGAATACGCGCGCCAGCGAGTAGAGCTGGTCGCCGGCATGCGTCATGCGCTCGAAAACGACGAACTGCGCGTGCACTACCAGCCACTGTGCTGCCTCGTCGATGGGCGGATGATCGGGGTCGAAGCGCTGGTGCGCTGGCAACATCCGCAGCGTGGCCTGGTACCGCCTGGCGAGTTCATTCCGATTGCCGAGGACAGCGGCATGATCAACGCCATCGACGCCTGGGTGCTGGAGCATGCTTGCCGGCAGATGGTTGCCTGGCGGGCGTCGGGTAGCAAACTGCAGTTTGTGGCGGTGAACATTTCCAGCCGCCTGTTCAACCGTGGCGAGCTCGACCAGCGGGTCGCTCAGGTGCTGGCCGATACCGGGCTGCCGGCAGACTGTCTGGAACTGGAAGTGACCGAGAGCGCGGTGATGGATGACCCGGATCAGGCCCAGGCGCTGCTCGAACGCCTGCGCAGCCTGGGCGTACGCCTGGCCATCGATGACTTCGGTACCGGTTATAGCTCCCTGGCACGCCTCAAGCGCTTGCCGGTGCACAAGCTGAAACTCGATCAGAGCTTCGTCACCGGCCTGCCCCACGACAAGGACGATCTGGCGATCACCCGCGCTGTCATCGCCCTCGCCCACAGCATGGAAATGAAGGTACTCGCCGAAGGCGTGGAACGTGCCGAACAGCAGGACTATCTGCACCGACTCGGCTGCGATTACGCACAGGGTTACTTCATCGGCCGGCCCGTACCAGCCGATGCGCTGAACCTGGAGTAGCGGCGGATCACTCAGCGGGCCCTATCGACAGAGATAGCGCTCGCTCGGCGCGTGCAGCCCCCAGGATGTATGACGCAGAGCCGAAGAATCAGAACAACGCCTTGCGCGCCTCGCTGCCAAGCACTTCTTCGGGGCGCTGGGAAATGGCCTCGGCGACCTGATAAGCCCGCTGCACCGCAGGGCGGTTGCCCATACGTGCCAGCCAGGCGGCCATGCTGGGGAAGTCTTCGAGACGCTGACGCTGCAGCTCCCAGCCTTTTGCCCAGGGGTAGATGGCCATATCGGCAATCGAGTAATCGCCGGCCACGTACTCGCGACCTTCCAGCCGACGGTCCAGCACCCCGTACAGGCGCGCGGTTTCCTTCACGTAGCGGTCGATGGCGTACGGGATCTGCTCGGGCGCGAAACGCACGAAATGATGATTCTGCCCGGCCATTGGCCCGAGGCCGCCCATCTGCCAGTGCAGCCACTGCTGAACCTCGACACGCAGACGCGGCTGCAGTGGCAGGAAACGCCCGATCTTGTCGGCCAGGTACTCGAGGATCGCGCCGGACTCGAACACTGAGATCGGTTCGCCGCCATCGCTGGGATTGTGGTCGACGATGGCCGGAATCCGGTTGTTCGGCGCGATTTTCAGGAAGGCTGGTTCGAATTGCTGGCCGGTACCGATATTCACCGGATGCACGTTGTAGTCCAGCCCGCTCTCTTCGAGAAAGATGCTGATCTTGTGGCCGTTGGGGGTCGTCCAGTAATGGAGGTCGATCATGGGGCACTCCTGTCGATCGGGCGCAGCCGCCTTACGGCTGTCGGTAGGTATCTTGGAGCGGAGCCGTCAGCGCAGAGTTCAGGCCCGGTGACCCGCCCTGCGCGCGAGGCGTCCAGCATGCTGTCGCCACGCCGATGGCGCAACGGCACTTTTCAGCACATCAGGTATACCGCCTCTCGCTCTGTGGGCCGCAAGCGAGGCACAATCGAAACGCCGTATGCCGATGGCAGCGGCTCAGTCACTCCACCCGCGAAGGTTGCCGATCCGGATGTCGTCCCCCTCTCTGCGCCACTCACTGCGTCGTCTCTGGGCACTGGACAAGTTCAGCTACAGCCTGCGGGTGTTCATCGCCCTCGGCGGCAGCCTGGCGCTGTGCTGGTACCAGGGCTGGATGCACAGCCTGATCCCGCTGTTCCTCGGCGTGATCGCCAGCGCCCTGGCGGAAACCGACGACAGTTGGCAGGGCCGGCTCACCGCGCTGCTGGTGACCCTGGGCTGCTTCAGCGCCGCGGCCTACACGGTCGAGTTCCTGTTTCCCTACCCGTGGCTGTTCGTCAGCGCCCTGGCCTTGTCGACCTTCGCCCTGACCATGCTCGGCGCCCTCGGGGAGCGCTTCGCCACCCTTGGCTCGGCGACGCTGATCCTGGCGGTGTACAGCATGATCGGCGTGGAGCAGCGTGGCGGTATCGCCGGCCTGTGGCTGGAGCCCTTGCTGCTTGTCGCGGGGGCTGCCTGGTACGGCGTGCTGTCGGTACTGTGGAACGCGCTGTTCGCCCATCAACCGGTGCAGCACAGCCTGGCGCGCCTGTTCCGCGAACTGGGCCTGTACCTCAAGCTCAAGGCGGCACTGTTCGAACCACTGCGCCAGTTGGATGTGGAAGCGCGTCGCCTGGCCCTGGCCAAGCAGAACGGTCGAGTGGTGGCGGCGCTCAACGCGACCAAGGAAATCATCCTGCACCGGGTCGGCAACGGTCGCCCAGGCCCGAAAGTCAGCCGCTACCTGAAGTTGTACTTTCTCGCCCAGGACATCCACGAGCGCGCCAGCTCCTCGCACTACCCCTACAACGCCCTGGCCGAGGCGTTCTTCCACAGCGACGTGATGTTCCGCTGCCAGCGTCTGCTGCGCCTGCATGGCAAGGCCTGCCATGCGCTGGCCCAGGCCATCGAGCTGCGCCAGCCGTTCGAGTATGGCGAGCAGCACGGCCAGGCCCTGACCGATCTGCAGGCGTCGCTGGAGCATTTGCGCATCCAGAGCAACCCGGCGTGGCGCCACCTGCTGCGCTCGCTCGGCGCCCTGGCCGGCAACCTCGGCACCCTCGACCGCCTGCTGGGCAGCACCAGCAATCCGGATGCCCTGGCCGAGGAGCAGGACAGCTCCCTGCTCGACCGCGAGCCGCAATCGCTGCGTGACGTCTGGGAACGTATCCGCCTGCAGCTGACACCCACGTCCCTGCTGTTTCGTCACGCCCTGCGCCTGTCCATCGCCCTGGCCGCGGGCTACGGCGTGCTGCACTGGATTCACCCGACCCAGGGCTACTGGATTCTGCTGACGACTCTGTTCGTCTGTCAGCCGAATTATGGCGCCACGCGGATGAAGCTGGTGCAACGCATCATCGGCACCGTACTCGGCCTGCTGCTCGGCTGGGCATTGATCGAGCTGTTCCCCAACGCCCTGGTGCAGGCGTTCTTCGCCGTCGCGGCCGGCGTGGTGTTCTTCGCCACCCGTTCCAGTCGCTACACCGTGGCAACGGCAGCGATCACCCTGCTGGTGCTGTTCTGCTTCAACCAGGTGGGCGACGGCTATGGGCTGATCCTGCCGCGCCTGTTCGATACCCTGCTCGGCAGCCTGATCGCCGGCCTGGCGGTGTTTCTGATCCTGCCGGACTGGCAGGGCCGACGCCTGAATCGGGTGCTCGCCAATACCCTGAGCTGCAACAGCACCTACCTGCGCCAGATCATCCGCCAGTACGCCGAAGGCAAGCGCGACGACCTCGCCTATCGCCTGGCCCGGCGTAACGCGCACAACGCCGACGCGGCGCTGTCGACCACCCTGGGCAACATGCTCATGGAGCCGGGCCACTTTCGCAAGGAGGCGGACATCGGCTTCCGTTTCCTGGTGCTGTCCCACACCCTGCTCAGCTACCTGTCGGGCCTGGGTGCGCACCGGGGTGAGGTGCTGCTGGCCGACGAACAGAGCGACCTGCTGACGAGTGCAAGGCGGATTGCCGACAGCCTCGACGAGATTGCTCGCGGCTTGAATGAACAGAGCCCAATCGCCATTCAGAGCGATTGCGAGGAGAACCTCGCCGGTTCCCTGGAACAGATACCGGAAGAGCTGGACGATGCACAGCGCCTGATCCAGACCCAATTATCGCTGATCGCCCGACAACTCGGTTCGTTGCGAACACTGGCCGCCCATCTGCTCAAGAATCGCCCTGCGGCGACCACCTGACCCGGATCAGAATCCCCTATGGATAAACAGCCCATCGTGCAGCAGGTCATCGAGCGACTCGATGCCGGCCTGCTGGCCGCCGAGCAGGCAGCGCGGGTCGCTCACGAAACGGCGACCCATGAAGAGAACATCGCCGAAAACAAGTACGACACCCTGGGCCTGGAAGCGGCTTACCTGGCTGCCGGACAGGCTCGCCGGGTGGAGGAAATCGGGCTGAGTCTACGGGCATGGCGGCAGTTGCAACTGCGCCCCTACGACGAAGCGCTGGGCATCCGTCTTAGCGCTCTGGTGCTGCTGGCCGATGACAACGACCAACAGCAATGGCTGTTCCTCGGCCCGGATGGGGCGGCTATCAAGGTACGCGTGCAACAGCGGGAAATTCTCGTGCTCAGCCCCAACGCACCGCTTGGCCAGCGCTTGCTGGGTCGCCATCCGGGTGACGAAATCGAGCTACAGATCGGCGGCCGGCTGCAACATCACGAGATCATCGAGGCGTACTGAATAACCCCAAGGCGTCAGGCTGGCGTGCCAGACTGCAGATCGCGCCAGGTCAGGTACAGACGCAGATCGAACTCCAGCTGCCCATAGTCCGGCAGCATGTATTCGCAGAGTTTGTAGAACGCCTTGTTGTGGTCGCTCTCCTTCAAGTGTGCCAGCTCGTGCACCACGATCATCTGCAGGAACTGCGGCGCGGCCTCGCGGAACAGCGAGGCGACGCGAATTTCCTTCTTGGCCTTGAGCTTGCCGCCCTGCACCCGCGAGATCGTCGTGTGCAGGCCGAGCGCGCGATGCGTCAGGTCGAGGCGATTGTCGAACAGCACCTTGTCGATGGCCGGCGCGTTTTTCAGGTGCTCCTGCTTGAGCGCCATGACATAGGCGTACAGCGCCTTGTCGCTCTGGATGGCGTGGCGTCCCTGGTATCGCTGCGCCAGATAGTCGCCCAGCCGTTCTCCGGCGATCATCTGGCGCACCTGATCCTGCAGCGATGCGGGATAACCCTGGAGATACTTCAATGGCATCATGACGGTTTACGGTAGTGGAGGCTGGCGGCGGATTATGCCGTAACCTACAGCGGCACCACACGCAGCAGCCGCCCTTCGGCGCTGTCGGTAAGCAGGTACAGCGCGCCGTCAGGCCCGTTGTACACACCGCGGATGCGCTCTTCGAGCTCCTGGAACAGGATGTCTTCGCCGGCCAGCCGGCCTTTAACCAGGCGCACGCGGCGCACGCTCTTTTCGGCCAGAGTCGAGACGAAAAGATCGCCCTTCCACTGCGGGAAACGGTTACCGGTGTATAGCGCCAGCCCCGAAGGTGCCACCGATGGCGTCCAGTGCAGTTGCGGCGACAGATAACCAGGCAGCTCGGTGAATGGTGTGACCATCGCCCCGGTGTAATCGACGCCGAAGGAGGTCAGCGGCCAACCATAATTGCCGCCGGCCTGGATCAGATTCAGCTCATCGCCGCCCTTTGGGCCGTGCTCGTGGCTGTAGAGGCGCTTGCGCTTGCCGTCGTAGACGATGCCCTGAACGTTGCGATGGCCAAGGCTGTAAATCTCCTCGGCAGCACCCGCCTGACCGCGAAGCGGATTGTCTTCTGGAATACTGCCGTCACGGTTCAGACGCACCGTCTTGCCCAGGTGGTTGGCTGGATTCTGCGCCTGCTCGCGCCAATCGAAGCCATCGCCAAGGGTCAGCACCAGGGTATCGTCGGGCAGAAAGGCGATCCGTCCACCGTAGTGTGACGCGCCCGCCTTGGCCGGCTGGGCGGTGAACAGCACCTCGAGGTCGCGCAACTCTCCATCGACCAATCGAGCCCGAGCCAGCCGCGTGTTGTTGGCGTCGATGCTGCCATGGGCATAGCTCAGGTAGATCCAGGGATCGCTGGCGAACTCCGGATCCAGCGCCACTTCCATCAAGCCAGCCTGGGTGGCGACGAAGGGCGCGGGCAAACCGCCAACCGGGTCTGCCTGCAGTTTGCCCTGGGCATCGATCAGCCGCAGTCGACCCACGCGCTCGGTGACCAACATGCGACCATCGGGTAGGAAGGCCAGCGACCAGGGGTGCTCCAGGCCGCTGGTAACGGTTTCGATACGGTAATCGGCATGGGCCAAGGCACCTACGCAAAGACCGAGCACCAGCAAGACAGCTTTCAACGTCACACCTTTGGTTCGAAGAGAGATCATTAACGGCCGGCACCGCTGAAGCGTGCGAAGACCAAACTGCCAAGGCTGCCGCAGACCATCAGCGCCAGCGTACCGGCCAAGGTGCGGTTGGCACCGATCAGCGTTGGCATGGGCGCTATGGCGTTGGCCACGCTTAGCGCCAACCAGACGGCCAAGGCGCCGGCGAGCAAAAAAACCAGCCAGCGCAGGGTGCCCAAGACAGACGCGAGCCAAGTGGCCAATGGCAGCGCGACAATGAATGCAGCGATAACCAGCGCAGCGAACGTGGGACTGAAGCCGAAAAGATCATGCAGCGTTGCCTGTATCCGCACACCCGGGGAAATACTGGCGCCAAGCTGTTGCAGAGCCGCGAGATTGAACTGGGTTTGAACGATGCTGCCGAGCAGCGTGGCCACGAGGACGGCCAGGCAGAACGGCCGCCAGAGGCGGGAATTTGGGGGCATGAGCGCCGACATCCTGAAACACGTGGCGGCAGTATGGCGTAGAGCACGTACCAAGGCGGCGCAGGTGTTTTACATGGTTTTACGCCGCCCCGCCGCAGAACGGATAATGCTGGTTCGGCTGAGATTGTCAGGGGCGATTACAGGGGACAACGGCTGTTCGAATCACCAACCGCCTGCGCCCAAGCATGCGGGCTGAAGCCCACTCTACGAGTGCGTTTTTTGTAGCCTGCAAGGGTGGACGACGCTTCACCTACCCGGCCCGCCCCGTCCACCGCTCTGCAACCGCGATGGTGGATGAAAAGAGCGTCATCCACCCTACGTCCGCTTGAACCTTGTAGCGGCCTGTCGGTCATCCCCTGCTTTGGAACAGGTCTCCCCCAAAGGGCTTATCCAATCACGACCTCGCCTTGACGCTTTCGGCAATCCCCCGGTCGTTTTTGCACCCGGTCGATAAGGCGCCGAGGCATATGCTCCCCACAAAGCGCCAGCAACGAATCTGGTGCCACCAATCAAGGGGAGCAGCCTGATGAGCCCAGCCGAATTGCACGCCGACAGCATCGTCATCGACGGTCTGATCATCGCCAAGTGGAACCGCGAACTGTTCGAGGACATGCGCAAGGGCGGCCTGACCATGGCCAACTGCACGGTGTCGGTCTGGGAGGATTTTCAGGAGACCATCGACGCCATCGCCTCGAGCCAGAAACTGATCCGCGAGAACAGCGACCTGGTAATGCAGGTACGCAGCACCGCCGACATCCGCCGCGCCAAGGAGCTGGGCAAGACCGGCATCCTCTTCGGCTTCCAGAATGCCCATGCGTTCGAGGATCAGATCGGCTACGTGGAGATCTTCAAGCAGCTCGGCGTGGGCATCGTGCAGATGTGCTACAACACCCAGAACCTCGTCGGTACCGGCTGCTACGAGCGTGACGGCGGCCTGTCCGGTTTCGGTCGCGAGATCGTCGCCGAGATGAACCGCGTCGGCGTGATGTGCGACCTGTCCCACGTCGGCAGCAAGACCAGCGAGGAAGTCATCCTCGAATCGAAGAAACCCGTCACCTATTCACACTGCCTGCCTTCCGGGCTGAAAGAACACCCACGCAACAAATCCGACGCCGAATTGAAGTTCATCGCCGACCATGGCGGCTTCGTCGGCGTGACCATGTTCGCGCCCTTCCTGGCCAAAGGCATCGACTCGACCATCGACGACTACGCCGAGGCCATCGAGTACGTGATGAATATCGTTGGCGAAGATGCCATCGGCATCGGCACCGATTTCACCCAAGGGCACGGCCAGGACTTCTTCGAGTACCTGACCCACGACAAGGGCTACGCCCGGCGTCTGACCAACTTCGGCAAGATCGTCAACCCGCTGGGTATCCGCACCGTGGGCGAATTCCCCAACCTCACCGAAACCCTCATCAAGCGCGGCATGAGCGAGCGCACCGTGCGCAAGGTCATGGGCGAAAACTGGGTGAGGGTACTGGCCGACGTCTGGGGCGAATAGGCCGGACGCGCCGCCAAATCCGTAGGGTGGATCGGGGCGCGTAGCTGACGCTCTTTTCATCCACCACTCCACAGCGCGGTGACTCACCTTTCTGGTGGATGGATAAAGCGCCATCCACCCTACAAACGACTTGATTATGGAGTTATCCACATGGCCACCCACGCCCCCGAAATGCCCATCCAGGTCGATGACGAAACTGGCGTCTGGACGACTGACGCTCTGCCGATGCTCTACGTGCCGCGGCATTTCTTCGTCAACAACCACATGGGTATCGAGGAAGTGCTCGGCGCCGACACGTACGCCGAAATTCTCTACAAGGCCGGCTACAAATCCGCCTGGCACTGGTGCGAGAAGGAAGCCGAGTGCCACGGCATCGAAGGCGCCGCGGTGTTCGAGCACTACATGAAGCGTCTGTCGCAGCGTGGCTGGGGCCTGTTCGAGGTGGAGAAGTTCGACCTTGACGCCGGTACCGCCGAAGTGCGCCTCAAGCATTCGGCTTTCGTGTACGTGTACGGCAAGGTCGGCCGCAAGGTGGACTACATGTTCACCGGCTGGTTCTCCGGCGCCCTCGACCAGATCCTGGCAGCCAAGGGCAGCGCCATCCGTACGGCCACCGTGCAGGAATACGGCGGTTCCGAAGAAGGCCACGACGATGGCCTGTTCGTCACCCGCCCGCTCTGACCTATCCAAATCAGGAGCGCCACTCGATAAAGGCGCTCCAGACCCGCGTTAACCGTGAACGCGAAACGTAGCGTGCAAGTCGCCGAATCGAGGAGAAGGTCATGGCCTTCGAAGCAATGTTCCAGCCGATCCAGATCGGCAAACTGACCATCCGTAATCGTGTGCTCTCCACCGCGCACGCGGAGGTGTATGCCACCGACGGCGGCATGACCACCGACCGCTACGTGAAGTACTACGAGGAAAAGGCCAAGGGCGGCATCGGCCTGGCGATCTGCGGCGGCTCCTCGGTGGTCGCCATCGACAGCCCGCAACACTGGTGGGCCTCGGTGAACCTGGCGACCGACCGCATCATCCCGCACTTCCAGAACCTGGCCGACGCCATGCACAAGCACGGCGCCAAGATCATGATCCAGATTACCCACATGGGCCGTCGCTCGCGCTGGGATGGCGGCCACTGGCCGACCCTGATGTCGCCGTCCGGCATCCGTGAACCGGTGCATCGCGCCACCTGCAAGACCATCGAGGAAGAAGAAATTTGGCGCGTCATTGGCAACTACGCGCAAGCAGCTCGTCGCGCAAAGGCGGGCGGCCTGGATGGCGTCGAGCTGTCCGCCGTGCACCAGCACATGATCGACCAGTTCTGGTCGCCACGGGTCAACAAGCGCACCGACGAATGGGGCGGCACCTTCGAAGGCCGCATGAAGTTCGGCATGGAAGTGCTCAAGGCAGTGCGCGCCGAAGTGGGCGACGATTTCTGCGTGGGCATGCGCATCTGCGGGGACGAGTTCCACCCGGACGGCCTGTCCCACGACGACATGAAACAGATCGCCAAGTACTACACCGACACCGGCATGCTCGACTTCCTCGGCGTGGTCGGTTCGGGATGCGATACCCACAACACCCTGGCCAACGTCATTCCCAACATGAGCTACCCGCCGGAGCCGTTCCTGCACCTGGCGGCCGGTATCAAGGAAGTGGTCAACGTGCCGGTGCTGCACGCGCAGAACATCAAGGATCCCAACCAGGCCACACGCATTCTCGAAGGCGGCTACGTGGACATGGTCGGCATGACCCGCGCGCATATCGCCGATCCGCACCTGATCGCCAAGATCAAGATGGGCCAAGTCGACCAGATCAAGCAGTGTGTCGGCGCCAACTACTGCATCGACCGCCAGTACCAGGGCCTAGACGTGCTGTGCATCCAGAACGCCGCGACCAGCCGCGAATACATGGGGCTGCCACACATCATCGAGAAATCCACCGGGCCCAAGCGCAAGGTAGTGGTGGTCGGTGGCGGCCCTGCCGGGATGGAGGCGGCGAGAGTCGCAGCGGAGCGTGGCCACGACGTGACGCTTTTTGAAAAACAGGACAGCCTTGGCGGACAGATCACCCTGGCCTCGAAAGCGCCGCAACGCGACCAGATCGCCGGCATCACCCGCTGGTATCAACTAGAACTGGCGCGCCTGGGCATCGATCTGCGCCTGGGCACCGCGGCGGACGTGGACACCATCAATGACCTGCGCGCCGACATCGTCGTCCTCGCCAACGGCGGTCACCCGTTCCTCGAACAGGTCGAGCACTGGGGCGCGGACGAAGGCCTGGTGGTCAGCAGCTGGGACATCCTCAGCGGCAAGGTGGCACCGGGCAAGAACGTACTGGTGTACGACACCATCTGCGAATTCACCGGCATGTCGGTGGCAGACTTTCTCGCCGACAAGGGCTGCCAGGTCGAGATCGTCACCGACGACATCAAGCCCGGCGTGGCCATCGGCGGCACCAGTTTCCCGACCTACTACCGCAGCATGTACCCCAAGGAAGTGATCATGACCGGCGACATGATGCTGGAGAAGGTCTATGCCGAGGGCGACAAGAAGATTGCCGTGCTGGAGAACGAATACACCGGTGCCAAGGAAGAGCGGGTAGTCGATCAGGTGGTCGTGGAGAACGGCGTGCGCCCGGATGAAGGGCTCTATTACGCGCTGAAAGAAGGCTCGCGCAACAAGGGGCAGATGGATATCGACGCGCTGTTCGCCATTCAACCGCAGCCAAGTCTGAGCCAGGTCGGTGACGGCTACCTGCTGTTCCGTATCGGCGACTGCGTGGCCCAGCGCAACACCCATGCGGCGATCTATGACGCGCTGCGGTTGTGCAAGGACTTTTAAGCAGCCTCCCTGTAGGAGCCGGCTTGCCGGCGATGAACGATAACGCGGCCCAAGCGATAACCGCGGAGCCCGAATCGCTGGCAAGCCAGCTCCTACAAGACCCTTGCGGGAGCTTCACCATGCTTAGCACCATTCTCCCCATCCTGCTGTTCGCCGCCCTGGGCCTCGCCGTGCTGGGCGCGGCGAAACGCTTCTTCATGTGGCGTCGCGGGCGGCCGTCGAAGGTCGACTGGCTCGGTGGCCTACTGAAAATGCCGCGCCGTTATCTGGTCGATCTGCATCATGTGGTCGAGCGCGACAGCTACATGTCCAGGACTCACGTGGCCACCGCTGGCGGCTTCGTGCTCGCCGCCGTGCTGGCGATCGTCGTGCATGGTTTCGGCCTGCACAACCGCATCCTCGGCTTCGCCCTGCTGGCCGCGACGGCGTGCATGTTCATTGGCGCGCTGTTCGTCGCCAAGCGTCGGCGCAACCCGCCAGCGCGCCTGTCGAAAGGCCCATGGATGCGCTTGCCGAAAAGCCTGCTGATGTTTTCGGTGAGTTTCTTTATCACCACGCTGCCGGTTGCCGGCATCCTGCCGGATGACTTTTCTTGGCAGAGCAGCGGTAGCTGGATTCTCGCTGCGCTGCTGTCTGTCGGTGTGGCCTGGGGTGTGTCCGAGCTGTTCTTCGGCATGACCTGGGGCGGGCCAATGAAGCACGCCTTCGCCGGCGCCCTGCACCTGGCCTGGCACCGCCGTAGCGAACGCTTTGGCGGTGGCCGCTCCACCGGGCTGAAAGCTCTCGATCTCGACGATCCGAAAGCGCCGCTGGGCGTGGAAAAACCCAGCGACTTCACCTGGAACCAGTTGCTCGGCTTCGACGCCTGCGTGCAGTGCGGCAAATGCGAGGCCATGTGCCCGGCCTTCGCTGCCGGCCAGCCGCTGAACCCGAAGAAACTGATCCAGGACATGGTCATCGGTCTGGCCGGCGGCAGCGACGCCAAATTCGCCGGCTCGCCCTACCCGGGCAAACCGCTGGGCGAGCACAGCGGCGGGCCGCACCAGCCGATCGTGTCGTTGCAGGGCAAGGCGCTGGTCGATGCGGACACCCTGTGGTCATGCACCACCTGCCGCGCCTGCGTAGAGGAATGCCCGATGATGATCGAGCATGTCGACGCCATCGTCGACATGCGCCGCCACCTGACCCTGGAGAAAGGCTCGACGCCGAACAAGGGCGCCGAAGTCCTGGAAAACCTCATCGCCACCGACAACCCGGGCGGCTTCGCACCGGGCGGGCGACTGAACTGGGCGGCGGATCTGAACCTGCCGCTGATGAGCGAAAGGGAACACACCGACGTACTGTTCTGGGTTGGCGACGGTGCCTTCGACATGCGCAATCAGCGCACCCTGCGCGCCTTCGTGAAGATCCTCAAAGCTTCCGGCGTGGACTTCGCCGTGCTCGGCCTGGAAGAGCGCGACAGTGGTGACGTGGCCCGTCGCCTCGGGGACGAAGCGACCTTCCAGCAATTGGCCAGGCGCAATATCGCCACCCTCGCCAAGTACCAGTTCAAGACCATCGTCTCCTGCGACCCGCACAGCTTTCACGTTCTGAAGAACGAGTACGGCGCCCTGGGCGGCCACTATCAGGTCATGCACCACAGCACCTTCATCGAGACGCTGATGCAGCGCGACCTGCTCGCCCTTGGTCAACACAAGGGCGGTAGCGTGACCTATCACGACCCCTGCTACCTGGGCCGTTACAACGGCGAGTACGAGGCGCCGCGCGCGGTGCTCAAGGCCATCGGCATCGAGGTCAGGGAAATGGCCCGCTCCGGCTTCCGCTCGCGCTGCTGTGGCGGCGGTGGCGGCGCGCCGATCACCGATATCCCCGGCAAGCAGCGGATTCCCGACATGCGCATGGAAGACATCAAGGAAACCGGCGCCGAGCTGGTGGCCGTCGGCTGCCCGCAATGCACCGTGATGCTCGAAGGCGTGGTCGAACCACGCCCGCAGATCAAGGACATCGCCGAACTGGTCGCCGATGTACTGATCGAGAGCGAAGCACAACTGAAGAAACCGGTGGCCAAACCAGCCACCGTGGAGGTGGCGTGATGGCTCATATGCGTAGGATGGGTGATAACCCATCAATGGCCGATGGGTTACCACCCATCCTACGGTGCCGCGCTGGCGGGGGAGGCAGCTATGAGTGACATCATCCGCCGCGACCCGCACGCCGAGTGGATCGCCCGCAATCGTCTGCATCCGCTGCATGCCGCCATGCAGACCCAGCAAATCCAGTGGCTGGGCCCCAACGGCGTCATCCGCAAAAACCCGCACGCGGCTGCCGCCGGTTTCATCGGCCCGGCCGGGCTCAAGCGTATCGACCGCAGTGGCGCCCAGCAGGGCGGTTCAGGCAAGCGTCAGAGCGTCAGCGTGGAGGTGCAACTGCCATTGCACGTCATCGAACAACCGGCATTCTTCATCGCCGTAGTACCGGACATGGTCGGCGGTCGCCTGAGCGGCCACGACAAGGATCTGCTCGGTCTCGCCCATCAGCTTGCAGGTGAAGATGGCGCGGTGCTTGCCGTGGTGTTTGGCGAGGTGAAGGAAAACGCGTTCGACACCGCGGGCGTCGACCGCCTGCTGATGCTCGACGGCGATGAGTACCAAGGCTATTCGCCGGAGCAACGCGTGCTCGCCCTGCGTGCGCTGGAAAGCCAGTTCGCGCCGCGTCACTGGTTGCTGCCGGACAGCCGCAACGGTGGTGGTGAACTGGGCCGGCGCCTGGCGGCGAGCCTGGGCGAACGCCCGGCGACCCGCGTCTGGCAGGTCAAGGACGGGCAGAGTACCGGCCGCGCCGGCGCTGGCCGCGAGGACATCGCCCAGGCCACGCCGCGCCTGATTCTGGCGGCCGCGGAGTGCGCCGACCCGGTCAGCGAAACCCGCCACGAAGCGCGGGCGGTCGAGCTGTCGGCGCAGGTCGCGCGCAACCTGCCGCGTATCGAAGACCTCGGCTCGGTGGCCGTCGACCCGGCGCAGATTCCCATGGCCGAAGCGGAGTTCATCCTCTCCGGCGGCAATGGCGTGAAGGACTGGGCGCTGTTCCATCGCACCGCCGGCGCCCTCGGCGCCACCGAAGGCGCCTCGCGCGTGGCGGTAGATGACGGTCATATGCCGCGAGGCCGTCAGGTCGGTGCCACCGGCACCTGGGTCACTGCCCGCGTGTACCTGGCGGTGGGCATCTCCGGCGCCATCCAGCACCTGCAGGGCATCGGCGCCTGCGACAAGGTGGTGGCGATCAACCTCGATCCCGGCTGCGACATGATCAAGCGCGCCGACATGGCGGTGATCGGCGATTCCGCCGCGATCCTCCAGGCGCTGATCGACAAGGTCGAAGCCCACCGTCACGGAGCCAAGCGCGATGCCGCATAGGTCACGGATCAACTCCGCAGAGTGGATGACGCCTGCCTGCGCGGCCCGCCCCATCCACCGGCTTTGCCAGAGAATCCATGGTGGAAGAAAAGAGCGTCTTCCACCCTACGCCGCACCTGCGAGGGCTGCATCATGGCTGAACTGAACGTAGTCGCCCTCATATCGATCGGCTCGCACCCCGCGTCGGGGCGGCCACGCCGTGCCGAGCAGGATGCCCGTGCCGTGGAGTTGGGCCTCAAACTGGCCGGCGAGAAACTCGATGTGGTGCACGCCGGCGACCCACGGGAAGAAACCCTGCGCGCCTATCTCGGCATGGGCCTGCCCGGCCTCACGGTACTCGAAAAGCCCCGCGAGGCCGATGCCTTGCCCACTCTCACCGAACACCTGAAACTGGCCAAGGCACAACTGGTGCTGACCGGCAGCCAGGCGGAAACGGGCGAAGGTTCGGGCATGCTGCCCTACCTGCTGGCCGAGCGCCTGGGCTGGCCGCTGATCGTCGGCCTGGCGGAAGTGGAAAGCATCGAAGGTGGCAGCGCCCAGGTGCTGCAGGCCCTGCCCCGCGGGCAACGACGCCGGCTCAAGGTGCGCCTGCCGTTCGTCGCCAGTGTCGACGGTGCAGCACCGGCAGCTCGCCAGAGCGCATTCGGCCCGGCGCGGCGCGGCACTCTGGATAGTGAATCGGTGGAATTGGTCGACGACCCGCTCTACGCCGATGCCCAGTGGCAACCGGCCCGTCCGCGACCCAAGCGCCTGAAAGTGATCAAGGCCAAGACCGGCGCCGAGCGTATGAAGGCCGCCACGGCAAAAGCATCGGGCGGCGGTGGCCAGGTGCTCAACGGCGTCTCGCCACAGGAAGGAGCAGAGGCTATCTTCAAGTTACTGCTGGACGAAGGCGTGCTGCGTTGACCAGGCGCCGATCTTCAAACACGCCACGAGGACAGGACGATGATGCACGCCGAATTGATCGACCAGGAAGATCTCCGTGAACGCCTGGTAGCCCTGGGCATCAGCATTCCCAGCGGTGCGAGTGCCGAGCAGGCCTGCGAATACGCGGTCACCGGCCTGTGCCCCGAGCGCGCCGTTGCCTTGCGACACATGGTCGAAGACATACTCGCCGGTAGCGCCACCGTGCTGCCGACCGTACGCGAAGCCATCTCCCGAACCCTGCTGCCGGCTCTCGTGCCACGTCGCTAGGGGCTCTCGAACATCAGGGTAGGTTGCAGCGCAGCCGCCCGCCTTTCCAACCGCCATGGTTTGCACACAAATACTGTGTATGCGGCTGTGGATAACCTGTTGAATAACTGCCAGCCGCCCGGTCTCACGGGCGCTACAGCCGCTTGCCGTTTTTTTGCCCAGACGTTGTCCTGCAGGATTGCCGAGAAGCCCTTTCCAGGGCCTTCCCAGTAAAAATCGCAAAAAACAGACGAAGTATTCATCAGCACTAATAGCTTGCGCACAAATACTGTGTGCGTGGCTGTGGATAAGCTGTTTGGAAAGCGTTGAAAGCCTGGCGCTGCGGGGCTCTCGAGCGACTGGGTGTTTTTTTGTTGCCTGCCATCCCTGGCGGCAACCCTAACGGGCCGTCGCGGAGCGACGTCAAAAATTGCTCCCGGCAATTTTTTGTGCCCACCACCCCTGGCGGCTACCCTTCGGGCCGTCGCAGGCGACGTCAAAAATCGCTCCCGGCGATTTTTGTTCAGGAGACATGGCGGTAACGGCCGTGGGCCGTTACCGCCACAAATCAGACGATGCGCACGCTGGCGAAGGTCGACTCACCCTGAGCACGGCTGAGCGCGGACATGGCGGAAGAAGACTCGGGCATCAGGTCGTCATGGATCGGCACCAGCGCCACCACGTTCGAGCTGCTGCCAGCGCGCTCATCGCGTGGCGGAATGCCGAAGTATTCGCGGTAGCACTTGGAGAAGTGCGGCGTGGAGACGAAGCCGCAGACCGATGCCACTTCGATGATCGACATCGACGTCTGCTTGAGCAGTTGGCGGGCGCGAATCAGGCGCAACTTGAGGTAGTAGCGCGACGGCGAGCAGTGCAGGTATTTCTGGAACAGGCGCTCCAGCTGACGCCGCGATACATCGACATAGAGCGCCAACTGGTCGAGGTCGATAGGCTCCTCGAGATTGGCCTCCATCAGCGCGACGATTTCCTGCAACTTCGGCTGGTTGGTGCCGAGCATGTGCTTGAGCGGTACGCGCTGGTGATCCTGCTCGTTGCGGATGCGTTCATAGATGAACATCTCGGAGATCGCCGCCGCCAGTTCGCGGCCATGCTCGCGGCCGATCAGGTGCAACATCATGTCCATCGGCGCGGTGCCGCCGGACGAGGTGTTGCGGTTGCGATCGATGGAGAACAGCCGCGTGGTGATGGCTGCGCGGGGGAATGCCTCCTGCATCGCAGCGAGAAACTCCCAGTGCACGCTGCAATCGTAGCCATCGAGAAGCCCGGCCTTGGCCAGCGCCCAACTGCCGGTACACACGGCGCCCATCTGCCGGCCCTGACGTGCCTGAGCCTGCAACCATTGCACGTGCTCGCGGGTGACGCTGCGCTGGATGTCCACGCCGCCACAGACGATCACCGCACTCAGCGCCGGCGAGTTGGCCATGCTGGCATCCGGAGTGATCTGCAAACCATCGCTGGCGCAGACCGGCAGGCCATTGAGGGTCAGGGTGTGCCAGCGATACAACTCCTTGCCGGAGAGCTGGTTGGCCATGCGCAGGGGCTCCACGGCGGATGCCAGAGAGATCAGGGTGAAATTGTCCAGCAGGAGAAACCCGATGGACTGGGGAACACGGCTCGGGAGCGGCGCTCCTTGATTGAACTGTGACATCAGTGAACCCTCACGCTAAGCACGTTGTGAGCCTTCATCGCGAGGCTCTGATTTTCTTGTGATTACGGCATACGGTAGTCAAGCAGATGGCCTATACAACGCAAAGGTCATGCCGACATTGAACACCCGTTCAATAAAAAATATCGCCCAGGCTGGAACGCCCCGGCGGCGGGAACCTGTCGTGCGGGATCAGCAATCGTGAAACGGGCGCAAAGTGCCATGCCACAAGGGCCTGAGCATTTTGGTAGCACTCCCGGGAAAGGGTGTTCCCGCGCTTTTAGGGTGGTTACCTGGCGACAGTAACGGGGAGCGTGACCGCCCGGTCACTCAGGTGACGATTCGGCCATCGAATGGCCTGCACCAAAAGCTGGCGGGTGACCGGAAATCTGAGCGAAAAGCGCTCACGGGCGGACACAGAAACCGTTCCAAACGGCTGGGCATGACGATCATCCGGCAATCAGTACTCGATGGCACTGAGCGTCATCCCGCTCATGCCCATGAACGCCGTCAATTCGCGACGACGTGACGCCACACATAGGCGGCGTTCTGCACGAAAACCCTGCCACCCATGCATGTACGCAAGAACCAAAACGGTGCAAAAAAACCGCTCTCGACCCGCCGTTTTTCCTCTACCGACAGCTTTACATACGATTTTTTTCGAATTCGCTACAGCCCCCGGCTCACCTAGCCTAAGGCCTACCGAAAAGCTGGAAACCGCGCCGCGCGTGGCTTTCAGCCTTGGCCAAGGGTAGAAAAAATCTGTTATGGTTTTTTAGGCGAGGGCTTATGTGTCGTCGCCCAACACGTCAGGGTCGCAATTCGATAATTGCCACGACCGCAAGACTATATCGTTGAGTCAGCCGATTTCGTCGCTGTCCCTCTTGACCAGAGTGGCAGACTGGAGCCCTCCGCTCCGGACCGAAGAACAGATAAGTGCTGGCTACCGCAACAGGGCGCCAGCCCAACAAGAAATTTCGGACGTACGCGCATCTCGGATGAGATGTGAATTCCCCAAGGATTGGGCTTCGTAACACTGCCAGAGGGTTTGGAAAGCAGTTTGCAGCACGGCAACGCGATATTCATTCGACACATCAACCAGGAATGCTGGGGGCTGCAAGCCGCCATAGCAGGTCTTCGGGAGCGTGCGCGAGTGCCAGCAGAACGCCATGTACCAGACCGCTGTCCAAACCTCGGAACCGTGTATATACCCACAAGCAAGAACAGTCGACATCGCCTGACGAACGCCCTGTGGGCGCGCGGCAAGCTGCGTGTAACTGCTCTGGATGTCTACTGAAGGGGAACCATCCCATGCAGTCTGGAAAAATCGTTGTCGAGAACCTCTACAAGGTCTTCGGCGACAAGCCGCAAGAAGCCATCGACCTGCTCAAGCAGGGTTGGAGCAAGGACAGAATTCTCGCCGAGAAGGGCGCCGTGATTGGCGTCAGCGACGTATCGTTCAGCGTCGAGGAAGGTGAAATCTTCGTGCTGATGGGTCTTTCCGGCTCAGGTAAATCCACCCTCATCCGCCTGATCAACCGACTGGTCGAGCCCACCGCCGGCAATGTCTACATCGACGGGCAAAACGTCGCCAAACTGCCCAAGGATCAGCTCATCGATCTGCGTCGTCGCGACATGAGCATGGTCTTCCAGTCCTTCGCACTGATGCCGTCGCGCACCGTTCTGGATAACGCCGCCTTCGGTCTCGAAGTGGCGGGCAAGGGCCGCAAGGAGCGTGAAGAACGCGCCATGCAGGTACTCACCCAGGTTGGCCTGGATACCTTCGCCGGCAAATTTCCTCACGAACTCTCGGGCGGCATGCAGCAGCGGGTCGGCCTGGCCCGCGCCTTGGCCGTCGACCCGTCGATGATCATCATGGACGAGGCCTTCTCGGCCCTTGACCCGCTCAAGCGCCGCGAGATGCAGGACATCCTCCTCGAACTGCAGAAGACCGACCGCCGTACCATCATCTTCGTATCTCACGATATCGAGGAAGCCATGCGCATCGGTACTCGCATCGGCATCATGGAAGGCGGCAAGCTGATCCAGGTCGGCACACCGCAGGAGCTTATCGACAATCCTGCCAACGAATATGTGCGCAACTTCTTCGATACGGTCGACACCAGCCGCTATCTCACCGCCGGCCAGCTCAAGGCCGACAGCGTGCCGATCTACGTGCACAACGGCCAAGCGCCGGACGCGCAGACCGTGTGCCGGGAGCTGCAGGAGCAGGACAAGCACTACGCCTTCATCGTCGACGAAGACAACAAGTTTCAGGGCTCCATCAGCCTGGAGAGGATCGCCCTGATGGTCGAGGGTGGCGAATCCTGTTCGCTGGAGCAGGCCGTTCTGAAGGAAATCAACCCGGTTCCCGAAGATATGCCACTGGATCAGGTGATCGGCCGCCTGGTGGACAACGAGGGTCCGATCCCGGTGGTCGACCAGGATGGCAATTACAGCGGCGCCATCAGCAAAGGCCGCCTCCTGACTCGTCTGCAGGGAGAATGACATGAGCGAGAAACTGGATCTGGGTAGCTGGGTCAACGACTCGGTGCAACACCTGCTGGATAACTACAGCGGCGCCTTCGACAGCATCGGCAGTGTGGTCAGTGGTTTTTCCGAAGGCATCGAAGCCGTGCTCATGCTGCCGCCGGCCTGGCTGCTGATCGCCATTTTCGTCGCCCTCGGTCTGTGGCGTATTGGTCTGCGCTTCGCCGTATTCACCGCCATCGCATTCGTGCTGATCGTCATGACCGGCTTCTGGGAGCAGACCGTAGTCACTCTCGGCCTGACCTTCTCGGCGACCCTGATCAGCCTGCTGATGGGCATTCCCCTGGGCATCTGGGCTGCCAAGAGCGAGCGCGTGTCGACCATCATCCGGCCGATTCTGGACTTCATGCAGACCATGCCGGCGTTCGTTTATCTGATTCCGGCGGCCATGCTGTTCGGCCTCGGTCGCGTGCCCGGCATCATCGCCACGGTGATCTTTGCCATGCCGCCGGCGGTACGCCTGACCAGTCTGGGCATTCGCCAGGTCAACAAGGAAATCGTCGAGGCCGGCCAGTCGTTTGGCTGCAACGGTCGCCAACTGCTGTTCAAGGTACAGCTGCCCAACGCGATGCCGTCGATCATGGCAGGCGTCAACCAGACCATCATGATGGCCCTGTCGATGGTGATCATTGCCTCGATGGTCGGTGCTGGCGGCCTGGGTAACGACGTACTGGCCAGTATCCAGCGTCTGGACATCGGCCTGGGCTTCGAAAGCGGCATGGCCGTGGTTCTGCTGGCGATCATCCTCGACCGTATTACCGAGAGCTTCGGCACCCCGCAAACCGCCGCGAACCGTGCCGGCTGGTTGAACTGGCTGAGCGCTCGCCTGCAACGCCAGTAAAGCCGACCATACTCAGCATTCTTTCAACTTTACAAGGATCCGCGAATGAACAACTTCTACAAGGCGGCGGGCGTGGGCGTGCTGTCCTGCGCGTTGATGCAGGGCGCCTGGGCTCAGGAGCCGGCGAGCTGCAAGCAGGTGCGTTTCGCCGAAATCGGTTGGGCCGACATCGCTGCCACCACCGGTGTGGCCATGACGCTGACCGAAGGCCTCGGCTACCAGCCGCGCAAGACCATGGCCTCGGTGCCGATCGCCTTCACCGGCGTGAAGAACAAGCAGATCGACGTATTCCTCGGTTACTGGGCGCCCTCCATGGACGCGGTGATCGAGCCGTTCACCAAGGACAACAGCGTCAAGGTACTGCCCAAGGCCAACCTCGAAGGCGCCAAATACACCCTGGCCGTACCGACCTACGCTGCAGAAGCGGGCCTGAAGAGCTTCCAGGACATCGCCAAGTTCAAGGATCAGCTGGGCGGCAAGATCTACGGCATCGAGCCGGGTAACGACGGCAACCTGCTGATTGACGGCATGATCAAGGGCAACACCTTCGATCTCGGCGATTTCAAGATGATCGAGTCCAGCGAGGCCGGCATGCTGGTGCAGGTACAGCGCGCGATTCGCAAGAAGGAGCCGGTGGTCTTCCTCGGCTGGGCACCGCACCCGATGAATACCCAGCAGGACATCACCTACCTGTCCGGCGGTGACGACGTGTTCGGCCCGGATTACGGCGCCGCCAAGGTTTACACCGTGGTACCGCCAGACTACGAAGCGCGTTGCGCCAACGTTGGCAAACTGCTGAGCAACCTGCAGTTCAACGTCGATATCGAAAGCCAGCTGATGGAGAAAGTGCTCGAGAAGCAGGATCCGGCCGCCGTGGCCAAGGAATGGATCAAGGCTAATCCGCAGGTTCTCGACACCTGGCTGGAAGGTGTCACCACCTTCGACGGTCAGGACGGCGCTGCCGCTGTGAAGAAATTCGTCGGGTTGTAAGAACCCGCACTCACCGCGACTCGGTTGCCAGCGACCGGGTCAGGTACAGACAGGCGACGCAAGGTGCGAAGCCTGTCCGCCGGGAGGCGTGCCTCCCATGCGCCCGGTGCCAACAGGGCCATGCCCTGCTCTGCACAGCCGGTGCCGCAAGGCCCGCGATCAGAACGAGCCAGTAAACCACCCGAACTGCCACTCACTGACGGAGCAAGACCTATGCACAACTTCAAACGCCTCTGCCTACAGAGCCTCGGTGTCGCCGCCCTGGCCATGGGTATGTCCAGCGCCATGGCAGCGGACAAACCCGCTCTGAAAATCGGCTACGTGAATGGCTGGGACGACAGCGTCGCCGTCACCCACGTCGCTGGTGAAATCCTCAAGACCAAACTGGGTTACGACGTCACCCTGCAGCCGGTCGAACCCGCCATCATGTGGCAGGGCCTGGCCCGCGGCGACCTCGATGCCACCCTTTCCGCCTGGCTGCCAGCCACCCACGGTGAATATTTCGAGAAGCTCAAGGACAAGGTCACCGTCCTGGGCACCAACTACGACGGCGCCAAGATCGGCCTGATCGTGCCGGAATACGTGGAAGCCAAGACCATCGCCGACCTGGAGAAATATGCCAAGGACTTCGACGGCAAGATCACCGGTATCGATGCCGGCGCTGGCGTGATGCGCCGTGCCGAAGACGCGATCAAGGAATACGACCTCAAGAGCATCAAGCTGATGCCGAGTTCGGGCCCGGCCATGGCCACCGCCCTGACCCGCGCCGAGAAAGCGCAGAAGCCGATCGTGGTGACGGGCTGGATTCCGCACTGGATGTTCGCGCAATGGAAACTGCGCTTCCTGGAAGACCCGAAAAACGTCTTCGGCGAAGCCGAGCACGTCGATACCGTGGCCAATCCGGGCCTGGAAGCCAAGGCGCCAGAAGCCGCGGCCTTCCTCAAGAAGCTGTCCTGGAGCGCCGAGGAAGTGGGCGCGGTGATGCTGTCCATCCGCGACGGCGTGAAGCCGGAAGAAGCGGCCAAGCAATGGATCGACAAGAACCCGGATCGCGTCGCCGAATGGCTGGAGTAACCCTGACAGCCCGCTAACGCGGCGTCTCGAAAATGCCAGTCAGGCGATCTGACTGGCATTTTTCGTTTTGGCCGCTGGAGAAGTCCTCGCTCCACGGCGAAATACTCCACCCAGCACAAGCGAACAGCGCACATAGATTGAACGAGCGGACGGTTTCACTTCCCTATCGCCATATATTTTTGTATATAGCGTTACCGTAAGTGGCCGCCGTTCGCGGCCCACACCCTCAGGAGCTGTCCATGCGCACCCGCCTCGTTCGTCCGCTTTTCGTTCTTTGCGCCAGCCTCGCCATGGCGGGCAACGCCCTCGCCGATCAGGTACAGGTAGCGGTCGCCGCCAACTTCACCGCACCGATGCAGGCCATTGCCAGCGAGTTCGAAAAGGACACCGGGCACAGCGTGCAGGCTTCCTACGGGGCCACCGGGCAGTTCTACGCGCAGATCAGCAATGGCGCGCCCTTCGAGGTCTTTCTCTCCGCCGATGACAGCACACCAGCCAAGCTCGAACAGGAAGGCCAGAGCGTGGACGGCTCACGCTTCACTTACGCCATCGGCACTCTGGTGTTGTGGTCGCCCAAGGAAGGCTTCGTCGACGACAAGGGCGCAGTGCTCGAGAAAGGCGACTTCAAGCACCTGTCCATCGCCAACCCGAAAGCTGCACCCTACGGCCTTGCAGCGACCCAGACACTGGACAAGCTGGGCCTGAGCGACACGCTGAAAGGCAAGATCGTCGAAGGCCAGAACATCACCCAGGCGCTGCAGTTCGTCTCTACCGGCAACGCCGAGCTGGGCTTCGTCGCCCTCTCCCAGGTGTACAAGGATGGCCAGATCACCAGCGGTTCGGCCTGGATAGTGCCCGAAGCGATGTACGAGCCGATTCGCCAGGACGCTCTCATCCTCAAGAAAGGCGCCAGCAACCCGGCTGCCAAGGCGCTGGTCGATTACCTGAAAGGCCCGAAAGCCGCAGAAATCATCAAGTCCTATGGTTACCAGCTTTAAAGAGCCCGTTAACGATCTCTTGCGTGCTGATGCAGCAAGGGGTCAGGCGATATAGATGGCCGCTATAAGGCGGAAGCAGCCGGTCGGTGACTCGCGTTGAACCATGGATCACGGCCTTCGGCCCCGGATTACGCCTGCGGCTAATCCAGGCTACGTTCTACAGCCCGTAGGATGGGTGAAACCCATCAATTTCCGATGGGTTTCACCCATCCTACGACCGTCCGCTAACGCCATTCTGCAGCCATCCATTTGAAATACTGGAGCCTGCGTCTGAAGATCAGGAGCCGGCTCCGGCACTTTTTTCGTCACCAACAGCTGAAAGGCCACTGCATGCCTCTGGGCCCCAACGACTTCGCCGCCATTCTCCTCACCCTGGAGCTGGCCACCCTGACCACTGTGCTGTTGCTGCTGATCGGTACGCCAATCGCCTGGTGGCTGTCACGCACCGACTCCTGGCTGAAGCGACCGATCGGCGCCATCGTCGCCTTGCCGCTGGTGTTGCCGCCGACGGTGATCGGCTTCTACCTGCTGATCAGCATGGGGCCCAACGGATTCTTCGGCCAACTGACCCAGGCACTCGGCCTGGGCACCCTGACCTTCACCTTCGCCGGGCTGCTGATCGGTTCAGTCTTCTATTCCCTGCCGTTCGTGGTGCAGCCGTTGCAGAACGCCTTCGAAGCCATGGGCCGCGCGCCTCTGGAAGCGGCGGCGACGCTGCGCGCCGGGCCCTGGGATACCTTCTTCACTGTGGTGCTGCCGCTGGCCAGGCCGGGCTTTCTTACCGCGGCGATCCTCGGTTTCGCCCATACCGTCGGTGAGTTCGGCGTGGTGCTGATGATCGGCGGCAACATCCCCGGCAAGACCCAGGTGGCCTCGGTGCAGATCTACAACCACGTGGAAACCATGGAGTACGCCCAGGCCCACTGGCTGGCCGGCGGTATGGTGGTGTTCTCCTTCCTGGTGCTGCTGGCGCTTTACTCCAGCGGCCGTCGCGGCCAGAAGGCCTGGTCATGAGAGAGACGCAGATCCACGCCCGCTTCAACCTGGCGCATCCCGGCTTCACCCTGGATGTCGACCTGCAGTTGCCTGGCCGCGGCGTCAGCGCCCTGTTCGGCCATTCCGGCTCGGGCAAGACCACGCTGCTGCGCTGCGTCGCCGGGCTGGAGCGGCCGGGCAGCGGCTACCTGCAGATAAACGGCGAAACCTGGCAGGACAGCACCAACGGCATCTGGCTGCCCGCCCACCGACGCCCGGTCGGCTACGTATTCCAGGATGCCAACCTGTTTGCCCACCTGTCGGTGTTGCGCAACCTGCAGTACGGCCTCAAACGCATCGCCAGGGCCGAACGTCGCGTGCCCCTTGAACAGGCGGTCGAGCTGCTCGGCATCGGGCACCTGCTGCAGCGCCTGCCGGATCGTCTCTCCGGCGGTGAGCGCCAGCGCGTCGGCATGGCCCGCGCCCTGCTCACCAGCCCGCGCCTGCTGTTGATGGACGAGCCCCTGGCCGCGCTGGATCTCAAGCGCAAGCAGGAAGTGCTGCCGTATCTGGAACGTCTGCATGACGAGCTGGATATCCCGATCCTCTATGTCAGCCATGCACCGGACGAAGTGGCGCGCCTCGCGGATCACCTGGTGGTGCTCGACGAAGGCCAGGTCAAGGCCAGCGGGCCGCTCAAGGAAACGCTGATTCGCAGCGATTTGCCGTTCATCTTCGAGGACGATGCCGAGGCGGTGATCGAGGGGCAGGTCGAGCGTCACGATGCGCGCTACGACCTGCTCGATATCAGCCTGGCCGGCAGCACGGCCTGCCTGAGGCTGGCCCACGCGCCACTGCCGGCCGGACGCCAGGTGCGGATCAAGATCAAGGCCCGCGACGTCAGCCTGAGCCTGGAACAGGCCCGGGACAGCAGCGTGCTCAACCTGCTGCCGGCGACGGTCGAGCGCTGGTTCGATCTGCCCAACCCGGCCCACCGGCTGGTCGAACTGCAGCTGGGCGAACAGCGCATCATCGCGCGCATCACCCGCTACTCCTTCGATCAACTGGACATCCGAGCCGGGCAACCACTGTGGGCGCAGGTCAAATCGGTGTCGCTGCTGGCGTCTTAACCCTCAGCAGGATGGGTCAGCGGCGCTGCACCGTGGATTTTCAGTGACTTCGATAGCGGCGCACCGCGTAACCCACCAGGCGATCTTCCGTATTGCGCACATGGTGGGTTACGGCGCAACCGAACCTGCGTCGTGTTCGCCAGCGTAACAAGCGCCTGACTCACCCACACCGCATTCCGTAGCCCGGATTGAGCGCAGCGAAACGCAACGGCTACTTATGAGGCTGCCAACACCGGTGCCCGTGCCTCGGCGCGGCGTAGCAACTCGCGCAGCGCAGAGAGCTGCGCTGCATCGCCATCATCGATCAGTTGCTCGAGCGCGTATTCGATGCGTTTCAGCGGCAGTGCCGCCGGCAGATTGAGGTGTTGCGCGTCGATCTCGTCGGCGCCGCAGACCAGCAGCGCGAAGTGCACCACGTTCTCCAGTTCACGGGTATTGCCAGGCCAGTCGTGCCGTTCGAGCACCGCCTGGGCGGCCAGACTGATGCCAGGCAGCGGCAGACGCAGACGCTGGGCATAGATACCGAGGAAGTACTCGGCCAGCGGCAGCACATCGCCGACTCGCTCGCGCAGCGGCGGCAATTCGAGGCGACCATCACTCAAGTAGTGGGCCAGGCGCTCGTCGAACTTGCCGGCCTTCACGGCCTGCCACAGATCGATGCTGGTAGCCGCCACCAGGCGCACATCCAGCGGCGTCGGCTGCGCCGCGCCAACCCGCCAGGCCTCACCGGTCTCCAGCACGCTGAGCAGTTGCTCCTGCAAGGGCAGCGGCAGGTCGGCGATCTCGTCCAGATAGAGAGTGCCGCCATTGGCGGAACCCAGCCAGCCGGCACGGCTGCTGGGCGCCCCCTGATGGGCACCGGCCACGTAGCCGAACAGCTCGGCCTCGGCATGATTGATGCTCAACCCGCTGCAACTGAGGGCGACGAACAGGCCGGGGCGCTCGCTGGCCCGATGGATGTGCCGCGCCAGCAACTCCTTGCCGGTACCGGTTTCCCCCTGAATCAGGATCGGCACTGGCAAACCGGCCAGACGCTCGACTTCTTCGCGCAACTGGCGGGTTCGTGGATCGATGAACACCAGTGCCTTGGCACGAATACTCAGTGGGCTCTTGTCCGCGTCGGGAAAAATCAGCAGCGACTGATCGCCAGCCGATGACAGGTTCATAACACACTCTCTTTGAGGTCAGGCCGCAGACGACCAGTGGGAAAATGGACTTAGCGAAGTGCGCTCAAGCCGCTATGAAGGCCAGCGAGCCGGTACCGGCCAGCGCTTCTCAGGCGCGACGACGCATCTGCTGTTCTATCCGGCTCTGCAATCGGAACAGGTAGGCGAACCCCTGCTCCCAGCGCTGGTGCCCGGACTTCACATTGATATGCCCGGCACCGCTGAGGATGGCGGTCTCGCTGCCCCACTCGCGGGCCAGCTCGATGACGCGCGCAGCACTGGCAGCCGAGTCGTTGTCGGAACCGACCAGTTGGCTGGGGAACGGCAGCAGATGCTGGGGAATCGGTGCGAAATTGCGCAACGGCTCAGGGCAGTTGGGGCGTTGCACATCAGCCGGCGCGACCAGTAACGCACCGCGCACCCGACGCAGCGAAGCCACCGGCGCCTGTGCAGCCCAGTGGGCGACGGTGACGCAACCCAGGCTATGGGCGATGAGAATCGCTGGCCGCGGATCGGCGGCGATCTGCTTTTCCAGGGCCGCGACCCAATCCTCACGGCGTGGCGTCAGCCAGTCCAGCTGCTCGACCCGCGCACTGTTAGGCAGGCTGCGCTGCCAGTGGCTTTGCCAATGGTCGTCGCCCGAGCCCTGCCAGCCCGGCACTATCAGGTATCGAATCGCTTCACTGCGCATAAGGGCGCCTCCTGTATCTGCATGGCTTGCAGTGTAGGAGGCCAAGAAAGAGACTAAAAAGAATAAGAACTTATTTACTTATTCCATATAAGCAAATATCGATCCGTAGCAGCCGCAAATCTCCCATATACCAATAAGAAATATAAATGTTCTTAAACAGTATTTTTAAGAATATTTCAGATTCCCTAGTATCCGCTCCACGCCCCACAGCCGACAGTCGTCGCATCTAGAACGAGGGCAAGGAGCCTTTTAGCCATGACCGCAACCCTTCGCAATCTGGAAGGCCAGGATGACGCCACCATCCTGCGCGAGATCCAAAGCGCCCTGAACGGCCTGAAGTTCGGCTCGGTAGAAATCACCGTGCACAACGGCCAGGTGGTTCAGATCGAACGCAAAGAAAAATTCCGCCTGCAGCAATCCGGTAGCAAGAACGCCTGATAGCAGTTTCGCCAACCCGACGACGGGCCGCCCAGCATGAACCCCTACCGCTACTCCCGATGTAACCCACGAATGCCGGCCTAGAGCAGGTATCGAATAAAAGAGCACGCCAAACACGCCCAGCACCGTATTCAGTATCGAGGAGCTTCACCATGTCCATTCGCCGTTTCGCACTCGCCGCACTCGCCAGCGCCCTGGTAGCCGGCCCGGTTTCCGCTCAGACCCTGCTCAACGTTTCGTATGACCCGACTCGTGAGCTGTACGTCGAATTCAACAAGGCCTTCAACAAGCACTGGCAGGAACAAGGCAACGAAGCCCTGACCATCCAGCAATCCCACGGCGGCTCGGGCAAACAGGCCCGTGCGGTGATCGACGGCCTGCAGGCCGACGTGGTGACCCTGGCGCTGTCCGGCGACATCGACGCGATCAACCTGAACCAGGAGCTGATCGATCCGAAATGGCAGTCCCGCCTGGCCGACAACAGCACCCCCTACACTTCGACCATCGTTTTCCTGGTTCGCAAGGGCAACCCGAAAGGCATCAAGGACTGGGATGACCTGGTCAAGGATGGCGTCGAAATCATCACCCCGAACCCGAAAACCTCGGGCGGCGCTCGCTGGAACTTCCTGGCGGCCTGGGCCTATGCCAAGAAGCAGTACGGCAGCGACGAAAAAGCCCTGGAATACGTGACCGAGCTGTACCGTCACGCTCCGGTTCTCGACACCGGCGCCCGCGGTTCGACCATCAGCTTCGTGCAACGTGGCCTGGGCGACGTGCTGCTGGCCTGGGAAAACGAAGCCTACCTGTCGCTGGCCGAAGAAGGCGGCGACCAGCTGGAAATCGTCACCCCGTCGCTGTCCATCCTCGCCGAACCGCCGGTAGCCGTAGTCGACAAGAACGTCGACCGCAAAGGCACCCGCAAAGCCGCCGAGGCCTACCTGCAGTACCTGTACAGCGATGAAGGCCAGCGCATCGCGGCGAAGAACTTCTACCGTCCGCGTAACGCTGAAGTGGCTGCCGAGTTCAAGGATCAGTTCAAGGATCTGGAACTGGTCACCATCGACAAGGACTTTGGTGGCTGGGCTTCCGCACAGCCCAAATACTTCGACGACGGCGGCGTGTTCGACGACATTTTCAAAAAGATCAATCAGTAAGTTCAGCCCGATCGACGAAGCCCGTCATTCCTGAAGGAATGGCGGGCTTCGCTCTGCGGACCTGATCAAAAGGACTCTCCATGTCTCGTCGAACCTCCTCGGTCATACCCGGCTTCGGGCTGACTCTGGGCTACACCCTGACCTATCTCGCCCTGGTGGTGCTGATCCCGCTGGGCTCCATGTTCCTCTTCTCGCTGCAGCTGTCGCTGGAGCAGTGGTGGAACCTGATCACCAACCGACAGGTGCTGTTCTCTCTCAAGCTATCCTTCGGCACCGCCCTGGCGGCAGCCCTGCTCAACGGCATTCTCGGCACCGTCATCGCTTGGGTGCTGGTGCGCTACACCTTCCCTGGCCGGCGCATCATCGATGCCATGGTCGACATGCCGTTCGCCTTGCCCACCGCGGTGGCCGGTATCGCCTTGACCGCGCTGTATGCCCCCAACGGCATGATCGGCTCGCTGTTCCCCTTCAAGATCGCCTACACCCCACTGGGCATCACCCTGGCGCTGGTGTTCGTCACCCTACCGTTCGTGGTGCGCACCCTGCAGCCAGTACTCGCGGACTTCCCCAAGGAAGTCGAAGAAGCGGCTTCCTGCCTGGGCGCCAAGCCGCTGCAAGTGTTCTGGCACGTGCTGTTGCCGAGTCTGCTGCCCGCCTGGATCACCGGATTCGCCCTGGCCTTCGCCCGCGGTGTCGGTGAGTACGGTTCAGTGGTATTCATCGCCGGCAACATTCCGATGAAGACCGAGATTCTGCCGCTGCTGATCGTCTCCAAGCTGGATCAGTACGACTACCCGAGCGCCACCGCCATTGGCGTGCTGATGCTGGTGGTCTCGTTCATCCTGCTGCTGCTGATCAACCTGCTGCAGCGCCGCATCCAGCCGCAAATCTGAGGAGCCCGTCATGAGCCTTGCAACCCTTAGCAAGAACACGGCTGCGCGCCCGGTACGCCGCTCCCCCGGCGCCATCGCCCTGATCGTCATCGCCTGGGCGGTGTTCGCGGTGATCCTCGTGCTGCCGTTGTACATCGTCGTCACCCAGGGCCTGAGCCGTGGCCTGGCGTTTTTCTGGGAAGCGATCCGCGAGCCGGACGCCATTTCCGCGCTCAAGCTGACCCTGCTGGCTACCGCCATTTCCGTGCCGCTGAACCTGGTGTTCGGTGTCGCTGCGGCCTGGTCGGTGACCAAGTTCGAGTTCCGCGGCAAGAGCGTGCTGGTCACCCTGATCGACATGCCGTTCTCGGTTTCGCCGGTGGTCGCCGGCCTGATCTACGTGCTGCTGTTCGGTGCGCAGAGCAAGCTGGCGCCCTACCTGCAGGATCAGAACCTGCAGATCATCTACGCCGTACCGGGCATCGTCCTGGCGACCATCTTCGTCACCTTCCCCTTCGTCGCGCGCGAACTGATCCCGCTGATGGAGGAACAGGGCACTACCGAAGAGGAAGCCGCTCGCCTGCTCGGCGCCAATGGCTGGCAGATGTTCTGGCATGTCACGCTGCCTAACGTAAAATGGGCGCTGGTTTACGGCGTGGTGCTCTGCACGGCGCGGGCGATGGGCGAGTTCGGCGCGGTATCGGTGGTTTCCGGGCACATTCGCGGTTACACCAACACGCTGCCGCTGCACATCGAGATTCTCTATAACGAATACAACATCGTCGCCGCGTTCAGCGTGGCCATCCTGTTGCTGGTCATGGCCCTGGTCGTGTTGCTGCTTCGCCAATGGAGCGAAGCGCGCCTGAGCCGGCAGCTCAAGGCGAATCAGGACGATTGAATCATTCCGCCGGTTGCGCCAGAGCGCAGCCCAGGCAACACAGATCAGCAGGTGTAACCCATGAGTATTCAAGTTCAAGGCATCAACAAGCACTTTGGCCAGTTCAAGGCGCTCAACGACATCAACCTGAACATCAACAGCGGTGAGCTGGTGGCCCTGCTCGGCCCGTCCGGCTGCGGCAAGACCACCCTGTTGCGCATCATCGCCGGCCTGGAAGTCCCGGACAGCGGCAGCATCGTGTTCCACGGCGAAGACGTTTCCGAGCACGACGTGCGCGATCGCAAGGTCGGCTTCGTGTTCCAGCACTACGCCCTGTTCCGCCACATGACCGTATTCGACAACGTCGCCTTCGGCCTGCGCATGAAGCCCAAGGGCGAGCGCCCGAACGAAAACGTGATCAAGAAGAAGGTGCACGACCTGCTCGATCTGGTACAGCTCGACTGGCTGGCCGACCGCTACCCGGAGCAGCTCTCCGGTGGCCAGCGCCAGCGTATCGCCCTGGCCCGTGCACTGGCGGTGGAACCCAAGGTGCTGCTGCTCGACGAACCCTTCGGCGCCCTTGACGCCAAGGTGCGTAAAGAGCTGCGTCGCTGGCTGGCGCGCCTGCACGAAGAAGTGCACCTGACCAGCGTGTTCGTGACCCACGACCAGGAAGAAGCCATGGAAGTGGCCGACCGCATCGTGGTGATGAACAAGGGCGTGGTCGAGCAGATCGGTTCGCCGGGCGAGGTCTACGAGAAGCCGTCCAGCGACTTCGTCTACCACTTCCTCGGTGACGCCAACCGCCTGTATGTCGGCGACGACCACCACGTGTTGTTCCGCCCGCACGAAGTGCATTTGTCCACCGAACCACAGGCCGACCACAAGGCGGGCGAAGTGCGCGATATCCGCCTGCTCGGTGCCATCACCCGCATCACCCTGAAGGTCGAAGGCCAGGACGAACTGATCGAGGCCGAAGTGGCCAAGGATCACCTCAGCCTGGACAACCTCAGCCGTGGCGCCACCCTGTACTTCAAGCCCAAGGGCGGCAAACCGGTCACCGCGGCCAGCTAAAAGCCTGCACCACACCGTGCCCCAATGGGCACGGTGATCACCCGGGCGCCGATGACCAGCGCCGATCCATTCTCGCAAACCACTTCCGTTGACCTAACATGGGGCTCTGCCACCCTATGGATGCGTTCGCATGCTCACCTTCGACGGCCTCGCCGCCTACCTGCCGCTGATCCTGTTCACTTTTCTGCTCGCAGGTATGATCAAGGGCGTGGTCGGCCTCGGTCTGCCCACCATAGCGGTCGGTTTGCTGGGCCTGGTGATGATGCCGATGCAGGCGGCGGCGCTGCTGATCATTCCGTCGATGGTCACCAATATCTGGCAACTCTGCGACGGCCGTAGCCCGCTACCGATGATGCGCCGTTTATGGCCACAGCTGCTGGGTATCATGGTCGGCACCCTGGCCACCGGCTTCTACCTGCAGGGCCAGAACCTGCCGAACGCCACACGCTGGCTGGGTCTGGCGCTGATCCTCTACGCAGTACTTGGCCTGGCATCGGTGCGTTTCGCCGTGAGACCGGCTCATGAAGGCTGGCTGGCCCCGCTGATCGGCGCCACGACTGGAGCGATCACGGCAGTGACCGGCGTGTTCGCGATTCCCGCGGTGCCCTATCTGCAGGCCATCGGCCTGGAAAAGGACGACCTGGTGCAGGCCCTCGGCCTGTCGTTCAGCGTCTCGACCCTGGCCCTCGCGCTGAGCCTCGGGCACAGCGGCGAACTGCTGCAGCCAGCAGTGCTAGGCATATCCGGCCTGGCGCTGTTGCCAGCCCTTCTGGGCATGGCCGGCGGCCAATGGCTACGCCGGCGCATCAGCCCGGAGCGCTTCAAGCGCTGGTTCTTTATCGGCCTGCTACTGCTCGGCGCGGATCTGGCGCTGCGCGGTGGATTCTGAGGCCACGGGTCAGCAGCGCCAGCTACACGCATTATGCCGGCAACGGCTGAGAACGCCTCAGGCCGATCAGCTCCAGCTCGAAGAACAGCGCCACCAGCGCGGCCTGAGCGCCGAGGAACAGATAACCGATCAGGTTAGGCGCCACCCAGCCACTGAGCAGCAGGAGCACGCTGTCGATCACCCACAGGGCATTGATGGCGAGCACGGCCCATATCGCGTAGCGATTGAGCGTTGTGCGGCTGCCCAGCCACAGCAGCAACGCCGCCAGGGGCAGCAGGGTGAGGCCGGCAGCGAACAGCAGTTCGCTCGGCAGTTGCAGAAAGGCGCCCCATCAGTCGCTGGCCAGAACCAGCGAGACACCGGTGCAGGCTCCCGCCAGACCATCGACGAGCAGAGCGCGACTGAGCAGCAGAGAAGGTTGCAGCGTATTCATGATCGTTCCTCCGGATGCGACGCCGGGATCTGGCGCCTGCACCCAGATTTGCCTGATCGACGCGGCCCGTCGATTACCTGCCAGGTAATGGCTGCGATGACGTTGCTGGGCTATCGTTCAGCCCATGAATGCCTCCATCCATTGCGTCGGCGCCCTGCTGCGCCAATGGCGCCAACGTCGTCGCCTCAGCCAGCTCGACCTCGCCTGCGAGGCCGATATTTCCACACGCCACCTGAGCTTCATGGAAACCGGCCGCGCCCGGCCGAGCCGCGAGATGCTGCTACACCTGGCCGAACAGCTGGAGATCCCCCTGCGCGAACGGAACCGTCTGCTCACCGCCGCTGGTTATGCCCCGATGTTCAGCCAGCATGGTCTCGCTGACCCGGCACTGCAGGCCGCACGCAGCGCCATCGATCAGTTGCTCAAGGCCCACGAACCCTACCCGGCCCTGGCCCTTGATCGGCACTGGAACCTGCTGGCGGCCAACGCCTGCATCGCCCCGTTTCTCAGCGGCATCAGCCCGCAACTGCTCGGGCCGCCACTCAATGTGCTGCGCGTCAGCCTGCACCCACAGGGCCTGGCGCCGCGTATCGTCAACCTGGGGCAATGGCGTGCCTACCTGCTCAATCGCCTGCGCAGCGACATCGACAGCAGCGCGGATGCGCAGCTGCAGACACTGCTGGAGGAACTGGAAAGCTATCCGGCACCAGCCTGCGACCCGCAGCCATCAGCGGATAGGGTGCTGATGCCGCTGCAATTTCGCAGCGACCTGGGGGTGATCAACCTGATCAGCACCACCACGGTATTCGGCACACCCACCGATGTAACCCTGGCCGAGCTGGCTCTGGAGACCTTCTTCCCCGCCGACCCGGAGAGTGCCGAGCGGCTGCGTGGCCTGACCCAGACGCAGCCCTGAACGGCTCAGACCGTGGCGTTCCTGCCGCGGATGCAGGTCGGCCCGGCGCGCTGTACCACCGCCTGCTCCACCTCATGGCGCAGGCCTAACAGAAAGGCGGCCTCGGCTACCACGAACAGTGGCCCGACCATCAGCCCCATGATGTCGTCGACGAAAGCCGGCTTGCGCCCCTCATAGAAATGGCCGATGAACTGGATGACCCAGCCGATCACGAACAAGCCGAGCCCGGCACTCAACCACAGCAGCGTACCGCTCGTCGCCAGCACGGCGCCGGCCCACAGGCTGAGCCCGAGCAACAACGCCATGACCAGCCCGAAACGAAGATCCAGGCGCACATAGAACCAGACGGCCACCAAGGTCACCAGAGTCGCCGGCGACAGCCACACATCAGCCACGGGCAGGCCAGGCCGCGACAGCAGCACGGCCACCGCCAGCACGATCATGGGAACGCCGATGAAGTGGCTGACGATGTTGCGCCGATCGCGGTGATAGGTCGCGTATTGAGCCAGATGGTCGACCAGAGTTTTCATTATTGTTCTCCAAGGCAATGGTCAAGCGATAATGAACCCGCTACCCGGCCGCGTACTGTCAGGTAGCCGACAAACCGGGAGCCCTTATGACCGACTTGCACGCCCACCTGCTTCAGGGCCAGTGGTTCGCCGCTCTGCCCGCCGCTCTCCAGCAAGCCTTGCTGGAAATGGGCCAGGAGGTTCACCTGGAGACCGGCCAGCGCCTGTTCCGCCGCGGCGATGCGCCCAGCGGCTTGTACGCCGTGGTGAGCGGCGCCATGCGCATCGGCGCGGTCAACCGCCAGGGTAAGGAAGCCCTGCTGACCCTGATCGAACCACCGTACTGGTTTGGCGAAATATCCTTGTTCGACGGCCAGCCACGTACCCACGACGCCTTCGCCGAAAGCACCAGCACCCTGCTGCGGGTGCCCCAGGCCGACCTGCTGGCATTGCTCGACGCGCACCCCGGCTACTGGCGCGACATCGCCCTGCTGATGGCCCACAAGGTACGTCTGGCCTTCATCACGCTGGAAGAGATGAGCCTGTTGCCCGCCGCCCAGCGTCTGGCCAGGCGCCTGCTGTTGATCGCCGAGCATTATGGCGAAACCCAGGGCCCGCGGCGCATCATCCACCTGGCCCAGGAACAGTTGGCACTGATGTTGGCGATTTCCCGGCAGACCACCAACCAGATTCTCAAGGAGCTGGAAGCCCAGAGTATCCTGCGCCTGACCTATGGCGAAATCGAGATTCTCGACTTGCAGCGTTTGCGTGATGCCGCGCAATAGAATCTGCCGGGTGGAAATGGCCGGGGATAATTGCACAGTGACGCTCCTTTGCCGCTTCTAGCAGGCCGTTGAAAAAACGTAGGTGAGACAGCCGATGCGAGGCAGAAACAGGCGAAAAAGCGGAGTTTACGAGTTGTAAATGAGCATTTTGATGGGGGCGCCTAGCCTGGACTCGCACACGAGCCTGTTTCTAACGACGTAGCGGCAACGCAGGTAGTTTTTCAACAGCCTGCTAGCGCAGCTTCTCCAGCATCTGGTAGTACCACATGCCCAGCGCCAGCATGGGGTTACCGAACACGTCGCCCATTGGCACCTTGATATGCGAGCAACCTGCGAAGGTGTCGAAGCGCGCCAGTTCGCCGCTCATGGCCTCGGCCATGATCTCGCCCATCACATGGCTGGTGGCGATGCCGTGGCCGGAGTAGCCCTGGCAGTACCAGACGTTGGGCGACAGCTTGCCCAGTTGCGGGATGCGGTTCATGACGATACCCATGGCGCAGCTCCACTGGAACTCGATGGGCACGCCTTTCAGGCTTGGGAAGGTGCGCTCGATGCCGGGCCGCAGCTCAGCCGCAATATCCCGCGAATCGCGCCCTGAGTAGTTGGCCCCGCCACCGAACAGCAGGCGCCCGTCGGCGGTCAGGCGGTAGTAGTCGAGCACGAAACGGCAATCGTAGACGGCCAGATCATGGGGGTTGATCTGCGCCGCCAGCTCGCCCAGCGGCTCGGTGGTGACGATGCCGCCCATGGCCGGGAAGATCATGCCCTTGAGCTTTTCCGGCTCCAGCTTGTGGTACACGTCGCCGGCCAGCAGCACCTGATTGGCGACCACCCGCCCCTCGGCCGTCACCAGCGTCGGCGTGGCGCCGTGCACGATCTCCAGCACCGGCGAGCGCTCGAACAGCAGCGCGCCCAGGCTGTGTGCCGCCCGCGCTTCGCCCAGGCACAGGTTCAGCGGATGCAGGTGCAGGTTGCGGGTGTTCTTCAGCGCGCCGAGGTACAGATCGCTGGCCAGATGGGCGCGCACGCCGCACGCATCCAGCAGGGTCACGTCCGCTTCCATGCCATGGCTCAGCGCCTCGTCGTAGGAGGCGCGCAGTTCGTTCAGGTGCGCCGGTTTCATCGCCGCGTGCAGGTGGCCGTGCTTGAGGTCACAGGCGATGCCGTAGCGGCGCACACGCTGCTCGATGATGGCGTGGCCGCGCCAGCGCAGGCTCCAGATGAAATCATCGACCTCCCCGCCCAGCCGCTTGCGCATCTGCTTGGCCATGGCGGTGTCGCCGGACAGGCTGCCGGTGACCTGCCCACCATTGCGCCCACTGGCGCCCCAGCCGATGCGGTTGGCCTCCACCACGGCCACCTTGAAGCCGCGCTCGGCCAACTCGACCGCGGTGGCCACGCCGGTGAACCCACCACCGATGATCGCCACATCCACCCGCACCTCACCCTGCACGCTCGGGTAGTCGCTTTCCTGGTCGATGCTCGCGCTGTAGTAGGACGGGCTGCGCTCGGCTGCCGTCGCCTTGTCTCTCATGTCAGTTCCTTAGCGGCACGCCTGGGCGCGCCGTGATTATCATGTTTTGCAAGTTCACGCCTGATTGAGGTACCAGCGCCAGTCCTGCTCGCCGACTTCACTCATGAAGCGCCGGTGCTCCTCGCGCTTGACCGCCAGATACACCCGCAGAAACTCCGCCCCCAGGGCATCGGCCGCCCAGGTCGAGGCCTGCAGCGCGCACAGCGCAGTCAGCCAGTCGGTCGGCAGCAGGGTCGTGGCCTGGGCATAGCCATTGCCTTCGATTGGCTCGCCAGGATCCAGCTCCTCGCTGATCCCGCGATGAATGCCGGCAAGAATCGCCGCAGCAGCCAGGTAGGGGTTGGCGTCGGCGCCGCAGATACGGTGCTCGATATGCCGGGTCACCGCCGGGCCGCCCGGCACACGCAGGCTGACTGTGCGGTTATCCACACCCCAGCTCAAAGCCAGCGGCGCGTAGCTGTTGGCCTGAAAACGCCGATAGGAGTTGGCGTTGGGGCAGAACAGCAAGAGCGAATCGAGCAGGCTGGCGAGCATGCCGCCAACCGCATGACGCAGCAGCGGCGTACCGGCAGGCGCCTCGCTGGCGAACAGATTGCGGCCCACGGCGTCGTTCAGGCTGACATGCATGTGCATGCCGGTACCTGCCAGGTGATCGAACGGCTTGGCCATGAAACAGGCCTGCATGCCATGCCGGTGAGCCACGCCCTTGACCAGGCGCTTGTAGCGCACCGCCTGATCCATGGCCTGCAGCGCATCGCCATGCTCCAGGGTGATTTCCACCTGCCCCGGCGCATACTCGGAAATCGCCGTGCGCGCGGGGATGCCCTGGGCCTTGCACGCGGCATATAGATCCGCGAGAAACGGCTCGATCTGCTCCAGCTCGCGCAAGCCATAGACCTGGGTATTGCGCGGCCGCCCACCATCGGCATCCAGGGCTGGCTGCGGGTTGCCGTGGGCGTCGCGCTTGGCATCGAGCAGATAGAACTCCAGCTCGCAGGCCATCACCGGGTGAAAGCCCTCGGCCTGTAGCCGCTCAATCACCTGAACCAGTACATGACGCGGATCGGCAACACTGGCTGGCATGCCTTCCTGCGGGTGCATGCTGACCTGCACAGCCGCCGTAGGAATCAACCGCCACGGCAGGCGCACCAGGCTGCCGGCCAGGGGGTAGGCACGGCAATCGATGTCGCCGACGTCCCAGACCAGGCCGGAATCCTCCACGTCATCACCGTTGATGCTCAGGCCGAGGATGGTACTCGGCAGCGGTCGCCCGCTGCGGTACACGGCGAGCAGCTCGTCACGGTGCAACAGCTTGCCGCGCGGCACACCGTTGGCGTCGATGATGAACAGTTCGAACAGCTCGATATCGGGGTTCTGCGCGAGGAAATCCTCGGCGTCCTGCAGAGGCGCGAATTGCATGATGGCTTCTCATATGGCCACGGGCGACCGTCACGGGTGACCCGGATCGACTTGTCGGCTGGGAGTAACAGCCATGGGTGTCAGGAGGCGAGAAGAACATCCGGCGGGCGGGCGTGGCGGCAATGCCAGAGTGCCCAGAAGGCGAGGGTCTGCGGCAGCCCCGTGGGCTCGGGTGCCCGTCCCTGCGAGCACAAGACTGGCAGAGCGATGAGAGGGGCAGAAGTGCAGACCGGGATAGACATGCCCGCGAGGCTCGCACGTGCCGACAGTCAGGTTAAATCGTTATTACCGCACCTTCAGATAGCCAGCCGCTAAACAATGGACTGTCACGGCTCCGGTTTGTAGCCCAGCCGTAAGCCACCCCAGTGCTTGCCCTGCACATGGATCGGCACCGACAGATCGTGCATCAGTTCGCCGGTATCGCGCATGTAGGTCTGCAACAACAGACGCTGCCGGTGGCTGCCGCAGCGGATG
Organism: Phytopseudomonas daroniae; assembly: GCF_004327285.1. Taxonomy (GTDB): domain Bacteria; phylum Pseudomonadota; class Gammaproteobacteria; order Pseudomonadales; family Pseudomonadaceae; genus Aquipseudomonas; species Aquipseudomonas daroniae. Next base: position 399,693 of record NZ_QJUI01000001.1, read on the forward strand.
CCGGTGCGGTCGTTGAACATGCGCTTGCTGCGGCTCTTCACGGTATCCACCGTGCGGTCGCCGGTGGGCGGATGGTTGAACGCCTCGTTGTGGGTCGGCACGTAACCTTCCGGTGTGGTGGCGATGGCGAAAACCAGGCCTTCGTGGCGTTTGAGCAGGGGTTCCTGGATGGCTGGCAGCACCTGATCGGCATGGCTGTCGAAGCGCGTGCGGAACTTGGCCGGGAAGCAATTGGGGATCGGCTGGTACTGACGGTCGAACAGATCCGCCAGGCTGATGCGCCCGGCCTGGATATCCGCCTCGAACTGCCGTCCAATCGCCGCGGCGCCTTCCAGAGCGAGGTCATAGATGCGCTGGTGATAACTGTCCAGCCCGACGCTGGCCAACTGCTCGCTGACGCTTTCCGCCTGGCCGACCAGTTGCTCGGCAGCCTTGCCCAGTTGCCGGGTCTGGTCTTCGCTGCTGCGCACGTCACCGCGCAGTTGCTCGACCGCCACCAGCAGCTCGGCCAGGTGTTCGTGGTTGCTGGCCGTACCGGCGCTGATCTGCGCCACCTGGGTATCGACGTCAGCCGCCAGGTCGGCGATGCCGCGCAGTTGCTCGCCGGTGAATTCGATCTGCCGGGCGGCCGCTTCCAGCTCCTCGGCCTGACGCTGGATATGGTTGACCACCGCCGTGCTCTGCTGGCGAATATCGGCGACCATCTGTCCCACCTCCCCGGTGGCGCTGGCGGTACGACCGGCCAGGCTGCGCACCTCGTCGGCGACCACCGCAAAACCACGGCCCTGCTCACCGGCGCGGGCGGCTTCGATGGCGGCATTGAGCGCCAGCAGGTTGGTCTGGCTGGCGATGGACTGGATCACCTGGGTAACCTGTTCGATCTGCTCGGTACGCGCGCCAAGGCCATCGATCAACTCACGGCTGGCGGCCGCCTGCGCGCTGAGCTGCTGCATGCGGCTGATCGCCTGCTGCAACTCGGCCTGGCCAGTGGCACTGCTGGCGCGCACGGTCTGCGCGGCGCCCAGGGTCTGGCCGGCGCGCTCGGCATTGCTCTGTTCGGTACGGGTCACGGCGTGGGCACCTTCGCCGATCTGCTCCACCGCCGCCAGCTGCGACTGCAACTTGCCGGCCAGTTGCTGCACGGTGAAGGCCACCTGGGCCGCTGACAGGGCGTTATGACAGGTGTGTTTCGACAGGCTCTGGCTCAGCTCATCCAGCGAGGCCGCCGGCGCAGGGTCAGCGGCTGCTGGCACCGACCGCCGCCAAGCCCCCAACCAGGGCCATAACGCCAGCAGTAGCAGCGCGATAGCACCGATATAGGCAGGCATCTGTACCTGCTGCCAGACCACCAGCAATGCCAGTAGGCCGAGCACGTGCAGAGCCAAAGCCAGCCGGTCACGAGTAAATTCAGAACCCATGGCGAACCTCTTTATTTTTATTGTGCCGGGATGTCGGTCGCGGCAAGCGTGCCGGCGAATAGCCGAATGCCCTGTTCAGTTCATCGGCAGCGCAGGACGGATCTGTAGAGGCACGGCAGCCGCTCGGACGAGTTGACCACCCCATCATGCGCCGAGATATGGCACTTTGGTAGCATAGGGCGATCGCGGCAAAGGAACGTGGGTCAGCGCTTGAGGCTATGGCGCTTGACGAACGCCCGGTCGAAGTAATCCTTGCAGCGCCCGTAGAATTGCCCGCCCGCACTCCATTGGCGCCAGCCGAACAACGCACCGCCATCACCACTGGCCAGCAGCAACGGGCGCTGGCCGCTCGCCTTGTAATCTCGCAGCGACCCGCCGCGCAGTGCGGCTGTCAGGTTGGCTGCAAGCACCGGTACCTGGCGCATCGAGTACAGCCCGCTCTTGCGAACGCCAGGCAGGTTGGCGCAATCGCCCACGGCGAAGACCTGCGGATGGGAATGGCTCTGCAGCGTCGGGGCGGTGTGTACGAAACCGTCTGCATCGCAGCTCAGGCCACTGCCGGCGATCCAGGGAAAGGCCTGGGCGCCGCTGGCCAGCAGCAGCCGGCCACCGCGCCACACCGCAGCTTCGCCACTGATCAGGCAATCGCCGTCGATACGGCTGATCGGGCAATGCTCGCGCACCTGCACGCGGCGCATACGCAGATGGCCCCAGGCACGCATCCGCAAACCGGCACAGTGACCGGCCAGCAGCGGCTCACCACAGAACAGCGCCAACTGCGGCACCTGGTCGGCCAGGGCCAGGGCCATTTCCACCCCCGCCACGCCGCCGCCGAGAATGGCCAGGGGCTGCGGATCATTTTTCCAGACCCGCCAACCGGCGATGAAGCTGTCTACCGGTTTGACGGCCAGCACGTCCATCGCGTCGCCTTCACGGGGCGGGCAGGCGACCCGATCGCCGGCGTTCAGCGACAGCCAGTTGCCGTGCAGCACACGGCCATCGGCCAGGCTCAGTTGACGTGTGGCGGCGTCCAGCGACGTAATTGGCGCGACGATCAGTTCGACCTGTGCGGCCTGGCACAACGTGACCAGGCCGATCTGACAATCCTCGGCACCGTAGCGACCGGCTACCAGGCCCGGCAGCATGCCGGCGTACCAGGTGTGTTCGGTACTGGCCACCAGGCCGATCCGACCCGCCGGCCGCTCGATCAGCGCCCAGCGCCGCAGAACCCCGAGATGGGCCGGGCCTGCGCCTACCAGCAACAGATCGTAGTCAGTCATCTACACCGATATCCTTGTGAGAGCCTGGGCAGAGCGGCGCGGGGCCACCCACGGGAACGCAGGACGAGCTTTGACCGAAATGCACGCGGAATGATCCGCCGCACCCGGAGCATGGCGGCAGCGAGCCGCTTCGAGCAAGAGAAGAGACGCTTGGGGCAGGCTTTCGACACATTTTTGCGGCGTGATTTCTGTCGAGCTCAGGCTGCTGGAGTCCCAGCAGGTAATCGCTCGAGCACGCCCGGGTCGAGACGCAGCAAGCGCACGCAACGGGCGTCATGTAGAGCGCTGGGGCTCTGCGACGCATCGAGGGCGACGACCTGACCGACGAGGTTGAGCACCAGCGCCTCACGGGAGAAAACGCCACGGTTGAGGCTGTAATAGGCCGCTACCAACTCGCGCAAACCGAAGGGCAGGCGCCAGCGGATGCGCAATGCAGAGCCGAAACTGGCGGCACGCAGGCGGATGCTCTGGTCGATGTCCTCATCGCTCAGGCTGCCCCCGGCGTCCTGCCAATCCTGCATGCAGCGCAACAGCGCCAACTCGCCGATGTTGTGCAACAACCCTGCGGTGTAGCAGAACTCGGCATCCAGCGACAGCTCGCAGGCAAGCCAGTGGGCGACCTCGGCGCTGCGCTGGGCTGCGGCCCAGGTGCGCACGCCCTGCTCGGCCAGACGCGGGTCGCTGAGCCGTGCATTGCGCTGCACGGACAACCCCAGCACCAGGTTCAGGGTGCGCGCCACACCCAGGCGTGGCAGGGCCTGGGCCAGGGTCTGACAGGGTGAACCATTGTGGCGGGCGGCACTGTTCGCCGCGGCGATCAGGCAAGCGGTGATTTGCGGGTCGCGGGCGAACACCTGTTCCAGCTCACCCAGGCTCGGTTCACTGCTGTTCAGGCACTGGCTGACCGAGTCGCGTACCGAGGCCAGCAGCGGCGCGCCCTGCCCTTTTTCGCGCAAGGTATCCAGATAGTCCTCGAGCCTGTCCACCAGCAGCGGACGAATCGGGCACAGCAGCTCTTCGCCGTCACTGAGCAACAGCCCGGCCAGACGCTGGCGTAGTACTTCGGCATTGAAGGGTTTGGCCAGGTAGGCAGTGGGTAACAGCGGCTTGGCGGCGCGCACACTGTTGGCGTCCAGCCGGCCACTGATGAGGATGAACGGCAGCGCCGGAGTACGCGGATGGCGACGCAATCGGCGCAGCAACTCCAGGCCATCGACACCCGGCAGCTCGCTGTCGGCGATCACCAGCTCCGGCAGGCGTCGTTCGCAGCGCGCCATGGCAGCCTGGCCATCGTTGACACGGATCACCACGGCATCGCAGCGTACATCGAGCACCAGTTGCTCAAGCAGATTGGCCGTCCAGGGATCGGGATCAGCGATGAGAACTTCCGGGGCGCTAGCCGCTGCAGACATCAAGAAACCTCGTTACATCGGAGCGAAGACAACGGCCAACTAACAAGGCCGCTGATCGATCCCCGCATCCCTGGGCATATGAGCAGGCTGACACAACCGTCAGCCACGAAATCGAGCAGTCTAAAACGCGGCTCTGCGACCTGCCATATAAAAACCGCAGGCAAAAAAAGACCCGCCAGCGGCGTAATGCCAGTCAGTTAAGCTGACTGGCATTTTTCTTTTTGGGGTATTTGGTCGGTTTAGGTTTCACGACGCGGGGATAGTGCCGTTCTCGCCTGGGTGGCAGGACGAAGTGACGGGCCTGGATTCTC
>NZ_QJUI01000020.1 GCF_004327285.1 Phytopseudomonas daroniae
TCTTTTGCAAACTCAAGGAGTTCAAGCGTATTGCAATGCGCTGTGACAAGACCGATGCAAGCTTTTGCGCCATGGTCAATCTTGCCGCTACCATTATCAATTCACGATGAATCTCAACAGACCCTAGTGATTGCTCATACTCCGCTAAGCGGGGCAGCGTGGCTTGTAGCATTTCTTTACAATGGCCGACTGTTTTCAGGATCAAGGCAATGCCGTGCAACCGGTCATTTCTATTCAGCAGCTGAACAAAACCTACGCGTCTGGCCATCCAGCGCTGAAATCCATCGATCTGGACATCCACAAGGGTGAGATCTTCGCGCTGCTCGGCCCCAATGGCGCCGGCAAGACCACGCTGATCAGCATCATCTGCGGCATCGTCAACCCCGGCAGCGGATCGGTGACGGTCGGCGGCCACGACATCCAGCGCGATTACCGGGCGGCCCGCTCGAAGATCGGCCTGGTGCCCCAGGAGCTGTTCAACGAAGGCTTCGAGAGTGTCTGGGCGGCGGTGCGTTTCAGCCGTGGCCTGTTCGGCAAGGCGCCGAACCTGGCCTATCTGGAGCAACTGCTGCGTGACCTGTCGCTGTGGGACAAGAAGGATGCGCGCATCTTCGAACTGTCCGGCGGCATGAAGCGCCGGGTGATGATCGCCAAGGCGCTGTCCCACGAGCCGGAGATCCTCTTTCTCGACGAGCCGACCGCCGGGGTCGACGTCGAGCTGCGCCGCAACATGTGGGAAATGGTGCGCAAGCTGCGCGAGCGCGGCGTGACCATCATCCTGACCACCCACTACATCGAGGAGGCCGAGGAGATGGCCGACCGCATCGGCGTGATTCGCAAGGGCGAGATCATTCTGGTGCAGGACAAGGACACCCTGATGCGTCAGCTCGGCAAGAAGCAATTGACCCTGCACCTGCAGCAGCCGCTGAGCGAGCTGCCGCCCGCGCTGCAGCGCGACGATCTGCAACTGCGCGACGACGGCTACGAGCTGGTCTACAGCTTCGACGGCCAGCAGGAGGAAACCGGTATCGCTGCGTTGCTGCAGGCGCTGGCGCAACACGGCATCGCTTTCAAGGATCTGCAGTCGAGCGAAAGCTCGCTGGAGGACATCTTCGTCAGTCTGGTGAGGGATCGGACATGAATTTCTACGCGATCCGCGCCATCTACCTGTTCGAGCTGGCCCGTACCTGGCGCACCCTGCTGCAGAGCATCGCCACTCCGGTGATCACCACCTCGCTGTATTTCGTGGTGTTCGGCTCGGCCATCGGTTCGAGCATGACCCAGGTGCACGGTGTCAGTTACGGCGCTTTCATCATTCCGGGCCTGATCATGCTGGCGCTGCTGACCGAGAGCATCTCCAATGCCTCGTTCGGCATCTACATGCCCAAGTATTCGGGCAGCATCTACGAGGTGCTGTCGGCGCCGATTTCCTATCTGGAAATTCTCCTTGGCTACGTTGGCGCGGCGGCTACCAAGTCCATCGTGCTCGGCCTGATCATCCTCGTCACGGCGCGGCTGTTCGTCGATTTCGAGATTCTCCACCCGTTCTGGATGCTGGCTTTCCTGGTGCTAACGGCGCTGACCTTCAGCCTGTTCGGCTTCATCATCGGCGTGTGGGCCGACGGCTGGGAGAAACTGCAGATCGTCCCGGCGCTGATCGTCACGCCACTGACCTTTCTCGGTGGCAGCTTCTACTCGATCAGCATGCTGCCACCGGTCTGGCAGACGGTGACCCTGTTCAACCCGGTGGTCTACCTGATCAGTGCGTTCCGTTGGAGCTTTTACGGCGTGTCCGATGTCAACGTGTTGGTCAGCCTGGGGATGATCCTCGGCTTCCTGCTGGCGTGCATCCTCACCGTCGGTTGGATTTTCAAGACCGGCTATCGCCTCAAAAGCTGATGTAGCGGTTCTGCTCACGTTCAGACGGTGCGGGGTTGGGCTGCACCGCGCTTTCATGCCATTATCCGATGCAGAAGAATTCCGAGAATGGTCATGCTGGACGAGTTACTCCAACGCGTTCGTGGCTACAGCCCGCACTTCATGGAAGCCCAGGAGGGCTTCCCCGAGGCTGCGGTGCTGGTGCCCATCACCCGCAGCGATGAGCCGGAAGTGGTGCTTACCTTGCGCGCCAGTGGCCTGTCTACCCATGGCGGCGAAGTCGCCTTCCCCGGGGGCCGCCGCGACCCGGAAGACCACGACCTGATCGACACCGCCCTGCGCGAGGCCGAGGAAGAGATCGGTCTGCCGCCTGGGCTGGTCGAGGTCGTCGGGCCGCTCAGCACTCTGGTCTCCAGGCATGGCATCCAGGTCACGCCCTATGTTGGTGTGGTGCCGGATTTCGTCGATTACCAGGCCAACGATGGCGAGATTGCCGCGGTGTTTTCCGTGCCCCTGGCGTTCTTCCGTGACGACCCCCGTGAAGTCACCCACCGTATCGATTACCTCGGGCACAGCTGGTACGTGCCGAGCTACCGCTATGGCGAGTACAAGATCTGGGGGCTGACGGCGATCATGCTGGTGGAACTGGTCAATCTGGTTTACGACGCCGGCATCGATATGCAGCGCCCGCCCGAGTACTACATTCACCTCAAGTGAGCCTGGCTCCGAGACTTTCGCCATGAAATACCGCCTGGGCAATGCCCGCGTCGAGCAGCATCCGCAAAGCTGGATAGCACCCACCGCCACCCTGATCGGCAAAGTGCGCCTCGAGGCTGGCGCCAGCGTCTGGTTCGGCGCAGTGCTGCGTGGTGACAACGAGCTGATTCATATCGGCGAGGACAGCAACGTTCAGGATGGCGCGGTGATGCACACCGACATGGGCTCGCCGCTGACCCTGGGCAAGGGCGTGACCGTTGGCCACAACGCCATGCTGCACGGCTGTACGGTAGGTGATTACAGCCTGGTCGGCATCAATGCCGTGGTACTCAACGGCGCCCGTATCGGCAAACACTGCATCATTGGCGCCAATGCGCTGATCGCCGAGGGCAAGGAAATTCCCGATGGTTCCCTGGTGGTGGGCTCGCCGGGCAAGGTGGTACGTGAGCTCACCGAGCAGCAGAAGAAGCTGCTCGAAGCCAGTGCCGCTCACTACGTGCAGAACGCCAGGCGTTACGCCACTGATCTGGCCGGGCAGGAAGACTGATGCAAACCGTCGAACGTCCCGTCGCCTCGCCCTGCGTGCATGTCTGCGCGCTGGACGAAGAGGACATCTGCATCGGTTGCCAGCGCAATGTCGACGAGATCACCCGCTGGAGCCGCATGGACAACGACGAGCGCCGTCAGGTGCTGCAGTTCTGCCATGAGCGTGCCCGGGAAAAAGGCATCCTGCTGTAGCGGGATGCGCCATCTGATTCAGACACATCCCACACCGGCAGCCGCTGCTTTATAGCTGCTGTCAGTCGTTACGCGCTCCGCCGAACGCGGCACAGCCGCGCATCAGCTGGTCATTGAGGCGCAGCTCGGCGCTCAGGTGCTGTACCGCGCCGCTCATGTCATTGACGCAACGCTGCGGCGCGATCCACAGCTCGACGCGCTGGCCGTTGGCTTCGCTGGTCAGATTGATGCGGCCGTCAGGCAACTGCTCTTCCATATAGGGCAGCGCCAGGGGTTCGTGATCCGGGCCGCTGAGCACCATGCCCTGGTTGCTCACGGTCACGCTCCAGAATGGCTCCTGGCCGCTGGCGCGCAGCAGCGTGCGCTTGAAGTTGGGGTCGTCACAGCCATGGCCTTCACCCTGCAGCCGGTACACGCGGCTCAGCTCCAGCCCGCCGTCGGCGCCGCCGACCTTGGTCGAGCCCAGGCGCCCACGCAGGTCGGCGAACAGAACCGAATGGCCATCGCCCAGCAGCTCGCTGCTGTCCTGCGTGATGCTGGTATTACCCTCGGTGATCGCGAAGCGGCGTGGATCCTGGCAAGGTTTGAACCACAGCTGGTCGGCTTCGCGGGTCAACTCGCCCTGCAGGCGCGTCTGGGATTTTTCCGGATCCACGGGTTTGCCCTTGTACACCTGGCAACTGGCGAACAGCGGCAACAGGGTGAACACTAAGAGTTTGCGACTGATGTGCATGTGGCTCTCCGTCTGGCGAGCGGCCACGTTACCGAGGCCGCAGGGCAATCTCAAGGAAAGCTATCCGATGATCTGCTGCAAGCGCGTTTATGAACCCTGGGAAGAGGGCGACGGCTACCGTGTACTGGTCGACCGCCTATGGCCGCGAGGTTGCCGCAAGGATGCACTGCACCACGATGAGTGGCGGCGTGACGTGGCGCCGTCAGCGCAATTACGCCGTAACTTCGGGCACCGAGCCGAAGCTTACGAAGCGTTTCGCGATGCCTATCGCCACGAGCTGGCCGCTCACCCGGAGTACTGGCAGGGCCTGCTGGCCCGGGCTGCGGCGGGAAATCTGACCTTGCTCTATGCCGCGCGGGATACCGAGCACAACAATGCCAGAGTGCTGCAGGACTTCCTCGAGGATGAGCTGGAGCGCTGCACGGGAAGCAGCTCACCAGTTTGTTACGCCGGTGAGTTCTAAAAGCCTGTTTGTAGCTGTCAACTAATCCCGGACAATTGCGTTAAGTTTTTCCTCGACCACCGCAGGCGATAGTCCACTGTTAACCTGATGTGACCGTTGGCAGTTGCACCAGAAAACATCCGATATCTTGCTGAGCAAACGAGGCGCATAGGTAGCCCGTGATCGGAGTCCACTCAGTCCTCAGGCTGCGAAAAAGCCTCTCCATCGGCGCAACGCCGACTCAACCAGCCCAAGCGAACGGGCTGCTTCGACGTGGCTGTAGCCCTGGTCAAGCACCAAGCCAGTCTCTCGCTTGAACTCGGAAGTAAACGTGCGACCTTGCTTGGTCATCAGACACCTCTCTGTGGTGAGTTTTCACGCGGCCGGACACTCCGAGCGAGCGCGTATCCAGAAAGCCCCCGGCACCTGCATACCGTCAACCCGGCGGTAAGAAATTCAATCTTCCAGGCGGTTTTTTGAATTGGCGCCGTTGGCCGCTGCCACTAGAAAATAGCCTGTCGAGACTGCCGGCTGAAGTTATGTCTCGGATACTTCCCTCGCAGCGATAAAAAAATAAGAAGGAGACTGCCGATGACCCAGACATTCAACCCCCACCGCCGCCGCTTCTTGCGCAACTCCGCGCTTCTCGGGCTGGGTTTTACCGTAGGTGGAATTGTTGTCCCTTATATAGGGCGAGCCGCCGCTACCCAGATTAGGGTCGCAGTCAATCCGGGGCTGGAGAATGCCACGCTGACTGCACTGCTGAACCAGCAGGACTATTTCAAGCAATTCGGCGTTGATGCTCTTGTCGTCGAGGCTGGCGGCGCGACCGGTCCCTTCGATGCTATCGCCGCCGGAGCAGCGGACGTGTGCATGATCTCGGGCTATAACGGGCTGCTGTCGCGGATCGAGCAAGGCGCCAGGGTCAAAATTGTCGGAGCCGGAATGAAAAAGACGGCACTGACGGTCTTTGCAAAGCCTGATGGGATCAAGACGCTCGCCGATCTGAAGGGCAAGACGGTTGCGGTCGGTCCGTCCCTGGGGCTACTGCATGCCCTGATGCTGCAGCTGTTGAAAGAAAAGAGCATCGACGCTTCGCAGGTGAACTTCGTCGACAAGGGAAGCAATGATCAGTGCTATCAGGCAGTCGTAAGTGGCGAAGTCGACGCCTGCTGCTCAAGCATCTCGCACCTGAACGACAAAGACGGACTCGTGGCTATCCGCGAGGGCAACCTGTGGGAGGAACTGCCCAAATACACTTTTCAGACCGCCTATGCATCCGATTCCGCGCTCAGGGACAAGCACGAGGGCATGGTCGCCGTAATGGCTGCCTACGGGGCGCTCTACGACTATTTGATGTCGCCAGCAGCGCATGACGCTTTCTTCGAAGCGCGCAGGCGCGCCGAAAAAAAATTCGACGCGGCATCGGCACAGGCCATGTGGGATTTCATCCAGGCACAGCGCCCTTATTCCAAGGACTTGTCGCTGACCGACGACGATATCGGTTACCAGCAGGACATGTACATCGGTTTGGGTGGCTTGAAGCAGAAGCAACCCTTCGCCGCAGTGGCCGACATGTCGGCGGCGACGGCCGCAGCGAAGCTGCTCGGTTGAAGCGATCGCAGCGGGGTAGGGCGGCCTTGCCTGATGAGTTTGCCTCGATCTTGAACTCATGACCGCAACGGGTCGCGTTGGATCTTTCGTCTGCGCGACAGCATCTGTTAGGCAAATAGCATTATTGGCGCCATGCCAAGGGAACTGGAAATGAATGTAGAAACTGAGAGTGCTGTAAACATCAATCTGAGCCGTGCTCAACTGATTGAAAAAGCGATTGAGCGTGGTGAGGGTCAGCTCGCTGACTCCGGCGCTCTGGTCGTGACCACGGGCAAGCGCACTGGGCGTTCGCCGCAGGATCGTTTCATCGTCGAAGAGCCGAGTACAAGCAATGAAATCGATTGGGGCAATGTCAACCGTCCGTTCGATGCCGACAAGTTCGATGCGCTCTGGGAACGGGTTGAAACCTATCTGACCGATCAGGAGCAGTTTGTCTCGACGGTTCATGTGGGCGCCGATCAGAACCACTACCTGCCGGTAATAATGACCACGCAAACTGCCTGGCAGAGTCTCTTTGGGCAGAACCTGTTCATTCGTCCCACGGACTATAATCCCAAGGGCAAGGAAGAGTGGCAGATCCTCAATGCTGCGGGCTTCCGTTGTGATCCTGAACGAGACGGCACCAAGACGGATGGCTGTGTGATCCTGAACTTTGCCCAGCGCAAGGTGCTGATCGCCGGTATGCAGTACGCCGGTGAAATGAAGAAAGCCATGTTCTCGGTGCAGAACTTCCTGTTGCCGGAAAATGAAGTGCTGCCGATGCATTGCTCCGCCAACGTCGGCGACGATGGTAGCACCACGCTGTTCTTTGGCCTGTCCGGTACCGGCAAGACCACGCTGTCCGCGGATCCTGAACGCTACCTGATCGGTGACGACGAGCACGGCTGGGGCAAGGACGTAGTGTTCAACCTGGAGGGTGGTTGCTACGCCAAGACCATTAATCTGAGCCAGAAGAACGAACCCATCATTTGGGATGCGATACGTTTCGGTGCGATCGTTGAGAACGTCGTTTTGAACGAAACCCGTACAGCGGATTACGTCGACACCAGCCTGACGGAAAATGGCCGTTGCGCCTATCCGCTGGCGCACGTTAATAAACGTACCAGGCACAATCTGGGTGGCGAACCGCAGGCGATCATCTTTCTGACCTGCGACCTGGCCGGTGTGCTGCCACCGGTGTCGATTCTGAGTAAGGACGCGGCGGCGTACCACTTCCTGTCAGGTTACACCGCGCTGGTGGGTTCTACCGAAATGGGTTCAGGTGACGGTATCAAGTCGACCTTTTCCACCTGCTTTGGCGCAGCTTTCCTCCCGCGCCCGGCGCGTGAATACGCCGATCTGCTTATCAAGCGTATTGAAGCGTTCGGCTCTCGGATCTATCTGGTCAACACAGGCTGGACCGGCGGCTCCTACGGTACTGGTGAGCGCTTCAGCATCCCGACGACCCGTCGTATTATTGCCGCGATTCAGAGTGGCGCCCTCACCGACGTTGAGACCGAGCATCTGCCTGGCCTTAACCTGTCGGTTCCCAGGGCTGTTCCGGGAGTGGAGACCAGGCTGCTCAATCCACGCAACACCTGGGCGGACAAGGAAGCGTATGACGCCACGGCCAGGGATCTGGCCGGGCAGTTCACTGAGAACTTCAGCAAGTTCAACGGTATTGATGAACGCATCGTAGCGGCGGGGCCGAGTCAGTCAGGATGGCTTCTGCAATAGAAGCCCAGGTCGGCCACACCGCCAGGATCAGGCATTCATAGTGCCTGATCCTGCTGAAAACCCGGGCAGCCATTGCTCAAGCGCCCGCTAGCCAGCCCCTTGATCGGTTAATACTGATGGACGAAGTGGCCGTTCAGACGCACCAACCGCTCTGTGCCCGATCCAATCGGGCCGCGCGGTGATTTCGCGCAAACCTTCGAGGAACGCTGTATGCGCCCGCGTCGGCATCCAGTCGCTGCGGGTCGTCACACCCTTGCACAGGACATCGTCGAGATAAGGGCAGTGAAGTTCGGTCAGAATGCCTAGGCCGAGATCGTATTGTGCCTCGGAACGCGTCATCAGCGTGATCGTGTCTGAACTGAGCAGCAGTGTGCGGCTCATGGTCTGCGAAGAGGTCTCGAGGTAAAAGCCCGGGCGCGTCTGTGTAGCATCGAAGGTGGCCTCGATCCGGGTGCGCCGCGGCGTGCCTACGGGCGGTACCACCCACTGGAAATGTGCAAGATCCGCGGGCGTGACCTCTTCGTATTCGGCGAGTGGATGACCAGGCCGCGCGACTACGCAGTAGCTGTCCCAGAAGAGGATTTCTTCACTGACATCGCCGGCCCTGTCAGGCTCGCGCAGCGTCCCGAAGATCATGTCGATCCGGCCGCTGCTTAGATCCGCGCGCAGCTTGTGGTATTCACCCGAAACGAGCCGCACTTTGACGGCGGGATAAGAGGCCATGAATCGCCGCGTCGCCTCAGCCAGCTCGTGCGAGCCGGCCATCGGCAGCGTTCCGATGATGAGCTCAAGGTTCCAGGCTCCCGCTGCAAGGAGGATCTCGTCGCGCGCCAGTTCGATCTCACGCATTGCACGACGGAACTCGCGAGCGAGGAAAACGCCGGTCTTGTTGGGGATGGGGCCCTGCGCACTGCGGTCGAACAAGGGCTTGCCGAGCGTGCGTTCGAGCGTTCGAACCGAGCGGAATAGCGAGGTGGGGGAAAGGCCCAGGTTCTGGGCTATTTCACTCACCCGCCCCTGGTCGCTGGTGGCGATGAGCGAGCGCAGCTGCGTACCCGTTATCAGCCGGTCAACCTGCGGCAGATTGCGATCCTGTCCGCTCCTTGTCCGGTTCAGGACATGTGCGATCGCGCTGTCGAGAATCTCGAAGAAGCGGTCGATCCGCAGTAGGTATTGTTTGCCTATCGCCGTCGGATAGCTGCCCGTGGCGCGTCGCTCGAAAATCTGAGTGCCTATCTCCGCCTCAAGGTTGGCTACCGCCTGCGTGACTGTCGGTTGTGAGGTATAGAGTTCTCGCGAGGCGCTGCTCACCCCGCCTACCATGCCGACCACCTGCACCATCCGCAAATGGCGCAGGTTAGGAGTGTGTATGAACTGGAGCATGCTGTCGTCCCGGAGCTGAGGTGGCTCTCCGCCCGTTTCCGAGCGGGACTTGGGTGCTACCAGCATTGCGCCTCGACTTATCGGCAGATAGCCAACGAGTCCGTGACGCCGCGCCTGCGAAAAATATGCCCGAGAAGGGGGAGGCTCGTTCAGCCTCGCTCCAACGACACGTTAAGGCTCCCATGATGGTCGCAGCACCTCGCCACTACGCTCGTTCCGGTATCGTTCATCCAAGGCTGCCCGTCAGGTCGTCGAAGAGTTCGTCAACCGACAGGGCGCGCGGAATGATCTTCTGGTCGAGTGCCCAGTCGATCGCGGTCTGCAGCCCCTTGCGGTTGGCCTCCAGGCCCAGCGGCGGGAACACCTCTGGCACACCGCCTTCGGTAAACTCGCGACTCTCGGCGATCATGCGGTAGATCTCCCTCACGACCTCGGGGTGTTTCTTCGAGATGTCCTGATGGACGACGAACATATGATTGATCGGCACGAAGCCTTCGCGTTCGTACCAGGCCTTGGCGGCGTTATGTGCATCGGGCACCAGCGTGCGTACGCGCGGATCTTTTGGCATATCCTCGCCAAGCAGGGCTGCGTCGAGCTCGCCATCGAGCATCATCTGCGGGATGCTGGAGCCAGCCGGTAGGCGGATGCAGTTTTCCGGGTCATGGTACTCGGCCAGGTGGCCGTCACCGAGTGTCATCCAGGTGACCTTGTCGAGGTTTACGCCGTACTCGTGGCGCAACACGCCGCGAATCCATAGACCGGTGGTCTGGGCGTAGGTACGCACACCCACCCGCTTGCCCTCGATGTCCTTTGGATCGAGGTGGCCGAAGTCGATGTTGAACCCGGCACAGTGGTGTTGCAAGCGCCCCGAAATCGGCGCAGGAAGTAGCACGTAAGGTTTGCCATAGGCTTTGGCCTGCAGGAAAGTGAGGATGGCCAGTTCGCCGGCATCGAACTTGTTCTCGCGCACCATGGCTTTGAAGCCGTTGTGCGCCGGCGTGGGGCCGCAGTAGTCGAGTGTGACGAGGTCGGATTTCACTCGTCCATCCTTCATCGCCTTGGTGACCGGATAATCGGCCAGGTTCGTGCGCAGGGTCAGCGCCATGGGAGTCTCCTTTGGATTCAGGAACAGTTCAGAGTTTGACTTCGATCAGGCAAGGGCCCGGCTCTCGGGCCGAGTTGACCATGGCCTTGTAGAAGCCTTCGGCGGTATCCACGGCAACGCTGGGCACCCCCATGCTTTTGGCCATGGCCTGCCAGTCGATGCTTGGACGGTCGATGTCGATCATCGACAGCGCACGCTCCCCAGGCGTCCCGGCACCCATGTTGGCGTACTCGGCCTTGAGAATGGCGTAGGTGTTGTTCGCGAAGATGATCGTCGTGACGTTCAGGTTCTCGCGGGCTTGTGTCCACAGCGACTGGATCGTGTACATCGCGCTGCCGTCACCGACCATGCAGAACACTCGGCGATCCGGGCAGGCCAGCGCCGCGCCGGTTGCCACGGGCGTGGAATAGCCGATGGATCCGCCCATGTTGTTTATGAGGTCGTGCGGCTGCGCGCCGATGGTCAGTCCGATTGACTCGCGGCCCGTGGTCAGCGATTCGTCGACGAGAATGCAGTGTTCGGGCAGGGCCGCTGCCAGCGCATGGGCGATGCTCGTGGGGTTGAGCGCACCGGTTGGAACTGGCGTCTGGATACGCGGCTGGACTATCGCAGAAACACTAGTGGCGCCGAGCGCGTGGAGCAGCATGTCGAAGGCGAGTTCGCTGTCCTCGTCGGCCTCGACGAGCTCATGCACCATCGTTCCCTCGGCCTTGAGCAGGCTCGGCTTGTCCGGGTAGGCGAAGAAGGCCACGGGCTCTCGGGTCTCGACCGTGACGATGTGCTTGAAGTCCTTGAGGAAAGCCATGGCCTGCGGTACAGCATAGGGGATGCGCGAGATTGGGACGAAGCCTGCGCCGCGTTCGATACGTGCCGTGAAGAACTGCGAGCCCAACTGAGCGCCAGTGGCCGCGGCTACACGGCCGGCCTTCTCCAGCGCCGCACCGCGTGTAGCCTTGTTGGCGAGGATGATCAGTGTCGGCTCGCCCGAGCGCAGCACCCGGGCGACATGCTCGATACGTTCGACGCTCGGCGTCTTGCGTTTGGCCGCCACAGGCGGTGGCAGCACCGGAGCTGCGCCGGTCTGCTGCCAGGACGTGTCGCCGGGCAGAATCAAAGTGGCTATCTGCCCGGGATGCTCACTTGCCTTGGCCACGGCCTGGGCCGTGTCCCAGGCGATGGAGTCCGCCGATTCCGCGCGACGCACCCAGTGACTCAGCGGACGCGCCAAGCCCTCGATGTCGGAAGTCAGCGGTGGGTCGTACTTGAGGTGCGACGCGGAATGCTCGCCGATGATATTGACCATGCCCGACGAGGCGCGCTTGGCGTTGTGGATGTTAGCCAGGCCGTTGGCCAGGCCAGGCCCCAGGTGCAGAAGCGTCGAGGCCGGCTTGTCCTTCATCCGGTACCAGCCGTCGGCAGCGCCGGTGGCTACACCCTCGAAGAGACACAGCACGCTACGCATCTTCGGGTTTTCACCCAGTGCTGCGAGGAAATGCATCTCCGAGGTGCCCGGGTTGGCAAAGCAAATGTCCACGTCCTGGTCGATCAGGGTCGCGACGAGACTTTCTGCGCCATTCATAGCCTCAGTACCCCGCCATTTCGCGAGCCTGACCGACCACACCATAAGAGCGTTTGGGGGCCGATAGCAGCATGCGGTAGCCTTCGTCGAGCAGGCGACGATGGTTGCTGGCGGTGACATGCGGATTGCCGACGACCACGTTGTGTTTCTGGCAGGTCTCGACGATACGGCGCATCGCGTCCTGGACTTCAGGGTGCTCGTACTGGCGTGGCAAACCCAGCTCCTGGCTCAAGTCGCCCTCGCCGATCAGGATGAAACCGATGCCAGGCACGTTGGCGAGGATGTCGTCCAGGTTTTCGATGGCTTGAGTGCTCTCGCACATCAGGCCAACCAGGATTTCGCCCTGAGGGGCCAATGGCCAAACGTCGGCCTTCTGGTAGTACTCGGCCATCGACAGGCCCCAGTAGCGAGCCGCGTTGGCCGGGCCATCGCCGCGGACGCCCTTGGGCTCGTAAAGCGCCGCACTCTTCGGTCGTGCATAACGGCAGGATGCGACGGCGTTGTAGGCCTGTTCCACTGTTGCCACGTGCGGCCAGATCACGCCATAACAGCCACGATCCAATACCTGCTTGGCGAAGCTTTGGTTCATCTCGATGCCGTTGGCGGGGATACGGGCGATCGGCGTCACCTGCGGCGCCACCGAGCCCGATTCGGCGATCTGCTTGCGGCTCAGCATGTACTGCAACGCATCGCCGAGCGCGCTGACATCGTACGGGTTGTGTTCCATCTCATAGACAATGCCATCGTACGGGGAGTCGCTCATTTCTATGGCGGTCTGTTTGTCCAGCTTGGCAAAGGCCATGTAGGCGGGCTTGCCGGATTCGAGGGCGCCGATGATGCTGTTGAGACGTGTGGTGGTCATGTTCACTTCCTCATGAAATTGATTCAGCCTCAGCGCAATGCCGGGTACAGCTTTTGCGCGGTCTTGCCGAAGATCCAGGATCGATCCTCTTCGTTGAGGCAGGCCAGGCCCTTCTCGGCTATCGCTAGAATCTCCTTGAGGGTGCCGGGCGAGGTGGGGAAATTAGAGCCCCAGGCCATGCGCTGCGCACCGAACGCCTCGACCACTCGGGGAAAGAAGGTCTCGGCGCTTGCTTTTTCCCTCTCCACGTCGCCGAAGATGCGCGGCGTAAGCTTCAAGTAGATGTTGGGCAGGTCGGCAAGCGCGAACAGGCTGGCGGCGTTGGCATAGGGCGGGCCATCGAGTACGTCGGGGCGCCCGAGGTGGTCGAGGATGATGTTCACGTCCGGAAATTTCTCGGCCAGCATACGCACCTGGGGTAGGCCGATCGGGCCGGTCTGGATGCACATTGGCAGCTTCAGCTCAGCCAGCGCCTCCCAAGCCTTGAAGGACTTGGGGTTGTCGAGTTCGCTGGGATCGAAATCCTTGGTCGAACCGCCGGTGAAGATGCGCAGGCCGGCGAGGCCCTTGTCGACCCAGCTCTTGATCACGGCGGGGACGTCGTCGGGCAGCATATCCACTGAGCCTACGGCCACGAGCCGATCCTTGTACTGGTTGCAGCCGTCGACGACGTAGCTGTTGTCGAAGCCGTAGGTCGTCGAGGAGTGCACGACGGCGGCTTTGCCGACGCCGGCCTCGTCCATGGCCTCGATCAGTGTCTCGACGGTGCTCGGCCGCTCCTGCGACCAGTCCGAACGCTTGCCGAACAGTGGCGCGGGCGGGTAGCGCTTCTCGTCGCCCGAGATGATGTGAGGGTGGATGTCGATAATGTTCATGCTCTGCCCCTGCCTTACTTGCCTTTGGCCTTCAGATGCTTGTCGAGACGCGGATAGACGCGCCGAACGTTGCCTTCGAAGATGGCATGGCGATCCGCATCGGAAAGCGCCGTGCAGGCATCCAGATACCGCTTGGTGTCGTCGAAGTACTGGTCGGTGTCTGGATCCTTGCCCCGTACGGCACCGACCATTTCCGAGCCGAACAGCACGTTGCTCGTCGGCACGACCTTGGTCAGCAGCTCCACGCCTGGGTGGTGGTAGACGCAGGTATCGAAGAAGATGTTTTCCAGCAGACCCTCCAGCGGACGCTTGGCCATCTCCAGCGACATGCCGCGATAGCGGCCCCAGTGGTAGGGCACGGCGCCGCCACCATGGGGGATGACCAGACGCAGCGTCGGGAAGTCCTTGAACAGGTCACTCTGCAGGAGCTGCATGAAAACCGAGGTGTCGGCGTTCAGGTAATGTGCGCCCGTACCGTGGTGGCAGGGGTTGCACGAGGCCGCGACGTGGATCATGGCAGGCACGTCGAGATCGCACAGTGCCTCGAACAGCGGGTACCACTCGCGATCAGTGATAGGCGTTCCGGTCCAGTAGCCGCCGCTTGGATCAGGGTTCAGGTTACAGCCGACGAAGCCCATCTCCTCGATACAGCGGCGCAACTCGGGAATGGAGTTCTTGGGTGGCGCCAGTGGCGACTGCGGTAGCTGGCAGACGGGCACGAAGTTGTCAGGGTAGATGTCGCAGACGCGGCGCACGAGGTTGTTGGAGACTTCGGCCCATTCCAGGCTCGTGCGTTCGTTGCCGAGGTGGTGACTCATCAAGCCGGCGATCGGCGAGAACAGGGTGAGGTCACCGCCGCGCTCTTTCTGCAGCCGCAACTGGCCGTTGCCGACGCCTTCGCGGATCTGATCGTCAGTCACATGGGCACCAGACAGCGACGGCGCGTTGAGCGGGTCGTCGGCGAATTCGATCTGTTTGGCGCGCCAGTCGCGGAACGAAGCGGGGACGGTCGTGAAGTGACCGTGGCAATCGATAATCATGATCTGCTCCGTCAAATTCAGGCTTGGGGATCCACGAACAGCTCGTTCATGGACATGCGACGAGGTGTCAGGCCTTGCTTGAACGCGGTCGCCTCGAGTGCCTCGATGGTCTTGCGGTTGGCTTCGATACCGTAGGGCAGCGGGTCATGGCCGACGATCTTGCGCAGTTCAAGGTACTTTTTGTCGGTCTTGTCGGTGGCCTCGCCGGCATCAAGTCGGGCGAGATAGTCCTTTTTGGCCTTGTCGAAGGCGTCATAGATGGACTTGGCTACCCAGGGGTGCTCGGCGAGTATCGAGTCTTTCACGACGATGGTGCCGTGCATGGGGTAGACGCCGGTGCGGGCGTAGTACTCGGCTTCCACTTCGGTCGCATTCGGGAAGAGGTCGGGATAGTCGGCCTCGACTTCTTTCCATCCGTCCGTGGGGTTGCCTGTACGGCCGATGCCTGCGTTTGCACCAAAACCTGCAACCAACTCGCCGTCGGCCATCATCTCGGCCAGGGGGCGGGAGGCATGAATGACATTAGGCGGCAGCTTGAGCTGCGTCACATGCTCCTCGTCGTCGACGACCCAGGTGACCTTGCTCGAGTCGAGACCGAACTCGTCGATGAGCACCTGGCGGGTCCACACGCCGGTAGTCACCGAATAGGCGCGTACGCCGACCTTCTTGCCTTCCAGATCTTTCGGGGTCTTGATGCCCGCATCCGGGCGAACCAGCAGGCCGGCGTGATGGAAGCGGCGCACCACAAAGATGGGCAGTGCAACGAAAGGAGCGCCATAGGCGCGGGCGATAATATAGGTGGTCGGGGCAATTTCGCAGACATCGAATTCGACATCCCGCACCATGCGACGAAAAGCAGCGATCTGTGGTTTGACGGTGATGAATTCGGCATCCACGCCTTCGATGGGGATGGCGCCGCTGCGAATCGCTGCGGTATGCGGATGATCGGCGATAGCAATCTTAAGATGAACTGACATTTATTTTTCCTTGTTAGTGATCTTTATCAAACGACTACTTGCAGATTTGCGGGTCAGCCTTTGCGCGGCGGTAGCGCCAAGACTTCTGCAAACGGGGCTGAATCGGTGCCTGCGCCACCTGCTTGACTGTGGGATGCATTCGTATGCTGCCCACGAGTAGCCCCTCCGTCGATTGAGTAAAAATGGGTTAGGCTTAACGAAATGGTAAAGCTGCTGAGGTGCACGACGTGGCAGAGTTCGACTGGTACCTGCAGGTCAACCTGAAGGCGCGGCACTTGCGCCTGCTCGTGGCGATCGACACGTACCGCAATCTGACCCAAGTGGCCGAGGTCACTCATGTGACCGTGCCTGCCGTGTCGAAGTCATTGGCCGAGCTCGAGCGGGGGCTTGGGCTCGCCTTGTTTTCACGCACCGCGCAGGGCTTGATGCCTACGCCGTATGGCGATTGCCTCATTCGCCACGCGCGAGCAATGCTGGCGATCCTGCACCAGGCCCGCGATGAGCTGAAGTCCCTGAGGTCGGGAGCCGAGGGCAAGGTTCGCATCGGCATGTTGCCTGCTTCCGCCTCGGCGTTGCTGCCGCAGGCGCTGAGCATTCTGAAGCAGCGGTCGCCTGGTACCAATGTGACGGTGATCGAAGGTACGACAGAGTCGCTGCTGCCTGAACTCTGGCAAGGTCGCCTCGATTTGGTCGTGGGCCGCCTACCGGCCCCGGATACGCTCGGCAGCTTCGAGGAAAAGGAACTTCTCGAGGAGCCGGTGGTGCTGATGACGGGCCGTCACCATCCGTTGGCCCGCAGGAAAAAGCTGAAATGGTCGGATCTATGTCCCTATCCCTGGATCTTACCGCCGCCTGGCTCGATATTGCGTGATCCACTGGAGCGGGCGCTCGAGGCGAATGACGTGCCGCTGACCAACAATTATATCGAGACGCTCTCGATTCACGTCGTCCGTGCACACCTGCAAGTCTCCGAGTTCATCGCGGTAATGGCCGGATCGATCGCCAAGGACTTCGCGCAGCCTCTTCATACGCTTCCCTTGAGCCTGCCTCGATTGGTTCGCCCGGCCGGCGTGCTGTGGAATCGCAACCGGGGCCTGACAGCCAGTGCACAACTCATGGTTTCGTGCCTGGAAGAAGCTGCTCGTCAGCTGTCGACGGAGCTCGAGGCAGCATCGCACGGAGGTGTGCGCTTGGCCAAAGCGAAGCGAGTCCGTCACTCAACTGACGCGCTGTAACGCGCAGCCCGGGCGCTATTGTCTCGGCACGAATGATCTGTTGCCTGCCAGGGAGACTCTTCACCCGTGGCGCTTTCCGGTGACCAGTCAGATCCTGCCCCCATCTCGCTACGTCAGGGTTAACCATTTGCTTAAAGCATGAGTGGCTTTTCTCAATAGACACTGGGATGGCGCACGGACAACATTTCGACACGCCTATTCAGCAAGGGAGATTGCCCGAAAGATCCGGGTATTCCGGACAAGCTGGATCGATCCTGGGATTTCGATGGCGTATTCCTATCCAACTAACAATTATTATTAGGAGACAAAGCCATGGGCATTACACGCAGAGCGGCCTTGTTCAGTTGTGCGCTCACAGCTGCGACGCTCGTTGCTGGGCCGGCTTTTGGTCAATCAGTCGAGGAATTCTATCGTGGCAAAGCGCTCACTCTTATCGTAAGCGCCGATGCAGGCACGCCGACGGACACTTTTGCGCGCCAGTTCGCGCGTTTTTTTGCAAAGCATATTCCTGGGCAGCCCATACCGGTGGTACAGAACGTCATCGGAGCAGGAGGGATGGTTGCGGCCGCTTCGCTCCAGACTTCGCAGCCTAAAGACGGAACCGTTGTTGGCTTTCTACAGCGCAACAACCTCTACACGCCGCTGCTGGAACCGAAGCAGAGCAACTTCGATCCACGGAAAGTAACGTGGCTTGGCAGTCTCGACAAGGTCAACTATGCCCTGGTCGCGATGACCCGAACCGGGGTAACCACGGCAGATGATCTCTTCAAGGAGGAACTGATCATTGGTGCGACCGGCTTCTCTAACGAGAACCGGATCTTGCCGGCAATGCTCAACAAGTATGTTGGCACCAAGATGAAGATCGTTCCTGGCTATACGGGGCGCAGCGAAGTCTATCTGGCGATGCAGCGCGGCGAAGTCGATGGCTGGGCCTCGACCATTGACGGGGTGCAGGAGGGGGAGCCGGCACGGATGCTCGCCGATGGCGAGATGAAAGTGCTACTGCATCTGGCCTGGAAAAGCGATCCCGCCTTCTCTGATGTCCCGAACCTGAGTGCTTATGTCACCGACCCCGACGTAAAGGCTTTGTTTGACTTCTTCGTGTCTCCCTTCGAGGCCGGGCGGCCTATCGCGTTGCCGCAAGGCGTTCCTCAAGATCGACTGGATGCGCTGCGTGCGGCTTTCTCCGCGACGATCGCCGATCCCGAGTTCATCGCTGCGGTGGAAGGTGCGGGCTTTCCGGTCAATGCCATTGACGCGGTGGCGATGGAACGGATCATAAATAAAATTTATGACGCCCCCGTTTCGGTGATTGAAGAAGCACGCAAGTTTCGCAATCTTTAATCCTGAATTACATCTGGAAAGGCCACGGTGTCGGCCCTACGGCCTTCGTGCGCGCTTTGTAAGTCAGCTCTGATGCCAATAACAAAATGTCATGATCCTTTCGAGGGGAAATGACCGTAAATCGTCAAGAGGTTCGATCAACATGACACCCTCAATCATCGATATTCATCCCCATATCATTTCAACCGACACTGCCCTTTATCCCATTGCACCTCAGAGTGGACATCGTTCCAAGTGGTCGGCCACGCGTCCGGCCACATTCGAACAGTTGATCCGGGAGATGGATGAGGCCGGAGTTGCGAAGGCGGCGATCGTCCATTCCTCTACCACTTATGGCCACAATAATTCTTATGTGGCCGACTCCGTGGCGATACATCCGAAGCGATTCACCGGTGTTTATTCCTTCGATATGTTGGCTCCCGATGCGCTGCAGACCTTCGATTACTGGCTGGCCCGTGGCATGGGCGGGATTCGGCTTTTCACCGGCGGGGCGACCCATCAGACCGATGGCAGCTGGTTGGTCAACCCGGCAACCTTCCCGATCTGGGAGCGCTGCGCCGAGATTGGCATGACCATCGTGATCCAGACCACTCCGGCCGGTCTGGGCATGGTGGCCGAACTTGCCGAGCGCTTTCCCACCGTCAGGATCGCGCTCGATCACTGCGGGCGTCCGCAGCTCGAGGGCGGACCTCCCTACGCTGCCTGTGCAGGGCTGTTCGACCTGGCGAAATACCCGAACATCTACCTCAAGATCACGCCCAAGACCTTCGAGTTGGCGCAGGCGGCGCCTGGAGGAAGCGAGGCGTTTTTCCCTCATCTGGTACAGATATTCGGGGCAGACCATCTGGCCTTCGGCTCGAACTATCCGGCCTCGGAAGGGCCGTTGAAGAAGTTGATCGATCAGGGGCACGCCTGCTTCGCATCCCTGAGCGAAGAGGAGCGTGCCTGGATCTGGGGCCGTACGGCGAAGATCCTTTATCCGACTCTTGCCGAGCAGAACGCAGAAGCGCTTTCGAATCTCTAGGTGGTGGGGTATGGCGCTGGCCGGATTGAACGCCCGGCAAGCGATGTGCCTGTCTTAAACCTAGCTGACTCACAAAGTGAGCTTGCCCACTAATCAGGACGAATCATGGATTTCCTTTTCGATTCATCAACACTGTCGGCAGCCAGTAACGCGCTGTCGCTCATCTTGTCATTCGATCGTCTGGTGTTTGTCATCCTCGGGGTTCTGGCCGGCATCGCCATAGGACTGGTGCCCGGGGTCGGTGGCCTAACCGGCTTTGCGCTACTGGTGCCGTTCACGTACACGATGGATCCCATCGCGGCCATTGGCATGTTGCTCGGTATGCATTCGGTTTCTACCACTTCGGATAGTATCGGGGCGGTGATTTTGGGCGTACCAGGAAGCTCGGCCTCGCAGGCGACAGTGCTCGACGGGCTGCCGATGGCCAAGCGCGGCGAGGCATCGCGCGCGCTGAGTGCGTGCTACACGTCATCGCTACTTGGGGGATTGGTCGGGGCAGTCATCCTGGCAGTCTCGCTGCCGTTGGTACGGCCGCTCGTCCTCTCCATCACCACACCCGAAATGTTGGCGCTGACAATTTTCGGGATCACGATGGTTGCGGTGCTGTCGGGCAATGCGCCGCTGAAGGGGGTGGTCGCAGCCTGCCTCGGCATTCTGGTGGGCATGATTGGCACCAATGTTCAGACCGGGCAAATGCGCTGGACGGGCGACTTCCTCTATCTGGCGGATGGTATCCCTCTCGTGCCGGTGCTACTTGGCCTTTTCGCGCTGCCTGAGTTGTGCGATCTCGCCATACAGCGCTCCGCGGTAAGCAACCACGCGGCCGTAGGGACTTTTAAAGGGATGGGCCAGGGCGTCAAGGACACTCTGCGAAACTGGTTCCTGGTGCTTCGTTGTTCCGGGATAGGCGCCTTCCTCGGGGCGGTTCCAGGTATTACCGGAGCGGTGATCGACTGGATCGCCTATGGTCATGCGCTGCAAACCGAGAAGGGTGCCAAGGAAACCTTCAGTAAGGGCGATGTGCGTGGGGTGATCGCTCCCGAATCGGCCACTAACGCGAAGGAGGGCGGAATGCTGGTGCCGCTGCTTGCTTTCGGGTTACCCGGCGGTGCGGCGCAGGCAATTCTGCTTGGGGCACTGATGGTGCACGGGTTCAACCCGGGGCCCGATATGCTGACCAAGCATCTCGACCTGACCTATTCCATGGTTTGGTCGATCGCTCTTGCCAATATCTTTGGCGCAGGCTTGTGTTTCCTGCTCAGCGGCCAGTTTGCCAAGCTCGCGACGCTACGCTACTCGCTTATTCTGCCGGTAATGATTCCCGTCGTCCTGATCGGCGCCTTCCAGGGATCGAGTAGCTGGGGAGATTTGTTCGTGCTAACGCTGGCCGGATCGATTGGCTGGATCATGAAACGCCAGAAATGGCCGCGCCCACCGTTGATCCTTGGCCTGGTGCTCGGTTTGCTAATCGAGCGTTACATGTCGATCTCTTTCATGCGCTATGGCACGGATTGGCTGACGCGACCGGGTGTCCTGGTACTGCTCATCCTCTCTGCGATTATCCTGTTCACCCCGCTGTTCAAGCTGCTGAGAAAGGGCGGTGGAGCGCGGACGCTGCGGCTGCGGCCGAAGGGGACGGTTGTACTCAAGGCTGAAGACCTCACGTATGTGCTCTTCATCGGTGCCGGGCTCTTCATGTTGGTGACCGCTCAGGAGTGGAATTTCCTGGCCGCGATCGGTCCGACGGTGGTCGCAAGCATTCTTGTCATCGCCGGGACGATCAGTCTTGCATACAAAATCTTCGTCACCCCGATACGTGCTACGAGTGGCGGCAGCATTCACATGGATGCAGCGAGTGACCACGGCATACTGCCAGACAAGCTGGTTCTGGTGAGAGCAACAAGATTCTTTGGCTGGTTCCTCGCCTTCTTCGTCTCTACTGCGCTGATTGGCATGCTTCCGACGGTGCCGCTGCTGATCGTAGCTTTCATGCGCATCGAGGGCCGTGAGCCTTGGCGACTCAGTCTGATCCTTGCGGTCTGCGTGACGGCAATCCTGTATGGCATCTTCGACCGGCTCCTCCATATCGCTTGGCCGAGTAGCCTCCTCGGTTATTGAGTGGGGTAACCATTACACCGCGCAAAATACCGAGCGTTAGTACGGCAAAGCCGCGCACAAGGATGTGCTCAACGCTGTAGATGGATAGTTGCCATGCTGACGCATGGAGGTGTAGCGACACTGTCGTTCGCCGAGCAGAGCGTGACGCCTTTCCTGTCTTCAGGAAGTGCAAGAGTTCTAACCCTGGGGGTAAAAGTCCGAGAGGTTCGGGGCGCACCAAAGCGGGATTCTGCTCCGGCATCATTTTGTAGAAGGAGAGAGAAAGATGAATGGTCGATTGCAGCCTATTGAGCCTGAGAATACCTCCGACAAACAGAAGGAAGTCATCGCACGCCTGGGCGAAGGGCGGGGACGTATTCCCACCCCGTTCAACATCTGGCTACACAACCCGCATCTAGCCGAAGGGATGGAGATCATCGGCACGCATATCGACCGCTCGCCAGTGCTGAGCGAGGTGGAGAGCGAAGTGGCGATCCTCTCCACGGCGGTGTTCTGGAACGCACCCTATGTCATCGCCAACCACCGGCGGCATGCATTGAAGGCCGGAGTCCCAGAGGCAATGGTCAGAGCCATCCTCGAGAAGCAGCGACCCGAACCGGGGGATGGACGCCTTGGTGTGATCAGTGACGCGGTCTGCGACATCCTCGCAGGAGGCGTGATCGACGATGAGCGTTTTGCCCGTTACGAAGCCGATCTGGGCCGAGCGGTGATTGCCGAGCTGCTCATCGTCGTAGGGTATTTCACTTCTGTTTCGCTGGCCATGAGCCTGCATGCGCTTCAGCCAAAAGGCTGACGGTTCATTACGCCGCGGGACGCAGCGTTCAGACGCGTAATCGGGACGCGAGCGCGAGAGGGGAGAATCCAGGCACTTCGGGCTGCGTCTCATGCGCTGCGTCCCATCCGGACTGCTTCTGTGGTCGGTCTGGGAGCGCTGGACGGCCATAGGCGTTGTCTCGGAGGCATAGGATCTCGTCCCCGAAATGGTGGCTAACAGGTGAGCCGCGCAAACTTCCAGGCACTGGCTGAACGTCTCACCAGCTCACGAGCGCGCCCGCAAAGACCTGACATCGGTGCAACGTAACTTCGCGCACCACATACCTAAATACAGACATGAATAAAAGGATGCCCCATGAGCGTCGTATCTCCTTTCGTCCCCCACGGCCAGCATTTCATCGCAGGTGTGCAGATTGCGACAGAAGCGCAGTTTCGTTCGGCCCCGGCCAATGGCCCTGCGCATTCCTTCTCGGTGGGCACGCCCGCACTCGTCGACCAGGCCTGCCGTGCCGCCGAAGAGGCTTTCTGGTCCTTCGGCTACAGCACACGCGAGGAGCGCGCTGTTTTTCTGGAGGCCATCGCGGATGAAATCGAGGCGCGTGCTGACGCTATCACCGAGATCGGCACCCAGGAAACCGGCCTGCCCGTGGCCCGGCTCGTCGGCGAGCGCGGCCGCACGGTGATGCAACTGCGTCTCTTCGCGGCCCATATCCGTCTTGGCGACTACCTTGAACGCCGCCACGACTCCAGCCTCACCGACCCTCAGCCCTTGTCGACTCCCACGCTACGGTTGATGCAGCGGCCGATCGGCCCGGTGGCGGTCTTCGGGGCCTCGAATTTCCCGCTCGCGTTCTCGGTGGCAGGAGGCGATACCGCCTCGGCGCTGGCCGCGGGCTGCCCGGTCGTGGTCAAGGGGCACTCTGCGCATCCCGGCACCTCCGAAATCGTCGCGCAAGCGGTGCTTGCCGCCATTACCCGCTGTGGTATGCATCCAGGTGTCTTCTCGCTCGTTCAAGGCGGGCGGCGCGACGTGGGCGAAGCGCTCGTCCAGCACCCGCTGATCCGTGCTGTGGGGTTCACCGGGTCGCTTGGCGGTGGCCGTGCCCTATTCGATCTCTGCGCGGCGCGTCCCGATCCAATCCCATTCTTCGGTGAACTGGGGTCGGTCAATCCGATGTTCCTGCTGCCTGCCGCTCTTGCCGCCCGCGGCGAGGCGATCGGCACGGGCTGGGCCGCCTCGCTTACCATGGGCGCGGGGCAGTTCTGCACCAATCCTGGTATCGCCGTGGTCATGCGTGGCTCCGAGGGCGAGGCCTTTGCCGAAGGCGCCCGTGCCGCGCTGCGTCAGACCCCGCCGCAGGTGATGCTTACCGACGGTATTGCGGCTGCATACCGCGTCGGCCGCGACCGCATTGCCGCCGAAACGGGAGTGCGGTCGCTGCTAACCTCTCCCTGCGATCTGCGTGACGCCACGCCGAATCTCTTCTGCATTGCCGCCAAGGACTGGCTCGGCAATCACCTGCTTGCCGAAGAGGTCTTCGGCCCGCTCGGCCTGATCATTACGGTGGAAAGCCCTGCAGAGATGCGCGACGTCGCCAAATCCCTCGCTGGCCAATTGACTGCCACGATTCACATGGAGGAGGCCGATACCGAGGCCGCGCACGGGCTGCTCCCGATCCTCGAGCGCAAGGCCGGCCGCATACTTGTCAATGGCTTCCCCACTGGTGTGGAAGTCTGCGATGCAATGGTTCATGGTGGCCCTTATCCCGCTTCCACCAACTTCGGCGCCACTTCGGTCGGCACGCTCTCCATTCGCCGCTGGTTGCGTCCCGTCTGTTACCAGAACCTCCCCAAAGGCGTATTGCCAAAGGATCTGCAGTGACATCGGTAAAGAAAACCATACCCGCCTCCTGACACCCTTCGGTGCCATCTCGCGTGCTCTTTGGCAGCCAGTTCGACCTGTTCTTTTGGGGCGATGGCCTGCCTTGGCCGGCATCCGGATGCAGCGCATCGCCTGGGCTTGGCCAGTCTGGGGGCGGTTCCGCCTTCTGGCCCGGTATCTCGTGGCCGGAGACCTGCTGCGGTCATTGTCATAGGCCCATTCGCCGGGGTTATTGATGACCGATGGAGCAGGTTAAGGCTGAACCTGTTTGCTCGTAGCCATGGATCACCTCAATCTGATTGACCGCGAGCTGCTCATAACTGCGCAGAGCACACTCGCGGCAGCCCAGCTCGCCTCGCCATGATCCGGCAGCTTGGGTCGGTGCGAGAGTACGGGCACAGTCGTGGCCTCTAATTCGATGAGCTGGCGCAGTGGCTGATCCTGCTCGTGATGTTGTGTGGCGGCTCCATCGGGCAGGGATGTCCGCGAGCATCGGTACCAGGCATGGGCATCGTCGCTCGAAACGGTTTGGGCTTGACGCGGCGCGCCCATAGCACCCGGCTAGCCGCCTATTCTGCGAGATACCAAGGCTATGCGCGGTCTTGGTTACAGCCTGCATGGCATCAATTATTTGCCGCACCGCCGCTGTGCGATATCCGCTTCGATACCGTAGCCGCAGGGCTTAAATTCTTGATGGGATCCGCTCCCCGTCACGCTGAGTGCCTTAACCATGCAGTCAAGCGTAGAGCGGGGTTTCTCAATTGATTCTGCATAAGCATCTCCGCAATCTCTCGTTGCGTTTACTCAACAAATCTAATAACAAAAAAGAGAGTTTCAGAGATGACGAAATACAGGACTGCCCTATTCGCCTGCTCTGCGTTTTTGAGTATTTCTCCGGCATGGGCTCAGCAAGACACCGAACAGACCAAGCAATTGCAGGAGCTTACTGCGCGACTGGAGGAGCTGAACAAGCGGCTCGATCAGATGGGGGAGCAACTGAAGGCCGAGAAGTCGGCCGGCGCTGCCAGCGACGAGCATCGCAGAGCACTGGCGGCCAATCAGGACAAGCTGAAGGCCCTTGGACGCGATATAACCCTGTACGGCCAGATTGATCTTGGGGTCGAGCACGTCAGCAACGTAAGCGGCAGTGGCAATGTTTCGCGCTTGAGTTCGGGGATGGGGACTTCCTACGTGGGGGTTCGCGGCAAGGAGGATCTAGGCGGGAATCTTCGAGCCGTATGGAACCTGGAAGCCGGCTTTTCGCCAGACACTGGCACCTCGCTCCAGGGCGGACGCCTTTTTGGACGGCAGTCATACGTCGGCCTCGAAGGGGACTACGGCACTTTGACGTTCGGTCGCCAATACAACGTGCGGTTTTTGGCATGGCAGGAACTCAATCCGTTCGGCGCCGGTTCGCACGGCCTCACCACGCTGGACGAAGGCTATACAGGCTCTGCTCGCGCTGATAACTCCATTCGCTACCTCCTTCCCATCGGTAATTTCAACCTCGGTGTGAATTACAGCTTTGGCCGTGACGCCGTAAGTAATTGCGCGGGCGAGGTTGACGACGTCAACCAATGTCGAGAATGGGCGGGCATGATCAAGTACGACGCAAAGAGCTGGGGCTTGTCCAGCGCCTATGAGCGAATTTATGGCGGTACTGCAGCGACACCTGGCGGTCTCACTTCGCCGGATCGTACGGACAGCCGTTTCCTCTTGGGCGGCTACTTCATGGTACGTGATGCCAAGATAGCCGCGGGTTGGGTCAAGCGCGACAACGAAGGTATCGCTACACCGCAGAGCAACCTGGTGTGGCTGGCCGCCAAGGTACCGGTGGCCAAGAACTTTTCCATCGATGGCATGCTGGGGCAACTCAAATACAAAGGTTCGTCCGACAAGGGACAGGCGATCGTATTGCGCGGCGTCTACTCGCTGTCCAAGCAAACGGATCTGTATGTGTCGGCAGAACACATGAGTAACGGCGGCGACCTCTCTCTCGCAGCGACCAACTCTTCACCCAAGGTCGCCCCTCCAAATGGTGACTCGCAGATATCCATCATCTCGGGTATCAAATATCGGTTCTGAGAAGCGATGCGAGATCCGCACCACCCGGCATTCCCGGCATGATCCGGGAGTGCCGATTGAGGAGCGCGTTACACGCAACACTGAGTCGCAGGTACATGGCGTGAACGATGAGGAGGCGTGCCGCGGTAGGTGCCTGCACCCGCCGCAGTAAAGCCCATGATGCACAGCAGGCCGAACAGGATGGTTCTTGCAGCCGATTCGCAGTCGCCCTAACGTGCCGGAAAGCCACCCAGAATGGTGATCAGGAGTCGCACTTCGTTGATGCCATCCTGATGACCACTCCATTCGTAACCTTCAATGCTGATGTGCTCGTCCGGCGCACCCCACATCCACGCATTGATCGTTCTGCATGATTCGCACGTGACCTTTACCTCCCGATCAGGCGGGGTGTGCTATGTGCACATCGCCTGACCGCTCAGCGCGTATTCGTTGATTGGCGATGGCGCTTCGCTTTACTCGAGGATGGTGTCTGCTGTGATGTGGCGGCGAGACCCGTCAGCAGATGCTGAGCAGCTTCTTCCAGGCACGAAACCATGAGTTGCGCACTGGGGCTCAGGCCACGGTTGCGATTCCACAGCACGCCGGTTGGGCGGAGCAGTCTAGGCAGGTTCAACGGAAGCTTATGAAAAGGCTGGACAGGGTCATTGGCAATCGATCCAGCCATTACCGCGATGAACTCGGAGACTTGCAGGTGTGCACGGACGACGTGAATCGAGAGCGTTTCGATATAATTGTTGGTCAGCGGCACGTCATTCGCCTCGAGCGCCCGCTCCAGTGGATCACGCAATATCGAGCCGGGCGGCGGTAAGATCCAGGGGTAGGGGCACAGATCCGACCAATTCAGGGTCTTCCTGCGGGCCAGTGGATGGTGACGGCCCGTCATAAGCACCACCGGCTCCTCGAGAAGTTCCTTTTCCTCGAAGCTGCTGAGCGTATCCGGAGGCGGCAGGCGGCCCACGACCAAGTCGAGGCGACCTTGCCAGAGTTCAGGCAACAGCGACTCTGTCGTACCTTCGATCACCGTCACATTGGTACCCGATGACTGCTGCTTCAGGAAGTTCAGCGCCTGCGGCAGCAGCACCGAGGCGGAAGCCGGCAACATGCCGATGCGAACCTTGCCCTCGGCCCCCGACCTCAGGGACTTCAGCTCATCGCGGGCCTGGTGCAGGATTGTCAGCATTGCCCGCGCGTGGCGAAGGAGGCAATCGCCATATGGCGTGGGCATCAAGCCTTGCGTGGTGCGTGAAAACAAGGCGAGCCCAAGCCCCCGCTCGAGTTCGGCCAATGATTTCGACACGGCAGGTACGGTCACATGAGTGACCTCGGCCACTTGGGTCAGATTGCGGTACGTGTCGATCGCCACGAGCAGGCGCAAGTGCCGCGCCTTCAGATTGATCTGCAGATACCAGTCGAGATGATTCACATTGTGTACCTCAGCCGCTTGAGCTTTCTTCGAGTCGGCGTATGGATTTGCCCGGTTTGGTCAATCATGCGGCGAGCCGCTGCTGTTGGTGTTCTTGATCCTTGCGCGGCTTGGGTAAAAGGCGAGGCCAGCCATCGTTCTGGATTTTCTGGGCGAACCCAGGCACTGACGAGTATCGGATGTCCGAAAGGTGTCCCAGGAAAAGATCGAAGCCCAGGTTCGAGTGCTCTTGGGCTCGCTCGAAACCGTTTATTTTTCTCGCAAGAAGATGTGCCCGGCGAAGTCTCCGGTGCTGGACTAATACGCTCAGGCAAGCGGGACGTATAGGGAGGTCGAACGTGGTGGGCGATTTGACGGAACAATCAACAAAGACAGGAGAGATGTCGGCGACGTGCTGAGTATCAGGATCGTCAGAGGCAGGGGAGAGTGCCCTGGTGGTATCGGGCTGGCCATAGGCAATTACTCGTCGCGCGCGCTTGAATATGGGCTGGCGAGCAATGAAGGCATCCTGTTGATTGTTGTCCACGACCATTTCCCTCTTTAACGGACGTGCCCGGTCTGACCATGAAACACGTCATAGGCATGGAAGAGTGTCGAGCGGGTGGATGCATAAGGGGCGATGCTTGGCCGGCTTCGCGTGCCAATAACTTATAAGACGCGCTAAAAATTTTGCCCGTCTATCGGTGCAGTATCCATTGAGAAAAATGGCGTTGCATTTGAGTGAATGGTTAAGGGAGGTCTATGCAACGCGATGATGAGCGGGCCGCACACGCAGGCATTGGCATTGATCTGAATCCGCCCCGTCCTGCCGATTGGAATTTGACCGAAGACGGATTGCTGCCCCCTGTATCTGATGGCTTGTAGTGAGGGAAGGTCAAATTGCAGCTAGGGTCTGTTGCCTTTCACAGACATTCGCTTTCTTGGAATCACAGCCGTGGCACCTTGTTCCTCAATCTGCTCCCGTATCGCCTCGCTGTCATGGCCCTTGTCCGCGATGATGGTTTGTGCCATGAGGAG
Source organism: Phytopseudomonas daroniae (assembly GCF_004327285.1). Taxonomy (GTDB): domain Bacteria; phylum Pseudomonadota; class Gammaproteobacteria; order Pseudomonadales; family Pseudomonadaceae; genus Aquipseudomonas; species Aquipseudomonas daroniae. Next base: position 28,562 of record NZ_QJUI01000020.1, read on the forward strand.
CGGGCGTTAAAAAATCAGGCTGGTGCGGCCCGCGCGAGACTGAGGCGCAACGCCAGCAGTACGCTCTTGAGCGTGGACGCAGTTTGCAATTCATTCATCTGGCCTTCCTGGCTCTCCTGCTAAAAAGACGTTGAACAGGTTCTAAGCGCTATCGGGGCCCTACGCCCAGCGGGCGCATAAAGCTGCGCTCGTAACTGATGATGCAGCGATTCTGCTGGGCATAGGCGAAGGCTTCCAGGCATTCGGCATCCTGCATGGAACGCTCGCGGTACTCCTCGTAGGCGGCCAGGCTGGGGAAGCTGAACAACGCCAGGGCCACGTTGTTGCTGCCTTCCGAGGGCAGGAAGTAGCCATGGTGCTGGCCGCCGAATTTCTCCACCAGCGGTATCCACAGCTTGGCGTAATGCTCGAATTCGGCGAGTTGATAGGGGTCGATGATATAGCGCAGGTAGCAGGTGATCATGGTTATCTCCTTGACTGGTTGCCCGGCATGGCCCAGGCCCTAATATGACTTTGATGGGGTGACGGATGTAAGGAGCGCCGGCCTTGTGCAAATGACCCTGGTGCCACATCACAGATCAAATGTCGTATCCGAGCGAACGGGCTGAGTGGTTGCTCAAAGGCGGAAGCGGCCGTTCGGTGACCCGCGTTGAACCATGGATCACGGCCTTCGGCCCCGGATTACGCCTGCGGCTAATCCAGGCTACGTTCTACGGTCTTAAAGGCGCAAACGGCCATTCGTAGGGTGGACGACGCTTGCCTACGCGGCCCGATCCGTCCACCGCTCTGCAATCGCAATGGTGGATGAAAAAAGCGTCATCCACCCTACGTCCGCTTGCGCCACATGGTTGCCATACCCCGTCTCGGGCACATCTACCACCCTGGCCGACACATGACCGTTGTCGCGACACTGGTGAGCGGCGGCAATGGTAATTGCCCATTCCAGGGTGGACATGAAAGCCCCCTAGGCGAATGGTTCGAGCAGCAGGAAGGTACCGGGCTGGCGCTGGTAGCTGTCGATCCTGGGTACCAGTGTCTGGAAATGCTCGGTCTTGCAGTGAGTATCCAGCGCGGCTCTGTCCGGCCATTTTTCGATGAAAACGAAATGACCAGGATCCTTCTCGTCGATGTGCAGATCGTAAGACAGGCACAGCGGCTCTTCGCGGGTTCGGCGTACCAATTCGGCGTAGAGCGGCAGTACCTGCTCGATGAATTCTTCCTTGATGAAGTCCTGGGCAATGACCGTGAGCATCGGGTTGCGGTTCTCCTGAGTGGTGGCGTTCCTGCGTGAACAGGATATGGGCGTGCGTGAAAAGAGGTTCAGGCCGTTTCATCGCGTGCCCAGAAGGTTTCGAGCACACTGCCGAAACGGCTGGTATCAAGTGGATCGAGGCGCTCTGCGCAGATCACCATGCCGCTCTGGGTGATGATCCGCAGGCGCAGCTGCTGGTCTCTCCATTCATAGACCAGCCTGCCCCAGTCCCAATCGTCGCAAGGTGGCACACGGCCTATGTGCTCGAATACCTGTTCAATGGGCTGTCCGGCGTAACGCTCCGGCTGGGCGAAAAAGGCCAGCAACCTTTCGGCGTTGGCTACCGAGGGCACTGGCGGCCTTCTGTTGCGGGTATGGCGTATCCACAGGGCCAGCACGACCAGCAGGGCAAGCAGCGCGATTACCATGCGTGGGTGATGCCGCTCGGCAGATGGGTAGCGCAAAGGCGGGTATGAGGCCTGTGCCCGGTATTGATCGAAGGATGGATCTTCATCGGTGGATATCCTTGTGCGTTCCCATTTCAGCTATTCAAAAGCCGTTCGAGCAACCACGCCGCCGCCGGGCCCAGCGGCCGCTCACGTGACCAGACCACATCCACTGAAACCTGCCTGGGCCAACCGTTGACTGCCAGTTCCTGCAGGCGCTCACCGCCATGGCCGATGACCAGTTGTCGTGGCAGTGCGGCCCAGCCAAAGCCCAGTGTGGCCATTTCCAGTAGCAGCAGATAGTCCGGTGCTGACCAGCAGCGTCCGCCGCTGCCTGGCAGATCGTCCAGTGCACCTTCCTGATCCGCCACGCTACTCAGGCGTAATACGCGCCAATGGGCCAGATCCTCCGGGTTGATCCGAGACGATCGGGTGAGCGGATGCCCCTTGGCAACGAAGAGACCGAAGTCCGCACAATCCGCCAGGCTCGCGTGTGCCAGTTCCGGTGGGTAGCTGGCCTGCGCGGCGAGCAGGCCCAGATTGGCGCGGCCCTGGCCGACAAGGTCGAGCACGTCAGCGTGTTCGGCGAAGAAGCATTCGAACTCCAGATCCGGGTATCGCTGGTCGAGTTCGGCCAAGCGAGCCTGATATTGGCTGGCCTGGTAGGCGTCCGACAGCACCAGCGTCAGCTTGGGCTCCAGGCCCGCAGCCAATTGGCCGGCCTGGCGCAACAGGCGATCCGACGCTGCCAGTACATCCTGTACGCGGCTCAGAAGGCTGCAGCCGGCCTCTGTCAGAGTGAGCTGGCGCGCACCGCGCACGAACAGGCTGACGTTGAGGTCGATTTCCAGTCGCGAAATCGCTTCGCTGATCGTCGACTGGCTTTTACCCAGGCGCCTGGCCGCCGCACTGAACGAGCCGGTGGCGGCTGCCTGGGCGAACGCATGGAGAGATTCGGGAGATAGGTTCATATCGGTTTTGCCGATGGCTGGCAACTTTGCTCTGGCTGTTTTTCCGATGAGGATAGTCCCATCGACGTTACCTAGCGAGTCTGGACAATGAGTCAATCCAATCAGCTTGCCCGTCGCTCCTTCAAGGAGCGCGTGCTGCATGCAACCCTGTTCGAGGTGATCGCCGTGGCGGTGTGCGCGCCGCTGCTGGCCTGGGCGATGGGTAAATCTCTGGCGCACATGGGCGCCCTGACGCTGATGTTCTCGGCCATCGCCATGCTCTGGAACATGATCTTCAACGTCATGTTCGACGCTGCCCAGCGGCGCATGGGCTTCGAGCGCGGCCTGTGGGCGCGGATCAGCCATGCCTTGCTCTTCGAGGCTGGCCTGATTCTGGTGCTGGTACCGCTGGCGGCCTGGTGGTTGTCCATCAGTCTGGTCGCGGCATTCTTTCTGGATATCGGCCTGATCCTGTTCTTCCTGCCTTACACCCTGGGCTACAACTGGGCGTACGACAGCCTGCGCGAGCGCTACTTCAATCGCCGCGAGGCCTGCTCTCTGGCTTGCCGATAGCGACTGGCTTTCGCGACGATCTGCCAGGCTGCAGGTCGTCGGCCGAGTGCCATGTAGCTTGGATTCGTTGCAGGCAACCCCTAAGCTGCGCGGATTTCCAATCCCCGAAGGCAAGGGTATGGCAACTCAGAGCATCGTCGTTCCGCGGATTTCCAGCTTTCCTGGCCATGAGCGCAAAGCGCAGCAGATCCTGCGCTGGCTGGCCAAGCGCGATATCGTCGCGGCGCTGCCCACCACCTGTGGGCGCAGTGGCATGGCCTACGCCATCGCGCCAGGGGCGAGTCGGGTCGTTGAATTTGCGGATCGGTTGCCGTTCGGCCAACCCATCAATGGCCTGGAAGTCATTTACCGGCGCTGCATCTATACGCCCATCGACGATTTTCTCGAGGAGGCCGGCTGCCCCGAGTGCCGTCGAGAAGTCGGCGAGGCGCTGTTCGAGAGCCTGGATGAGTGGACGCCGGGGGAAACCGACAACTTCATGTGCCCCGAATGTCGGCACGAAGATGACATCAACGGCTTCCTGTTTCTGCAACCCTGCGGTTTTTCCAACCTGGGTTTCATCTTCAACGGCTGGGCCGGGGCGCGCTTCACGCCAGCCTTTCTCGAAGAGTTCGCCGAACGGCTGGGCTACCCGGTTGCATTGGTGCAGGCCTGAGAGCCTGTTCACGATCTTTGTGCTTGGCAGATCGGCGGCAAAAGCAGCCCCTGTAGGGTGGATGACGCTTTTTTCATCCACCATTGCGACCGCAGAGTGGTGAACGGATCGGGCCGCGTAGGTGAAGCGTCATCCACCCTACGACAGGCCGCTACTGCCACTTTGCTGTCATTGCACGTGCAATCTCGTCGAAAGATCTTGAGCCGGCTCTGGAAGGAGGCTTATTGCCGCTCTCGGCCTGGCAGCCTGGAGACCAGCCTCTGGCGCGGTTCTGCATATAAAAGGGGGAGCTCTTCCCTGAGCCTGAATAGATCAGGCTGCATGAATCCGCTTCGGTTCCCTGCCGGCTGAGAATCATTGATATTAATTGCCGAACGGTCGAACCTATTCTTTACATTGAGTGACGGGGGCTGACTCGGTATAATGGCGCGCTTCCAATTTTCCCGTCTGGGAGCCCCCGCCATGCTGCGTATCAGTCAAGAAGCTCTTACCTTCGACGACGTTTTACTTATCCCCGGTTTCTCCGATGTTCTGCCGAAGGACGTCAGCCTCAAGACTCGCCTCACCCGTGGCATCGAGTTGAATATTCCGCTGCTGTCCGCCGCCATGGATACCGTGACCGAAGCCCGCCTGGCCATCGCCATGGCGCAGGAAGGTGGCATCGGCATCATCCACAAGAACATGACCATCGAGCAGCAGGCTGTCGAAGTCCGCAAGGTCAAGAAATTCGAATCCGGTGTGGTCAAGGATCCGATCACCATCGAGGCCGACGCCACCGTGCGCGACCTGTTCGAACTGACCCGCCAGCACAACATCTCCGGCGTACCGGTGCTGAGCAACGGTGATCTGGTCGGCATCGTCACTTCCCGTGACGTGCGCTTCGAGAACCGCCTGGACGCTACCGTGCGTGAAGTGATGACGCCCAAAGAGCGTCTCGTCACGGTCAAGGAAGGCGCTACCAAGGAAGTGGTTCGCGAGCTGCTGCACAAGCACCGCATCGAGAAAGTCCTGATCGTCGACGACGCTTTCACCCTCAAGGGCATGATGACCGTCAAGGACATCGAGAAAGCCAAGGCCTACCCGCTGGCCAGCAAGGACGACCAAGGTCGTCTGCGCGTCGGTGCCGCCGTAGGAACTGGCGCCGATACCGGTGACCGAGTTGCCGCGCTGGCCAATGCCGGCGTCGATGTGATCATCGTCGATACTGCTCACGGTCACTCCAAGGGCGTGATCGAGCGCGTGCGCTGGGTCAAGCAGAACTTCCCGGACATCCAGGTGATCGGCGGCAACATCGCCACCGGCGCTGCTGCACTGGCCCTGGCCGAAGCGGGCGCCGATGCGGTCAAGGTCGGTATCGGCCCTGGCTCGATCTGCACCACCCGTATCGTCGCCGGTGTCGGCGTGCCGCAGATCTCCGCCGTGGCCAATGTCGCTGCGGCGCTGGAAGGCACTGGCATTCCGCTGATCGCCGATGGCGGCATCCGCTTCTCCGGTGACCTGTCCAAGGCCATCGTTGCCGGCGCTTCGGCGGTAATGATCGGTTCCATGCTGGCCGGTACCGAGGAGGCACCGGGCGAGATCGAACTGTTCCAGGGGCGTTCCTACAAGGCTTACCGTGGCATGGGCTCGCTGGGCGCCATGTCCCAGGCTCAGGGTTCCTCGGATCGCTACTTCCAGGATTCCTCCGCCGGTGCCGAGAAGCTGGTGCCCGAGGGCATCGAAGGCCGCGTGGCCTACAAGGGCGCCATGGGCTCCATCGTCCATCAGTTGATGGGCGGCCTGCGTGCCTCCATGGGTTACACCGGTTGCGCGACCATCGAAGAGATGCGCACCAAGCCCGAGTTCGTGCGTATCACCGGTGCCGGCATGGCCGAATCCCACGTTCACGACGTGCAGATCACCAAGGAAGCGCCGAACTACCGGGTAGGCTGAAGCAGCCCCAAGCGACAAGCTGCAAGCGCCAAGCTGTTAGGATGAGCCTGATAGCCTGGCTTACAGCTCCCCAATTACTTGCAGCTTGAAGCTTGCAGCTTGAAGCTGCCTCGTAGAGGCACCCATGGCCCATCAAGACATTCACGCTCACCGCATCCTGATCCTCGATTTCGGTTCCCAGTACACCCAGTTGATCGCCCGCCGCGTGCGCGAGATCGGCGTGTATTGCGAACTGCACCCGTTCGACATGGACGATGACGCGATTCGCGAATTCGCACCGCGCGGCGTCATCCTCGCCGGTGGTCCGGAGTCGGTACACGAAGCCAACAGCCCGCGCTGCCCGCAAGCGGTGTTCGACCTCGGCGTGCCGGTGTTCGGCATCTGCTACGGCATGCAGACCATGGCCGAGCAGCTTGGCGGTCGAGTGGCCGGTTCCGACCTGCGCGAATTCGGCTATGCCCGTGTCGACGTGGTCGGCAAGAGCCGCATCCTCGATGGCATCGAAGACCACGTCGATGCCGACGGCGTATTCGGCCTGGACGTATGGATGAGCCACGGCGACAAGGTCACCGAGATCCCGGCTGGCTTCCACGTGCTGGCCAGCACGCCGAGCTGCCCGATCGCCGGCATGTTCGACGACGACCGTCACTACTACGGCGTGCAGTTCCACCCGGAAGTGACCCACACCAAGCAGGGCGAACGCATCCTGTCGCGCTTCATCCTCGACATCTGCGGCTGTGAAGCCCTGTGGACGCCGTCGAAGATCGCCGAAGACGCCATCGCTCAGGTACGCGCCCAGGTCGGCGACGCCAACGTGCTGCTCGGCCTATCCGGCGGCGTGGACTCCTCGGTGGTGGCAGCGCTGCTGCACAAGGCCATCGGCGATCAACTGACCTGCGTATTCGTCGACAACGGCCTGCTGCGCCTGCACGAAGGCGAGCAGGTGATGGCCATGTTCGCCGAGAACATGGGCGTCAAGGTAATCCGCGCCAACGCCGAAGCGCAGTTCCTCGACAACCTGGCCGGCGAAGCCGATCCGGAGAAGAAGCGCAAGATCATCGGTCGCACCTTCATCGACGTGTTCGATGCCCAGGCCAGCCAGCTCGACAACATCCAGTTCCTGGCGCAAGGCACCATCTACCCGGACGTGATCGAGTCCGCTGGCGCCAAGAGCGGCAAGGCCCACGTGATCAAGTCGCACCACAACGTCGGCGGCCTGCCCGAGGAAATGAACCTCAAGCTGGTCGAACCGCTGCGCGAACTGTTCAAGGATGAAGTGCGTCGCCTCGGTCTCGAACTGGGCCTGCCGTACGATATGGTCTACCGCCACCCGTTCCCGGGCCCGGGTTTGGGCGTGCGCATCCTCGGTGAAGTGAAGAAGGAATACGCCGACCTGCTGCGCCGTGCCGACCACATCTTCATCGAAGAACTGCGCAAGGCCGACTGGTACCACAAGGTCAGCCAGGCGTTCGTGGTGTTCCAGCCGGTGAAATCGGTTGGCGTGGTCGGTGACGGTCGCCGTTACGCCTGGGTCGTGGCCCTGCGTGCAGTGGAAACCATCGACTTCATGACCGCCCGCTGGGCGCACCTGCCTTACGAACTGCTGGAAACCGTCAGCGGTCGCATCATCAACGAAATCGACGGCATCTCCCGCGTCACCTACGACGTGTCGAGCAAGCCGCCAGCGACCATCGAGTGGGAATGATCCCACGTCCAGCACTGTCCGGCACGATCTAGCAAAAAATGCCAAGAAGCCCGCGTAATTGCGGGCTTCTTGCATTTTGCGTCTGGCATTTTCTGGCAGGGTTTGGCAGCGCCAAGCAGCTCTTTTACATGGCACAGATGATGGTAGTATCGAGAGGAAATACCATGTGCTGCGCTCGGTACCATGATGATGGTCAAGCTGAGCTCATGGTATCGATTTTGATCTAAGCATTGATTTCTAAGGGTTTTAGCCATTTTGGGTCGATGTTTTTCATCATGGTATTTTTACATGGAGATTTGCCGGGGCGATGCTGACCGATACCAAGCTGCGCAACCTCAAGCCGCAAGAGAAGCTGTACAAAGCCAACGACCGGGATGGCCTGTACGTAGCGGTCACACCCGCAGGCTTAATCTCGTTCCGCTACAACTACTCGATCCATGGCAGGCAGGAGACCATTACCTTCGGCCGCTACGGTGTCGGCGGAATCACGCTGGCAGAGGCACGAGAGCGCTTGGGCGAAGCGAAGAGGATGATTGCCGCAGGTAAGTCGCCAGCGAAGGAGAAGGCCAGGGACAAGGCTCGTACCAAAGGGGCGGAGACCTTCGACGCTTGGGCCGAAAAGTGGCTGCGCGGTTATCAGATGGCCGACTCGACCCGCGACATGCGCCGCTCAGTTTACGAGCGCGAGTTGAAGCCGAAATTCGGTAGTCAGAAACTCTCTGAAATCACCCACGAAGACCTGCGTAGCCTGACCGATGCCATCGTGGCGAGAAACGCACCGGCGACGGCAGTGCATTCCTGAGAAATCGTATTGCAGGTCTACCGCTGGGCCATCGAGAGCGGTCAGAAGGTAGAGAACCCTGCTGATTTGGTGCGCCCGGCAAGCATCGCCAAATTCGAGCCGCGGGATCGCGCGTTGCTGCCCGACGAGATCGCGCTGATGTATCAGTACATGGATCGAATCGGCACGGCATCGTCTGTACGCGCTGCGGCCAAGTTGCTGCTACTCACCATGGTGCGTAAGAGTGAGCTGACCAATGCTACGTGGAGCGAAATCAACTTCACCGAGGCGCTATGGACGATCCCCAAGGAGCGCATGAAGCGCCGTAATCCCCATTTGGTGTTCCTGTCGAACCAGGCCCTGGATTTCTTCATTGCACTGAAGACCTTTGCAGGCGGTTCGGACTACGTGTTCCCGTCTCGATACGATTCCGATCAACCGATGAGTGCTGCTACGATCAATCAGGTGCTGACGCTGACGTATCGGCTTGCGCAGAAGGAAGGCAAATCACTAGGCAAGTTTGGCCCGCATGACCTGAGGCGCACGGCCAGCACGCTATTGCATGAGGCAGGCTATAACAACGACTGGATCGAGAAGTGCCTTGCGCATGAGCAGAAGGGCGTCAGGGCGGTTTATAACAAGGCTGAATACCGCGATCAGCGTCGAGCCATGTTGCAGGACTGGGCAGACATGATGTTGGTATGCCGTTGTCGGTGCGGCGTATTTCTGTCCGTCTTGCGGGGCAAACGCTGCGGAACTTGTCTTCGATCTCACAGCCCAGGGCATCCGGCAGTCGCTTGCAGCCGTTGACGCCATCAGAGCCGCCATTGCAGATGCAGATACTGCTGAGAACACGTGCCGTCTGATCGTTGAGAGCGCTTTACAGAACGTGGTGACGGCATTCCAGAGGATTGCAGAAGCGCTCCACGCGCGCGTAGCCCCGACAACCAAGATTCGGCGCAACGCATTTCAGAATCTTACCGAAGGGTCAGCTCTTTGGGCTGCCGCGACAGGGGGAGGTTACGATAAGCATCTTACGAGAGTCGAGATGGAATACCTGACAAAGGCCTTCCAACAGCGTCATCTGCTCGCTCATACGCAGGGTGTAGTTGATGATGATTACATCCAGGAAACCGCCGACATACGGTATAAGTCTGGGCAGCGATTAGTGATCAAACGTGAGGCTGTGACTGAAGCTCTTAATCTAGTCGAGCAACTGACTAACGGCATTCGCCAGGACGCCAAGGAGAAAGGTTGAGTTTATGAACGGATTGTTTGGTTAAAAGCGGTTGTTTGATCTATAAATAAATGCTTCCCCTTCTTGAAAAAGGATAAAAAATTGGAAAAAATTATTGCAACCGAAGTGTCGCCTCACGGTTTAGACAATGAAATACTTACATATCTCACCGCCAGATCCAATGACCTAAAGCTTGATGATGCAGTAGTGTACTACGGATTTCCGGTATTCAAGGACTATGAGCATGAAACAATAAAGTCTAAGATTTTGATTTTGTCTAAAGTTCATGGCTTGGTTCTAATCCAGACATCTAGCAAATCTAACGCTGAGACCGATGACGAAAATCTGAGTCAGATCTTTAGTTTTATTGACTCTGCTATCCGGAAAAGCAAGTTACTGAGGAAAAGCAAAAAAGAGCTGCATGTTCAATTTGAGAGCGCTATTTTTTGTGCCGAGCAATTTGATAGTGAAGATCTAGAAAATGAAACGATAACGTCAATCAATGGGATAGAAGTATATCTTGACGAATTATGCCACGACGATTCTCCGCTAAGTAATGAAATATTTGACGAGGCCCGGGCGATAATTGAGGGCTCTAAAGCTCTTTCAAAACCCTCCCGAAGGATCAAGGTGTCGGATGACCCATCTACAAAGCTAAATATTTTAATTGAGTTGGAAAAAGAAATATCAAATTTCGACATCGACCAAAGAAAGATTGCGATTAGTCTAATTAATGGTCCTCAGCGCATTCGGGGTCTTGCTGGATCAGGGAAAACTGTAGTCCTAGCAATGAAAGCTGCGCACATTCACTTGCAGCACCCTGACAAAAAAATATTATTTACTTTTTACACAAAAAGTCTATACGAGTTGATCAAGGAATCGATTGCTCGATTCTATAGGCACTTCGCCGGAGACGAGCCTAATTGGGAGAAAATTGACATTCTACATGCTTGGGGTGGGCGAAAAATCGACGGAGTGTATTTCAACGCATGCATGGAGAATTCGCTGACACCAATTGCGTTTCAAGTGGCAAAAAGCAACAACCCTAATGATCCATTTAGCTTTATTTGCGAGAAGCTTGAAGAGCGAAAATTAAAGCAGAAATATGATTATATTTTGATCGACGAAGCACAAGACTTGCCCAATGACTTTTTTAAAATATGCTATCAGCTCGCGAAAGGGGACGCGGGAAGTGATAAAAATATTGTCTGGGCATATGACGACTTACAGTCAATATTCAATGTCTACCAGCGTACACCTGAAGAATTGTTTGGTAATGCGAGTGACGGAAGCCCAAAAATTGATCTTAGGAGGTTTAAGGCGAATCTAAGCTATGGTCAAAGTAATGACCTTGTGCTTTACAAATGCTATCGAAACCCGCTGGAAATCTTGGTGACGGCTCACGCTGTAGGCTTTGGGCTTTATTCGGAGAAGCCCGTTCAGATGCTTGAAAACGAAGAGCACTGGGAGGACGTCGGCTATACAGTTGAATCGGGATCATTGACCGCTGGTACGCAGGTTAAAATTACGCGAAGCCGAGAAAATAGCCCTTTATCGATTTATCACCAACAAAGCAAGAATGACTTGGTGAAGCTATATGGTGCGGATTCAATAGATGAAGAGTGCTTGTGGATTACAGAGGGAATTTCCGCAGCTCTGGCAGAAGGCTTAAAGCCCCATGATATTCTCGTGATTTCATTGGATGATTTAAATGCGAGAACATACTTTGCTAAAATCTCTCGTGCGCTGGCACAGAACGGAATAAGATCGAATAATCTCCTAACCTCAATTTCTGCGGCACCACCTTTTACTCTTGATGATATGGTGACACTTTCTACTGTACATAGAGCGAAGGGTAACGAAGCCCCCCTAGTTTTCGCAGCTGGTATAGATGCAATATATCAATACAAAAACCACAGAAGTGGAAGAAACAAGTTATTCACCGCATTCACGAGAACCAAAGCTTGGTTGCGGGTTAGCGGGTGGGGTGAAAAGGCTAATTATTTCTTTCGTGAGATTGAGCAAAGCCTCCATAACGCTCCAAGCTTGATATTCGAAGTGCCAAACATCGAAGAGATTGAAACAATTCAGCGTGATCTCGATAGTAAAAGTTCAGAAATATACAAGCTTCATCAAATGGTAGGCGAACTACGCGATCAAGGTTTCACTGAGGAAGAGATTCAAATGGAATTGAACCTGGCGTTTGGGAAGGGAGAATGATGAGTGCAGCCTTCGATAGAAGTGTGAGAAGAACTGTAGATTTTGCCTATGAAGCTGGTATCGCTCTGCAATGCGGCCCCATCAGCTCACTAAAAGCTTCATCGGACTTCAAGAGAGCAGCAAGGCAGTCCAGTAGTTATAGTCAGGTTTATGATGTCGGTGCGAAAAATCAAGACTTTAACTTAATGCTTAAGGATCACTCATTTTTCCAATTCACAGAAACCACCGAGCGAGAGGATATTCGTCTAGCATATTATCCAAACCCCTATTCCTTTATTGAATATCAGAATGACCGTCAAACAGCGGAAAGCATGCTTGCAAATGGTGATATTACTTTGCAGGAGTTTGAACAGCTAATAAGCGAGGGGAATATGACGTTCGATATCCCAATTATAAGATACGATCTTTCAACGAATCAGTACTGCGCTAAATATCATCCGGCTGCCCACTTTCATATCGGGTTTAAAGCTGAAAACAGATGGCCTGTAAATAGAGTGCTTTCCCCATTTGCCTTTTTTCTGAAAATAATATTCCTCTATCATTCCTTGACTTGGAAGGAGAAGGGTGAGTACGAAAAAGAAAGTAAAATAGAAAATTACTTTGAGGAGGAATACATTCGCGAACTTGCATCTTGTTCTCAGTTGGACGATGATTTCTTCCAAGAAACCGAGGCTCGCAGATTACATTTTCGATAACAAAGTGCTGCCTTCGCTCTTTCGTGTAGCACTAAAAAGTTGCTGCACGAGAGAACGCTCATCTGTCCAAGATAATCAAGCATGTAAGTGGTGACTCATAGTCAAACAAAACGTGCTTCCCCCAATATAGTGAGATACTAGCTACGCCAGCGTTATGGATGACTGTTGGCGATTTTTCGCTAGCAGCGAAAAAGCTTGTGAACCAATGCCATTGGTCGCTCCTTGAGTCGGTGCAAAAAAGGAACAAGAGCTAGCTCTGTTAATTTCCGGTTGCGCTCGCTATATGCACGGTTTGCGGCACGTCAGCTTGTGTAATCTCCTCTAAGCTATACTTGAGTCCACTCTTAATTTTCTATACGACTTAAATCTATGTGGCCGCTAATGGGGAAGGGAACAAATGGCATCCGAAGTCGCGGCGCTTCTTGGTGCGATCGCGTCACCCTCTACTCCACCTTCAACATAGAGGATGGCACCAGATGAAAGGCCGTCCACACGACGAGGCAATGGCCGAACAGCTCTATGCTGATCCGGTCTACGCCGCTGAACTGTTGGCCGAAGTGCGCCGTAACGGCGACCCGGCCGAGCTTGCTATCTTATTGCGGCAGCTGACCAAGGTGGTCGGGCAGGGCAGCGGGGGGAGCTCTGTCGAGGTGGAGCGCGTGCTACCGCCTTCATAGCAAAAAATGGCATTTTTCATGGTATTGGTGATGCTTTATTCTGTAATTTATTGATATTGCTTATATATTTTTTGTAGAAAATAATAGAGTGGAATGATTGGACGTCCGGCACTGACCGGCGCCAACTAGCAAGAAACACTCTGAAGCCCGCGTAATTGCGGGCTTTTTCTATTCTGCGCCTGGCATTTTTCAACTGCGCTCGGCATCGCCAGGCAGCGTTTTTCCGTGGCACGTTCGGCACTAGAGGGCGAGGTCGTGGCCGTGCATCGCTGCAGTGGGACGGCAGTTCGGTGTTTATGTGAGGTTTTCGAGGTTGCAGATGCGAATATTTATCGTTATGAGATGATTTTAGAATTATAGTTCCCGCCGAAAAAACGTATGGCTTCGTCACAATAGAAATTCATAGGGCTCTAGCGGCTGAAACTGAATCATCAAGGATCTTGAGCATGGCTGATAATAAAACCGGGTTTATCAACACACGTGTATCAAGGCAACGCACCGCTGTTGCCGTCCTGTTCTGCGCCCCAATGGTTGCTACTCCCCTGGGCGCGAATGCCCAAGAAGCAGGCAGCGCCAATGAGGAGGAGACCTACCGCCTCGCGCCGATCATCGTCAATTCCCAGGTCGCGGCCAGTGATGATGCGAACTCGGTGGTCGCTCAGGAGCTCTGGGTTGGCGGTAAGGTCGCCACCAGCATCCTCAATACGCCTGCTTCCGTTTCCGTGATCACGCAGAAGGAAATAGAGCAGCGCAGTGCCAGCACCACTGAAGAAGTTCTGAAATACACGCCGGGCGTCATTGCCGACTACTACAGCACCGATGATCGCAACGATTACTTCCAGATTCGAGGCTTCAACGCCACGACTTATCGCGACGGCCTGACCCTGGGCTCGATGCGCGGCGTGCGTGAAGATTCATTCGCTTATGAGCGTGTCGAGGTGTTGCGTGGTGCCAACTCCACGCTGTTCGGCCCGGCCGACCCGGGTGGTTCGGTGAACTTCGTGACCAAGAAGCCGCGCTTCGAAAATTCGGTCAGGTTTACGGCTCTTACGGCTCCTTCAATCACAAGGAAACCGGCATCGATGTTGGTGACTCGTTGAACGCGGATCAGACCCTGGCGTATCGTTTCACCGGCAAGTTCCAGGACAGCGATCGTGAGTACGACCATTCTCGTGACGATAATCAGTTCGTCATGGGTGGCCTGACTTGGGCACCGACTGCCTTTACCTCGGCAACTCTGGTCGTCGATCATCTTAAGACCAAGAGCACGCCGAACAGTGGCGGTTACCCTATGGACAGGGAATATGACCGTGATGAGTTCTTCGGCGAGCCCGGCTACAACTTCCACGATGTCGAACGCACCAATATCAGTGGCAGCCTCAGCCACGACTTCGACAATGGCTTTGTGCTACGTAGCAACTTGCGTTACAGCGAATTACACGATGATTATGGTTTTGCCTATCTGACTGGAGTCCGTACCGGAGACATGCTGGGCCGTGCTGTTCTGGGTGCAGACAATGAGGCCGAGCAGCTCAACGGCAATCTGATGCTGCAGTACGACGCCCGTTTTGGGAATATCGACAGCAGCACTACGGTCGGCGTGGAGTACGGCGACTCGTCGACCGACGAAAGCGCTATATATCAGGGAATAGATCCCATCAGCGTTACCAATCCCGTGTACACGGGTGTTGCGTCAGGACTTTTGCCCTATCTTTCCAGGAAACAGGACTACACCAGCAAATCGGTATTCCTGCAGCAGAACCTGTCGTTCTACGAGCGTTTTATCGTCACTGCCGGTGTGCGTAACGACTCCATGGATTTGTCCAGTAAGGGATTCAACAACTTCAACGTTGTCCCTGAGTTTGACGACAGCGACAGCTTCTCAGAGACCTCTTACCGGGGGGCGCTGACTTATATCGTTAACGATGAGGTTTCCACCTACGTCAGCATGGTGGAGTCCGTCTCCGTGCCAGAGATCGGCACCACCCCGGAGCGCGGCATACAGTACGAAGTGGGCGTGAAGTATTCGCCAATGGCGATGAATGCGCTGTTCTCTGCCGCCATCTATGAGTTGACTCAGGAAGATGTCGCCACGGCGGTTGTGCAGCCGAATGGCAATATCGAGCAGCAGACCGTGGGCGAGCAGCGCGTGCGTGGCCTCGATCTGGAAGCCAAAGCTGAGCTGACCGAGAACCTGACCCTAGTTGGTGGTTACACCTATATGGACACCGAGGTTCTTCGTGGTGCGCTGCAAGTATGGAATGGGGCGAGCTATGATGCCGTATCGATCAAGGGTAACAAGCTCGTTACCGCTCCCAAGCATTCGGCCTCGCTCTGGACTTATTACAGCGTGCCTAGAACGGATGTTAGTGTCGGTTTGGGTGCCCGTTATGTTGGGGCCTACCATTTCAACGATCTCAACGATACTGGCGAGAGCGATGGCACCACGCTGTTCGATGCCGCGTTCAACTACCAGATCGTCAAGGGCACAGACCTAGCCATCAACGTCAGCAACCTGTTCGACGAGCAGCATGTGGTCGGTCGCGGTACCGCGAACTACTACAACTCGGGTCGCGAAGTCACTGCCAAGGTGAGTTACAACTGGTAAGCCGGTGTCATCACCTGTGCTGTTTCTTGCCGCACAGGTGATTCTCCATAGTTGCTGTTCGCCGATACCGTCGCCTTTTGCTGCGATTACCGTCTCAAGGGTCGTTGCGGGACGCAAACCATCAGCACTTCGTCCACGCGGTCATCCGGCAAGCCGGATTGATTAAGCGCTGCGCGGATGACATGCGTGCCGAGCGAAGTGGCTGATCCCGGCGCCAATCGCCAAGGAGGCGTCCCGGCGGTATGCGCGTTGCCGCGACGGTGACGATGGAGCCGGGGGAGGGTGGCTATAGCGGTGTTTTCTTCACGCGATGCCTGCGTCTACGGCGCCGCAGGCGCGGGTGGCGCGGGTGGCTGGCGCATGCCGGTTGCGAAAACGATCAGGGACAGTGCCGTGCAGCCCGCCAGAACGGCGCCCAGCGCGGTGTAGGCAGGCAGATCGAGGCTGCTGGCGATGCTGATGGCCAGCGCCGCGCTGCCCATCTGGAGGAAGCCGAGCAGAGCCGAGGCCGTACCCGCCTGATGGCCGAACGGCTGCAGGGTGATCGCGGTGCCGAGTGGATTCACCATGCCCATGCCAAGCAGGAACACCGCCAGCGACACGCTGAACATCGTGACGGTCTGCGATCCGGTCAGCAGTAGAGCGCCGCCAGTGAGTGCGAGGGCGACACCTGCGAGCATGACCGGCCGTGCTCCCCAGCGATGGGCCAGCCGTGGCGCGAGCAGGCCGGCGGCGAATACCACGAACACGGTCGTGGCGAAGAACAGCCCAAGATCCAGCGACGAGAAACCCAGGCCATCCATCAGGATGGCCGGTGCCGTCGCGAAGACGGTGTAGAGCCCGCCAAGGATGAGGCTGACCGACGCCGCCGGTACGATGAAGCGGGGATCGACGAGCAGCCGGGCGTAGCCCTTCACGATGGCCGCGGCCGAGATCGCTGCGCGTCGATCTGCCGGATGGGTCTCGCCTGTGCCGATCACGTAGTGCACTGCGAGCACCAGCCCCAGCATGCCGACCAGCACGAAGGCGCCGCGCCAGCCGAACAGGTGATTCAACGCGCCGCCGAGCAGCGGCGAGAAGCCCGGCGCCGCTGCCATCGCCACCATGATGAGTGCCAGGGTTCGCGCGAGCGCTTCGCCCTCGAAGAGATCGCGCGCGATGGCGCGTGACAGCACGGAGGCCGCGCACACGCCCAGGGCCTGTACGACGCGGCCGGCAACCAGCCAGGGCAAGTTCGTCGCCAGCGCACACAGCGTGCTGCCGGCCAGGAACACGGCCAGGCCGCCCAGCACCAGCCACCGCCTGCCGAAGCGATCGGACAGTGGCCCTGCCAGGAGCTGGCCCACCGCGAACGCGATGAAGAAGCTGCTGAGCGTGACGCCGAGATCCTTGGTCGACACGCCCAGGTCGCTGCCCATGTCCGGGAAGGCGGGCAGGATGATGTTGGTCGACAGTGCCCCGAGCGCAGCCAGGCCGGCCAGCAGGAAGAGCAACGAACCTGTCAGGCGACGTGGCACCGGCAGGAGATCCGTGTCGAGCGCCGCGCTGCCCGGCACTGCCTGCAGGTCTGTTCGTTCCGTGGTTGGTCTGGTCATGGGCGTCTCTTTAGCCGGCAAGGATGTCAGTGAGGTAGACGCCGTGCGACAGGCCCTGTTTGACCTGGTGCGACGGTTCATCGACGGCGACTTCTTCCTTGCCGGCTTCCAGCGCATCCAGCGTGCGGCGTACGACGTCTTCGGGCGTGGCCTTGGGCACGTCGAAGGCCCGCACCAGATCGGTGTCGATGAAGCCACCATGGAAGCCCAGAACCTGGGTGCCCTGGGCACGCAGCTCGTGGCGCAGGCCATTGGTCAACGACCAAGCCGCTGCTTTGGAGACGCTATAGGCGGCGATTGCCGGTGTGTTGATCCAGCTCACGATGGAGAGAATGTTCACCAGCGCACCGCCACCGTTACGACCCAGGGTGCTGGCGAATGCTCTGCTGGTGTTCAGCACGCCGAAGAGGTTGGTATCCAGTTGTTCGCGTAGCAGCGCATCGGCATCCTCGGTGAGGAATCCGCCCAGCCGGGCGATGCCTGCGTTGTTGATCAGCACGGTGACATCACCACAGACGCGCGCAGCTTCCGCGACCTCTTCGGGCTTGGTCACGTCCAACTGGATCGGCACCACGCCGGGAAGCGTGACGGAGGCCGGATTGCGTGCCGCGGCGTAGACCTTCGCGGTACCGCGTGCCAGCAGTTGTTTGGAGAATTCAAGACCGAGACCACGATTGGCCCCGGTGACCAGGACAACAGAACCTTCGAGTTTCATGGGACATCCTTCTGCTCTGAGCGCTCTTCGTTTATATGACGGTTGTAATATAAAAGGCCGTAAGAAAAGCCGGTCATGCCAATGACGCCCCGGCCGGAGTGTTCGCCTTATGGGT
Organism: Phytopseudomonas daroniae; assembly: GCF_004327285.1. Taxonomy (GTDB): domain Bacteria; phylum Pseudomonadota; class Gammaproteobacteria; order Pseudomonadales; family Pseudomonadaceae; genus Aquipseudomonas; species Aquipseudomonas daroniae. The sequence goes on from NZ_QJUI01000020.1 coordinate 46,718, forward strand.
ACCGTGAGGTGACAAGCAACGTATTCATGCCTGTCCCCAGCGACGAAAAATCACGCTGGCATTGACCCCGCCAAAGCCGAAGCCATTGGAGAGCGCGTATTCGATGGGCATCTGCCGTGCGCTGGGGCCAACCAGATCGAGTCCTTCGGCCAACGCGTCGGGTGTGGTCAGGTTCAGTGTGGGCGGAACGACCTGATCGCGCAGGGCAAGTACCGTGAAAATGGCCTCGATGCCACCAGCGGCGCCCAGTAGATGGCCGGTCGACGATTTGGTCGAGGTGATCGTTGGACACGACGTGGTTCCGAACACTGCCCGAATAGCCGCCAGTTCGCCCTTGTCGCCCACCGATGTCGAGGTCGCATGCGCATTGATGTGCTGGATCTGGCTCGGAGAGAGCCCCGCCTGCCGCAAGGCTTGCTCCATGGATCGGCGGGCACCATCGCCATCCTCGGGGCCTGCAGTCAAATGATAGGCGTCGGCGCTCGTGCCATAGCCGACCAATTCGGCGAGGGGATGCGCGCCCCTTGCCAGCGCATGCTCCAACGACTCGATCACCAGCAAGCCTGCGCCTTCGCCCATGACAAAGCCATCGCGCTCCTGGTCGAAAGGACGCGACGCCTGTTCCGGTCGATCATTGAAGCGGGTCGCCAGCGCCCGCGCGGCGGCAAAACCGCCAAGGCTGGCGCGATGGATGGCCGCTTCGGAACCGCCGCACAAGGCGACATCCGCTTCGCCGGAGCGGATCAGCCGCGCTGCATCGCCAATCGCCTGAACGCTGGCGGCACAGGCCGTCACTGGAGTGCCGATGGGGCCTTTGAAGCCATGGCGTATCGAGACATGCCCCGCCGCGAGGTTGGCCAGAAAGGATGGCACGGTGAAGGGCGACAAACGGCGCGGCCCTCGGTCATCGGTGATGCGCACTGCCTCTGCAATCGCACCAAAACCACCGATGCCGGTTGCAATGATCGTGGCGGTTCGCTGTTGCTGCTCGGCATCCTGGGGCGTCCACCCCGCTTGCGTCAGCGCTTCCTGAGCCGCTACAAGCGAGAACTCGATGAAGCGATCCATTTTCTTGCGATCCTTGGCCGCTGCCGCCAGTTCGGGATCAAAGCCGGCAACCGGGTCTTCGGCCAGCGAAGGAACCTGCCCACCCACGGTGCAGGGTACGCCATCGGTCAATTCGGCGGACAACGATCGGATTCCCGACTGCCCGGCAAGCAATCTGCGCCATACCTCCTCGGTGCCACACCCCAGCGGTCCGACGATGCCGACGCCTGTCACGACGATACGCTTGCTTTGCTTGACCATCGGGGACTTCCTCTTTCAGTTCAATGCAAGGTACTGGCTCAGCCGAGCGCCGGTTTCGGGGGGCGTTCCATTACCAGCAAGGTCGAGGTCGCGCTTGCGTAGATGCGCCCATTGGCGTCCTTCAGCATCGCCTCGGCAAAGGCGGCACGACGGCCGACGGATATGACGCGACCTTCCGCCCGAAGGGGGCCGGTGTCAGTCGTAATCGGGCGGAGATATGAGACCTTCAGTTCCAGGGTCGTGTAGGCTTGATTCGCTGACAGCTTGGAATGAACGGCGCACCCACACGCGGAATCGAGTAGCGTTGCGGCATATCCCCCATGGACTGTGCCGATCGGGTTGTAGGCGTGTATGCCGGGCGTACCGGTGAAAACGGCCCATCCATCGCCCGCTTCAACAAGGGTGAAGTCGAGCGAATCGCCGATTGGCGGTCGGCCTCCGGCAGCAATCAACGCCTGTACGGTTTCAAGCCCGGAAAGGCCGGGGGCGATGTTGTCAACGAGATTCATTGGCATGCCTCTAATGTGAGCCGACGCAAGATCGCCAATCGACTTCGGGTAAGAATGGCGTCCGAGCGCGATCGGTTTGGCTCGGCGCGCGCAAGAACCATCGCACCGATGATTTCAGCCACGCATGACGACGCCTCGCTTTCAGCATCAAGGTGACCGAGTGTCGCAAGATGCTGTGCGATATGCCTCGTCAGCGTGCTTGCTCCTCCCGCCAGGCGCTCCTGAATATCTGCTGGAAGCCTCGACGCATCTGCCGTAAGAAAGGGCAGTGGGCATCCCCCTTCGCGGGTGTCCCGATGATCGGGCGAGAGGTAGAAGTTCACGAACCTCGCCAACGCTTCGCGCGGGGGCTGACCCTCGTCGCGCAACATGGCGAACGGACTGTCGGCGAACATTTGCTCGACCGTGGCACGCAGGAAATCATCCTTGGACTCGAAGTGGGCGTAGAAGCCCCCGTGGGTCAGGCCGGCATCCGACATGACGCTCGCGAGCGCTATGCGCCCCGGGCCACGTTCGCGCAGTTGCCTCGCCGCCGCTTTCAGTACCCGATCGCGGGTAATTTGCTTTTGATCTGTGCTGTATCGCATGGGGGTTCCTCTTTATATGATGAGCATAATATAAAGATTCGACGAGCGTCAACGACGCGCTAGATGCGGCGGAATGACCCTGGCCCAGGTTCCGGAGTGCGACTGAGGCGTCAGCCGCCGACAGCGGATGAGCGCGCCTCGATTCCTGCAGGCTGCGCCGTATCGAGCGAACGGGATGCCGACAACCACCTGTGCAGCTCAGTCTTCATCCAACTCCCGAAAGCGTTCCGCCAGAAAATCCACCAGCGCCCGGATCGACGGCAACAGCCCCCGGCGCGAAGCGAACACGGCGTGAATGATTTCGTGCCGCGGCGCCCAGCCCGGAATCACATGCACCAGTTCGCCGCGCGCGATCTGTTCGCGCACCATCATCGAAGGCAGTTGCACGACGCCCACGCCAGCGACCGCAGCCGTGCGCAGTGCGAACATGCCGCGGGTAATCAGGCGGGGCTGGTGGCGGATGGCGGCCTGCGTACCGTCGGGGCCGATCAGGTTCCACACATGCTCGTGCTGGGGCAGGCCCAGATCCATGCTCGGCAGACCCGCCAGGTCGGCAGGCACGCTGGGAATGCCGTCTTTCAGCAACTGCGGACAAGCCACCAGACACTGCCTGCGATCGGCGAGCACGCGCATTACCAGATCGCTGTCTTCGATCGGCGGCGGCCGCACGCGGATGGCAATGTCGATGCCTTCGCCCACCACGTCCACGCGCCGGTTGGTTTCCTCCAGATGGATCTGCACGCGCGGGTACGCGACCATGAACGCCGCCAGCATGTCGGCGATGCGCGTATCGAGCAGCGCCACCGGGCAGGTCATGCGCACGGTGCCGCAGGGCTCGGCATGGGTCAGTGCGATGGCCTCGTCGGCGGCGTCGGCTTCCACCAGCATGGCCTTGCAGTGGTCGTAGTAGGTCAGGCCGCTGTCAGTGACCGCGAAGCGCCGCGTGGAGCGTTGGATCAGGCGTGTGCCCAGGCGCTCTTCGAGCAGGGCGATGCGCCGGCTCAGCTTGGACTTGGGCATGCCCAGCGCGCGCCCGGCCGGGGCGAAGCCGCCGTGATCCACCACCTGCACGTAGTAGTAGAGGTCGTTCAGGTCTCGCATGGCTGCATCGTTCATTCAATAGGACTCTGAGGTCAAATAATAGCGACTACCGGGCTCATCGTCCTACTTCTATGCTCTCTTCATCGCCAACGCATCCCGCCGCGGCACACGCAGGAGATCGGCATGAAGAAGATCCTCGGTGTCTACAGCGCCCCCCGTCCGCATTGGGTAGGGGATGGCTTTCCGGTGCGCTCGCTGTTCGGCTATGACGGCCTCGGCAAGCACCTGAGCCCGTTCCTGCTGCTCGACCATGCGGCGCCCACGCACTTCGAGCCGGCCGCACGCCCGCGTGGCGTCGGCCAGCATCCGCACCGCGGTTTCGAGACCGTAACCATCGTCTACCAAGGCGAGCTGGAGCATAAGGATTCCACCGGTGCCGGCGGGCTGATCGGCCCCGGCGACGTGCAGTGGATGACCGCCGGCGGCGGCATCCTGCACGAGGAATTCCATTCGCGGGCTTTCACCGAACGCGGTGGCACCATCGAGATGGTGCAGCTCTGGGTCAACCTGCCCGCCAAGGACAAGATGGCCGAGCCGGGCTACCAGACCCTGCTGGATGCGCAGATCCCGTCGGTGAACCTGCCTGACGGCGCGGGCCGGGTGCGGGTGATCGCCGGCGAGTTCGACGGCCATCGCGGCCCGGCGCGCACTTTCACGCCGATGGACGTGTGGGACGTGCGCCTCGGCCAGGGCAGCATCGGTCGCTTCGAGGCGCAGGACGGCCATACGCTGGCGCTGGTGGTGCTGCACGGCACGCTGCTGATCAACGGCAACGTTGTCGCCGGTGAAGGGCAACTGGTGCATCTCGACCGCGCCGGCAGCGGCGTGGAGATCGAGGCCAGCAGCGATGCAACCGTACTGTGGCTGTCCGGCGAGCCGATCGACGAGCCCGTGGTGGGCTACGGCCCGTTCGTGATGAACAGCGAGGCCGAAATCCGCCAGGCCATGGCCGACTTCAGCGGCGGCCGCTTCGGCCATATGGCGAACTGAGTCTGGGAGGCCCCGGTATCCGGAGCCTCCTTTGCGCCCATCCCGGGCAATCCTGCAACCCGAAGGAGACATACCATGAGCAAACCCTATGTTCGACTCGACAAGAACGATGCCGCCGTGCTGCTGGTGGATCATCAGACCGGCCTGCTGTCCCTGGTGCGCGACATCGACCCCGACAAGTTCAAGAACAGTGTGCTGGCGCTGGCCGACATCGCCAGCTATTTCAAGCTGCCGACCATCCTCACCACCAGTTTCGAGGAAGGCCCGAACGGCCCGCTGGTTGCGGAATTGAAGAGCCAGTTCCCCAACGCGCCCTATATCGCCCGGCCCGGCAATATCAACGCTTGGGACAACGAGGATTTCGTCAAGGCGGTGAAAGCCACCGGCAAGAAGCAGCTCATCATCGCCGGCGTGGTGACCGAGGTGTGCGTGGCCTTCCCGGCACTGTCCGCCATCGAGGAAGGCTTCGAGGTATTCGTGATCACCGATGCCTCCGGCACTTTCAACGAGATCACCCGTAATGCGGCGTGGGATCGTATGTCGCAGGCCGGTGTACAGCTGATGAGCTGGTTCGGTGCGGCCTGCGAGCTGCACCGTGATTGGCGCAACGATGTGGAGGGGCTGGGCACCTTGTTCTCCAATCATATCCCCGACTACCGCAACCTGATCACCAGCCACACCGTGCTGACCCAGGGGAAATGAGCGAGGCCTGTCGATGAGGGAGCGGGCATGATCGATCCCGCCCGCTGACAGGAAAATCCCGACCATCTGGCTGGGGGCGTCCTGCCCGTGTCGGGGCAGGACGGTACCCCACCGTCAGTGAATGATCTTCGACAGAAATTGCCGTGCCCGTTCGCTCTGCGCATGCGCGAAAAAGTGTTCGGGGACGGCGCTTTCCACAATCGCACCACCATCCATGAATACCACACGATCGGCGATCTGGCGGGAGTGTGCATTCTTCCCAGAGGTCACCGCCTGACCGCATTGGAGCAGGTCGGCATTGACGATCTGGCTGGCGAGGAGTTCATCTCGCTGGCTCACGACGATGGCACGCGACAACGTATCGACCGGCTGTTTCAACAGCATGGCGACCATCGCAAACTGAGCCTGGAAGCGCGTTATGCAGCGAGCATCTGCAGCATGGTGGGCGCCGGTCTGGGTGTCAGTATCGTCAGCCCGCTGGTGGCCCGCGATTATTTGCATGCTGGCATCGAAGTACGGCCTTTTGCGGGTGATATGCGCTTCACCAGCTACCTGCTACACCCGGATTACCGCCCGCAGAACAGTCTCGGTTCGCGTTTCGCCATGCTGTTGCAGGCAATGTTTAGTGAGGATTCAGGGACTGCCCGCTAGCAACGAATGCAACAGTCATACATCGGCCAGGATGGTCGATGTGCCCGAGGCGGCGAACGGGGTATCGTCATGTGGGATGGCAGCCATAAGGCGGAAGCGGCCGTAGGGTGGATGACGCTCTTTTCATCCACCATTGCGATCGCTAGGTTGGTGGACGGATGAAGCGTCGTCCACCCTACGACAGGCCGCTATCGCCTTTGAGCGACCACTCAGCCCAATCGCTCGGATAAGACATTTGATGTGTGAAGCTACACTGGGGCGCGATCAAGGAAATGCCAAAGGCTTTACCAACTGCGCTCGACCATCCCGAGAATGATCGACTGCAGCTCGTCCTGGGCCTGCTCTTCGCTGATATCGCCGGCAACGGCGGCGTCCGAAACTGAGTCGGCGGCGCCGAGCATGGCCCACATGCTGGCCGATGAAATGCCTTTGGCCGTGGCAAAGGGTGCCAGGATCGCTGCGCACTTTTCGATGAAGGCGTGCTGGTAGCGTTTCTTCACCGCGGCCAGTTCCGGGGAGCCGGTGAGGGCTGCCACGACATCGGATATTTCACGGCCCTGGGTCAGCACGCAATTGACGTAGCTGGAGGCGATCACGCGGGCCTTGTCCTGCAGGTTCGCAGCAGCGGCTTCGACGGCGGCGTCGAAGATCAGGGTCTGGCGCTCGTCGTAGTCCTGATAGAGCGCTGCCAAGAGCCCGTTGCGGGTGCCGAAGTGGTCGTACACCACTGGCTTGGTCACGCCCGCTGCTTCGGCCAGTCTGCCCAGCGTCAGGGCATTCGTGCCTTCATCGCCGATCAGCTGCCACGCCACTTCCAGAAGCTGACGCGTGCGTTCCTCCCGTGGCAGGCGGCGACGTGGCGATGCGGGGGGCTGCGAACTCATCGATACTCCAGGGCGTTTCAGGGTTGCTCGGCGAACAGCTTACGGCCAATCGCCTGCGCCGTCTCGAGGTGCGCCTCCGGGAAGCCAGGATCGGAGGCCAGCAGAAACCGCGATGTCGCTACCGATGCGCCACAGTAATCGAAGATGCCGTGGTCGATCTGCGTCTTCATCGCCTCGGCATAGCCGTGGCGGGTGAAGGTGCCTTCGTCCGCACCGCCGATGGCCACCAGGTGTACCTGCAGGCGCTGCAGTTTCTTGACGACCTTGCCGTTCTCGGCATCCTCATAGGCCCAACCCTGGGTGAACACACGGTCGATCCAGCCCTTGAGCAGGGCAGGGAAAGACCACCAGTAGATGGGGTAGACCAGCACCAGCGTATCCGCACGGTCGAGGCGCGCGTGTTCCGCCGCGACGTCTGCCGGTGCCTGGGCCTTCTTCTGGAACAGGGCGATGTCGGCTTCGTTGAAGCGTGGGTCGAAGCCTTCCGCCGCCAGGTCGGCGATCTCGGCCGAGTGCCTGGCCTCGGTTGTGGCGACCCCGTCGGCGATCTGTGCGGCAACCGCATGGGTGAGAGACTGTTGATCCGGGTGTGCAACAACGATAAGGGCGTGCATGTTCGGTACCTCCATTGGTCAATTACCTACTATTAGTAACTTACTTTTGGTAGGTTGTCGAGCGGGTCGATGACCTTACAGCGCTTGTTTGACCCGTCATTGCATGGATTTCTTGAGAATCAGCTGCAATTGGCCCGTATAATCATCGGTAACTTTTTGTGTCCGTCGTCCCTGGCGGCCACTCTGCAGGCCGTCGGGAGCGATGTCGAAAATCGCTCCCGACGATTTTTTTGTTTCAGAGGGAAGTGGCTTATGTCGGCACATCGAGTAACCGGTCTGGCGCGTGCGATTGGCGCTGGTGTTCTGTTCTTTGGCCTACTGTTCGCCAGCAGCGTGCACGCCGATGACGCGGTAACCCTGACGCTGTACAACGGCCAGCACGAGGCGACCGGCAAGGCTGTGGCGGCTGCTTTCGAGAAGAAGACCGGGATCAAGGTGCTGATCCGCAAGGGCGGTGGCGGCCAGTTGGCCAACCAGATCGCTGAAGAGGGCGAGCGCTCGCCGGCAGACATCATCTACACCGAAGAAGCACCGCCGCTGATCAAGCTCGGCAGCCAGGGCCTGCTGGCCAAGGTGGATGAGAGCACCCTGGCGCAGATCGACGCGAAGTTCTCCGACGACAGCGGCAACTGGATCGGCATCACTTCGCGTGTGCGTGTGCTGGCCTACAACCCGGATCTGGTCAGCGAGGCCGAACTGCCGAAAAGCGTGCTGGAAGTGGCTGACCCGGAGTGGGCGGGCAAGATCGCCTTCGTGCCGAGCAGCGGCGAGTTCCTCGGTCAGACGGCTGCGGTCATCCGCATCAATGGCCGTGAGGCTGCCGAGGAATGGCTGACCGGTCTCAAGGCCTTTGGTGGCACTTACACCAACAACGTCATTGCCATGAAGGCCGTGGAGAACGGCGAGGTCGGTGCTGCGCTGGTCAACAGCTACTACTGGACGGCATTGAAGAAAGAGAAGGGCGAGCTCAAATCCAGGCTGCACTACTTCGCCGATGGCGACGCGGGCGGCCTGTCGAGCGTGTCCGGCGCGGCCGTGGTCAAGGCCAGCAAGCACCCGAAAGAAGCCCAGCAGTTCCTTGCCTTCATGATCAGCGAGGAAGGGCAGCAGGCCGTGCTGAGCAAATCCGCCGAGTACCCGGTCAACCCGAAGGTGCAGGCCGATCCGCTGCTCAAGCCCTATGACCAGCTCAAGCCGCCGGCGATCACTGCCGCGCAGATCGGCCTGGCCGAAGATGCGCTGGAACTGCAACGCGAAGTTGGAATGAACTGACCATGCAGCCCCAGGCGGTAAACCCCGAACTGCCGCTACCCCCGGTAACCGTCACCACGCGGCGGCGCAAGGCACCACCGATCTGGCTGCAGATTCCGGTACTGGCCTTGCTGCTGCTCGCCGCGTTGCCGCTGTTCTTCGTGGTCGCTCGCGCGGCGCAAACCGGCTTGCACGAAGCCTTTGCGCTGCTGTGGCGGCCATTCGTTTTCGGCCTGCTGGCCAATACCATGAAGCTGATGGTGCTGGTCACCCTCGGCTGCGCGCTGATCGGCCTGGCGCTGGCCTGGCTGGTGGAGCGTAGCGACCTGCGCTGGCGTCGGCACTGGAATGTGCTGCTGTGCCTGCCGTTCGCCATTCCCTCGTTCGTCAGTGGTTTCACCTGGGTGTCTATCAGCCCGATGTTCGAAGGCCTGGGTGGCACAGTGCTGGTGATGATCCTGTCGAAATACCCGCTGATCTACCTGCCGGTGGTCGCGGTATTGCGCAATCTCGACCCTGCGCTGGAAGAGTCGGCGCGGATGCTCGGTTGCAGCCGCCGCCAGGTGTTCTGGCGGGTCACGCTGCCGCTGTTGCGCCCGGTGCTGATGGCAACCAGCCTGCTGGTGGCCGTGCACATGCTGGTCGAGTTCGGCGCGCCGTCGATCATGCGTTACCAGACCTTCACCACCGCCATCTACCAGCAGTTCGAGCTGGAGTTCAGTGGCAGCAACGCCGCCATGCTCTCTGCGCTGCTGCTGGCGCTGTGCATGATGCTGCTGTGGGGCGAGTTTCGCCTGCGCGGGCGCGGCTATGCACGTACCGGCCAGGGTGTGGCACGCAGTGCGGCGCGGGTGCGCCTGGGTCGCTGGGGCGTGCTGGCTCAGATGCTGTTGCTGGCTCTGGTGGCCATCGGCTGCGGTGTACCGCTGGTGATGCTGGGTTTCTGGATCGTCGAAGGCAGTTCGGCCAGCTTTCCGGTCGTGGAAATCGCCCAGACGTTGTGGTCGTCGCTGTCCTACTCCTTCGGCGGGGCCTTGCTCAGTTGCCTGCTGGCGCTGCCGGTGTGTCTGGTGGTGGTGCGCTACTACGGGCGCATGGCCACGCTGGCAGACAAACTACCGTACTTGCTGCATGCCTTGCCGGGGCTGGTGATCGCGCTGTCGCTGGTGTTCTTCGCCCTCGGCTACGTGCCCGCGCTGTACCAGACCAGCATTCTGTTGCTGGTGGCCTATGCGCTGCTGTTCATGCCGATGGCCCAGGGGCCGATCCGCGTGGCGCTGGAAAAAGCTTCGCCGCAGTTGGAAGAGGCTGCTCGCACCCTGGGGCATACGCCAATCGCCACCTTCCTCAGGGTAACCCTGCCGATCATCTCGCCAGCCATCGGTGCCGGTTTCGTGCTGGTCTTCCTCGACTGCATGAAGGAATTGACGGCCACTTTGATTCTCGGCCCAACCGGCCTGGAGACCCTGGCTACCAAAGTCTGGTCGCATACCGGAAACCTGGAGTACGCCGGTGCCGCGCCCTATGCCGCGTTGATCGTGCTGGTGTCGGGGTTGCCGGTTTACCTGCTGACTACGCGCGCTTATCGGCATACGTAAACGAGGCGAGAGGTACAGGGTGGACGACGCTTTATCCGTCCACCGTCACCGTCCTGCGATCACAATGGTGGATGAAAAGAGCGTCATCCACCCTACGCGGCTGCCATCCCGACATGCCTGATCATACGAAGTCATTTGGTTCCGTTATCCAGCACATAACAGAGGCGCAGCCTTAACACCCCCGCTTTCAAGGTGTATCGTTCGCACCCCGTAGGGTGGGTTAGCGGTGCCATACATCGGCCTTACCGACGATGCTCATTTCGCGCGGCGCGTAACCCACCGAGCGATAGTTGCCGACAAGACCCTGCCAGGTTATGCCTCGACGGCGGTCTGTAATGGCCATTCCCGCTTCAGGAGCAGGCTTCATGAGTTTCACCCGTAGACAGGTATTGGGCGGTCTGGTCGGTCTTGGCGTCGTTGGCCTGGGCGCTGGCGGCGCGCGTTATTGGCTGGGGCGCCCGTTCGACCGCAAGACCCACGACTACGAGCTGATCGCCGCGCCCCACGACATCGAGCTGGTGCCCGGCCATGTCACGCCTGCCTGGACGTTCGGCGGCCAGGCGCCCGGCGTCGAGCTGCGTTGCCGCCAGGGCGATGAACTGCGGGTGCGATTCATCAATCGTCTGCCCGAGCCGACCACCATTCACTGGCACGGCATCCGCCTGCCGCTGGAGATGGATGGCGTACCCTACGTATCCCAGTTGCCGGTATTGCCGGGCGAGTACTTCGACTACCGTTTCGTCACCCCGGATGCCGGCAGCTACTGGTATCACCCTCACGAGTCGAGCGCGGTGCAACTGGGCCGCGGCCTGGTCGGCCCGCTGATCATCGAGGAACGCGAACCCACCGGCTTCCTGCACGAGCGCACTCTGTGCCTGAAGAGCTGGCATGTGGACGAGCAGGGCGCTTTCACCGCATTCAGCGTGCCTCGCGAAGCGGCACGCGAGGGCACCCGCGGGCGCCTGTCGACCATCAATGGCGTATCGCTGCCGACCCTGGAACTGCCGGCCGGGCAGGTGGTGCGCCTGCGTCTGATCAACGTCGACAGCACCATCACCTACCGTCTCAACCTACCCAAGGGCGATGCCCGCATCTATGCCCTGGACGGCAACCCGATCCAGCCGCGCCCGCTGGGCAAGGAATACTGGCTGGGGCCGGGCATGCGCATCGACCTGGCGCTCAAGGTGCCAGACGTCGGCAGCGACGAACTGTCGCTGCGTAACGGGCCGCTGCGCCTGGCTACCATCAAGCCGCTGGCCAGCAGCGAGCCGGCCGGTGAATGGCCGCCAGCGCTGCCGCCTAACCCCGTCGCCGAACCTGATCTGCAGCGCGCCGAAACCCTGCGCTTCAACTTCGAGTGGGCGGCGGCACTGGCATCCCCCGCCGATGAAGCCGCTGGCCGCTACAAGTACTGGCAGATCAACGGCCAGGCCTGGGACATCAACGACAAGACCTGCGCCGATCGCCCCATCGCCAGCTTGAAGAAAGACGGCCACTACATCTTCGTGCTGCGCAACATGGCCCAGTACCAACACCCGATCCACCTGCACGGGCTGATCTTCAAGGTGCTGGACTCCAACCGTCGCAAGATCGAACCGTACTACACCGACACCTTCCTGCTCGGCAAGAACGAGACCGCGCGTATCGCCTTCGTTGCCGATAACCCTGGCGTATGGATGTTCCACTGCCACGTCATCGACCATATGGAAACCGGCCTCATGGCCGCCATCGAGATCGCCTGACATGAGAGCCCCGCTGATCATCGACCGCAGCCACGACGAACGCTTTATGCGCGAAGCGCTGGTGCTTGCTGGTAAAGGTGCCGAACTTGGCGAAGTGCCGGTTGGCGCCGTGCTGGTGCAGAACGGCGAGGTGATCGGCCGTGGCTTCAACTGTCCGATCTCCACGAATGACCCCAGCGCCCACGCCGAAATGGTCGCCATCCGCGCCGCCGCCCAGGCCGTCAGCAACTACCGCCTGCCCGGCAGCACTCTGTACGTGACCCTGGAACCCTGCGCCATGTGTGCCGGACTGATCGTCCACTCGCGCGTGCAGCGCGTGGTATTCGGCGCCAGCGAACCACGGGCGGGCATGGCGGTGAGCCGTGGGCAGTTTTTCGAACAGGGCTTTCTCAACCATCGGGTGCTGGTCGAGGGTGGAGTGCTGCCGGAGGAGTGTGGGGCGGTGTTGAAGGCGTTTTTCAAGGCGCGGCGGGGCTAAAGTACGCTGGTGTCTGTGAACGGTGTCTGAGGTTTGGCGTGTCTGGTGGCTAATCCATTGTCTTGGTGATCTAGCCCGGATACGCTTTGGCCCTATGCTGTTTTTATCGGGCAAAAGGACTTGCGATATTGGTGCATAGCTCCCCGTAATTTTTATGCCATCCGCTTTTCGTGGGGCTTTGCGCCATTTTGCGAAAAGATTATCCGACAGTCCTGTTTGGCAGGTGATGCACCATTGATGTCTATTTATAGTTAGGCCTTCTGGAAGTACGTAATCTCCCAACAGAGCTCGGAAGCACAATTGTTGGCCCAAGCGCTTTATCAGATCAGGGTCTTTTATCCGATCACTTGAGTAGCAATAGCCATAGTCCAATGAAGTGCGGCTTGCCGCGCATCTAGCATACGCGCTGCACAATGAGGCTTTGGCCATTGGTAGAGGGCAAAGGCTTCGATGTTGAAGCAGTCTTGGCTAAAGTCGAAGCCATAGATCAAATCCTAAAAACGGCGGGTGGCACAGGTTTTTTCAGCTAATGCGTACCGAGAACCCCTGACAAAATATGCAAGGTCGCTCGCTTCGCTCACTCGAGATGGGCTAAAACCCACCATTTAACCAAAGGTTAGGCGTTACCAGAATCGACATGAAAAAATACATTCCGATACTTATCGTTCCCGTCATAAACGGCTGCTCAATGTTCCCTGAGACAAAAGAGGAATTGATCAGAACAGGAAATCAAAGCCAAAAATATTGTATTTCGGCAGAGCGAAGTGTTGTTGAGCCACGTATTGAGGCCTATTTGTCTAAATGCTTTCGCCCTAGTTATGTAAGTGTTGGAAATGGCACGGGCTTTATTAACAACCAAACTCTATCAAAATCTCAAGAAAATGATAAAACCGAATTCTCAGTATCAGTTCCATCCGGTACAGGAGCAGGATATTTTTTGAATGTGGTTGTCACCGATGGTGAAGCCAACTGCAAAACAGAAATGTCGGCCACTGCCTATAACTTTATGTGGGAGCGGAATTTCAGCAAGCTGCTTGAGAGTGCAAACGGCGGACATCCTTGGTGCCCCATGTAGGCCTGACCAGCTCGTAGGGTGGATAACGCTTCATCTATCCACCGTGTCGTTCGGGCGTCACATAGTAGCAGGTAAACAGCCGGTAATCTGTAACTGCCAGAGTGGATGAAAAAATATCATCCACCCTACGCAGAGCAAGCCAGTGATATGCGGGAGTCTCGGAACACTCAGGGAAATTTGGATGCATGGGTTTAATTATTGATAGGTAGGTGGTTTTAGAGGGGCAGAGAGGCTTCAGGAGATAATCGTGATCTATCCCAGAATACTGATTTTGCGTTAGTAGTGAATGGGAGATACCAAAAATTGAAGAGGTTTATATTGGTCGGATTTGCCGCTTTAGTTTTGTCAGGTTGCACCTGGACTGCTGCAACTGAGATTGCACCAGGCCAGTATGCAATTACAAGTCACGGCAGCGCCTTTAATTCTCGCGGGGGATTGCTGGAGAAGATAAATAGAAAAGCGAGCAAGGTATGCAATGGACAGTCATACCGGCTGGAGGGCGACGCTGATGCCAATATGCTGGTCGCTACGAAAACCCAGTTTGGTGACACACCCACTACAGTGCTTGGGCTCACTGCGATTTGTGATGAGGATCGCCAGTAGGTTGGTTGTGCGCTGAGTTCGTCGGATAGTGGTGGGGCCACTTAAAGCCCCTGCCACTCGCCAGTGTCAGCTGCACGGTTGGGATTCATCGAGTCATCAGGCGAACAGCCAGAATACTTTCAGGAGCAACGCGGTAAGGCGGATCAATCCTTGTAAGGATGGATTAGCGAAGCGTAATCCGTCGTTTACCGCGTGCCTGTTGAACTCGTTGCTTAACCAACACCTCTCTTTCTACCTGTAACGTTCGGTGTGGCTTCGTGCGGCGGATTACGCCTTCGGCTAATACGCCCTACGGTTCTATGTGCAGGCGGTTGGGGAGCTCTATCGGGTCGAGCGCTGGCCGTAAGCTGTCGTTTTTAGATCGCCCCCACGCTTTTCGTAGGAGCGATCAAGTGTTTAGCGCTCAGATCACCCTGAACCCGTGCGTGCCATCCCGGCCCAGTTGTTCGACCAGGCCGAACTCCCAGTCCAGATAACCCTGCATCGCTTCGCGTGGATTGTCCGTGCCCTCGTAGGGGCGGCGGTAGCGGTCGCTGCGCGGGACGGCCAGGTGCTGTTCGCCGGATTCATCGGGTAGGCCTGCGGCGAACCAGGCGGCGTTGCCACCGGCGAGCAGGAACACCGGTTTGCCGGTCAGGGTGTGCAGTTCGCTGACCACGAAGCGAGCCAGCAGGCTGCTGCCGCAGGTGAGTACGTAGCGCTCGGCCACTGGCAGGTTTTCCAGGGCTTGCGGCAGTTGTGCGCGGATGGCCCAGTGGGCTCCGGCAATATGGCGTTTGACGTGGTTGGCGCTGGTGGTGAAATCGATCACCACGGTGTCGCCTGCCGCTAGCCAGGTTTGCAGGGTGTGCGGGCTGATTTCCTCGGCCTGTGGCAGGGCGGGCAGGGGAGCGGGCCAGGCGCCGGTTTCGCTGAAGGCGCTCGGCGGCAGATTGTCCAGCACATGCACGTCCCAGCCCAGTTGAGCCAGCCAGGAGGCGCTCATGTTGGCGCGCACGCCGTCGTCGTCGGCCAGGACGATGCGCGCACCGCGTACGCTGGCGAAGTGATCGGTTTCCTGTACCAACTGGCCGCCCGGCGTGGAGCGCGAGCCGGGCAGGTGGCCGGCTTCGTATTCTTCCGGGGTGCGCACGTCGAACAGGTAGGTGGTGCGTGCCGGTTGTGCCTGCCAGCTCGCCAGGTGTTCGAGCGTGGCACGGCCGACACCGGCCTTGTCGGCCACGGCGCGGGCAGATTGTACGGCCTGTTCGTGGTTGCTCGCGCTGACCTCGCCAAAGCGGCGGCTCTGGCCGTGTTCCAGTTGCTGACCGGCCAGCGTCCAGCCGATGGTGCCGTTGCGCAGCGCGGCGACCGGGTTGGGCACGCCGGCATTCACCAGCGACTGGGTGCCGATGATGCTGCGGGTACGGCCGGCACAGTTGACGATGATCTGCGTGGCTGGATTCGGCGCCAGTTCGCGGGCACGCAGCACCAGTTCGGCACCGGGCACGCTGATCCCGGTGGGGATGCTCATGGTCTGGTATTCGTCGAAGCGGCGGGCGTCGAGCACCACCACGTCGGCCTTGGCATCGAGCAGGGCCTGTACCTCTTCGGCGGCCAGCGACGGGGTGTGGCGCTGACTTTCCACCAGCTCGCCAAAGGCCTTGCTCGGTACGTTGACATCGCGGAACAGCTCGCCACCGGCGTTGCGCCAGCCGGCCAGTTGGCCTGCCAGCAGGGCTACGTTGCTGTAACCGAGTTTCAGCAGGCGCTCGGCGGCGACCTGGGCCAGGCCTTCGCCATCGTCATAGACGGTGATCGCGGTGTCGCGGCGCGGCACCCGTGCGTAGATTTCCAGCTCCAGTTTCGACAGTGGGATGTTGGCGGCGAACAGCGGGTGTTCTTCGGCGAAGGGCGCTTCTTCGCGCACATCGATCAAGGCGACTTCCTGCTGTTGCAGCAGGGCGGTGCGGATGTCGGCGAAAGAGCGGGTTACGACATGGCTCATAGTTCAGGACTCGTGTTGGGCAGGCTGCCGTTGGGCAATGGAGGGAGGCGTGGAGTAGCCGGAAATGAACAGTTTCTCGCTGCCGTCTTCACGGTACACGGCGCGATTCACCGCGCCGATGTCGGCACCGTAGACGTGGATGCTGATCGACACGCGATCGTCGAAGGCATTGCTGACCTGATGGATATCGCCGATGCGTGGCGACACCGCTTCGACCTGGCCGGGCTGCAGACGCACGGCGTCGCCATCGGCTTCCAGGCGTCCATCTGCGTGGCGGGTGAAACTCTGGGAGTCCTCTGCGCCACGCAGCATGCCGATCAGCCCCCAGACGCGGTGGTCGTGTACGGGGGTGCTTTGCCCCGGGCCCCAGACGAAGCTGACCACCGAGAAACGTTGCGCAGGGTCGAGATGCAGCAGGTATTGCTGGTAGCGCTCGGTGCTGGGTTGCGCGAGTTCATTCGGCAGCCAGTCATCGTGGCTGATCAGTTGCTGCAGCAGCTCGCCGCCTTGTTCGATCAGAGTGGCTTCATCGGGGGCACGGTTTAGCAGTTCTGAGAGGCCGTGAACGAAGGCGTTCAGGCGTTGCGGGGTGGCGGGGGGGCTCATGGCAGGTAATCCGTAGCGGTTTAGCGCTAAGGTAGCAATCCGTTATTGATTATAAAAATTCAATTTATGCATAAGCTAATATGCGGATTGAGTAATTTCAGGTGTGTCGTTCGAACCGCCTTTCGTGTTGCCAGCGTTTTTTCTCCCTCTGCTTCGCGCCTCGGATCATTTCTGCTTCCGGCCTTTTATGGGCTTGTGGCGCACGCTTGAGCCTGTCTCACGATTTTTAATTATTTTGCATATTAGGATATTCCTAAAATGAATTTCATTTTCTGCTCGTCTCTCTATAAATTTTATAAGAACTAGCCAGTAAAGACGTTTTTATTATAAGTGAGGCGTCCGCAATAGCTTGGCTCCCGGACATGACCACGTGACAGGAAATTGCGACATGAGCATCGAAATCATCGGCATGATCACGGCCGCGCCGGCTTCGGAAGTGGATCAGCCACTGGGTGATGCGGTGGATCCGGCGTTCGTCGCCCGGTTCGCCCAGGCCCATGAAGAGGCGGGCTTCGACCGCGTACTGGTCGGCTATTTCTCCAACGGCCCGGAAGGCGCGGTGGTCAGCTCCTTCGCTGCCGCCGCGACACGCAAGCTGGGCATTCTGCTGGCTTACCGGCCGGGCATGATCGCGCCGTCGCTGGCCGCCCGACAGCTCGCCACCCTGGATCAGTTCAGCGGCGGACGCCTGGCACTCAATGTGGTCAGTGGCGGCAATGATGAGGATCTGCAGCGTGACGGCGATTACCTCAATCACACGCAACGTTACGCCCGCACCGAAGAATACCTGCAGGCACTGAAGGCGATCTGGACGGCCGAGCAGCCGGTGGATTTCAGTGGTGATTTCTATCGCTTCCAGGGCGCCTCGCCGGCGGTGCGTTGCAGCCAACGGCCACACATCCCGATCTATTTCAGCGGTGCATCGGCTGCGGCGGTGCAGGTCGCGGCGCAGCATGCGGACACCTACATGCTCTGGGGCGAGCCGCTGGCTTCGGTGGCTGAGCAGGTCGCCAGCGTAAGGGCTGCGGCCGCGGCGCGAGGTCGCACGCCCAGGTTCTCGGTGTCGTTCCGGCCCATCGTTGCCGACACCGAAGAGGCGGCCTGGAAACGTGCTGCCGAGATACTCGAACAGATTCGCGAAAACCGTACCCGTCTGGGGCTGCCCCTCACCGAGCACGCACCCGAGAACGTCGGTTCCCAGCGCCTGCTGGCGGCAGCGGGGCAGGGCGAGGTGCTGGACAGTCGTTTGTGGATGGGCGTTGCCCGTTTGACCGGTGCCCGCTGGAATTCCACCTCGCTGGTCGGCACGCCGGAACAGGTCGCCGCCGCATTGGGCGAGTACTACAAACTCGGTGTTTCCACCTTTCTGATTCGCGGTTTCGACCCATTGGGCGATGCCATCACTTACGGGCAGGGGCTGATTCCCGCCATTCACGAGCAGGTCGCCCGCTTGGCGCCCGGCAATTCCGAGGATCCATCGCAATGAAACTGTCCGCACTGTTGCGCACCGCACTGGCCGGCGCGTTCCTGGCTGCACCTCTGGTTCAGGCCTCCGAGCAGATCACCCTGCGCGTGGGTGACCAGAACTACTACAACGTCCGCGCTTCGGTGGAGGCATCCGGTGTGCTGGAGGGCGCGCCCTACAAGGTCGACTGGAAACATTTCCAATCCGCCGCACCAGTCGCTGAAGGCCTGGATGCCGGCGCGCTGGATCTCGGCTTTCTCGGTGATTCGGGTTTTATCTTCCTGGCTGCCAAGGGTGCGCCGGTGAAGTTGATCGGCGTGTCGCGGCAGAATCCGGACACCATTGCCCTGCTGGTGCCCAAGGATTCGCCGGCCAAGACCATCGCCGACCTGAAAGGCAAGAAGGTCGCTTACTGGCCGGGCGCCTGGAGCCAGCAGTTGACCCTGCGCGCCCTGGAGAAAGCCGGGTTGCCTCGCGACTACGTGGAGTTCGTCAAGCTGATGCCCATCGACGCCGCCGCGGCCTTGCCGCAAGGCAGCATCGACGCGTTTCCGGTGTGGGAACCCTACATTTCCCAGCAGATCGTGTTCTCCGGCGCCAAACCAATCATCACCGCACGTGACCTGATGCCGGGGCTGTCGAGCATCGCGGCCAACGCCGACACCCTGGATGAGAAACGTGCTGCGATCAGCGATTTCCTCAGCCGTCTGCAGAAAGCCCGAGCCTGGGTCGAAGCGAACAAGGAAACCTACGCCGACCTGTGGGCGAAGAAAGCCAGCCTCGATCAGGCCGTATCCCGCCACTGGATTGGCCAGGCCAACATGAGCGTCGGCCCGGTGGATGAGCAGGCGGCTCGCGACTATCAGGACACTGCCGATTTCCTCGTCGAAACCGGCGCACTGCCCAAGGCGTTCGACACCAAGGGCGTTATCGATACCTCGTTCGGCGACGCCTTCAAATAAGCCAGGGTCTGCCACCGCACCGGCGGAGCAGGCAGCGTCAACATCATTTTCTTTCGAGTCTTGTGAGCGTACCCACGCAGCAGCTCTTGTCGCGTAATCGCCATTGGAGTCTGTCGCATGTCCCGTTCCCGTTTTATCGTCACAGCGGTTCTCGCTGCCCTGTCGTTCAGCGGTCTGTTGCAGGCAGCCGAGCCCGTCACCATCCGCCTCGGCGACGTGAAGGGCGACCGCTACGCCTCGCTGCGTGCTTCGGGCGAGCTGGAAAATCTCGATTACAAGGTCGAGTTGACGCCATTCGCCGCGGGTGCCCCGGTGCTCGAAGCGCTGAATGCCAATGCCCTGGATGTCGGCTTCACTGGCGATATTCCGTTCCTGTTCGTGCATGCCGCTGGCGCCCAGCTGAAGGCGGTTGGCGCCTGGCGCTACAACACCGCGACCGTGGCTCTGGTGGTGCCGAAGGATTCGGCGGCGCAGAACGTGTCCGATCTCAAGGGTAAGCGTATCGCCGTCAACCGTGGCGGCTGGGGGCATTTTCTGGCGCTTGGCCTGCTGGAGAAGAACGGCCTGACCGACAAGGACGTGACCTTCTCCTTCCTCGGCCCGGTCGATGGCCGTGCAGCGCTGGTACGTGGCTCGGTGGATGCCTGGGTGCCATGGGAACCCTACACCTCCAACGCCATCCTGATCGATGGCGCGCGAGTAATCGGTGACGGGCGCGGCATCATGAGTGGCTACTCCTACGCCCTGGCCAGCGAAAAGGCCCTGGCCGATGCCGACAAGAAGGCCGCTATCGGCGACCTGCTGATCCGCCTGGCCAAGGCGCAGCAATGGGCGCTGGCCCATCCGCAGCAAATGGCTGACGCGCTGTCCGAAGACCTCAACATTCCCCAGAACGTGGCCCGTCGCTGGGTAGAAGAAGCCCGTATCCAGCCCGCCGCATTGGACGAGGAAGTGGCGACCAGCCTGCAGAAAGCCGCGGATTTCTTCCACCGCCATGGCGTGCTGCCGAAACAGCTGGACGTGCAGCAGGCGTTCGATTTCAGTCTGGCGGGGGATGTGCGCAAAGCGATCGCGGAGGATCAGCACACGCAAGCGGCGCGATAAAGAAAAGAATCGCCGGCAAGCCGGCTCCTACATGCACCCGGTAGGAGCCGGCTTGCCGGCGATCATCCGTGATATCACAGCCAGACGGCATCCCAAAAGGGATAGTCCCCGATATGGCGAGCCAGCCCTGCACGCAGAGGATTGGCCACGACATAGCGTGCCGTGGGCAGAAGTTCATCCTCATTGCGCAGGGCATGGTCGTGGAAGCCTTTCTGCCAGAGGCGGCCACTGCGGCCGCGGCTGTTATTGACGCTGATGGCGCTGAGCGACTTCAGTTGCCGCATCAGTTTTTCCAGCGGCATGTTTTCCAGTTGAATCAGCCAGTGCAGATGATCTGGCATGACCACCCAGGCTAACGAGCACAAATGCTTGTCATCGTGTAGTCGCCGCATCTCCGCCACCAATAGGCGAGCGAGGTTCCAGTCATGGAAAAATGGCTGTCGGTTCAAAGTGACAGTAGTCAGCAGATAGATACGTCCCTGCTCGGAAAAACGCCCCGAGCGCAGAGCATGCCCTCGTCGGGCAAAGTGGCTGGAATCCATTCCAGTGCCTCTCCATGTGAAAAACCATCGTTATCACACTGTAGGAGCTGCGGGGGCGCCTAGCCTTGCCAGCGATGCGGTCTGGCAATCGATATCGCCCGCAAGCGGGCCTTTCAGGTCGGATGCTTTAAAGCTTGTCCTGCTGCTCGGGGTGATCCTTGGCGACGCCGGGCACGTGCAGGCCGCTTTCGGCGACCTGGCTGCCTTCCAGTTGCGGTTGGGTTACCCAGGTGAGGATGTCGTAGTAGCGGCGGATGTTACGCACGAAGTGCACCGGCTCACCGCCGCGGGCGTAGCCATAGCGGGTTTTGCTGTACCACTGCTTTTGCGACAGTCGCGGCAGGATTTTCTGCACGTCGAGCCACTTGTTGGGATCCATCCCTTCGGCTTCGGTCAGCTTGCGGGCGTCTTCCAGGTGTCCGCCGCCGATGTTGTAGGAGGCGAGGGCGAACCAGGTGCGATCCGGTTCCTGAATGCTGTCCGGCAGCTGTTCCTTGACGTGCACCAGGTACTTGGCGCCACCCTGGATGCTCTGTTGCGGGTTGAGACGGTCGGACACACCCATTGCCTGGGCGGTGCGCAGGGTCAGCATCATCAGACCGCGCACACCGGTCTTGGAGGTGGCGCCGGGTTGCCAGAGGGACTCCTGATAACCCACTGCGGCGAGCATTCGCCAGTCCAGGCCATTGGCCTGGGCAGCCTTGCGGAAATCTTTTTCGTAACGTGGCAGGCGCTGCTGCAGGTGCTGGGCGAAGGTATAGGCGCCAACGTAGCCGAGCACATCGACGTGGCCGTAATAGCGTTCCTTCAGGCGTTGCAGGCTGCCGTTATCCTGAGAGCGGCGCAGGAAACCATCGACCTGCTCGAGCAGGCTGGTGTCTTCGCCGGGCGCCACGGCCCAACCCAGATTGCGCGAGTCGCCAAGGTCGAAGCCGACGCGCACGTTGGGGAAATACACCTGATTCATGGCCAGTTCGTTGGAGTCGACCAGGGTCAGGTCGATCTGCCCTTCATCAACCATACGCAGCAGGTCGACTACCTCGATATCGGCCGATTCCTCGTACTGCAATTCCGGCTCCTCTGCCTTCAGTGCGGCCAGCTGTTCGGCATGGCTGCTGCCCTTGAGCACCAGAATGCGTTTGCCGACCAGATCCGCGGGGCGGCTGGGGCGGCGCTGGCCGTTGCGGTAGACGATCTGCGGGGTCACTTCCAGATAGGGCACGGAGAAGCGGGCGCTTTGCTGGCGACCTTGGCTTTCCACCAGGCCGGCGGCAGCGAGCACCGGGCCGTTGGGTTGGCCGAGGCGGGAAAACAGGTCATCGAGGTTGTCGGCGGTCTGGATTTCCAGCTTGACGTCGAGGTCGTCGGCGAAGCGCTTGACCAGCTCGTACTCGAAGCCGGTTTCGCCGTTACGATCCTGGAAATAGGTGGCCGGGCTGTTGCGGGTTATCACGCGCAGCACGCCTTCCTCCTTGATGCGCTCAAGGCTGCTGGGAGGTTCCGCGCAGCCGCTGAGCATTAGGAGTAATCCGATCGCCGAGAGCCAGCCGGCGTAGCGCTTGCCAATCAGGTTGGGGGAGGGCATCGGAGCAGTATACGACAACGTCGTGCCGTTCCATATCTGGACAGCAGCGCTGCGCTCTGCTAGGCAAACACACTTTTTCGGTGCATTTCAGGCGATGCAGGAGTGTGATTTGGCCGATGACCGCACGGCACGAGCGGGCGTGCCGCGAACGATGCTTTAGGCTAGAATGCACGGCCTCAAAGTACACCCCCTTCCCAGAGGCTGTCCCCGATGTTGATCCTGCGCGGCGCTCCCGCCCTTTCTGCTTTTCGCCACGGTAAATTGCTCGAGCAACTGACCAGCAAGGTGCCTGCTGTGACCGGCCTTTACGCCGAGTTCGCACACTTTGCCGATGTCGACGGTGCGCTCCGTGCCGACGAAGAGCAAGTGCTGGCCCGTTTGCTGAAGTACGGCCCGAGTGTTCCGGTGCAGGAGCCCAGCGGTCGCCTGCTGCTGACCATCCCGCGTTTCGGCACCATTTCGCCATGGTCGAGCAAGGCCAGCGACATTGCCCGCAACTGCGGCCTGGGCAAGATTCGCCGCCTGGAGCGGGGCATCGCCTATTACGTCTCGGGCGAACTGAGCGACGCCGATGTGCAGCAGGCTGCCGCCGTATTGCACGACCGCATGACCCAGCTGGTGCTGAGCAACCTGCAGGATGCCGACAAGCTGTTCAGCCATGCCGAACCCAAGCCGCTGACCGCCGTGGACATCCTCGGTGGCGGCCGCGCCGCGCTGGAGAAGGCCAACATCGAGTTGGGCCTGGCCCTGGCCGAAGACGAAATCGATTACCTGGTCAGCGCCTTCCAGAATCTTTCGCGCAACCCGCACGACATCGAACTGATGATGTTCGCCCAGGCCAACTCCGAGCATTGTCGTCACAAGATCTTCAATGCCAGCTGGGATATCGACGGCCAGAACCAGGAAAAATCCCTGTTCGGCATGATCAAGAACACCTACCAGATGCACAGTGAAGGCGTGCTGTCCGCTTATAAGGACAACGCCTCGGTGATCAAAGGCCACACCGCCGGGCGTTTCTTCCCCAATCCTGAAACCCGCCAGTACGGCGCGGTGCAGGAGCCGGTGCACATCCTGATGAAGGTGGAAACCCACAACCACCCGACCGCCATCGCCCCGTTCCCCGGTGCATCCACTGGTTCCGGCGGCGAGATTCGCGACGAAGGCGCCACCGGCCGTGGTGCCAAGCCGAAAGCCGGCCTGACCGGTTTCACCGTCTCCAACCTGAACATCCCCGGCTTCGAACAGCCCTGGGAACAGGCCTACGGCAAGCCCGAGCGTATCGTCACCCCGCTGGATATCATGATCGAAGGCCCGCTGGGCGGCGCCGCGTTCAACAACGAATTCGGTCGTCCGGCCCTGACCGGTTACTTCCGCACCTTCGAACAATCGATCAACACGCCCCACGGCGAAGAAGTGCGTGGCTACCACAAGCCGATCATGCTCGCTGGCGGCATGGGCAACATCCGTGAAGATCATGTGCAGAAGGGCGAGATCACCGTTGGCGCCAAGCTGATCGTGCTCGGCGGCCCGGCCATGCTGATCGGTCTGGGCGGCGGCGCTGCTTCGTCGATGGCCACCGGCGCCAGCTCCGCCGATCTGGATTTCGCCTCGGTACAGCGCGAGAACCCGGAAATGGAGCGCCGCTGCCAGGAGGTCATCGACCGCTGCTGGCAACTGGGCGACAAGAACCCCATCGCCTTCATCCATGACGTCGGCGCCGGTGGCATCTCCAATGCCTTCCCGGAGCTGGTCAACGATGGTGGTCGTGGTGGCCGCTTCGAACTGCGCAACGTGCCCAACGACGAGCCGGGCATGGCCCCGCACGAGATCTGGAGCAACGAATCCCAGGAACGTTACGTGCTGGCCGTCAGCGCCGTCGATTTCGAGCGTTTCCAGGCCATCTGCGAGCGTGAGCGCTGCCCGTTCGCCGTGGTCGGCGAGGCCACCGCAGAGCCGCAACTGACCGTCACCGACAGCCATTTCGGCAACACTCCGGTGGACATGCCGCTGGAAGTGCTGCTCGGCAAGCCGCCGCGCATGCACCGTTCGGTGACCCGTGAAGCCGAGCTGGGCGATGATTTCGACCCGAGCACCCTGGACATCGGCGAAGCCGCCGAGCGCGTGCTGCATCACCCGGCCGTGGCCAGCAAGAGCTTCCTGATCACCATCGGCGACCGCACCATCACCGGCCTGGTCGCCCGCGATCAGATGGTCGGCCCGTGGCAGGTTCCGGTGGCCGATGTTGCCGTCACCGCCACCAGCTTCGACGTCTATACCGGCGAAGCCATGGCCATGGGCGAGCGCACTCCGCTGGCACTGCTCGATGCCCCGGCGTCCGGGCGGATGGCGATCGGTGAGACGCTGACCAACATCGCTGCTTCGCGCATCGAGAAACTGTCCGACATCAAACTGTCGGCCAACTGGATGTCCGCCGCCGGTCACCCGGGTGAAGACGCGCGTCTGTACGACACGGTGAAAGCCGTCGGCATGGAGCTGTGCCCGGAGCTGGGCCTGACCATTCCGGTGGGCAAGGACTCGATGTCGATGAAGACCAAGTGGAGCGAAGAGGGCCTTGATAAGAGTGTCACCTCGCCGCTGTCGCTGATCGTCACCGGTTTCGCGCCGGTCGCCGATGTGCGCAAGACCCTGACCCCCGAACTGCGCATGGACAAGGGCGAGACCGATCTGATCCTGATCGACCTCGGTCGTGGCCAGAACCGTATGGGCGCCTCGATCCTCGCTCAGGTCTACAGCAAGCTCGGCCGCCAAGCGCCGGATGTCGATGACGCCGAAGACCTCAAGGCGTTCTTCGCGGTGATCCAGGGCCTCAACGCCGATGGTCACCTGCTGGCCTACCACGACCGTTCCGACGGCGGCCTGCTGGTCAGCGCCCTGGAAATGGCCTTCGCCGGTCATTGCGGCCTGAACCTGCAGCTCGACGGCCTGGCCGAGAGCCGTGAGGAACTGGCTGCCATCCTGTTCAACGAAGAGCTGGGGGCGCTGATCCAGGTACGCCAGGACGCCACCCCGGACGTGCTGGCGCAGTTCAGCGCTGCCGGCCTCGGCGACTGCGTCGCGGTGATCGGCCAGCCGGTCAACAACGGCGACGTGGCCATCAGTTTCAACGACCAGCCTGTATTCGCAGGCCAGCGTCGTCTGCTGCAACGTCAGTGGGCTGAAACCAGCCATCGCATCCAGCGTCTGCGTGACAACGCCGACTGCGCGGATCAGGAATTCGATGCGCTGCTGGAAGAAGACAACCCCGGCCTGAGCGTCAAGCTTGGCTTCGACGTCAACGACAACATCGCCGCGCCTTACATCAAGAAGGGCGTGCGTCCGCAGGTCGCCGTGCTGCGTGAGCAGGGCGTCAACGGTCAGGTGGAAATGGCCGCAGCCTTCGACCGCGCCGGCTTTACATCGGTTGATGTGCATATGAGCGACATCCTCGCCGGTCGTGTCGATCTGAATGACTTCAAGGGCCTGGTCGCCTGCGGTGGCTTCTCCTACGGCGACGTGCTCGGTGCCGGTGAAGGCTGGGCCAAGTCGGCGCTGTTCAACGCCCGTGCCCGCGATGCTTTCCAGGGCTTCTTCGAACGCAAGGACAGCTTCACCCTCGGTGTGTGCAACGGTTGCCAGATGCTCTCCAACCTGCACGAGTTGATTCCGGGCAGTGAGTTCTGGCCACACTTCGTGCGCAACCGCTCCGAGCAGTTCGAGGCCCGTGTGGCCATGGTGCAGGTGCAGGAATCGGCGTCGATCTTCCTGCGCGGCATGGCCGGTTCGCGCCTGCCGATCGCCATCGCCCATGGTGAAGGTCATGCCGAGTTCGAAAGCGAAGAGGCGCTGCTGGAAGCCGACCTGTCCGGCACCATCGCGCTGCGTTTCGTCGACAACCACGGCAAGGTCACCGAAGCCTACCCGGCCAACCCCAACGGCTCGCCGCGCGGGATCACCGGCCTGACCAGCCGCGACGGTCGCGTCACCATCATGATGCCGCACCCGGAGCGCGTGTTCCGCGCCGTGCAGAACTCCTGGCGTCCGGATGACTGGCAGGAAGATGGTGGCTGGCTGCGCATGTTCCGCAACGCCCGGGTATGGGTCGACTGATCACCGACTTGCAGTGAAAAAATAGCCGGGAGTTATTTTTAACGTCGCTTGCGACGGCCCGAAGGGTGGCCGCCAGGGATGGCAGGCCATAAAAAACGTCAGGCATTGCCTGGCGTTTTTCGTTTTGCAGCACGAGTAGCGCAGTACCTGTAGGGTGGGTGAAACGCCTGTAAGATCGCTAGAAACCCACCATCGTCGCACCGCACAACACCGCCTGGCGAGGTGTGCGCCACGCCATGATTGCCAGAGCCACCCCAATCCCGTTACAGCGCCTTTCCGCTAGGGAACGGCGCTCGCTGAGGCGAGTCGATATGTCAGCAGTGTCGGCTGCATCACGAACCCGGCACGGCAATGGGCCATTATGCTGTGGCATGATTAGCTCATTGTTTTCAGCGACTTGCAGCGGAGTAGTTGATGTACAAATTTTGTTTCTACGTTCCGGAGAGTCATCTGGAAAGCGTGAAGTCGGCCGTATTCGTGGCTGGCGCCGGACGCATCGGCGATTACGAGCAATGCTGCTGGCAAACCCTTGGCCGCGGCCAGTTCCGCCCTCTGGAAGGCAGCACGCCGTTTCTTGGTCAGAGCGGTGAGCTGGAAACGATCGCCGAATGGAAGGTCGAAATGGTGGTCGCCGATGAGCTGATCCACAACGCGGTCAAGGCCCTGAAGAATACCCATCCCTACGAAATGCCTGCCTTCGAGGTGTGGCGTCTGTCCGACCTGCAGTTCTGATTCGCTTCCTCACGCTGATACCGAGCCTTGTGATCCTTGTCAGGGCCTGATTTCGATCAGCGTCCCATCTTTCACCAGTGCCCAGACCTCGCGCATGTCGGCATTCTTCATGGCGATGCAGCCTTCGGTCCAGTCCAGGGTGTGGAAGAACCACTCGGGGTATTCATCGTCCTGCGGTGTGCCGTGGATCATGATCATGCTGCCCGGTTTTGCGCCGGCGGCTTTCGCCTGGGCCTGGTCGCGAGCGTTGGGGTAGGAGATGTGCATGGACAACTGGTAGTTCTCACTCTTGCGGCGCCAGTCTATCCAGTAGAAACCTTCCGGCGTGCGCAGGTCGCCTTCGCGCTGTTTGGCGCCGATTGGCTGCTTGCCCAGGGAAATCCGGTACGACTTGAGGGTTTCACCCTGGCCAATCAGATGCAGCCGGCGCTCGGATTTTTCCACCAGGATCTTGTCGACGGTCACTGCGGTCGAGGCGGGTGCTGTGGCGGCATGACTCGCGAAGGACAGCGTGAAGCAGAGAAGGGCGAGTAACCAGCGCATGGTGTTTCCGACTGATCAGATGGCCGGCAGGCGGCGGATGCTCATTCTAAGGCACGGGTATTGGGGCGCCTAGAGGCCGCTGGGGCAGCCTTGAAAATCAGGTGCCTTGTACCGCTTAAAAGCGTGATGACTCAACTGACGCATGATCGGAGGCTTATTTGTTTCTGGCAGGTTGGGCAGCAGGGGCGGGAGCCACGCATTGCACCGGCAATCTCCTTCAGCGATAGAGCTGCGTGGCTGAAGAGCCATTCTTTGCGACTAATGGGTGTAGTGCTTATGAGAATAATTAAGTTTTATATTTGATTCCGAATTGTTAGCATCTCATGCGCCAACAACAGGTGATGCTTTCCTGCTGCTCATACGGACTGGGCAAATGTCAGCAAAACCACTATCCGTATTTAGGAATCAAACGATGCTTCGCCCAGTCTATCCTGCTCTGGCCAGTGCCTTGTCATTGTGCCTGTCTACCTATGTGCTCGCTGCCCCAGTCAATTTCGACCTGCCAGCGCAGCCCTTATCCAGTGCCTTGACTCAATTGAGCGCCACCAGTGGCATGCGCGTTATCTTCGACGAGCAAGCGGTAGCGGGTAAGCAGGCCCCGGCAGTACGCGGTAGCCTGGAGCCAGCCCAGGCCCTGAACCAGCTGCTGGCGGGTAGTGGGCTTAGTGCATCGGTCAACGGTAATGCCGCGCAGGTATCTCTGCTGGGCAGCAACGATGGCACGCTGACGCTCGGTGAGGTGAACATCAACGCGCAGAGTAGCCTTGCTGGAGCGGCAACCACCGAAGGTACGCAGTCCTACACCACCGGTTCGATGAGCACCGCGACCAAGCTGCCGATGTCGATTCGCGAAACGCCGCAGTCGGTCAGTGTGATCACCCGCCAGCGTATCGAAGATCAGGGCATCAACGATCTGCAGGATCTGGTGCGCTCTGCCCCTGGTCTCACCCTGAACAAGACGGGTTCTGATCGTCAGTCTTTTGAAGCGCGCGGCTTCCAGATCGATAACATCATGTATGACGGGCTGCCGACCACCACCAGCGCCTTCACACAGGACACCATTACCTCGGCCGACATGGCGATCTTCGACCGTGTCGAAGTCGTACGTGGCGCAACCGGCCTGATGACTGGTGCGGGTAGCCCGTCTGCGACCGTCAATCTGGTGCGCAAGCGTCCGACCGACACGCCGCAAATGAGTATTTCAGCGAGTGCCGGTAGCTGGGATCGCTACCGTACCGAGGTCGATGCGTCTAACAAGCTGAACGACTCGGGAACCCTGCGTGGTCGTGTAGTGGCGGCTTATGAGGACAACAACAGTTTCGTCGATGTGCGTGAAACCCAGCGCCAGACTTTTTACGGCATCCTTGAAGCTGACCTGACCGATGCGACCACCTGGACCATCGGTGCCTCCAAGCAGCGTGAAGACAAGACCTCCGACTGGGGCAGCCTGCCGAGCGGCCCCAATGGTGAGGATCTTCATCTCTCTCGTTCCACCTTCCTGTCCAATGACTGGTCGTACTGGGATCAGGAAAACTACACGCTGTTCTCCGATATGACCCATCGCTTCGACAACGGCTGGACCGCCAAGCTGGCGGGCGCCAAGATGTGGTCCGAGGCCGATACTTTTTCCAGTTATTTGAGCTATGTGAACGGCGTCCTCAATCAGTACTCGGGGCAGTACTTCAACAAGGATACCCAGACCAATCTGGATGCTTCGCTTTCCGGCCCGTTTCAACTCCTGGGACAGGAACACGAGTTGTTCCTGGGTGCCAGTCGCCGTCAGGAGAAATTCGATCAGGTGGGTGGATGGTGGGGGGCTGCTACACCGGTGAATCCCTACAACTTCGGCCACAATATTGCCAAGCCGTCGATTACTGACCGCAACCCCTATGCTTCCCGCTATACCCAGACTGAAGAAGCTGTTTACGGTGGCGTACGCTTTAACCCCATCGATCCTCTGCACGTAATTATCGGTGGGCGCGTAAGTTGGTACGAGTATGAAAGCCGCTCGAGCGACAATACCTACAAGGTCACTCGCGAGGTGACGCCCTATGCTGGCGTGATCTACGATCTCAACGATACCTACTCGGTGTATGCGAGCTATACCGAAATCTTCAAGCCGCAAACCGAACGGGATGTGTCTGATTCAGTATTGGAGCCGATGACGGGGGAGAGCTACGAGATCGGCCTGAAAGGCGAGTACTTCGACGGAGGTCTCAATGCATCCGTCGCGCTGTTCGACATGACTCAGCAGAATCGTGCTTACGCACTCGATCCCAATCCGACAAGCTGTCAGAGTCAGAACCGTACATGCTACGGGGCTGCTGGCGAAGTGCGCAGCCAAGGTATCGATGCCGAATTGAGTGGCGCACTGACACCCAACTGGCAATTCTCGGCTTCTTACGTTTATCTCCTTAGTGAGTACGTCAAGGACGCCAACGCTACGAATGAAGGCAAGCTGTTTGCGCCCCACCAGCCCAAGCACCTGTTCAAGGCCGCGACCAGCTATCAGTTGACGGGGGATCTGAGTAAGTGGCGTGTTGGCGCTGATGTCTATGCGCAGAGCGATACTTACCGGCGCGTCGGTACCGGCCATTCGGAACAGGATGCCTACTCGGTGGTTGGGTTGATGGCAGGCTATCGTTTCGATGAGCACTGGGATGCACGTGTCAATCTCAACAACGTCTTCGACAAGAAGTATTGGGACGGTATCCCGAACGGCTCAGGCGGCGGCGTATACGGCGATCCCCGTAACCTGATGTTCTCGGTGAAGTGGTCGCTCTGATCAGCAACTGAACGCGTCAGTAAATTGAAAACGCCCCGGCTTTGTCCGGGGCGTTTTCGTATGTACCAGCCGCAGCCTGCGGTTGAGGTACGCGTCAGTACAGCGACGGCAGCTCGTTGGGGCGCAGGTCGAATACCAGCACTTCGGCCTGCTCGCCATTGCTCAGGCGGATATCCCGCACATCGCGCAGCCGTGCACCGTCGCCCGCCTGCAGCGGCTGGCCGTTCAATTCGACGCTGCCGCGAGCCACATGGACGTAGGCGTAGCGGTTTTCGTCCAGCTGCAAGTGAGCCTGCTCGGCGCCGTCGAACAACCCGGCATAGACTCGCGCGTTCTGGCGCACCGACAGCGAGCCGTCGGCACCGTCCGGTGAGATGATCAATTGCAGGCGTCCGCGTTTCTGCGCTTCGCTGAAGTGCTCCTGCTGGTAGCGTGGCTCGGCCTGACGCTCGCTCGGCACGATCCAGATCTGCAGGAAGTGCACCGAGTCGCGGGGCGAGTGGTTGAACTCGCTGTGCGAGACACCGGTGCCGGCACTCATCAGTTGCACGTCGCCAGGGCGGATCACCGAGCCGGTGCCCATGCTGTCCTTGTGCTCCAGTGCGCCTTCCAGCACGTAGGAGAAAATCTCCATGTTGCGATGCGGGTGTTCGCCGAAGCCCTGGCCGGCGGCCACGGTGTCGTCATTGATCACCAGCAGGTCGGAGAAACCTCTTTCTTTCGGGTTGTTGTAACTGGCGAAAGAGAAGGTGTGGAAGGAGTTGAGCCAGCCATGGTTGGCGTGGCCACGATCGGTCGATTTACGGATAGCCAGCATGATGATTCTCCTGTTGATGGTCGCGGCCTTATATCGGCGGCATGGAGGAGATCTTACTGACTATCAGTGGATTGATTAGCTGGCTGTAAATTGAATTATTGTCTCTTTAAGGTTGACAGTTTCCCGGAGCTCAGCGGCCCATATGCTGAATCTGTTCCTTGATGAAATCCGAGAACACCTGCACCGCCCGCGCGGATTGCCGGTGTTGTGGGTACACCGCGTAGACCGCCGCCGGAGCCGGCCAATGCCCATCGAGTATCGGAACCAGTGCGCCGCTTTCCAGAGCCTGGCCGATGATGAAGGTGGGCAGGTAGGCGATGCCCATGCCGGCGATGGCGGCATCGCGGATCAGTTCGCCGTTGTTGGCGCGTAACTGGCCGCGCATGGTCAGGTTGCGGGCCTTGCCCTGATCGCGCAGGCGCCATTCGACATGCCGGCTATGGCCGTAGAGCAGGCAGGCATGCTGCTGCAGGTCATCGAGGTTTTCCGGTGTGCCGTGCTCGTCGAGATAGGGCGAGCTGGCGCAGAGAATGGTCTGCATGTCGGTCAGGCGCTTGGCGATCAGGCTGGAGTCTTCCAGCGTGCCGATGCGGATCGACATGTCGTAACCGTCAGCGAGAAGGTCGACGGCGCGGTCATTGAGGTCGATTTCCAGATTGATGTGCGGGTGCTGCTGCATGAACAGCGGCAGCAGGTGGCTCAGGTGCAGGGTGGCGAAGGTCATCGGCGCGCTGACCCGCAGGGTGCCGCGTAGCGAAGCACCCTGGGCCGACACCAGTTCCTGGGCGTCGCGCAGATCGGCCAGGATGGTGGTGGCCTTGTCGTACAGCAGCAGACCCAGCTCGGTGGCCTGTAGGCGGCGCGTGGTGCGGTTGAGCAGACGTACCCCGAGCAGTTCCTCCAGCACGGCGATACGTCGGCTGACGTACTGCTTGGACACACCGAGGGCGTCGGCGGCTGCGGTGAAACTGCCGGTGTCCAGGGTGGTGACGAACAGGCGCAGGTCTTCGACGTTCATGGGCTTCTCATCGGTTGGCCTACGATTATTACCGGGTGCGTGTGCTTCGCGCCATCGGCTATCCTCGGCGTCTGCCTCAACTGCCCCAGGACGCTTCGATGTTCGCCAGCAAGTTGCCGTCGATCGGCACCACGATTTTTACCACCATGTCCCAGCTCGCCGCCCAGACCGGCGCCATCAACCTGTCCCAGGGCTTCCCTGACTACGATGGGCCCGAGGCGCTGCGCGAGGCCGTCAACCGGCACATCGCCGCCGGGCACAACCAATACGCGCCGATGACCGGTCTGCCGGCACTGCGCGAGCAGATCGCCCTGAAGATCGAGCGTCTCTATGGTCGCCAGGTCGGCGTGGACAGTGAAGTGACCGTAACCCCAGGCGCGACCCAGGCGATCTTCTGTGCGATCCAGGCACTGATCCACCCCGGCGACGAGGTGATCGTCTTCGACCCGAGCTATGACAGTTACGACCCGGGCGTCACCCTGGCCGGTGGCCGCTGCGTTCATGTCCCGCTGGCCAGCGGCGCTTTCGCCATCGACTGGCAGCGCCTGGAAGCAGCGTTGAGCCCGCGTACCCGGCTGATCATCCTCAATACGCCGCACAACCCCAGCGGCGCGCTGATCAGCCGTGACGAACTGGATCGCCTGGCGGCGCTGATTCGCGACCGCGACATCTACCTGATCAGCGACGAAGTCTACGAGCATCTGGTGTTCGATGGCCGCCAGCACGCCAGCGTACTGGCCCATGACGAACTCTATGGGCGGGCCTTTGTGGTCAGCTCGTTCGGCAAAACCTACCACGTCACCGGCTGGAAAACCGGTTACGTGGTGGCGCCACCGACGCTGAGCGCCGAGCTGCGCAAGATCCACCAGTACGTCAGCTTCTGTGGCGTGACACCGCTGCAGTGGGCGCTGGCGGACTTCATGGCGGCTTGCCCCGAGCACGTGGACGAACTGCCCGGTTTCTATCAGGCCAAGCGCGATCTGTTCTGCGACCTGCTGGCGGATTCACGCTTCACCTTCAGCCGCACGCCGGGCACCTATTTCCAGCTGGCCGACTATTCGGCGATCCGTCCGGATCTGGACGACGTGGCAATGGCTCAGTGGCTGACCCGTGAACATGGCGTGGCGGCAATTCCCGTGTCGGTGTTCTGCCAGGCACCGGATCCCGCGCAGCGCCTGGTGCGCTTCTGCTTCGCCAAGCGTGAAGACACTTTGCGCCAGGCGGCGGAAAAACTGCAGGCCGTATAGGGTGGACAACCGCGAAGCGTTGTCCACCACATAGCATGCCGAGATCACTCGAGAGGGCTATTGATGACCAAGCAAGACAACCTCGAACTGGCGCTGATCCAGAGCGACCTGGCCTGGCACGATCCCGAGGCCAATCGCGCGCATTTCGAAAAGCAGCTGCAGCAGGCCGCTGGCGCCGATCTGGTGATACTGCCCGAGATGTTCAGCACCGGTTTTTCCATGCAGTCGGCCGAGCTGGCCGAGCCGGAAGACGGGCCCACCAGCCGTTGGCTCAGTGAGCAGGCACGGCAAGTCGGCGCGGTGATCACCGGCAGCCTGATCATCCAGGCCGCCGACGGCAGTTATCGCAATCGCCTGCTGTGGGCGCGGCCGGATGGTTCGGTGGAGCACTACGACAAGCGCCACCTGTTTCGTATGGCGGGCGAACACCAGCACTACGCGGCGGGTGACCGGCAGGTGGTGTTCGAGGTCAAGGGATGGCGGGTACGTCCGCTGATCTGCTACGACCTGCGTTTCCCGGTCTGGAGCCGTGATCCACAGGGCACCGATCTGCTGCTCTACACCGCCAACTGGCCAGCGGCGCGGCGCTCGCACTGGAATCGTCTGTTGCCCGCCCGGGCCATCGAGAACCTGTGCTACGTGGCGGCGGTGAATCGAATCGGTGTGGATGGCAAGGGGCACCCTTATAGCGGTGACTCCCAGGTGCTGGATTTCCAGGGTGAAAGCCTTCTCGATGCGCATGACAAGCCCGGCGTGTTCCACCAGCGCCTCGACGGCGCAGCATTGGCTGCCTACCGCGAGCGCTTCCCGGCGCACCAGGATGCCGATCCGTTCGAGTTGCAGTGATCCGCCACGGCCAACTGGTGATTGGCTCGCGGGGCCGGGGCGTTACTGGTCTGCATCGAGAGTTAGCGTTTCCGGGAAAACCGGTTCGATGTTGATATCGGCGGACGGTTACCGAGAGCGAGCGCCTTCATGGGTTTATTAGTTGGCGCCCAACGCTCATTCGGTTCGGATAGTGGGCAAATATTTCGA
This sequence comes from Phytopseudomonas daroniae, assembly GCF_004327285.1. Classification (GTDB taxonomy): domain Bacteria; phylum Pseudomonadota; class Gammaproteobacteria; order Pseudomonadales; family Pseudomonadaceae; genus Aquipseudomonas; species Aquipseudomonas daroniae. The sequence goes on from NZ_QJUI01000020.1 coordinate 81,346, forward strand.
AGCTTGAGCGCTGTGGATCCCGTTGACGCAAAACCTGTGGTGCCAGGTAGCTGACCCCGCCCTCCTGGGAAGCCGAGGTTATCTCCGGCCTTGTGAGGTTTATCCAGGCCGGGCGGGGTGGCAGGTTGGGTATTAGCGGCTTGCGGCACCAGCCTGTTTCCTGTCGGTTACAGTCGTGCGCCCCACCTCGGTCATCAGGTCGAAGATCGAGCTTTGCGGATTATGTTGGCGCAGATTGGCCAGCAGTTCGCGCTGCCTGAGCAGTTCGGTACTGGGTTTGGCCCATTGCTCGTGCGGCAGCGGTTGTGACCATTCGCGCATGGCTTCGGGAATATCCTGGCGGTGCATGCGCTTGACCCTGCCGATTTCCCATTCGGTGAGGTGGAAGGGCAGCGTCCACAGGGTCATCACATGGTAGAGGTACCAGCCGAATACATAGAACCCGCCCACTTCGCCCTCGCGGTAACGGCGGCGCATGCGCTCGCGGGCGTTGCGGAAGGTGTGCAGGCCTTCGTGGGGCGGGTCATCGGGGCCTTGCAGGTCGAGCGGATCCTGAATCTCCTTGAGGCTGTGCACCTCATGTTCCATATAGGCGCGGATCGCCTCCCAGTTGGCGATGGCCAGGGGCAGGCCGGCGCAGGGAAATTCCAGGGAGAAGTCCTGGCCGCTGTCGGCATGATGGAAGCCGACGCCCATGGCGTACTGGCGCTGGATACCGTACTGGGTAGCGCCCTGGGCTTGGATCACCCAGGCGGAGAGGGATTCCCAGGGGACGAAGATCGGTTTGCTATGGCCCTCCGGGACGAAGCAGACTTCACGGCGTTGGCGATTGAAGCGGGTGGGGATGACTTTTTTGTACTTGATATGGTGGGTCCACCAAGCAGAGAGAAGGAGCAGAAAACCCAAAAATGCAGCTCCCGAGCCTATGGTGATTCCAAGCTCAAAAATCCCTACAGCCAACTCTATTGCAACAGTAAGCCCCCCCCCCAATAGAGGGGTGCCCACGAGCATCAATAAAGGAGATAGGACAACGGACATTATCCAAATTGTAAATGGCCCGCCTAGCTGGAATTGCCAGGCAAACACATTGGGCAGACCAACCCCGAAGTCCAGATAGGTGTCATTGACCTCACCCACAGCATGGGCATAGTCCTGGGCCGGCTGGCCGGTGGGCAGCGGCAGGGGGGCCAGGTAGCTGACCAGGCCGCCGGGAAAGCCGACCACATCCCCCGCACGATGCTGCTTGTCCAGTTCCAGAGTGGGCGCTTCCATGGGCTTATCGGTTGGCATCGTCGGGTTCCGGCAATAAAAGTGGGTCGACCAGTAACAGCGGCGCGGCCTGGCCCTGTGGCGTGTACTGGGCGGGGGCGTAGTCGCCTTCCCGGTGCGGGGAAAGGCGGATTATATGGCGCTCGGGCCGGTAGTGTCCCTGCTCGTCCAGCGTTTCGATCACCATATCCAGCAGCAGATCCTCACTGGGAATACCACCGGTAATGCCTGCCAGGGGTGCTGGCCGTGGTACACGTAGCTTCAGGGGATTGGTGGTGGTGAGCGACAGATCATCAACGATCAGTTCGCTGATGGGGTGCCACTGTACCTGGGTATGCGCTCGCTCGTAACGCACTGAGCGGATACGGTAGGCAGCGAGGCCAAGGCGCACGGTGGGCCGGCCAGCTAGCGGCTTGGCCAGCGCCGCCCGGCTCAGCCCCGGCAGTGCAAGGATGATCTCGCTGCTGGCCGGTGCCAGCAGCCAGTCGCGCCACCAACTGCCATGGCTGCCATGCTCGACCTGCACCGAGGGCGCCTGGATCACCCCGAGCAGGCGTTGCTGGTAGGTTGCCAGGGGATAGCTTTGCCGTTTGGCGGCATCGCGGCTCCAGGGGGTGCTGCTCAGCCAGTCGTCATGCGGGGTCGTGTCGTTGCGGTTGTACCACCAGGTGCCGCCCAGCTCCAGGGCGGTAAAGAAGGCGCCGGCGATATTGAAGCGCAGGAATACGCTGGAGAGCCGGGTGCCAGCCACTGCCCAGGCAGTGCGTTTGGCTGCGGGGGTTGAGGCCTGTAGCACGCTCTGCACGGCCCGCCCGGTATGCCATAAGCCATAAGAGTTGCTAGCCAGCATCCCGCTGGAACCGGCCAGGGCTAGGGCCGCGCCCTGCTGGGCACGGGCATTGCCGTTGCGCACCGCTCCCAGCCACTCGCCATGGTGGGCCAGGCTGCTTATGGCGGAGGCTACAGCGCCTGCGAAATATCCAAAGCCACCAAGAACGACATGCAGCTTGCCCATCTGCACATGCACCGCTTCCAAGGCATGGTTCTGCAAGCCCTGCACCAGTTGGGTGCTACGAGCACTCAGGGCCGTATCGGCAATGGCCTGGGCTGCTGCAAAACCTGCGGCACCGGTAGCAAAAATGGAGCCGAACAACGGTATCAGCTCACGTTGTTCCCCCGATGTGGCCATGGTTTCGCGCCAGGTCTGCACCAGATTGACCATCTGCGCCACGAACACCGCCAACCCCACCCCATCCCCCAGCCTGCTGAAGCTGCCGGCGGTGCTGTAGCCGTTGCGCAGATTACGCAAGCCACCTGCCACCTCCTGCAACTGGGCGGGCGGCAGGATCAGGGTGATGCCGGCGCGCCCCGGCGCCGCGCCGGCCACGCGGACGCTGTTCTCCGGCAGTTCGGCGATGGGGCTCAGGGCCGCCGCCAGGCGCGGCTCCAGGGTGTCGAGCTGCGCGCGGACGCGGCGAATCTCGGCCAGCAGCGCCTGGGCATTGGCCGATTTGTGCCCGGCGCTGGCCTTGACCCGCTTGCGCTCCCTGAGCAGGCGGCGCAGTTCGCCGCGCTCGTCGATGACATCGCGCAGGTCGCGTTGCAGTACGGCCTTTTCCGCCTCGCTGGCGAAGGTGAAGGTCAGCCCCGTGTGCTGCGCGGCGTCGAGCAGGCGGGCGGGGAGTACCTTGGGCAGCTTGCGGAACAGCTCGTCCAGTTCCGGCACCTTCTGTTGGCCCACGCCCTGGTAGAAGGTCTCCATGGCGCGGCCGATGCCCAGGGTCAGGGCCGGGTCGAACGCGGCCTGGGCGCTGACGGCTACGGCGCGGGTGGCTTCCGGCAGTTCGTCGAGGGCCGGCAGCTTGCCCTGTTCGAGGGTCTTCAGCTTCTGCGTCCACTCGGCGAGGGCATTGGCCACGGCGTAGCCGGCCACGCCGATCAGGGCGTACTGGACGGCCAGCGTGCTCTGCTCATTCAGCGGCAGGGTATGGAACAGCGGGCGGTCGTACTGGGGATTTTCCTCGAGCCAGGCGTACAGCGCCTCGCTGGCCACGTCGCTGCGGCAGATGTCCTTCAGGCAGGCGTATTGCGTGGCGAACGCCAGCCCCACTTGTTCGGCCTGCCGGGCGTCGTAGTACCAGGCCGCGCGGTGGAAGCGATGTTCGGTGACCATCTGCGTGCGGTCTGCGGTGATGCGATCAAGCAATGTGTTCCAGCGCGCCAAGTTAGGGCGATGGTCTGCCAGGAAGGCGTCCATGGCGGGTCTGTCGATCAGGTCGTCGATGCCACGCTGGCCGAACTTGGCGCCGCGCAGCATGTCCTTGACCCGCCCGCCCTGTTCCTTCCTGAGGGCGATGAGGGCATCGAGTTCGCTTTCGACGAATACGCGCTGGGCGCCGAGGTCGAGCAGCTTGGTGCGGGTGTAGTAGCGCTCGGTGGCGCGGGTCAGGGTCAGCGGCAGGCCGAAGCCGACCGCGCCGGAGCGGCGGCTGCTCAGCCGTATGGCGTCCAGCTCGGCCTGGAGCTGCGCGGGGTGATCCCTGCCATCGGATGAAGGATAGGGCTCGTTGTTGTTGAGGAAGGTCAGCACGGCGCCACGGGTCTGCGCGCGATCCGCTTCGGGCAGGGCCTCCAGCTTGCCCAGCATGGCCTGCACCGCTGGCGACTGCGAATGGCTGGCGAGCTTGTCGAAGTCCGCCTCACTGATCTGCGAGAGCGATTCAATATAGCAGGCGAGCACGTAGTCGCGTTCGTTGGTTCCCGGTTGCGCGCCGCCCTCGATCCATTCCTCGATCCAGCCGACCACCTTGTCCTGATACTGAGCCAGGTCGCGCATCACGCCGATGTCGTCGCGCAGCACCAGGAACAGGGCATCGTGTTCGTACGCCGGGAGAATCCGCCTGGTCAGCTCGCCTATCTGGGTATCGCGGAACAGGGGTGGGTCTTCCCAGGTATAGGCGTGCAGTTCCTCGGGGTGGGGATCACCGGTAGTGACCGGTTGGCGCTGGTGTTCCGGGAAGGTCTGCTGGCCCTGCTCATCCGTGTGCAGCTTGTTCTCCACCACCTCCGCCAGCCAGGTTTGCGCCTGCTGACGGGTCAGCAGATGCGTACCGCCTCGCTGCGGATCGGCCCGGCTCAGGTCGATGGCCTGCATGAAGTGTTCGCGATCCTCGCGGCTGGCCAGAACCTGGGTGCACTTGCGCGCGGTCCATTGCAGTTCGGAGTAGGCCACATGCAGTTTGGTAGATCTGGGAAAGATCAGGTGTGGCTCGCCAATGGCGTTGCTACGGGTATCGGTGCGAACCTCGGCATCTTTCCACAGCAACTTGGTAATGGCGCCCTGTTCGATTTGATACTCGTGCAGACAGCCCGTGCTGCTGTCGATGATGTAGAGGTAGCCATCCCGAGCCAAGCGTACCCCCAGTGGTCGGCTCTGCAATGCGAAGGGCATCGGAAGATCGGCAGAGGGGTCGACTCGCTCAGTTAAACCATATCGCAGAGGCAGAAGCTGTACTTTCAGTTTCATCAGCGGGCAGGTGCTGGTCGCCGAACGGCTGTCGCTGCAGGAGGCCGCATTGGCTGCGAGATTGGCGTTGTTGCGTGGCGGTGTCTGCGCGGTCATGAGAGCGTCCCTTGTGTCTCTGTGGCGCGTTGTTCGGCTAAGCGTGCGGCATGCTCGACACGTTGACCGGGCGATAGCGATGAGGTTTCGTTGAGCAGATGTGCAAGGTCTGGATGGCTCTCCAGAGGTTGATCGCCTAGAAAACCGAACACGTTGGCGAAAAGCAGTATCTCGCGTTCGGAACACATTCCGTTTCGGTATGCTCGTTCGGCCAGATCGCGCATATGACGAACACGGTTACGGCCTTGGATGCTCGGTTTATAGGCAGGAAAGAAGGCGTCCAGGTGCTTATCCAGCGCAATAATGGTTTGGCGGAAACTCACCTCACTCAGTGCATCCAGTTCTTTATCGTTCAGCCGGTAGAGTTGGGAATGATCTTGTTCAGTGGGCGTGCCAGAGCGTTGGTGCGTATGCCAAATCCCTTCCAGTGAGTCAGGTGTGCATACCCACTCAATTGGGCCGAACAGCTTGGTATTGCCTAGAGTAAATAAGGTGTGAGCAACAGCCGGGTCTGCCAGGCGGAGGAGAGCCGTCTCACCCTCTTGGGCTTTGACTTTCAGTAGCCAGCGAAGGTGTCGCAACGTTTCGTCGAATCCTGCATCGGTGAAGGCTAGATAACCCCATTCCTGGCTCGCGTTGTCGAGGAAAGCCCGCAGTATCGGATCATGCGGGCCATTCAGCGCGATTAGGCAAGGTGACAGATCGATCAATTCCTGCCATTCGGTTCCTAGGTACAGCGGCTCGAATATAGGGCTTTCCGACCATTGGTAAAGTTTTTGCGGTAAGGCTTCTACGCTGATTGCATCAAGGAGCAGGTAGCTGCTTGCTTTCCAAGGCAGGCCGCTCGGCAGCGCTGGCATTGGTGAATCATGCATTGCGAGCCTCCGCTTTTGCTGCTTCACAGATGGCGCACAACGGTTTTTTCTGTAACAGCGCCTGCCGTTGAGCCGGAATCAAAAGTTTTCCTGCCTTATCCGCATCCGCCTGTTTCAACGGCCCCGGTAACAACGGTATCGCCCCGGTGCCATTGCCCGGGCTACCGCCGGAGTTGATGTTGATCACCGGCCCGCTCAGGGTCACGCCGCCGCCGTCGATCCTGATGAAGCTGCCAGCGGCCTTGAGGGTCAGTTCGCTGCCGG